>NZ_JAKJSU010000004.1:0-1193564 GCF_050337265.1 Vibrio lamellibrachiae
ATGGGACAGGTACGGGCACGGTGACAATTACTGTGAAAGGCACCAATGATCTTGCAACCATCGAAGAGACAGGGACACAAGATACATCAGTGACAGAAGCCGGTTTCAATGTTGAAGGCGATGCAGATGCAGGCGGAAAACTGACTGTTAGTGACGCCGATGCAGGAGAAAGTCTTTTTAATGTACCCGCTGATTTGTCTGGTACATACGGCACATTTACATTTAAAGAAGATGGCAGCTGGACTTATGAGCTTGATAAYGACAAAGCGGATGTTTTAATCGACGGTCAAGAATTCCAAGAAACATTGACCGTGACTTCTGCGGACGGAACAGCAAGTAAGACTATCACTGTGGATGTATTGGGTAGCAACGATAAGGCTACGGTTAGCGATGACAGTGGTAAGGTCAAAGAAAACACTGAGGGTAAGCAAGTCGCGGAAGGCCAACTTGCTATTCAGGATGTAGACACGGGTGAAGCCGAGGTTAAACCTTACACAGAGAAAAATGATTACGGTACGTTTTCTGTTGATAAAGAAGGCAACTGGACGTTCACCATCGACAATGGCAGTGACACACTCCAAGCCCTTGCTAAAGGTGAGAAAATCCCACTGGAATTTGAGGTTACGTCGTTTGATGGTACAGGCACTGGCACAGTCTACGTTGTTGTTGAAGGCACAAACGACGGCCCTGTTGCTATCAACGATCATTACGACACTCCAAACGAAACATTATTATTCACTGAGTCATTTGAAGATATGACAACAACTTCGCGTTGGACCGTTGTGAAAGGTGATCAACTTGGTGAGTGGGATGCAACACACGGTTTAGAGGTTCAACATGATGGGCTAATCGCTAAAGCGACGGACGGAGACTATCTAGCTGAGCTTGATGCTCATCAAAATACGTCGATCTCGACGAATGTTGATACGTCTGGCCAAGATAGCGTACGCGTAGAGTTCGATTATAACCCTCGCCACAATGGGGGCAATAGCTCTTCGGATATGACTTTCAGCGTTGGCGGAGTGGTTATCACTGTTCATGCTGATGGTACTCTTTCCGGCGGTGAGAATCACAATGTTCAAATCAGTGGTGACGACGTAAATGGTTGGTATCAAATTACTGGTGATTTTGACGTTACAGGTGACAGTACTGAAATTAGCTTCGCGGGTAGTGGAGCTTCAGACTCTCTGGGTGCGTTGCTAGACAATATTTCTGTTACTGGTATTAAACAACCAGATTTAACTACTGAAGAAGATGAGCCAATTACTATTTCTTTTGCTGACTTGCTTGGCAATGATAGTGATATTGATGGAGATACTTTAAAAATTACAGACGTATCTACCGCTGTAAACGGTAGTTTTGTAGTTGATTATAACAGTAAAACAATTACCTTCACTCCAACTAAAGACTTTAACGGTGAAGCAACGTTTGAGTATTCAATATCAGATGATAATGGCGGTGTTGATACTGCTACCGTAACACTCAACGTCACTCCAGTTAACGATCCACCAAAGGCTGGTGATGACCATTACCTAAATAGTTTAGGCGATAACCTTATTCTAAACGGTAGTTTTGAAGAGTTTACTTCAGCGGCTGGAAGCCCTGGTTGGGGATCAAAAGCACAAGCGCTTGATGACTGGACATTTACCACCGAAAGTGGAAATGGAAATGTAGAACTAGTCGATTCTGAGACTGGTCACGCCAACATTGTCGGTACTGACATCAAGCATGCTATTGATATGGAAGGTACTGGAAAATCAGGTGATAACGTAACCATTTCACAGAGTGTAAATGGTATTACACATGGTGCTGTCTATGTACTCTCTTTAGATGTGGCGAAATATGTTGCGATCCCAACTGCCGAATTGAAGGTAATGTGGAACGGTAAACTGATTGACACCATTACTCCTGCAGACAACAACATGACGACTTACACTTTTCATGTTGTTGGTGAAGCTGGTGACAATACAATTTCATTCCAAGAGATAGGAACTTCAGGTGATAACAGTGGTACTTATCTAGACAATATCAGTCTTCAACAAGTGAGTTCAGGTTTAACAATTCTAGAAGATTCTAGTGAGCCTTTGGTTATTTCAGCCGAGCAGCTATTGGGTAACGATACCGACGTTGATGGTGATAAGTTAACTATCACCAATGTTGATCAGCTTGACTCCGACCAAGGTCGAATTGAACTTGTCAAAGACGGCAACGTTGTTACTGAAATCAAGTTCTATCCGGCCAAAGACTTTAATGGTGAAGTATCTTTTGACTACGACATTAGTGACGGCAACGGCGGTACCGACGATGCCACTGTTACATTGCTAGTAGTACCTGTGAATGATGCACCAGAGTTCATCAATGAGAACGTTGACGGTGGCGGTTATGAGTTCAGCTATGCTGAGGAAATGACGGCGGAGGTTAATGAAAATACTCCTATCGGCAAAGTAGAAGTAACAGATATTGATAACACGGCCGACGAAATTAGTTTCGTTATCAAGAGTGGTAATGAAAATGGTTGGTTTGAAATCAATAGTCAAGGTGAGATTCGTCTGACTGAAACTGGTTTAGAAGCAGCGGCTAACGATTTCGAAGATGCAGGACCAATTAATGAACATAACTTAGTTGTGACTGTTAATGATGGCACTGTTGAGGTAGATACCAACGTTAGGCTTGAAGAAAGAAATGTTAACGATAACCAAACAGAATTTTCTAAAGACTCTGAATCTTCTATCTCATATCTAGAAGGTGCTCAAGCAGGCGCTACTCTTGGTAACGTAACAGCAACAGACCTTGATGGTGATGACATTGTTTATAGTATCGCTAAAGAAGACAACATATACGCATTAGACGATACAAACAAAGACAAGCCTTATTTCTTTGTCGACCAAAATGGTAACATCAGCCTTACTGTTGATGGTGCTGCAGCTTTTGCAAATGACTTTGAGAAAGACAGTAACTCTCATTCGATTAAAGTAACAGCAACTGGCACAAGCGGTGAGGGTGAAGACACAGTTAGCACTATTGACGTAACGTTAAGTGAATTAAACGTAAATGATGAAGACACTAATTTTGCGTCAGACTCTATTTCGTTCAACTATGAAGAAAACCAAGTCGCTGGTGCTACGATAGGTACTGTCGAAGCCTCTGATAAAGATGGCTCCAATATCACTTATTCTATTAAGCAAGGCGACAATGTCTATATTGACGATAAGCCACTTTATGCAGTGGATGAGAAAACTGGAGAAATTAGCCTGACTGAGGAAGGCGCTGCAGCTTATACAAATGATTACGAAGAAACGGGTAACTCTCATAAGATTAAAGTGACAGCGACAGGGACAGATGGTGAAGGCGATGACACTGTTGGTACCATCGAGGTAACTCTCAATGAAACAGATGATGATAGTGACAATCCACCTGAATCTGAAAGCTTCACTTATTCTGTAAATTCAGCTGCTAAAACCCAAATAGTCTTCGACACGGCGAAAACACCAATCGATGGTGACAATAAAGCGCCTAACGATCATATATCAGATGAAGAAGATGACGCAGATAGTAACGCTAATCTACAAATCGTAATTACTGAATTGCCAGATCATGGGACGCTTTACTATAAAGACCCAGAAGATGGGGAGTTTAAGTTAGTAGAAGAAGATCACCTCTACGGTAATAGTGGTCAAAAACAATTTGACGCTAATTCAATTCATTATGAACCTTATGCTGATTCTGACGGCTTTATTCTCGGGGTTAAAGATGCTCAATTGAATGAAGAAAATGCTAATAGTTCAGACTTCCTAAATTGGGGAGATGCTACGAGTAAGGGCGATGAACGAGTCTTGACGTTAGAAAATGGTGATAAGGTTACGATAACTTCGTCAAATGGCCCGCTAGTACAGTACCTCGGTGATCCGAATGCTAGTCATGTTGGTTATGGAATAGGTGCTAAGAACGATGGTGGTATTCAAAGCAATGAAACGATATCGATAGATTTTAGTAGCCGACCAGCTGAGAGTGTAAAAATTGGATTAGATGGATTAGGCGGATGGTTTGACGAAAGTCTTGAATCTGGTGTCAATACTGGTAATGAATCTAGTGTTGAAATAACCGTTCACTTCAATACTGAAGATGGAAGTGATAGTAAAATATTTACCTACCAGAAATCAGCGAATGGTGATGTAGAGCTGTTCCACCAGATTACAATTCCATCTTCAGGCGATATTGACGGTGGTACATTAACAGCGGTCGATGGACCTCTTCCAGAAGGTGCACAAATCACTAGTGTTGATTTAAGTACTATTGGTAATGGTAACTGGGAGCTTCGCTACTTAGAAACAGAAGCGAGTGATTCATTTGATTATCGTGCAGTTGACAGTGACGGTAACTTCAGCGATGAGTCTACGGTTACCATAGAAGAAGATAATCTTGTTCCTACAATAGACCTAGATGGCAATGATTATAAGTTCGAGTTTGTTAGCGAAAATGCTGGTTATAATAATGTCTTTGGTTACTACATTCTAGATGAAGCTACTGGCAACAAAGAACTGCATGTTCTCGTTTCCGACTCTAAGCAAGTAGATGATGGTTCTGAAATCGGCCGAGTTGAATCGCTTGATAATATTGAATACTTCCTAATTCCCGATGGAGCTTCTCTAGTAAAAGAACATCTAGAGAATCTTGAGATTAACGAAAAAGGCGAATTATTAATTGATGGAACGGTTAGCGATGACGCTATCTATACGACTAAAGACGCTCTTCATCAGCTAGATAAAACTACTGATGACGATGGTAACTTGGTCATTAGAATCGATGATCAACATAAGCCAGGTGATGATAATGACTTCAACGACTTAGTCATTAAAGTTATTCAACAAAACACAGATGCTGACTACCATACAACCTTTACTGAAGGCGACTCAGGCGTATCCATTGTAGATACAGACGTAGATGTTTTTGATGATAAGGATATTATTTCTAAGATTACAATTAACCCATCAAATGCAACTGCATTTGATGGTTTAGATTCTTCTACACTGCCATCTGGTTGGACACTTACAGAAGACAGTAACGGTTTATTTACTCTGAGTAATAATAACGGTCAGACAGCCGCTGCTGAATTTGAAGCGGCATTGAAGTTGATTCAATTTACTAATGCCAGTAATGACCCAAGTGAGACTAGCAGAACGATAGAATTTACTGCTTATGATAACTTGGGCCAGCAGTCTAATACTGCAACAACGACAATTAAAATAATCGCTGTTGATGACACTCCAGATGCTGCGAGCAATGAAATAGACACTCTAGAAGATCAACCTATTGTTCTTAATTTAGCGCATTTTGGAATAACGGATAACTCAGTTGAATTAACAGTGAAGTCTTTGCCTGTTGATGGCGTTCTTGAAATAGAAACGTCACCAGATAAGTGGGAAGAGGTTACTGAAGGTCACGTTATTCCAGCGGCCCTTATTGAAGGAGGGTCTGTTCGTTTCACCCCTGATTTACATGAGTCTGGTAACGAAACCGATTTTGTTGCAGATGGTGTTGGGGATCAGAAAGAAGACTACGCTTCATTTGATTTTGTTGTAAGTAAAGACGGCAACTCATCTGAAAAGCAGACTCTAACTATTGATGTCACTCCGGAAGCTGATGCTCCTATCGTTAATGTTCAGATTGGCACAGCAACATACTTTGATAATGGATTTAAATCTGAAGGTATAACAACAGAGCAATTCCAAAGTGGAAACTTCGATAAAGTTAAGTTCGGAATTGATAATGAACGAGTGGATGAATCTAATTCTCAGGACTTGTTCTATGGCGATTATAAAGGTAGTGGTAACGATTATCTCGTAAGTCGGAATGGTGGTGGGGATACAATACATTCAAGCGAATACCTTGATGATTCTGATAATGACATTCTCGTTGGGAGTGATAGTGATCAAGCTGATAGCCTATTTGCAGGCTTTGGGGATGATGTCTTAGTTTCTGGTTTAGGTAATGATGGTTTATATGGAAATAAAGGGCAGGATATTGCTGTTTTACCGGGTCTATCTTCTGATTATGAAATAGACAGAGGGCCTGGGTATCACGAAGTAAATGATATTTGGTTCGATTTTAAACGATTAGAGGACCTTGGTGGTGGAGCAGAAGTTGCAACAAAAGCTCTTCATTCTATTGAACATGTTCAATTTGAGGATGGTATATTCTCGATTGATAGTGTTACTGGCGAATTAACACCCGTAGATCCATCTGCAACAATACTGCCATTAGATATTAAAGTTGATTTGGCTGATATTGATGGTAGTGAGTCTCTAGGTAATGTAGTAGAAATTTTAGGTATCCCTTCAGGTGTATCTTTAGTGATCGATGGTGAGACGCAAACACCAAATCAAGATGGTTCGTATACTGTTGATTTGAACATTGCTGCAAATGGCTTATCTGGTTCGGTATCTGCTGAGATAGTCGTTCCAAACAGCTATCAAGGTAACCCTGACTTTAATATTACTGCTTCAGCAACATCGGTTGACGCTAATGACACTAGGACAACAGGTTCTGACACTGAATTTGCTACAGTTTCTCCGGCCGAGTTAATAGTAGGCACTTCTGAGCCAAATACGCTAGATGGTAAGAGTGGCGATGATGTCATCATTGGAGATACTGGTGGGGATCAAGTAACTATCACTCCTGCAACTAACTACAACATTGCTATTCTGGCTGATACTTCTGGGAGTATGGAAGGATCGCGAATTACATTGTTAGAGAAATCATTATTGAATTTTGTAAAAGGCCTTGATACGCACGAAGGAACGATAAATCTTTCCATCATTGGGTTTGCAAACATAGCTTCAGATCCAATTGTTATATCTCAATCTGATATACAAAATGGGAAATGGGATGATATTGAAACAGCTATTAATACTCTATCTACAGGTGGTTCAACAAACTATGAAGCTGCATTTAAGAGTGCTGAAGCTTGGATCGATGGTTTAGGTAATGACTCAGAAAATATCACACTGATGGTAACTGATGGCAAACCAACGACATATATCGGAGACGACTCTAGCTCTGGCAGTTCAACGGACGAACTTGATATTGCTCGAGCGCTAGATGCCTATAATAACCTAGCGTCAGTGAGCAAAGTTCGTGCAATTGGCATCGCAACTGACGTAGATGAAACCAATACACTTCGTATGTTTGATAATTCAGACGTAGCTGATGGTGCATTTACGACAATTGGAGAAGGTACTATTGTCAGTGAAACGACTCAGAGCCTTGTCGTGACCGTGTTTAATGACGAACCTGCAGCGACTGATATCAGTGACGAGTTTACGATAGCCACAAATCAAATAGCATCTTTAGATCTAGGTTTCTCTACAGGTAGTGGAGGTGGTTTAGCATCGAGTGATAAGTTTACATGGAAAGTTGAACGATATGATGGTGAAAAGTGGAGTGCTGTGCATGGACCAATTAATTCAAGATCTGATACAGACTTAGACCTTTCAGTAGAAGGCACATATCGTATTTCAATTACTTTGGATAATGTTACTGATGATCCTAAAGATGAGGTTAGTCTTGAAGCCGAAATTGAGATTATAGAATATACACAAGTACCACTTGGGGAAGTTGATGTTGTAACCGACGGCACAATGTTAGCCGCTGCCCTCATTGGCGAACTATCAACCTCTAAACCTCAAGACCTAAGCGAAGATACTCTCAACGGAAACAAAGGTGATGACATTATCTTTGGTGACGCTCTAAACGGTGGTGCTCTAAATACACTTGCTGGAGTTGACTCTTTAGACGGTTTATATAAGCGTGGTGACACCGAAGAGACGATATATCAATTTATTACCGATAATCATGAAGTGTTAGGTGCCAGTGGCACTAAAGGTGGTGACGATATACTCAATGGTGGTGCAGGCAATGACGTTATTTATGGTCAAGGCGGAAATGACACTATAATTGGTGGCGAAGGTCGCGACATCCTTACTGGTGGTGAAGGTTATGATGCATTTAAATGGGTAGATGAACCATTCTCAACTCATGAAGATGTCATTACTGACTTTACTAAAGGCGAAGATAGACTCGATTTCGCAGAGCTAGTCGGTGAAGAATCTGGAACTGCAATGGACAAATTGCTTGGTGATATTGTTGTTTCTGTTGATGACGACGATGTTAAACTAACTGTTGAGCACGGTAATGATACGCAAGTAATTGTTTTACAAGATGGAGTAAATGAGTTTGGCCTTGAAAATATCCCTCTAGAAGGTGGTAATGAATCGGTTGATTTCTTGAAAAGTCTAATGGTAAATTATGAGGTTTAGAGACTAGAATAAAGGGCCGACAGGCCCTTAACCTAACTCTCCAACACAAACAAAAAGCCCGAAGCTCTATTAAGAACTTCGGGCTTTCTTTTACCTGTTTTTTTTTAATGCCTTAAAGCACCTTACAAGCAAAACCTTTCAAGTAGAAACCTTCAGGGTAGGCTGTATCAATCAAGTGATCTGCGGCTTGCTCAAATCTTTCTACAAATTTCACGCTACGGCCTGCATCAAGGGCTGCATCCGCAATTACTTTTTGGAACAGATCTGCGCCCATTAAGCCAGAACAAGAATACGTCAGTAGTGTGCCACCCGGTTTAAGGATCTGCATCGCTAGCATGTTGATGTCTTTGTAGCCGTTCGCGCCAGACGTTAAGTTGTTTTTACTCGAAACAAACTTAGGTGGATCCATTACGATAACGTCAAACTTAGTGCCTTGGTCGCGGTATTCACGAAGCAATTTGAATACGTCAGCGTTTAAGAAAACAGCGCGCTTTTTCGAGATATCAAATTCATTGATCTCCGCATTGTACTTAGCAGTATCAAGCGCTGGTTGCGAAACGTCAGCGTTAATAACACGCTTTGCGCCACCTTTAAGCGCGTATAAACCAAAACCACCAGTGTAAGAGAAGCAGTTAAGAACGTCTTTGTCTTTTACGTATTTCATCGACTGTTGACGGCTGTCACGTTGATCAAGGTAAAAGCCTGTCTTATGGCCGTTGATGATATCAACGCTGATTTTAACGCCGTTCTCTTCAATGATGACAGATTCAGGAGGCGTATCACCATGAAGAACACCAACCGTTTGCTCTAACCCTTCTTTCTTACGTACCGCGACATCTGAACGCTCATAAATATTGCACTCAGGGAAGCACTCTAATAGAGCCTCAACTAATACGCTTTTGTTAAGCTCTGCGCCTGCACTAAGAAGCTGACAAACTAGGTAATTTTGAAACTTATCAATGGTGATGCCAGGAAGAGAGTCTGACTCTGCTGCAATCAAGCGATAACCTGTTAAACCGTCGCGCTCAATAATATCTTCACGAAGTAACTGAGCTTGTTGAATTTTCTCTACAAAGAACGCTTTATCGATGTCTCTTTTCTCAAAGCTCCATACACGAGCACGAATTTGAGAAGTAGGAGAGTAAGCCGCTTTCGCTAACCATTTACCATCGTTTGCGTATACATCGACGGTTTCTCCAGATTGTGGGTCACCTTCAACACGTTGAATACCACGAGAAAAAACCCAAGGATGTTTGCGACGTAAAGACTTATCACGGCCTTTAACAAGATAAATAGCAGGAGTCATTTGCTTACTCAATAGAAAATTTTGGTGGGCTATTGTCTTGCAAGCGTTAGTAAAAAGCAACGAGATACTGATATATGAAGGGGAAGTTTATAAATGAGTGGGTAAAGGATGCTTAGCTCCTAACTTGGTAGGAAATAAGCATCACATTACTTACCTTAAAGAACCGTGATCACATCTTCAAACGGTAAGCGAGATTTAGGTAAGTTCGCGTTAAAATCTTCAACTTCATTATGGTAACCCATAGCCAAAGCAACATTACACTCATAGCCACCAAGCTCGTTTGCAAACTCTTGGTTAATCAGCTCAGAATCAATCCCTTCTAGAGGGGTCGAGTCAATATTTAAGCGAGCAAGTACATGCAATGTATTGCCAAGTGCCAAATACACTTGAGACTTCGTCCAATCGGCGGTGTTACCCGTTTCATCGGTGTTTAGCTCAGCAAAAACAAAACCACCAAATGCGGCTTCACGGTCTTCAACTTTAGTGCGGCCGTCTTCAATCCCTTTATCTACAACCTTTGCATAGTCATCGCGATTATAATGAGGGTTATGAGCAAATAAAATGACATGCGAAGATGATTTAACGTGAGGACGATTAAATTGAAATTTATTCGCGAAAGTATCCTCCAGTCTTTGTTTAGCTTCATCGCTTTCAATTACAATAAACTTCCAAGGTTGAGAGTTTATTGATGAAGCTGATAATCGAATAGCTTCTAGTAGAACATCAAGGTCTTCTTTAGAAATGCGCTTAGAAGGGTCGTATTGTTTTGTCGTGTAACGGCTTTCCAAGTCACGGATAATTGGGTGTGTCATCGTAGTACCATAGAATACAAATTGTTGAGCGTGGAAATGTAAGTTAAAACAACGTCTTAATCAATGTCTGAGTGCTGTTTTAATGTAACAAAAGTAACTGAATAGCAAGCTGATGGCAGGAAATAGATTCTTACAGCCAAGTGGAATAGCTTGGGATTGATCATGAAATCAACATCGATTTACATAGTAAATTTAACACTTTCTATGACGGTTATTGACAATAAAAAGCCAAATGCGATAAGGCATTTGGCTAGTATTTAAGTCGACGTGATAATTACGCTGCTTTGATATGGGTAGTAATGTACGGTTGCCATGCATCTTGATACATCTGTAGTGATTGGCTTCTCATCTTGTTAATTTTGGTTAACTCGAACTGAACCAGATCACGTTGCTCAGAAGCGGCCGTACGTTCAATACTTTGTATAACTTCATAGAGATCATGCTCGGGGCCATTTTTTACGTCTGCAATAGCTTTAAGGTGAAGCTGAACCTCTGCAACAATGTTAGTTTTTGGAAGTTTTACTAATAGGTTAAGGTCGCGGTAGCCAGAAGGTGCCGGATTTTTAAAGCGATTCTTCACTTTTACGATATCTGTTTCTCTATCGAGTGCTTCATATACTTCCATCAAGCTCTCAACATCATCAGCAACAATGGTTGCTCTTGCAATGTCGGTGATGCGTTCAACTTTTCCACCAAGCTCATGTTTGATTTTCTCTTGAGCACGGTGAGATGATTTAATGCCTGCAAAGTAAGCGTTTGTTTGAGTCAGTAGCGCGGTACTATTACAGATGTTTTCAAGTTCAAACTGAGCTTGGTGAGATTTGCTATAAAGAGTATCAAAATCCGAATGAGGTTGAAGAGGTGTAACGTTTGTTGAAGGAATGCCGTAAAGGCCGCTGAGGTTATGTTTGAATAACTTAGCACAAACTTCATTATGACTTGGTGAATGCTTGTCATCACTGTTCGGCACAACAGGAAGTGCAGCGAATGCAGGTGTACGAGTCAGCATAAATAGCATGATTGCTGTCGTACGAAGAAATACGTTCATTCATTCTCCTTAAAGGATGGTGACTTAGTAAAAAGTGTATTTAAAAGACACTAAGAACAACCATTTTAAGCAGCTAATACATATATGGGGTCAGCGAATAAAAAAACAATACCAGTGATATATACGTTGCTTGGGTTGTGTCTTAGATCACATAGAAAATGAGTCAAACCAGCTGTCTATGTCTAAATTCCACAATATAGAGCCATTATAAACTTCGAGTATTAATGGAACATGAACACTTCAGTCAGATTCGAATATTATTTCGTTTTTTTCGTTTCGTAATAGCGTCACATCAGCACTTCAATTAGGTTTGGTTTAATGATTCTCAAATTGAGAAACAAAATAGAAAACCTAATTGTAATCTAGTAATTACATCTATCCTTATGATAAATAAGCAAATAAATATTGGTTCGTATTTTGCTACCTAATGACTTCTAAGCCTTGTTCCAATAAGGATTGTTGTTGAGGCTCCTGCGTCACGTCTAACCAAGGAAGTCACCATGAGTAAACTAATTCAATTACCGGTTGATGCAAAAATTGTAATCAAACAAAACGGAGAGCTAGTACTACTAACGGAAGGAGAACCGCTACAGTCTGGTGATATTGAGATTACTCGTGAAAAGTTTGAAGCGATGACAAAGGATGGCTCAGACACAAAGCTTTTGAATCTTGATGTTATCCCCCATGAGGATGCAGAAGCGTTATTTTCAATTTTGGAGCAAGGTTTAGATCCAACCCAACTTGATGAATTTGCAACAGCGGCTAACGCTATCAACAGTAGTCAGTTGGTCAATGTGGAAACAATTGAAAGAGATGGTAGTGAAACTATAGCCAAAACCTATTTTGAAACGGATGCTAATACGGAAAGTACACAAAGCGACGAAATTTCTTTATTTGACGATCCTGCTTTTAAAGGAACAAATTCAGCCCCGGTTGTATTTAGTGAAACCAGAACATTTTCAGAAGAGTCAGGAGCGAGTTTACTAGGGCTAAACGTTCCATTTGATACAGACAGCACAACTCTAGTGATCACCATTACGGCATTACCAGTACATGGTTTAATCAGTCATTTAGACGGTTCATTGATCAGTATTGGTGACACATTAACGTTAAGTGAGCTCTCTGAAATATGCTTTCATGCTCCTGAAGATTGTGACGATGGCGAGATCGCAGGCGTGTTGTCATATCGTGTGGACGATGGAAGTGGCCAGCTGAACGGGATACAAGAAGCCAGTGTCGAAATTATCGTTCAATCGGTAAATGATGCACCTGTCGCTTACGACGATGAAAACTCGATAAACGAGAATCAAGTGTTAGTTGCAACACTCCCTGTCTCAACCGACATTGATGGCTCAATTGTAGATTATCAACTCGTTCAAGCACCTACTCTTGGGTCAGTGGTAATTAATAGCACCGGTTCATACACGTTTGATGCGAGCGAAGGCTTTGATTACTTGCCAGAAGATCAGACACTGGTGGTGACATTTACCTATGTCAGTATTGATGATGATGGTCTACCGAGTGAAGAACAAACAGTCACTATTACAGTGGTCGGGACTAATGACGCTGCTGTGATATCAGGCGATGCGGAAGAGAATGTTATTGAAGATTTTTCATTCGAAGACAACGATTTATTGCTCCTTTCAGAAAACGGTTCACTGCGCTTAAGTGATGTCGATGGAGAAGCTGAAGAAGCGTTTGATACAGAATCGGTTACTGGTAGTGACGGAGCTTTAGGAACATTACAAATAAGTTCTGAAGGTGATTGGCAGTATCAAGTGGATAATAGTTTGGTGCAGTACCTTGGTGAAGGTGAAACCAAAATTGAAAGCTTCACACTTACTTCGATTGATGGAACGGAACATGTTGTAACCATCACGATTACAGGCGTTAATGATACTGCTATTATCACTGGCGAAGCGTCAGGTTCAGTGTTGGAAGACTTTAGCTCTGTAACCCTTACTGACAATGGTCAGTTGTTAGTTTCTGATGATGATCAAAACCAGTCTAAATTCAATATCGCTAGTGTTATTTCATCCTTAGGCGCTCTGGGTTCCATTACTATTGATGAAGATGGGGCGTGGGAATATTCGGTTGATAATGGCGCTGTTCAGTTTTTGGGTGAAGGCGAAACCAAACTGGAGAGCTTTACCGTTAGCAGTGTCGATGGCACCGAACAGACCATCAATATTACGATTACAGGGATCAATGACTCTGCTGTAATAACTGGCGTAGCTTCTGGTGAGGTTGTTGAGTCAAATAGCTCAGTAATGCTATCCGAATCAGGTCTACTGCTCGTTGATGATACAGACAACAGTGAGTCAATGTTTGATGTTGAAAGTGTTGTTGCACAAGACGGTGTTCTGGGCGTATTAACTATTAGTGAGTCGGGGCAATGGAACTATAGTGTTGCCAATGGGCTTGTTGAATATCTCGGTGAAGGTGATACGAAAACGGAATCGTTTACCGCCTCAAGTGACGATGGAACAGAGCACACTATCGAAATCACGATTACTGGAATTAATAACGCCGCTGTCATTACAGGTGATGCGATAGGTGACGTGTTGGAAGGCAGCGCACATAGCTTAACTGATTCCGGTGTGCTCACAGCAACCGATGTTGACCAGGGTGAATCGATTTTTGATGTTGAAAGCGTTGTCTCTCCGTTAGATGCTCTAGGGGAATTGAGTATTAGCGAGGCAGGAGCATGGCAATACAGCGTGCTTGACTCTTTAGTGCAGTACTTGGGTGAAGGCGAAACTAAAGAAGAAACTTTCACAGTTCAGAGCGACGATGGCACACAGCACAGTATCGTGATTGAGATTACTGGTATTAATGGAAAAGCGGTGATAACCGGTACCGCGACAGGGTCGGTAACGGAAGATGACGATGACGCGCTTTTAGAAGAGACCGGAAAGCTAGATGTTGAAGATGAAGACCAACAACAGGCGGCATTTGATACTGAAAAAGTAACAAGTAGCGATGGTGTGTTGGGTACATTAGAAATAGATGAAGAAGGTAACTGGCAATACCAAGTGGACAACAATAAGGTCCAATATCTTGGTGAGGACGAGACTAAGCTAGAGCGCTTCACTGTTTACTCTGTTGATGGAACGGAACATACCATCGATGTGACGATCAATGGTATCAACGACACGGCTCAAATTGCGGGTGACGCTTCTGGCGACGTTATTGAAGACGAACATGCCACTACGTTAACAGAGCAAGGGCAGCTAACGATAACCGATGATGACCAAAACCAATCGGTCTTTAAAATAAATAGTGTGACTCCGCAAGGAACGGTACTTGGATCGTTAACCATTGATGAAGATGGCGCGTGGGAATTCAACATCAGCAATAGCCAAGTGCAGTATTTAGCCGTTGGAGAGCAGAAGATTGAGCGGTTTGATGTACAGGGCAATGATGGAACTACGCATACAATAGAAATAACCATTAATGGTACAAACGATGCACCAGAGATTAGTGGTGTGCTCTCTGGGTCAGTACAAGAAGAATTAACCACTCAGATTAGCGGTACTTTACTAGCCTCAGATATCGATAATGGTGCGTCACACACATGGAAAATTGTAGGAAGTACAGAGTCTCCTTACGGTGAAATCAGCATTGACCAAGACGGTAAGTGGACTTATGAACTCGATAACGATGCAGCTCAAAGTTTGGCGGCCGATGATACTGTCATTGAAACGTTTGTTGTAGAAGTAGCTGATGGGTTAGGTGGTGTCGATCAGCAAAACATAGTGGTCACAATACAAGGTACTAATGATTTCCCCGTCATTTCTGGGGACGATAGTGGGTTTACTGTTGAAGACTTAGTCCAAACGACAGATGGTACTTTGACCGTTGCAGATGTAGATCTCAATGATGATCACGCATGGTCGATTCAAGGCGATGGAGACGGTTTATATGGTTCGATCACTATCAATCAACAAGGGGAATGGGAATATACACTCGACCCAACAAAAGTACAGTCGTTCGAACAGGGCGAGTTATACAGTGAACAAACATTTACCGCAGTAGTCGATGATGGAAACGAAGGGACACACACGTTTGATATTAATGTCGATATACTTGGTCAAAATGATACCCCTTCAATTTCCGGTAGCTGGAAAAAATCAATCAATGAGGATGCAGGTAATAAGGTACGAAGTGGCACGCTTGTAACTGGTGATCCTGACGTTAATGAAACGCATACATGGACGATCACGACTGATCCAGTTGGCGAGCACGGAACTCTAACGTTAAGTAGCAGTGGTGTATGGACATACACACTGGATACCACGGATGAGCAAGCTGAAAGTACTCAAGCTTTATCACTTGGGCAGTCCTATCAAGATATCTTCTATGTGCAGGTTTCTGATAAGCACAATCAGATCGATACTCAAAAAATCATGGTGACCGTTAATGGGAAAAATGACGAACCGGAAATAGCCGGTGTTACCACGGGATCCGTGACAGAAGATTCAGCAGCGTTCATTAGTGCTAACGGTCAATTAGAACATGGAGATGTTGATGGTAACGATCAGCACTCGTGGGAAATTCAAATCACCCAAGGACAATATGGTGTTATTGAAGTAGATGATGCTGGGAAGTGGACGTACACACTCCAAAATGAACATGCTTCTGTTCAAGCTCTCCTGCCTAGTGAAACGCTAACAGAAACGTTTACCGTCAAAGTCACAGACGATACTTATGATGATGACTCCTCAAACAATGCTTCTGACACAGAAGCGATCACTATTACGATTACTGGTGATAATGACCTTCCAACGATTACTGGGGCAACGACCGGCAGTGTTATTGAAGCCACTCCAGAAAAAAGTACCACGACGGGGACGTTACTTGCGTTAGATACCGACGTTAATGACATCCACTCATGGGAAATTGTCGGGGAAGATCAAGACGGAGAAACTAACGGTGAATATGGAATTCTGACGATTAGCGATGAAGGTCAGTGGTCATACATTCTAGATAGTACTCGGTTAAGTACGTTATCGATTCCACCAGGCACGACCGAGGTAGATTCATTCCAAGTAAAAGTAACCGACTCAGTTGGGGCAGAGGAGTTTGTCAACGTTAATATTTCTGTGGCGGGCGTGAATACTGATCCTGATATAGAACTTGGTATTGCTCCGCCAATTGTAGAAGACGACATTGCTAATAGTATCTCGGGCACCTTCGGTTCCGGTGACCCTGATATCGGTGATAGCACATCATGGAGTGTTATCAGTGCCCCTAGTTACGGTGACTTTACCTTGAATGGAGCGGGTGATTGGAAATACACATTAAACAATCAGAAAGACGCGGTAAATGAGCTAGATGAAGACGATAGCTTGCTTGATAGCGTTCAGATAAAAGTGGTCGATCAATTCGGTAAGGTTTCGATTAAAGATTTCATTATCGACATTGAAGGGAACAATGACGCTCCAAATATTGTAGGTAACCTAACTAAAACGATCGCAGAAGATACGGCAAGCTTCTCGGGTGACCTGAACCACGGGGATCCAGATGCTGACGACACCCATACTTGGACCCAAAGCCACATCGCGGGTGATTATGGCTACTTTGTTTTGGAATCATCAGGCCGTTGGACTTATCACTTAAGCAACCATTTAGACGAAATTCAGCAACTCAACCCAGATCAGACGTTGAGTGAAACGTTTAGTGTTGAAGTAGAAGATAGTCAAGGTGAGACCGATAGTCGTGATGTCACAATTATTATCAAAGGAACGAATGATCTTCCCACGGTTACAGGGGAGTCATCGGGAACTTTCGTTGAAGGCCAAGTGATTGAGGAAATCGTTGAAGGATTCCTGCTCGAGCAATGGCAAGATTTGGTATTACCGTTCAATTTAGGTAACGGAGTAGCGCCAGATACAATAGAGCAAATTATTGAATCTGCGGGTACACCAGACTCATCTGAAGTGGTTCAAATACCAGACCTTAAGACAAGTCATTCACCGTCGATTACTAATGTATCAAGTATGTTGACGGATCTCGTCTACTTGGATGCCGATGAGACATATGTGTTTAGTGGTGTTGCGGATGATTCATTTAGACTTGAAATCGGCGGCGAGACACTTGTTTCTGAAACTTGGGGAAGCGTCGGGAGCGATGGTTATAACTCCGCAGAATTTACACCGGAAGCGTCTGGTTGGTATACGGTTACTGCATTCCATGATAACGAGGCCGGACCGGGTAGCGCGACGTTTAATGTAAAAGTAGGCAGTGCAGCCCCGGTTGAGTTGAATACGACTAATTTTGAGATTGTTCCGGATGCAACTTATCTTGAAGGCAAAGTGAATTTTGACCCGATGGTTGAACATGACTCTGAGGAGGGGGGCTATTACCCTGCTTCTAGCTCTGAACCCGTCGATGGTGAAATCGTTGGAACTCTAACGTTAGCCGATATTGATGATGACGATGTGCCTAGCTTTATAGAGCTTGATTACGTAGGGAACCTAGGTGATTTGGCTATTGAAGAATCAGGCGATTGGGCATTTGAAGCCAGTTCTGAATTATTGGATTCACTACAACAGGGTGACGTACATACAGAAACGTTTACTGTTATAGCGATTGATGAGTTTTATGGCGTCATTACTCAATCTATCACCATCAATATTGAAGGAACGCAAGATAATGCTTACGTACCGAGTGGTAGTTTTGATTCCTTTGAAGATATTCAGCTTGCAGATACGGTACTTGATGAACAGACAGTAAAAGAAGATGTGGATGATCAAGACGGTGATAACAGCGATGGTGACTTCACTTGCAGTGGCACGTTAGATATCCCTACTGGGCTTGGCACTTCTGCAACATGGGTGTTAGTTGAAGGCTCTGGTGAATATGGCGACTTAACCCTAGATCGCGATGGAAACTGGCAGTTCACGTTAAACAACAGCAGTGAAGCGGTGCAATCATTACAAAAAGATGAAGAAGATCAAGACACATTCACCTTCTTCGTCGTTGATAACAACGGTAAAACGGTGGTTGATAGTGAAGGCGTTCCGCAGTTACTCGAGATTGTCGTCAATGTACAAGGTAGTGAAGACGCACCGAATATCACAGGTACATTGGTTGGTAGTACCGATGCAAACAGCGTATCGACGATCAGTGGTGAACTCGCACCAGGGGATATCGATACTAATGATTCCCATACATGGCATGCGATGTCTCAATCAGGGGATTATGGCGTATTTTCCTTAGACGAAAATGGGACGTGGACCTATAACATAGACGAAACGCTGACGACATTAATCGAGCTGAACGGTAGAGACTCTGCACCTTTACAGGAGACATTTACCGTTAAAGTTGTCGATATGTTTGGTCTAGAGTCTGAAAAAGAGATTGTCGTAGCCATTAATGGAGTCAACGAAGCGCCTACCATTTCTGGTGTTAACGTGGCGAGTGTTAGTGAAGATAACCATATCACTCAAACCCTACAACTGATCGGTCAGGATGAAGATTCTGGTGATACCGTTACGTTTCAAGCAAAAAGTCTAAATGGTACTTATGGTCTGTTTATCATTGATGCTCTCGGGGAGTGGAGCTATACCATTTACAATGACGAACCGCACTTACAAGCACTAGCCGAAGGAGAGCAAGTCACTGAAAGCTTTATTGTTTATGCGAGCGATGACCTTGGTGCTGAAGCTAGCCAAGTTATTACAGTGACGGTTACAGGCTCAAATGATGCACCTATATTGTCTGGCGATACACAAGGAGTGGTAGAAGAGGCATCGGCGAGCAGTACGAGCGGGAAGTTAACGGCTGATGAAACTGATGTGGGTGACGGTGTCACATACGGTGTAGCAGAAGCCGGAGACTATGGCACACTAACGATTGACACTGAAGGTGAGTGGACTTATGTGGTTAATGACTTGCACCCTTCCGTAGAAGCCATTGCTGTAGGTGAAACGTTAACTGATACGATTCAAGTACAAGCAATTGATGCAAATAATGATGTTTCTGAGAGTTTATCAATCACTATTGTCATCAATGGTGCCAATGACCTTCCCATCGTATCTTTAGCTGAAAGCGACATCGAAGGGATGATAGATTCTGACAGCGTAGCGACAAACGCAGTTGGGACATTAGTTGCTGATGATTTCGATACGTCAGACACACACACCTTCTATTTATCGGGTAATGCTCAATCAGCGGAGGGTAACTTTGGTGAACTTACGTTAAACCTCGCGAGTGGAGAGTGGGAGTATCAACTTGATATAGATGCAGGGCTACTACTTAAAGATGAACTGGTCAGCGACATTTTTACCGTTTATGTAGAAGATGATAATGGTGGAGTGGGCTCTCAAATAATCACCGTTAATATCCAAGGTACCGATAATAACCCAATCATAACGGGCACCGTTACAGGGCAAGTAAAAGAAGACTATTCCAATGAAGTCTCTGGTACCGTCAGCGCCACTGATACAGAAACCGATGACTCAAGCCTCACGTGGCAACTAATAAGCAGTAATGTGGGCCAATACGGTACCCTGAGCTTTAATGTCGCTACAGGAGCGTGGTTGTATTCTCTAACGGCCGGATCAACAAATAATCTACCGTCTGATACTACTGATATTGAAGCGTTTATTGTTGAAGTATCTGATGGTGTGAAGACAACGCAAGAGACCATTACCGTGACGGTTATGGGTAACCGTCTTGTACAAGGCAGTGAAGGGTACGATATCTTAAATGCCACAACTGCTGATGAATGGCTATGGGGCGGACCAACTGATTTAAGTGACGTAAACCAAAAAGATACATTTTCTTGGAGTGACACCACTGTTGGAACACCTCTGACTCCGGGCGTCGATTACGTGAAAGATTTTGACGTGCTAAATGACATTTTAGATCTTAGTGAATTCGTAAACGCTAGTGATGTATGGGCATCAGCAGAAGTTGCTCAGAGAGTAGTCCTCACTGAACAGAATGATGAAGTAAACATTGAGCTTAATGATGCGAACGGTGACTTAGTACAAACCGTTATTCTTCAAGGAGTGGCTCTAAATGATTTGGCAGAAACAGATACCACTGGGTGGACGGATGAAGCGCTACTCAGTCACCTAGCGAGCGAACAAAAGGTTGTGATTTCAGATCAATTTGGTCATGAAGGGAAAGACACGATATCAGGCACATCAAACAGTGAAACTCTGATGGGCGGTGCAGATGAAGATCTATTCTACCTTATGGCTGATCAGTCGGGCACTATTGCCAATCCGGTGATAAAAACCATTGGTGATTTTGATCCCAGTGAAGATACCATCGACATAAGTGATCTGTTAACCGGTTCACCGAGCATGGCGGATTTACTCGCTAACATTGAGGTGAACGTTGTCGATGATGAAAATGACCCGTTTGACGCAGCAAGTACGACGCTATCTGTGACAGACGAAGGTGGTGGTCAAACAGATGTCGTTATTAATAACTTAGGCTGGAATGAGCTTGGTATTATCGATGTTGCAAACGCCACCGATGAGACCGTAATCAGCGCATTAGTGGATCAACTCAAACTGGTAAACGTTGGTGAATAGACCTTAGTGCTAACTTATGGCTAGTCAGCCCTCAAAATGAACGATAAACTCAACGTAAAAGCGCTCTCGGAAACGTTATCCCAGAGCGTCGAGTTATCATAATATTGAGGTAAATTGATGCAAGATCCTGAGTTTTGGCATAATAAGTGGGCAGCAAATCAAATCGGCTTCCATTTAGACGATGTAAACCCATTGTTGGTTCAATATTGGTCTCAGACTGAGCCGAAAAGAAGTGACTCTGTGTTTGTCCCACTCTGTGGTAAATCAGAAGATCTTGTATGGTTAGCCACTAAACATGACGAGGTTCAGGGTGTTGAACTTAGTAATATTGCCGTTCGTTCATTTTTTGCAGAGCATTTTTACACGCCAATGGTCACCACATTAAATGGGCAACATGAATTGTATCAGTTTGATGAACTGTCGATTTACGCAGGTGATGTATTTACCGCACCCGTTGCGAACGTGGACATTGTATACGATCGAGCTGCTTTGATTGCTTTGCCTGAAGCTATGCGTGGGCAATATGTAGAATTGATTAAATCGAAGCTCTCGCAAAATGGTCGTATTTTGTTGGTCACGTTAGATTATGCTCAAGATGAAATGGCAGGCCCTCCCTTTAGTGTTCCTAAAAGTGAGGTTGAAACCCTATTCTCAGATTATAAGATTACACATTTATATCGTGACGATGCAGATGAGAACCATCCAAAGAGAGTAAAAAAAGGTCTGAGTCGATTTGCCGAAGAAGTGTGGCTAATCGAACAAAGATAGTACTCATTTAGACACACCTTTAAAAAGAAAAATCCTAACTCACTCATTGAACAAAACAATTTATTGATATAACAATGGTGGTTAGGACTTTTTGTTTGGCGCTAGCTAAAGCCAGATAAGCTCGTTATTCGGTGAACTTAATACGTTATCTTAATCTTCTGAGCGCTTTCGATTGCATCTTCAATAGCTTTATCAACACTGTCACGACGTGTAAGTGAAACACCTAAACGGCGGCGACCATCAATATCAGGCTTACCAAACAAGCGAATCTGTGTTTGAGGCATAGCTAACGCTTCATTAAGGCCTTCGTAACGGATGTTATTTGAAGTTCCTTGCCCGAGTACTACGGCAGACGCTGAAGCACCATATTGCTTAATCGTGTTGATCGGCATGCCAGTAAATGCACGAACGTGAAGCGCAAACTCTGAAAGCTCTTGAGATATAAGAGTAACTAAACCAGTGTCATGTGGGCGAGGGGATACTTCATTAAAGATCACTTTGTCACCTTTAATAAATAGCTCAACACCAAATATACCGTAGCCACCAAGTGCGTTCACTACTTTTTCTGCGCTGAATTCAGCAGCTTTACGCGCAGTGTCTGTCATTGCTTGAGGCTGCCATGATTCACGGTAATCTCCTTCTTCTTGACGGTGACCAATCGGTTGGCAGAAATGAACACCATCGACCGCACGTACCGTAAGGAGCGTGATTTCGTAATCAAAGTCGATGAACCCTTCAACGATAACTCGACCAGCACCAGTACGGCCACCATCTTGTGCATAATCCCATGCCGCTTGAATGTCATCTTCAGTTTTCATGACACTTTGGCCTTTACCCGATGAACTCATCACGGGTTTACATACACATGGCAGGCCAGCAAATTCTACCGCTGCTTTAAACTCTTCAAACGTGTCGGCAAACTTGTAAGGAGACGTCGTGAGTTCTAACTCCTCGGCCGCAAGGCGACGAATACCTTCGCGGTTCATCGTTAACTTCGTTGCGTTAGCGGTAGGAACAACGTTTAGCCCTTGAGCTTCCAGCTCTACTAACTTATCAGTCGCGATAGCTTCAATTTCTGGTACAACGTAATCCGGTTTTTCAAGTTCAATAATGGCTTGAAGTGTATCTCCATCAAGCATGTCGATGACATGACTTCGATGAGCAACTTGCATTGCGGGTGCGTTTTCGTAGCGATCACATGCGATAACTTCAAAGCCTAAACGCTGACATTCAATTGCAACTTCTTTACCTAGTTCACCTGAACCAAGAAGTAAAACTCGAGTAGCACTTTTGCTCGTAGCGGTACCAAACATAAAAACCTCTTCATCAAACTGATTTGTAAATTCTGTGACGGATCATACTGATTGTGACGGTAAACGCAAACGTTTGCGTAAAATTAAAATAAGAAAATTTTGTAACAAGATCAGTTAGCAACAAAGAAGTAAGTTCATGCGTAAACATCGACAGAGAATGACGTTTCATTGATCTAAAGCGGGGTAAATATCGTCCAACGCTTCAATAATGGACACTTAAAGTGTTGGAGTGATTGCTCCAGAACCAGTGTCGTTATTAATCTCAGGAAGAGTTGCCGTACCATGCGTCAGTATATGAAATACATCATTCCCATTGTTATCCCCCTAATTATCTTAATGTTGCCCTTATCAGCCTTTCCGTTTGAAGGCTTGACCATCGTACAACAACGAGTAATCGCTATATTTTTACTTGCGGCACTGTGTTGGGTATTTGAGCCGATTCCAATCTATGCCACGTCCGTTGTCATTATTGTTTTGCTGCTCTTGATGGTATCGAATAAAGGGATATTCTTTTTCAAATTTGGTGAGGGAGAGGCTCATTTTGGAGAGTTACTTGCTTACCAAGATATTATGGCAACATTTTCCAGCCCAATCATTATGCTATTTCTGGGTGGTTTCTTTTTGGCGATGGCAGCGACCAAATATCGTCTAGACGTAAACTTAGCGCGCGTTCTACTAAAACCATTTGGTCAAAATCCTAAGTACGTGATGCTTGGCTTAATGCTTATAACTGGCATCTTTTCTATGTTCATGTCGAACACAGCAACAACTGCGATGATGCTATCAATTCTTACCCCTGTTATTGCAGTCTTTGGCCCAAAAGACCCGGGCAGAATTGCCTTTGCGTTGTGCATTCCTGTAGCTGCTAACATCGGCGGTATCGGAACCCCAATTGGAACGCCACCTAACGCGATTGCTTTAAAATACTTAGTCGGTGATAACTTAATTACTTTTGGTGAGTGGATGGCATTTGGTGTGCCCTTTGTGGTAATCATGATGGCTCTCGCGTGGTTTCTTATTGGCTTCATTTACAAAGCCGATCAAAAAACCATTGAGCTAAGCATTAAAGGGAAATTCTTAAAAACACCAAAAGCGATTGTGGTTTACATTACGTTTGCGATGACCATTATTCTTTGGTTGATGGGCTCTTCCCATGGAATGAATTCATATACAGTTGCACTTATTCCGGTCGCTATATTTTCCATCACTGGCATCATCAATAAAGAGGATCTTAAGAGAATATCGTGGGACGTTCTATGGCTGGTTTCCGGTGGTATTGCTCTAGGACTCGCGTTAGATAAAACCGGCCTTGCAAGGCTGATGGTGCACAGTATTCCATTTGACGCATACTCGCCATATATCGTGCTATTCGGTGCGGCATTCTTATGTCTGGTGATGGCGAACTTTATGTCACATACAGCAACGGCTAACTTACTGATGCCAATCATGGCAGCCCTTGGTTCATCAATGGCGTCATTAACCCCATTAGGCGGTGAGTTAACCCTGATCTTAGTGGTTACTTTTGCGGCATCATTAGGTATGTCACTTCCAATCAGTACACCACCGAATGCATTAGCACATGCAACGGGACATGTTCAAACCAATCAAATGGCAAAAGTCGGAATTGTTCTGGGTGTTGTCGGGGTTCTGCTGAGTTTTGTCATGGTCTGGGTGTTACATTCAGTAGGTCATATAGGTTAGAAACGATATGCCTCAAGAGAAATTTAAACAGTTAATACAGCGCTACTTTAGTGATGATGATAGAAAGCTCACCATTTCAGCCGGTTCGACTGTTCTTGAGCAAGGCGAGAACAATGATCGGCTGTTTTACGTATTAAGTGGTGAGCTAGAAGGGTATTTCACCGAAGGAAAAGAACTTCAAACAAGAGTGTTCTCTGCATCTGAAGGTGCGTTTATTGGTGTTCACAGTTTCTTCTCTGAAACGTGGATAGCATCTTCTACCGTTGTTGCGAAATCAGATACGCAATTGGCTTGGGTAGACCGATATACTCAAGCATTTGAAGCGCAAATATATGGTCCGTTAACGGCTCAGTTTACTCCTGTGATTGTGAATGAGCTATCACGCAGGCAAAGGCGAGCGACCCAAGAAGCCGTTGCAAAAGAGCAGGCGTTGCAGAAGCTCCACACTGCCGAACAAATGACGACATTAGGACAGTTAGCAGCTGGCATCGCACATGAACTCAACAATGCAATTGGAGTGGTGAGCAGCAAATCTGAGCGTCTAGAGTCGGTATTGTTAGAACTGTTAGAAGAAGTACACCCAGAGGCTAGCCAGTTCTTTGATGCCGGTTTAATGCAAGGGCAAAAGAGCAGTTCTAGTGAGGTTCGTAAACGCGGCAAGTTGTTTGAAAAGCAATATAACTTACCAAAGGATACAGCGCGAGATCTCGCACGGGCAGTTCAAACTGATGAAGTGAACGATCACTGGTTATCATCTCCAAAAGAGGCCATTCGATTCTGGCAAATGGGTCGTGATATTCATGATCTTCGATTGGCGTCAAAACATACGGTTGGTATTGTTAAATCAGTAAAGCAACTTGGTCGAACCGATATCGATTTAGAAGAAGAGCTAGATATTAACGATACGATTAATCGCGCTGTTTCTTTGCTTCAAAGTGATTTAAGAAGGGTTGCTGTAAGAATTCGACCTGCTGACTTGCCTACGTTCAAAGGATCACAAACAGAGCTTGTACAGGTTTGGGTCAACATTATTAAAAATGCATGTGATGCGATGGAAGAGATTGAAAATCCAAGTATCGAAATACAAACACGAATACATAAGAATCGAATTTTAGTTACGGTGAATAACAATGGTCCGGAAATAGAACCTTCAATTCGAAGAAAAATTTTTCAGCCGAACTTTACTACCAAAAAAGGCGGCCTTTCATTTGGCTTAGGCCTAGGGCTCTCTATCGTCAAGCGCATTGTTGCAGGTTATGGCGGCAGTATCGCGGTTAAAAGTGATAGTGAGAAAACAATATTTAGAATCAAGTTACCAATCGAGGGTGAACATGGAGAAGCTTAATTTAATTTGCGTTGATGATCAGCGAGAGGTATTGAGTGCAGTTTTACAAGATTTAGAACCGCTATCAAGTTGGCTAAACATAGAAGATTGTGAATCGGCCGATGAAGTTCTGGAACTGATGGACGAACTAGACTCTGAAGGTGAAATGATCGCTGTTTTAATTTCTGATCATGTTATGCCTGGTAAAACAGGGGTCGAGCTTCTAACAGAAGTCTCAATGGATTCTCGGTTTGGCAATACAAAGAAAATTTTGTTAACAGGTCAAGCGACACACTCCGATACGATTGAGGCGATCAATGTAGCAGGCATTAACCACTATTTTGAAAAACCGTGGAAAGCGGAAACCTTGGTCAGTAGCGTGCGAACCTTAGTAACACAGTACATTTTTGACCAAGGACTTGATTACACTGATTATCAAAATGAACTGGATCAGCAGGTGGTTCTGTCTCGTCTTAGGTAGACAAATACAATAATGCTCAGCACTTGCTGAGCATTATTAATGAAGACTAAGGAGCACTTAAAACAAAGAGTGAGCTTTAAATAGTCGCATACGTTAATGAAATGTCGGGATTGATTGCTTCTAGCGTTGCTTGAGTGTCCGCAACGTGACTAATGCTTCCTTCGTTCATTTCAACTAATGCAGCCGTTTCAATATCGTCAATCGAAGCACCATCCAGCAACAGTTGGATAATCGCAACTTGCAATGGTGGTAAGCTTGGGTTGAACGCCGCGTTCTCCGCATAAGCACCACTATAGACTTTTCCATTACTAAGTCGAAGCGCCACACCACTTAAGTTATTTGTGTAAGGTGCGTGACTACTATTGAGTCTTTGTAATGCGATAGCCACTAGTTCATCATCATCTTTGCAAGTATGCTTATGATCCAATTTAGACATAAGCCCAGTTGTAATGCCTAGGTCAGCAGGCCCGAATGATTCAGGCAAATATTGTTGTAGCGTTTTTTGCTCTCTTTGCGGCAACTGAATAACCAGATTATCGGCCGTTGTCAGTTCATTCATAAACTGACGGCAATGACCACAAGGGCTGAAATTAATGGTGATATCACTAATCCCTTCTTCTCCCTTCATCCATGCATGGCTGATAGCAGATTGTTCAGCATGTACAGTTTGTCCTAATTGGACTCCGAAAATTTCAACATTCGCACCAAAATATAAGCGACCAGTTAGACCACGGACGATAGCACCAACATAAAAATTAGAGAGAGGCGCGTAGGAATAAGCAGCTGCGAAAGGCAGTAAAGCAACACGCAATTGAGCATCTTCTAAGCCAGAGATCTCAAGAAGTTGCTGAAATTGTTGCTTAGAAAGTGTCGCATCAAAATTATCGTCATTTAGAATTGGTGACAAAAAGTTAGATATAGCTTCTGGTGCGTCTTGTAATGCTTGCTGAAGTAGGGTGTTCATTCTGAGACCTCTTATTTTATCTAATATTCATTCTATTGAATGCTAGATAATAAACAGAGATCTAAATCACACAAATGATTGCAATAATAACCATGATTTCATTGCGAGAGTGAAGTCACACATTGTTTGGCCGCTATATCGCAGTTTTAGGCTCTATATTGTTATGAAATCGTAAACCTATAAATGGCTTCAGAGCATCAACCAAACAGCGAAAGCAAAAAATGACGGTGCTAAAATAGATGTAATTACGCCGCAAATTACTAAAGCTAATGAGCTGAAAGCTGCGTCTTTGGCATCTTTTTCTGCACAAGTCGCGGTTCCCAAAGCGTGGGATACCGTTCCCATAGTGAGACCTTTAGCGATTGGGTGAGTAATGTTAAGTAGGTTATAGATAGGGTACGCAAATATTGCTCCAAACAGGCCGACTAACAATACAAATATTGCAGCAATTGCAGGTTCACCACCAAGACTACTCGAAACTTCCATCGCGATTGGTGTTGTAACCGATTTACCCAATAAGCTCGCGATCAACGTAAGTTCTGTTTGCATAAAGACTGCAATGATTGTTGATGTGAACATCGACATAATACTGCCCACGCCACAAGCGAGCATGATGATACGCCAGTTTGCTCTGATCTGTGGCAATTGTTCGTATAGTGGATATGCAAGTGCAACAACTGCGGGTTGCAACAGGTAGTTAATCCATCGATTATCAGCGTAGTATTGTTCGTAAGGAACTTTGAGCCAAATTAATGTAGGAATTAAAATAGCGATACTGATCATTAGTGGGTTAAGCAGCGGATTATTGAGCTTCTGGCTTACGAAGCGAGCGAAAAGGAAAACGATGACGGTAATTGGTAACCACATTACGCATCTCCTTTCTTAAGTAGGCGATCGAGAAAGTAGCCAAGAGTGACAAGAACGATAAAAGTTGCACCAATGGTTCCGGCTAAAATTGGTAAAGCATTTTCAATTAACGTATCAAAATGAAGCATTAGCCCGACACTAATGGGAACAAAAAGCAGAATCATATAGCGTATAAACAGGGTAGCGCTTGGTTTTACCCAATCTACTGAAACAAGACCACTTGCAAGCAATCCAAAGAGAATCAGCATGCCAAAAATACTGCCAGGAATAGCAGTGTTCAACCACGTTTGAATCGCATTTCCTATCAACAAGCTCACGACAATGAGTGCCATAGAAATTACATATTGCATCAACTTAATCGCCATCGATTTGGTACTTTCCTAATTGAGATAACTGAAATGAATAGAATTGAATCGTGTATGAAATAAGTGCCTAGCAAAATATAAGATAGGCACATTACAATGCGAAAACCTAGACTATGATGCGAGCTTCTCTACGTATTTATAGACAGCCTTTAGAATCGCCATTTTCTTCTCATCACTTTCATGTTCATGTGCAAGGTTTTCTAAGTTGAGCATGTAACTCTCAATATTACTTTCAAAGTAATCACGACAATGGTTTGCCCATCGAGCTTGCTCTTGCTCGCTCAAGGTTAAAGGGTAGTGTCTTGCACGGTAACGAAACAGAAGCGGCGCGATACGTTCATCGTTAAATGTAATATCTAAGGCAGCTAAGTTCGTAGGGTCGGTTGATCGAATGATATCCATCGATGCTTTATCGGCAGGGGAGAAAAACCCATCATAAAGCATAGTGTCAACATCGCCGCTTTTCTCATAGTCACGATCAACACTGTACAAACCGATAAGCTTTTCGCGAATCTCAGGGTTTTGTTTTATAAGCGCTAGATTTTTCAAGCACTGCTCGCGATTAATACCAATCT
Organism: Vibrio lamellibrachiae; assembly: GCF_050337265.1. NCBI lineage: Bacteria > Pseudomonadati > Pseudomonadota > Gammaproteobacteria > Vibrionales > Vibrionaceae > Vibrio > Vibrio lamellibrachiae. Next base: position 29,394 of record NZ_JAKJSU010000004.1, read on the forward strand.
GCTCTGCATTCTCTGCCGTCAATGTTTTCGCTGGCGCAAGAATAGGGCATTTGTTTATGTGAAGAAGTTTAATCGGAACCGGCAATTCATCTTCAGCCAAGTCACTTCGTTTTGTGTATAAACGCTCTCGCAATTCATCGCTACTTAGTTCCAACAGTGGAGAAGGATCTTTTGCTAGATCAACAACAATAGCGGCGTTCTTATTGGTTGGGTGCCAAGCAACAGGAACTATCCAGCTTGTGTAATTGCAGTCACGACCAAACATGCCTGAAACATGCATTAGTGGTGTCATGTTTACAATGTCGATGAGTTCATTGAGCTTACGTTTATGGCGCATGCTCAAAAAGTAGTTAAACAGTTTTGGCTGAGCTGCTTTCAACTTCTTTGCCATTTCAATAGTGGCAATAACATCAGCCATCGCGTCATGCGCATTTTCGTGTTCAATACCATTGGCAACAGAAAGGTGCTCTAGTTTAAAGCTTGTGTGACCTTCTTCATTTTCTGGCCAAACAACACCTTCAGGACGAAGAGCGTGACATGCACGCATTACATCTAAAAGATCCCAGCGAGAATTACCGTTTTGCCAGCTCCAAGCGTACGGATCGATGAAGTTTCGGTAGCAAGTATATCGGGTAACCTCATCATCAAATCGAATGTTGTTATAACCGAGGCTCGTGGTATTTGGCTTTGCCATCTCTTCGTGAATCTTGGCGATAAATTCAGGCTCAGGTAAACCTTGTGACTGCGCTTTTTGCGGTGTAATGCGAGTAATTAATGCTGCTTCTGGATTAGGTAGATAATCAGCTGGTGGCTGACAATAGATAACAAGAGGCTCACCAATAATATTGAAATCTTCATCGGTACGGACCCCAGCAAATTGGCTTGGGCGATCTTTTGCGGGGCTAACACCCCAAGTCTCATAATCGAAGAAGAAGAAAGTAGGTTGCTGCTCTTGTTGCATGGTTGATTTACCAGATAGGTCATTAGCTTAGGGTTATTAGACCATCGCAGGGGTTGTATAGCAATCTGGATATTGGACTAAGGAAGTGTCAATTCTAATCCTACCAATATTAAGAGAGGATCCTAGACAGATGTTACGGATTTTCCAATGGATCTAAAAATTATTCTGTGTGACGGCTCTTAGTTACAAGCGGTTATGTTATTCAGCCGTTAAAGTCGATTTCGTGGTGAAGCGTAATCTATCATCTACAATTAAGTCATCTAGTATCAATGAGTTAATTATGGACCCATTAACACAGGGTGTGCTTGGCGCCTCTTTGTCGCAATCGGTGAGCAAAAAACAACACACAGTTGTTGCGGGAGTTTTCGGGCTACTCGCTGGAATGGCGCCGGATTTGGATATATTAATTCGGTCACAGAGCGATCCGTTACTGTTTCTGGAATACCATCGGCAGTTTACTCATTCACTGTTATTTATCCCTATTGGCAGTTTCATTTGCGCTTTGGTTTTGCATCAATTGCTTGGAAGGCAGCGTGGACTCTCATTTAAGCAAAGCTGGCTTTATTGTGCTTTAGGCTATAGCACTCATGCACTTCTGGATTCCTGCACTTCTTACGGCACTCAGCTGTTTTGGCCGTTCATCAAAGAACGTTATGCGTGGAACACAGTATCAGTGGTTGATCCCGCATTCACACTTCCAATATTAATCATGATCGTTTGGGCTACGTTTAAGAGAAATACTTGGTTTGCTCGTATTGCATTTGTTTGGGCTTTGACTTATCCGACGATAGGGATGATACAAAGGGACAGAGCAGAGGCTGCTGGGTGGCAACTAGCGCAAGAACGGCAACATACACCGATTCGACTAGAAGCCAAACCGAGCTTTGCAAATATATTAGTATGGAAAGTACTTTATGAAACAGAGGAGTATTACCATGTGGACGCCGTAAGGGTCGGGACGTCAGTAAAAAAATACCCGGGTGAATCAATCCCTAAACTCGATGTTAGCAGAGATTTTCAGTGGCTTGATCCTAGTTCGAAACAAGCTAATGACATAGAACGTTTCCACCAGTTTTCAAAGGGTTTTTTAGCACAAGACCCGGTCGACGAACTGAGGATTTTCGATGTGCGATATTCGATGGTCCCGAACCAGTTCAATGCGCTATGGAGTATCAAGCTATCTCCTGAAGCTACTTTGGAAGAACACGTAACGTATACAACACACAGAGATAATACTAAGGACTCAAGACAAATATTCTTTGATATGGTATTTGATTTTTGATGGAGACACGCTTCAATCTTTATTGAGATAGTATTTTTTTATAAAACGCGCATAATCCTGCTATACAACACTTAAAGAAGAAATTATCTATGACTGATTTTCAATACTATTTTCACCAACTCCCTTGTTTCAACTGTAAAAAAACCACAGTAAACACTGATCTTGGTTGGTTAACAGCTGCGATGAAAGAGGATGTCGTAACGCAATTGGCCGAAGTTATCGCGCAAGGCAACCTTGAAGCAGATCTATCAGTAAACGTAACTTGTACCAAAGACGAAGCGCGAGATTACTTATTGCTGAATTTCTACGGTTATTCAGATGAAGAACTAGAGAATCAAATTGAAGCGGAAGATGAGAAAGAAGTAGCAGATGAAATAGCAGAACTGCTGGAAGAAGGTAACGATACGGTAGTTTTTGAACATGAAATCGCACTACAAAGTTGTACTGATTGCGGTGTTGATGAAGAGTAGAGCAAGCGAAATTATCAAAATTTAACATGTCATCAGACCTAACATGATGTTCATTTTGTGTAAGGCGTTAGAAGATATTAATCTAGCGCCTTTTTCGTTTATGGGGTTTGCAGTAGAGAGTTTACAGGTTACTTCAAGTTGGATTAATTAATCTATTCCTGTACTAGCTTGCCCAACCTTCGCGCTTAACACGTAACTGTTTTTCGAATGCGATAACTCTCGTACCAGTAGCCTAATGTATATGTGACGATCGTTATATCGGTTATCGCAAAAGGGATAAAGCTTGTATTTAAGTGTGCTGTTTCTGGATTAAAGAAATTCGAAGTAAACAAATAAACCATAAATAACTTCTCTAGAAATGAATATAGAATGACAGGTTCTCTCCAACGTCGCACATAGGCTGAGGCCGCGATGAAGAACCCCATCAATCCAACCATTATTCCCCAGTGCCTAAATAGGAAAACATAGTTTGAGTCATAGGGGAGGTTATTCATCTCTTTTAATGCAGATTCTGGATTGAGAGCGTAGATCCCTGCATACATGGTGATTAGACCACCAATGACGAGAAATGGTTTGAGAAAGCGATTAAAGAACATAGCTGTACACCTATTTAGGTTTGACTAGTTAAGTGCCAAAATGTTGATTTCAACACGGCGGTTACACGCACGTCCCTGTTGAGAATTATTGTCACAAATTGGGAATCTTTCACCTAATCCATGAGTAGAAACACGGCCAGAGGACACTTTTTGATTCACCAAGTAATCACCTACCGAATCAGCTCTAAGCTCAGATAACTTTTGATTGCTTGAATCGCTCCCTGAATTATCTGTGTGACCTTTTACCTCCAAGCGAGTCTCTGGGTACTCTTCGACAATTAGAGCCACACTGTTTAACGTTGGGTAAACGTCTGAAGATAGATAGTAAGACCCCGAATCAAATCCAATCCCGTTCTCCATAATAAGCTGAAGTTCGTTCTCACTAATACGTTTAACTTGAACGCCTGAATTCACTAATTGTTGACGAAGCGCCTGCTCTTGTTTATCCATATAATATCCAGCACTTCCCCCAACCACACCACCCAACGCTGCACCACGGAGCGCTCTCTTTTTTCGTTCATCGGAGTTATCACCTGTTGCGGCGCCAAGGGCTGCCCCAGCAAGTACGCCAATCATTGCGCCTTTGGTCGCAGAATTTGTTTCCGCTTCTCCGGTGGTTGAATTTTGCCTTTGTGTTGCTTGGCACCCGGTGAGCATAGTAATTAACGAAAGAGCTAGAATTGAATTTTTCATCGTGATGTATTCTCGATTATGTCTAATGCTTTGCTCCGATATATTTAGGTGAGAGCAAAGACTTATTAAAGAAGTTCAGGAGATAGACTAAAAATAAACACCACAAAATTCATCGGTAAATCTACTGCATGGGTATTAGCACTGAATAATATTCGGAGCCAGTTCATCCAGTTTGTGTTGTATGGATTTCTTAATTAATTCACTGCTGTATTGATATAAAGGATGGTTGTGATTTCGTTCAAGGTAGTACATTGCATGGCTGATGTTTTCGGGCAGAAGTTTACTTAACCATCGCGGCTTTAAGCACTGAATTGATTCAGAACACATTGACGCGGCAAGTGTTTCGGTAACGGCGAGAATATCAGAGTGCTCAGCAAGACAACTCAGTACCGACATGCTCGCGGAACGATATTGGAAGTCGAACTTTCCAGGATACTGCCTTTCTAGTATTGCATTAAAGTCGGTCAGCCCGGGGACTAAAATACCTCCAGTCGGGTAGGTGGAAAATTCAGACTGAGTGAAACCTGAAGCCTCCCAAGGATGATGATTTCGAGCAATTACGATCGGTTCGCTAGTCGTTAGTGCCACGGAACGAATAGATTTAGGAGTCTCTATTGGGTAGAAATTTAGCCCAATGTGGACCTCACCATTTTGAATAGCTTCAAAGGTTTTGTCGTTCCAAGTGGTGATATTAAGTTTTGCATTAGGAAACATATCGAAGACCACAGAGCTGGTTAACTCCGTCGCGATGGCCTCTAAAAACACGCTTGAAACGGCAATGGTGAGCTCACCATCAAATTGATTAGGCTCAGCGAAGATATGTGACGATAAACGATTGTCTAACAGTTCAATATGTTCATTCAGACCATGACCAATTTCATCGGCGCGATGGGTGGCGTGAAGCTCATTGCCTGATAAATAGAACAGTTTATCGTTAGTGAACTCTCGTAACTTTGCCAGTGTTTGACTTACCGCCGATTGCGTTATACCCAGTGTGTTTGCTGCTTTTTTAGTACTTCTATGAATATAGATGGCATTAAAAGTTCTTAGGTAATTTAAATTTAACTGTTGATTGTATTTTCGGTACATATTAACTACGACCCCGTATTAATTAGCGGCACTATTTTTCTGTTAATAAGTGAATTAGCAATACTAATATTTCGAATAAGTAGAGTATGAAACTCAGTTTATTTAGAGTGCTTGCCATAACAAATGAGTAATAATTAAAGGCATAGCAATGAATAAATTAAACGCACTAATGACTACCTTAGTCATGGTATCGGTAGGGGTGTCAACGTCTTCCTTTGCGGGTGATAATAATGAAGGACAGGAATATCATGATGCAGATCCGAGAAACAGTTCGTTAAGGGCTGCGGTTTTTTCTGATGATCAAGGAGAGTTAAAGCTGCTTGCAGGAGGCGGTGGCGCTGGGCTAACCAGTGATATTTCACAAACCGTGGGCTTTGCGGAATATTATACTCAGACAAATAATGCAAGGCTTCGAGCGGCGCACTTTGATAGTTTCGGGGGAGTGTATGTGGATGTATATCACCTAGATGATGCCGCAGGCATGTATACGACGGGTTATATGCTCCCCTTATCAAATGATGATGGTACGTTGTTCTTTCCTTCACTGAATTACACCTATGTAGATTTTAAAACCAATGAACTTGCAGATTTGGCTAACGGCATAGCGGGCTCTCCTTTGCCTGCCATTACATCAAGCCAGGTATCGATGGCGCTTGGCGGTGAAGAGGCGCATTTAGGTTCTGTAAATTTATATGCGCTTCACCCTTGGAATGACACGCATTCTTCGGTATTCAATGTAAATCTAGGATCTTCCTATGGTGGCGTTGACATGAATGTTGCTAATCTCATGTGGCTGCAAGGGATAAAAACCAAAGTAGCAGACAAGACAATTAACATAATGTTTGAATTCAAATATGACTTTATCCAACTAGAAAATACCGTTATGGGTAATATTGATTCTGAAGAAGTGACCGCATCAGTTGGCATCGATTACCGTTTCTAAATAAGGGCACGGATAACGTGCCCAAATCGATAATTAAAACGTAAAGTTTGCCCCAATAAAGTGGATACTACCTTCAAACGATCCATGAATTTCCGTGTATGACGCGGTTCGTTCTATTTCTACCGACCCCAAATCTGCATACTCATAGAAGAGATCGATACGAGTGGTATTCCAGTAAGTGCTCGCACCTAGAGAGTAGCGATACTGCTCTCCGACGGGAAGGTCGACCCATTGCTTGGTTGGGTCATCTTGTGGTGAGGTTTCATACGAAAATCCAGCCTTAAGTGCCCAGTCTGCGTTTAGCTGGTAATCCGCACCAACCGCAACCTTCCAAACATCGTCCCAATCTCGGTCGATCGCAAGGGATGGATCTATTCGGTTTAACGGATCGTTATAAACTGGAGTTTCTGAGAACTCGCTCCATTGATGAAATTGGATTGATGACAGTAGGTCCAGCTTTGTTGTTAATTCATAACGACCACTTAAGTCGATGATTGCCGGTATGACGAGCTCAGTTCCAACTATCGTTTCTCTTCCATTAATTAGCTCTCCACCTGACGTTAGTGTCGCCGTAATATCGTCAAAGTCGTGAATTAACTTGGAGCGGTAGCTTAACCCCAATGACCACTGCTCAGCTTGGTACATTGCGCCCATGTTATAGCCAAACGCCCAGTCTGTTGCCATGTCAGATTCAAAGCCAGTCGTACTTACTTCAAGAATCCCAAAATTGACCTGTGCTCCAAGGCCAATCGACCAGTTATCGTCAATTTGAAAACTCAGGTTCGGGTTAATCTGTAATGCTGACATGAAGGCTTTATCAAGATGATTTGCACCGTCCCAGCTATTGCCATATTCAATGGATGACCCGCCTACTGCACCAAAGTTAACACCAATGTGGATGTCTTCATTTAGCTGACGTACGTGAAAGATCCCCAGAGAAGGCATGATGGTTTCTGCATTGGCGTTACCATTATAGCTTCCTATATCATCATAGTCGGTGTAATCCATCTGCAAATACAGAGCCATGGTGTTGATTGTTGTTTTACTCTCGCCCATATGGCTCATGGTGGCAGGGTTTGTCCAGCTAGCTGTGGCAGTTTCAGTATAAACGCCGTCGCCAGCTCCCCCTGTACCAGCGTTGGCTGTGACGGCTTCTTGAAGTAATAAGCCACTCGCATTCGCGAAAGACGAGCAAATTAGTAGAGTTAGAATCGATTTTTTCATAATGTTCACTTAAGTAAAAACGAATGAGTACGCTCACTCATCACGATTAATGTGTTTTAGAGATAAGAGGGGGAAACCTAGCCACCAGTTATGGGCTGGATCATCCTTGATCCGACTAGGTTTCAAAAAGTGTTATTCATTGGCATCAATTCATTTGGCTAATGATGAAAACCAAAACCGTTAAAAATAGACACTGACTTTTTCTTCTGTGGGTAATATCAATAAAGTCACAGATTCGGTGGAAGAGGTTCATGAGCTTATCTACATGCTATATAAGAAATAGATCTGAGCTTTCATTCGAATAATGATGCCCCGAATGACGTTTAAGAAGTTCAAAAATGGAATCGGCTTTTCAGCGTTAACCCACGCTAAACCAACAGCACCGACAGGAATATCGTAACCGTCAGGCTCTGTGATACGTAGACGTACAAAGTGGTGCTTATTTTTGACGTTCTTACCTGTCGTGGCGCGAACATTGGTCTCTTTGGCTAGCAGTGAGCCTTGAGATTCGCCAGTCGCTTCAACTATGCCTTCTACTTGAGCTGAGAAAACCTTGCCCGGATAAATCGCCGTGGAGAACTCAGCCTCTTGGCCGACTTTGATGTTACGAAATGCTTGGTGATTAATTCGCATCAACACGAATTTCTCATTACTAAACATCTTAAGGCGTGGCATTGCTCCAACATATTGACCCTCACGAGCCATAAAGTTCGTAACATAGCCATCGGTAGGGGCGAAGACCTTAGTTTGAGATAAATCCCATTCAGCTTGTTCAAGTGATGCTTGTTTGTTTTTGAAATCTGCTTCTTTGCTCATTACGGTTAGCTGTGATTTCGCCATCAGATTTTTGTTTTTTTCTGATGTAATCAGTGCTTTATCATATTGAGATTCCAAAATTGAAATCTGGCTCTTAGCCATAGCAATCACGGTTCTTTGCTGATCTAGGTTACTCTCAGTAACAGTATTTTTTACCTTCGAGTTTTGATCGACAAAGCGCTTAAGCGTGCGTTGTTTTAATGTCAGATCATATTTTGCTGCAGTAATTTGATTGTTAATAATATCGATATCTTCAAGAGAAGACTGGAAATTAGTAGTGGCTATATTGATGTCTTGTACGGCTGATTTATAGGCAGTCTGTGCAATAGTGACTTGAGCGACGGCTTTATCAACAGCAATGACATAGGAATCATTGGTGAGTTCATACACCAATTGGCCACTGGTTATCTCTTGGTTTGGTGAGATATGAAGCTTTTCAATGTTTCCTGTCACCCGTGTAGAGCCTGGGCGAAGTTGAATATGGGGGGATTGAACAACCGAACCGCCAGAGAGGTCCATTGGCGCCCATGTGATTAATCCGACCCAAACAAACATTAACCAAGCTGTACCACCGCCATAGGCGAATGTTTTAAATGGCCTTCCCCAAGGGATACCGACTAATCGGAGAAGATATATAAATAGAGCCCAAACAGCCAAACCTTCTAACATGGTTATTCTCCTACACTTTCTGTTTGAATAGGTGAGGCATCGTGCCAAATATGGCGAACACGACGGATGCTTTGCTCGACATCTACGAAAGCGATGATGACTGCGACAACCCATACCCAGTGCCAAATGAATCCAATCCAGGTGAGTATCGTGACTAGACCAATTTGTCCGTGTTTCATTTTATCGGCATGATGAATAGGCAATTCATGGAACTTCCAAAATGCATAAAGGGCACCTAAAACAGTGCCAATGAGTACAATCCCTGCAACAACGTGTAATCCAGTGTCGAATCCAGTTTCGACAAAAGGCATGCTAATTAAACTCATAAAGCTTCCTAAAGTGGTGTAAAAAAGAGTGAGCTAGAGTCGTTACTTAATCGGTAACGTGTAACGAAATGTTACGTGTGGTGAGCGGAGAACGAATCAGTAAATTTACTGCTCTGAATGAGAAGCGTACTGAACATTGATCTGACGGGGTATTTTCTATACGAGGAGCCATAAATCTTCCTCAATTACAGATTGAGATCACTTATATGGCGATAGGAAAGATCTAGAGCAGGTATTGTTGGCTTGAAGTTTCGATAAACAACAAGATGTACTCTGTATTTAAGGCGAGTACATCTTAGGGGGGAGGCAGTTAGCTGATCTTAGTTGCACCTTGGGGTTGAATTACTAGCTTCTGAAGCCAATTGTTTGCTGATGGGATAAGGCTTTATGTTTAAGCTGGAGTACGCTCTATTAGTTTAACAAAGAGTTTCCCCAACGCGTTCTCTCCAATGAGTCTTTGAACCCAGAACATCAACTTTGAATCTAATGTTGTTTGGTAACTTAGCTTTGGTTTGTTATCGAATCCCGCTTTCAACATGTTGTTTACAGTGGATTTAGGTGATGAACCTGAATTATAAGCATTTTGCAGAAAGTTATGAGATTTACGAACAATGTTGTCATAAGCTTCCAGTTCAGACGTTGCTTTCATGTCTGCCAGTTGAATCCTATCAAACTCCGTTTGAACACAGCCAGGTTCGATGGTTGAGATGTGTATACCAAACCCTTGAACTTCTTGAGCAAGCCCTTTGGCCATACCATTTAGCGCATGTTTGGTGGCAGAGTACCAGGCGTTCATACTGGTGGAAACACGACCGGCAATGGAAGTTGTGAAGATGATTCGACCTTGCCTACTTTTTCTCATATGGGGCAAGATTGCTCTCGCGATCCTAGCGGCTCCGTAAACGTTTGTATTGAATTGGCTGTGAACTTTTTCTATCGAGGTCTCTTCTACGGGCCCTGCGATAGCGAACCCTGCATTTGCGTACACAATATCGATATGACCAACCTCTTCAATCATGGTTTTAACGAGTTCATTGACTTGTTTTTCATCAGTGACATCGACGCTAAATATGTGGGCTCCATTGGCATCAAGATTAACCATCTTCTCTAGTCGCCGAGCAGCGCAAAACACGGTGTGATTTTTCTCTAATAGGTTAAGGGCCAGATCATTTCCAATTCCCGACGATGCGCCGATGATAAGTATATTTTTTTTAGACATTGTTTGACTCCGAATAATTACGAACCCTCAAATATAAATAAAAGTTCTCGCTACTAATATTCTGTTATTGAAGGAGGGATATTGTCGATATACACACGAGTTAAATAAAATACAGTGTTCAGTACTGGATCAAAATATAGAGAATTAGAAAGTTTGGATAGAGTAAAATTACCGCATAAATCTGGTTTATGCGGTTAGTCGTGTTAGTGAACGTAGATCAAGAGAGGGAGGGCGTTACGATCTATTCTTCAATACCTAAGCCATTTCTCAAAGCAAACTGAACCAGCTCGGTATGATTTTCTAAATCGAGCAGATCCAGCATACGATACTTATGAGACTCTATCGTTCTAGGGCTAAGGAAAAGCTTTTCTGCACATTGTTTTGCCGTATAGCCTTGTGCAAGTAACGTTAGAACGGAGCATTGCTTTTTCGAAAGCAACAGTAATTTTTCACCTTCATTGGCATTATCAGACTGGTCTTGTTTAAGGTTTCTTGTCATTGTTGAGTGCTGCCAATAACAAAGCCAGATATCGCACAGCAGCTTTAGCCGAGTCATTTGCTTTTCGGTTAATGGCGTTATATCACTGTTAAACTTAGAGAATGATAGTGCTCCCCAGTTTTGTCCAAACAGTTCTAGGCGGATAATCCCATGCCAGCGGCCCCCTTCGGAGTGCAGGATCTTAAGTGTGTCGATTTTATGATTCACCATCTCTTCGGCAGTGAAGCTGTGCCAAGGCGCTTTTGAACGAAGCAATTTCATATAATCTTGATAGTTGCCAGGTAGAAACATTTGCTTGTTTAATTCTGGGACACCATCACGGGAAACTGAAACTGTTTTACCGTCGTTAAGTAGAATCATTGAGTTTGGGAAAAGAGTCAGCCGATCGATTTTAAACCAATCCAGAGCGGCTCTAGCAACTTCACGAAAAGTGTCATCAAAGTGCTTGGGTTGGCAGGCGATAAGGGTAGTCGATTGCTGAATGACAAGTTCTTCAAAAGAAATGCTATTGCTTTCTTCTATCATCAATCAGTGCCTCATGTTTTAGGTGAATATAATAAGCTAACGTTATTGATGGGTTAGTGTCAATATTATAATAATATTTTGTATGATTTATAAAATCGAATTCAGTAATATAAATATCAAATAATTCCTATGCAGTAATACTACTGATTACCCCTATTAAACATTCATAAATAATAGCTCAGAAATCAAAATCTATTTAACCTAAATCAAAGGTCTTGAGCTATGTTCAAAAAGAAAACCTTCCTACAGTTAGCAATGGGTGCAGCACTCGCATCAACTGCAATGGCAAGTTACGCCACTACCGACACCAGTCGCCCAAATATTCTCGCAATTTGGGGTGATGACATTGGTATTGATAACATCAGTGCTTACACCAGAGGTCAAGCTGGCCACTGGACACCGAATATCGACCGAATCGCGAATGAAGGCGTATTGTTCACTGATTTCTACGGAGAGAACTCGTGTACCGCTGGTCGTTCAGCGTTCATTACTGGTCAACATCCAATGCGTACTGGTCTAACAAAAGTAGGTATGCCGGGCGCTGCTGAAGGTATGCGTCAAGAAGACCCGACCATCGCAACAATGCTAAAAGATAAAGGCTACATGACCGGGCAATTTGGTAAAAACCACCTAGGTGATCGCGACGAGCATTTACCAACTGCGAATGGCTTTGATGAGTTCTTAGGTAGTTTATATCACCTAAATGCGGAAGAAGAGCCTGAGAATCCAGATTACCCGAAAGCGCCTGGATTTAAAGAGCGTTTTGGTCCTCGTGGTGTAATCCATTCATTCGCTGATGGACGTATTGAAGATACAGGCGCTCTGACAATTAAACGTATGGAAACAGTAGATGAAGAGTTCCTTGAAGCTGCGCTTGATTTCATCGACCGTGCTCATAAAGAAGAAAAACCCTTCTTTGTATGGTTCAACTCAACACGCATGCACGTTTGGACTCACCTAAAAGAAGAGTCTAAAGGGCTATCAAAACGTGGTGGTCTATATGGTGATGGTCTAGTTGAACATGACAACATGGTCGGTCAGCTACTCGATAAACTCGATGAGTTAAAGATCGCAGATAACACGATCGTATCGTACACAACAGATAACGGCGCAGAAAAGTGGTCTTGGCCTGATGGCGCGACATCACGCTACTACGGTGAGAAGAACTCCACATGGGAAGGTGGATTCCGCGTACCTGCAATGATGCGTTGGCCAAACAAAATACCAGCAGGCAGTGTTGCTAATGAAATAGCCGCGCATAACGATTGGGCACCAACATTTCTTGGCGCTGCTGGAGAAAAAACAATTGTTACTGACCTGAAAAAAGGTAAGAAGCTAAACGGTAAAGAGTACAAAGTTCATTTGGATGGCTTTGATTTGATGCCTGCACTTAAGAAGGGTAACAACACAACCGCTGATAACTCTGTGGAATGGCCTCGTAAAGGTTTTGTTTACGCAGCCGATGATGGTCACATCTCAGCAGTCCGTATGGGCGATTGGAAAGTGATGTTCACAGTGAACGAGTGTCACGGTATTGAAACTTGGCAGTGCCAGTTTGAAGAGCTTCGTTTCCCTTATATCTTCAACTTACGTCAAGACCCGTATGAGATGGCTCATAAAGAAGGCATCGGTTACCAACAGTGGCGTGTTGAGCACCTTCCTTACATGTACTTGGGCGCGGCTTATACGTTCCAATTCTTGAAAACATTCCAAGAGTTTCCACCTCGTCAGGTACCGGGTTCATTCTCAATCGATAGAATTGTTGAAAAAATGAACATTTGGCAGAGAGCGCAATACCAATAAGCATTTGAGCTAAAAATTGGGAAAAGCAATGAAAAGCGGACGTTAAGTCCGCTTTTTTATGCCTATCGAAAGCTCTGCAATTCACCATTAAGAAGAAAGGGACAAAGCAGTAATACTACTGATTACCTAAGAGTGTCGCTGGTGAATAATGTGCACAGACAACAAGCAGCACCAATCAATTCTTAGGGAAGTAACAACACAGTGAATGTGAGCGAATAAGAAGAGAAAACATCATGACAAATCAAACTCAACGTAAAAACATAATGTTGCCAAAAGACGCTCCGGCTAAACGAATGAATATTATGACTAAACCTATAGGTTCAGCGTGTAATATTGATTGCACTTACTGTTACTACCTAAGTAAAGAAGAGCTACTGGGCCATGAAAGTGGTTGCGAAACCAAAATGACGCCAGAGATGCTCAATACTTACATCAAAACATATATCGAACAGCACAATTTCCCTGAGATCGTATTTCATTGGCAAGGTGGAGAGCCAACCCTACTTGGTGTTAACTTTTTCCGCGATGTTGTTAGATTGCAAAAGCAGTACTGCCCACAAGGCGTAAAGATAGAAAACAACCTCCAAACCAACGGCACACTCCTTAACGACGAGTGGGGCAAGTTCCTAAGCAAAAACAAATTTTTAGTCGGTTTGAGTATTGATGGCCCAGAGATGATCCACAACGCCTATCGTACTAATCGTGCTGGTCGCGGAACGTTCAAACAAACCATGAAAGGTGTGGAAATACTTCATAAGCACAAGGTGAACTTTGCAACGTTAACCTGTGTTAATAACTTGACTGGTTCGAACCCTTTAGAGGTTTATCGCTTTCTTCGTGACGATATCCGTTCGCCACAAATGCAGTTTATTCCGATTGTTGAACCTAAATCGTTTCGAGATACCGCGCCTCAAAAATGGTCGGATGATGAGATCCTCTTCCAAGGCATGCCAGAAACTGAACCAAGCCACCCTAATTCAATTGTAGAGGCTTGGTGTGTATCACCTACACAATGGGGATCCTTTCTATGCACCATCTTCGATGAATGGCTAGAAAATGATATTGGTCAGGTGAACGTACCATATTTTGAATCGTGCGTGGAAACCTGGATGGGTCGAGTGAATCCATTATGTACTCTTGCTCCCATGTGTGGAAAAGGCTTAGCCATCGAGCATAACGGTGACGTGTTTGCTTGCGACCATTACGTATACCCAGACTACAAACTTGGAAACATTAATGATGCTTCGTTAGAAGACATGCAGTTCTCTAAAGGCCAAGAAGAGTTTGGTCGCGCCAAAGAGTCAACATTGCCGAAACAGTGCCGTGAATGCCCTTACCAATTTGCATGCTTTGGCGAGTGCCCCAAAAACCGCTTTATTAAAACACTCGACGGAGAGTTCGGTCTGAACTACCTGTGCGCAGGTTGGAAGCAGTTCTTCTCTCACATTGACCCATATGTCTCGATGGTTGTGGCGACTATGGGCTACCCAGTTCGCAAAGGCATTAATGCAGACGCAATGAAAATTAACTTTAAGTAGGGGGTTATCATGAATAAATTAATAGCAGTACTAGCCATGTTTACTGTCTCGATTACTCCAATCGCATCTGCCGAAACAATCGATACCAATGATATTGATAGACTATTTAATCAAGCCTCAGTTGACGCAGTTATTTCAATGGCTTACCAGACGAAAAGTGCAAGATACACTGACTTTGCTCAGCTTTTTAACTTGTGCCAAAAACGCCCGCAAGATGAACGTTGTGGTGATGAGTACAAAACAAAACGCACCAATTATGAGGTGGCGAAATCCAATCACGGCGCTTTAGTGATGGTGAATACGCCTGAGTTTCAGTCTCTATTTATGCCTGAAGTGAACTACCCAGAATTTGTCGGTTCACTAAAAGCATTGGGGTATCTAGACTCAGATCTTGAATCCTCAAAAACAAATCAAATCAATCAAGAGCAACTGCTTGTAGCACTGAATAGATGGCTAGATTCAAATGGGTTTGAGCAAACATCTGAGATCTATTTTATGCATGCTTTATTAGTTAGAGCGCAAGAGCTATCTCAACAGCTTGAAAGCTAGGGTGGGATACATGAATAAACTAGAGAATCTGACTTGTTCATATTTCAGCGTTATTCTTACGGGCGTCATTCTAATCGTTTCTCACATGAGCTTTGCGACCGAAGTTCAAGTTACTGATAAACTGATGACTGAACTTGAGCAGCAAGAGGCTTTGCTCGCTGAGTATTCTCAAAGTGAGGCTTTGGGCCTTGAACAAAGAATCTCAGCTACTGTTGCTCTTGGTGATTATTATGGGGCAAATGCGATGATCGCGGTTGCTCGTGCTTCACGTTCAGAATATCAAGAGCTTCGTATTGCCGCCATTCAAGCCGCGGCACAATGGCAAGGAAAGGCAAAGTGGGATGTCGTATCTCCACTCCTCAATGACCCCAACGGCTTAGTGAAAAACGAGGCGGTTCGTACCCTCATTGTATTGTGGCCAGTGATGTCCCAATCGTATATCGAGATACTAGAGCCCTCTGTTGATGAGTATTTAGATAACTTGCCTGCAAGCTTAGAAGGAGATCTCGAGAGAGCGTGGTTCTACCGAACTCAAAGCAAACATCAACTAAGTGAAGCGTTGTATTTGGAAATGCATGCTACATACAGTGACCCTCGTATTTCAATCGTTCAGGCAGAGTACTTAAATAGCGCTGATAAAAACGAACAGGCTATATCAGTTCTAGAAGTTAGTTTATTTGAATTTCCTAGCTATGCGCCGACCTATTACAGCCTTGGTTTAGCGTATCACCGAGAAAACAATTCGGAAGAAGCTATAACGCACCTTGAGCGGTCATACGAAATAGATCCTAACAGCACCACATTTGGGTACGCTTACGCAACGTTAGTCGGGGTATCAAACCCTATGAAAGCAGCGCAAGTGTTCCAAGATATCTACGAGCTTAACCCTGAACCTACTTATCTATATGCATGGTGTAACGCTCTATTAAGCGCTGGTCAGGCTGCTGACACTTGCTTGATTGAACTTGAAAAAGTAGCACCCAAAGAAATCGTTGCTGATTTAAGACAGCGTTATTAACCCTCTTTAATTGTATTCGTGAAGGAAAGCTCAATGCCGACTGACTCTGACTCTGTAATTTCAGCCTCTTATACTGCAAAGGCTGATAGTTCAAACGCTACTATTTCAAACACTGCTATTTCAAATGGTGCTAATTCAAATACTGTTATTTCAAGCTTAATGGAACGGGTAAATCAATCCATTGTTGGGCAAGAGATCGTTACTAAATCAATGATCATTGCTTTGCTAACGGGCGGTCACATTTTACTTGAAGGGCTTCCGGGTACCGCAAAAACTCGCGCAGCGAAAACACTTTCCGAGCTTTTAACGTTAGGATTTAGCCGCGTTCAGTTTACGCCCGATTTATTGCCTTCCGACGTAACTGGCACTCAAATATATCATCAAGAGGAAGCGACATTAACGTTCCAACCGGGCCCTATTTTTCACTCAATGGTATTGGCAGACGAAATAAACCGAGCACCAGCCAAGGTACAAGCGGCACTGTTGGAAGCGATGGCGGAAGGCACGGTGACAGTAGGTGGCGAAACCATGAAACTGCCCGATCCCTTTTTGGTCATAGCGACCCAAAATCCAATTGAACAAGAAGGCACATATCCGCTACCTGAAGCTCAAATGGACCGATTTATTATGAAGGTTGATGTGGAATATCCTGATGCAGATGCCGAGATGGAGATCATCGATTTAGTAAGAAAAGAGGAGTTTGGAGAAGCCCTTATCGATAAACAAGAGTTTAGCGGTATTGAGCAAGCCGCTGAGTGTATTGCACAGGGTAAAGACGAGGTGAAGCGCGTTTATACCGCTCAGCCGATCAAGCAGTACATTGTAGATTTGGTCATGGCGACTCGTTTTCCACACCTTTATCCGCACTCGAATTTAGATAGTTGGATAGAGGTCGGCGTCAGCCCTAGAGCGTCGATTTCTCTTGATAAGTGTAGCCGTGCTCATGCGTGGATTGAAGGGCGTGACCACGTAACGCCTGACGATGTAAGAAGTGTTGTTCATTCTGTACTAGGGCACCGTATTACGCCAAGTTTTGATGCGCTGTCTAATTCCGTCAGTTCAAAGCAGATTGTTGATGAGCTTTTGCTTAGCGTTGCGCTGACGTAGGGGAACACTATGAATATCGATTACGACCCAAGAATCGCTGTAAAGTTTGAAGCCTTAATGGCCATGAAGTTGAAAACGGCAGGTTTTCGTTTACCCCCATCCTCTAAATTGTCGAGCCGTTTGGCTGGCTCAAATCGCTCAAAGTACCGTGGCCGCGGAGTGAATTTTGAGGAGTTTCGCCACTATCAAATGGGCGACGATATTCGTAGCTTGGATTGGCATGTAACTCAGCGTACTGGTGAGCCGCATGTTCGTCTTTACAGTGAAGAGAAAGATCAATCGGTAATATTGTTCGTTGATCAACGTAGCAGTATGTATTTTTCTACCATCGATACAATGAAATCAGTTGTTGCGGCCCACATCAGTGCCTGCTGCGCATGGAAAGTGACAAAGGATAGTGACCGTATTGGTGCGATGCTGTTTAACGACCGGGATATTAGTTGGTATAAGCCGCAGCGAAATTCAGCCCACGTATCACGCATTCTGCGGACGCTAACGGAGATGAATAAAGCGCTATCGGAAACCCAAGTTAAGCAGCCTTCGCAGGTCATCGAGTCGGGCTTTAGTCGAGGGCTATTGAAACTAAGCAGACAGAAGCTCAAAGGTAGCTTGGTTGTTATGGTGAGTGATTTTACCAATTTATCAGATGATGACCTAAATCGCATTAAGTGGCTGAAGCAACATAATGATGTATTGGGTGTTTCAATCAGTGACCCAATGGAAGTAAACCTCGCATTCGACGAATCTGCAAATATAAGTGACGGGCAACTACAGCTCCCTGTAGGTCCGTCATTGAATTCAAAATTGACTTTGTATAATCAAAATAATGCGATACACAATGAACGTATACGTCACTTAATCCATGCTGGTGGTATGGATGTCATTCAACTTGATACGTCTGGTCGTCATCTTGCTCAGTTTATAGAGCAGGCGAGTGGAGGTCGAAGTGTCAAACAATAATATTCTTTTAAAAAACCTGATAGAACCCTCTGCTCGTCCAAGCATTGATTGGTTCCCAAGCACAATAGGATGGAAGTGCCTGTTAATCGTATTGGTCGCAGCTGTAATATGGGGAGGGTATCGTTGCTATACACGGTTAAAATCTGAATCGTATCGACGAAAAGCGATCAAAGCTTTGAATCAAATACCATTCACTCATCCAACGGCGCTAGAGCTTCAATCAGAATTAAGACGCTTTAACAGTGTTGTAAAGCACGTCGCTTGTTTTGCTTACCCTAACTCGCGTGTCGCTATGCTTACAGGTCAATCGTGGGTCGACTTTTTATACAAAACAACATCGAATAATGACCTTGATAGTTCTCTGTTAGAACGATGGCAAAGTGAGCTCTATCAATTGAAGCTTGTAAACTCGTGGGAAGTCGCAGACTTGAATAGGCTTAGGATCCTGTGTATTACGTGGGTAAGAACTCATGATAGGAGCGACTATGATCGAGTTTGAAAACCTTTGGGCGTTTTTTCTCATACCGTTACCTGCTGTTGTCTACTACATTGCCCCGCGTCATCACACTCGCCAACTGGCTGTTATAGTCCCTTTCTTTAGCCTACTCATATCGACTTTGAATTTGAGTGCGAGTAAAGGTGCAAGTGAGTTGAGCGCGACACCTTGGCAACGATTATCGCTTATCTCTGGCTGGGTGTTACTTATTATTGCCGCTGCAAAACCTATGTGGTTAGGACCAGAAGAGACTCGGCATTTGTCTGGTCGCGACTTGATGATGATTGTTGATCTATCAGGCTCGATGGCAACGAATGATTTTACCAATGCGAATGGAGAGCAGATATCAAGACTAGCCGCATCAAAAGAGGTCCTGAGTGAGTTCAGCCTACAGCGAAAGGGCGATCGCCTAGGCTTGATTGTGTTTGGAGAGTCAGCTTACGTTCAATCACCGTTCACCGTGGATCATGACGCCTGGTCCAAATTATTGAATGAAACCCAGCCGTCAATGGCAGGTGCCAGCACCCATTTAGGTGATGCAATCGGTCTTGGAATTAAAACCTTCATTTCAGAGGCAAGCGCTGTTGATGACAATGGACTAGAGAACACAACTAATAGTAGCAAGCAGAGAGTCATGATTGTGCTTACCGATGGGAATGACACCGATAGCTTGGTTCCACCGATTGATGCTGCAAAGGTGGCAGCCGCTCATAATATAAAAATCCACGTGGTGGCTATGGGTAGCCCGAACACGACGGGAGAGCAGGCGATTGAGATGAGTGTTATTGAAGAGATTGCGGATATTACCGATGGAGAGAGCTTTCTGGCCATGTCACCAAGTGAATTGAGTAATATCTACCAAGCAATTAACCAGATTGAACCACTCGTGTTTGAAAGCTTTAGCTATCGGCCAAAAACGAGTTATCACTACATTCCAGTGATCATTGCCATCATTCATCAGCTTATATTTATGGCATTCAGCGTGGTTCGACGTCGAAGTCTGTTCCTTACAGGTGAAGGTGTAGGGGCGAAATGATCATGATGACAGTGATTGAAAACTTTCACTTTACTAGACCTAGTTGGTTATTGCTTACTCTGCCTTTCTTAGTGCTAGTGATTTTGAATTGGCGTGGTGAGAACCGAGGGAATGCTTGGGCAAAAAAGCTACCTAAACACTTACTAAAAGCGCTACAGGTCGGAGACTCTAACTGGAATAGTCGCATACCGATTAAAACACTCTCAGTCCTGGGTATTATGGCGATCCTAGTGGCATCTGGCCCAAGTTGGTACCGACAAGCGTTGCCGTTTGGCGAAAGCACGACGCCTTTAGTTATCGTGTTGGACGTATCAAATTCAATGCAGCAGCAAGACCTAGCACCGAGCCGTTTGTTTCGAGCCAAACAGAAAATACTATCGCTTATTGAGTTAAGACAATCAGGGACTACAGCGTTAATTGTCTATTCCGGAAGTGCTCACATGGCGATGCCTTTGACACAAGATATCGAAGTTTTTAGACCACTGTTAGAGTCAATATCAGCTGAAGTGATGCCTAGAGACGGTAAGTTTGCAGAATATACCTTGGCCGTTATTGAGCAGGTATTACCTGAAAACAGCAATAATGCGACGGTGTTATTGGTGACCGATGCAGTAAATCAAAAAGCGTTTAACGAATATCAAGATTACTTTGGCGTTAAACCGTATCAGTTACTTGTGTATGGAATTGGCGATGAAGCGATCACTACGCCATATCCGTTGGAGTCTCGAACGCTTTCGTCTTTGGCTCGATTAACGGGGGGAGAGTTCGTTACGTTTACTCAAGAACAAGGGGATATAAAGAGACTTAACCGTGAGATTATCTCGTTTTCTGAGCTTTCTGGTGGCGAGTTTGAACCGTGGCATGATGCAGGATATCCATTAGTTTGGTTCATCATTGTCCCTTACTTATTGTGGTTTCGAAAAGGTTGGCTGGTTAAATGGAGTCTCGTCTTTTTAGTTTGTAACGCGTCATTATTTCCCTCACCTGTTTACGCAAGTGAGCTTAATTGGCTTGATGTATGGTTAACGAGAGATCAGCAGGGTGCACTGCACTATGACAGGGCCGAATATACCAGCGCAGCAGAGTTGTTTGAGAATGAAAATTGGAAAGCTGAATCGTATTACCTTGTAGGGGATTACGAAACTGCCCAGCAGTATTACATGCGAAATGATGATGTAGCATCGCTGTTAGGCGCTGCTGCTTCACTCGCTCACATGAAAGAATACATAGCGGCGAAAAAACTCTATGAAGAGATTCTACAAATTGATCCGAGTAATAAAGTCGCAGGTAATAATCTACAAGTAGTGACCTCAGTTATCGAACATATCGATACCTTCACTCAAAGCCAATCGAATAGTAACGAGCAGCAAAGCAGTAAAGAGCGCGGTGACAAACCGAAAAGCTCTGAGGGCATATTACAAGAAATCGACAAGAAGCAGCTAATTCAAGAGTCGTTGTCTGCGAAAGATATTCTCAATAATCCAGTAATGAACGAGAAGTGGATGAAACGTGTAGAAAGTGACTTAGCCAATTTTCTAGCGACTAAGTTTCATCTACAGCTTGAACAAGGAAAGGGTAGATCGACGGAGTGGCGTGATGAGTAAAGGTCTAAAAAAATCCGTTTTTAAATTGTTGCTTATATCGCTGCTAATATTTGTCGGACATGCTCAAGCAAGCGTGATGAGTGAGCTTCAAGAACAAGGCAAAGTGAGTATAAAAACGTGGGTGAGTGGGGACATTGAGTCAATTTCAACTCATGAGCAAGTGATTGTTAATATAGAGGTATCCACAGATACTTGGTTTACTAAAGGCACGCGAATTCACCGTATTGAGGTCGATGATGCGCTTGTCATTAATCGTAGTTCGTTTGCCATAAACTCTACAGAACGTATTAATGGAAAAACCTACTCGAAACAACTTTGGGAAATAGTGCTTTACCCTCTGGTTAGTGGGGAGTACCGAATTCCGCCAGTTACCGTTGAGCTAGAAGTGAAAAATGGAAAAGATAAGGTTAGCGGGCAGTTAACGACGAGTCCTTTGAGGTTTCGCACACATAAGCCAATGGCACAGATGACCAAAAGTCATCACTGGGTGACAGCTACGGTTTTAGAAGTAACGGATCGATGGGAAGTGATTCGCTCAGCATCGAATGAGGTAACGGAAGAGTCATCGGTTCGTGTAGGTGACTCTTTGAAGCGAGTGATTACAACAACCGCGAATGATACTAGCATCATGCTATTACCGGACTTATTACAAGAACCAGTGCTGATGATTGATAGCTTAGCGTTTTATCCTCAGGCGGCAAAAAATGAAGAGCACCAAGTTCGTGGTGAACGTTATTCAAAAAAAGTAGAGACAGCGATATATATCGTTAAACAAGCAGGACGCATTACCCTTCCTCCTATTGATGTTTACTGGTGGAATCCAGATACCAAATCAAATACGAAAGTAATATTAGAAGAACAGACTTGGCAGGTAACTCACACCTTTTCATCATGGATTAGTTTGTATAAAAGCATAATTATCAGCTCTGTCTTGTTGGTGTTATTGATAACGGTAAGTTTATTTAAGGTATATAGGTACTATAAATCAAGATCTCTACCTAGGTGGGTTAGAACCCTTATAGCGATAAAAAGAAATTTATTACCGAATTTTGAATCGGTTTTATATGAGCGCTTATTAATAAAATATGACCGATATAGGTTGATAGACGGAAATAAATTAGCTGGAACGTCAGATAATGAAGAAATTAAAATTGTACATCAACGATATAAGCGTAATGAAACAGAAGATTTATCAAGATACCAATTAATTAATATATGGATAAGATCTATAGCTAAAAAGTATTAGTTACTTCGGTTGGTTCTTGGTGATTAATAAAAAACTCGAATAAATGCAGTAATATTGCGGTATTTTCATTCCACCAATTTAGTAAAAATGACCACACATTCGAAGTCGCACTAGCGATGAAGTTAAAACAATCGATAGGGAAAAGTGGTCATTATGAAAAAAACAATCTTAGCAATTTTAATTGCATCAACAGCTACATCAGCATTTGCGGTTCAAACGAGCTCTCAAAATAGTAAACCAGCATTTGAATTTGATCCTGTACATAAGGACCAGTTTTCAGTATCAGGATCTTTTGGTCTCGGCGGTTACTACGATACTGAGTCTGATGCTTTTTATGATGACTGGGCAACAGGAATGACCATTGCTGTTAACTATCAAAACAACCGATTCCTAGGCTATTTTGAAACAGATTTACAAGTAAATTGGACGACAGATGACAAAGCAAATCCTTGGGATATCGAAAGCGGTACAAACACCGATGTAGATAAAGCATGGTTAGGCTTTGATACTGGTTACGGTATTGCTTCATTCGGTTGGGAAAATGATACTGCACTAGACAGAGTGGACGGTGCTGGTGATATGACTTATGAGTTTGGAGCTTCTGCTGGAGATGCTTCAGATGCTTTTAACGTCGTAAAATTTGAAGGTTCTACAGTAGGTGTGGCATATGGTATCTCTTACTTTGAAACAGAAGATAGCCATAGCCTTGCGGACAAAGGCATTAATGGTTACCTAGGATATCAGCATGATGCATTCAATGTATATGCGGGCTATGAAGAGCGCGATGAAGCAGACTTTAGTGTTATTTCACTTTCGGGTAACGCTAAGCTAGGAAAGATTAAAGTTGGTTTTAACTCATGGAGTGATGAAGGTAAAAAAGACCTAGAAGTTAACTCTAACGACTATCAAAATAGCGGTTATTACTTATCTTCGGCGTTTTCTATTAACGAGCAACTAACTCTTGCAGCAGGCTACGGCGCAAATACCACGGAAGAAATTGGTCAGGCTGATGAAGACAAAAGCTACTATAACGTTGCAGCCATGTACACACTGAACGAACGAGCGGATATGGGTATCGATATTAAACGTGATATCGACGCTGGCATCGATAGTGACGAAGAGACATATGTATTTGCAGCGGCATACTATTACTTCTAATTCCCCAAAACTGTAGCCAGTTAGTCCTTAACTAACTGGCTAGTACTGCCTTTAATTCCCCTATATCTGGTAGCCTAATATTAGGGTTTACCACATTTAGATTATGTAAATGTGGATTTAAGTTCGGAGTTAAAATGATTATTGATATTGTTGCTAAGGGTAGTATTTATGGCAACGAAACAACTTTTCGCTGTGAGGCTAATAAAGAAGGATACTTTGAGTTATCGAAAATAATAGGAAGGAAGTCTGGTACTAGACCACAAAGCCTATGCAATAAAGTATATGTAGAGACAAAAGAGGAAGCGGCGAGATTGTTGCTGACGAATAAGTATTACATATCTTTAACTGGACGATATTCAGGTATTCACAGAAAATCGTTAAGAAGGATAGCTGCTTGTACAATTGTGAAGGTTTAATTCTAACGGAACAGATATTAGCAACAGGCAGGCATCTTAAACCAATGCCTGTTGCCATTAGATAACCACTGATTTAGTTTCCAATTTGTTTCTTACTCACCAAGTGGTTTGAAGCCGCAGCTGCTAACAGTGCAGCACCGATAACTAAGGTTTGAAAATAGGCAGGGACAAGCGTCAGCATGCCGACGGTGAGTGTCATGATGATAAGCGCCCCAATGAAAGAACGCAGAACTTTGCCTTCACCGCCACTAAACGCAGTACCGCCAATGAGTACGACTAATATAGCGGTAAGCTCCATACCATCGCCGGATAACGGATCACCGATGGACATGAAACTCGCACGGGCAATACCGGCTAAAGAAGCACAAGCGCCTACGATAGCGTATAAGCTAAATACGACTAACCCTGTCTTAATGCCGGATAGCTTCGCTGCGGTTGGGTTGCCCCCTGTCGCTGCGGCGTATTTACCAAGTAACGACCGATTTTGCAGCAAGATGAGGAAAGCGGTCACACCAACGGCTACCCAAAACGCCATCGGTAAGCCCATCAATACGGCGTCTCGTCCATAGTCATTAAACCAACCAGGCATTTTCATATCGCCCATTGATTTGATGGCCGATACACCATCTTCTACCAGCAATAGAGCCACACCTTTATACAAACTCAGTGTTATTAATGTCGCAATAACTGGGGTAATACCAAACTTTACGACTAACAATCCGTTAAACGCCCCGAGTAAAACACCACAGAACACCGTAATAGAAAATGCCGCCCAAAACGGTACACCATTAATAGCGAGTAGTGCATAGATAACAGCACTTAAACCCATGGTACTTCCTACGGAAAGGTCGATATAACCCGAGACCATCAATAACGTAAACGCCCCCGCTAACACTAAGATTGGCGCAGAAACACGTAAAATATTGATGATGTTTTTCTTATACAGAAAGTTACCGCGTTCGAACAGGGCGTACTGTTCTAAGTTAACACTACTAAGAAAAATCACGATCGCAGCTAATACAAAGTAAATGTAGTAGTTGAGGATAAACTTAGACACTTGGTTACCGAAGGACGACGGTGTGTTTAACATTTTTGTTGAATCAGACATGACGTTCACCTATTTATTTACTTCGGTTATTTACTGCGAAGGGACAAGGCCCACGTTTGAGCTGTAATGGCTAAAAACACGGCGACCGCCCTTAATATAAATTGCCAGTCGGGTGACAAGGTGAGGCCGGTGGCTGCTGATGTCACCACCGCAAGTATGATGGCGCCAAAGAACATACCGATGACAGAACCAAACCCACCTGCAATAGCAATACCGCCGAGAAGTGCAATAACTAACGCATCAAACTCCATAAGTAGTCCACGGTTAGAGAAGCCAGATTTGAACTCAGAAGAGAGCAGTATCCCGACTATTCCAGCAACTAAAGCACTAAACAGATATAAGTAAGTAATATGCTTGGCATTATCAATACCAGACAGCTTCGCGGCTTCAGGGTTCGCACCAATCCAGTAGGTAATCCGTCCGAATACGGTTTTACGCTCAATAAAAATAGCCGCCAAAAAGAGAAGAAGCATGAAGAGAACGGG
Organism: Vibrio lamellibrachiae; assembly: GCF_050337265.1. Classification (NCBI taxonomy): domain Bacteria; kingdom Pseudomonadati; phylum Pseudomonadota; class Gammaproteobacteria; order Vibrionales; family Vibrionaceae; genus Vibrio; species Vibrio lamellibrachiae. The sequence goes on from NZ_JAKJSU010000004.1 coordinate 55,230, forward strand.
GAACTGCATAGAAGTGCCAAACACTTTTAGACTGCCTAATACACCAAACTCGGAAGGTAAGTTAGTGTTTCGTTGTGAGCCCTGAGTAATAACTTGTGCTATTCCTCTTGCAACCATCATTGTTCCTAACGTGACAATGATAGAAGGGATTCGAAATCGAACAACGAAGAGGGCATTTAGCCCACCAATGACTAATGCGCCCAACAGTGCACCTACAATCGCTAGCCAATAAGGCAAACCAAGGCCGGAAGAGAGAGCAGAAGCACCAGTGACCGATTGAGCAAACCATACAGATAGAACACCTGACAGGGCGACAATTCCTCCAACCGAGAGGTCAAAGTTTCCAGAAATAAGCAAAAACGATACGCCAACCCCGAGTGAAATCACTGCCCAGTTATTGGTGACTAAGTTCAGCATGTTCTGAACTTGAAAAAAGTTTGGCACCAAGACGGACGCCACTAAAAACAGTCCAACAGCAACTAGGGCGACCAACAATGTAATATACATTTGGTCACTGACTTTACGGCGTTGTACTGGTGAGTCGTTTAATTTTATGGAAGTATTTAACATACTGCCTCCTCAAGGCCACCAGTAGCAGCGTTCAAAATATAGTTTGTATCAACGTCCGGCCCATTTTTAATCTCAGAGACTAATGAACCGTCATAAAGTAGGAATAAGCGATCGCATACACCGAGTATCTCTTCTAATTCTGTAGAAAATACCGCGACAGAGTTACCTTCATTGGCAAGACTTTTAACGAGATCATAAATCTCAGTTTTAGCACCAACATCGACTCCGCGTGTTGGTTCATCTAACAGCAATAATTTGGCTTGAGAGAATAGACATTTCGCGATCACTATTTTTTGTTGGTTGCCGCCTGAGAGTTTCTCGGCGGGTTTTTCAATCGAGCTTGTGGCAATAGACAGCTTTTCAACATAATCATTAGCGGCATTGAGCTCATCGTCTGCTTTGAATACCCCCAAATCTGACATTCTTGGTAAGTTCATCACAGGAATGTTTTCGCGAATAGTCAGACTGGTAAAGAGCCCTTGTGTTCTACGCTCCTCGGGTACTAACGCAATGCCAGCCGCTAGTGATTCTTTAGGGGAATGGCCGATCTCTTCGCCATTGAGTTTAATGCTGCCTGTTACTTTGTCAGCGCCAAATATCGCTCTTGCGATTTCCGTCTTTCCAGCGCCAACAAGGCCATAAAATCCAACAATTTCGCCTTTGTTAATATCGAAAGAGACGTTATTGAGTCGCTTGTTATTGAGATTTCGAACGGATAAAAACGTCTCGTCAGTGACGGTGTCTCGAGGGGTATAATCATGGAAGATGGTTCGGCCGATCATCATGTCGATGAGCTCTGCGCGTCCTTCCACTTCAGAAATGGGTTTGGTTGAAATATGTTTACCGTCTCTCATGACAGTAACGGTATCCCCTAAGGATAGAATTTCATCAAGCTTGTGAGAAATGTAAATAACGGTGACATTTTGAGCTTGAAGGCGTCGAATTACCGTGAAAAGCCGGTCAACTTCACGCTCAGATAAAGCGGCGGTTGGCTCATCCATAATGATAATGTTGGCACCGGAAGAGGCTGCGCGCGCAATCTCCATAATCTGTTTTTGGGCGACGCCAAGCGTCGAGACTCTAGCGTAGGGATCAATCGAAGGTTCTATCGTTGCCAACGTTCGGATCATTCTCTCTTCTAAGTCGGATTTTATTAAAAAGCCAAATCTACTTTTTTCCATGCCCAAGGTTAGGTTTTCAAGTACCGTTAGCTCGTCAACAACATGCAACTCCTGAAAAAGGGTAGCAATGCCGGATTCTCTGGCGGATTGTGTCCCTTTTGGGCTATACGGTTTACCGTTTACTTTCATGGTGCCTTGAGTTGGGCTGATAGCGCCTGTGATCATTTTCACCAGAGTCGATTTACCCGCACCATTTTCACCGATTAAGCAATGTACTGTGCCGTGTTCAATTGAAAAACTGACATCGTTAACCGCCCGCACACCGGGGTAGTCTTTAATGAGCCCTTGAATTGAAAGAACAGAAGTAGAATTTTGACTATTCAAGATGATCTCTCCTTTAGTTGTTGGTTCTTCAAACTGTGAATCAGTGTCGGCAATACAGTTGAAGTGACCTTTCCTTGTCTATGAGATTTGAATCTAACTTCAGTTAACATGCGGCTTAACGCTATATTAAGCCGCAGTTGACTGTTACTTAGTTATAAGCGGTCACATAATAAATGATGTTAGTTACTAAATTGCGCGTCTAACCATTGCTGTGCGTCTGGCTTCGGCATTGACCAATAAGAGATGGTGTATGCTTTATAGAAGAACTCTTCAGCTTCAACGCTACTAGGTGCTACTTTTTCATTGATAACGTCCATCACCAAGTCGATACGTCCGCGTGCAGTTTCAACGGGTGGAAGACCCATAGATAGCTTCAGGCTAGAGTCGGGATCATAAATTTGGTCAAACTCAACCGAGTCAAAGTCAACACTCGCAACGATTTCAGTATGAGGTTTACCATTTTTAAACTTACCTCGGCCAAGCTGAGATAGCGCAGCCATTGTTCCCACAGTTAAGTTCGAAGCCTCTGAATAGATAAGGTTGACCTCAGGTTGCTGAGTTAATAAGTCGACAACAATCTGTTTTGCAGCTTCTTGACCGCCACTTGCATCTAAGGCCCCAAGGTTTTTCGCGGTAGGGTCTACAGATAATACGCCCTCAGCAAATGGGTTGGTTCGGCCTGAGCTTACTTCGGTATGGTTTGGCCAACCTAGCTGAACCATAACGATAGGTTTGTCTGGGTTTGCTTCTTTCCATGTTCGAGCCATTTGTGCGCCCATATCAAACGATACTGTCGCCTCATCGCTACGTGCGGTCGGGATGCCTGTATCGGTAATCGGGCTGAAGAAAGAGGTCATTGCGATATTCTCTTCCAGTGCTTCTTTCACACCCGGTGTGGCTGCTTCGCCATCCCAAATGTGAAGTGATGCACCATCAAATGCGCCCGCTGCAACCTGATCGATGTTTTGTGTCATGACCGCAGAGTCGGCTTTCCCATCAAAAATAACCACTTCCGCGCCATACTTCTCTTTTGCGTAGCGTTTCGCTTCGGTTGCTTGAGATTGGTGGAAAACATTCGACAAGTCTGAAACGAAAAATGCTATTCGCTCATTTGCCTGTGTCGTAGCAGCAAGGCTTGAAGCAACAAGAATACTTGTAGCGATAAGTCCTTTATTAAAAATCTTTTTTAATGTTACTGACTTCATGATCTTCTCCATGTGTATTAGGTATTCACTTGTTGTTATCACTGATTTGAATTTTCTTTCAAACGGTGAAATGTATTTCACGTGTTAAAAGGTAGTGAATGAAAATTGGACGGTCAATGGCATATTGATACATTACGTATCAATATTGTTAAAAATGTGATCGTTCGCAACAAATGAGCCAAAACGAAACTTTTTGTATCGTTTTAACTTGTAAAAGCCTCTTGTTGTGATTATTTTTTACACAGATGAAATAAATTTCACTGCTTATGAACAAATAAATGTGCCCTGATTGAGCTTAAGAAAAACAATACCGCTCAATAAATCGCGACTATATAGATAGTTGTATAGAGAGAAATACAGGCCGAGTGGACAGTGAACTAGGGAGAGATTATGGCGATGAGTGAACAAGACGACATTTTAAGGCAAACAGCTAAAGTTCTGACGTTACGTTATATGGAGAACCTAAATCAATCTGATATAGCTAAGCAGCTTGGTTTGTCGACGGCCAAAGTGAACCGCGTCATTAAGCAAGCTCATGATGATGGGCTGGTGGAAATAACGCTGAACCTGCCACAAGAGAGAACTCATACGTTGGAGCAACGAATGCTCGACGCTTTTGGGCTCAAGACGGCTGTGATTCAACCTAGCTTAAGCAAAGATGAAAGTGTCATCACTCGCCAAGTGGCTAAAGCAGCTGGCGAATTACTGATAGAAACGGTGAAACCAGACAGCGTTATTTGCATCAGTGGTGGTAAAACCATGTCTCAGATTGTGGAAGAGATTAAACCGATGAGCTTTCCTAATGTCCGGGTCGTCCCCGCAACAGGGGGAATCCAAGGGCATCATTTCACGGATGTGAATTATCTCGCAAGTCGGTTAGCTGAAAAACTAGGGGGTAGCAGTACTCAGCTCCACGCACCTTTGTTTGTGGATACCGATGAGCAACGCTCAATACTGATGGAAATGCGCAGTATTAAAGAGGTATTGGATCTCGCAAGAAGTGCGGATATTGCTTTGGTTGGCGTTGGCTCTGTCGCCAGTGAGAGTGACAGTTATTACGATTTACGCTCGTTAAGTGGTCACCAAGCAGAAACGGTCATCAGCGCTCAGTGTAAAGGCGAAGTTCTTGCGCATCTTTACGATGAAGATGGAAACAAATGTGCTGAACATATTAACCAGAAACTGATTGGACTGAATCTACAAGAATTGAACAGTATCGAACACAGCATTGGCGTAGCAGCGACTCATTCAAAGGTCGATGCTCTAGTCGCGGCACTAAAGGGGCGACTAATGAATGGCATAGTTTCGGATGAAGATACGGTAGCCCGTGTATTAGAACTCATTAAATAGGAAAAGATCATGAAAAAAAGAGAAATAGGAAAGTCAGGAATTGAAGCATCGGTGATTGGTTTAGGTACATGGGCTATGGGCGGCTGGATGTGGGGTGGTACTGACGAAAAAGCCGCAATAGAAGCCATTCATGCCTCGCTTGATAATGGCGTATCGCTCATTGATACCGCACCGGCTTATGGTCTTGGAGTGTCAGAAGAAATTGTCGGTAAAGCAATAAAAGGTAAGCGTGACCAAGTGGTCTTAGCGACCAAGTGTGGATTAGTTTGGCATACAAACAAAGGCAATCACTTCTTTGATGAAAATGGCAAACCCGTTCATCGCTATTTAGGCGCTGATGCGATTCAACACGAAGTGGAACAAAGCCTTAAACGATTACAAACCGACTATCTCGATCTTTATATTACGCATTGGCAAGATCCGACTACGCCAGTCGAAGAGACGATGGAAGCGCTGTTATCTCTCAAAAAAGCCGGGAAAATTCGAGCGATTGGAATTAGTAATGCCAATCAAGCGGAACTCGCGAAGTATCAAAGCTGTGGTGTTGTCGATGCAGTACAAGAGAAATATAACCTAATCGATCGTCAATTAGAGCAAACACTACTGCCAACAACGATTCAAACTAATGTTGCCTGTCTTAGTTATTCATCTTTGGCGATGGGGTTGTTAAGTGGGAAGGTGACGCCAGAGCGAGTGTTTACCGGGGATGATCAACGCATTACTGATCCAATGTTCACCATTGAAAATCGCCGCTGGGTACAGAAATTTTGCCAATCTATAGAACCTATTGCTCGACAAAAAAATATCAGTGTCGCTCAACTCGTGATAGCTGCGACGTTGCAACAACCGGGAATTACCTACGCCTTATGCGGTGCGAGAAACCCACAACAAGCGATTGAGAATGCAGCCGCTGGTAGTGTTGAGTTGTCATTAGAAGAAGTGAAATTTATCGATGCTAAATCCCTAGAGTTTTTTGGCGAGTTGGAACTGGCTTAGGCCGTATTTCATAGCGTTCAAAACCGGTTGGAAGGAACAGCACTTGGCAGGAAGCAAAGATGAATAACAACACAAAAGTATTCCAAAACTTAAATCTACAAAGTGGTTTCGATGTCGTGGTTATTGGAGGAGGTATCAATGGTATTAGCGTATTTAGAGAGCTTGCACTGCAAGGCGTTAAGGTATTGCTTGTTGAAAAAGATGACTTTTGCTCCAAGGCAAGCGCCGCTCCTTCTCGGATGATACATGGTGGTTTGCGCTATCTCGAAAATGGTGAATTTTCATTGGTGAAAGAAGCGCTATTTGAGCGTAATCGCTTACTCAGTAATGCACCTCATTTAGTGTCGCCGCTGGAAACGACTATTCCAATATTCTCAACCTGGTCTGGAATTTTTGATGGATTGTTTAAGTTTATCGGGCTTAAAGACCGTCCTTCTCAGCGCGGATCTGTGGTGATTAAACTTGGTCTTAGTTTGTATGATTGGTTTACCAAACGAGACCAAATGATGCCTGCCCACAAAATGCATTCTGCCAGTGTAACGCAAAAACGCTGGCCGTTAATGGGTAAGAAAGTCAGCAGTAGTGCGACCTATTTTGATGCTTGGATAAGCTCACCTGAGAGACTTGCCATGGAGCTTATTCAAGAAGGCATTAAAGCAGGTGGAACTGCGCTTAACTATACAAAAGTAACTGATTTAAGCGATGGACGACTTACGTTGCAGCAGACGGGCAGTGAATCACCAGCGCATGTGTTTAGCCGTCATGTTGTGAATGCAACTGGGGCGTGGGTTGATAGCACCAATGGTCTTTTGACCGCACCCAGTCAATACATGCAAGGCACCAAGGGATCGCACATCATTGTTGATAATGCCGATCTTTTGCATGAGCTAAAAGACAACATGTTGTTTTACGAAAACAGTGAAGGAAGGGTTTGTATTCTATTTCCATACTTTGGCAAGGTACTTATTGGCTCAACAGATATACCAGTGAGCGATCCTGAATCGGTTCACTGTACCGACGAAGAAATTGACTACATTTTGGAATCGTTAAGAGGTGTACTACCCGATCTCAATATCAGTCGAGACCAAATTGTTTATCAGTTCAGTGGTGTGCGTCCATTGCCTTCTGTGAATGCATCAACAACAGGGCAAATACCGCGAAGTCATTCGATTAAACGGGATTCTATAAATGGAACGGACGTGTATTCACTAATTGGCGGGAAGTGGACTACGTTTCGGGCTTTCGGCGAAGAAGTGTCTGATGAACTATTGGAAGTACTTGATAAGCCAAAGTGCTGTAGTACTAAGCAAAAGCAAATCGGCGGAGGAAAGGGTTACCCTGTCACTCAAAAGGGTAAGGGAAAATACGTGTCGAAACTTGCCGACCGTTATTCTACTCAGCCACACAATCAAATCGACGTTTGGTTCAAGCGCTATGGAACTGGGTGTGAAGGTCTACTGGAATGGTTGGAAGGTCAGTCTGATTCACTGCTGAATTCACTCCCTGATTATAGCGTAGGCGAACTCACATACATTCTAGAACATGAGCATGTTGAAACGTCTCTAGATGTATTTTTGCGACGAACTTCGATTGCCATTGAAGGTAAATTGAATGATGCGGTTTTTGAAGAAATATCGGACATTACTGCTGATTTCTTCAATTGGACCCCACAACGAAAAAAGGAAGATCGCGAGCAAACAAAGCATGTCTTACTTACCTTTCATGGCGTCGAGTTAGACGGCCTAAAAAAGACGCCTGAAACCACATCACAATCAAATAATGTTAAAAATCAACAATTACAAAATGGAGAAGAGTATGTATTTGACCAATAAGGTTAGGATGAACCGATTGTTTAAGAACGGGCGATGCCTCGATGTAGCGATTGATCATGGAGTCTGTAATGAGCCGTCTTTTCTAGACGGGCTTGAAAATATGAGCTCGGTCGTAGAGCAGTTGGTTAATGCAAAACCTGACGCTATCCAGATGAATGCCGGTCAAGCGGACCTTCTACAAAATGTCGACGGTAAAGATAAGCCGGCATTAGTGATGCGAATAGATTTGGGTAACCCTTATAACGCAGAGCGTCACCGCCACATGTGGGCGCTTTTACAAAATGCAGAGCAGCCAATCATTCAGGCGCTGCAGATGGATGCCGCGTGTGTTGTGGTCAATCTATTTATGCTTCCAGATGAGCCCGATCTATTTAAACAATGTGTCGCGAACATCAGCAAAGTTAAAGCGGAATGTGAAAAATATGGTATGCCTTTGATGGTAGAACCGCTAGTGATGCAGCCAAATACCAAAGGGCAGGCTTACATGGTCGATGGTGATTGTGAAAAGATCGTGACGCTTGCTCGAATGGCTCGTGAGCTGGGGGCCGACATTATTAAAGCAGACCCTACCGCTAATGCTGAGGATTTTCATAAAGTTGTTGAAGCAGGTCGTTGTCCAGTCCTTGTGCGTGGCGGTGGTCGAGAAGATATTGAGTCGGTATTTAGTAAAGCGAGAGCGTTACTTGATCAGGGAGCATTAGGGATGGTCTACGGTCGTAATATCTATCAGCACCCAAACCCAAGCCGTGTTGTTGATGCGCTGATGGCGATGATCCATAACGATGCGTCTACGTCAGAGGCCATGAACCTTTATATTGGCGACAAATAAGGCATTGGCGATAAAAAAACAATTCGCGATAAGTAAGAGTCAGTAATAACTAACAGAATCAGGGAGGGGATATGACGTCATACGCACTTGGAATTGATTGTGGCAATACAGCGGTTAAAGCCGCGTTATTTGATGAAAATGGCGTAGAGATTGCGACCGTAGCCAATAACTATCCGACCCATATCCCTAAACCTGACTATACCGAAGCGGATCTTGATGAATGCTGGGGGCTGTGTGCTGATGCTATTCGCCGAGTAATGGACAAAACTAAGGTAGATCGAAACCATGTTGTCGCTGTTGGTTGTAGTGGCCATGGAAACGGGCTCTATCTATTGGACACAAATAGAGCACCATTGCTCGGTATTAAATCCCTAGATAGCCGAGCGCAATCAGATGTTGAGCGTTTGCAAAAATCGAATCTATTTTCGACCATCAATCGTAAAAATCATCAGGGTGTGTGGAGCTCCCAAACTGCACTGTTATTACATTGGTTAAAGCGTCATCAACGAGAGACGTACGAACAAATAGGCGAGGTGCTTTTTTGTAAAGACTACCTGAATTTCAAACTTACGGGAGAGTGTGCAACAGAGTGGGGAGACATCACTGCTTCAGGTCTATTTGATTTTGAATCGGACAGTGTATCTGATGAGTTATTAGGCGCTTACGATATTGCTGACATTAAATCTAAATTGCCAAACATCCTAGAGAGTAATCAGGTGATTGGTGGCATTACGTCAGAGGTTTCTGAATTAACAGGACTAAACATTGGAACGCCTGTTATAGCAGGGCTATTTGATGTAGTTGCATGTGCGTATGGCTCGGAAGCCTACCACCTCGGTGAAACGTCTGTTGTCGCAGGAACGTGGAATATTAATCAAGTTGTCACTGACACGCTTCCTCCTCAAGAGATATTCATGGGGTGTAAACTTGGGAAAGATCGTTACTTAGCGATTGAAGCAAGTACATGTTCAGCCTCAAATTTGGAGTGGCTCGTTCAGCGGTTCTTTACAGATCAAGTCGAGAATTCACTATCAGGTGAAAGTGTATTTGAGCGATTTAATCGTCAGTTAGAAGATGTTGAATTGAATGATACCTTACCGCTATTTCATCCTTACTTATATGGTTCAACGGGCCAACAATCCCCATCCGCCAACTTGTTTGGCTTGAAAGGATGGCATCAAGATATCCACATTGTTTATGCTTTTTATGAGGGCATAGTGTTTGCGCATTTAGAGCATATTAATCGCCTACGCAGTGCAGGTTATAAGATGGACTCTGTCTCAATTAGTGGCGGGGCGTCTAGAAGTGACTATTGGTGCCAGTTGTTTGCTGACATTCTTAATGCTGAAGTCAAAGTGAGCGCGTCTGATGAAGTTGGCGCTAAGGGCGTAGCTATGCTTGCGCTTAGCACCGTTTCGGAATTACTAGCTAGCGACCTTCCTCAAACGAATAAACTTAAAACTAAGGCGTCACAACGCATATTTAGACCAAGCGATGAACGTCATGAGTTCTATGTAGCAAGATTTAAGAAGTATTGTGTTTTGAAAGAGTTACTGGCCGGCGTCTAGCAAAATAGCCGATCTTTTTAAGCCAAATGTCTGTTTCATCAAATGTATAGATGACCAAATATTTACATGAGTAAATAAGCGAACAAATAAGAGTAAGCAGTCAGTGATGATCTCTACACAGATCATTTCTGCGCCCAAAATATATTTTATTAAATAATGATACTAAATGTATCGATATTAAATTTAAGGTGATTTATGAGCCAATCTATTGTTTTACCAAAATTCTTAGAAGTCGGAGAAGGCGCAAAAAGTGCAACTGGCGACATAGCACGTCAGCTTGGTTGTAAACGAGTGTTGATAATCTCGGATCCTATTATGAAGACGTTAGGTCACGTTGAAAATCTTCAAGCGATTGTCACAAAAGCCGATATTCAATCCGATATTTTTACGGACACTATACCTGAGCCTACCGAGGCGTCGATTCTTCCTGCGGTTACTAAAGCGATTGAAGGAAATTACGATGGCATTATTGCATTAGGCGGCGGCAGCGTAATCGACAGCGCAAAAGCCATCGCATTATTAGCTCAATATAAAGGCCGTATCCGCGATCACTCTGTACCAAATGTCGTCACGTTACCAATCATGCCACTCATTGCTATCCCAACGACCGCAGGTACGGGATCTGAAGTGACGAAAGTTACCATCATTACCGATGAAACGAACGATGAAAAGCTGCTTTGTATGGGGCCAGGGCTAATTCCGGCTGCTGCCATTATCGATTTCGAACTCTCTATGACAGCGCCTGAACGTATTACTGCGGATACAGGAATAGATGCTTTGACTCACGCAGTAGAAGCGTATGTGAGTGGAAAGTCTGGTCTGTTTACTGATCAGCAAGCGCTGCTCGCAATGAAGCTTATAGCGCCTAATCTACGTGAAGCAGTTAATAATCCAGATAATAAACACGCCAAAGAGCAAATGATGCTTGGTGCAACACTCGCTGGCATTGCATTTTCCAACGCTTCAGTGGCGTTAGTTCATGGTATGAGCCGACCGATCGGTGCTCACTTCCACGTACCACACGGCATGAGCAACGCAATGTTGCTTCCAACGGTGACTGAGTATTCGATTCCAGCTGCGAAAGCTCGCTATGCAGAATGTGCTCGTGCAATGGGAGTTGTTGAGTTATCAACCAGTGATGATGCTGCTGTTGACGCATTACTCATTGAACTAAAAGCGATAAATAGAGACCTAAGTGTCCCTTCGTTAAGTGAGTTTGGCATAGAAAAACAAGAGTTTTGGTCAAACCTCGACATTATGTCAGAGCAGGCTTTGGCGTCAGGGTCTCCTAACAACAACCCACGAGTACCCGATAAAGAAACCATGATCGAGCTGTACAAAGCAGCTTGGTAACACGAATTTCAAACTTTAAATCAAAGCCCTAAATATTTTATACAAGGAAGAGAATATGATCTGCAATTTCATCAATAACCAAAGTGTTGAGAGCCATTCAGAAAGGCAGCAACCCGTCTATGACCCTGCAACAGGTGAGATACAAAACCATGTGAAACTTTCGGCTAGAGCAGAAGTAGAGTTAGCCATTCAAGTCGCCGACAAAGCATTCAAATCATGGTCAGCGATTACACCCCTGAACCGTTCACGTGTTCTGTTTCGCTTTAAAGCTCTACTAGAAGAGAATCGAAACGAACTGGCTGACATTATCAGTCGCGAGCACGGAAAGGTGTTTAGTGATGCGTTAGGTGAGATCACTCGTGGTCTAGAAGTGGTCGAATTTGCTTGTGGGATTCCGCATCTACAAAAAGGCGAGCACAGTTTAAATGTGGGGACGGGGGTGGATTCCCATTCTCTGATGATGCCTTTGGGCGTTGTCGCTGGTATTTCACCGTTTAATTTCCCTGTCATGGTGCCGATGTGGATGTTCCCAATCGCGATTGCCACGGGCAACACATTCATTTTAAAACCGTCAGAGAAAAACCCTTCCGCACCTCTATTTTTAGCTAAATTATTACAACAAGCAGGGCTTCCAGACGGAGTGTTCAATGTCGTTCAAGGCGATAAAGAGGCGGTTGATACATTACTGCAAGATGAGCGCGTTCAAGCCGTCAGTTTTGTCGGCTCTACACCGATTGCCGAGTATATCTATTCTGAAGGCGCGAAATACGGCAAGCGTGTTCAAGCATTAGGCGGCGCTAAGAACCATATGCTTGTCATGCCCGATGCGGATATGAATGGCGCTGTTAATGCTTTGATGGGCGCAGCGTACGGTGCGGCGGGTGAACGCTGCATGGCAATATCAGTCGCGGTTACCGTAGGCGAAGAAACAGGGGACGCATTAGTACGTCTTCTTCAAGACAAATTGGCGACTCTCAAAGTGGGTCAGGGTTACGCTCAAGAGATTGAAAATGACATGGGGCCACTTATCACCAAGGAGCACAAACAAAAGGTCTCTGGCTATATTCAGCAGGGCGTTGATGAAGGGGCAACCTTGGTTGTGGATGGCAGGGAACTACCACTAGCGAAATCAAGCAATGGTTATTTCGTTGGTGGCACATTGTTTGACAACGTAACGACTGATATGACGATCTATCAAGAAGAGATCTTCGGTCCAGTGTTGTGTGTATTGCGCGCTGACAATTACCAACAAGCTCTAAAGATCATTAATGATCATGAGTACGGTAACGGCACCGCTATCTTCACAGCAGATGGGGACGCTGCAAGAGATTTCACAAGCAAGGTTCAAGTAGGAATGGTTGGGGTGAATGTCCCAATCCCTGTACCGATGGCCTTCCACAGTTTTGGTGGTTGGAAGCGTTCGTTGTTTGGGCCTTTACACATGCACGGTCCTGATGGTGTGCGATTCTTCACTCGAATGAAAGCAATTACTACACGCTGGCCTGAGTCTGATATCAAATCAGGCGGTAAGGAAAGTACTCAAACTCAAGCCGAATTCGTCATGCCAACCATGAAATAACGCATTGATGTGAGGAGGTGCGCGGTAAGATTTTCTACCTTAACAAAGGCTTACTTTAAAAGTAAGCCTTTGTTTCTTATGCACGTAGGCCATGCCACTGTTGCGCTTAGGTCACAAAAACAATACGCTATAGGAAGCACATCGAATCCCATTTCAAGGAAGAGCTCAGCTTTATGTCAACACCTAACTCGACTACCCCAACGAAAGGTTCAACCCTAGATAGAGTACTGCAAGTGCTGTCTTTGGTGGCAAGTAGCCGAGGGCATATAGATAGAGAGTCGATTGCCAGTCAGTTGAATATGCCAATGGCTTCTGCAAACAAGCTGATTACACATCTAATGTCTCTAGGGCATTTACAGGAAAATATTGTGGGCCGAGTGATAGCAGGGCAGAAACTGCAAAACCTATCCCATGATATTTTAAAAAATCAGCGCTTCTCTGATCAGCGAGCCTCCGTATTGCAGCGTTTATCTGACCATATTGGAGAAACCTGTGGAGTATCAGTGCCAAATGGTATTGAAATGATCTATTTTGAACGAGTGAATTGTAACTGGCCTCTGCAGATTAATTTGGCAGAGGGGAGTCCCGTTCCTATTGCAGCATCAGCATCCGGTAAGCTTTACCTTTCTATGTTGGATGAAGAGATCAGAAAGAATGTGGTTCAGAATATGGGGCTAACCGAATACACGCCGAAAACCATTACCAATGAAGCTGTATTTCTAGAAGAGTTGATACGTATTCGAGAGCAAGGCTTTGGGGAAGATAATGAAGAGTTTGTTGATGGCATGGCTGCCATTTCTGTACCCATCGGGTCTGATGAACTTAGCTTTGGTTATCTGTTTTGTCACGCCCCAAGTTTTAGAACCTCTTTAGGGCAGTTAAAAACGTACTTACCTGAAATGCAGCTAGCTGCAAAAGAGATTCTCGACTTTACCGTTAAAGAGCTTGTCCATAAGACGCTATAATTTTGTTAGTCTAATTAAACTGATCTTTCATATCTCGATAAACGGCCTCTAGGCTTTGCTGCGCAGAACGAAGAATAGGCAAGTAATTCTCAAGATCATTGACACTCTTACGGCTTTTAGGGCAGTGACAAAATGTTGCTGCCATAAAGTTCCCATGCTGGTCGTAGAGGGGCAGCGCTATCGCAACCATTCCATCGATAAACTCTTCATCATCAACACTATAACCACGACGCTTAATCAAGCTGAGTTCACCCTTTAACACCTGTAAGTCGGTAATCGTGTTTTTAGCGCATTGTGTTAATTCAATTTTGCTTAAGACTTTACGAAGCTGTGAGGGGGTCAGTGTACTTAAAAACAGCTTCCCACTCGCTGAGGCCCATAATGGAGTAGGAAAACCGACTGGAATGACTATTTGTAGTGGCCAGTTAGTTTGAATTCGGTCGTAATAAACCATGTGCGGTGTTGGGTCGTCATTGGCGAGCGCTAAACCACATGTCTCTTCAAGTTTACGAGACAAACCATGCAGAATGGCTTGGCGTTGCAGCTTGTGCTGATTGGTCCATTTAACATCCAACGCGATAGATAGCATTTGTGAGCTAGGATAAAAATGTCCACGCTCATCTTGCTGAATGTAGTTTGTCTCTTCTAACAACTGCAGTAATCGATGGCAGGTTGGCTTAGGTATCCCTGACTCAAAAATGATATCGGAAGCGGGGACTGGACTCTTTGATGATCCAATTCTTTCGATAACGTTGACCAAACGATCCACTGAGTTAACTTTCTCTGACACCACTTTTTCCGACACGATAGATTCCTTTTAAACGGGTCTGCGGGTTGACCTAAGAGCAAGGCCTAAGTTGGTATCTTCCCAGACTCCCTACGCATTTTCAACCAGTTAGCCAAAGCATGAACGTTATATTCATATTGGACAAAGAATAAGATTAGAGCAGCGCTGAGTTTATTGTTGGCTCAACTTTACCTTTCGTAGGTGCATTAAGTATGAATAACTGCCCAGAGTGAGGGTAAAGCTCTTTTTCAGTAGGGGTTAGTTCATAATTTGCTGTGGTAACAAATAAGGTATCCAAATATTCACCACCAAACGTACAGCGCGTTGCGTGCTTTACAGGAAGTTTAACTTCACCAAGCTTATTCGGATTACCAATACGATTGGGCGAAGGCATGTAATAGCTGACTTTTCCATTGTCCCAGTGACAAATATAAATGTTGCCATAACGGTCACTACACAACCCGTCAGGAAGCCCCTCTAAATCATCAAACTTAACGAAAATGGTTTTATCGATAATCTCCGTCATATCGTCATTCAGTTGATACTCAAAGACGACTTTTTGAAACATGTTTGAACAGTAGGCTCGTTTAAGGTGATGATTAAAACAGATGCCGTTAGCCACGCTAAACTCTGCGTCCATAGTCTGAACTTGCTTTTGGTTAAACTGGAAAAGCTTTCCATCAGGAGACTCGAGATCTTGGCAATTCATCGAACCAAGCCATAGCTGTCCGTTGGGCGACGCCACAGCGTCATTACAATGAAGATGTGGAAATTGAGCAAAAGGGTCAGTGATAAGGGTAAAATTGTCCAGTTCCGGAGAGGCCAGAAATAACCCTTGTTTGCTGGCGCATACCCAATGCTGATTATCACAGGGGACAATGGCCGTGATTTCAAAAGGCACCTCATAAGATTTTATTGTGCCATTGAGTGGGAAATACTCGTGTATATCGCTTCCGGCTGCATCTACCCACACTAAGCTCTGAGTATGAACGTTCCAAATTGGAGATTCGCCAATTGTGTTAGAAATGTTGTTCGCTACCCGCATATTCTCGCCTCTCCCTTTGGGTTCACTATAATGATATCATTCGTATCATTATAGTGAATAAATTAATTAGTGGGGGGTAAGATGTTAATTATGTGAGGATCTTAAGATTACGGCTCTATCGTCAATATCTTGTCTTAGATTATCTTCTGTACGAATTCTTACGCATGATGCTTCTATAGGGGGGCGTCAATACATACTGTATATTCACAGGTTAGGTATCAGAATACTTCGTTAACATGGAAGTAGAATGCAGTTTCATCGTTACCAAATCCAATGTCAGCTCTTATGTTAACTTTGTCTTTGATTTTGAAACGCAATCCAGCCCCAACAGAAGTAAGTAAATCTTCATTTAGTTCATTTATCTCGGGTGCAACGGATCCTACGCCTCCCCAAAATACGGCCCCGACTCGCCAGAAAATAGGTAAGCGATATTCCACTTGCCCCATCGCCATATGGTTGTCTCGGTAGCGGCCTTCAACGTGCCCACGTAATCCATTAGCACCTCCTATGTCTGGCAAACGATTCCAAGGTACATCACCGCTGGTGAAATCGCCTTGAACTTGCCAGGCAATGAGCCCGGGAAACTCGCCCAAAGTGATGTAGTTTGCCAATTCAAAGTTGTATTTCCCAAACCAATCGTTGGTAAGAGATGAGTGAAAATAACCGGCGGTCATGTCGACCAATAAACCTTCAGAGGCGTTTAATACGTTGTCTCGAGAATCATAAACCGCGCTCACTTTAGCACCGTAGCTCGTGTTTTCTTCCAAATCAGCCGATTTATCTAACGAACCTTGGCCGTCATCTAATTCAAAATCACTGGCTTTGGCGTAAGTGATGTTCGCCCCTAGGCCAAGGTAGAAATCATCCGCGACTTTCGTGAGTAGAGTTGGCTCGATCAACGCCACCTTTTCTGAGTAATTGATTTTGTTATCGTTCACACTGCCTGCGTCGTGCCCAACACCATAGTACACACCCGCATCATCAAACAGTTCTAAATCGAGGTAAAAGCGATGATGATCGCCGGAAAAGAAATGTCGGTTCTCGAACGTGATCCCTTTAGAACCGTTAGTGGAAATATAAGGGTTGATCACCATTGAAGAAGGTTGGGTGGTTCCACCATGAGTGTCGCCATAAAGACCAACGTACAACAGACCAACACCAAAGCCTTGCTCAGGCGTATAGAACAAAGCGGGAATGTAGCTAGAGTCAATGCCCTTGTTCGGATCGTACTCTTCTTCCGCACCGAATATAGCTAAAATATCATCCAGTTTTTTTGTCGTCTCAGAAGGTGTCGTTTCGAAGAGGGGTTTGACGGCAAAAGCTGGGCTAGAAAGACAACAGGTGAGTGCTGCAACTCGCAATAAGTGAGTCATTTTAATACCTTAAAAGTGTCGATTCATTTAATTATACCTAATTTCTTTGGTTAAGATTGCTCTCTAGGGGAGTTTGTTAATGACGTGAAGCGAGTTTGGCCTCAATATCACTCAACAATAGACATGAATTTTCAAGCGATGATTAGACACCGTGCCTGTTTTCCCTAAATATCACGAGTCCTATCTTAATACCGGAGAAGAGGTATTCAAAGCTGTACAGACTGCGACATTGAAGAAGTGTCAGAGCAAGAGTAGACCTGCGGTATAGATTAAGAAATAAGAAGGTTAGCTTTAGGGCTAATCTTCTTTATTTATAAGCCTTTGGATATCAAGCACTGACTGTTGTTAGCACTGATTTTGGGTCTATTGATTTGATTAAGAGTTCTCAATGGACTCTAGATATACTTGCATCTCTTTTAAGCTTGTTTCTGCAATAACTTGATTATTAAGAGAGTAGTGAACTTCATCACCAAAGCGCTCGCCTGTTAAAGTGGCACGAGAGCCATCGTCGTAGGTCAATTCAATCGCAATCTGATTTTCATCGATTACTTTCATTTCACCGTGGCCGATAACACGCTTAGCTAACGGGTCAAGTGGTGCCTCTGTTAAGCTTTTATCAAGTTGGTCATTGATTTCAATATAGGTGCCAACTTTAGAATCAAAGATATGAGGCTTTTTGTTAATAGGGTTTTTACCCGTCCAAAACTCCAGTGAGTTAAATACAATGTAATCAGCAGCGACAGTGATGCCGTATGCTGGCGCGAGCAACATATTTAAGCCGCCACGAGCGTATCTGTTATCAACCGCTTTTACGTTAAATTCCATTAGCTTGCCTGTTACGGCATTACTACCTACGCAACCAAATAAAGTTACAAGGCTAGCTGATATTATCATCGGTTTTACAAATCGGTTCATCTTTCTCTACTTCTTTACGTGTATTTTTTGGGGGCGCGGATTATGACAAACACGAACAGACTCTAATATAGGGCTTTGCCTATATTAGATATAAGATAAACCTATATCCCACTATATTAATGACTTAGGAGGTTAATGCCGTTTAAAGCATTGAGCTAGCTTGAATACTAGAAGGAAGTTTTAACAGTACTATGTCATAGCGCTAACTAAAAATTTGAACTAATAGTTGATCATATAGTGAGACACGGTTGTCGATTCATTATCACCTAATGGAATGTTGTCACCAGAGAATTGGAATGAAACGATTTAACCTCAATCTCGTATACTACTTTGTCGCTATTTATGAAGAAGGGAATCTTACCTACGCCGCAGATAGGTTGAATATTTCGCAACCGAGTCTAAGTGCTAATCTAAAGCGATTACGTGAAGAATACCGTGATGTACTGTTCGTTCGGAAATCCTATACCCTTGAGCCCACGCCGTTTGCAAATGAACTATACCCAGTATTGAAACAAGCACTCAAGCTTGTATCACACTCGTTACCTTCGACAAAACAATTTGAACCTAAAGAATGTACCAATACGTTTAGAATCGCCGCAATAAACATTTCAAATTGTGTATTGTTACCCAAAATACTCGATAATATTCAAGAGTCTGCGCCAAATTGCGTTATTGAAGTTGTTAACATAAAAGAGGACATGTTTGCTGATATTCGAGAGAAGAAGATTGATTTAGTCGTTGATCACAGTGCTGCACATCCAACCTTATTAAGCAAAATAATGTGGAGTGATGAGCTATGTGTAGTTTGCAGTAAAGAGCACTCAAGAATAGACAATGAGATGAGTTTAGAGCGCTATATTTCAGAAAGGCATGTCATGCTTACACATGATAATTATCGTGTTAATCAATTGTCGGATATACATAGTCCTATATTTTCAAAGAGGATAGTGGCAAGAAAGCTCAATTCAATTCGAGATTTTTCTGATACGATTTATGGGTCCGACTGGATTGCCACCGTACCTAAAACGGTAGCAAATACGCTCTTCGATAAGGATAAAATTAAAGCTCTGGCGTTACCTTTCAATTATTCAGCGCCATCACTCAGTGTATTCTGGCATAGTAATCGAAATGATGATGTTACTAACCAATGGCTACGTAGCCTATTTAAGCAATGTTGAGGTGGTTAAGCGACTTAATCTGATATTAGAGTTGACTAAGTACCAAGCAGTTTTTGTAAAAAAGTGATCAATCAAAACGCCTTTCTATGAAAAAAAAGGCGTTTGTATCAGTGAGCGTTAGTAATATACATCTGGTATCACTGATATAACCAAACTACAAATTATGTAATTCGAGTAACTCTTTGATTCCAATAAGCTCAAAGTCATTCATTTCTATGAATGCTTTAAATGTTTCTGAGCTAATGATATCCAGATCTTGTTGTCTGCATTTCGCGGCCCATCGATATACCGATTCATCAGGTAAAGAAAGTGCATTCTGCTCTGTATCATCAAGAGCACAATGACCGATGATGTGATAGATACCTGACTGATAATTAGAGAGCCGTTCGGTGATTTGCTCGAAACTCATATGGGTCATTGTAAAGCTGTCATTGAAGTACTTTAAACGATCATTCTCTACCGCATAGGTATAAATCAACCCAAACTCGTTTGCGACTTCTTCCACTGCTTGTGCGATGGGTTGGTATGCTGTTGAACCGTTAAAGAGCAACTCTGGAAGCATATGCGTTTCGACATGCGTGGGGGTAACGCCACTGTTGAGCACGCGTTTTATCTGTGCGCGATATTCATTTTTTACGTCTTCAATGTTAAGTGTGGTCAGCAGTTCTTCATAGCTACTATAGAAATAGCCAAGCTCATTACATAGTGACTGAGCTCCGGTAATTGGACCACAAGACATGTTAGTCCACTCACAAGTCAATGTTAGATGTACGCCAATAGGTAGATCATGTTGCTTGGTTAAACGAACAGCTTCTGGCAGCCAAGGCGCAGCAGCCATAAAATTGCTGCTTTGAAGTAAGCCGTGTTGAAATCCACGTAGAATTCCCTGATTGACACTATGACTAATGGCGAAGTCATCACTAGTGATGAGAAGGTACTTTTTGCTCATGAGTTTGACCTATCTACTGTGTTTTAAACGCAGTAGCACTATATCGGGAATGCTAGAGTGGCGAAAGGACTTAACTGTAAGCATAAATACAGGGTTAACTTTCTGGCTATGAGATAGAATAGCCATGCGTGTTAAACGCACAGCTATTAATTACGGCTCTGATTCTTTTTATTCACCAGCCATAATTTGGCGTTTTCCTTTCACACTTGCAAATAGCATGTAGATACACGTTGCGAGTAGCGAAGCAAACAAGTAATCCATTAGCCCATTTTGGGAAGACATGAACTTGTTGGCGATAATTGGGCCTGAAACTGAGCCAATACTATAACTAAACAGCATAACTTGTGTTGCTGAAACGATGTAGCTTGCGTCCAATCCATCGCAACCTAAGTTAATAGCGACAGGGTAAAGTGCAAAGATTGCCATACCCAAAATAAATAGGCTGACCGCAAATATCCCCATATCATTGAGTAGCACGGTTATCGAAACCGCTGCGACACCTAATAAACAAAACATTGCCATCATTAACGTTCTCCCCAAAAACTTAGAGAACAAAGGAACCATCGGCTGCACCGCCATACCACCAAGAATAATTAAGGCCATAAGCCCCCCAATATCGCTATTGTTGATTCCACGTTGTTTTAGTTCTAATGGCATTAATCCGTAAATTGCGCCAAGCGTTAGCCCGGAAATAATACAACCTATAATGGCAGCATGATTGAGCTTGGCGATCTGCTTAAAAGATAGTCGTGCAGACTCTTCACTTTTTGGTTGATCAGACTCACCAAAAATCAAAACCAATATAGCAATTAGCATCAGGGTTAAAATAGCGATAAATGGTACGCCACCAGTCACGCCAATAGTGCCAATCCCTAACTGGCCGATAGAAGATCCTCCGTACAGCGCGCCCATATATAGGCCAAGTCTTTTTGCACGGTTAGATTCATCGCCATGCAAGAGCCAAGATTCTACAATGACAAATACACCTGCGACCGAGACACCCGCAGTAAATCGAGCAAAAAGCCAAACCGACGTATAATTGAGGGCAGGCATTATAATCACAGTCGCCATTAGTACAACTAAACACAAAACAAATGCATTACGATGACCTAATCGAGAAACTATTGGTTCAATTCCAATCGCACCAGCGAGTAGGCCGGTATAAAAAATACTGGCTAACCAACTCGCTAACCCCGAGTCTAAACCGTAGTGAGGCAACATAAGAGGAATCAAACTCATCAAATAACCTGATGCAACGGAGTAAAGGGACAGTGCAATGACAGGTACTGAAATACGAGTGTTTTGCGCAGAAGTAGTTGATTTTTCCAATGAATGAGCCTCCGAAAGTAAAAAGTTAGGAACGTTTTCGGGGGCGAATATGGGCTTAATTTGAATGGAGGTAAAACGAATTATTTTACTCCTAACGACAAAAGATATTTATCGCTAGGAGCGGTATGTTGAACCTAAAAAATCACTAATTAACTTGCGATTAATTGAAGGTTAAAGATACATAAAAATTGAAAAAAAACTGTAGGTTACTACTTAGTGATGGCTTGGTTTAACCATTGATCAAACTGACCTTTTGGTAATGCTCCGTTTATCATATCGACACGTTTTCCACCTTTGAACATCATAATGGTTGGTATGCTGCGAATTTGATATTGAGCTGCTAGCTCTTGTTGAGCTTCTGTGTCGACTTTGACGTATCGTATTTGTTCGCTTCTCTCTTCTGCTGACTGTTCAAACACAGGGGAAAAACCAACGCAAGGGTTACACCATGGGGCCCAAAAGTCGATAACGACAGGTTGGTCACTTTCCAGTAGAGCGCTGATATTGGATACAGTGCCTTCGATTGGTGCGCCATCCAATAGAGCAGATTGACACTTACCACATTTCGGGCTTTCTGAAATACGAGTATTAGGAATTCTGTTGAGCCCCTTACATGAAGGGCAGCGGGTGTTAAATGTAGTCATGGCGTTCTCTGTTCCATCTGAGTGCGGCGTATAGTGAATGGGTGGTCTCAAAATAGACCAAAAGGAAGATTCAATTACGCTCTAAAGTATTTTTAATAAGATACGAAAATAACAGTCAATTATAAACAGGCTAATGGCAGTTTGTACCTATCAATATGATAGGCATAAACTATGATCTTGATGAGCTCCTAAATTGCTTCTGCTTTTTCTGTTTTTAGCTGTTTCAATAGGGCCATTTCATCGTTTAAGCCGATTTTGACTGATTCTAGTAAGTACAAAAAATGTTCTTTTTGTTCAATAGAGTAATCACAATTCTCGTTAGAAAGTGCAGTTAGGCCCATCTTGACGAGATCATTAGCGGTGGTGAGGCGTCCGTTTCGTTTTTCTTGGGAAATACGGTACTTTAAGTTCTCAATATGAACTTGAAGTTTTAGTTGGTCTAAACGAGCAATCTCAATATTGGAATCTTCGATATTAAGCACTCCCATCTTCCGTTCGTTATTGATCGCTACTTTTAGCGCTTTAATCCGTTTAAGAATTGAGATGCATTCTTGAGAGCTTTTTGGAACTTTAAAAGCACTACTAGCTGGGGTGTAAGGTAAGGAAAGTGCTTTTACAGCAATTTTACTTTCATTAAAGCGATCAATGATATTTGTATCTCTGGGTCTTAAATCGGCCATCGCTTCAGCAATGAAAAAACAGCGCTTAGTTAAGCTACTATTTAGCGTTTTACTTGATGGAATAGGATAGGAGCGATGTAACAACCCGTCATAGCGCTTAAGAGATAGTTTTAGGCGCTGAAGATCTTTTTCTATCTGTTTTTCTCGATTTGATCTTTTTAATATTCGGGTATAGAAATACAAACTAACTAAGGCAAGTGCACTTACAATTCCAGGAAGAATAAACGTCATTCTAACGGCCGTATTGATAAAAAAGATATTGTATTCGTTTATGTGGTTGTTGTTCTAGTCCTTATGTAACAATTAGTTACGCGACTAACATATTACGTGATGGATTGATGAAAATATGTACGTTAATTATACTGAAGACAGATACATTGTTCCGTTTAGCAATTATGGTGAACCATGGAGAAGTTAAGAGATCTACAAGGGCTTGGCCCCAAGTCTGAAGCAATGCTGGTTAATGCAGGTATAGATTCAGTTATGTTGTTAAAAAAGCTAGGGGCGATCAGGGCATTTATTAAGGTAAAGAAACAGGGTGATATTAACCCAAGCTTGAACCTACTTTACGCAATGGTTGGCGCTCTAGAAGGTAAGCACTGGTTGGAAATTGCCAAGAAGCAAAAGGCAGAGCTAATTATGCAGCTAGAGGGGTATGAAGAACTTGAAGCTCTGTTTGAATCAGAAGGTGAACCACTAAATATAGCTGATTAATGTAAGCCAATAACGTTTACCCAACACACAGGGTGTTAATGCCGGCATTACAACTAGTAGTTATAACGTTTAACCAAACGTTTCATTTCTGAACTGTTTAACGTTTTATGTGTATGGCTACTCTGATCGAACACTTCATACAGCATCGCTTTCGCTACATTTTCAGCTTTGATAGGAATGTATTTAGAAAGAGGACCGATCATCAAAGGGGTAAGAAACTTTAATACATATTCGACAATGACTTCGTTTTTCCGAGTCTCGTCTCGTAAGCCTGTTAATGGACCAGGGCGAGCAAACACTAGTTTATCAAACCCCATCCTACGAATTGTCTCTTCCATTCGTCCTTTGCACTTCAAGTAATGAGAGAGCGAATAAGGAGAAGCGCCAATACTTGATACAACGGCGAGCTTTTTAACACCGACGACTTTCATTGACTGAGCAACGTCGCAGACAAGTTGATAATCGACCTGTTCTAGTTTCTCTTTCGAGCCTGCTTGTTGAAGTGTCGTGCCAAGGCAGATAATGCCAATTTTAGGGGTTGGGTTTTCATTATGCCATTCAAGAATACGTAACTCGTTATCTTGAATTTGTTCTAACTTAGAGTGAAAGAAGGGGAGTTTTTGACGAGTTAGTGCGTACACACGTGTGATTGGATCTTGCTCTAGAAGATGCTTTAGCACTTCTGTACCTACCAGGCCGGAGCCCCCAGCAAGAATAACAACCGAATTATCACCCAAAATACTCATTGTATAGTTTCCTAAATTTGTACTTTCTATTGATCTAACTTACTTCGTTCTAGCCTGACGTGCTCTATGGCTATGAATGCAAGCAGTTTGAAATATATACAAACGTAGCGCCTTGATCTGTGACCAAATATCCAAAGTTTTTAATCATTTATTTTTGTTACCATTGCTTTATAGGGTATGACTAAGATAGAAAATCAGCCTCGTAAATTGAGGCTGATGAGATTTAAGTTAATGATAATGGCACTTTTTTCTTTCCTTTGGTTTGTGTGCGTGAATGCGAGTTTTGCTTTTTATCATTTTTTCTAGGTGATTTTTGATTAGCAAACATCTTTACTCCTTACGCTGTAACACTTAATTGAGTCGTGTTGAATCGTAATCTTATGCATCCTTCATGCCTGAATTTTCTGACGATACCGCCTTATTATGGCGGTCTTTATAGGTTAGATGATGAATTTATCAATATCCAATTCAATCTGATTGTCATATTAAAATCTTTCTCATGGATTCGTATACTGAAATGGACGCTAGGAGAAAAGGTAGGGCCTGTAACAATGCTTACTAAATATTTTTGCGCGATAGTTAAGTGTTTGATTTCGAGTTAAACTACGTATTAAACCCAACACGGACGTGTGGCCTGCTAATGCATTGAATGCAAATTAAATGGTTCTCTGATCGTCCTCATTTAGATGAGACCCTAATCTGTCATGTTAAATCGCGATTTTTCACAACAAATCCAACACCGTATCGACCAGAAAACCAAACCCCTTGGTGCGCTTGGGCAACTTGAAGGGCTCGCCTATCAGCTCGCTCTTATTCAAAGCCAAAGTTACGATGCCGCAGTGAAGAATATCGCCATCAATAAACCAACAGTCGTTGTTTTTGCCGGTGACCATGGCATTGCTGATGAGGGTGTGAGCATTGCGCCAAGCGCTGTGACTCAACAAATGGTCCTTAACTTTCTTCAAGGCGGAGCTGCGATTAACTGCTTTTGTCGTGTTAATGATGTCGCCATGAAAGTCGTGGACACAGGTATCTTATTGCCCGTTGAACATAGCAGCACGGATTTCATTGTTCAGCGTCTCGGAGATAGAACTCAGAATTTATCTAAACAAGCAGCAATGAGTAAAGAAACGGTTTTGGACGGCATAGAGTTAGGAAAAAGCCTAATTAAAGATATTATCTCCCAAGGCAGTAACGTTGTTATGTTTGGAGAAATGGGCATTGGTAATACGAGTAGTGCATCAGCTATCTTAGCTGTTCTCTCAAAAAGAGATGTCGGCTCGTGCGTTGGGCTGGGAACGGGCATTAACCCTGAACAGTTAGAAAAGAAAATTGAACTGGTTACACAAGGTGTCGCTCGATGCTCATCGTTAGATCCTATATCGGTGCTGTCTGAAGTAGGTGGCTTTGAAATTGTACAGATGGTTGGCGCGTTTATTGGTGCTTACGAACAAAAAACACCAGTTATCGTTGATGGGTTTATCGTGACTGCCGCTGCGTATGTGGCATCTATTATCAAAGCAGAATGTCGTGAATATATGATATTTTCACACCAATCAAAAGAAGCGCCTCATCAATACTTACTGGAAGAGCTAAAGGCTGAACCATTACTTGATCTCTCATTACGATTAGGCGAGGGGACTGGTGCGGTGCTTGCGATGCCTCTTATTCGCGCGGCAGCTGAATTTTACAATAATATGGCAAGTTTTGAAGACGCTGGAGTGACTGTGTAATGTCGAAAACAGTAAAGTATCAGCTTGAACTGTTTTGGCTTGCGCTGAGCTTTTTTTCACGCATACCGATCCCCAAGAACACGCCTTACAGTGATGAGCGTATGAATCGTTCAGGTCGATACTTTGCGCTCGTGGGGGCGTTACTTGGCCTAACCTGCGGTGCCATTTACTCGTTACTTACTCTCTTTTTACCAAATGAGATAGCAATATTTATTACCATGGTTTTCAGCTTAATGCTGACGGGCGCTTTTCATGAAGACGGTCTAACCGATATGGCCGATGGTATTGGTGGTGGCATGACGCTAGAACGCCGTTTAGCCATAATGAAAGACAGTCGAATTGGTACTTATGGTGCGTCCGCGCTAATCATGGCATTACTTGGAAAATTTGCGCTGTTAAGTTACTTGGCGAATATCAATTATTCAGAAAAACAGTATCAATTATGGGGAACTGCGGAGACGACGTCTTTACCTGTGGTATTACTCATGTTTTTGATGGCTTATACGGTTAGTCGGTCATTCGCAGCGTCTCTTATTTATGATATGCCATACGTGAGTGACAGCGATACAAGTAAGAGTAAACCGTTAGCGAATAAGCAGACGACTGGAGAATTGTGCTTTTTAATTGCATGCGCTGTTGTAACAACATTGATCTTTTCACCTGCGGTATTTATCACTGTACTTTCTGTGCTGATTGTAAGTCGTTATCTGTTTAAGCGTTGGCTACTGAGTAGAATTGGTGGGTTTACAGGCGATTGCCTAGGAGCAGCACAACAACTTAGTGAATTACTGGTGTATCTTATCCTTGTGGGCTTTGCTTATAATCAATGCGTTCTATTCGGAGGTTGGCTATGACTATTCATCTTGTGTTAGGTGGAGCGCGTTCAGGTAAATCGACTCATGCTGAGGGCTTGGCTAAATTTCAACTGCTGAATACTAAGCGTCAAGATCAGAGTTTGCATTACGTCGCCACAGCTCAGCCATTTGATGATGAAATGAAAACGCGAATCAAGCATCATCAGAATAAGCGAGGCCAACAATGGCACGAACATGAAGTACCGATATATCTTGCTAAGGTTGTCTCGGGCTTTAATTCTAAAGATGTCGTACTGATTGATTGTTTAACCCTTTGGTTGAATAACATCATTTTCTTTCTAGGTGACAATGTCACAGAACAGAAAATTCAAAATGAAATAGATTGTCTGCTGAGTTCATTAGATGAAACGGATGCAACTATAATATTGGTCTCGAATGAAGTTGGCCTTGGTGTTGTCCCTCTTGGTGAAGTCTCCCGCTTGTTTGTGGATCACGCAGGATGGATGAATCAAAAGATTGCAGTCATTGCATCTCATGTTGATTTTATCGCAGCAGGAATTGCACTGACCTTAAAACCACAGAAGTAGGAGTGGCGAGTGGACACAACCTATAACATTTATCTATTACGCCATGGTAAAACAGAAGGGCCTGATGCCCTTAATGGCATCACTGATGTTCAGGTGAGCGATGTGGTTCAATCGAACATTGCTGAATTACTATCCGCTGAACGCTTGGGTTTTAAAACGATTATCACTTCTCCGTTAAGTCGATGCCGAGATCTCGCCGAGCGGCTAGCGAGCAGAGATACATCAATCGAATTTTCTGTTGAACCTAAATTTCAAGAGATGAATTTTGGGGATTTCGATGGGAAAACCTTTGATGAGCTTCAACCTGAATGGAACGTGCTTGATTCATTTTGGAAAGATCCTGCCAATCATTCTCTACCCAATGCTGAAAGTCTGCAGGGCTGCTACAGCCGAGTTAGCGGTGCTTGGGAGGAAGTGGTCTCGGATCTTAACCAAGATACACTCATTATCGGCCACGGAGGCACGATTCGACTGATATTAGCTCATGTTCTTAAAGTCGATTGGTCAAATCCGTCATGGTATTCAACACTTAATATTGCTAATCAATCGATTACTCACATTAAGATTTTAAAATCGCATCAAAGTGCGCCCCACGTTCAAGTGATTGGGAAGCCACTTTTTTAAATCAATTGCTTTTAACACTAGGTCTAGTGAATGGATCTTGTTACTAATAATGCCAGTTAAGGATTTTATATATGACCGCACCAAGTTGGGATCTTTCCATCGCTTATCAGGGTTTAGGCGACCTTAAAATTGAACAAGATATTCAGTTAATTGAGCAGTGTATTGATGCTTTAAAACTTCATGTTGGAAATCGTGACCAAGTACAGGTCATGCAAAATGCGGTTCAAACCTCAGAAGCCGCTGGGACATTAATGGCAACGATCAATACGTTTGCTACTTGTCACGCCTCCGTTGACTCATCAGACGACACTGCAAAAGCGTTGATGGGACGCATTGCGAAACTTAACTCCACGCTTAGTCAGTCTTTCGCACCATACAGCGATACGATTACTCATGCCGGTAATGATTTCATAGAGCAGGTGCTTGCACATAATAGTGGTGATGTTTCGGGTCAAGCTTTTCAATTTGATTGTTTACGTCGCCTAGCCGATACCAAATTATCGGTTGCTGAAGAACAGATCTTAACGGCGTTTGAAGTTGATGGGAAAGATGCATGGGGACGAATGTACGACAACCTAACAGGAACGCTTCAGGTTGAGTTGGAATACGCTGATGGAACTACCGAACAGATGGGGTTTTCTCAAGCGGCAAGCTTACTTTATGGTAATGACTTTAAGAAGCAACCTATCGCGTGGAAAGCCATTCAAAAAGCGATGGAAGTTCATAAAGAGAGTTTCGCATCGGTACTAAATGCTTTAGCGGGCTGGCGTCATACTGAAATAGAGAAGCGCTCGACAAAACGAGAGGTGCATTTTTTAGAGCCTAGTCTTCACGACAGCCGTATTTCTGAAAAGACACTGGATACTATGATGTCGGTTGCTAAATCGAATCGCCATGTAGGACAAAAAGCGGGTAAGTTGATGGCAAGAGTGCATCAGCTTGATGAAATGAAACCTTGGAACCATCAAGCTGCGATGCCTGAGCTTGCTGATTCTCAAGGAGAGAGTGGTTATTCGTTTGACGAGGCCATTGAGGTAATTCGCTCGGCGTTTGCTGAAGTTGCCCCTGAAATGGCAGAGTTTGTTGACGTTATGGTTGAAAATGGCTGGATTGATGCAGCGCCTAGTGATCAGCGTCGCTTAGGGGCGTATTGCACCAAATTGGCGGCTACACGCTCTCCGCTCGTGTTTATGACCTGGGGTGGAAGTCGTTCTGACCTGCTTACGTTAGCACATGAACTAGGGCATGCATTCCATAACTGGGTGATGAAAGACATGCCACTGTGCAAAACCCGTTACCCGATGACATTGGCAGAAACAGCGTCTATATTTGCAGAAAATATTGTACGAGACTACTTACTGAGTCAGGCTAAAAACACGAACGAGAAACTTGAAATGCTGTGGGAAGAGCTGTCCTCATGTTACGCATTGATGGTTAATATACCGGTACGTTTTGAATTTGAAAAAGCATTCTACGAGCAGCGTAAAAATGGAGAGCTTTCAGCTAATCAACTGTCGGAACTGATGAGTGAGCATTGGCAAGATTGGTACGGAGATTCGATGTCTGAAGCTGACCCTTACTTCTGGGCAAGTAAGCTCCACTTTAGCATTTCGGAGGTGAGCTTTTATAATTACCCATATCTGTTCGGTTATCTATTTAGTAAAGGTGTTTATGCTCAGCGAGAAGGTAAAGGTGAGAGCTTCTATTCCGATTATATAGCACTACTTCGTGATACCGGCAGCATGAATGCGGAAGAGGTTGTCGAGAAACATTTAGGAATGAAACTGACTGATGACGAATTTTGGCAACAGAGCATCGATCGTGTAAAAGAGAAGGTAGATGAGTTTGAGAGGCTACTCGACAGTAATAAATAATATGACGATGAGTCTTGCTTTTAGCGGTTAATCTTTTCTTATAAAAGGTTAACCGCGAGCGATGCATTAGAGAGAAAAACTCAAATTAGCGTCTCAACTTATGATCGTGGTTAATTTATAGTATCCATGCTTAAGTTATTGTTATTTCGACTAACGGCAGTGTTTTGAATGAGTATGTTTTGTGCATAAAACATACAGGTCTTCAATGCATTGCCATTTTTGCGATTTATAATCAGATTTCTGTTAATAAGTGGGATCGTATCAACATATTTTGCCTGTCCAATTCATTACCATACCGCTGTGAAATAAAGGAGTAACACATGACGAAAAATCTCTTTCGCCAATCATTTCTTTTAGACAGCTTAGATCTAAAACATGGAATAGAAGCTGCGGAATATACCGCGCCATCTGGAGTGATTTTTAAGCTGCATCAACGAGGCGTTCTCGAAGTAACGCCTGCTCAGTACAGTGAGCAAACCAAGAATGTTATTGTTTCGTGCGGTATTCATGGAGACGAAACGTCACCGATGGAAATCGTCGATAAAATAGTAACTGATATCTTGTCTGGTTTTCAGGCTATTTCAGAACGCTGCTTGTTTATCATCGCGCATCCAGAGGCGACAAATCAGCACACTCGTTTTATCGAAGAGAACTTGAATCGTCTATTTGATGAAAAAGATCATGCGCCGAGTCGAGAAGTCACCATTGCTGACAGTCTAAAAGTGTTAGTGGCTGGTTTTTACCGAAATACACAAGTAGAGACACGTTGGCATCTTGATCTTCACTGTGCGATTCGTGAATCAAAGCATTACTCATTTGCTGTGAGCCCTAAAACTCGTCACCCAGTGAGAAGTCGTGCTTTATTTGACTTTGTTGAGCAATCGCATATTGAAGCCGTTATATTTTCTAATTCTCCAGCAAGTACGTTCAGTTGGTTTAGTGCTGAAAACTTTTCAGCTCAAGCGTTAACGATTGAACTAGGGCAAGTCGCACCGATTGGTGAAAACGAATTAGAGAAACTCGTCGCGTTTGATCTATCACTACGCGATCTCATTGCAGCGAGCGAACCTGAGCATCTTGCTAAGAAAGCCATCATGTATCGTGTTAGTCGCACCATTGTAAGACTACATGAAGAGTTCAACTTCCTTTTTGATGACAACGTTGAAAACTTTACCAGCTTTAAGCATGGGGAAGTATTTGGATACGATGGTGAAAAACCATTGATGGCGAAAAACGAAGATGAAGCGATTGTTTTTCCAAATCGTCATGTTGTTGTTGGTCAAAGAGCAGCGCTTATGGTGTGCAAAGTCGAGATTCGTTATGATCATGATCAGGCTATTTACGACTGATCAGTTTGTCCCTGAAGTTTCGAAATAGCTTATTACCAATAAGTTACGTTACTACTTTCTATTTTAATGGCTTAACGCTAAGGTTAAGCCATTATTGTTTTCAAAGGTTATCAAGCGCTAGAGTTTGGTAAAAGCATGCAATTTAATCAACTTCTATTACAAAAGCATCGCCGTTGGATGCGTTACTCTTTAATCCTCTCTCTTCTGTTATGTATCAGTAGTTCTATTTACTTGATTATCGGTGAGTTGACGATATCCCCATTTGGTTCACTCTCTTCCCTCGAGTATCAACTTTTATATCAATTACGTTTACCTAGGCTGATCGCAGCCATGGCGATTGGTGCCTCCCTTGCTGTATCGGGGGCTGTACTCCAAGTGCTATTAGGCAATGTATTGGCTGAACCCGGAGTGCTCGGGATATCAGGCGGTGCAAGCGTCGCGATGGTTATTGTTCTATTTTTCTTCCCGCTCGCTGCTTCTGCGCACGTATTTATGCTCGCTGCGGTTGCAGGGGCGATGGTCTTCACCTTAATTTTAGTGAGCATGGCTAAGGCAATGCGCTTGACCACAGCACGCCTGTTACTCGTCGGTGTAGCGCTTGGGATTTTAGCCAGTGCAGCAGTTACGTGGGCATTTTATTTTAGCGATGACCTTAGCTTACGTCAGTTAATGTATTGGCTAATGGGTAGTATTGGTGGCACCAGTTGGTATCAACATACAGTTACATTGGTTATCTTACCGGTTCTGCTCTGGCTTTGCATACAAGGCAACGTGCTCGACAAATTAATGATGGGTGAAGCACATGCAAAACAACTTGGTGTTAATGTTGACTCAGTACGGTGGAAACTGATTTTTGCTGTGTCTATTCTGGTTGGTGGTGCAGTAGCTATTGGCGGTGTAATTGGTTTTGTAGGATTAGTTGTGCCGCATTTACTTCGTTTAGCGTTTGGTACGGAAAATAAATATCTCATTCCCGTTGCAGCACTAAGTGGTGCATTACTTGTCGTTGTTGCCGATCTTATTGCTCGCTTAGCGCTCGATTCGGCTGAATTACCACTTGGTGTTGTAACCACAACGTTAGGTGCGCCTATATTTATCTGGATGCTGGTGAAAAATCATGATTCAAATTAATGGAGTTTGTGTTGATTCGCGAATATTGCCACTATCATTTGAATGTAAGGCTGGCGAGATACTGCATATTATTGGACCAAACGGCAGTGGAAAAAGTACGTTGCTATCCGCTATAGCTGGAGTCTTACCTTTTACCGGAGAGGTTAGTTTAAATGAAGTAGATGTTGGCTCTGCGTCGCTAGACACACTTGCTCAGTACCGAGCTTATCTAAGCCAAAGTTCCAGACCCGCGTTTAATTTGGAAGTGTTTCAATATTTGGCATTATCCATTCCAAAACTGTGCAGTTTTGAAGACGACAACGTGCAGAAGGCCATTACTGAACTGACTAAGTTGGTTGATATTGAAGATAAGCTTCATCGTTCAATTCATCATCTATCTGGGGGGGAATGGCAACGGGTGCGTTTAGCCGCGATATGTCTTCAAGTATGGCCGTCACTTAATCCTCACGCCAAACTACTCATTTTGGATGAACCAGCTGCTCCACTGGATATTGGGCAAGAATCACTGTTATACCAACTAATTGATGAAGTCGCGAAGCGTGGATTGTGTATCATTATGGCTAATCACGATTTGAATCGGACACTGCGTCATGCTGACAGCGCCATTTTGCTTAATAATGGTGTTATGCAAAAGGTAGGCAGTGCTGATCTAGTGCTAGAGCCAGAACTATTATCTACCGTATTTCAAACATCAGTTAAAAAAGTATCAATAGAAGATAAGTCTTACCTGATTTTTGACTAGAGAAAATCATTACAGTAACTTTAATAAAAATAGCGAGCTAAATTAGCTCGCCATTTTTGAACTGTTAACTAAGTTGACTGAAAAATCATGTTTATGATTGAATTATGCTTACTTAGTTAAAGGTGCTAAATCAGCCGGACGGTAATAAACAGACTTTAAAACTTTACCTTGGCGAATTGTTTTTGCTTCAGATACAAAGTCTTCTGCACATTTAGCAATGATGTAATCACCTTTTTGAACGGCCATTAGCTTAATACCTTGCTCTGCGTAGAAAGCTTCAGTTTCAGCATACTCTGTCTCGTTGCGACACACTTTACTCATATTGCTTGAGTGCACTTCGTCCCAGCATGGTAGGAAATCTACGCCACGATTAATCGAGACATTAAGAAGAAGATCAATCAAGTAACTAATCGCTACATTATCTTCAACTTTACTGTGACCTAAGTGAACTAAACGCCCCATTAGTACGTAGACGCTATCGACGATGGCATCAGCTTGTTCCATTTTACAATCGGCTTCAGCGAGCTCTGTAAGTTCTTCGATAATTAAAGATGTATGAAGAGTATCTGCTTTTTCATTTAAGCTCGCTACATCAGCAACAGGAAGATCGAATGTACTACGGAATTCTGAGATATCACGATAAAGATGATCAAAAATAGGTTGAGTCAATTGAGATAAAAGCATGAACAAAGTCCGTTATAAATGTGCGTAAATAATTCCGGCTATGATAGCAAAGCGTAGGACTTGCTTCTATCTACTTGTTGCTACATTTGTTATGAGAATAGGATTAGTAGAAAGGGCTTTATACGTTGTCATAGGTACAAAAAAGGGAGCTACTATAAAGTAACTCCCTCTGCGTTAGAATGTTTAGTTCTTATTATCGGCCACGTCCATCAACCATCACAATGATCGTTTTAGAAATGATACTCAAATCCATCATTAGCCAATTGCGTAAAGAACTCAATGAAAGTGCATAGCTATGGTCAAAGCCGACTTTACGACGAACATCATCAATACATGTGTCATAACCTTGGTTTACTTGAGCAAGGCCAGTAATTCCAGGCATTACACCATAAGTACGGTCGGCAAAGTATGGGATTGCTGTTTCAAGTTTATTATAAAAGCTTGGACGTTCAGGGCGAGGGCCAATCAATGACATTTCACCAAGAACAACATTAATCAATTGTGGAATCTCATCTAAACGCGTTTTTCTTAGAAAGCGACCAACCGGCGTTATACGTGGGTCACCTTCAGTTGCCCATACTGCTCCTGAGCGTGTTTCAGCGTCTTGGTACATGGTTCTAAACTTGTAGATTTCGAAGAATTCCATATGGCTCGGTGTTGATTTACCCACTCGTAACTGTTTGTAAAATACAGGGCCAGGTGATGTAACTTTGATTGCTAGAGCAATGAATGGCATCACAGGACTAAGTAGTAATAGACCGACAATTGCACCTGTTAAGTCAAAGATTCGTTTTGCGCACCAAATTGAAATACGGGTTGATTTGTTAGTAGTCATAATAAATTCCTTAGTGATTAACTCTTGTCCAGCGACCAGATTCAAAACCTAAAAGGTAACGAAGTCCACCAACAAAATTTGCGAAGTGGCCAGATACTAGGTAAGTCATGAGCTTGCAAAGTTTGCAGGTTAAAACGGTTGGAAATATAAGGCTCAGGGTAGCAAGTGTATAAACTGTTACTTGTCCAACTAGAGCCGCCAAAAACAGTGGGTGTTCAATTAACATAAATGAAGTACAAAGGCATATCAGCATCAGGTACGGCATAGTTAGTCGTAAACCTTTACCTGAGATGAATGCAAATGCGACCCCTTTGTACTTTGGATTAAATAAGCTAGATAACAGAATTGCTTGTTGCATGTTACCTGCTGATATACGTAGGCGGCGCTTAAAGTCATTGCTTTGATTTGTTGCTTCCAGTTCAACTGCCACCATTTGATCATCATAAATTGCGTTATACCCCTGTTTTACTATTTGCATGGGCAACACAAAATCATCATTAATTGTGTTGCTGGCTAATGGCTGAAACAGGTGAGTTCTAAATAGATAAAACGCGCCGTGTGCCCCTAATGTTGACCCAAGGGAGGCTTCGTCATGCTTAACTTGGCTTTGATAATTCCAATAGCTTGCTTCGCCTTCGTTATTGGTTTCTAGTAATTGATATCGGCCGTTAACAACACCTGTCGTTTTGTTTTTGAAATGCTGTTCTGCGACCAATAACGCGTCAATGGAAATTAGAGCTGAGACATCGGATAGGGCAGTAATGTCAGATGAAATAGTAAGCATTTGCTGATTGATAACAGCGACCTTTCCACGATTTTCATCAAAGTCTCTTATTTCGAAATGAACATCACTACAAATAGATTCTTGAATCGTATCTTGTGCAATCGACACTGTGTTGTCAGTACAGCCATCACAAGCAATAATAATCGTCAATTGATTACGAGGATAATCCAAGCTAGCTAGGTTACGGATTTTATCTGCAATCCATAGCTCTTCATTATACGCCGCAACAAGTATTGTGATTGAAGGGCGAGCGCGATCAAGTTTGTTACTACGATAGCCTCTGGTTGTATTGGCAAGTTCCGTTTGCGGGTGATTCTTTGAATACCATTTTAGAACCAGTGGATAGCCAACATGGTGATAAACAATCAACGTTGCGCTCGCTAGCGATATGAAAATTGTAATGAATTCGATCATGCTAGAACCTCCGTAGCGATTCCATTCTCAGCGAGCGTTTCATACGCCTTAACCATATTTCTAATGTTATTGTTTTTAATTACAAACGCTCTTGGTTCGCCGATAGCTGTAATTCGCGTCATATGAAAAAGTACGTCAGCCATATCGTGAATGTCGTTTGCTCTGATCAGTTGTCCGGTTTTCGGACATAATGTTTCGCGGCTTGCTCCAACGTTAGTCACTGCAGTACGTATGTTACAAGCTTGCGCTTCGAGTGGAGATAAGGGAAAGCCTTCAGAGCGAGATGGTAGACAGAATAGGTCGAGTGCTTGATAAAAACGTTGCATGTCGTCAACTAAACCTAAAAAGGTTACACGGTCACCAACTGCGTATTGATCTGCGATTCGTTCAAGAGCAGCTCTCTCACTACCAATACCTGCGATAACAAGATGAATACTTTTTGGCAGGTAAGAAAGTGCTGCAATCGCTAAATCATGCCCTTTCACGCGCTCAAGCCTACCTGCACAACCAATAATGGTTTTGTTAAACGGGATACCAAAGTGTTTTCTAGCAATATTCATTGAACCAGGACGGAATCTTTCACAATCGACTCCATTTTTAATCGTTGTCGTATTTTCATAAGAAAAACATGACAACAACGTCTCTTTTACTAGGTTAGCATCGGCGACAAGTAGGGGCTTAGTTACGTTCAGTGCCAATCGTTCAAGGCGAAGATGTTTGTCATTATTCAAATGCCATACGTCATGTTCGGTGTGAATTCGAGTAGGTACTGATGTTAAGCGAGCAGCAAGGCCCGCATAAATGAGTGGGCCAATATGATGGGTATGTACAACATCAGGCTTAATTTGGTTAAAGGTTTTTATCAACTGAGTTAATGTTTGAAACTTAACACCTGGCTTTTTTTCTAGGAATAGGATTTGACTTGTAAATGGCTTTAATCGTGGCCACTTCTCAATTGCTTGTTCTTTTTCACCCTCTAAGCTAACGATCATGACTCTATTAAGAGGGGTAGAGAAAGTAAGAAGATCAAGCGCTAGGCTTTCTAGTCCTCCTGGAGCTAAGTGCTGCACGACATGGATAACAGTTTGTCCTGTTGCTGTGTGTGTAGTTTTCATGATTGGCTCCTAGAGTCTGCACTGTTTTAGTATCTATCTATAACAATGCATGGAGCGTACCAACTTTAACTCCCTTTCATATCAGTCTCTTAGGGTGGTTTTTGGTGTTTTATTATGAATATTCCAAAATGAGAATCGAATTGAATAACAAATTGAAGACGGTGCTTTATTTTGAAAATGAAGAGAACCTAGCGCTAACTAGGCGTCTATTTTAGGGATGATAGTAATAACGGGAACCCCTGTAAGCTCTTCAAGCTGATCTTTACGACGAACGGATGTATCGAAAAGTTCAACGATTGTGGCTAAACCACAGCCAAGAGCAATACCAGCGACAATACCTGCTATGACAAAAACAATGGATGGAAGGTTAGAGGGGCCACTTGGTGAAAAAGGTAAATCGATGATTTTAACACGCTTGTTTTGTTCAAAAATACCAAGAGAGCCTGTTAGCTGAGCCATTTCATAGCGCTCGACTAACTCATCGTACAGTTGTCGTTTTATTTGGACATCACGTTGTAGCCGATAAAGTGCTTTTGCATTGTCACCAAAGTTATTGGCTTTTTGCTCAAGCTCAAAAATCATCTGTTTTAAGCTTTTGGTTTCTTCATTTAGTGACTCGTACTGACCACGAACGAGTTGTAAACTGTGAAGTTGCGTGACTAGTAATGGCTGTACTTCTGAAAGATCAGACAGCGTTGACGTGCTCGCAATATCCCAAAGCTGATCACTACTTAAGTTGGGCTGTTCGACTTTCAATAAAGAGGTACGTTCAATTTCAAGTCGAGACAACTCTCTCTTTTTCGCTTGCACGGCACTGTGTTCTTCAGTGTATCGAGCTCTTAAAAGGCTAAGGTCACTTCGAATCTCTATTATTTGCTCTTCTATTTTACCTACAACAGGATTTGTTTTTGATAATTGTTCATCAAGGCTACCTAAACTTTTTTTAACCCCTGCAAGTTCTGCCTTTTTTTCCGATAGACTCTGTTTGAGTGTCGCAAGACGATTTAGGCTTTGTGCCTGCATTTCAGGGCTAACGGACGAGTTTTCGTTTTTGAAATCGGCGAGTGCATCTTCTGCTGTATCAAGATCACTTTGGCGTTTGTCGATATGAAAGGCTAGAAACTCACTAGAGTCTTTAATGGATGAACGTTCTGGTGCTAACAATTGCTCTATAAAATGATCACTGATCGATTGAAGCAACTCTTTCATCCCTTCGGCTCGGTCGGATTTCAATTCTATTTTAAGAAAGTCTTTACCAAGCTGGGAGACATTCAAACTGGATGATATGTCATACATCACCTGATCAATTTTAGCGGGTGTAGTATTTTCGTCGATTAGGCCTTGTTCTAAGGCAACAGAGTGCAGAACATGGCGGCTCTTTAGAAGTGTGCTTAATGCATTAAGACGATCTTTTAACATGGTAGAAACTGCTATATCTTCAAGAAACGGATTCATTTTGGCGGTTTCTTGAATCAACATGCTGGTATGAGATCGGTAAGTTGTTGGTGCAAGTTTCGAAATTCCGGCTCCGATAAATGGTAAAATCAGAATGGGTAAACAGATGAGATAGCGCCGTCTCCAGGCTGCACTAAATATTATGATCAATCGAAACTTTAATTCATTCATAGAAGCTCCAACATCCAGTCAACAAATTCACTGCGTGCGTCCCAACTGTGCTGATTTACAATCCCTGAAGGCAATGGTTGTTGATGTCTAGCTGCTTGTAACGCAATACTCATATCTTCACTATTATTTACTACATTTACGTAGCGTTTGTATGCTTCTAAAGCAGGAAAAGGGGTCGATATTATTGGACGTCCAGCTGCAAGATATTCCATTAATTTTAAAGGGCTACATGCAATAATTTGCTCATTCAACTTAAAGGGTAGCAGACTTACATCCCAATGCTGGCTATATCGGGGTAATTCGTGATGAGGCTTTGGACCGAGGTAAAAAACATTGCTGCTTTTAGGCAGTTTTGATTGGCTTAGCTCTTGCGGACCAATAAACACAAAGTCCCAATCCTGATTATTAGCCACAACCTGTTCAATCATGTCGTAATCAAGCCAATTAGATAAGCTGCCATAAAAACCTGCGACTGGACGTCCTCTGTTCGGTAGGTCTGATGCTCTTGGTGCTGCCGTTGAGAACAAATCACAATCTACTCCATGGGGGAGTAACTGTGTTTTGGAGGCAGGAAAACGAGACTGCATCTCTTCACTTGCCGCGAATATGAGGTCCGCTTTTTCTATCAATTTAGATTCGTGCTCGGAGACGACTGAATGGTCAACCCCTGCGAGCGATGAAAAATCATCGCCACAGTAATAAACAACGGCTGATTCTCCCATGTGCCCACAGAGATCAGCGGCGGTAGGAAGAGAACACCAAAGAACAGGTTCATTGAGTTTAGCTTGTTGTAAGAGAGGCTTAAGCTGGGAAAGCATCATTGATTTAGCCATACTTCGAGCGAGCCCTGATTTTGGCGCAGGTATGGTTTTAAGGTTAACGACAGTGACATTCCCGTATGCTGTTTTAGCTTGAGTATTCGTTTTCTCACTTTCAGAAGATGTAGTGTTAGTTGTCGAGAAACCACTTTTAGACCGGCCAAGAAGCTTGTTAATTGCGCGTTTTCCGTCGTGAGCATTGAACTTGGGTTGACGCAAACCGATTGAATTAACCCAGACAACTTTACGCTGCGCAGCCAAGCGTTTAATGATGTGCTGGGTGCTAGAGGGAAGACCACCAAAGTCTTCACCGAATACGATTAGATCATGCATGGCGTTATTCCCCATGTTGATGTGAGACGATGGTTTTAACTACCTTGGCAGGATTTCCTGCGGCGATAACATACGGAGGAAGATCGCTGACAACCACGCTTCCTGCTGCAACTACAGTACCTTCACCAATTTTAACGCCTTGGCGAATTGTGACATTAGTACCTAACCAAACATC
The DNA here is from genome assembly GCF_050337265.1 of Vibrio lamellibrachiae. NCBI lineage: Bacteria > Pseudomonadati > Pseudomonadota > Gammaproteobacteria > Vibrionales > Vibrionaceae > Vibrio > Vibrio lamellibrachiae. The sequence goes on from NZ_JAKJSU010000004.1 coordinate 94,981, forward strand.
TTTTTTCAGAACAATATCACCTACTTGTGATTCATCATCTGGCTCGCCTAGAGCACGGCGGTGGGCATCAAGTGGATGCCCCGAATAACCGAACAAAAATGCTCGCCCAGCAATACGTACGTTGTCTTCAATAATTACGGTTCGACCAACAGCAATCGTTGTTTGCCAGCCAATATCGACATTATTACCAACGATAAGCTGTGGACTATTGGTTGACGGCCGACCACTAAAAGTCGTTTGGCCGGAAACTCGGCAGTTTTTACCTAGGCTAATTTCGAGTGGGCCAGAAATAAATGGAATGCCGCCATATAGAAACAGTCCACGACCATACTGATTTAACCGGCCTTTAAATGCAGGCGTATGGAACAGAACTCGGGTGAGTGATTGCCAAATGGAACAGGTGAGTTTATACACACTATAGATCAGCTTATTTAGTACTTGAGGCGTTGGTATTTCAAACATGCGAATCTTTTTGAGAATCAGAAACAGACCGCGATAAGTTGGGTTTGGGTGGCATTGTAGCCATATCTTCATATCATTTACGCGAGTAGCCAACATATTGTCACCTGTGCTTTTGTAAGAGTTATTAGTTCTATTACACAGATTGTGCCAAAACATTATTCACTAAATATCAACAGCTTAGGGTTAGTGTCGTTTGCGGATTTTATTATGCAACTTATTGATTCTCAAATTGAGAATTGTTTTGCATAGTTAATTTGATCAATTCCAAGGCTAATTGCTAATGTTGGATCTTGGATTTTCAGAAGCCTTGTTTTCAGGAACTTGGCTTTCGGAATCTGTGTTTTCAGAAACTTGGTTCTCATTGATTTGGGTCTGAGTAATATTAGCTACCGCAACGGTGAGCGCGGCAAGAATATAAATCGGCCAGTTAAAACCTTGGGTAAGAAATGTTCCTGAGACAATGGTGCCGATAAGCCCAGCGTAAACAGCATTAGCGGCAACGATAAGGTTAGCGGAATAGTGATCTGGATTCTTAGCGATCGCTGCTAGGGTATTTCTTGCGCTCAATATTAACGAAGTAATGAAACCAATAAATACAATAAGCCCTAAAAAGCCCGTTTCGGCTAGTACACCAAACCATGTGCTATGAACGGCGTGGTTTAGGCCATCCCAATGTGGGCTATAAAAAAAATAATTAGCATAAAAATTATCTATTCCAACCCCCGTTAGCGGATTATGCAGGGCCATTTTAAAGGCCGCTTCCCATGCGTATAAGCGACCCATCGCTGATTCATCAATTCCTTCCTCTGCTGCGCCTCCTGATGACCTATCGGAAATGCCCGCTACAAAATAGAGAATGATACCTGCAATAGCGCCAAGTGAGATAAGCAATACTTTAGAGCGAATTAACTTAAGTGCATAAATACCAATAACGGCAATTGACCCCAATAAGCCACCACGACTTTGAGTCGCGATAATTGCACTCATTAATAAGCAGGTGGTGATCAATGCGATAAGTCGACTCGGAAATGGAACGCCTTTGGTCGTAACAAGTGCAATTGAGAACGCGAGTGGAAACATCAGAACTAACGATAGGTCATTTGGATCCCCCAACATCGATCCAATACTGCGGCCAATTGATACTCTTGTGCCTTCTACTAGGTCGATTCCATTGATTGAATTAAAGATAGCGACGCTGGCAATTAACGCACCTGAGAGTGTGATCAGGATAGCGATACGGCCAATGTTCTTATTGTTGTTCACAAGCCACGCGATAGCGAGCGTCATGACAATGATCTTCCAATACACAGATTTAAAGCTCGCGATGGCGATACCAGGACTAGAGGCAAACAGAATTCCAATAATTACGAGTACCCAGAAGATAGAGAGCCAAGTAAACGAGCGATGCCAATACACCTTAATCTGTTTACTCACTAAGGTATGCCAAAGTAAGGCAGAAAGTGCACCTAGGGATAGCATCAAAGGGATTTTTAATGAGTAGAGAGCAGGAATGGCTTCGTGAATACGAAAAAATGAAAAAAGTACAAATAACGTCACCAACCAAAAGGTTTGGCTTAATACAAACAGGGCGCCTAACGGGATAAGTGCAAGAACGATGGGAATAGCGGGGTGAGGTACAAAATACCAAACAACGCTGATCACACAACACAATAATGAGATGAATAATGTTGAGAGATAACGTTGTTTGGTTGTCATTACAGTCCTCTAATCACGCTCGGAAAATAGCGGGAAAGGTTAGGTAATTCAAATGCATCTAAGAACTTGAATCGATATGCGACCGCCAAATTAAATATAGCACCAAACAGAGCAATTAGGATTAGCCATAGAGGGTGCTGATTGAAAAAGCTCAACGCTAAGCAACTGAGAGTGTTAATTAAAATCAATAGTATTGCAGAGTACTGGTAGGGCAGTTTGATTAACCGCTGACTAAAGTAGAGAATCAGTGTTGCTCGAGTTACCTGAGCAATGGCAATGGATACTATGATCCCCCAGATACCATACCCCAATAGAGCCCAACATAGCCCAAGGCCCCCTACGGTACATGCACTATTGATCATTAATATCAATTGGGTCTTTTTGTGTTGCAGAATACCTATATTGACTAGGTCAGACAGTTCTTTAAATAAGGCAATCAGTATCACCCCTGAAAGTAGCTCGGTTGCGGTTATATAGGCTTGAGGAAGTGTCCATGCGATGAATATTTGGCTCGCGCTGGCGACAGTTATGGTCAGGATCGAGATATAAACCAACCCACATTGCGTCACTTGCGTTGTATAAGATTTCCCTTGGTACATCAGTGCGTTAAAACGTTTTGGCATCCACCACATACTGAAGGGCTGAATAAGAATACACATTGCTAACGAGAACTTTGCAGCGACGGAATAAAGACCAAGAACCTCGATAGAGAAAGAATAGCCAATAATCCATTTTTCAGCGCCAGTTAACCCAAAGGCAACAAGTGTAGAAAGCATTAAAGGTATAGAATATTTTAGTAAGCTTTTTAGGTTCTTAAGGCCTGCCCACACCCAAGTGAATCGATTGACTCTGTGCAGTATCACGAGTTGAAATACACCCGTTAAAACACCGACAGCATAGATATATGTCACGACAGGAGCGGTATAAAGAACAAATACAACAGCAGATACCTGAAGAACACTGCTTAACACACTGATGACAAAGAAAACGTTCGCGCGGTCTTGAAACCTCAACCATGCCATACTGATTCCTAACGCACTCTCAAATCCCAGTACAATACAAAGCAGCGCTATATCTGTTGAAGTAAATATGGATTTAAGTGAAGGCAGCATAAACAGAAGAACAGTGACTAATGTCGCGACGATGAGCGACAACAAAACAGCATAGGTATAGAGCTCACTGACCTTATTAAATTGTTCGATCTTACATTTTAGTTCGCCTACAAAACGATAAAGGTTCTCGTGCATGGCAAACCCAACAAGCAGACTTAGGAAAACGGTCGTCGTTGCCAGCAGCTCTAATTTACCAAGCTGCGCAGGTGATAAGAACTGCGCAACGATGGGCAGCATAATGAGGGACATGCCTTTTACAAGAAATATACTAACCGCGTAAATAAGCATATTTTTTAGCGAGTTAGGAATCTTATTGAATAGCTTCTTATTAAGATACATTTTATTAAAAGACATGGTAATCACCTTAACGAATAGCCTTCGTTGGTATAAGTGATGGTTCCTCATTGATAAAGTCAGGATGGTTCAATCCATTAACAAGAGAACGATAGCAATTTTCAGCTTGGTACTGCTTGGCCACGTTAAAGGCTTCACTGCCCAGTGTTTTGATTAAATCGACGTCGTGAGTTGCACGCGAAATCGCTTCAGTTAATGAGCTAACACAATTGGGTTCGTATTTAATACAGTTCACATTATGAGTTAACACCTGGTCCCAATATGCGTTGTCCTCGGGAATGATGATGCACATTCCAGCGGCCATAGCTTCTAGGATCGATAGGCCGAATGGCTCATTACGGCTTGTTGAAACGAATATATTGCTACGACTACGAATTTCATCGAGATTTTTGGGCTCTTGATACCATTGAACATGCGGTAGTAGAGTTGGTGCATTACATGTTGGCAAAGAGGTATCAATGGGGCGAATAAAACAGATGTTCGCTGCGAATGGTGACTGTTTATCTAGTTTTCTTGCAGACTCGGTGAGCATGTCTAAGCCTTTCCACTTAAGCAGTGATGCGCACCAAAAGATAGTCGGGAAGTCGTACTGAACTCGGCTAGGCCAATGCATGTTAGATATACCATTTTGAAAACTTTGATAATTTTCACTTAATAAAAGGTAGTTGCTAAGTGCATAGGCATCGACGCCTGAAAGCTTAGTTCTCAGGTAATGGTTTAGTGCTTTGTAAACGCTATTTTTGGCCGAAGATAGATAATAGACACGGTCAGCAATTGTAAGGCAGTATCCTACCGAACGTGATTTCTCTATCGGTCCGTGAATTAGCTGAATAATAGGGATGTTGATGAGTTTTTTTACAATGTATAGAGACATATCAACACCAGGACCAGAGTTCCCTATTAGGGCTGTGATTTTCTCGCTACGTAACCATACCGCTAAAATGAATAGCGTGTAGATACACTGTTTTAGCCAATAACCTAATCCATTATCAACTTTACTTAACCCTGCAATTGAGGGAACGGTTATTACGTTGACTTGATGCTGTTTACAAAAATCATCGTTAGACCATGACTCTTTATGCGCAGTTAAAATTGTATATTTTGAATGGTTTGGGTTGGTGAGTAGTAATGCTTCTTTACTCGCGATTTTTGAACCACCAAGAAACGCAACAGGATCAAATATAAGGTAATGATTTATTGGGGTATTCATAGTCATCTCCTTATGCGATACGATTTGCAAGGAACGTTCTAATTGGGCTAATTGCTTGCCAAAAAGAGGTCGTTGGTTGCTGATTTTCGGAAATAGCTTGAACGTAGATCTTCTCAATTGCTCGAGCATTGTGAATAGCGGTATGAGTCTCTAGGATATGCTCCTTAGCTCTAAGGCCAATAGTCTTGGCACTTTTTCTGTTTTTTACGACAGCACGCATGGCGTTAACGATAGGACCAGTCCCGTTATTTTTGTAAAACACAGCGTTATTCTTGTGAGTCAAAATCTCTGGAATACCACCTTCAAATGGCGCAATAACGGGCAGAGCCGCAAGGGCTGCTTCTGCAACAACAAGTCCGAACGCTTCTTGACGAGCGCCACTTACAAATCCATCAACGCCTTTTAACCAACCTTGTACGTGTCTTTGCTCACCCACAAAGTGGACGTGGTCTGATAGGTGTAAATAGTCAGCTTGCTGTTCTAGATTTGCTCTTTGTGGTCCATCACCGATAACAACTAAATGAACGTTTGGATACTCTAAAAGAAGGTGGCGAAGGGCAAGGAGTAGACGGTCAACGCCTTTACGGTGAATAAGGGAGCCTACCGTTGCGAACGTGAAGGTATCTTCATCGATATTCAGTGCTTTCTTAACATCGACAGGGGCTTGATTTTCAAGCCTCTCGACATCAATTCCGTTGTGTACAATAGATAGACGCTCTTGTGGGTACCCATCTTTAATCAGTTGATGAGTGATCGCTTTACTTACCGCAATGATTTTTGGTGAAAAATGCAGACCTAGAGTTACACGGTCACGTGCAGGGTAGTCAGAGTGAAGCTGAGTAACCATAGGGGTGTTGGTCACTTTCGCCACGGTATACATCCACTGACACGGCGCTCCACTATTAACGTGAATTAAGTCAATGTTTGCTTTTGCGATGTATTGTTTTGCTTGTTTTACCTGACGTAACCACGCTCGTACATTGAAACGAGGCGAAGACCAACCCAGTAGAATAGAAAAAGACTCTAGTTCACTATGAATTCCTACATTAATCATTTCGTCATGCAGTGAAGGGTTGTTGGTTAAGATAAACGGAGTGAAGCGACTACGATCAATATTTGAAACCAAATCAAGTAGACACTGCTCGCTACCACGAATCCAGTCATCTCCATAATGTACAAATAAAATATGCTTAGTCGTCTTCATATTGTTACCCCTTTAGTTTCAATCTGAAATTGAGTTTTTATTTCTATAGGGATAACTGCAATAGAGGTGCCAACTATTTACGGATGCTAAGTTGTTGATTTGTGGTTGTTAGTTGGTTGATTTTTTTTGTAGGAATTGATTTCTCAATTTGAGAATCAAATTTGATAGATATCTAAAAGCTGCGGGAGCACACTTTTTGTCGAGTAATGTTGCTCAATAGTCTGTTTTGCTGCATGTCGAATTTTCTGTTTATCGCACTCGCTCATCAATAGCCATAGTTGTAATTGTTGTTGAAGATCTCCTTCGTAATCGACAATAAACCCATTGTTTTGATGTTCCATCAATTCGTTTAGATCCCCTACGTTGGTACAAAGAAGGGGGATACCACGCGCCATCGCTTCTAACCCAGCCATAGGAAGACCTTCATATCGAGATGGAATAACCAGTAGATCTACGTTCTTCCAAATTGACTCCATATTCGATTGGTGGCCATGCAGGGTGAGATTATTTGGGCAGCGGCTAATTAGGTCACACTCCATTGGCCCGCTTCCGTAACAGTGAAACTCATGTTCAGGATTTATTATGGCCAAATTAAGAAATCGGTCGGGGGCTTTTTCATGGCTCAAGCGTCCTACAAAAGCTATTTGACTGCCTTTAGCGCAATCAATATTTGTTGTGTCTATAAAGTTATTAAGGGTATACGAGTGAGAGGGTAGCTTTCTTTTGATTAGCTGACTGACGGATAAACGAGCGTCTGAAAAAAAAGCACTATATCGATCAATAAAATCGTATAGCCAGACTTTTCCTTTTGGTGTTTCACCCGCATGAAATGTTGAGATTTGCTTAAATGGGCCGTCATGTATCAGTTTACGAGCAAGGCGGCTATAGATGCTCGCTTTGTACCCATGGGCATGAATCAAGTTGGGTTGGTGCTTTAAGATCGCTTGCTTTAGCGACTGATAAACGCTGCTAGAAGGGAAGGAGTGATTGAGATAGAAGTAGCTGATTGATGCCTTTTCTAGTTTATCGGCAAGCAGAGCTTGCTGTCCGTAATGCGCAATAAAAACAACAGAGACATCAATATCAAACTTTTTAAGTCCGTTCGCTAATTCAAAAACATGGGTCTCAATGCCACCAAAGGCAAGGCTATCTATTAATAGCCAAACCTTTTTCATTTTAAATGAGTCTGAAGTGAAAGAAGACACTAAATCAGACGGTGCTGTGTTCATCTTCAGATTCCCATGCCTGTTTCTTACGGTAGACAGTAGAAGGGCTGAGTTCTAATAAAACCGCTGCATTAAGAACATTTCCATCGCAAAAATCAATCGCGTTTTGTATCGTTTCTCGCTCGATTTGCCACATTGGCCTGATCGCTCCGCCATGGGTCGGGGGCTGCACACCCATTGTGTCTGGTGTACCTGGTGCCATTAGGGCTTCTTGCGCGGGAGACGGTGCTAGAGAAGGTGGTGCAATGGACTCTGGCCTTGGAGATGTTGTCGCTTTATGTTTAAGGATCTGCGCTGGTAGATGAGCAATAGATAGCTTTGATTCATCGTTGAGAACCACAATATTTCGAATAATATTTTGAAGTTGCCTAACGTTACCGGGCCATTGGTATTTCTTCAACAGTGCTTCAGCATCGTTGTTAATACCTGAGAATTTTTTACCATCCTCTTTCGCGTAGAGTTTAAGGAAGTGATTAGCCAATACTGCAATATCATTGCCTCTTTCACGTAAGGGGGGCATCTCGATCGGGACAACATGAACACGATAATAAAGATCTTCTCTAAATCGGCCTTCTTCGACTTCCACTAATGGATCTCGATTGGTCGCACATAAAATACGAACGTTAACTTTGGTCTCTTTGGTTGCACCTAACGGAGTAAATGTTCCCGTTTGTAAGAAGCGCAAAAGCTTCTTCTGCATTTCTAAGTCCATTTCACAAAGTTCATCAAGGAACAGCGTTCCACCATCTGCTTGCTGTGCTGCACCTTTGCGATCGGTGCTTGCCCCAGTAAATGCGCCTTTTACGTGGCCAAAGACCTCACTTTCCATCAAATCTTTAGGAATTGCGCCGCAGTTGATGGCGACAAAAGGCATCTTTTTACGTTGGCTCTCTTTATGGATAGCTTCAGCACAAACTTCTTTACCCGTACCACTTTCACCATTAATAAACACACTAGCAGTAGTAGGTGCGACAGAGTCAATGACCTTGTACACCGCTTGCATAGGTAGGCATCCACCAAGAAAGCCGTGGAATCGTTTACGGTCAAACTTAGTTTCAATATCTTCGACTAAGTGTTCTAGTTTTGCCTGTTTTAAGTGAAGGGTTATAGAAGTTTTTAACCTATCGGCTTTGATAGGTTTTTCCAGGAAGTCTTTCGCCCCTTTTTGAATGAGGCCGACAGCAATATCCACTGAACCATGCGCAGTAGCAATAACGGCAGAAGTAGGGATCTGATTTTCAGATATCCAGTCCAATATATCTTCGCCAGACATATCAGGAAGCTTTAGATCTAATATGATGAGATGAGGGACGTTACGTTCTATAAAGGCAATGGCTTCTTGTCCGGTTTCTACGTGAAACAGGTCGTAAGGTTCGTCCTTAACATATTGTTTATAAAGTACAGCAAGAGATGTTGAGTCTTCTACTAGGAGTACCTTTGGTTTCATTGTCGACGTCCTTGTTATTATTTTATGAAACATATTACTTATAGTAATTAACATAACCTACAAAATAAAGGAATCATCCAATATTCAATCGAATACATGATTGCTATGTCTTTATCAAATAACGTATCTGTATAGAAAATGTTCCTACTAGAACTCTTGGTCTAGTACAGTAAACGTTCAGCCTTTAGCTTGAAGAGGTGACAAACCCAAGCTCTTTTCTAGCGATGATTGCCTTAATCGATTTACTAGCGATACTTTGCAACGTTGGAATTAAGTCGAACGCGTGAGCAGTTTTCTTCTCCAAACATAATTTTTCTATATCGCGTGATATTTCCGAAAGAGAGCGGTTACCTAGAGCTAAAGAGGAACTGCCTAACGTATGCGTTTCGAACTCGAGTTGGTCGATGTTCTTATCCTTAGATGCTTGAAGGATGTTATTGAGACGAACTTCTGTCTCTTCCAAGTAGTGGTCGATAAGAATAGGTATAACTTCTGCGCTCGTGTCTTCGATCATTTGTATCAATATGGTTTCGTCAACGAACTGAGCAATGTTGATATCATTGACCTCGTTATCATTCACGTTTTCAACAATAGTTTCTTCAACACTATCTTCTTCTACAATAGTTGGCTCGGAAACTGTCGTTGTTACTGCGTTATCTATCATTAATACCTCGGCTGACTGAAGCTTATCTGATAAGAATAAGTTAATTTTTTCAATTAGCTGAGATAAACGTACAGGTTTTGATAAATAATCTGTCATACCTGCAGAAATAAAGTGTTCTTTGTCTCCGCTTAGCGCGTGGGCAGTCAGTGCAATGATAGGGAGTGATTGCATTTTTTCATCGTCGATAGATCGAATGATGTTTGTTGCTTCAATACCATCCATCTCTGGCATGGAAATATCCATAAACACAATATCGTAAGTGTAATTCTTGATTTGCTCGACGGCTTTAGCGCCATTATCGACGATATCGATATCGACACCAGCATGTAAGAACATGTTTTTAATGACGAGTTGGTTAGCTTTGTTATCTTCAGCAACAAGAATTCTTGCGTCTTTAAGCTCTGGTGCGAGCACTGGATTTGAAGGGGCGACATGACTGACAAGCGAATCAGCGAGTTTTAAATTAATAGCGAAGGTGAAGATACTTCCTTGTTCATACTGGCTAAAGACTTCAATACTCCCATCCATCAATTCACACAGGCGTTTACAAATAGCCAAACCTAGCCCTGAACCTTCTTGAGTACGAGAATAAGTTTGATCAACCATAGTGAACTCTTCAAATAGGTATTCAAGTGACTCTTCTTTGATACCAATACCTGTGTCAGAAACAGTGCAAATAATCTTGCAATCATTGCCTTCAGTCGCTGCATCAATTTTTACGGTAATGTTACCTTCACTTGTGAACTTCAGTGAGTTGCCTATTAAGTTGTGAAGAATTTGGCGAACTCGATTAATATCGCCAGTAACCATAGAAGGTACGGTGCCATCAACAAAGCAGTGCAGAATAAGTCCTTTCTTTTTAGCTTCTGGGCTAAAACTATCGATAACACTGTCGACACACTCTCGGAAGTTAAATGGTTGTTGCTCTAATAGAAGGATGTTGGATTCCATTCGAGTAAAATCCAAAATATCATTGATGACAGAGAGTAAAAACCCTCCTGAAGCTGTTGCTGTGTTAACGAGTTGTTTTTGCTGTTTAGTCAGAGGTGTTTCTTCAAGCAACGATAAAATGCCAAGTACGCCATTCATTGGGGTGCGTATTTCATGAGACATAGAAGCAAGGAATCGGCCTTTTGACTCACAGGCATTCTCGGCTTCTGCTCGCGCTGATTTTAAGTCGGTATAACTCTTGTTTAATTTGCACGACATATTATCAAAAGCTCTAGCCAGAGTACCAAACTCATCTTTAGAAGTGTCATTAAGCTGGTAACCCGGCCCTTTTTCACTGAGCATATTAGTCGCAGTTGTTAAACGTACTAGGCTTTTCGTTAGGTAGGTTCCTAAGATAAATGAGAAAATAGCAACAAGAATAACTTCTATGGAGGCGATACCCACAATGGATTTTTGAGCCGTTTCGAGCATGCTACTGATGGCGGCAGTACCAAACCCCATATCGATATGCCCATACTGAGTGCCGCCACTAATAATGGGGACGCGAGTATCAAAAATACCATCAGAGACATTGCTTAATTTGTCATCGATATTCATGTCTCGTTTCAGTAAGTCCATGTCGCCATCACAGGCAAGTACTTTTCCATGTCTTACTATTTTTACGTACTGAACGCCTTCTAACGTCATAAATTCACTAACGAGGTATTCTAAGGTAGCAATATCGGTAGAGAGAACCGCGTCTTTTGTAGCATTAGCAAACATGGTCGCGGTTGAATTAGCGCGTTGTATTAATTGTTTTTCATTTGATTCGGATAGAAATGACATAGAACTAAAAACAAGGAACATAAGTAGTACTATTTCGATCAGTGCTATACCGATTATTGTTTTTGCTCGAAAAGTCATATTTCACCTACCTATGGTTTAAGTTTAGGTCAGTTTTACTGTTTAATCTCATCGATGTTCAGAGCACGTACATCGTCCCAATCACTGTTTGCACCATTTACAAAGCCCTTTATATTGAGAGGCTTTAATAGAGCTCGTCCTTCTTCAGTATCATGAAGCGCAGCAAGTAATGATTGAACTTTTGCTGCCAATTCAGGATCGACTCTAGGGTGATGTGCAACAGCGTGTGGTGTGTAACCTTTAGTGGTGTATATGGGCGTTAATTGATCACGAAGTGACTCATCGATGGAGTTGAATGTGCGAATGATACCGCCACCGGCAGGATATAGACCTTTGACTACGGCGAGATAAACGGAATCGTGAGACGATACATAATCAGGCTCAAAAGTTACCCCTTTTTGTTTAAGTACACTGCGAGTAAGAACCGACGCTGCGAAAGCAGCAGGAGCAGGGAAGGCTAGGGTACTACCGTCTAGTTCTTTTAAGTCTTTTATATTGCTGTCTTTTCTTGCAACAATGATACCTTTGATCTTTTTATCTTTTGCTTTAGAAATAGACATATAGCCGGGATTAGCGCTAAACGTTGTGTAGTGATAAGGATTCATATAGGCAAAGTCATATTCGCTAGCGCTTAAACGCTTCTCAAACATAGGGATATTTTTAGCGGTTGAAAACTCGAACTTTTCCCCTGTGTTTTCTGACAAATACTCCATGATAGGTGACCATAGCTCAGCAAGGCGGCTCGCAGATTGTTGTGGAACGATTGCGAACGTAATCTGGTCGTCAGCAAACACTGGAGATACAAAAGTTATTAGTAATGCGTATAGTATATTTCTCATCATAATCACCTAATTAGTGTTAGTTACTTGTTATGCTGATTGGGATAGGAATTCATTTCTGTTCAGCCAGTTTTCTATTTTTCGACGCCATTTTTTAGGTATAAATGGAATACGTCTAAGTTCTCGAATTATCTCTAAGCTTAGTGGCGGTTGATCTTTGACATTTAACACGGTCCCTAATAAGTCGATTTTTCCGCTTTTTAGCAACTCAGTAGCTTTTCTAATCTGTCCAGCTGACGTCACACCGCCTTTAACAACTAATATCGTTTTATCACAAGCATTCGCGATACTTTGGGCGGGAATGTTACTGCGGTTTATCTGTAAAAGAGGGGAGGTATCGATAATGATTCGGTCATACTGGTCTTCCCACTCCTTTACGGCATGACTCATAAATGCAGGATCTTTGTAGGCAAGTTGAGTCGATTTATCACTTGGAACAACGACGCCGGTGAATAATCGATGGCTATCTACGTGCTCGATCAAATGAGTTCCATCGTCTGTTGCTATTGTGAGCTCTTTAAATGCGGGGTTAAACATATTCAAATCAACCAGCAGCGCGTTATGTCCAGCCAATAGATACCGCTCTGTTAACGCGCTAGCCACTGAGGTAACACCATCAAGAGACTGACAAGCGGTAACACACAGAGACTTACACTCAGCAAGTTCTGCGGATAAATATATTTGCTCAATTTCGGCGTGAGTTGCAGGAATCGTCATTAGAGTGCTCCTATCAACACGATGGCAGTGGTAAGTCGTAGAATGTCTTCTAGTCCAACACGGGCTTTCTCTAGCAAGCTTTGGCTGCGATCAGGGATGAAGATGGTGTCTCCAGCACGTAAAACAGGGAGATGATAAATATTGGCCGTTTTACTAAACTCTATCAGATCGAAAGTACGAGCCTGTCCTTGGCAGCATGACATGTTAACCACTGATATCTTTTCAAGATAAGCTGTATTACTTGGCCCGCCAGCTTCAGCAAGTATGTCGAGAATAGTCATGTTGTCGTCAAAGGAGTAACGACCCGGTTTGTTTACTGCTCCAAGAACTCGAACGGTGGATTCCTTCGATGTATCTAACCAATTTTTGTTTTTTTCAGGGATATAGATAGTGTCACCGGTTGTAACGCTTGGCAGTAAATTCTCATCACCGGTTTCAAAGTACAGTGACAAATTGAGTTTACTGACTTTCGAATAAGTTTTATCGCGATGAGTGACTCGAATATTATGAATGTCAGCCTCTTTCGTTGGGCCGTCAGCCGCAGCTAGAATATCCAAGAAATGCATCTCTTTAGTAAATCGGAAGCGCCCTGGAGTATTCACTTGTCCAAAGACATAGATAGAAGCATCTGAGCTTTGGCGCACCCACTGAGCTTTATTGTCAGAAGGGTCTCGGGGTAAATCATGAATACGTACAATAGAGCCAGCAGCAATAATTGGAAGATCGTTTGGCGGCGCACCATTAAGGATAAACGCATCAAGGTCAAAAACGACAAGTTCTTGCTTATGGTCAATAACTTCAATTTTTGTTGTATCGGCTCTTAATGTCGGGCCGCCAACATGCGATAGTAAATCCATTAGGTTCATTTCGTCTGACCACTCGATACGTCCTGGTCTTACTACTGATCCCATCACATTAACAGCGCGGCTAGGAGCGACTTTTAACCACGATTTTTCATTCATATCTGTTTTTTCAGGAACAAATATCGCGTCACCCGGGTTAATCTCTGGAGGCAACGAGTTGATTAGCCCTTCCGTGTAGGCGGCTAAATCAAAGGGGATGACTTTACCATTCGCTTTGATGATACGAATCTGACGTGATTCTGCATATCGGGTAGGGCCACCTGAATTCGCTAATATATCCATAAAGCTTGCACCAAGCTTACCTTCGAATGCACCAGGGCTCTTCACTTCTCCCATGACATAAACAGTATTGGCACCTGATTTGATTTCTTCTTCCTGTTTCGGAACAAAAACGGTGGCACCGGGCTTAAGCTTAGGAAGAAGAGTTGAATCGCCGCTATCTAAATAGCGCTTTAAATTGAATAGTTTTGGTGTCGTATCGGTAATGATACGAATCTGCTCCACACTTGCGTAACGTGTTACACCCCCAGAACGCATCAGGATATCAACTAAATCCGTTCCTTCTTTGTAAGAGAATGAACCAGGGGCATGAACTTCACCAAAGACTTTGATTGCGCTTCGACCATCGGCGCTGTCACCTGAATCTGCAAGTTTTGCAGGATCGAAATCTTGCTCAATATTACTAACGAGGGGAGAAGCAGGAACGAAAAGAGTATCAAGAGATTGTAGAGCAGGAAGTTGGGATTCATCGCCTGTATCTAGGAACGCTTTATAATTGAAAGCTTGTTTGTTACCCCCACGCTTAAGCAGCATATTGTTAAGCTGTGCACCAGAACGTAGACCTCCGGCAGCGTGTAGTGCCATTTGTATATCGGCACTTTTAGATAAGGTATATTCTCCAGGAGACTTAACGTACCCCTGAACAGAGACCAAAATTTGCTGTTCAGCTATAAAGACAGAAGCGTTGGATAGATCACGAAATACGGACTCTAGCGCACCTAAAACGGTTACTTCTAACTGTTCTTCATCGTAGCCAGCTACAAAAATCGCACCGACTTCTGGTAGAGTGATTCTTCCGCGCTTATTTACCTGAAAACCACGGTTTAACGTACTTTCGCCAGGCAAGTTTACCTGTATTAGATCACCAACTTGTACGACTTCGTTCTCACCCTGAAAATCACTGTCCATTTCACTAGAAGCGTAACTTGTTTGGAATCCAAAGACTCCAACAAAGCAAAGTAGAAATAATGATAGATTATTCATACAATCCTCCTAGTGGTGCATCTGCTGAGTAGTCTTGCGTCGAAATTATTTCAATGCTAACTCGACGGTTTGTTAGCATGACCCCAACAGAGTCTCCTTCAAATAAGGGTAATTCAGAGCCTAAAGAGTGGGTTGTAATACGAGTAGGTTCTAAACCAAATATGGTTAGGTATCGTTTGACCTGTTTCGCTCGGCCCATCGCTAATGCCTGATTATGTTCATCGTGGCCTCTAGCGTCTGCATGGCCCGTAACCGATAACTTCAGCATGGTGTTTTCTACAAGAATATTTGCAGCTCTCGCAAGGTGGCCCATATATTTTGGATTAATTTCCGTTGAATCTAATGCAAACTGGTTATCGACATTGAGTAAATCAAACAGTTGGTCAATCACCGCCAATTGTTGATTGAGTTGGAATTCACTCTTAGGCGGTACACAACGTGTTTGTGAGGTGACGTAATCTAGTTGTACTTCTAGTTCATGTAGGCGTTTTCGTTGAATAACGAGATCATTTGCAGCATCAAGCAATAACCCACCTTCAAGTTCTCGCGCAATTCTGTTTTGTTTTTCAATTGCTTGTACAACAGCTGCTGGAAAACACCACTTTGCTCCCTCTTGAATGAGTGCATCAAGGTGAAGCTTTGTTAATTGCCAATCAAATCTAAGACCATGCTCTGGCCCCAAAGGTTCTGTTGGCATCACTGGCGAAAAAGAAGCAGCGACATAATCTTCTGCTAAGCCACCTTTTCCGCTTTCGGGGTAGCTAGTGCAGCCCCCTAAAAGAGTGATGGATATAACTATAGCTATGTATCCTTTAAGTCCATTCATGCCAACGTCCGTTTTTATAATAATTATTAGTAGTATAGTTATGTTTAGTGAGTATTTGAGTTAACTGGTATTGCTTGGCTTATACGCAATAGATTGATTATTTCTAAAGGCTGACCAGTTACGTTTTCAATACGCATATTTCGTTCACGTTCAACGAGTCGTTTGTAAAGGTAAACCAACGCGCCAACACCTGATGAATCAAGGAATTCAACTCGACTGAAATCTAATTCAATTTCACTATGTAGGTCATCTGTTATAACTGCATCAATGTGAGGCTGTGCATCACGACTACCTTCAGCGTCAAGGTTACCGACAATTTCTAATGTAAGAATAGTTTCGTTTGCTTCAACAGTACGTAGTTCCATGATGTTCTCTCCTATGCGGTTTATTCTAATAGAGCAGGTTCTGTGCCAACATATAATAGGTTAATATTCAATTAGTTAGTGGGTTCGTTACTGGTATTCTCAATTTGATAAATGACATTCTCAAATTGAGAATCATAAGCAGTGTTGAGAAATTGCTTCAAATATGATGAAACTAAATCATCACTATCGATGAATAATATGAGTCAAGTCGCATGGATTGAACGCATTGATGATGCAGTAAGGTATTTCCTGTAAGAATGTCGCCAGTCATTAAACAAGGAGTGTTTTATGCGATTGTCTCTTATCTCAATAGGTATTTTGCTAGCGGTCAGTGGCCCAGCCATCGCAGACGTCGGCTATGATTTGGGTGTAATGAATGCGCACAGTTATAAGTCTGGCGTTGATATCTTTGAATACTGGAAAAGTGAAAAACTAGACGGTATTCGCGCTATATGGACTGGTGAGATATTGGTGACACGACAAGGTAATCGAATATACCCACCTAAATGGTTTACCGACCCATTACCTGATCACGCGTTAGAGGGAGAACTTTGGGCGGGCCGAGGAAACTTTCACATCGTACAGCAAACCGTAATGGACCGTGTCCCATCAGATTCTGCATGGAAACAGATCGACTACATGCTGTTCGACATCCCCCAAAGTGCAGGTGACTACCAGAAGCGTTATTACAATCTAATACATTGGGTCGATTCAAATCCGTCATTACATCTAAAGTACGTAGAGCATACACCTATTGCTTCAGAAACTGAGTTATTTGGCTACCTAGATAACGTAAGCAGTAATAAAGGTGAAGGAATAATGCTGCGCAAGATCACCAGTCGATATCAAGCAGGGCGCAGCAATGACATGCTTAAATTGAAAAAGCATGAAGATACTGAAGCGATAGTGGTGGGGTATAAGTTAGGTAATGGTAAATATAAAGGCTTAATGGGTTCATTGAGAGTAAAACTAGAATCGGGAAAAGAATTTTACATAGGCAGTGGCTTTAGTGATGAGCAAAGACGGAGCCCGCCTAGCATCGGATCGACAATTACATTTCGTTATAACGGAATGACACAAAATGGGATTCCGAAATTTGCACGTTATTTAAGAGAACGTGAAGGGTATTAGCAAATACATGACAGTATTTTTATAATGATTACCTAATGCGTAATCAAAAACTAACAAAGCCCAGATCTCATTAAATCTGGGCTTTATTACATCGTGAGTGGTAGCGGATAAGTGTTAAGTTATTTTGATGCAAATGTTAGTTGGACATCATCATCTTGCTTATGCATCCAGTGCAGTCTTATACCCAACATCAATGCGGCTGACGATAGACCAACAATGAACCCAATCCAAAATCCATGAGCGCCCATTGGCTCAACTATCCAATCGGTCATACCAAGTATATAACCAGTCGGTAATCCAAGTATCCAATATGCGATAAAGGTACGATTGAAAATCGCGGTCATATCCTTATAGCCACGCAGTGCACCAGCGGCGACTACTTGAATTGAATCTGTACACTGATAAACCGCCGCGAACATCAGTAATTGCATTGCTATAGTGATAACGGCTTTATTATCTGTGTATAGATAAGAAATGTTCTCTTTAAATATAATGGTTAATGCGGCAGTTAATATGGCTAAGGCGAGCCCAACAAATATGCCAACACGAGATGCAATCATGGCACCTTCTGTGTCTTGCTCACCAAGTTTATGGCCAACACGAATGCTAACTGCAGCACCGATACTCATAGGTAACATGAACACGAGCGATGAAAAGTTAATCGCGACTTGGTGCGCAGCAACAACCAATGCACCTAAAGGAGCAACCAGTAGAGCAACGACGGCAAACAGTGTTACTTCAAAGAACATAGCCGCTGCAACGGGGAAGCCGAGCTTAAATAGTCGTAGGATAGCTTTAGGTTGAGGGCGGTGAAATTGACTAAATAGCTGAATATGAGCAAGCCTTTTTGACGTCACCACATAAAAGAGCAACAAGGCAAACATTAACCAATAAACGATGGCCGTCGCTACACCACAACCAACGCCACCTAACGCAGGAGCACCAAATTTACCGTAAACAAAAATCCAGTTCAGAGGAATGTTAACCAACAGACCTATAAACCCAATCACCATTGCCGGTTTGGTTAGTGCTAAGCCGTCGGTATAACTTCGTAGAGCTTGAAACAGCAGAAATGCTGGAACTGCAAATATAACCGCAAACATATAGCCGTTGGTCTTATCAGCCATCACCTGATCTATTTTCATCAAATCCATGATCCATTGCGTCTGAAGCAGCACAATAATGATAGGGACTGAAGTGAAGAGCGCTAAAGCAATACCCTGATGTATTTCAAACGGAATCTTAACTTGACGACCGGAACCGTTAAGTTGAGCAACGACGGGAACGATCGCCATTAACAGCCCGATGCCAAATAGGATAGAAGGCAGCCAGATACTTGAGGCTATAGATACCGCAGCCATATCAATAGCGCTAACGCCGCCGGCCATAATGGTATCGACAAAGCTCATTCCAGTTTGTGCGATTGAAGCAATGAAAACAGGCGTCGCCAGTTTAACTAAGTTAGATGTTTCTTTTTTATAACGATGCACAGAGACTCCGATAAGAGAAAGAAGAAAAAAGAGTCCACCGACGAAGAATTATGAATCTTGGTGTTGTCGGGCATGATAAAGAAATGTAACACTAAGCTCCATAAAAAACTCATGGAATCTACCGATGTTTACGGGAATTGTACAAGGCACAGCAAAAATCGTTTCAATTGAGAAAAAAGAAGAGTTTCAAACTCACACTATTTCACTCGCGGAAGAAAGCAGAGTTGGCCTGACTATAGGTGCATCAGTTGCTCATAACGGATGTTGTTTAACGGTAACCTCGATTGAAAATGAATTGGTCAAGTTTGATTTAATGCAAGCAACGCTTAAGTTGACTAACCTCGGTGAGTTAGCAGTCGGTGACTCTGTAAACATAGAGCGAGCCGCTAAATTTGGTGATGAAATTGGTGGGCATTCAATGTCTGGGCACATATCGCTAACCGCAGAGATAGACGAAGTGATTAATACACCGAACAATCGCACATTATGGTTTAGAATTGATAGATCAGCAATGAGGTATGTTTTAGAAAAAGGTTATGTTGGTCTAGATGGCTGTTCATTAACGATTGGAGAAGTTGAAAGTGATCGTTTTAGTGTCCACCTCATCCCTGAAACACTTGAACGTACGTTGTTTGGCGGAAGGAAAGTAAACGATAGAATTAATGTAGAATTTGATCCGCAAACACAAGCCATTGTTAACACCGTTGAGCGTGTATTGGCGCAGCGCCTTTAATCATAGTCACAATAGAATAAAAATAAGCGCCAAAAGGCGCTTATTTCACTATTAAGGTTAATGTTGGCATTAACTGTATGGCTCGTCTTCAATACAGGCCGTTAAGTTGATTTGATGTTGATTACTATCAATCAACATATTTAAATGAAATGCTCGGTGGCAATAAGGACAGTCGTCGTGAAAATCTTGGTTTCCGTCAGTAGGATCGAGAGTGAGGCCAATTGTATGTTCACAATGTGGGCACTGAACTTGTTTCTCTGTGTAATTTCGCATTGCGTACTCCCTAACATCTATGCAATACGATAATCTTAATCGTCCAAGTTAGTAATGGTCGTGAATTAAGTAGAAACTTTGAGTTAGGCCAAAAAAACAAGAGAAAATTTTCCCACTATTTTTTTGTCATTGTTTTATATAAGTTTAACTAAGGTATTGCCGATTGTTTTATTTGGTCTATGAATGCATTAGGCGCGAGTATTTGTTTTATTTCGTAAACTGAGCGCTTATTAAACTTAGATAGAAGGTTGCTATTCGATTAATTACCCCAATAGCTTATTGATACGGCAAAGAGACTATTCAAGTTTTCCCCCAAAGTAAACCGGCAAAACAGAAGGCCTATCTATGCAAGAGCAATCTCCACCTGATGAAACTGTTGAAGCTGAAGTTCAACAGAAGAGTGACAAAAGTAAAAACTTAAGTATCTTGTTTGAGCTAGTAAAATTTATTCATCCCTATAAAGGTCGCGTTGCTGCTGCATTGGTCGCGTTGGTGTTTACTGCATCTTTGACATTATCAGTCGGACATGGTGTTCGAATTTTAATCGATGAAGGTTTTACTCAGCAATCCATTGTTGATCTTGGAAATGCGATTAAGTTTATTCTTGTCGTTACCGTTCTTATTTCTATAGGGACATTCTTCCGTTTCTATCTCGTCTCATCGGTTGGTGAACGAGTCAGCGCGGATATTCGCCTCGCGGTGTTTAACCACGTGATCACCTTACACCCCAGCTATTTTGAAACCAATGGCAGTGGTGACATCATGTCACGTATCACTACTGATACAACGCTATTACAGAGCATTATTGGTTCCTCTTTTTCAATGGCAATGCGTAGTGCACTGATGTGTACGGGCGCGATTATCATGTTGTTTGCGACTAACGTAAAACTAACCTTAATAGTGTTGGCCTCTGTTCCCTTTATTCTTATTCCTATTTTGGTCTACGGCAGACGAGTAAGGGCGCTATCTCGTAAGAGTCAAGATTCGATGGCTGACGTAGGCAGTTATGCTGGAGAGGCCATTGAGCACATCAAGACGGTTCAAAGTTACAGCCATGAGGCACAAGAAAGAGAGTCTTTCGCGACTGAAGTAGAGAAGGCTTATGAAATTGGCCGTCAGCGTGTTAAGCAGCGCGCCATTCTGATTTCTGGTGTGATAGTCATTGTCTTTAGTGCCATCGCTGGCATGCTGTGGGTAGGTGGCAGCGATGTTATTAAAGGCACTATGTCAGCAGGCGACTTAGGCGCTTTTGTTTTTTATGCCATTATGGTTGCGTCCTCGTTAGCGACAATTTCTGAAGTGCTTGGTGAACTGCAACGTGCAGCGGGCGCAACGGAAAGGCTCATCGAAATACTTCAAGTGGAAAGCCATATCGTTGCACCCAAACAAAACATAGCGTCCCCTAAAGCGCTCAATGCGGAAGTGCTTTTTGATAACGTTACGTTTCATTATCCTTCTAGACCCGATCAAGCAGCGACCGATAAGCTGAATTTGAAAGCAGAAGAAGGAAAAGTGTTGGCACTTGTTGGTCCTTCTGGCGCAGGTAAAACTACGTTGTTTGAATTACTTCAACGCTTTTATGATCCTCAATTAGGCAACGTTACTTTAGGCGGTGTCGACATTCGTGACTTCGAACCAAACGAGTTGCGTCAGCAAATGGCATTAGTTCCTCAGCAACCGGCTTTATTTAGCAATGATGTGTACCATAATATTCGCTATGGCAATCCCAAAGCAACGGACGAACAAGTGATAGAAGCTGCTAAGAAAGCACATGCACATGAGTTTATTATGAAGCTTCCAGAAGGGTATAAAAGCTTTCTCGGCGAACGCGGCGTTAGGCTTTCTGGTGGTCAGCGACAACGTATCGCAATTGCTCGCGCAATATTGAAAGATCCTAACCTTTTACTGCTGGATGAAGCGACAAGCGCACTTGATAGCGAAAGCGAGCATCACGTTCAGTTAGCATTGGAGGAGTTAATGCGTGGGCGAACGACGTTAATCATTGCTCATCGCCTATCGACAATTAAGCATGCTGATAAGATTGCGGTTATGGACCAAGGACGTTTAATTGATGTGGGTGATCATAAGTCATTACTGACAAGCTGCGATTTATATCAGCGATTGGTAGAGCTTCAGTTTAAGCACATGGAACGTTAGGCGATTACTAAATAAGCATAACGATTTTATTTATGTATTAACGCTTTATTTATTCGGCTTGGTTCCATAGGATCACGTTTCCTTTACTACTAAGTCGTTATTTATTTATGCCGTTACCGTTTTTGAACGCCATTCCCGTCGGGCTACGCTATATGCTTATGTCCGCATTGGCGTTTTCACTTATGTCTGCTTGTGTCAAATTAGTCAGTCACCATGGAATCCCCGTTTTTGAAATCGTTGCTGCTAGGGCACTCGTTTCGCTTATCATCAGTTACATCGACGTACGCAGGAAAGGAATTTCACTTTGGGGCAACAATAAAAAGCTTCTTTTTGCCAGAGGGGCAGTGGGTTCACTAGCTCTTATTTGTGTCTATTTTGCCATAGCAACGTTGCCACTTGCTGAAGCGACCATACTTCAATATTTGCACCCAGTATTTACTGCAGTACTAGCCTTAGTGTTTTTGCGAGAGAGAATCCAGATTTCGACCATTATCTGTATTCTTTTCTGTTTAACTGGTTTGTATTTGATCGTGTCGCCAGGTGCTACATTAGCTGGTTCAATAGAGTTACCCGTTATAAGTGTTGCAGCAGCTTTATTCGGCGCGTTTGGTAGCGCGATTGCTTACGTTATCGTGAAAAAATTGAGTAGCACAGAAGATACCTCAGTGATCATCGTGTATTTCCCGTTAATTGCTTTACCTTTGTCACTTACCTTACTTGGCAGCGATTTTGTTGTGCCAAGCTTTGATGCCTTGATCCTACTTTTGTTTGTGGGGATTTTCACTCAAATAGGTCAGATAGGTTTAACCAAGGCGATGAAAGCTGAAGTTGCAAGTAAAGCAACGGCATTTTCCTACATACAGGTTGTCTTTTCTATTATCTTCGGCTGGCTGATCTTTAGTGAGATTCCGTCAACATGGACGTTAGCTGGTGGCAGTTTAATCATTATAGGTGCTTTGATAAATGTATTCGGTGGTCGAAGATCAAAACCACTTAAACCTAAAGAAGCTAGTTGATGATGGAAAGTTATAGGTAACAAAAAGCCGACATAGTGTCGGCTTTCTTATGCGTGTAATCTAAGGGTAGAGTGCGCTACAAACCTTGAACGTACTGAGCGTTTGTTCGAACTTGAACCATATTGTTCAACTGCTCTTGGGACCCTTCAACGTCATTAATCAACCCTTCAAAGTGTTTGATTAACTCGACCTTATTTTGCACTTCTTTTGAACCAGCACCGATATTTGTTAGGTCGATAAAGAACTCGTCGAATAAATCAGAGAAATCAGTAACAGCATCTTGGTTTAAGAACTGCTCGTGATTATAAATGCTCGGGTATCCACCTTTTTGCTTATCAACAGCAAATGAGATTCCTTTGACGTTCGTAATGGTAGTGGCTTTTTCACACTTCAGCATGCAGCCGGCTTCAATAGAAGGTTTGTTACAACCCACCGTTCTTTGGAAGAAACATTGGCGACTCGTCATCATTAAGATCGGGTGATAGATGCTGTAGAAAAGTTTAAAGTTCTCAGGGCGGCTAATGTGGCGAATCTGGCCTTTATTGATCTCGTTAGAGATGAAAGCCCCAGCACAGTTCAACTCTTCTTTTAGAGTGACGAGTGCATGAGAGTTAGTTGTATTCATGAACGGTCCTGCCACCCATTCAATACCCATCTCATAGGCCTTGTACGCGATACCAGTATTGTTGGTTACGATTCGTAGCGGTTTAATTTCTTCAAGTACACGGACCGCTTCATCATAATCTTTGCCAATCAGAACAGCTGGGAACCATGGAATTAATCGAGGGTTAGCAGCAAGAATATCGATGTATTTATTACAACGCTTCTTGAAGCTCTCTGGTAACTTGAAGTAAATATCAGCATCTGTTTCATTGCATAAATGTAGATCTTCAACGTCTGCAATAAGCATTGACAACGTAGGCTTATCATTCACTTTAGGATGCTTAGGCAGCGCTGGAACATCGACATGTTTAATCACATTTTTTGAGCCGTTTAGGATAAAATCGATTTCATCTTTCAGCTCAGTCACTTCTCTTAAAGGAATGCTTAACCCTTCATCCAACTCGTCGTAGTTGTAAGCTTCTAAAGTATGGACTGGGCTTTTCACTGACTTAAATCGTTTCTGTAATAGCTCTTGTGTGATTGCCTTTTCGCCAGCGATAGAAAGCAGAGACTTAGACTGAACCGTAAATGTTTCAGTGTTTGATTTGATTTCTACCATGAATGGCTTATCAATTTTTGCAACGAATGAAAATGTAAGCTCTGTTTTACTGATGTCCAGAAACTCAATCTTTTCACGCATCTCTACACCAATTTCATTTTTAGAGGTGTAAAGGTCACTAGTTACTTCTTGAATTTGTACAACCGAGATAGATTCATTTTCAGAGGTCGCTTTATCTACCGCATAGTTCACGCTGTTATCACGTGGATTATCGATAAACATGTCTTTCGTTAAGTTCCCTTTAAGGAAAGAGTTCGTAAAGTTTCGATTAAATACTTTATGAAGATTTGAATCATCTTCAATCAACAAGCCTTTTTCAACAAAGCTGTCGATCTGTTTACGCCATGTATCGACAACAGTATAAACATAGTGAGCGCCTTTAATGCGGCCTTCTACTTTCAGTGAATCGACTTTAGCATCAACTAACTCTGGCAAGTCATAATATGCAGAGTTGTCTTTTAAATTAAGTGGGTATTTATTACCGGCTTCGGTAATTTCATACTCATCGCGGCAAGCTTGGCTACAACGGCCACGGTTACCTGAATTACCAACACTTACTGAGCTGGAATAACATTGACCTGAGAAGGCAATACATAGCGCCCCATGGACAAAGACTTCTGTAAGAACATCATGGTCATGGGCAACTTCAGTAAGCATTTTAATCTCAGGAAGATTTAACTCACGAGACAAGTTCACACGTGTAGCACCGATTTTGGAAAGGAACTTAATCTGACCTTCGTTATGCGTTGTTAACTGAGTTGATGCGTGAACATCTAACGTAGGGAAGTGCTTCTTTACCAAATCAAACAAACCTAAGTCTTGAACGATGATTCCGTCTACTTTGGTATTGACTAGTTGGTTGAGTAATTTGCTGATGCTCTTAATTTCATGCTCTAAAAGCACAATATTTAGAGTAAGAAAAACTTCGCAGCCATATTGATGAGCAAGGCGAATGACACCGTTTAGTTCATCCATTGATAGGTTGGATGCTCGGTTACGTGCGTTGAAAGTGTCTAATCCACAATAAACTGCGTTCGCACCAGCGACGATAGCCGCTTTGATCGCTTCAACATCACCACCAGGGGCCAACAACTCAATTTTTCTGCTCATTTAGAAATCGCTCGTTTATAGACTTATAATTTTTTGAGCGCGTATTCTAACTAGATCACCTATTTATTGCCACAACTCTCTCTTTTATTGATTTAAATCAAATTTAGAATCTGAAGTTATTTCTCTGTTTTTTAAGGCAGTAGCGGTGGATTTTCTTTTGAAATTGGAGGTTTACTGGATTGGGCTGTAACAAAGGGATAGCGAACAAAGAATTAGGCAGAGACTGATGCTATTCAATCTCTACCTTGTATTTCAATACGTTAAGGCATGAGGCAGGGCATTAATAGCTTAATATATTCTTAATCAACTCTTCAGACTCTGCTAAGTAGTGGCCACCAAACTGGTTGTAGTGATTGAGTAGGTGGTAGAGGTTATAAATATCTTTACGCTCTGAGTAACCAAAATCTAATGGTAAAACGCTTTCGTAACCTTGGAAAAACTCTGGTTGAAAGCCACCAAAGAGTTCAGCCATAGCAATATCACACTCACGATCCCCCCAATAACAGGCGGGATCATAGCAGATTGGACCAAATGCGGAGTTAGCGACGTTACCATGCCAAAGATCGCCATGAAGCAGGGAAGGGCGAGGATGATGATTTGAAAGTAACTCTTTTACTGTGTCGGTAAACTCTGCAATGTTGACCAGTTCTATACCTTTCTCACGTAAAAGTTGCAGTTGCCAGCCAATACGCTGCTCTGCAAAGAATCGATGCCATTTACGATCCCATTTATTGGGTTGAAGCGTACTCCCGACGAAATTGTCTTGGTCATAACCAAACTCTTTTTGCTCACCCCAAGAATGAAGTTCGGCAAGCTGAGCACCAAATTTGTAGCTCTGTTTATTATCATCAAGCGGTTTAGTTGAAAGATAATTTAAAACGAGAAATGAATGGTCTTTACTGGTTCCCGTAAGAATGAGCTCTGGAACGTAGACAGTGGAAGTGCTGCGAAGAGATTTTATATTATCTGCTTCAATTAAATACTTACTGATGAAGTTTCTGGTGTTTGTTTTAACAAAATATCGTTGTTCACCATCACTTATCATGTAACATTCACTTATATCGCCTCCTTTAACTTTTGTACGCTCGGCTATCGTGAAATTAAACATGAGTGTATCAGAGAGCTGTTGAGTCAGTGCTTGCCACATAGTAAAAATCCTTCAGATAAGTACTTATTTATAATCAGTTTAGGACAATAAACTTCGCTTTTCTGATTCTGCTTTCAAAGAACCGTATTAATTGTATTCATTTTTGAGAAAAAGGCCTGAAATGTGACTTTAATCAAATAGGTTCATAATGATAAACATGGCCTAGTTTGCTTAATTTCTAAGTTGATGACAAAAAGAACACTGACTCATGTTTTTTGGCACTGCGGTCACGCAATTTGAATACAATTTAGATATTTCGATCTCTATCCTATTTACTGTTTTTTGACTGATCCATACGCCAATATTTGACAGCTACTCCATTAGTTCGCTTTAAAGCGTACTCATCACTATATTCAGGTTGTTAAAACTTGTAGAGTTGTCTTAATATTAGGTGTGAGTCTATTCTCAATGTATGCAGTAACTCGGAGATTTTAGTGTGGTTGTAGAAACCGATGGATATTTAGCCTTAATCGAACATTTAGCCTTTAACTTGGATGTCTTCACATCAAGAGATGGGGATACCGGGGCAGAAAGTGTTGAAGATGTCGCGACAGATATGGTCGCGAGTAATATCATGGCAATTTTTGAGCAAAACCCTGAGCTGCACTCTAGTGTTCGCTTCCAGCTACTAAAAGAAGCTGATTCGGTTGTAGAAGATTTGGGTGAAGTCTTAGCAGGCGTGTGGGGAAGACCCGCAACCAATGAACAAATCACCTTTTTGGACGAATATATAGCGCTAGTCAAAAACCTTTTCGATGTTGCAGTCGCAACTTACGATTAAGCGTTAGTCACTAATTAAACTGAGGCGGGTGTTCTACTCGCCTAAAATGCCAAAATTTAGATGCCCAATAGGGGTTATCCACTCTAGAAATGATCACCCCTTTAGACGTTGACGCATGTAAAAATTGGCGCTCGCCTAAATACACACCCACATGACGGGTAGTTCTCGACGTTTTGAAAAAGATTAAATCTCCAATTGAGGCATCGTTATAGTTAACCGAAGATCCAAGTTTGCTTTGATGCAATGTCGTTCTTGGCAAAGTTACATTTAACGCGTCTCTATATGCTACCTGTACAAATGCCGAGCAATCTATTCCCTGAAATGAATTCCCGCCCAATCGGTAAGGTACACCTTCCCATCGATTGTAGACACTAAGAAAAGCGTTTTTCGTTTTCTTTTCATAGCTTGATAGATTGGACGATTGACTCGCGGCACTGGAGTGGATGCTCGCAGTTTTAGCTGGAGTTGAACTGGTTGCACAACCTGTAATAAGAGAAAAAGTGATAGTAACTAGCACAACTGACTGAAATTTAATCATATGTAATATTTTCGAAATAGTGTTGAAATTAATTTGTAATACTAAACGCCTAGCATCGACAGCTAACAAATGTTGCTAGAGTCAGCCAGTAAAGTCCATGAAAGCAAAGACAACCAAATCATCGTCCGTATCGTTAGTCCAAACGATTAACGTCGTTTTTCTCATCATATTAGTGTTAATCGCGATCTTCTCTTTCATTAGTTTTAAAAGCGTTGAACGAGTTGGTAAAGAGTTTAGTGTTTTATCAGAAGAAGCGCTGCCACTGGCTATTAATAATGCCAACTTGACCCAGACAATTTTGGAGCAGGTAAAGCAGTTAAGTTATGCCACTCAACTAACAACCATTGAACAATTACAAAGCAATCAAGCCACGGTCTCGACACTGACAAAGCAAAGTAACCGATTACTTAATAACGTAAGTCAGCTTTCTGCAAGCTTCACTAATATCGATGGCCAAAGACAGCAAACACAAGATACGTTTGAACTTAATAGCAAAGTTGAACAGCTCAACCTTTTATCCGGTGATGTACTGTCAACGCAACTGGCGTTATTACAACAACAAAGTATTATTAATGATCAGGTAGGATCTTTCCGCTACGGTTTGAGCTCTATTGGGCCAGAAATGAATCGCATCTCTTCGTTTCTATCAAATGACAATCCAACATCATCAGATGCCGCGAACCGCTTTATCGCGAGTGCAAGCTCCTTAGAAAGCACCTTCTTAATGCTCATGATGCAAAGTGATCTTGAAAAAGCAGAAACAGAGTATCAAGAAATGCGAAATCGAATAGCTGGAATCAAATTAGCGTATGACGACTTTAAAGATTGGCACCCAGATATCGAAGAGTTCGCAAGCTTAACGACACCTTACGTCATGGTAAATGAAGGATTTCAAGATAATGGGATTCTAAAGAATATCATTGCCAAGCTAGAGCTAATGGAAGCACAAAGGACTCAAGTCGCGAGAGTGGTAACTTTAGCGGACGAAACCATTGCAGAATTAGAGTCTATCTCCCAAACCGCACTTACCCTTATTGAACAGCGTGAACAAGCGGTCAATGACACTATTGCTTCAACTTTTTATCGCCTATTCGTCATTGGCGCGATTATAGCTGTTCTCATTATTAGTTTTGGTATCGGGATTCGTGGCTGGCTTAACCGAAGCTTAAAGAACATCAAACATCACTTAACGTTGCTTACTGACCACAATCTATCATCGAGCGTTCCGATGGTAGGCCCATTTGAATTTCAAGAAGTGGCTCGTAAACTTAATCAGGTGATCGAATCGACACGAGAATCTATTTCAACAGTGACGCGAAATTGTGAAACCTTGTATCAAACAGCTGAAATCAGCTATGACGCAGCAGAAAGTTCGAGCAAGACGCTTATCAAACAAAATGAATCTCTCGCGAGTATGGTGACAACGGTCACTGAACTAGAAGCATCCATCCGTGAAATTTCAACGATTACCACTGAATCTTATAAAGATTCTCGGCATGCGACCGATCAATCAACTCGTGGTTTAGAAGTAGTTGAACAAAATAGGCAGCGACTAGAGAAACTGGAAGTTACGTTAGATCTCAATGAATCTTCAATGGTGGAACTAGACCATCGTGTAAAACAAATTCGCGAAATGGTCGAGCTTATTTCTGGTATCGCAGAGAATACCAATTTGCTTGCTCTTAATGCAGCTATAGAAGCCGCGAGAGCAGGTGAACAGGGCAGAGGTTTTGCTGTGGTTGCTGACGAAGTACGCCAATTGGCGAGTGGTACATCTCAACAAACTGAGAATATCCGAGTGAAGATGAATCAATTGATTGCAGCGGCTGATAAATCTCGTCAGGCCGTTGAAGAATCACGTCGAGAAATGGCATCAGCATTAGCTTCTAGTGTTGAAGTAAAAACCACCTTCAATGACATTGAACTTGCAGTAAACCACATTCAAACACGGGTAGAACAAATCACTATCGCGACGGAAGAGCAAGAAAGAGCAACGACAGACGTCAGCGAATCGATCACTCATATTTCTGTTCAGGGCGAAGAGACCAAGCATCAACTTCAATCAATGGTAGAAAGCTCAGAGCAGGTTGCTGAAATTGCAGGACACCAGCAAGCAATGCTTCATAAATACACGCTCTAAGCTCTACAGAAGAATTGACTCAACCTTTACGAAAGGGTTGAGTCAGTATTTTATCTAACCATTGCTCTCTAGTTGTTCGGAACTTAGGCAATCCAATCGTCATTTCATCATGTCCAAGCGACGGCTGAGCAATGTAAGTCTTAAACAACCTATCCCAAATCGACAAGAAAAACCCAAAGTTGGAGTGTGTTTCTTTCACGATAATCGAGTGATGTACTCGGTGCATGTCGGGGGTGACAATTAATTTCCTCATTGCTTTGTCGACTGGCATATAGAGGCGAGCATTGCTGTGATTAAACATAGCGCTCACATTGAGTATGACTTCGAAGATCACAACCGCTGTTGCTGGAATACCCAGTGACATAACGATGACGATTTTGATGAGCATAGACAAGATAATTTCAATCGGGTGAAAACGCGATCCTGTCGTCATATCAATATCTTGATCAGCATGGTGAACCTGATGCAATCTCCACAGGATAGGAACACGGTGAAAAATAACGTGCTGGCAATAAATAGCAAGATCGAGTACCAGTATAGAAAATATCAGCGTAGGAATGATTGGCAGAGATATTTGGTTTAGTAAACCGATGTTTTGCTGTGCAGAATAGACTGCAGCTTGATAGGCGACAACGGGCAGTAGAATCGATACTAGAGCACTGCTCAGTGATACTAGCGCTATGTTGTTAATCCAACGTACCCATTTACTTTGTGTGAGCGATTTTTTAGGTAATACCCATTCCCATGCTGCACACAATACAAACGTTAAAATAAAAAACATCAATCTTACTAATTCAGGATTTGCCATTCTTTCTCGTACCTCGGGTATTACTAAGTGACAGCATGCTTTGCTTCTTACCGTACTGTAAGTACAATGCCGTCAACTTTCTAGTACTAATCAAATGCCATGAGAATTCACGCTTTCCATCACCTGTATCAATATCGTCAAAGTCAGTCCACACGAGCTTTTAATGCTCGAGGTTCAAAAATAGAACGTTGTGGTTATTGCCAAGTCGCAACTAAGCATTGTTTGTGTGCGTTTCAGCCAGATGTTGATACCAACGTCGCGGCAATGCTGATTGTGTCTGAGAACGAGGTATTCAAACCGAGTAATACTGGAAGACTGATCGCCGATGTAGTGAAGAATACCAGTGTCTTTCAATGGAATAGAACCGAACCTGACGCTGAGATGTTGGCTCAATTAAACGATCCAAATTTCTATCCAGTCATTATTTTTCCTGAAGATTATGTAGATGATAAAGCTCGACTTGTTTCAGATGAAATTGAATTAAAAACAAACTCTCTACAATCGGGTGGAACGCCACTACTGATTTTTATTGATGGCAGTTGGCGTGAAGCTAGGAAGATATTTAGAAAGTCAGACTATCTTACCAAGCTACCTGTATTCTCAATCAAACCAGAGTCTGTTTCTCAATACTTAATGAGAAAATCTGACAACGAAGATCATCTGTCCACAGCGGAAGTCGCGTCTATAGTTTTATCGAAGGTTAATGAAGAAAGCGCAGCGAATGTCTTAGAAATGTGGTTTGAAACATTCCGAGAAAGTTACTTGCTCACCAAGACTAGACTAAAGCCAGATCTTACGAAACCTGCATTGAAACGTTTCCTCACCGAAGTGAAATTCGAGAAGTAACTCTAATAAATGAAAACTAGGTGGCTTAACTATGAACAGTTGCATTGATGGGCCGAATAAATAGATCGCATGTCACGGTTTGTAGGCTGATCTATGTGGATAATGTGAAGAGAATAACTTTTAGCTCCTCTTTTGGGTGCTTTTTATGGAGAGAATTGCATGTTTTACGGCTTTGATGTGGGTGGTACTAAAATTGAGTTTGGTGCTTTTGATGAAGAACTAAACAGAGTTGCAACAGAACGAGTACCAACACCTACTGACGATTATCCACTACTCGTTGAAACCATCACGGAGATTGTTAAAAAGTACGACCTGCAGTTTAATTGTGAAGGAAAGGTCGGTCTTGGGCTTCCTGGTATGGAAGATGCTGATGATGCGACAGTACTGACTGTTAATGTTCCTGCTGCTAAGGGCAAACCGCTACGTGCTGATTTAGAGAAAAGCTTGGGTCGTAGCGTAAAAATTGAGAATGACGCTAACTGTTTCGCTCTTTCTGAAGCGTGGGATGATGAACTTAAAGACGAGCCAAGTGTTTTAGGGCTTATCCTTGGCACGGGTTTTGGTGGCGGTCTTATCTATGACGGTAAAGTATTTGGTGGACGAAATAACGTTGCGGGCGAAATTGGCCACACACGTTTACCGATTGATGCTTGGTTCCACCTTGGCGAAAATGCACCGTTGCTTGGTTGCGGATGTGGTAAGAAAGGTTGCCTAGACAGCTACCTATCTGGTCGTGGCTTTGAGCTACTTTATGACCATTACTATGGTGAAAAGAAAAAAGCGATAGAAATAATCAAAGCAAATGCAGAAGGGGATGCAAATGCTGTAGAGCATGTTGATCGCTTTATGGAGCTGCTAGCTATCTGTTTCGCTAATATCTTTAGCGCAAACGACCCACATGTTGTTGCTTTAGGTGGCGGTTTATCTAACTTTGAACTCATCTATGAAGAGATGCCAAAGCGTATACCTAAATACCTGCTGTCAGTAGCTAAATGCCCTAAAATCATCAAAGCGAAACATGGCGATTCAGGCGGTGTTCGTGGTGCGGCATTCTTAAATATTAAATAAATGCTTTCATATGAAATCAATAAAAAATGGCTTGCAGTTGCAAGCCATTTTTAGTTTATAAATCGTTCTGACGATTATGGTAACGGGTTATTTTTTACCAACACCAACGTTATCTTTTTGCTTCAAGGTTATTTTACCAAAACCTAGGCGCTGAAAGTGATTGTCACGATAATTGCGTACAGCTTTCGTATCGGAAATCGCTTCAATCTGTTGTTCCATTTTTAGGAAGCCAGAGATATCAATCCCTTCAGCTTCAGCCACAGCTTCATGAATATTACGGTGCTTTTCATACGAAAATGTTAACTCTTTATTCTCATCTTTGTATGTATAAAGGATCGTGCGTACCATAGTATTGTTCTCAAATAAATTGGATTGTGCTCAAATAAAAAGCCGGAAAACCAGCTTTTATGAATTCGTTTGACTATAGAAATAGTTAGTTCGGTTAGATTCTGCCTTGAAGCGGTATAATTGTCACGCTTTCTCCAACTTTTACGGTATCTACTGCCGGAGAAACTTCAATCAAACAGTTTGCCTCGCTCATTGAACGTAAAATCCCTGAGCCTTGTTTGCCTGTTGTCGATACTGAAATAGTCCCTGAATCATCAACACTATAAACACCGCGGCTAAATTCAGTACGTCCAATGCGAGAGCGTAGTGGCTCAGAGGCTACAGCTGGAACTTTTAGCGGCTGCCAGTTCTGCTGGCCTTGCATCTTTCTAATTGCAGGCTCAACAAAATTGATGAATGAGACCATCACAGCTACAGGGTTACCCGGTAGAC
This sequence comes from Vibrio lamellibrachiae, assembly GCF_050337265.1. Classification (NCBI taxonomy): domain Bacteria; kingdom Pseudomonadati; phylum Pseudomonadota; class Gammaproteobacteria; order Vibrionales; family Vibrionaceae; genus Vibrio; species Vibrio lamellibrachiae. Next base: position 128,343 of record NZ_JAKJSU010000004.1, read on the forward strand.
CGAAAAATGGCTTATCGTCAATGTGACCAAAAGCAAGAGGACGACCTGGACGCATATTGATACGCCAGAAGTCTATGTTCCCGAGCTTCTCTAAGGCTAGCTTTATATAATCGGCATCACCGACAGAAACACCACCAGATGTTAGAATGAGATCCGCCTGCTCTGATGACTTTTCTAAAGCATCAATCATTAGCTGTTCATTATCTTCCAAAATTCCAAAATCGATAACATCACAGCCGAGCTTCTCAAGTAATCCCATTAAAACAAAACGATTCGAATCGTAAATCGTATTGGCTTTCTGTTCACTTCCCGGCGCTTGAACTTCATCTCCGGTTGAGAATATCGCAACACGAAGTGGTTTTTTGACATTACAGTGAGCAAAACCTAACGATGCTAACATACCCATTTCTGGTGCCTGTATGCGCGTACCTTTGGTAAACACAGTTTGCCCTTCGGAAAGATCTTCACCCGCTTGGCGAACGTTCTGCTTAGCTTTAATGTTTCCACCAGAGAAGGTTACCGTGTCACCACTGTCAATTGCTTGCTCACGCATTACAACGGTATCACCAGCCAATGGAGTAGGTGCACCCGTCATTATTTTAACCGCTTCACCTTTCTTTAATTCGCAGTCATAAGAGTAACCGGCCAGAACTTCCCCAACCACTTTGTATTCATCACAATCGAGGTCATCACTTCGGATCGCATAACCATCCATCGCTGAATTGGTGTATTGAGGAACATTAATCGGAGAGATAACATCACTAGCTAAGACTCGACCGTAACTGTTTTCAATTGGCGTCGACTCCTTCAACGTAACGCTTGATACCATCGATAAGATTTTGTCTTGACCTTCTTGAACCGATAAAAAGGCAGGGGACAAAATGTCACAACATGTTGATGCAGCCTTTGCTGTCTCTTGTTCACTCACATTGTTGAATGACTTTGCGTAATCCAAAACGAACTGACATATGCCTTCTAGATCATCAATACTTAACTGAGGTAAGCTGCTTTCTACTCGAGTGTCGGCCGCAATTGCAATGATGTTATTGTCGTGAGGATAAATCCAAGGCTTACCGACAACTTCTCTGTGTAGCTCTATTTTAGGGAAAGCTATATTTTTACAACCTTCAACTAATATCAGATCCAGTTTGCTGGAATCAAAGCGAGTCAATAGATAATCAAACTCGGCTTCTGCATCCTCAGTCTCGGTCATCAGTGCATGTCGGTTACGAGATGCAATCAGCATTTGAGACGCGCCCGCTTTTCTTAGGCGATAGCTATCTTTACCAGGTTCGTCCACATCGAAATCGTGATGGGCATGTTTGAGTACACCAATCTTCAACCCCATTTTAACTAACATCGGTAACAGCGCTTCAAGTAGCGTTGTTTTTCCCGTTCCTGAATAAGCAGCAAATCCCAAAAGAGGCAGTTGAGTAGAATGTTTGATCATGACTGGAGTGCTCCAAATTGCGTAAGTTCTTCTGGGGTATTAAGGTTTAGGAAACAGTTGGGGGAATCACTAAAATCGACATATTCTGTGCGACATTCGTTGTAGAGCAAAATGATCTTTCGGTCGCCACGCTGCAAAAATGCATTGAGTTTATGAAGAACACGCTTATTAAAAAGGGTAAACACTGGCTGTTTAAATTCACCATCGTGAGCGACTAAAATATCCACATCATCTGTGACCTGTTGACTAAAGCGTTTGACTAAATCGGTATTGATTAATGGACTATCACACGGAACAAAGCCAACCCAATCAGTATCAGAGTGAGTGAGACCTGCATGGATGCCGCCTAATGGCCCGGGGTACCCTTCAAATTGATCATTTATAACGGGTGCGATTTTTCTATAGGTGTCTAAATTTCTATTAGCATTAATCGTAATCGTATCAGTTTGCGTCTGTAATCGTTCGAACACATGCTGAATTAAAGGTTTTCCATCAAGGTTGATTAGTCCTTTATCTTGGCCGCCCATTCGAGTGGCTTGCCCACCAGCTAAAATAACCCAACTAATTTGCTCGGGTGCTAACATACGAATTCTCTTGTTCTAAATCTGGGATTACGTGCAATAGCGGTGATTCGATAAGTGTTGATTCTTTTATCCACCACTGTTTACGACATAGTTGTGTGAGGGCGTTAGTCTGATGGCTAGTGATAACCAAACTAGAGCCTCTACTAATTAAATCTTTTGCCAAGATAACCAAGCGTTGAATCGATTCTTCATCAAGGGATGCGCTTGGTTCGTCCATTAACAAAATAGATGGTTTCAGTATCCATGCTCTTGCCATTGCGACTCGTTGCTTTTCTCCGCCTGATAATACCGATATATGCTCATCAGCTAAAGTTTCTAGCCCGACCATTCTCAATGCTGTGATGACTTGCACACGTTTATCGATATTTGACTGCTTTTGGAAGCGAATTCCATAAACGACATTTTGATAGACTGTGCCATCAAAGAGGTAAGGGGACTGATGTAGGTAGACCACATCCTTGTGGCCACCACATGACGTTAAGCGATGAAGCCAGTTTTTATTGGGCGTTAGTATTTTCCCTGAGCTAGGTTTAACAAGGCCCGATAAAATCTTGAGTAATGTGGTTTTGCCTACACCATTATCACCTTTCAGATAGATGACATCACTAGGACCAATAGCCAGTTCTGGAATATGGAATAGCACTCGCTCTTTAAAGCGCATCGATAATTGCTGTGTTGTTATTTTTATTGTCATACAGCCTCGTTTAAGTACGTAGGTGGCCTTTGCCACGCATGCTAGAAAGTAAAAAGTTCAGCGCTAGAGCAAGTGTTAATAGCACGATACCCAGTGCGACACCTTGGGCAAACGCACCCTTATGACTTTCCATTGCTATTGCTGTCGGTATATTTCGCGTTAAGCCCATAATGTTACCGCCAACCATCATAGAGCAGCCAACTTCAGTGACGATTCTTGAAAACGCAGCGACCACAGCAGCCATTAATGGGAAGCGCAGTTCCCATATGTTTGTAAGAGCCACACGGTAGATTGAGACACCGAGAGTTATGGATGTTTCAATTGATCGACGGTCACTCGACTGTAATGCGCCATGCATCATCGAAACTAAGACAGGGAAACAGATCAACATTTGGCCAATGATCATTGCTCGTTGGCTAAATAGCAGCTGAAAATCGCCTAATGGGCCGGATCGAGAAAGCGTCATATAAAGAAGTAAGCCAATCACAACCGTGGGGATAGCTTGTAGAGTATTGATGATTGAGAGTAAAAACCACTTTCCTCGGAACTCTGTGTACGCTAATACAAAGGAAAATAATAAAGCGGGGATCAACACGACCGAAATTGCAGATAGCGACACACTGAAGGAAACCGCAACGATTTCCCATAATTCTCGGTCTAAGCTCACTAGTAGAGCTAGAGCATCCAACGTCGTTTGCCAAAGACTCATTAATTTTCTGTTCTCATATAGATATCTAACATCGGTTGTTTGTCTTATGTGGTCGTTTTTTGCTTGCTCTTAACTCATTGAATTTTAATGAACTACTGAGCGCTAGCAACAAAAAGCTGCTTACCGTTTAGTTTAAAAGTATTGATGAGTTCTTGCCCTTTAGAGTCAATTAACCAATCACTAAATACTTTAGCGCCCTTATGATTAATACTCGGGTAGCGCTCAGGATTAACGAGAATAACTTGGTATGGATTAAAGAGATTTTTGTCACCTTGGAACAAAAGAGACAAATCGAGGGTATTATTGTAGGCAAGCCATGTTCCTCGATCTGTCATCGTGTATCCCTGCATCTCTGACGCCATGTTTAGTGTTGGCCCCATACCTTGCCCAACTGAGCGGTAACCACCAAAATCTGGTTCAATTTTGCTTTGCTCCCAAAGCCCTTTCTCTTTTTTATGCGTACCAGAGTCGTCACCACGAGAAATAAACGTCGCATTCGCTGAAGCAATCTTACTAAATACTTTGAGTACATCTTTTTCGTTTGTAACTTTAGCTGGATCCGATTCTGGTCCAACAATCACAAAATCGTTGTACATAAGTTTTCTAGGAAGAATACCGAACCCTTGAGAGACAAAATAAGCTTCTGCTTTTGGTGCGTGTGTCATTACCAAATCAACGTCACCATTTTCACCCATTTTTAGTGATTTACCTGTTCCCGCCGCAACAACATCGACTTTATAACCGGTATCTTTTTCAAATTTGGGTAGTAGATAATTAAGCAACCCAGAGTGATAAGTACTGGTTGTCGTCGCCAAGCGAATATGTGGCTGAGCGTCATTAGCAAATGATGAGAAGCTAAACAAACCAACTGATAATGTAACGAAAGCTGAAGTAACCATGTTCATAAAAATACTATTCCGTTAATTGATAAAACATATAGATACAGTGAATTCATAGCATCATTAAGCAAATCGAATGCCAAGTTTTCAATCTATCATAAATCATGGTTTTAGCTTGCTGATAATGTTTTTTCAGCAACTTAGCGGCACAAATAATATGCGGAAGGACAAAATGTCGCACATTCGCAATCGTAGTATGAGCAAAAGTTGGTACACTCTGTCTTAACCTTTGCTCATACTACGAGATCTTCATGTCTGCACTACTTAATCCAGCGACAACTCAAAAATACGATGCCTTTTCCGTTCTAATCGTTGATGATGAAATAGGTATGCAGACTATTTTAAAGAAAGCATTGAGTAAATGGTTTTCTATTGTCGATTGCGCATCTAGCATCGAAGAAGCGGAAGTTAAAAGAACAGAGAATCATTTCGACTTGGTAATATTAGATATCAATTTACCGGGACGCTCAGGGATTGAATGGGAAGAAGTCTTTACTGACCCTGATAAACGCTGTGATGTAATTTTCATGACGGGTTACGCTGACTTAGAAACAGCAATCAGTGCACTCAAACTCGGTGCGAGTGACTTTATATTAAAGCCTTTTAATCTAGAGCAGATGCTGCAAGCCGTACAACGCTGTATGGAGAAGAGATTGGCGGAGCGTATGCATTACGCATTGCGTCGTGACGCTTTACGTCATTGCACAACGGATATTATTGGTAGTTCTGATAAAACCAAACAGTTAAAACGGATGATTGTTCAATTCGCGCCGTCACGCGCTTCAGTATTGATTGAAGGCGAATCAGGTACAGGGAAAGAACTTGTTGCCCGCGGAGTTCACGAAGCGAGCCAGCGTAAGGGGCCGTTTATTCCGATTAACTGTGGGGCTATTGCGCCTGATTTATTGGCTAGTGAGCTTTTTGGTCATACATCTGGTGCATTTACGGGAGCAAAGAAGAGTAAAGAAGGTCTATTTAGAGTCGCAAATGGCGGGACCCTGTTTCTTGATGAAATAGGAGAAATGCCTTTGGCGATGCAAGCTTCGTTACTCCGAGTGCTTGAGCAAAGAACCATTCGCCCAGTCGGAAGCGAAAGAGAAGTCAGCATTGATGTGAGAATTGTAGCGGCGACTAACCGTGATTTAGAAGAAGAAGTTAAAAAAGGGCTTTTTCGTTCAGATCTCTATTATCGCCTCAATGTATTAAAGATTGAAGTCCCATCATTGAAAGATCGAAAAGCGGACCTTAAAGATCTAATCCCATATTTTACGACCATGTTAACCAATGAACTTGGAATGCCTATTCCACAATGGGCACATGAAGATATTTCCGCACTTAATGACTACGATTGGCCGGGTAATATCCGTGAACTCAAAAACCTAATAGAGCGATGCCTATTATTAGACAAGCCGCCAGCCCACTATTGGCGAGAGCTTAATGGCGAGACGATTGCCCCTCATATTTCTATTCAAGTCTCCAGTGGTAATGAACTACCTGAACTGGAAGAACGCAACGTCGTTCAAGGAGAGGGATACCCTGGTTCATGGACACTCAAAGAAGTAGAACGAGCCCATATACTAAAAATAGTTGAGATATACGATGGCAATAAATCGGCTGCAGCTAGGGATTTGGGCGTTGCACGTAAAACATTAGAGAGAAAGTTTAAAGAGTGGTCAATTGAAGGGATCTCTTATGCCGAGTGATTTATCCTTTCTCTCCAAGTGGCGCTTTCGGTTTAAATCAATGGTGCGATACAGGTTGTTAATATTAACGTCTGCCCCTATTTTGTTAATGCTTGTAGCGCTAATTGGGATAACCGTTTATTGGTCTATACATTACACGTGGAATGCGACATTAATTGATGTGTCTGAACGTTTAGGCATTGCCAATAACAGCATTACGCTGCTGCAAAAGAAACAAGCCAACGACATTGATTCTTTAGCTGAATCATATGATTTTAGAGTTCGCCTAAAAACCTTATCGGCTGATGACAAAGCCCTTACAAACACAGCCCTAACAAACAAAGAGCTTAGCTCTTGGGTATCACAACAAAAGCAGCGGTATGGACTTGATTTCCTGACCTTCCATTCAGTCCGGTCCGAACAAAGTGTTTCAATACGCTCAATGGTTGCCTACAGCGAAAATGAAAACCATGCAGTGGAAGCCCAAACATTCTTTGACCGACTAACCGCCGATGAATTGAATTATTTAGATGAACAGCTCCGAGTAGACGCTGAAATTCCATTGGTTAACTCAGAACAAATGCAAAGTGCAGGTTTGGTTAGCCGTACAGTTTTACCTATAAGGGATGAAAATGGCACCATTGTCGGCTACCTCGATGGCGGGCTTCTTCTAAATAACAGCACGATGCTCGTAGACCAAATTCGAGATCTCATTTATCCAGTCGACAACGTTGATAACCGAAGACCCAAAGGGACGGTAACAATATTTCTTGATGAACTTCGGGTAAGTACAAATGTACCGCTTGATAGTAATGACGAACAACGTAGTGGCCGCCGCGCCATAGGCACAAATGTTTCAGGCGAGGTAGAGAAAGCGGTTCTAATCGATGGTAATAAATGGGTGGATCGTGCATTTGTTTATGATGCCTGGTACATCACAGCCTATCAGCCGATTAAAGACAGCAATGATGACATCATTGGTATGCTCTATACCGGTTACCTTATTTGGCCGTTTTTCAAAGAGTATATGACCAATATTGTGGAAGTTAGCATAATGACTTTGCTGATCCTCGTTGGGTCTGGATATGTTGTATATAGAGGTTCTCGGGATCTCTTTCAGCCAATTGAACGTATACACAAAGTAGTCAAACTCATACAGCTTGGTAAAGATAAACGAATTGGTGAGATTGGTTTGGATGAAAAGCATGAATTAGCTCAGCTTGCGAGACAGTTTGATAACATGCTCGACTCACTAGAAAAACGTAAAGAACAAATTGAAGAGTCAGCCATTGAACTAGAATTAAAAGTTCAAAAACGGACGGCAAGCCTTGAAGAGAAAACAGCTCAACTAGAGCACCATATCACGCTACTCAATCAAACCAAGGATAAGCTTGTAACAAATGAAAAGCTCGCCGCACTAGGGGAACTAACTGCGGGTATAGCTCATGAAATTAATAACCCAACTGCGGTTATTCTTGGTAATGCAGAACTGATTAAATTTGAACTGGGTGATAATGCAGCTCAAATTGAAGAAGAGATAAGTTCGATTTTAGAACAGGTTGATAGGATTAGAAACATTACGCGTAGTTTGCTTCAATACAGCCGACAGGGTGGGATTCAAGACGAAATTACATGGGAACATGTGAACCCGATTGTGGAAGAGAGTGTTACGTTAGTAAAAACAGGCTCTAAGAAAAAACAGATTACATTTATCGCCGACCTAAATGCGCATGTTGCCGTTGAAGTAAATCGACATCAGTTTTTACAAGTATTAGTAAACCTTCAAATGAATGCTATTTATTCGATGGAAGGCAAGGGAGAGTTAAGAATATCCACCTATGACTGGTATGAAGACGGCGAACTGAAAGGGGCTGTTATTCACGTAAAAGATCAAGGATGCGGTATTAGCCCTGAGCAGATAAAACGAGTTTTTGACCCTTTTTATACCACCAAAAGAGACGGTACAGGGCTTGGACTATCAGTATCACAAAGTATATTGAGCCAGTCTGGTGGTGAAATCAAAGTGGAATCTGAGCTAGGAAAAGGTAGTCAATTTAGTGTGTACCTACCAAAGCAAGTCGAACACGTTCAATCAGTTTGCGTCGTGTAAATGCATTGTATTGTTGGCTCCGAATTAAATAGATTCAGGCTTTACTCTGCTTATGTTGATACATCAGATGATCGGCTTTTTTGATCATCTCATCGAGGCTGTGTAGCTCATGGTGTTCAAAGGTAATCCCTCCACAACTAACAGATGTTAAGCTTGTAGGATCGTATTTTTGAATCATAGAACGGTAGCTCTTGATAATACGTTCAGAAAGCTCGTTGAGAGATTGATCATAGGGGCGTTCATTTTCTTCATTAATTAGGGTGATGATAATAAATTCGTCACCACCAACTCGCGCTTTAATATCATTTTCACGACAATTCAGTTCCAGTACTTTTGCAAGCGCTGAAATACAATGATCTCCAATTTGGTGACCTAATTGGTCATTGATTGTCTTAAGGTTATCGATATCCAAATACGTTAACCCGAGAACTTGTTTAGACCTCGTCGCGTCTTTGATGCGCTGCTCTCCAAGAATCATTAATCCCCGTCGATTATTTAGACCCGTTAATTCATCGGTTAGTGCTAAGCTTTTTAATTCTTCAAAATCACTGAGCATTTTAAGGTCAGCTGTGATGAGCTGGCAAAACTGCTCTAATAGTTTTAATAATGTTGATGAATATTCACTCGATTTATTGTCAATAACACAGATAGTGCCAAACAAAGAACCGTCAGGCCAATATATGGGCAAGCCACAATAAGAACGCACAGGGCCTTCAACAACGGGAGGGGCGTCGTGCCAGTAGTTGTCCTGCAGCGCGCTATGAACATAGAGCGCTTTATTTGTCTCGACAATTTCTCGGCAAAAACTTTTCATGCCCCAATCCCAACTGTCATTTCGAACGAGATGGTTATCTTCATTGCAACTAGTAACAACGACTTTAAATTCATTATTACGAAATTGGACAATGGAGCCATTCACTGACCCATAAAGCTCAGACATCAAGTCAACACTTTGCTGCCATTTCTCCAAGTCGACAATGGTTTGTGTATCCCCTGACAAAGCGTGTCGTTCGTTCAACATTTGAATACCAAAATATTACTACGAATAATTCTAATTATAGGAGAGCTTGTAGTGTTTGCTCAGTAGTAAAGGGGAGTCGTCAACTTGGTGCGCTAAGAAAAAAGAAGGCTTCATAATTGAAGCCTTTATTAAACTAGCTCTGAGTAAAAGCTATTTTAGGCGGGTTAATACCGTGCTTTTTAAATTCTTTCATTACTCTTAGTGTAATGTCGGTTTCAAAAAGCTTTTCATACCCAGTATCAACAACATAGGCTTTGCAGGTTAATTGAATCGCTAAATAGTTATCTGTAATTGTTTGCTTAACTAGCACGACTACCGGTTTTGGTAGATGAATATAACGGCTTGATGACGCAGCTTCTTGTATTAGATCTCTGGCTAATGAAATATCTTCGTCCATGCCGATGTAGAAGGGGATCACCACCTGCATATCGAGTGCGCCATAATTCCCGCTGACCGTTACTTCATTTAAGAATTTGTTATTTGGAATGGTAATAATATCGTCGTTCAGTGTACGCATACGAACAGAACGCAATCCTATCGTAATTATGTCCCCATAGTTCCCTTCAAATGTGACACGGTCACCTACTTGGAATGGACGGTCAACCATCACTGTCATACCAGCGATGAATGAAGCGGCAAGGTCCTTGAGTGCGAAGCCAACCGAGACCGCAAGTGTTCCTCCTATCAGTGTGAGTATCTGGTCGTTGATTCGAAAGCTCATCATAAAGACCAAAATACCAGCTGACATATAAATGAAGAACTGCAAAAACGATTGTAGTTTTTGTAGCAGCATTCGATATTGAACAAACTGCCCACCAATGCTGACAACCATTGAGTTAATAAATTTAAGCAGTATCCACGTTGCCAAGACCACAATCGCAGACAGAAAAACGCCGCTCCAACGAATCAAGCTTGTAAACTGTGAGATGTTTTCAACATTTGCAATCTCTTCTGTTGCGAAGCTAGAGAAGGATAAAATTGCAGTTATTACAAAAAATAGTATTCGAATCATGTTACTTCACCAGTAAATGTTGACGGTCTAGTACATTGGTAATGTGGCGGAACCAGTGGTCAGAAACTCGGGCTTTGTCTTCGCTCCACTCAATAAACCCTCTACTTTGGAAGTAGCGAAGTGTTCCAATGACTTCAGCAATACTTAGCTGTGTACACTCAGAGAGTTCTTCTGGTGAAGCGACTTCTAGTTGCACGATTGAACGTATCACGGCTAGCATTGGCTTGGGCATAGATTCAAGCTCCAGTGATTGAGGTGCATTGAATAGGCGAACCTTAACCTGATCCGTTTCTTTATCTCGATTAAGTGATAAGCGAAAGAAACGCAATGCAACGGTTGGGTTTCCATCAGAATAATGCCAAAGAATTCGATAAAATCCCTTCTTAGCACGCTCTTCTTCAGTAATATCTTCTTGGTCCCATTGCTTTGGAACAACAAGGCCGTCGAAACTCAGCGGATGTTCTATATCTTGATTGATTCGGCTATCAAGAAGTTGTTGGATTTGTAATTCGTTCCAGCGCGGCATAAACGAAACCCAGTCAAACAGCAATCGTTCCCCTCTGGCTCTATCGACGAATCGCCAACTCGACTTTTCAATAGCCATAACAACACGATGGTTCTTTTTAGATCGTCTCAATAGATTAGTTAGGCGAATCAAACCTGTTAGACCGCCGACCATTGGCTTAACGAGCCTTTGAGCGTTATCTACCGCAATTAAATAAGTGGTATCACTCTTACGTAGAAAGGCAAGAATTTGAATTTCGGTCGCCGTTTCATCTAAACCAAGGCTAAGTGCTAATAGCTCAAGTAGTTCCTTGTATCCTGAGTAAGGGCAGTTTAGATAGAGTGGCTCAGCATTCTTAGCTCGATGTAACACAGAGTTGAGTAGCGTGGTTACGCCGACGCCTCTCTCTCCAGACACAACACAAATTGCAGGACTATCACTCAATAGGTACTTAGACAGTATTTTTAACTCACTTTGAGCATAAGGGATGAGAGTACTGTCGTTATTTCCGGGTAATACATACTTAAAAGTTTGCTCGCCTTTAATTCTAACTAAACTAGTTTGTGAATCACTATTATGAGCTTGCTTCGCAACCTCTATTTTAAATAAATAGGCAAGTGCTTGGCTAAAGAACGTATATTGAGACAAGGCTGAAACTATGCGGTGTTGGAGTGTGTGTATTGTAATCCAAACAATCGCAATAGCTGTTGCTAACATTCCTAATGCAAGTGTGTCTTTATGTTTAATCGCCCAATTAAGCCACACTGGTTTATCTGTTTGTTTAATCACGATCGAAAATACATGGGGTCTCCAAAGACGAAGAACCGAGAGCGTAACCAATATAAACCAGAAGAAAAGGGCACTATAAATCCAGTGATAGATCGTGGCTTCACCAAGTGTACGTAGTGAAATTTGCAATATTACACCGGCAAAGATAGCACTCCAAACGTAACGTTGAGTGCTCGATAAACGTAGCGCAACCATCTCAGGGCTAGAGCTTCGACTGTTTCGGTATACAAACTCCAAAATAAAACTAATCGCAATTGAACCACCGAGTATCCACCAGGTGAAAATTTCTAAGAAAATTAAATGTTCCAAGCTAGGTATACTTGATAGAACCCGTAATGACAGCGTAATGGCAACGAGCCATGCAATTGCTCGTTGTGCTCGGCTTAAATACCATATTGTTCGAATCCAAACGGGAGGAGAGGTCGTTTTGTTTAGCTGAGTCTCACGAAATAGCGTGATAATCCTAGAGCTCTTAGTTAGCCACCAGGTCAATATGCAGTAAATAGCGAAAACCTTTAAAGCGACCCAAATAACAGGAATAGGAGAGATAAATAGATCACTAAAAAACACGCCAAAACTACGAACTTGAAAATAAGCCAAATAATCTAGATTGATTTGGACTAATTGCCACTCTTGCTTAAATTGAGTGACGCCATCGGGCCCAAACCCGATTAGTCTCTCTCTATTATGCTCAGTTGTCAGTGATAAAAGTGCCTGTTTACTCTGACTTAAGCTCTTAAGTGTCAAATATGAAGATTCAGTTTGGCGCCAAAGATCGTCCGTTCTATCTTCTTTATATAAAGTCAGTATTTTGTTGAATTGATGAATATGTTTAGCTTGCTGCTCTACCGTTGCAGTTAGAAGCTGATTAACTTTACGCTGCTCTGTTGATGAAATGAAAAGTAGTTCAGGAAACTGGTTAATTTCATTCGCAATTGATAATGCGGTTTCATCAATAGCTTGTGAAGTGGATAAGTCATAATTCCAGTTAGCATGAGAAGACAATGACACAAGAAACAAAACGAATGTGATAAATCGTAGCAAGAAACGCATATAATTCACTTAAAACTTAGATGGTTAGCTAATAGTGTAGGCACATATTTATTAAATAAGAACAAACACAGTGTTAAAGAAAGCGCGATACTTTAATCGCAAAGGAGACGAATGTCCGGTTCACTTATGAGACACGTCACCTATATTAACAGTACGCTTTCAAAACTAACATTTACAAACACACTCTTTTGAAGAACAACGGTTGCAATTTATGTGATCTAAAGCAAACAACGCTTGCAGTTCTGGTTGTGAACAAGTAACGTTGCGCCGTTTATACAAATTCCATTAAATTAAAGGTAACGGCTTTGATCTCCACAGCGAATATCACACAACAATTTGGCGCTAAGCCACTATTTGAAAACATTTCTGTCAAATTTGGCGAAGGCAACCGCTATGGCCTAATCGGCGCAAATGGTTGTGGTAAATCAACCTTTATGAAAATTCTTAGCGGTGAGCTAGAGCAAACCTCGGGTAACGTTAGCTACGATCCTAACGAACGTGTTGCTAAGCTAAACCAAGACCAGTTTGCTTATGAAGAATTTTCTGTAATTGATACCGTTATCATGGGTTACAAAGAGCTTTGGGAAGTAAAACTAGAGCGTGACCGCATCTATTCTCTTCCTGAAATGAGCGAAGAAGATGGCATGAAGGTGGCTGATCTAGAAGTTCAGTTCGCTGAAATGGACGGCTACATGGCAGAAGCTAAAGCAGGTGAGCTGCTTTTAGCTGTTGGTATCGAAGAGAACTTACACTTTGGATTAATGAGTGAAGTAGCCCCTGGTTGGAAACTTCGTGTTCTATTAGCACAAGTTCTATTTGCTGACCCGCATATCATGCTTCTTGATGAACCAACCAACAACTTGGATATGGATACCATCGCTTGGCTTGAAGAGACGTTAAACCAACGTAACTGCACCATGATCATCATCTCGCATGACCGTCACTTCTTAAACTCTGTATGTACTCATATGGCGGATTTAGATTACGGCGAGCTTAGCCTTTTCCCTGGTAGCTACGATGAATACATGACTGCTGCGACTCAAGCTCGTGAGCGTCTATTAACAGATAACGCAAAGAAGAAAGCACAAATCGCTGAGCTTCAAACTTTCGTTTCTCGTTTCTCTGCGAACGCATCTAAAGCAAAACAAGCCACTTCTCGTGCTAAGCAAATTGATAAGATTCAACTTGCTGAAGTTAAAGCGTCTAGCCGTCAAAGCCCATTCATTCGCTTTGAGCAATCAAAAGAGCTTTTCCGTAACGCACTTGTTGTTGAAAATCTATCTCAAGGCTTTGAAGAAGATCTTTACAGCAAGTTCGATGGTATTTTCGAAGTCGGTGAGCGCGTTGCTATCATTGGTGAGAATGGCGTAGGTAAAACAACACTGCTTAACACCCTAGCAGGTGAATTGGCTCCGCGCACTGGTGAATACAAGTGGTCTGAAAACTCAAACATCGGTTATTACGCTCAAGATCATGCTCATGATTTTGAAGAAGAGATGAACCTGTTTGATTGGATGAGTCAATGGCGTCAAGAAGGTGAAGACGAGCAGGTTGTTCGTGGTTTCCTAGGCCGTATGATCTTTGGTCAAGACGACATCAAGAAATCAGTGAAGGTTATCTCTGGTGGTGAGCAAGGTCGTATGCTTCTTGGTAAAATCATGATGCATAAGCCAAACATCCTATTAATGGATGAACCAACGAACCACATGGATATGGAATCAATTGAAGCATTGAACCTAGCGCTTGAGAATTACAAAGGAACACTGTTCTTCGTCTCTCATGACCGTGTATTTGTTGATTCACTTGCAACACGTATCCTAGAAATCAAAGATGGCAAAATCAACGATTTCCGTGGCACGTACGCAGAGCTTTTAAAATCAAGAGAAGCATAATAGAGTTTGGTTGTTAACTAACCTCTAAATGAAAGGCTCCCTATGGAGCCTTTTTTGATCGCTTTATTATAAATATTAATCAATTAGTTAGTATTTGAATTGACCAACGATACCCTGTAACTTATGACTCACATTAATCACTTCTAGACTTGATTCTCCCGTTTTAGAAACCTGCAATGCTGTGCTTCCTGCAAGATCTGCAATTTGAGTGATGTTCCTATCGATCTCAGCAGACACCATTGACTGCTCTTCAGACGCCGTCGCGATTTGGGCGTTCATGTCGAACACTTCTGAAATTTGATCAACGATCTTTTGAATCGATTCTACCGCTAGCACCGTTTGTTCATTCGATGTATTTACTTGCTCTAGGCTACTTTGCATCGTACTTACCGTTCTATCAACGCCTGACGTCAAACCATTAATTGTCTCTTCAATTTGTTTAGTTGATTCATTTGTTTTCAAAGAGAGCTGTCTTACTTCATCAGCAACGACCGCAAAACCTCGGCCATTCTCTCCGGCACGTGCCGCTTCTATCGCAGCATTTAGAGCGAGTAAGTTGGTCTGCTCTGCAATACTGGTTATGGTTGAGATAACCGTCTTTATTTCGTGGCTATGAACTGACAACTCATTCACTAGTAGCTGCGAGTTCGATATATTGCTCGCGAGTGCTTGTATACTTTCTCCTGCAATGTGTGTGACCTGCATACTTTTTTCCGCTTCCGTTTTTACTCGAAGCGCGTTATCTGCAGCACTCTCAATATTTGCCGTGATCTCGTTGCTTGTCATCACCAACTCATTCACTGCGGTCGCAACCAATTCTGATTCTATTTTTTGTTGTTCCGCATTAGTCATACTCTTATTGGCGGCTTTTTCTGACGTTGAAGCGCAATCAGAAAGGGTGTGCATGACGGAGGCAATGTCAGCGATATTTTTGTGCAACTTGGCAACAAAGACATCGAATGAATTGGCTAGCTGAGCCAGTTCGTCATTGCCCTGGGCATTCATTCTTACTGTTAGATCGCCATTACCTTCGGATATATCTTTCATCAGCTCAGTGATCTTTCCAATTCTCCTAGTGATGCTTTTACCTATAAGAAGCAGCATAGAAGAGACAATGAGTGCGATGCTCAAACCAATCGCTTGTAATTTAAAAGTAACTTCGGCTGTGGCAACTTGGTTAATTTCTGTTATTTGGTCCTGTAACGTATGGATAGCTTCTTCAGTACGATGAACGTTACTTCGTAATGCGCCTTGCAACCCTGTGTCAGCACTTAACCCAATAGTGACGTAACCATCAGTTAACGCGACAACCGCTTCTTTGTAGCGATTAACGCCTTCATGAATGAAGCTATATCGCTGGGACAAATTGGAAAAGCGTTTGAGTTCTGAAAGTAGGGCATTTAAAGACTCGGTATTCGGGTTTTCAGAGAAATGAAGATTTTGATTAAGCAGTAGTGAGTAGGCGGCTTGTAATTCGGCATCACCAAGAAGATTAATATCTGCTGTAAGCTGGTGACGCGATTTAATTACCTCAGAGGTGAGTCCCGTTTCGTCTTTTGACCCTAAGGTAAGCAATTGCGCTGCAAGTTGGTGAAACTGTTGCTGATAAAGTGTCAGTGTTTCAAGCGAAAGCGTTACTGGTTTGATGATTTGAGCACTTTGATCGTCAAGTAACGACTGAATATTGCGAATTCGGTCTTGAAGCGTGGTGACCGTTTTGTCAAAACGTTCAAGGTACTTTGGGGTTTGACGAGCCAAAAAGTCCTTTTCATGCCTTCTCAGTGTCAGTAGGTCAACCTCGCTGCTTTGATTTTCGTGGTCTGCTAGTCGTAATTGATCGAGCTGATTGAAGCTATATTGCTCATAGAGAGCATACGTTGAAATACCAATAAGTAAGAAAAATGTAATTAAGATTAACTGAGCTCGAATCGAGAGAGACAGCATTAAACGGGTAACAATAGGTTGCCTAGCCATAGATAACTCCTGGTGAACTGACGTTTGATGCCACTCAAATATTATGTTTTTATGACGGTTTTGTTACAGTGGCTTTTAAACTAATAGCACCAAATTTCACCTATGCAAGGTGATGAGTAATTAATACTTCGGATACTGAACTAATCGCTAATAATTCCCATTATTGTGACGAAGTGAATGTATAGGCATCTAGTACTGATAAGGCTGAAATTAAAAAGGGAGGCTCAATAGCCTCCCTTTGTATACTTTAATAAAATGACGTTACTCGTCTTTCAAATGACCTTTTACGTCAAACTCTATCTTGTCGGCTCCGGTAAAGACTTGAAAGCGTAAACCTTTCGCACGGGCAATAGTGGTAATGCCGAATTTCTGAGCAAGATCTAACCCCATTTGGGTGACGCCCGATCTTGAAAGTAACGTTGGTATACCCATCTGAGCAACCTTAATGACCATTTCAGAAGTTAGACGACCCGTTGTATAGAAAATTTTATCTTCACCTGTTTGCTGGTTAAGCCACAGCTCTCCGGCCAACGTATCAACCGCGTTATGTCTACCTACATCTTCTACAAAGGAGAGTACCTCATTGGCATTACACACAGCGCAGCCATGGACGGCCCCTGCTTTTTTGTAAGTATCGTTATAATGAGTTAACGCTTCTAGTGCAGAATAGATCTCAGACTGCTTAATGGAAACTTGAGGAACCTTATAATCCTCTAGTTGCTTCATCACGTTGCCATACATGGTGCCTTGACCACACCCTGAAGTAACCGTTTTTTTCTTTAGTGCTTTATCAAGATGATCGGTATTTTCTTTAGTGATGACGGCCGCGCTGTAAGTTTCCCAGTCGATAATGATGGATTCAATGGCTTCAGGATCAGACAGAAAGCTTTGGTTTTTTAAATAGCCCAACACCAATGACTCAGGACGAGAGCCAAGCGTCATTAAGGTAACGATTTCTTTCCAGTTAAGCATAACGGTAAGAGGACGCTCGCATGCAATCTGCTTTACAAGCTTCTCACCGTATTCATCGAATACTTCAACTTCCATTGTCTGCAATGGGTTTTCTGTTGTTTTTATAATTTTAGGCTTAACCACACTAAGTTCCTGTTTGTTGAAATTTGATAACTGGCGTAATTATTGCTTTTATCATGCCAAGAATACAATAATAAACAGGTTAACTGTAAATAGGTGAGCTATGTCTAACAACCTTAACGACGTAATAGAATTAGCAAAGAGTGAAAACGTATGGCCATTGAATTGTCATTTAGCCTTGCATGAGATCACCACAGGGGCTTGGTCTACTACACAGTGGCAATTAAAAGGTATTGAGTTAACGAAGCAAACCGAAAGTGAAGGAACAGGCGAAGATATAACGCTAAGTGCTATTTTAGAGTTGTTTAAAGATGAGCGTACAGACTATCGATTTAACTTGAGTTCCAAGCAGCCCAAACTGTTTCTGGTATTGGATGACGTAGACGAAACATCTTTGCAATCCATCGTTACCATTACTGCCTCACAAGGTGTTGCTGGCCAATACATGGACGGGGATTACCTTGTTCTGTCTTGTGACATGCCTTTAGCAGTACAAGCGTGGATGGAGGCTTACATCGGTAGACATGGCGAACTCATCGAACAGCGACGTAAGAAACGTAAAGGAGCGGGGCGAGCCAGTGGCAACTAATTTCATTTCAAGGTGGTCAAAGAGAAAACTCAGCGAAGAAGAGCGAGAGTCACCACTAAATAGTGATGGAGTTAGTACACAACCCACTTCACTAGCAACTGAACACACCGTTGATGAAGCCGATAATGTCTGTGTTCAATCAACAGAGTTAGATGTTTTAGAAGAGCCTACAGATAACATAGAACCGTTAGAAGACGGTGCCTTGTCAGAGAGTGAGCCTTCGATTTCCGCTATGCTTCTCAGTGATGTTGACCCTCTAATAAAAAAAGCCGCATTAAGAAAGCTCTTTATGTCTGAGGAATTTAATCAGGTTGACGCACTAAATGATTATGACCATGACTACAGTTCGGTAAAAAGCCTAACAAGTGAAGTCGCACAATCGCTGAGAGAGTGGGTAAATGATTCTGAAGCACCGTGTAGCAGTGAGTCATCAGAGGTGGGTGAACCCACAATAGAAGAAGAGCTTTGTTCTACCCATCCTGAACAGCTAGATGGTAACGAGTCGATTGAGCCCGAGGAATTAGAGCAAACAAGTGAACTCGATCTATCGTCGACACAAAACGAAACGGACGACGAATCTAACCTAGAAAGTCACTCCGTTTCAAAAGGTGCCCACACCACAGATAATAACCCTACATAAATAGGTACAATTTGTACCGTATCGTAGAATAAAGACTGGGACATTATGTCCCACCTTCATTGGGATATGATACAAAGCCCTCAATAAATTGTTAAATCACTGATATTTATTGATAAAATAGTTGGAATGTAAATTGCAATGCAGTGCATGTGACTACCTGTTCTCACATGGAACTGAGCAATGTTAAAACAATTATTACAACAATCCATATCGACCAATGGTAAAGCTCGTAGCTATGCTATTGAAAATACCGTTGAATTAACCAATCTAATTCCGCCTACCGTTAGTTATGAAAGTGGTGGGCATACGCTCATCCTTGGCCCAACAGAAATTATACAGTCCACCGCTAAGCAGCTGAGTAGTATGGCGTCGGTGACGCTATTGTCTACTGATGGTGAGAAGGGGAAGTCCGATGACATTTACTTTTCACGGTCTGTTGAGATCTCTGGCTTTCTAGGGGCTTTCCAAGTCAGCATTACTTTGGACTCCAACCTTTTTAGTAGCAATCTTGCTGAAATTGCGGTCAACCAAGACTGTTTTGACATTATTCTGGATCTTTCGCTAACGGGGGTTATGAAAGAAGAAGTTCCCGTACCCGGTTATTACCCCGTCGGACGTGGCTATCCAACGATGCAAGAGGCATTAACCGAAATCCCTACGCTTATGGGAACCTTTGATAAACCCAAATACTTCCGACTTGATACCGATTTGTGTGCCCATAGTTCACGCGGTGTGAAAGGGTGTGACCGATGTGTAGATGCATGTCCAGCTGGCGCATTACAAAGTAAAGGTAGCGACAAAACAGGTTACAACATCGAGATTAACCCTTATTTATGTCAGGGTGTCGGAACATGTGCAACATCCTGTCCGACAGAAGCCATCCGTTACGCATTACCAAATCCAGAAGATACCCAAAAGTTCGTTGAACGAACCCTAGCTAACTATCAGAAAGCGGGCGGGACTACGCCAATCGTTCTATTTTGTAGTGAACGCCACGAAGCCTATACGTTAATGGCACTTAAAGCGTTACCTGACAATGTTCTACCTATTGTGGTCGAAGAGCTACCCTCTGTCGGTATTGATACTTGGTTCACAGCACTGGTTAATGGCGCAACTCAGGTTCTATTTGCTGCGAGTCGACATATGCCTCAAACCATACTTCGAGTTCTAACCAAAGAAGTGGCGATGGCTCAATCATTATTAGAGCCTCTGGGCATTGAAAGCAGCTGTATTGACATCCTTTACTTGGAATCTCTGCGAGATGAAAAGCCAACTCTACTAACTGAGAAACTTATCCCTGCAATAGGTGAGCTTTCAGGATCAAAACGAGCCCGTCTATTTCAATCACTGGATGCGCTAGCGGTCGATCGTAATCCAGCAGAATCGGTTACCGTTTTACCGAGTAGTGCTCCTTACGGAAGCATCAATTGTGAAACAAAGGATTGCACACTGTGCATGGCGTGCGTAGCAGTCTGTCCTACTCGAGCACTACATCATGATGGTGATAGCCCGTCACTTAATTTTGTCGAGCAAGACTGCATTCAATGTGGCATGTGTGAAAAAGCGTGTCCTGAATCGGCATTATCTCTTGCACCACAAATCAATTGGGATCGAGCGTCACGTATTCAGCCTCGTGTTCTTCATCATGAAAAACCAGCCGAGTGTTTACGCTGTCAAAAACCATTTGCTCCACAGTCTATGATAACAATGCTGCAAGATAAGTTACGCGGTCACTCTCAATTCTCTGATGAGGCATCAATCAATCGTATTGCTATGTGTGAAGACTGCCGTGTCCGTGATGTGTTTGAAGTCATGGCAGACGACCCAACTAAACAATTGAAATATTAGGAGAACGCTTTGGATAACCAATATCAAACCCTGCGTGCTGATATCTATCTGCTACTTTCAACACTATTTCGTCAGCCGCCAACTGCAGAGCTGATTGAATTTCTGTCGACGATAGAAATAGAAGCAGAAGACAGCATCATGCAACAAGCTTGGCTTGCGATTAAACAGGCAGCCAATGCAGTAAATATCGAAGCGGTAAGCGAAGAGTATCAGGATCTTTTTATCGGAATAGGCCGGGGTGAAGTTGTTTTATTTGGTTCATGGCACATGACTGGCTCATTAATGGAAAAGCCGTTAGCAATACTTCGACATGATCTTCAAGTACTGGGCTTAGAGCGTGATGAGACAGTTAAAGAGCCCGAAGATCACATTTCAGCATTGTGTGAAGTAATGGCGGTATTAACTCAAGAAGATGAAAGCCAACAACAGGCCTTTTTTAATACGCATTTAGCACCTTGGTATTTGTCATTTAGTGAGCAAATCAACCAAGCCAAGCATGCGCAGTTCTATTTAAAAGCCGCGCAATTACTAGAGGCATTTCTGCACATTGAACAAGTTAGATTTAGCCAAAAAATTGCAGGTGCGAAAAGTAAGTTAAGCATCAACGTAAATAACATCAGTAACTCACTTTAATTCAGCGGATAACTCAACAGGTAACTAAACGTAAAGTATGCGGTGATTAACAAAGAGACGCTAAAGCGTTCACCCGCATCTATCTAGGTTAAGCACGTAAGGAAGCAATGGATGAATAACAAAAGCAAAACAGAGAAAGACACGGTCGATACCAGTCGTCGAGATCTGATAAAAGGCATGACAACAGCAGCCGTAGTAGGCGCAGTGGTAGCAGGAACAAGTACAGCAGCCTCTGCTAAAGAAGAAGTTATTACAGAGCCTCAAAGTACAACTGATGGTTATCACGAGACTCAACACATTCGCGATTACTACGATTCACTATAGGAGCCAAACTAATGAAACTAACAAAGCGCTCCGATAGCGTAACGAAAAAAGAGAATCAATTTGGCGTCAGTCGTCGGGCTTTCATGAAGAACTCTACACTCGCGGCTGGTGGAGCAGTTGCTGGTGCATCACTTTTTGTTCCGGGAATGATGAAAAAAGCCGAAGCGAAATCTGTTGATCCTGAAGCTAAAACCGAAATCAAACGTACTATATGTTCTCACTGTTCAGTAGGCTGTGGTATCTATGCCGAGGTTCAAAATGGCGTTTGGACAGGGCAAGAACCCGCTTTTGACCATCCGTTTAACCTTGGTGGTCACTGTGCCAAAGGTGCCGCCTTACGTGAGCATGGTCATGGCGAACGTCGTCTAAAATACCCAATGAAGCTTGAAAATGGTAAATGGAAGAAGCTTTCTTGGGATCAAGCGATTGAAGAAATCGGAAACAAGACGCTAGAGATCCGCAAAGAGTCTGGTCCGGATTCAATTTATTGGTTAGGTAGTGCCAAGCATAATAACGAACAAGCGTATATGTTCCGTAAAATGGCATCGTTATGGGGAACTAATAACGTTGACCACCAAGCACGTATTTGTCACTCAACCACAGTAGCCGGTGTAGCAAACACGTGGGGCTACGGTGCGATGACCAACTCCTTTAATGACATGCATAACTGTAAGTCGATGCTTTTCATCGGTTCAAACCCCGCGGAAGCTCACCCAGTCGCAATGCAACACATCTTAATCGCAAAAGAGAAGAACAACTGTAAGATTGTGGTCGCGGATCCTCGTCGCACTCGTACTGCTGCAAAAGCAGACCATTATGTTTCACTTCGTCCGGGCTCTGATGTTGCTTTCATTTGGGGCGTGTTGTGGCACGTATTCGAAAACAAATGGGAAGATAAAGAGTTCATTCGCCAACGTGTCTTTGGAATGGAAGAGGTTCAAGAAGAAGTTGCTAAGTGGACACCTGAAGAAGTTGAACGTGTAACCGGTATTTCTGAAGAAGAAGTTTACCAAACCGCCAAACTCTTATCTGAAAACCGTCCGGGCTGTGTGGTTTGGTGTATGGGTGGTACTCAACATACGACGGGCAACAACAACACTCGTGCATACTGCATTCTAGAGCTTGCACTTGGCAATATGGGCAAGTCAGGAGGTGGTGCTAACATTTTCCGTGGTCACGATAACGTACAAGGTGCAACGGATCTGGGTGTGCTTTCTCATACACTACCTGGCTACTACGGTTTGGCTGATGGCTCTTGGAAACACTGGGCTGGTATTTGGGATCTTGATCATCAATGGGTCAAAGATCGTTTCGATCAGAATAAGTATCGCGGCAAGTTACCGATGAACAATATGGGTATTCCCGTATCCCGTTGGATTGATGGTGTACTTGAAGATAAAAGTAACATTGAGCAAAACGATAACATTCGTGCCATGTTCTACTGGGGGCACGCAGTAAACTCGCAAACTCGTGGTGTTGAAATGAAAACCGCAATGCAGAAGCTCGACATGATGGTCATTGTTGATCCATATCCAACCGTTGCGGCCGTAATGAATGACCGTACTGATGGCGTTTATCTACTACCTGCTACAACTCAATTCGAAACAACAGGATCGGTTACCGCATCTAATCGTTCACTCCAGTGGCGAGAGCAAGTGATCCCACCGCTATTTGAATCTAAACCGGATCACGAAATCATGTTCTTGCTCAGCAAGAAGCTTGGTTTTTCAGATCAATTGTTCAAGCACATCAAAGTTGAAAACAACCAACCTGTTATTGAAGATATAACCCGTGAATTTAATAAAGGGATGTGGACTATCGGTTACACAGGACAAAGCCCTGAACGTATCAAAGCGCATACGATGAACTGGCACACGTTCCATAAAACGTCATTGGAAGCAGAAGGTGGCCCTGTTCACGGGGAAACCTACGGTCTACCTTGGCCGTGTTGGGGTACGCCTGAAATGAAACACCCAGGCACTCATATTCTTTACGATACATCAAAACCGGTTGCACAAGGTGGAGGTAACTTTAGAGCGCGTTTTGGCGTTGAGTTTGAAGGAAAAAGCTTGCTTGCTGAAGACAGCTACTCGAAAGATTGCGAGCTGCAAGATGGTTACCCTGAGTTTAGCGATAAGCTATTGAAACAACTTGGCTGGTGGGATGATCTTACCGAAACAGAAAAAGCCGCTGCTGAAGGTAAAAACTGGAAAACGGATGTATCTGGTGGAATTCAACGCGTAGCAATAAAGCACGGTTGTATGCCGTTTGGTAATGCGAAAGCGCGTGCCATTGTATGGACGTTCCCAGATCGAGTACCTCTACACAGAGAGCCTCTCTACACACCAAGACGTGACCTTGTCACTGATTATCCGACTTGGGATGACAGTGAATCAATCTATCGTCTACCAACAATGTACAAATCAATTCAAGATCAAGATAAGTCAAAAGAGTACCCAATCATTCTAACTTCTGGTCGTTTGGTTGAGTACGAAGGTGGCGGTGAAGAGACACGTTCTAACCCTTGGCTTGCTGAGCTTCAACAAGAGATGTTTGTAGAAGTTAACCCGAAAGATGCTAACGATCTTGGCTTTAAAGACGGTGATATGGTTTGGGTAGAAGGCGCAGAAAAAGGGCGTATACATGTTAAAGCCATGGTCACACGCCGAGTTAAACCGGGGCTTGCGTTTATTCCGTTCCACTTTGGTGGAAAATTCCAAGGTGAAGATTTACGGGACAAGTACCCAGAAGGCACTGACCCATACGTAATTGGAGAATCAGCTAACATTGCGACCACATACGGTTATGACCCTGTGACGCAAATGCAGGAAACTAAAGTGACTCTTTGTAACATTCGTAAAGCTTAGGAGTAATAAAGATGGCTAATATGAAATTCCTTTGTGACACCAAGCGCTGCATCGAATGTAATGGTTGTGTCACTGCGTGTAAAAATGAAAATGATGATGCTTTAGAGTGGGGAATCCAACGTCGCCGCGTTGTTACCTTGAATGACGGTGAACCGGGTGAAAACTCTATCTCTGTCGCGTGTATGCATTGTACTGATGCACCTTGTATGGCGGTATGCCCGGCAGACTGTTTTGAAAGAACTGAAGATGGGGTTGTTTTACACAATAAAGATCTCTGTATTGGTTGTGGATACTGTCTGTTTGCTTGCCCATTTGGCGCTCCACAATTTCCTAAACAGAGTGCGTTTGGTGAACGTGGCAAGATGGACAAATGTACTTTCTGCGCAGGCGGGCCAGAAACCGAAAGTGGTTCAGAAGAAGAGCGTCAGAAATACGGTGCAAACCGTATCGCTGAAGGAAAGCTACCTATGTGTGCGTCTCTTTGTTCCACCAAAGCGCTGATTGCAGGTGATGCTAACAAAGTCTCTGAGATCTTCCGTCAACGTGTCGTAGAGCGTGGTGCGAAAGACGCAGGTTGGACAAACGGCGAAGACCTAGCGTTTGATGCGACTAAAAGCTAAAAATGGAGAGGGATATGTTCAAACGTTTTAAGCGTACCTCTCTTGTAGTGCTGTCGGTAATGACAGCATTGCTGCTCAGCTTGTCTTCATCAGTTCACGCCGAGGAGACGAGTAACAGTAATAATGCGAGGCCAAGTGTTTCTGAGCGAGAAATCACTCAGTTAGCAGGTGCAGATTTCTGGCGTCAAGTAAGGCAAGGGGAAGAAGGTTATACGACTTCTCAATCACCTGAGCACGGTGTATTGATCAGTACACCAGGTCAAACATGGTACATATTGAAAGAGAAGTGGATGTCTCCCGCTGGGGCCATTGCTATTTTTGGTAGCATCTCAGTGGTTATCCTTGCTTATCTTGTTGTTGGCCCTGTTATGTTGAGTAAGCCTCGCACAGGCAGAAAGATTAAGCGTTGGAGTCGCTTGGATAGAGCGCTTCATTGGAGTATGGCATTTACGTTTTTGACCCTAGCATTTAGTGGGCTCATGCTCGTTTATGGTAAGCACTTTCTAAAACCTTACGTGCCAACAGAGCTATGGGGCTTCGTCATCATGCTCGCCAAGCAATACCACAACTATTTAGGTCCTTTGTTTGGCGTGCTGCTTATACTGATTTTGTTTAAGTGGTGGCGAAAGTCTATCTTCAGTCGAGTCGATATTACATGGTTCATGAAATTAGGCGGAATGGTTGGCAAACATAAAGGTTCTCATCCTTCAGCAGAGTTCTCTAATGCGGGTGAAAAGGCGCTCTTTTGGTTATTGATTGTGGCAGGCTCAATCGCCGCATTCAGTGGCTTAGTTCTGGATTTCCCTATATTTGGCCAGACTCGTCGAGATATGGAGCTTTCTAACCTTGTTCACATGTTGTCAGCACTGATTTTGATCTGTGGCTTCGTTTTTCACATCTATATCGGTCTTTTTGGTATGGAAGGAGCGTTGGAAGCGATGGTAACAGGTGAGGTTGATGAAACATGGGCCAAAGAACATCACGATATCTGGTATGAAGAAGTCATGTCTGAAAACGTAAAAGAGAGTTCAGTAGAAGAACATAGTAAGCAGGGGAGAAATAATGAACAAACATCATAACGGTATATGGTTTGCTTATGTCGCTAGCTTGTTTACGCCGCTAACTTGCTTGCTCTCAGGTGTCGTTGCGATTGTCTATGCCGGGTACCGTTTAGATAAGGGGGAAGACTCTGAAGTCGTTAACTCTCACTACTATGGATTGATCCGGAGTTTCTTTCTAAACCTTACTTTCTTCGTCGTGTTGATCGTGACCATTGCTACGTCAAACGGTGTTTTAATTGGTATTAATGACTACTGGTATAAAAGCTCGATGCTCGACAGTATTGCTTACATTATTCCTATTGTTGGTATGGTGTTTGCCGCTTTAGCCATTATCGTTTGGTTCTATCGCATGTTTAAAGGGATGAAACAGCTTAAAGCGAATCTTCCTCATCAGCCAACGAAAGGCCCTAATCTGTAGTAGATGCTAGATGCCAAAAGAGAAGGGAGATCGTTCATATGATCTCCCTTTTTATTTATTAGGTTGTCCTTTGGATTCTGCTGCGGACTATGTTTTGAATTCACCAAGTGCTGAGCTTAATGTATTACTTGCGTCAGAAAGCGAATCTATTAGTGACGATATATTGTTCACTGAGTCCATGTTATTAGACGCCATTTGGTCGATGCGATTTATCCGTTCTCCAATACCTTCTAAAACGGATGTTTGTTCTTCGGCAGAACTTGCTATTTGATGATTTCTGTCATTAATCAAATCAACGGAGCTAACTAACGATTGTATTTGATCCATAGTTTCTCCGCCGGCGCTCACTCCTTCATTAGCGTGCGTAACACACTGAGATATGGACGTTGACACTTCACCACTAATTCGTTTGAAGTTATTGAGCATCTCTTCAATCTCACCCGTTGAATCTTGAGTTCGCTGCGCTAGGGTTCGCACTTCATCAGCAACTACCGCAAAACCTCGTCCTTGATCGCCAGCCCGAGCAGCCTCAATGGCCGCGTTAAGAGCAAGAAGGTTCGTCTGCTCTGCAATCCCTTTAATGACGTCAAGAACCGATACGATACTATTTGAGTCGGCCTCTAGCTGATTCACCAGTTTTTGAGTGCTGTTGATGGTTTCGTTAACTAATGAGAACTTACCTATCGCTTGTTCCATTGACTGGTTGGTGTTTACAACGATCTGTTTGGTCTTTGAGGTTTGATCAAGTGTATCACTAGTAAGAGTTGTCACTTCTCGAGCTGCAATGCCGATTTCATTCAGGTTAGACGCCACTTCCTTTGTGTCGTTTGTTTGTTCTTGAACTGTCTCATTGGTTATCTGTATAAGATCATTAAGACTGTGAGACGTTGTATCTAATGTACCGTGAGCATTGGCTATGTCACCGACAACTCTTCGTAAACCATTTTGCATGTATTGAAGGTCTTCGACGATGTCTGCCACTTCATCTTTCGCCACCGTTTGAAATTGATGAGTTAAATCTCCCTTACTGAAAATTCGTATTGAATTTTGCGCGGAAGCGACAGAGGTAGCCAACGAACGAATAGTCAAATAAGAGAATGGCAGCGATACCAATAGCGTAATACACACCGTGATGATGAGGTTACGAACAAGCTGGTGCTCATACTCTTCGATTTTAATTACATGATGCGCACTAACCTCTTCAATATTTTCTAGCAACTCAATGACTTCATGAGACAGTTCCTTAGCTAGAGCTTCTACACCCGGCGTCATCAGTTCGGCTTCATGAACATTTCTGATCGCAAGTTCTTCGAGAAGTAGAACTGCTTGCTCTTGCCATTCAAAATGGTGCTGGCGAATTTTAACCAATAACGCATCGAATTTGTTCATTGCCTCAATAAGGAAGGGGCTGATGTGATCTGACTGACGATGTTCAGACACAAAGTTTTCAAGGTCGACAAGGTTTTTCTCGGCTTGTGCACCGTAGGAAGTAAAATGTTCAATCGCGACCTGTTCTTCTTGAAACGCTTGGTCCTCAATATCGAGTAATAGCATTGCACGATAAGCTTGTTCGAAAGCGATCTCTTGTTGCAATTGATGCTCTGTCAATTTTGTTGCTATCTCCGTCATGTGCATATCAATACTAGTAATACTATGCGTACCTTCTGCGACCTTATTGAGCCCTGAAATAGCGATATAGGAATTAATCAGCAGCATAATGACAAAGATGCCAACCAAAAACATAACCTTCTGTTTAATTGATAACTTATTCATCAAAATCACCTTGCTTGCATGAGTACGTTACGCCAGTTGAGCGCTTGTGTTGGCCGAGCATTCTCACCTATGATCTTCAAAAATTGTTCTTTTTGACTGTTAGATATTTCTAATACATCGCTCATGACAAACCACTTTACATCTTCGCTACAAGGAGGTGTCGTCAGGGAACCTTGATAGTGATAATAGGAGAGGTCACTCACCATTAAATCGTTGGCAGATAGCATCGAAGATTTTTCAACGTAACCCACTCGATTTGGCGCGTTATCAAGAAGAGCCTGAAAAGTTTTGTTTGTACTTCCCGTTTTAAACAGAACACCGATGACTGCAAGCGCTCCGACAGAATTCTTGTGAACGAAATGAATTTCTAGCGGGTAGTGCTCACCATCAATTGAATGTTCACTTGGAGAATGAAAATGAAATTGTGCTAAGTCATACTTCTGAGGGCCAAGCATCATATAGCTCGGGTAGTGCTTCTTACCCGCAATATCAATGACGTGATCAGCGGCTTGGACATTCTTATGCTTTTGGTCAAACATATTCATTTGTAGTGTGTGGCCATTATTTACAACATTCAAAGAATGATCACTATAAGAGAGTTGAAGAGGGTAATACGTACCAGATGAGCCAGTAATAATATCAATAGGCGATTGCTGCATACCTTCATTACACATAAAAAAGCTTGGGCTTAAAGTTCCCCATGTATTAGGACCGTTCTTTCCTTTATAACCCCAAGCTGTTTCATGACCTGATTCTGAATACGCCAAACTTGAGAATAATAAGAAGCTTCCTATAAGAAGAATTAGAGGGCATTTGGGCGTTAAGATTTTTATTTGCCCTATATTGATATTCTGTTTAGCCACCCAATACCCTACATCCCAAATTGTGTTCATTTTCATACTGAACCTTTGTTACCAACTAGATATAAATTGAGCATAGTGTCTAAGTGGTAAGTAGGCGAATTTATGAAGAAGGTTGAACTATGAATAGAGACGAATAAAACTAAATGGATGACTCTGCATATAACTGTTCATTTTGGTGCGAATGCATCAAGCTGGTGCATCAAAAACACCGTAAACAATTCCCTTGATGAATGAGCGTGTGATTAAGTCATTGATTTTTCGCCTAGATTGATTTAAATCAAATCAATCTAGCGACCACTTTTCCTATGGCATGCTTGTTGCTCTACCACTCCTAAATAGTGACTGAATCATTCATTTAGTTCTAAATGGCCAATTTTTAGCACCAGAATGGTGCGTAACGAATGAGTAAGGAGAACTCAACTCATGTCAGAATCGTCAGCCCAGATCCAAGGTGTCGTTCAAGTTTTAACACAAAGCTCGGATACACTGTTTCTACTCCTTGGTGCCATCATGGTGTTCCTAATGCATGCTGGTTTTGCATTTTTAGAAGTGGGGACCGTTCGTCGTAAAAACCAGGTTAACGCTTTAGTAAAGATATTGGCGGACTTTGGTATTTCTGCCATCGCCTATTTCTTCATCGGCTACTGGGTTGCTTACGGGGGACATTTCTTTTCAAGCGCAGAAACCCTTTCCCAAGGAAATGGTTATGAATTAGTTAAGTTTTTCTTCCTACTCACTTTTGCGGCAGCTATACCGGCTATTGTCTCTGGTGGCATTGCAGAACGAGCACGTTTTTACCCAATATTGATTGCAACCTTTTTGACTGTTGGTTTTGTATACCCATTTTTCGAAGGCATGATTTGGAACGGTAACTATGGTGTTCAAAATTGGTTTGATACGACTTTTGGTGCTCCTTTTCATGATTTTGCAGGCTCTGTTGTTGTGCACGGCGTTGGCGGATGGATAGCGTTAGTTGCCGTTATTTTCTTGGGAATGCGTAAAGGTCGTATTCGTGCAGGGAAGCATACTAACTTTGCGCCATCTAATATTCCTTTTCTTGCATTAGGTGCATGGATCTTATGTGTCGGGTGGTTTGGTTTCAATGTTATGTCGGCTCAATCATTAGATGGAATTAGTGGTTTAGTCGCGCTAAATTCACTGATGGCGATGGTTGGTGGTATTATTGTCGCATTAATCGCTGGTAAGAATGACCCGGGCTTTATTCATAATGGTCCATTAGCCGGCTTAGTTGCCGTATGTGCAGGCTCTGACCTCATGCACCCAATTGGAGCGCTTGTAACAGGCGGTATTGCTGGTGGCCTCTTTGTGTATTTATTTACTTATCTGCAGAATAATACCAAAGTTGATGATGTACTAGGTGTGTGGCCACTTCATGGCGTGTGTGGCGCGTGGGGTGGGGTTGCAGCAGGGATCTTTGGCCAGACAGTACTAGGTGGCCTTGGTGGTGTTAGCTTTACTGTTCAGCTGCTAGGAACTGTTCTTGGCATTTTAGTTGCTGTTGCTGGCGCGGCTATCGTGTATGGAGCACTCAATAAGATTACTGGATTGAGGTTGTCTGAAGAAGATGAATTCAAAGGTGCTGATCTTGCTATTCATAAAATTTCTGCCGTCAATGAAGATTAATTTGTAGAACGAATACTTAGTTAAGAAAAGAGAAGCAATCGCTTCTCTTTTTTTGTCATGGTTCACATAACCCATAGTAAATTAAGGGAAATAATACTATGGTCTAATGCCATACTCTTCTGATGCAAAAAGATCAGTGTTAGGCTTAAATTAAGTCAGGGCTAAAAGGATATAGCATGCAGTTTCCTTATAAAAATATCGTAATTTTAACAGGCGCTGGAATCTCAGCAGAGTCAGGAATACAAACCTTTAGAGCTCAGGATGGACTTTGGGAAAACCATCGTATAGAAGATGTAGCGACGCCAGAAGGGTTCAACCGTGATCCTGATTTGGTTCAGGACTTCTATAATCAACGCCGTCATAAGTTACAGTCCGAAACCATTCAACCTAATGCTGCACACATTGCGTTAGGAAAGCTTGAAGCAGAGTTAGACGGTCAGGTTACCGTCATTACACAAAACATTGATAACCTTCATGAGCGTGGTGGTAGCCAAAATATAATTCACATGCACGGGGAATTATTGAAATCTCGTTGCAGTGAATCAAACCAAGTCATCGAGCATGCTGGCGATATCAATACAGGTGAACTTTGCCATTGCTGTCAAATTCCAGCTCAAATGCGACCTCACATTGTTTGGTTTGGCGAAATGCCGCTTAGAATGGGGGATATCTACTCCTCTCTAGAAGAAGCAGACCTGTTCATATCAATCGGAACGTCCGGTGTTGTATACCCAGCCGCTGGCTTCGTTCATGATGCAAAAATGCATGGCGCTCATACGATAGAGATAAACTTAGAGCCGAGTGCGGTAGAGAGTGAGTTTGAAGAGAAAAGGTACGGTAAAGCAAGTATTGAAGTACCAAAGCTTATTGAAGAGTTACTAGGGGTTGATACAGAAAACCGCCAATTAGCGTAAGCCTAACTCCGTTAACTTGAAACTCTCAGTCAATTCCTGTTGCTCTGAGAGTTTTTCATTTTATACATAGCTTTGTCTGTTCTTAGTAAAGCTTCGTTAAGATCGGCTTTATTAGTCGATTCGACCCCGTAGCTGTACTTGATGTTCTTATTTTCCAGATCTTCCTTTAGTGCACCCAAGAAATCAGAAGAGCGATTCAATGTCGTCGCCACTACGAATTCATCCCCGCCCACTCTAAAAATAGTTTCTTTATGGTGA
The DNA here is from genome assembly GCF_050337265.1 of Vibrio lamellibrachiae. Classification (NCBI taxonomy): domain Bacteria; kingdom Pseudomonadati; phylum Pseudomonadota; class Gammaproteobacteria; order Vibrionales; family Vibrionaceae; genus Vibrio; species Vibrio lamellibrachiae. Next base: position 160,261 of record NZ_JAKJSU010000004.1, read on the forward strand.
GAGGCAGTAACCAACGCTTCTGCAAACTGAATCAAAATTAAATCTCCCTCAGCGTGACCCTTCGTATCGTTCTCTTGCTTCAATCCATCGAGGTCGAAATAGATCAAATCAAACTTCTCTAAGGGGATAGTTGGCAATTTTTTCCGATTATAGAGGCCTGTTAACTCGTCTGTCATAGCTGACTCTTCTGCTTTGCGCATTAACTCTGTTAGTCCAATCGCAATCAAAATGTAAGCGGCCTGCTGAGAACCATCTTCAATAAATGCGTCAGCCAGTTCATATCGGTCAGAAAGGGCATCTAGATAGGAAATTTCTGTAACAATGTCATAGATTTTTGCAAACAGCAGAAGCCTTACACCATACTTTAACTTGGTATTGGTAAGTATTGTCGGCCTAGCAATAAAGTAGACATAGATAATAATCGCTAGCGTATTCGTTTCGAAAACAAGGTCAAAATGGGAGTCGATATACGTACCGTGAGAAACCCAGTACAGAAACAATGAAATACTATAAACAGTAATAACGAATAAAATGACCTTATTAATGGGTTTCAACGATGATTTCCTTTCGCAGACTAATTATTACCTAAGTGTAGCCAAAAAAATAGAGCAGCTAATGCCGCTCAATTTAAATTCAATCGAAATATTAGTTGCCTACTTTAAGGCGCTGGAAATAATCTTCGTATAACACGCTTGCCTCGCCAACCTCATCTTGCCATACGCCTGAATCCATTATCTCTTGGGGAGGGAATATATTGGTGTCATTCGCAAACTCACTAGGAAGCAAAGGGTAGGCAGCTTTAACTGGGGTTGGGTAGCCAATCTCTAAAGCAATCTTGGCCGCATTTTCAGGGCGAAGAAGGAAATCAATCATCTGGTGTGCCGCATCGACATTCTTTGCCCCAGATGGAATGGCTAAGCTGTCCATCCAGAAGATAGCGCCTTGCTCTGGCCAAATAATATCGATAGAAGCGCCTTCTTCACGCGCCATGTACGCAGAGCCATTCCATAGCATGCCTAATGAAACTTCACCCGCAAGGTAAGGATTAGCAGGAAAATCAGAGTTAAACACCAAGACGTTTGGCATTAACTTGCGCAGTTCCTGATAAGCTTCTTCGATCTCTTTTGGGTCAGTGGTATTTGGTGAATAACCTAATTTACTTAACGCAATATGGAAGACTTCGCGAGAGTCATCCATCAACATGAGTTGACCTTCCCATTTACTATCCCAGAAGTCTCCCCAATTACTAAGCGAAGAGCCATCAAGCATATCAGAGTTAACACCAATGCCAGTTGCACCCCAAATATATGGGATAGAATAGGTGTTATCTGGATCAAAAGGTTTGTTTAAATAATTAGGATCTAGGCCAGAAAACTGTGTTAGCTTGCTCTTATCAATCTCTTGCAGCATATCTTCTTTGTGCATTTTTGACACAAAGTAAGTTGAAGGTACGACAAGATCGTAGCCAGAGCCCTGTGTCTTTAACTTGGCATACATGCTTTCATTAGATTCGTAAGTTGAATAAATGACTTTAATCCCTGTCTCTTTTGTAAAACTCGCCAAGACATCATTTGGGATATATTCAGACCAATTATAAAAATACAGCTCTTTGTTCTCAGCAAGAGCCGATTGAGAGAATAAAGTTGCTGCAAATAACGTTGCGACACCTAATTTACTTTTCATGGTACTTCCAATTTTTGTAACAAGCTTAAGCTTGCATATCTAACTGATAAAATATGACATAAGCATAGAAAAAAATTCGTATTTTTCAAATATATAACGACAAATATTAATTCGACAATGATCATCAAGGCATCATAACCCAACAATCAATATTCGCAATATGTGTTCGAGCGCAACCGTTACGTTCTTGCTGTTAATCTATCTTTACTAATAAACTGAGATAGCATCACTAAAACTAATGAGACGATTAACATAACGGTTGCTAAGGCATTCACTTCAGGTGAAATCCCCACCTTAACCATTGAATATATTTTCAATGGTAAGATTTCATAGGCAGGCCCAGTGACAAACGAACTAATGATGACATCGTCCAATGAGAGCGTGAAGCTCAATAACCAACCTCCAGCAACGGCAGGTTTAGCAATAGGTATGATGATTTTAGTAAAGATCGTCCATTCACTAGCACCTAAATCTTTGGCAGCCTCTAACATTTTCACATCAAACCCCTTTAACCTGCTGTATACCGTAACAACGACAAATGGTAAGCAAAAAGTGATGTGTGCGATAAGCAAAGTAAAGAAGCCGAGCTGTACTCCAATGACTAGAAATAGCGCTAAAAAGGAGATAGCCATAACAATATCAGGAGACATCATGACAATAAACAGAAGCCCATTAACGGCTGGTTTCCCTCTAAATTGATAGCGAAATAGAGCCACTGCAGTCAAACTGCCAATAATAACCGCAGCGGTAGCAGAGAATACCGCAATGTGAATAGAGTGCCACGCCGCTTGCATTAAGCTGTCATTATTAACCAACGCTTGATACCACTTGGTCGTAAAACCACCCCATTTCATTCCAAACTTATTGCTGTTAAAAGAGTTAACAATCAATACGATAATAGGCAGGTACAAGAATGCATAAACCAGTGTAATAAAACTGAATTTAGTGAATCGCTCCATTAGTTACGCTCCTCATTACGATTAAACAGCTTGCCTGCTTTATAATAGAGAAACAACAACGCAGCCATCGCAGTGGTTAATGCAATACTGGTTGCGGCGCCAAAAGGCCAATCCCTAGCGTTCAACACTTGGCTCTTTATCACGTTACCTATTAGTAGGTTTTTAGCCCCGCCTAATAAATCAGCCACATAAAACATGCCCAAAGCGGGAAGAAGGACCAATAAACAGCCCCCTATGATTCCAGGCATGGTTAAAGGAAGAATAACCCTGACAAACGTTTGAAATTTGTTGGCACCTAAATCTTTCGCCGCTTCTAAATATGACTTATCTAATTTTTCAATCGTTGAGTAGAGTGGCAAAATCATAAAGGGTAGTAAGACATACACCAAGCCGATCATTACCGCCGACTCTGTGTACATTATCCTCATCGGTTTATCGATTATCTCTAAAGCTAGCAGCCCTTTATTCAACACGCCTTGAGTACCCAGGACTATTTTTAATCCATATGTGCGTATCAAAGAATTGGTCCAGAAAGGGACGATAACTAAAAACAACATTATCGGCCTAATATGAACGGGCATTTTAGTAATGAGATAGGCAAACGGATAACCGATGGCAAGACAAAGTAATGTTGCTACTGTAGCCATGTAGAAAGAGTGCCAAACCACTTTTACATATAGCGGGTCCATTAAACGAACGTAGTTATTAAATGTAAACGTGAAATCAATCAGGTTCGCTTCATCACGAGTCAAAAAGCTCGTCACAATGATCATAAGGTTTGGTACAAGAACAAATAGGGTCAACCAACCGATGATAATCGTTAGAACTGTATTTCGAAAATTAAACAGTTTGAGCATTAGTGAGCACCACTTCCCAAGTTTCCACCCATGTAATCGCCACTTTTTGACCTAAGGAGTGGTCAACATCAGGATCATCTTCGTTAAAGAACTCACTCGTCATCACACGCATGCCTGAAGGCAGCTCAATGACGGAATCTAGCGTCATTCCTTTGTAGGTTCTATCAATGACATGGCCAACAATACCAGACTCTTCAGACTCTCTTATTTCTGTCACTTTTAAATCTTCAGGTCTCAGTAGAACATTAAGAGAATCACCTTGTTTCACGGGTTTACTGTAATGAACAACGGATTCAGCGCCTTCAATATTGACGAGTATTTTTTCATCATCGATACGTGAGACGACTATCGCAGGGAAGTTGTTAATTTCACCAATAAACTCGGCAACAAATAGGTTTTGGGGTTCTTCATAAATTTGTCTTGGCGTTCCATCTTGCTCGATCACACCGTCACGCATGACAATGATTCGGTCTGACATCGATAACGCTTCTTCTTGATCATGAGTCACGAAGATAAATGTAATACCAAGTTTACGTTGTAACTGTTTAAGCTCGATTTGCATCTGTTTACGCAATTTATAATCAAGAGCTGATAATGATTCATCAAGGAGAAGTACTTTTGGTTTGTTCACTACAGCACGAGCGATAGCAACCCGCTGTTGCTGTCCACCTGACAGCTGATGGGGCATTCGATTCGAGTATTCTTGCAAGCGAACCATCTTAAGTGCATCTAACACTCTCGTTTTAATCTCTTCGTTCGCCACTTTTTGCATGCGTAAACCGAACGCAACATTTTCATAAATGGTCATGTGAGGAAACAGTGCGTAGCTTTGAAAAACGGTATTTACATGTCTATGTTCTGCAGGAACATTTGTGATGTCGAAGTTGTCTAAAACGATACCACCAAGATCTGCTTGTTCAAACCCAGCAATTAACCTCAGTACCGTTGTCTTTCCGCAGCCAGAAGGGCCTAAAATAGTAAGAAATTCACCATGGTTTACATCAATGGAGAGGTCATTGATTACCTGTTTACCATCAAAGCTTTTACTAATCGCAGATAATTGAATAATTGGTTTTGTATTGATCGTTGGTGTATTCAAAGTTTCTGCTCTTCTTGTTGATGAGTTGGCTATCTTTCATTCGAGTGTAATACAAGATCGAATAATGGGCGGATGATAATCATCAATACAGTGAATTTAAAGTGTTTTTACATTGAATTTACGTAATTTCTTATTAGTTACCGCACTAGTTTGAAAAATACAGCATGACAAGTGACTAAATTGAAGAATAATCATACGAATATGTAAGAAAGTTAAGATAAACAACAGATCAGATTTTCGAATATATGCTATTTAAGTATAATGCGGCTACTTTTCATTAATAAGTAATTTAGAGCAATCGATATTGCTACGGACAAAGAATGAATAACGATATTGAAAAAGACTTCAACCTCGGTGGCAGTGTAGAAAAAGCCCTGTCAGGCAATTACGAATTAAAAGTAGGAGAGGTTTTAAAAGAAGCAGGCAGCATTACAGTTAAGCACTTTCTCTCTTTCTCACCCGCTGTGATGATTCTACTGTTTGTGCAGCTTGCAATCTTCTATATTGCACTGAAACTGCAGCTAGGCGATCCATCGGTAATATTGACGGTCCTCGACAATCCAGAAGGCTTTAACCAATCGATGGTGCAAGCTATATTCGTTGCAAACTTTAGCTACGAAGTCGTCAGCGCCCCAATTTTTGCTGGGATTAGTTTAATGGCGATGAGCCATACAGCAGGGCTTAATACAAAACTACGCCATATAGGTAAAGGGTTGCAGTTCACCGTTCCTGTTATTATCGCCACGCTTATTGGCCTTGTACTTCAAGGGATTGCGGGTGCAGTACTGCCATTTGTATCTTTATACTTATCTTTGGCTTTTAGTAACTCAATCCTGCTTGTCTGTGAAAAGCGCGTATCACCACTGCAGTCGTTATGGATGTCGTTACGTGCCGTCAATAAGAAGATATTCACTATTGCAGTGATCTATTTTGCGGTAACGATGATGTTTATTGCCGCTGCAATGTTCTACGGAATTGGATTGATCTTTGTCTTGCCATTTTTCTTCCACGTGAAAGGCATTATCTATCGCAATATGTTCGGAATTAAACTGAAGATTGTTGCATCAGACAAATCTGATGATGACACACCTAGTGACGATGATACTCCTAGCAATGATGACCACGATAAAGATTCTAAGGTGTTCAATGCGTAATAACCTTATATTTTTAGCGATCACATTTGGTTTGTTGGCTGGAGCAATTGTTTGGAAAAACAATCAATCAATATCAGAAATTGAAACTGAAGTTGTCGAAGAAGATGAACAGCGTGAAATCATTGTTGCTGCAAAGAACATAAGTGACGCACCAGACTTTTCGTTAATCACCGATATCCAAGAGAAGAAAAGCACATTCTTTGATTACTTGAAGCCAGGAGTTGCATTAGAAAATGCTCGCATCATTAAAGAGCGTTCAAGGCTTGAGAAGATTCAAACGCGCTTTGAGTCTGGAGAGTTAACGTCAGAAGACACATCTTACGCTAAGCGCCTCGGTGATTTATATCATGCAGACCTTTCATCTGAGGGGGTCACTGAACAGTGGCTAGACAGGATGTTTCATCGTGTCGATGTATTACCAGAAGCGTTAGTACTGACGCAAGCGGCAAAAGAATCAGGTTGGGGCACATCTCGATTTGCAACTAAAGCAAATAACTATTTTGGTCAGTGGTGTTATAGTGCTGGATGTGGTGTTGTTCCAGAGCATCGAACAGATGGAATGACACATGAAGTCGCTAAGTTTAGTTCTGTTCAAGAGTCTATTCATCGTTATTTTATGAACGTAAACCGCAATAGAGCTTACCAAGAGCTAAGAGATATTCGCTTTGAACTTCACTCCAATAATCAAGATCTGTTAGCAATAGAAACAGCTCTTGAGCTTACTAACGGTTTAATTCGCTACTCTGAGCGTGGCGAACCGTATGTTTTAGAGTTACAAAGTATGATTCGATTTAACCAACCATTCTGGTCTAAATAATAAGAAGTTATATGAAGAAATTATCGTCGCTATTATTAGCCACTACAGTACTGATTTCAGCTTTCCCTCTGTCTGCTGAAGAGTATAGATTCACATATTCAAAACTCTACAGCCAAATGAAAAATAACCTTAATGAAGGGCACGATGACGTAAAGGTAGGTTTTTTCTTTATCAATCAAGAAACGCGTCAGTTGTGCAACATTGAGAAAGCGTGGATGGAAAAAGAAGAGCATTACGAAGAGTTAAAAGTCGCATCTAATCGCGAACTTTTAGTGCCTCTTGACGAGAACCTACGTGGTGCTAATCCTCTTGTGTATGTTCATACACAGAACGACATGCAATGTGATTTTTCTATGGTTGTGACGACTAAAGAGCCACTGAGCAATGTCGTCAGCTATGAGCAGATCGCTAAATATGTTCCACAAATGAAAACTCTTCTCGATGACTTAGGCGGCATGTTCTCGAGCTGGTTCTCACCAGATGTTGAAGGTGTAACTCTTGAGTTTGGTGACCGCCTGAACGCTAATATCGAATTATCTCAAGGTGGCTTAATTCCAATTGAGAATGGCGTAGCTACCGTTTTATTAAGTGATATTGGTCTGGGTGGTGAGATGACACTCCCTCAGGAAACCGTTAGGGTTTTACCTTATATCCCTAAAGCAAATTAATACAACTTCTATTTTGTAATACACCAGATCCAAAAGAGCCGCTATTAGCGGCTCTTTTCTATTTAGTTCGCTGCTGTATTAGACGACAACACTTCCAACCAAACAGCTTTAGTCAATATTGGTCACATCCAAAGCTAAACTAGGATCGAATTCAGTAACGATATCTTCACCAACTGGCGTAATAACTGGCATCTCAGGCTTGTCGAAGCCAATATCGCCACCATTAATAACGCCAGAATCACGATCAATAGATTTAAAATCAAACAAATTATGATCAGCTAGGTGACTAGGCACAACATTTTGCATAGCGGTAAACATGGTTTCGATTCTTCCTGGGAACTGTTGGTCCCAAGTGTTGAGCATCTGCTTAATATTCTGACGCTGCAAGTTTGGCTGAGAGCCGCATAGATTACACGGAATGATTGGGTAATCAGTCATCTCAGAGTATTTAATGATGTCTTTTTCACGACAGTAAGCAAGTGGTCTAATAACGACATGTTCACCGTTATCAGAAACCAGCTTAGGCGGCATTGATTTTAGCTTTCCACCATGGAACATATTTAGAAACAGGGTCTCAATAATGTCATCACGGTGATGGCCTAAAGCTATCTTGGTCGCGCCTAGTTCTTTTGCCGTTTTGTATAAAATACCACGGCGTAACCTTGAACAAAGTGAGCAAGTTGTTTTGCCTTCTGGAATTTTGTCTTGAACAATAGAGTAGGTGTCTTCTTCTACAATTTTATGTTCAACACCAAGGCTCTCTAGATATTCAGGTAGAATGTGGCTAGGGAATCCTGGTTGCTTTTGGTCTAAGTTAACCGCAATCAACTCAAATTTAACTGGCGCAACTTTTTGCAAACCCATTAAAATATCAAGCATAGTAAAGCTATCTTTGCCGCCTGATAAACAAACCATAATTCGGTCGCCATCTTCAATCATATTAAAGTCAGCAATCGCTTGTCCTGTATTTCTACGGATACGCTTTTCTAGTTTGTTGAAAATATGTTGTTGAGCTTTTGTACGCTCTTGGGTCTGCTCAGTCATCTGCTGCTAGATCTCAAAACCAAAATGAAGTGCGTATCATACGTATATATCACCCAGATGCTAGTGATTCTGTGTATTTGAATATTAAAAAGCCCCTTGATATTCGTTAGTCGAACTCAAATCAAGGGGCTAGGGTAGATCAAACATTGGCCTGTTTGTTTTGTCTCTTCTACACGAGAGTAATAACGACGTTAGGCTAAACCGCTGTATTTGGGTCAAGCGGGCTAACATACCCGTGTGGTTTTAGCGCCAATACATCACAGTTAATCTTATCAATCACGTGTTCAGCAGTATTACCAATAAAGACCGCTGATAATCCAGTACGCCCTGTCGTACCAAGAATAACCATGGCAGCGTTGAGCTTAGTTGCGGCCTCTGGAATCACATCCTCAGGCAAGCCTTGTTCAACAATTGTCTGCTCTTCGTCAAACGAATGTTTCTGGCGCAAAGCCTTCATGGAAGTTAGGTGGTGTCCACGGACAGCGTCAGTGTATGTTGTTGGGTCAAACTCTGGTAACTCAATAGTTATGTTAGCAGGTGTCACTGGATACGCATTAACAAGATACGAGTTAGCATCCAGTCTTTCAGATAAGCTATTTAACTGTTTAACCATTCGATCGTTTAAGTCACTGTGAGTGTCACTTTCAGAGCCTACATGAACAGAGGCAATGATGTTTGCATCCTCTGGCCAAAATTCACTTTTGACTAATAAAACAGGGGAAGGGGACTTTCTTAATAGATGCCAATCTGTCGGAGTAAAGATAACCGACTCAAGCACATCATGTGTCCGAGTACCTTTCACTAAAAGATCATGAGAACCAGCAAACACTTCACCGATAATGGCTTCATAAGGTCGGTTGTGCCAAACGACTTTAATTTCAAATTCCACATCGTTGTTTAAATACGGCTCGGCGACTTTTTTCATCCACTGCTCACGCTGATGGATAACTCCCTTCCTCATTGCGTCTCTTTCATCCATTGAAAGCATTGAGGTCATATCGTATGAAAAGTCATAGATTGAAAGAAAGAACATAATGTGGCTAGTTGATTTGCTTTTGGAGGCCAACTTCATAGCTCTAGCTAGAGCAGGCTGTTGATCATTATTAATATCAGCAACGACCAAGATCTTGTTATAAATACTCATACGCGCACCTTAAAATGGTTAGGGCTATATACCTAATGTAGCGCAGATAAGAGAAGAAGTATGAGAAAAAAGAGAGGAAAGGTGGTGGAAGTATGATGTAGCTCATTAACGAGCTACATCATTGAAGTTACTTATGATTCTGTTGATACACCAGCAAGTTTCATGAGTGCATCGTGATCGACGATCGTGATGTATTTGCCTTTAACACATAATATTTCAGACTTTTGAAAACGACCCAATAAACGGCTGATTGTTTCAACAGTTAGACCTAGGTAGTTACCAATATCACCACGAGTCATCGTAAGGCGAAACTCTCTTGGGCTAAAGCCTCGTTGAGAGAAGCGAGTCGATAGGTTATATAGGAAAGCAGCTAAGCGTTCTTCAGCATTCTTTTTAGAAAGCAAAAGAATCATCTCTTGATCGCCTTTAATTTCATTACTCATCAAACGCATAATTTGCTGACGTAACTTAGGCATTTTGCCAGATAAATCATCTAAGATTTCATAAGGAATTTCACAAACCATTGACGTTTCAAGGGCTTGTGCAAAACTAGGATGACAATCGTCAGTAATAGCATCAAAACCAACTAGGTCACCGGCTAAGTGAAATGCAGTAATCTGCTCGTCACCTTGCTCTGTAATAGTGTAGCTTTTGATTGTACCTGAACGAATAGCGTACAGTGATTTGAGTTCATCGCCCGCTTTAAAAAGTTCTTGGCTTTTTTGAATAGGTTTTTTTCTTTCAATGATATGGTCGAGCTGATCTAGCTCAGATTCGCTTAATGTAAATGGGATACACAGCTGGCTAATACTGCAATCTTGACAGTGGATCGCGCAACCGCCGGATGAAATGCGACTTGTACCTGGCTTTTCAGAAATCATAACAACCTTTCACAATTTGATATACATCAATATTTTACCACCGCTTAACACTAAAGGGTAGTTTTAAAAATCAAACTAAATCACGCATTTATAAACTAAATGATAAAAGTATTAACGCGCTGTATGCGGTATAAACGCCATAAGCAAGAATACAGCTGGCCCCAATAGATCGAAATAGTGCGGATTGCTGTATCTTTTTTAAGTGCGTGGCACTATACCCAATTAACAGCATGGCAGGAAGTGTACCAAGCCCAAAACAAAGCATAATGATAGCTCCGTTTACAGCACTTCCTGATACTGCTGCCCAGGTCAAAATAGAGTAGACCAAACCACATGGTAGCCAACCCCAAACAAAACCAAACGGCAAAGCATAAAATGGTTTTTTAAGTGGTAGTAAAGATTGTCCTACAGGGGACAGGTATTTCCAAAATCGCTGGCCTATCTTTTCAAAAGCGAGCAATCCAAACCACCATCGACCGACATACAGAGCTAAGATGATCATAAAAATGGCAGCAACTAAGCGCAACCAAGCAAGTGCTTGGTTAAGTTGAGTGAACTCAATAAGGGTTGAGACGGCGCTACCAATAATAGCGCCAATAGTGGCATAACTAAGTAATCGGCCAAAGTTGTAATAAATAGGGATCATCCGGGAGCCTTGGTGTTGCCCTATGCTTAACGCAGAAGCAAGACCCCCACACATTCCCATGCAATGGCCCGCACCAATAAGCCCAATAAAAAATGCACCGAGCCAATCAATAGACATTATTCTTCGTCCTGTTTTTTCTCTTCTTTGATAGTCGTCTTATTACTTTCAGGTGTGTCATCATCAAAGAGAATGTTGTGACCTTGACGCTCTAAGTCTTCAAATTGATCACTTTTAACTGCCCATAAAAAGACGGCTATAGCGATACAAACAAGGACTATCGCAATCGGGATTAGAATATATAAACTTTCCATTATCTCAGGTGCTCTTTTGGTAACGGTCGTTCTTTAAGTGACCTTTGATCTTTTCGAGCCTGTTCTTGCTCTTTAAGTAATCGCAGCGAATTTGACACAACGATGATAGAACTTGCAGACATACCAAAAGCAGCAACATAAGGCGCAACCAAACCAGCCATGGCTAATGGGAGTATCAACATGTTGTAGCCGAGTGACCACGCTAGATTCTCACGAATGATTTTGCGAGTTCTCAGTGCAAGCTCTCGTGCCTCTAAAAGTCTATCTAATCGATCACCGAGTAATACCATATCAGAAGAAGCTTTAGCAACATCAGTGCCTCCACCCATTGCTACTGATATATGAGCACCTGCTAGGGTAGGAGCATCGTTAATACCATCACCGACCATCATTGTTATATCGTCGTTAACTTGATTAAGGTAGTTGAGCTTATCTTGTGGCTTAGCAGACGCAATAACTGTTTCGATACCAATTTTCTTCGCAACTGTATCGGCATTTTGCTGAGTATCGCCGGTGAGAAGTGTTACTTTAATACCTGCTTCTTTAAAACGCTGTATAAAAGCTGCGCTCTCTTTTCGAATAGGGTCGTTATAAGTAAATGTGGCGATATGAACATCATTGAGAGACAAATAAATACTGTTCGTTTTCGCTATATTTGAATCGCCTAATACAAAATCAGCACTGCCAATTTTAACGGTTTGATCTAAGTAAACACCTAAAATCCCAGAACCAATAACGTTCTCTACGTCGACAACACTTACCGATACAGATGGCTCAAACTGATTAAAAGCTCGAGCAATAGGATGATTAGCATGAGACTCAAGCTCGATAGCCAATGCGATACACGTATCTCGGTTTGTATGGGAAACAATATCAACCTCACTGATCTCGACATTACCAGACGTCAACGTCCCAGTTTTATCAACGATAAGGTGATTAACCTTACATAAGGTTTCGAATACGTGGTTCTTTCTCAGTAGAATACCAAAATTGCTCATTCTCGACGTTGCACAAGTAAGAGCGGTTGGTGTGGCTAATGAGAGAGCACAGGGGCAGGTAGCAACGAGAACTGAAAGCATAATCCAGAATGCGTCATCAGGCCGGGTTCCTTGCCAGTAATACCAAGTACTAGCAGCAATTACTAAGGATACCGCTACAAAATAACGAGCAACGATATCAGCGAGTTTCGCGATTGCAGGTTTTGCTAATTCAGCTTCATCTTGAAGACGGACAATATTTGAGATGACCGAATCCGCTTTTGAAGCTGTCACTTGCAATTCAAATGAGTCGTCACCGTTTATCGTTCCAGCAAAGACAGTGTCAGCTTGAATTCTGACCACAGGTAATGGTTCGCCAGTGAGCATAGATTCATCAATGTGAACCCTTCCTACACTAATCACGCCATCCGCTGGAATATGTTCTCCTGGCAATACTCGAATTCGATCGCCGACCTTAAGAGAGTTAACTGGGATCTGCTCGCCTTCTAGGGTCGTAGCCACTGCTGGTATTAACTTTAATAGATTCCCGCTAGCTGCAGCTGCTTTTCGTCTCGCACGCATCTCTAGGAAACGACCAATTAACAAGAAGAAGGTAAACATTGAAATAGATTCAAAGAAAACTTCACCTTGTTCGGTAACAGTAGCGACAACGCTGGCAACGTAGGCAAAAATTAGAGCAATAGAGACGGGGACATCCATTCCCAATGTTCGTCCACGAATACTACGCCAAGCATTCATATAAAATGGCAGGGCCGAATACACTAATACTGGCGTTGCGAAGATCAAACTTACCCAACGGAAATAGTTTTTGAATTCAGGCTCTAAATCACCAAAGACTTCCAAATACAGTGCAACTGCGAGCATCATAACTTGCATCGTGGCAATGCCAGCGATACCCAATCTATAGAGGTATTGCTTCATTGCATGATGATAAGAGGCTTCATGCTTATCGGCTTCAAAAGGGGCAGCTTTGTACCCTAGGTTATGAATTTTAGAGAGTAGTTCGCTCAGCTTAATTTGAGATTTATCCCAAACAAGCAGAGCTCGGTTAGTTGTAGTGTTCACTCGTATCGACTGAACACCTTTAACCTTACTTAAATGTTTCTCAATCAGCCAAGCACATGCAGCGCAAGACACACCGTCAACAGAGAGTGTCACCTCTGAGCTATTCTCGGTATGTCGCACAAACTCAGATTGAACCTCATCATTGTCATAATGTATGAGGGTCAATAGCTGCTCAGGAACTAAATCAACTTTGTCAGCGGGGGCGGTTCGGTATTGATAATAAGAGATCAATCCACTATCAACGATAGTTTGTGCGACGGTCTCACAACCTGGGCAACACATTGAACGGATTTCTTCTAAAATCTCTACCTTAAAATCCGTGTTGGCTGGTACATCTTCACCACAGTGATAACACGATTTGCACATAATAATTAATTCGACAGTTTAATTGATTGTTCCGTAGGAAATTCGATGCGACCTTGAATTAGCCAATGCTCGTCATGTGGGGTCAGTTCAAGAAACCACGGCCCTTGAAGTTCACTCTCAAGAGTAACTCTATATTGGCCTAATGCATCCGACGTAACAAGCTTAGTGAAATCACGATCAGGAAGTGTACGATGAGCGAACATAGCTGTGATCGCAGGGTAGTGAGCGAGTTCCCCTTTATCTAGCTGAATCACTACAGCGTTACCTTCTGAGCGAACTGTCGCTTTAAGCCCTAACTCTTTAGCAACGTTGACTCGAGAGATATCGATGTTTATACCTTTCCCTTTCTTGTAGTAGTCTTCAGTTACTAGGTGAACCGAATGATTGGTAAGTATGGCGACTCGAACCAATGTTAGCATAGAAACGCCAACGGTTAGGAAGAGTAAAAACCAGGGCCAAAACTGCTTATACCAAGGCTGTTCCATATAATGACTCTCAATATACAATGAAATAAAACTAATGAATTACAAATACTTAACGTATTTACTTTAAAAGAAAAGCAGCCCCTAATAAAGGGGCTGTTATTGAAATGTTACTTATTATTTTTGCTCGGTGTTGCTTAGCCCCCAAACGTAGGCTGAGACAAGTTGAACCTTATCCTCACCTAGGATGTTTTCCCAAGCAGGCATGACACCAGAGCGGCCATACATAACCGTTTCCGTTACGTCTGCACGTGAACCACCAAACAACCAACTTTGGTCTGTCAAGTCAGGGGCGCCAACAGCAGGGTTACCTTTACCATCTGTTCCATGACATGCAGCACAAACTACGAATCGAGCTTTACCAGCGGCAGCTTCGCGAGCATTAACAGAACGTCCAGAAAGACTAAGGGTGTATGTTACAACTTCAGCAACACCATCTTCACCTAAGGCATCTTTCCACCCTGGCATTTGACCAACACGCCCATGCATAACTGATGTTACGATCGCTTCTGGTTCACCACCATATAGCCAAGCGTTATCAGTTAGGTTAGGGAAACCTTTTTGACCACGTGCATCTGAACCATGACACTGTGAACAGTTTTGTAAAAACAAACGTTGTCCAACTTTAACGGCTTCTTCATCTGCAGCGATCTCTTCGATTGCGCGTAAATCAGTGCCGTTTGCATCATAAGCAAGGCTCTTAAATGCTTCACCAAAATAGGTGTCTGCATCATCAAGTTCTTTTGCATATTGGTCGAGTTGCTTGTTAGCTTGCGAAGCCGCAATTGACGCACGAGACTCTTCCATTGAACGAACAGTTTGATCTGAACTTGTCCAACCAAGAACACCTTTGAAGTTACCTAAACCCGGATAAAGCGCGAAATAGACAACTGCAAAAACAAGCGTACTAACAAATAGGTATGACCACCATTTTGGTAATGGGTTGTTTAGCTCACGAATACCATCGTATTCATGGCCCATATCTTGCCCTTCTTCGATGCCAGTTTTGTCGTTAGAACACCAGCGAAGCAGGGCAGCACAACCAATCAAGGTACCAATAGTGATTACAGTTACAAAAATACTCCAGAATGTACTCATTACTTGGTCACTCCTTGACTAGTAGTTTTTGCCGGAATTTCGTCATCAAAAACCAAATTCGCATCTTCATCGAAGCGAGACTTACGGTCTTTACCGTATGCCCACCACACGATACCAATGAAACAAGCAAAAACGGTAACAGTCCAAATACTTTGAAAAGTAATAATATCCATAATTAAGCCTTATTTCATTGCGTGGCCAAGAGACTGAAGATAAGCGATGAGTGCATCCATCTCTGTTCTACCTTCAACATCTTGCTGCGCGTTAGCGATTTGTTCATCCGTGTACGGTACGCCAAATTGATTACGGAAGATTTCTAGTTTCTTCTGAGTCAATTTGCCGTCCAGAATATTTGTATCAAGCCAAGGGAAGCCCGGCATGTTTGATTCTGGAACAAGCTCACGAGGATTCATTAAGTGAACACGATGCCACTCATCAGAATAACGCTCACCAACACGAGCTAAATCTGGACCTGTACGCTTAGAGCCCCATAAGAATGGATGTTCCCACACATGTTCGCCAGCAAGAGAGTAGTGGCCGTAACGTTCAGTTTCAGAACGGAAAGGACGAATCATTTGGCTATGACACACGTTACAACCTTCACGAATATAGATATCACGACCTTCCATCTCTAAAGCTGTATAAGGGCGTAAGTTCTCTACTGGTTCATTGGTTTGCTTTTGGAACATTAGCGGAGCGATTTCTACTAGTGCGCCAAAACTGATCGCAATAACAATTAGAATTGCTAATAAACCAACGTTTTTCTCGATTAGTTCATGCCAGTTTTTAGTTTTATTGCTCATTCTATAATCTCCTTAAGCCGGTTGCGGGATAGCTTTAAGGCTATCTTTAGGCGCGGTGATTGTCTTGTACGAGTTGTATGCCAATAAGAACATACCTGATAGGAAGATTAGACCTCCAACAAAACGTACGAAGTAGAATGGGTAAGACGCTTCTACTGACTCTACAAAGCTGTAAGTCAATGTACCGTCTGAGTTAACAGCGCGCCACATTAGGCCTTGCATAACACCAGAAATCCACATAGCAACGATATAAAGTACAGTACCAATTGTCGCTAACCAGAAGTGAACGTTGATTAGAGATACTGAATACATACGCTCTTGACCGAACAAGCGAGGGATTAAGTGGTAAACAGTACCGATAGTAACCATTGCAACCCAACCTAACGCACCAGAGTGAACGTGACCAACAGTCCAATCTGTATAGTGAGAAAGTGCGTTTACTGTCTTAATTGCCATCATTGGACCTTCAAAGGTGGACATACCATAGAAAGACAAAGATACAACTAGGAAGCGAAGAATAGGGTCATAGCGAAGTTTATGCCACGCACCAGACAGCGTCATAATACCGTTGATCATGCCACCCCAAGAAGGAGCAAAAAGAACCAATGACATAACCATACCTAAAGACTGAGTCCAGTCAGGTAATGCTGTGTAATGTAGATGGTGTGGACCAGCCCAAATATATAGAGATACTAGCGCCCAAAAGTGAACAATCGATAAACGGTAAGAATAAACAGGGCGTTCTGCTTGCTTAGGAACGAAGTAGTACATCATACCCAAGAAACCAGCTGTTAGAAGGAATCCAACCGCATTGTGACCATACCACCACTGAATCATGGCATCTATAGCTCCTGAGTACATCGAATACGATTTACCAAGTGATACCGGGATTGCCATGCTGTTTACGATATGTAAAACAGCAACCGTGATAATAAAGGCCCCAAAGAACCAGTTTGCTACATATATATGAGAAGTAGTACGTTTGATTAATGTCCCAAAGAACACAACCGCGTATGCAACCCAAACAAGTGTTATAGCAATATCAATTGGCCACTCTAGCTCTGCATATTCCTTACCTGAGGTTAACCCTAAAGGTAAAGTAATTGCAGCAGACAGAATTATTGCTTGCCATCCCCAAAAGGTGAATGGGACAAGCGGACCACCGAATAGACGAGTTTGACAGGTGCGCTGTACAACATAATAAGATGCTGCGAAGAGGGCACTCGTACCAAACGCGAAAATAACCGCATTAGTATGCAGTGGACGTAAGCGACTGTAAGTCAGCCACGGCGTATCAAAGTTTAGCTGGGGCCAAACTAGTTGAGCGGCAATCAAAACACCAACAGCCATGCCGACAATACCCCAAAGAATGGTTACAAGGGTAAATTGACGAACGACTGTATAGTTGTAGTTTTGTTCAAGCTGCTTTTCTTGGCTCATTTGCATGCTTCCATTTTTTTATTAACTACACTTTACTTCCAACACGACACTTTACTTTCAACAAAACAAGTGTCGTAATGCCACCCAAATCCTTTGGAAATATAACCCTTATATTGGCGTTTCAATTCCATCATCAACTTTTAAAAAGTGGCACTTTCAACGCGAAACTATACTTGAATTAACAATTTAATGACAGCTCAGTAACCTTGCGAATGGTCAGGTTTTGTGGGTTTTTTTTAAAAATTTGAACTTAATAGCATGGAGAAACAATTTCAATGGCAGCACAGCCCCTTACTAAAGGACGTTTTGTTCAAATAATCATCACCTTGTCTGTGTTGGTTGGCGCTTTTACATGGCGCACTATTAACCATTCACAGGTCCAATTGGTCGACTGTGAAAATCAGATTAGTTGTACATTTAATGTGAAAAACATTGCTCTTGAGGCAATATTCACCCAAGACTTATTAAAAATAGAAGTTAACAGTTCCAACATCGATATCTCAACCATGTTGGAGCCTATTCATTTGCATGAGCAGGCAACCGAGTGGAAATTGCCCGAAGAAAAGGAAAGTGATGTCATATCTTTGGAGATAACCTTAGAAAATAACGACGTACATCATGTAAACCTCATAAATTATCCATAATAAGAATTAACAGATTGAAACAGCAGGACTCAAGTGTGTATTGTTGTTTAACGTAATACTCTTTCAACACAACGAACACGTATGCAGTTTATTACCCAAGTTACACATATCATTAATGAACGTGACGCAGTAAAAGAACTCGTAAGTGCGTTATCTCGAGATAATTTGTCGTGCGTGGTGTGTTACTACACTCAAGAGTACAACCAAGAAAATCTTCGCAAAGAATTCACATCATTATTACCGAATGTGTCACTGATCGGCTGTTCTACCTGCCAAGGCATAATGACAGAAAAAGGTGTCCACTTTGGTGCTGTCGTAGGCATTGTCGCTATTTATGATAGTGCTTCTCATGCCTACGGCTCCGGCTTTATTGAACTTACAGAGCAGTGTAATATTGAAGATGCAACGTCTCTTGCGTTAGAACGTGCACTCAAAGAATCAAATAGAGTAGGTGAAGTTCCCGGTTTCATCATCTTGCATGCGACCCCAGGTGTTGAAGAGAAAATAATCGAAGCAATTGATCAAATTTTCCATACTCAAGTTCCTATTATTGGTGGTAGCGCGGCTGACAATCATATTAAAGGCAAGTGGTCCATTTTTACCGAATCTAAATCGACAAGTTCAGGAATGGCATTGCAGCTTTTTTATCCTTCACAAAATGTTACAGCTGGGCTAAGCGCTGGATATTCACCGACCGAATTTACAGGCGTTGCAACTAAATGCAGCGAAAGGGAACTGATTGAAATTGATCATCAACCCGCACAAGACGTATATCTTGAATGGATCAGTGACCATGCTGGCGTTGATGTACCTAAGCATTTTGTATTTGAATTAGTCACAGAGTTTCCACTCGGTAGAAAAGTAGGTGAGGTTTATGAAAGTCCTTACTACAAGTTATCTCACCCAATAAGTATTAGTGATAACAAAGGATTACTGCTATTTACCAATATTTCAGTCGGAGACGAAGTAACATTAATGTCAGGTGACCGCCAACAACTCATTACCCGTGCAGCACGAATTTTAAAAGAGACTAAACGACACATACATTCTGATGATCAAATTATTGGCGCGATTTGCATCATGTGTGCAGGCCCAATGCTTTACTTAGAGCAAGATATACATGAAGTAAATAAAGAAATCTGCAAAGAGCTGAAAAATAACCCTTTTATTTGCCCATTTACTTATGGTGAGCAAGGGCGATTTATTGATGGCGAAAATGCCCATGGAAACTTGATGATATCGTCTGCAGTCTTTCATTCTACTTGGTAGCTCTATGGAAATTAAAACAAAAGAAGAACTAAATGAGATCTTGCTTGAGCTAAAAAGAAGCCAACAAAGAGAAGCGAATCTAGCGTTAGAGAATAGGGCGATCTTAGATTCAATATCTTCCATTACAGGGTCACAAAATAAACATCAGATTTTTCACGAGCTAAAGCGAACACTTGCTCTATATATTGATTTTGAAGACTTTGTTGTTTTAAGTAAAACCTCAAACGATTCAGTATTTGAAACTTTCCTAACGTCAAACTCTGCTTTTGTTAACCTTAAATGGCCTCAAAGTGACAAGTTTTTACGTGTCCTCGACGGTGAGTGCATTATTCTTTTCGAACCAACCCAGCTAGAAGAGTTCTCCCATTTAAACCCATTTGTAAAAGACCAAATAAATTCAGCTCTGATTACAGGCATGAACACCGCAATATCTCAATCCGTCATCATGCTACTCGGTAGTAGCAAAGGAAGATTTCCGATCACTACGCGCGATACGTTGTCACGTTTTAGACCTCTTCTTGAGCGCGCACTGATCGATATAGAACAAAAAGAGAGCTTAAAAGAGTTAGTAGCAATTAGAACTGAAGAGCTTAAGTTAGCTCGAGAAAAAGCAGAGGAAGCAAGTAAAGCAAAGAGCCAGTTTTTAGCGATGATGAGCCATGAACTAAGAACACCTTTGAATACTATTCTTGGTTTTATCGACGTTCTTGAACATGACCTCATTGATAGTAAGCAGTTGTATGCACTCAGCAAAATGGAGTCTTCAGCGGAGTTATTGCTTGTATTGATCAACGATATCTTAGACTTGACCCGTATAGAGTCAGGGCAGTTTTCTATTAACTATCAATGGGTTGAATTAAGAACGGAACTAGAAAAAACGTTAGAGCATTACTATAACCAAGCAGAGCAAAAGAAGCTAAAAGTAACCATTGATTTTGATAGTATCGATAGCAGCCTTTATTGGATAGATCCAACTCGACTATCTCAAATCGTATTTAATTTAATTGGTAACGCAATCAAGTTCACCTTGGCTGGCTGCGTTGATATTTCAGCAAAACTCATTAATAAAGAGCTAATTATTGCTATTACTGATACAGGGATAGGGATAGAACATTCAAGATTGGATACTCTTTTTACGCCATTCAAACAAGCTGATAGCTCGATTACAAGGGAGTTTGGTGGGTCTGGTTTAGGGCTTACAATAACAAAGCACCTAATCGAACTGATGAACGGGAAAATTACGGTCGAAAGCAAACTAGGCAAAGGTTCCTGTTTTTCTGTAAAGATCCCTGTCGATAGAAAACCGGAGAACAACCTAGAACACAAAGCTTCTTCACTTCAACAATATAACATTCAAAAGTCTCACAACGTGTTGGTCGTAGAGGATACTAAAACAAACCAAATGGTCATAAAGCTACTATTAGAGCGATCCGGTTACACGGTAACAACATTATCAAATGGGAGAGACGCGGTGGAACACCTCAAATTCAATAGCCACAATTTGGACGCCGTTATTATGGATCTATCAATGCCGATAATGGATGGCCTAACAGCCACTAAGCTAATACGAACGTTCAACTCAGACATTCCAGTTATAGCATTGACAGCTCACGCAATGGAGCAAAATAGACAAGATTGTTTGCAAGCAGGAATGAATGTGTTCGTAACAAAGCCAATTAGAAGCCAACACATCTTACAGGCACTAGACTCTGTGATCTAAGGGTTGATTACTACATAAAACTCAGACATCAGCTACGATTAAGTTACGCTAACTAATTGTCTGAGTTTATTATGAGTTCTTTTCGACACTTTTTACTCTTAACCTTATTTATCGTTCAAGTCATGATTTTTCCATCATCGGCGTTAGCTTCAAATAAACAGATTACGGTTAGCTATAGCGATAATTGGGCTCCTTACTCATACCTCAATAATGATGTACCTGAAGGTATCTTAGTAAGGATGATGAATGAGTTGTTAGGTGCAAGGCTTAATTATCAAGTCGATTCAGTAGTTCAACCATGGGCTAGGGCGCAGCAAACTGCTTTGGAAGGAAGAGCTGATGCTATATTCACTGCAATCACTCCAGAACGGACTAAGAGTTACCAGCCTTCAAAAGAAGCTCTGTTTTATTTGGATTGGCGCATCTTTGTGTCCGTAAACTCTTCAAAATACGAAGAAATGACGAACAGCGATTCACCATTAGACATTAAAAAACTAAGGCTTATCATCGTAAACGGCGATAGCACCTCAGAAAAAATCTTATTTGAGCAAGGCGTACCTTACATCCAAGTTTCTACCATCCAGCAATGTTTGAAGATGCTACAGTTTGATAGAGCTGATGCGTTTCTGCACTCAAACTTAGTTGGTAAAGTTGGGGTTCTGCAACTAGAGCTAACCAAAGAAATTGTGCCACTTAAAGGTAGCTATGGATCAATTCCATTTGTATTTCTCCTGTCTAACAACTCAAAGGTGCACCCAAGAATTAATAGTGAACTAGATACGTTAGTAAAGAACCTTAAAGACTCAGGCGAGTTCCAGAAGATTTCATCGCAAATTGAAGCAGAAGTTTTGTTAGAAGTGTCTAGGTAATAGAAAACAAGCAAAAGCATAAACCTAATAATCAGATATTATCTTCAGATAAATAGATGATTATTAGGTATTTTATGGTAAATACGATTATGTTCAATTGATGTCTCGTACTGGTAGTAGTCGAGGAATTAGGACCCTTATTAATAGAACCCCACAAACTCAATTTAACATAATATACATAATGCGCACTGAGGTGTGGGGATTTAACAATAGATGAAACTGTATGTTTGAGACTAATAAGTCACTGATAACTAACTCTTAAATCGCTTCTGCGTGTGGTTTCTAATTACTAAGGACGTTTTACCATGGCTATCACTTGCTGTCGTAGACATTTAAAAACTTACCGCTTACCGAACGCTACATTTTGTAACGCTCTGTTTTGTGAGTCATCTTATGTTTCATCATTCGTTCGTAACACTCTACTGGTGCCAGTTTGATTCATTGCCCCAAGGCGCTGAATACTTTCACGTAAACAAAAATACTGTCTCGCGTTGGCTTGATGGCACCGTTCCAATTAACCCAATGGCTGAAAAATTGCTGTTGATTAAGTCTCTCGGCTATTTGCCTAATGATATTCGTTGGTCTGGGTTTCGTGTCTGTGAGCAACGCGGCGTGTTTATAACACCGTCTGGGCGTGAATTTAGCCCTAAGGAATTGGAAAGCTTTGTGTATTGGCGTGATGAACATCGTCAACTTGTAGAGTTACATGGGCGAATTGAATCACCCACGTTAAAGATAATTTAATGCCTTTTCGTGGCGGACGCCGCATGCAAGCGGCTCCTTGGGTACTTTCGAGGAATAAATAACTTTGGCTTTATGGTTCTGGTAGTTCTTCTTTGCCCATCCAATCAAAAGCGGATGCGAGTTCTACAAAGTCTTTGTATTCATTTTTGTCGATCGAACCATAAGGGTGTGCAATATAGAGGTATTGGAGCCAAAGAACCCCTGCCATGCCATGGTTCAAGTTAGTTATATCTCGGGAGTTTTCACTATAATGATTCAATAATTTCTCTGCAATCGTCTGTAATGGCGATAATTTATTCCGAGTTTGTGTCCCACCACCAAGCAGCAGGTATGCAGAAGCTCTCTTATTGCTAGAATCAAAGTGTTCAACAAAAACTCCCTTCAGATAGTCTATATAATCAAATTGAAACACTCCCGTACGGTACGGGTTTTGTGTAGAGTTAAATGTACCACCATCCAATCTATTCGTGATTTTTAATGGGTCTAAATTCATTGAAACAACGCCATTAGTTTTAGGAAGATATGTTTCCAAATATTCAGCAAGGTAAATGATATTCGTCTTTTCACCATCCCTATTCACTCTTTGAAAGTTACCCGATACGATCTCTTCAAATAGCTCATTGTCTAATTCTTTTAGGCAGTGAAGAGTTGTTAACATTAATACGTCAATACATGAATTTTTAGGCATGTTAGAGATAGTCGCAATGATTCTTTCTGCTATTTGTATTGCAGTGCGCGCTGATACTTGAAATGCGTCCAGTACCATGGAAACATTTCTTAACGTGTCATTGCCATTGTCAGTATTGGGTAATATCTCAATTTTTCTATCGTGTAAATAACTACTCGAAAGCTTATAAGCGTCGCAATGAACATCAAGCAAAGACTTTAACTCTGGAGCCTTTAGGCTAAATCGACTATTGAAAAAACGCCCTAAATAGACTCTCGCATCAAAACCCTCGCCATAAACAGCCTTAACTGCATGCTGTAACTGCTCGGTGTCCGTAGCAACAACAAATACAACACCAGGTATGTCAAATATGTGCTTTATTGTTTCTAGCATTTCCACTGCATAGCTAGGTCTACATCGGTCAAGTTCGTCAACAAAAACAAACGCAGGAAATGATGTACCTTTATGAGCCTTAGCTGCGGAAACCCAATCACTGACATTCCGTTTAAGGTTATTTATTGCCTCACCTTTGGCTTCGTGCTCATTTATTAGATGACTTACCACTTTAGAAGCGGCTGAGCTTATGTCAATTTTTTCGTTATTATCACCTTCAACGCTTATTGACTCAATATCAGCACCTTCTTCACTGTTCTCTTGGGCTTCCATTATCGCAACAGGGTCAATACCCAAAAACTTCTTAGATAAGCCACTAGCTAAACCTGGGGCGGCGGCCTTTAATAGTCCTATTAGTTTAGTCGGAGCCTTAAATTTATCCTGACTCTTTCCTGCTTGATCGCTTAAATCTTTAATGATTGCTGAAACGACAGTCATCAATGGGTCTTCTGAATAATCTTTTTCCCAAGCATCTATATACACTACTGGGTAGTGCTCTTTTATATCGTTAGCCCACCGTTTCAAAAAATAGGTTTTACCAGAACCCCAAGTAGAATTAAGGTTTAAGACATAATTTCTTTTCCTTTCCTCTAAAGGTCTTGCCTCGTCAAAACCTTGTGACGACAAGAACTTAGTTAAAAATTCAGCATACTTGGCTCTATCTAGCTCATCTGAAGGGAAAGTAGTGTCTCCAATAAGGACGCTTTCATTCCACTCCATTGCGTTTCTATCTGGCATACAATACCTTTAAAACCTTAGAACACATAAATCGCTCTCCGTTCACTTAAGTCAACTGTCCCATGACACTTTCTAATGTCATGCAATTAAGAATTTCAATTTCTTCCATTATGCCACTTATGGCATTTATAGCCATTCGATAAAACAAAAAAACCGAACCGCATCAAGGAGTTCGGCGTAAATGCCACTATTGTTCGTCATAATAGCTAAGGGTAAAGTGGCAGCTTCTGGATATGACAATTACACATGAAGCAAAGCCAACTTAACAAGCACCCTACTTTATACCACGTGTTATCGGTCTAGATTTGAACTACTTCGTAAACGTTCGGCTCTTGTTACTTTGGGCGTCCTTAGTTTCTAGAACAAGTACACGGTCTGATACACCTCGAAGCCCTTTGGATAACTCGGTGATAATCAATTTTTGATTACGAATGTTGACCACCATGATCGTCGCCAATGCGACGAACTGCGGTGATAAACCCCACGAGCTTAACGCCCCAAACACCACGCTATCCATACAATAGCCCTATTTGCTTGGTTTGAACTTGTCCGGAATGGCTTCCCATAATCCAAGCAAAACAGGAACCACCGCGCCAAACACACCGCCCAATTGACTGAGTACCTGAAGATGAAGCTCAAACACGTAACCTTTTAGCTGTTTTGTTGCAAAATAAGCTCATATGAGCCAATATAATGAGGTCATATGGTCCAACTTAAGGAAGTAATCATGGCGATGAACGAACTAAAACGGTTTCGTCCACAACGAGGAAATAAGATCAGTTTTTGGTCTGGCCTAGGGATCGAGGATGCTAATACGGCCGCTGTACACCAAGGATTTGAACCCAAAGTCTACCGAAATATTATCGAGCGTACCAAGCTGTCGCAAAGTGAGTTTCATCATGTCACGCACATTCCGGTCAGCACCATTAAACGCCGATTAAAAAATGATGAGCGCTTCAATACCCAAGAAAGCGACGCGATCTATCGATTGGCAATGCTCATTAAGTTGGCTACCGAGCTGTTCAATGACGAACAACGTGCCCTCGAGTGGATGAGAGAAAGCGTGTACGGCCTAGGCGGAAAACGTCCGTTGGACATGGTGTCAACCACTGTGGACTTTGAGATTGTTAAAGACTTAATTGGTCGCGTTGAGCATGGGGTATTTTCGTAATGGAGCTGTACCGACTTACGCAGAAAAAGTTTTCGGACACTCCCTTCAGCCCTATTGGCGCAAAGCTGTATGGCGGCCGATGGAACTCAAAAGGAACGGAAGCCCTGTACTTTTCGGAGTCCGAGTCCTTATGTGCATTGGAAGTATTTGTGCACGTAAACAACGATCCAAACATCATCACGCAGTACGATCTCTACCGTATTCACATCCCAGATGAATTAATCGTCAAGCTGGATAACGAAGATTTGCCGACTACTTGGCGAGACATTCCGGCCGGTGAGCCGACACAAGAAATCGGTGATCAGTTCTTGAGCGAGGTAGAACCACAATTTGCCGCGTTACAAGTGCCCTCCACTATTTCCCCTAGAGATCACAACTACGTAGTGAACCCGAACCACCCTAGACTGACCGACATTTTTAATAAACATGAGAAGTTAGACTTTGAGTTTGACCCACGCATTTTTAAGTAAATAATATCGGCTTAGATATGTTGTTCAACGAACAGCGTCTCCAGCGCGTTTTCACTAAATGCTACACTAAGTACTCTTACTCAAAAGTAACTTCCAGTCATTTTCTGATACCTCGTTTTCGTACACTCGAATCCGATAGTATCCAGTTTTGGTTAATGAAGTCACTCTCACGTGCGCACGCCAAACGGGTGGGCGTCTATACCTTAAAGCTGCAATCAAACCATGAAGGTAAAATTCACCATTTTCTATGGATAGTCTTTTATCAGCGACCTTTTTCCCACCCCAAAACTGCCCTAAACCTGCTAAAAATGGATAGATATAAGACATGTGGTTAAGCTCACTAGGCAATATTAATTTTACGATAAACAAGCCCAAGAATGCACCACCAATAGTCATGCAAACGTTGTTAATCGACTGATTTCTTTTGTTGAATTGAATCTTTCTTTTCATACCTCCCCCGTATATAACGTCATTTTTATATAAACAGGGGAATTGTCGAAACCTAACTCTTATAAACTTCGAGGCATATCAAATCAAATTCATTATTGAATAAGTGTTAGAGACTAATCGCTTACAAACAGTTGATAAAGGGAGTATTCAAAAGTTTTTCGATGCAACGTGGATATGCAAATATTTTTGCGATTCTGTATAGCTATATTTTTTCTTTATTTTAAGTATCTTCTTACTAGCACGACAAAGTGACGTACTCCCAGTGCTCTGAACACGCCGAATGGTTGTGTGCTTTTCACCGAGTTTCATCTCTAACATAAGATTACAGAATTCGGTTTCCTTGAACTCCATTCTTCTTAGTTGCTTCACTAAATCCTTCTTAATATTTCTTGCTGTTTTATTATAATCAGCATCATCTTGACCTTGTATTGACCAAGACACTGCTAACACTACTAGCATTAAAACTCGAGCTATCATAAGCACCTCCATTGAGGCACTTTAACATCATGAGCTTATCTTCCAATTTACCAAACGCTCTTCGTCGAGGTATAAGGCATAGGTTTGTAATTACGCTGTTTAACATTAAGCTCTTTTGTTACTCGACTTATTTTTAAAGCCTTGATGTGGAAATACATTACGAATTCGTTGCTGCACTTTTTTAGGAACAGCCTCAGAAAAATCGAGTTTAGTCCCTGTGCGCTGTTGATACACTTTAAAAGTTCCATCAAATGGTACGATGCTCGCGATCTCTTCTACATTATGACGAAACTTGGCAGGGAAATGCCCTTTCACTTTCGATATTTTACCAGCAACGAAGGTTACTTTTAATGCCGGACGATCAACAGCAACTAGCCAAAAAATAATAATGGCCGCAATTAGAATGACGTATAACATAGCTTGTCCTCGTAATAAAATATTAGTTAGAAAGTAGCTTACTTAAATCTTGTTTGAGATCGTTGACTGTTCGACTCGCCTTTTCGCTTCGTGAAGCTTCTGTAAGAAGGTATTCAATAGCATCTGATAAGGTACAACCCAGCTCATTAGCTCTGTAACTAAGCTTTTCCCAAACTCGGTAATCGAGATCAATGGACTTCTTTTTTGTATGAAGCTGTTCTGCATTAAAATGACGTTTTCGTTTTGCTCGAATTGCTTGTTTCATTTTATTATCGAGTTCTAACGCCATATGCTCTTCTATCCAGTCTAGAACGAATGTTGGCTCATGCTCTAACTCTTTTAGTGCTTTAACTGCTGTCTCTTCTTCACTGCTGTCAATATGACGAGTGATTGAGTCACCGTCTTTCCACTTTTTAATTAGGTATTGCCATTTCCAGCCACATTCTAGATTTTCAAGTTGTTGATACTTCATCACTCTGCCCTTTCACTATTTAGGGTGACAGCGTAACTCGATGAGCGGTACTTAACAATTAGCTTATTCAAAATTCTAGAGAAAGATCATTTTATCTATGCCGCAATGCCCTTTTACGTTACAATTTTCAACCCTTAATATGTCATATGACGATAGTGAATGAATCAAGAAATCTGGCGCGCGGTCACGCCACAATACGACGCTTTTAAAGAAACAATTGAAGATATAAATTCAATAGCCCCAAAAGCGTTTATGGAGACTCAAAACCGCCTGTCTGGAGCCATTGATCAGTTTATCGGTCTATCTGGCGTATCAAGAGTGATGATGATTAATGCGCCAGACAATGCGCTCTATCGCAATCTAATCTCTGAGAAAATTCGATCATGCGTTGAATCAACAACCTCTGTGATCTATAGCGAAACGTTAGATTCAACTACAGTCTTTGGTCAATATAAAGCTGAAGATGGCGAGCTGAAACAACACTTTCAAGGGCTGTTAGATCAAGCGAACAACGGCTATTTGATTCTTACGGCTACCTTTTTACTAGCAAACCCTGCTAGTTGGCTCAAGTTAAAATCGGTTGTCTTAGGGCAAAGTGTTTCACCACTTAATCTTGACCGCAAACACGAATTGTTAAAGCCTATTGAAAATCACTACAATCTTAAGATCGTTATTGTCGGCGATAGAGAGCAACTGGCTGAAATAGATTATCTTGATGCAGATATTCATACCGGCCTATGCTTATTTAGTGAATTAGAATTGGAACTTCCCCTTTCGACAGAAACAATTGAGTTGTATCTCGGATACCTTAATTGGGTTTGTACTAGCTACAAGCTCCCTGCACTTGACCCAACCTCGATTGAGCGTTTATTGCTTGCAGGCGCAAGATATAGTGAAGATCAAAGCTATGTGCCAGTGTGCTTAATGTGGCATCTGGCTTTACTTCAAGAGGCAACACTTGTTTCAAATAATGAAACCATCACTTTTGAAGACCTTGATAAAGCTATTGAAAATAAAAAGCATCGTGAGTCTTATCTTCCTGAAAGAGCGTTGTCTGATATCTTAGATGGCCAAGTCATCATCGAAACCACTGGTGAGCAAGTTGGCCAGGTGAATGCACTAACCGTTATTGATGTTGCTGGGCACCCATTATCGTATGGTGAGCCTGCTCGAATCTCATGTGTTATCCACTTTGGCGACGGTGATGTTTCTGATGTAGAACGCAAAGTAGATCTAGCTGGAAACCTTCATGCTAAAGGCATGATGATCATGCAAGCATTTGTAAGCAGTGCATTGCAGCTTGATGAACCACTGCCGTACTCAGCATCACTTGTTTTTGAGCAGTCTTACTGTGAAGTGGATGGCGATAGCGCGTCACTGGCTGAACTGTGTTGTTTTGTTAGTGCATTGTCTGAATATCCTATCAGCCAAGAAATTTCAGTAACTGGTGCCGTTGATCAATTTGGCCGTGTTCAAGCTGTTGGCGGACTCAACGAAAAGATTGAAGGTTTTTATCACGTCTGTAAACACCAAGGTTTCACTGGTAATCAAGGGGTGATATTACCCCGCTCAAACTTAAAACACTTAGCGTTAGATAAATCCGTTATTGAAAGCATCAAATCTGGTGAGTTTCATATCTGGCCTGTATCTAATGTGGATGAAGCCGTCCCTATTTTAATGAAACAACCTTTTAGAGGTGATGACGACAACAGTGTCGTTAGTAAAATCGCTGAACGTATTGAAAACTTTGAAAGACTTGAACATCCACCAGGAATTGTAGAGCGGTTCAAAAACTGGCTCTCATCTTACTGATCGGAGTTGTTTAGCGTACACCTGTTCACTAACATGCACATATCAGAAATTGGAGTGATAGATATAATGCAAAACAAAAAAGATTCTTACGACCGTGACGACCTACTAGCTTCTAGCCGAGGCGAGTTATTTGGCCCTGGTTACCCTCAATTACCAGCGCCAAACATGCTAATGATGGACCGCGTAAGTAAGATGTCTGAAACTGAAGGCGATTTTGGTAAAGGCTTAGTGATCGCTGAGCTTGATATTACTCCCGATCTTTGGTTCTTCGATTGCCATTTCCCAGGTGACCCTGTAATGCCAGGCTGTCTTGGTCTTGATGCAATGTGGCAGTTAGTTGGTTTCTACCTTGGTTGGGTTGGCGGCAAAGGTAAAGGCCGTGCTCTTGGTGTAGGCGAAGTTAAATTCACAGGCCAAGTATTACCAACGGCGAAAAAAGTAACATACGAAATTCACATGAAACGTGTTGTTAACCGCCGATTAGTAATGGGCGTTGCTGATGGCCGCGTTCTTGTAGATGGTAAAGAGATTTACGTGGCAAAAGACCTTAAAGTTGGCCTTTTCCAAGATACGTCTACATTTTAATTTGTAGATAATTCATAAGCGACTCACCGGAGTCGCTTTATTTACACCATAGAATTTAGTTATAGTGCGTTAGGGTTGATTTATATAGCCCCTTTCGGGGCTAATGTTCCTCTAGCTTGTATGTGGAAAGAAGTTATTTATAAAGGCCAGATTGTTTATCGTCTCTGGCATCGCGCCACCCACCTAACCAGTAAGACTTCGCATCCATTTGTTGATACGGGCAGTTTTCGGAAGATCTTCCGTTTAGTCCTGCTTTGTAGCCTTGAGATTGAGCTCTTTCTAGGCGGTCACGCTTTTGTCTCTTCATAGTGTCGTCCTCATACATGAACATGGTTTCTACGTACTACTAAATCTATCTGGAGGTTTTTCGCTCCAACTTTAAGATTCGATCAAAAACTGAGTTTTCTCAAGTAAAAAAAAAGCACAGCACCAAAAATGTGATGCTGTGCTCTAGATTACAATTTAACCTACTTTCGGCGGAACCCTAGCAGGCCAAATAGTGCAAACATGGCCCAACCTATGCTTCCACCTTGTCTTTCAACAGCCGGCTCTTCGATACCTCGAGTGACAATGTCACTACTTGTTGCCCCTTGAATAGGGATTAACTTAACTGCAACTGTTTCTTCAGTTTTAGAACCACCACCACAGTATGAGTTGTGTGTAGTATTGTCGTAACCGCCATCACACTTGATTGCAGTTGCAGAAATTACACCAGCATCGTTAATGTCTGTTGCATTAATGATGCGAAATTGATTGCTATGATCACCTGGATTAGAGTTTGCACTAGTAGTGTTTGTTAAGTTATCTAAGTACTGTGCTTTATTCTGAAAGATAGCCCTGCGAGTGTCATTCGTATTATCAAAATCATATGGATAGATAAAGCCGCGTAAACGGCGTGGTTTACCATTGTTCTCACGAGTATCTTCTGCATCAATTTGCCCTACAATTTCATTGTAGTTATTAACTGCACCCGCTTTACCACCAGCACCATCAAAGAATATTCCACCGGAAAGAAAAGTAGCGCTTGGGGATGTGCTGCCCGCATCACTCACGAACAAACGATTTCCAGCGGCACCATTTTGTGGGTAATAGCCACTGCGTTTTGCAGTACCTATGACTAATAGGTTTTCATTAATACCTGTTGCTACGGAATTGCTGTGAATGGTATCACCATCGATGCGCTGTTGAGCTCCTGAGATCTCATGCAAGGTAGTCCAATCAGATGTTGATGGGTCATATGCCTCATCAATGATGAAAATAGAAGCGTTATAATAGTTGTCATCTTTAAACGTATTGTACCCAACCGCATAAATATTGTTGTCTTTAACTACAACATCACGAAGGCTTCCCTGAGCTAGCAATTCACCATCTTTTTCTGGTACCCCTGATTGCCAACTTAGTTGAAGTGGAGCTTCACCGTTGCGCCAAATTGCAGCTTTAGATGAATGATGTTCCCCTTCATTATTGTTCGCACTTGTTGCGATACTACCAACTGAAAAAGTATCCGTAGAATCTACCGCCCAAGCTCGACCTTGTTTCCAATCACCGTTATCTGCACTGCCTGCCTGTTCAATTGGAGACACTATTTCGTTACGTGTACCTCCAACAATACTTCTATTCCCAACAGGAAGACCTGACTCAGTTAGGCTATTAATAACATTATTGAACTTGTTGGTGTATGCGCCACTCTCGACAAAAGCTAATGAATTTGAAGTTGTACTACCATTTTTTTCATCGTTCCAAGGCTTCCAATGTTCATCAGCCCAAGTTTCACATGTTGAATAAAGAAGCTCTCGGTAACAATAGTACTTAAAGTCATCATAATCCTGGATACGGCTAAAGCCTCGGTCCATACCAAATGGCGACTCTTCTCTGTAGCTGACGCCATCGACAGAAATTCGACTTTCTCCAGCTAATTTAAAGCTATTAGAAACACAATTTACCGCATCTGTATCAAAGCAACCTAGCGGTAATTCTAATGGTGTAGGATTCGAATTATCTAAAGCAACGCCAGGTTGAATAGCAACCCCATGAACTTCTTCATTATCACGAGAGCTAATACCTTCATGAGGAACCTCTACGATAGTATAAAGAGCTGCATTAGCAGAGGTGGCGGCTAAAACAGTTGCCGCAATGGTCGATAACTTAAATGTTTTACTACTAATCAAAATTAACTTTCCTGTTGCATAGCTTCGAGCTCTTCCCATCGCTCGAAAGCAGATTCCAGCTCCTGCTCTGTTGCAGATAGCTTATCCAATGTGGTTTGAGTTACGTCTACAGACTTTGCAAAAAACTCTGGGTCATTAACCAGTGTCTGTAGATTTTCAATTTCCTGCTCTAATTCTTCTAAACGAAGTGGCAAAGATTCTAACTCTCGTTGCAGCTTATAAGATAACTTCTTAGGTTTAGCCTTTAAAACTGCCGTTTTGGGAGTTTCCTCAACTACTTTCTTAGGTTCTGTTGGTTTTTGCGCCAAACGAGCCTTGTTAACCTGTGCTCTTTGTTGCTGAGCATCATGATAACCACCAACAAACTCTTCGATTACTCCATTACCTTCGAAGATCCAACTTGTCATCACTGTATTGTCTACAAACTGACGATCGTGGCTTACAAGAAGTAGCGTACCCTGATAGTTGGCAAGCAAATCTTCTAAAAGTTCCAAAGTTTCGATATCTAAATCGTTGGTTGGTTCATCGAGAATAAGCAAATTATTCTGTTTTAAGAAAATACGAGCAAGAAGAAGACGATTTTTCTCTCCGCCAGACAATGCTTTAACTGGAGTACGCGCTCGTTTAGGTGCAAACAGGAAATCTTGCAAATAACTTAATGCGTGACGCTCGCGACCACCAACCATGACCTCTTGTTTACCGTCGGCCAAGTTATCAATCACAGACTTCTCTGGATCCAAAATCTCACGATATTGGTCAAAATACGCCACTTCCAATTTGGTACCACAGTGTAGGCGACCAGAATCAGGTTGTAACTTGTCTAATAGCAGCTTAAGTAACGTACTCTTACCACAACCATTCGGCCCAATCAGAGCTATGCGATCACCACGCATGATATTGAAGCTAAAGTTAGAAACTATCTTCTTGCCTTCAATTTCGTAATTAAGGTTTTCTGCTTCAAATACAATCTTGCCAGAACGCGCTGCGCTATCAATATTAAGGTTAACCTTACCTTGAACTTCACGACGATTACTACGTTCCTCACGCAGCTTTTTAAGCGCACGTACACGCCCTTCGTTACGAGTACGACGAGCTTTAATACCCTGTCTAATCCAAACTTCTTCTTGAGCAAGTTTCTTATCGAACTCGGCGTTTTGCATCTCTTCAACGCGTAGAAGGTTCTCTTTTTCAATTAGGTAATTTTCGTAATCACCAGGGAAAGAGTTCAACTTGCCTCGATCAAGATCAACAATGCGTGTTGCCATTGATTTAATGAACGCACGGTCATGCGAGATAAAGATAATTGAGCCACGGAAATCTTTCAGATAGTTTTCTAACCATTCAATCGTCGCAACATCAAGGTGGTTTGTTGGTTCATCGAGCAACAGTACTTGAGGGTCGCTCACAAGCGCTCTAGCAAGCGCCGCTTTACGTTGCCAGCCACCAGAAAGGTCGGTTAACTTAGTTGAAGCGTCAAGCTTTAGAGAAGCGAGTACGTTGGTGATACGCTCTTCAAATCGCCACGCATTACTGTGGTCAAGCTTATCCTGTACACGCGATAACTTGTTTATATTCGATTCACTTGGATCAATAGCGATAAGATCAAGAAGATCGTGGTAGATCTTAAGCTGTTCTCCTACCTCTGCTAGTCCACCAGAGACATAATCAAATACAGTGCCCTGTTCATTTCTTGGTGGATCTTGCTCTAAACGAGAAACAACCACGTCTTGAGTGATTGTTAACTTGCCGTCATCCATCAGGATATTACGAGATAGAACTTTCATTAGCGTTGACTTACCGGCACCGTTGCGGCCGACAAGACAAACTCTCTCATTCTCTTGAAGTGCGAAATCAGAGTGATCGAGTAAAGGGTGATCGCCAAATGCTAGCGATCCGTTATTAATGGTGAGTAATGCCATTTTTATCTAACCAACTTTGTAATTCTTGTGAGTCAAAAGGCCAATTGAGTTCCGACTGTTCAAATTTCACAACCGGAATAGTGACCCCGTAACGGGAAAATAGAGTTTCATCAAAAGCAATATCAACAATCTGAATCTCTTTGGAGACTTGGCTTGCTTTTAGAAGTTCAAAAGCCATCTCACAGAGATGGCATCCTTCAGTACTGTATAATGTGATCAAATCATCACCCTATTAGTACTAGCTAGCGTGTGTTACTAACCAGCAGTTATGAATATGTTTATTTCTAGAAAAGTCTAATGGAAGTGTCGAGGAAGAAATATTCTTAGCCTCTAACCCCAGCTCTTTTAGTGCTTCTAGATCCATTTTGAAGTGACGCTTGTTATTTGAGAATACAATCGTTCCTTCTTCGCGCAATAAACGCTTTAGGTCTGTCATTAACTGAATATGATCACGTTGGATATCAAAAGACTGCGCCATACGCTTAGAGTTAGAGAACGTAGGTGGGTCAATGAAGATAAGATCATATTGGCTATCTGTCATGCTTAACCATTTAAGACAATCAGCTTGTTCGAAAGTATGTTCACGCCCTACTTTACCATTCAGCGTCATATTGTCTTTAGCCCACTCTAGATAGGTATTTGACATATCGACCGTCGTCGTAGACTTTGCGCCACCACAAGCTGCATGTACCGTTGCAGAACCTGTATAAGCAAATAGATTTAAGAAATCTTTGCCGTTGGCCAGTTCGCCCAATTTTCGACGAGTGATTTTATGATCAAGGAACAAACCTGTATCAAGGTAATCATGAAGGTTCACGATTAGCTTCACGCCGTACTCGTGTACTTCAAGTCTTTCTGATTGCTGACCAAGCTTTTGGTACTGAGAGCGACCTTTTTGCTTTTCACGCACTTTAAGAACAACTTTATTGGCTTCTGTCCCTGTTACATCTATTGCAGCTCTGATCACATCAGTTAAACGACGCTTTGCCGTTTCTTCTGGAACATCTTTTGGTGCGGCGTATTCTTGAATCACTAAATGATCTAAGTAGATGTCTATTGCTACATTGTATTCAGGTAGGTCAGCATCATAAATTCGGTAACATTCGAGCTTCTCTTTACGAGCCCATTTACCAATCTTTCCGATGTTTTTCTTCAAACGGTTCGAGAAATCTGGGGCTACTACCGAATCGGCTTTGGTTGCATCAACAGAGTCTGAACGTCGGCTTGAAATAGAGTAGTTCTTTTGGTGACACGGTAACGCACCGTTGTTCAATTTGAACTGCTTATCTGCACGCATACGTAAGCAGCTTAGTAGTTCGTCAGAGCTAGAGAATATAGAAGCCGTATTACCACCGAACTCGGACTTCAGTTGAGCCCCAAACGCTGTATACAGTGCGATCAAACCAGGATGGGTACCCAGACGCTCACCATAAGGTGGGTTAGAGACGATCACGCCAGATTCGAATTCCTTTGGACGCTTAAGTTGAGCAGCATCGCTAACTTCAAATTCAATTAGGCTCTCAACACCTGCTCTGCGTGCATTATCACGTGCTGTTTTCAACACTCGCTCATCGTTATCATAACCGTAAAACTTACAGTCAACTTTATTGACACCACGACGACCTTGCACTGCAGCCTCTGCTTTTACTTCTGTCCAAAGTTCAGATTCGAAGTCTTCAAGTGCTTCAAATCCCCACTTTTGACGTTTAATACCCGGTGCGACATTAGCGGCCATCATTGCAGCTTCAATAACTAACGTACCAGAGCCACACATAGGATCTAGGAAAGGTACTGATGCATCCCAACCACTTCTTAGGATAATTGCGGCAGCAAGTGTCTCACGTAAAGGAGCACGTCCCGCTTCAGGACGGTAACCACGTTGGTGTAACCCCCCGCCTACCATATCGATACCTAATATCGCTTTATCACGGTGAAGTCTAACGTGAATACGAAGATCTGCTTGATCTTTACTGATCGACGGTCTTGGTAAGTTCTTCTTTGTAAAGCAATCAACAATGGCGTCTTTCACTTTCATTGCGCCGTATTGGCTGTTACGAATTTCGTTGTTTGTACCGTTAAAATCAACAACAAACTTCTTTGAGCTGTGGAAATGGTTCACCCAGTTAACAGCTGTTGCTGATAAATAGAGGTCCATATCATCGTTACAGGTAAATTCAGAAAGAACACGTACAAACCTAGAAGCTAAACGGCTCCATAAACAGCAACGATAAATTTGCTCAGTTGATGCCTTAAACTTCACCCCTGCTTGAACAGGTTTTGGATTTTGAATGCCTAACTTGATCAGTTCTTCAACCAATAAGTTTTCAAGGCCGTTTGAGGTAACTGCTAGATATTGATGCATAGTGCTCTTTAAGTATTAAAAAATGACCCCGCATTATACCTGACTATCAATTTATATACCTACCTATCCAATTATAAAGTTATTCGATCGCCTAAATTTCTCACTCGTCACCCAAATAACTGAGCATTTATCCATCAGTTGTCATTTTGTTTCTTATTTTCAAGCTGTTTGCTTAGTCGTGGCCAAAAGCAACCTATTTACAAGGCCTGTATAGATAGTGAATACTTATTCGCACTAAAGTTGGACTATACCAACTTGCGATTCCGAGTGAAAGTTAGTTACATTTTTAGCTAAAATGGGAACTATTGAGGGTTTTAGGGGAACGAGTAGCCCCTTTATCTCAATTCAGAATTGAAATTATTTTTAGATAAACGAGATAGTTCACGCTAATTGGAATGATTAACGAACGAAAAATGAAGAATAAACATCGCCAGGCAGGAATTTCGGGCAAAAAAAATCGGCCAATGGCCGATTAAATAACGTAAAGGAACGAGTGTTACGGCTAGCCGACTAATGCAATCGGCTGGCTCTGGAACATGCTATTAGCTAACTGCATTCGATCATGCATCACTTTAATCGCCTGACCAAAAACAAGTGCTTTAGTAGACGATAGCTCAAATGCTTCAGTCTCTATAGAGGCAATCAAACTAGCAGACTCGCCTACTTCTAGAATAATGAAACAACCATCACTATGCTGATTCGTTAACCTAACAATATCACCTTCAGTGGGTGTAAATTCACCATATTGGTTATCAAAAAACCAACTCTTAGGTTGTACAGGCTTATGAAAGCGTTTTGCAGCGACACAATAGAGCGCCAATTCAGCTTGTCGAGGCTCATTTAAAGGAAGTAAGGAGATTTGTTCTTTGAATGTTTGAAATGCAGACGCATCATCAACAGAGAATTCATTAATACCAACAGCGCACTCAACCAGTAGCTTTCGAGGAAGATTGGTTTTAAATACAATGTCATCACCAAGGTCCAGCATTAGGTTGCTCTCCTTGTCATCGTAGTACCAAGTCCATTTGTCGCTGGGTTTAAGCATCGTATCACTCTCTAATTTACGAATTATCAAGCCATTAGGTAAAATGCTTGCTTACCTTTCGCTATCGATTAGCATAATTCTACGAGTGAATCGCTAAAAAAAAAGAGGAAATGAATTCTCATTTCCTCTTAGAAAGTGCCTACAAGAGCATATAAACAAACGTTACAACGTCATCATTTATTATTGATCTCTATAGGTTCTATTCGATCGTTGTAAATTAAAGATTCTTAACGATATTTTGGACTAGCTTCGGTCCATGGTAGATAAAACCAGAATAAACTTGGACAAGCTGAGCACCGGCCATCAACTTTTCTTTTGCAGATACATAAGAATCAACACCACCAACACCAATAATCGGTAATGTGTCCCCTAGCTCTTCATGAAGACGTCGAACAACTTCAGTACTGCGCGCTTGAACAGGACGGCCACTTAGGCCACCAGCTTCGTTTGCATGCTTCATACCTTCAACAATTGAACGATCTAATGTTGTGTTCGTCGCGATCACACCATCGATCTTATTTTTGATCAATGATTGAGAAATCTGACTGATCTCATCATCACTAAGATCCGGTGCGATCTTTAATGTAAGCGGAACATATTTATCATATTTAGCTGCTAATTCTGTTTGCTTAGCTTTTAACTCAACCAACAGATCATCTAATGCTTCACCATATTGAAGACTACGTAGTCCCGGAGTATTTGGAGAAGAGATATTCACCGCAATGTAATCAGCATACTGATAAACCTTTTCCATACAGATAAGGTAATCTTCAGCACCCTTTTCAATTGGCGTATCTTTATTCTTACCAATGTTAATGCCTAATACACAGCTGTATTTTGCTTTCTTAACATTTTCAACTAGGTTATCAACCCCTAGATTATTGAAGCCCATACGATTGATAATGCCTTCAGCTTCAACTAAGCGAAATAGTCTTGGCTTATCATTACCAGATTGTGGACGAGGAGTAACAGTACCAACCTCAACAAATCCAAAACCCATCGCATCGAAAGCTTCGATACACTCACCATTTTTATCGAGACCCGCAGCTAAACCTACTGGGTTTCTAAATGTCAGTCCCATACACTCAACAGTACGCGCTGGTAAATGTTGGCGATAGAAAAGATCTAATGGCGTTCCCGTTAAACGTTTGAAATTTTGAATTGCAAGATCATGTGCCTTTTCGGCATCAAGTTGGAAAAAGCCAGTTCTGGCTAGACGGTAAAGCATTGTGCCTCCGAAAGAATAAAAAGCCCCGTATCGACGGGGCATTATTATTTACTCATTTGCTGCACAATTCAAAT
Source organism: Vibrio lamellibrachiae (assembly GCF_050337265.1). NCBI lineage: Bacteria > Pseudomonadati > Pseudomonadota > Gammaproteobacteria > Vibrionales > Vibrionaceae > Vibrio > Vibrio lamellibrachiae. The sequence goes on from NZ_JAKJSU010000004.1 coordinate 199,470, forward strand.
TTAATAGCATCAATTCTCTCAAAGCGACTGAAAATTTAGCAAATTCATGGACTGAACCGACTTTGAACTCATTTAAAATGTTTTCCCACCGGTGCAATGACACTTCATTACTTACTATCCATTCATCAAGTGCTTTGATGACATCGAGTTTATCTGGATCACAACTGCAACTCATAACCTGGCCGGTTAGTTGTCGTTGTTGCCAATCTAAATCTTCTCTAAACGCCGCTCGCGCTAATGCTTGCCAGTTATTGTCGACTGCTTGACCGTTAATCTGTTTCAAGAACCAATGAAGAGACAGTCTATCGCCTAAGTTGTAATACAATTTAGCTGTTTGTTCGATAGATTTGCCCTTTTCACGGGCTACTGTGGATATATCCAGTACTGAGTAAAGACTAGACAATCTTGATACATATTTTGCTAATTCTGCTGAGATACCGTTATCAATCCAACGTTGAGCCATCTCGGCATGCTCTTGCACTTCTTCACTCACCAACATCGTATCTAATTGATTAGTAATGGCATGAACGTCACATTGATACAGTTCAATCATCTGTTTAACGGATTGTTTTCCAGGACGGTTTCTTAAGATCCAGCGGGCCAATCGTCTGAGTGTTCGACGAACGTAGAACAAAACATCATATTGAGTTTTAGAGTCAGCCTTATTATCAAGAGCACGTGTTTTGAGTAATACGTCTCCTAGCCCATAGATCTCTCTTGCGGCGACATAAGCGTTCGCAATATCAACAATGGTTGATCCTGTTTCTTCTTGCAAACGGGTCACGAAGTTACAGCCCATTTCATTAACCATTTGATTCGCAAGCACTGTCGCTATAATTTCTGCTTTAAGTGGATGATTATCCATATATTGCGAGTAGTTACGGCGTAACTCCGTAGGGAAGTAAGTGATTAGGTTTTGCGCATGAAATTCATCTTTGGCAATGTCTTCATGTACAAGATCTTCTTTGAGCGTCATTTTGCCGTATGCAATAAGCACCGATAATTCTGGACGCGTTAATGCCTTACCCTGCTTTTCACGCTCTAGAAGAGTTTCATCATCAGGGATGTATTCAAGTGCACGATCCAAATGACCTGATTTCTCCATAGTATGGATAAATCGAATTTGTTCTTTAACTAACGAAACACCTTGATGCTCGGTAACTGAAATTGATTCCGCTTGGCAATACGCGTCATCAAGAACTATTTCGCCTACTTCCTCTTCCATTGACTCAAGGATTTTATTACGTTGCTTAACGGTTAGGTCGCCATGTGTAACCAGCCCGTTTAGGAAGATTTTGATATTAACTTCGTTATCGGAGCAATCAACACCACCTACGTTATCAACAAAGTCGGTATTAACTCGGCCACCAGACAATGCAAACTCAATACGACCGCGTTGGGTCATTCCAAGGTTGCCACCTTCGCCAATCACTTTAGCTTTAACGTCTTGTCCATCAACACGTAATACATCATTCGCACGGTCACCTACATCGGTATGTGTTTCGGCCGATGCTTTCACATAGGTTCCGATCCCACCATTCCAAAGTAGATCAACTTCCATGGAAAGGATCTTCTTAATTAACTCGTTTGGTGCCATAGATCCTTTCTTCGTACCAAGCATCTTTTGGATCTCTGGTGTTAAAGAGATAGATTTTGCTCGACGAGAGAAAATAGCCCCACCTTTCGAGATTAGTTTCTCGTTATAATCATCCCAACCAGAACGTGGAAGATTAAATAAGCGATTTCGTTCTTTCCAAGACTTAGCTGAGTCTGGATTTGGATCAATAAAGATATGTAAGTGGTTAAATGCCGCTTGAAGACGAATATGCTTAGAAAGCAGCATACCATTACCAAACACATCCCCCGCCATATCACCAACACCAATAACAGTGAAGTCAGTGGTTTGACAGTTAATGTTCATTTCTCGGAAGTGACGTTTAACCGACTCCCAACCACCTTTAGCGGTAATGCCCATTGCTTTGTGGTCATAACCATTTGAACCACCTGAAGCAAAAGCATCACCTAGCCAAAAATTATATTCTTCAGATACTGAGTTTGCTAAATCAGAGAATGTCGCTGTGCCTTTGTCGGCAGCAACCACCAAATACGGATCATCTTCATCATGACGAACAACATTTTTAGGTGGAATCACTTCACCGTCGATCACGTTATCTGACACATCTAATAACGCGCGGATGAAGCGTTTGTAACAACGTTGACCTTCTGCAAAAATCTCATCGCGGCCTGTGAAGTTGTGCTGGCGTTTACATACGAAACCACCTTTTGCACCCACAGGAACAATTACAGTATTTTTAACCTGTTGAGCTTTAACAAGGCCTAAAATTTCAGTTCGGAAATCTTCTTGTCTATCAGACCAACGTAGACCACCACGAGCAACCTTTCCGCCACGTAGGTGCACACCTTCAATGTCTGGTGCATAAACAAATATTTCAAACTCAGGCACTGGTTGAGGGATTTCTGGAATGTCACTTGGCTTCATTTTCAATGACAACCAAGGTTTAGACTGTTTATTTTCACCAAGCTGATAATAGTTAGTTCTCAGCGTTGCAGTGATCATCTCCATGTAACGACGAATGATTCGATCATCATCAAGGCTTTCAACATGATCCAACTGCTCGGTTAGTTTCTTAATTAGATCAGTTTGACCCTTTTGGCTACCCTTCGATTTTGGATCAAAACGCTTAACAAATAGATCAACTAACCCTTTAGCAATGTGAGGGTAATGGCTCAATGTATCTTCAATATATTGCTGACTGAACGGGAAACCAACTTGACGCATATAACGAGCATAAGCTCTTAATATTGAGATTTCACGACCAGATAATGATGCACCCAACACGAGTCGGTTAAACCCATCACTTTCTAGTTCTCCTTCCCAAATTGCAGCAAATGCTTGTTGAAAACGATCTCTTGCTTCACGAAGATCTACTGATTTGTCACTCTTGTGCAGCATTGAGAAGTCTAAGATCCAATACGTCTGTCCGTTAACCTTTCTGACTTCATAAGGTGATTCACCAATGACACGTAACCCTAAGTTTTCCAACATAGGCATAACATCAGATAGATGTATTGGTTCGTCTCGATGATACAGTTTTAACTTCACCGCTTTTGAATCAGCCGCTTCTTCTTGTGGGCGATAGAAAAGCATACCCAGCTTATTATCATCATTCAGTGCTTCGAGTCGCTCAATATCTGCAACCGCAGAACCTGGCATCATGTCTTCTTTATACGAACGTGGGAAAGCACGCATGTAATCTTTAGACATTGGCAAACCATTACTTTCGCCAAAGTTGGCCACAATGGCATCTGAAAGTCGGTCATCCCACGTAGACGACGCTTCCATCAAATTATGCTCTATCGTTTTAACGTCTACATCCATATTATTATTATCTACACGTACAATGTAATGGGTTCTAGCCAGCGGGCTTTCTGAAAAATAAGTGGTAAATTCCACTTCTTGTTCACAGCCAAAGTATTGTTGAAGAATACGTTGTGTTTGGCGTCTCAACTCAGTGTTATAACGATCTTTGGTTACATAAACCATGCAACTAAAGAAGCGTCCAAACGGGTCTTTACGTACAAATAATCGCAACATATCTCTATCTTGCATTTGTACGACACCCATACCGACTTCAAGTAACTCGTTATCTTTCGCCTGAAGTAATTCGTCGCGTGGGTAATTTTCTAAAATATTATGCAGTGCTTTGTATGAGTATGATCCATCACGGTAACCACTAAGATCTAATATGCGTTCTACTTTTTCTCTGATCAGAGGAATGCTTTCAACGCTTTGGTTATATACCGCAGATGTATAAAGGCCGGTAAATCGATGCTCTCCGATTACCTTACCTTTTTTATCGAATTTTTTGATACCAATGTAATCGGTATAGGCTGGGCGATGAATGCGGCATTGAGTATTGCCTTTGGTCACGATGAGTAAGAACTCTTTCATCGCTTCTAATCGTGCGGAGTCGGTAAAGTCTGATAGCTTCACAGATCTTACACGACTTTCTTCAGCAAAAAGACCAAGACCGGTTTCTTCCGTTGGCTTAAGAACAGTGTCACCATCTACATTAACAAGGTCATATTCTTTGTAGCCCATGAAGGTAAAGTTATGATCACCTAACCAACGCAAGAACTTGATCGTGTCTTCGTAACGATCATCTTTCTGTTCAATTGTCTCTTTTTGGCTAACGACCTGATTGGTCACTTGCTCTAGTTTTTCAACCATTAACAGCCAATCTTTTACAACATAACCCGCATCAATAACAATGCTGAGTAGCTCCTTTTTTAAAGAAGCCATTGTCTCTTTACTGCTGAGCCTATCAACCTCAATATGAAAAAGGGATTGGAACACCCCATCACCACTATTAATTCCGATAGTTTGCCCTTTATTATTACGTTCAATTTGAGTCGGCCCGTGAAGCATTAAGTGAGACGATAAATCCAAACGACTCAATGCCATTTTCACTGAATCAACAAGAAACGGACTATCCGGCACAACCATCTCTACGATGGTATGTGTAGACTGCCAACCTTGACGACTAACGACCGGGTTAAAAACACGTACAGAAATGTCTTCAGGTTTTTTCTCATTAATATGGTGCCATAAACTCACGACGGCACCATACAGGTCTGATTCATTTCGCTCCATCAAATCTTCTTTCGCAATATTGCTAAAAAGATGTTGTGCAAGTTGTGTCACTAAGGGTTGATGAGCAAGCTCTAGTTTGTCTTGAATTAGCTTATATACCTTTTCAAGAAGAACCGGCATTAAAGTTTCACGCGCGGTCATATTTACGCTCCACAATTAGAATTGTATTTTTATGTAGGGAATGCTGTAAGCATAGTGCTTAAAGCAGGTAATGCATGATTTTATTGTAAAAGTTTTATTAGCAAATAGTTAATGAAAGTTTTACGTGTAACAGGAGGAATGTTTGATAATGTGATAGGAGTACTGTTTAAACCGCTGTTAAATCAATTGTTCAGAGCATTTCTAACTTCAAAAACTTATTGTTGTGGTCAGTTGTCAGTCTAAAGCGACCTTTCACGCCAATTTGGCTTAAGAAAGCTCTAAATTTTACCGCTGGTAATTGCAGTCTTAACCCTGAATCTGTCACTACGTGTACGACACTTGCAGCGCCAGAATAGTGATCTAGAAAAGCTTGATAAGTAATATTTAAAGAGAAGTTATACTGTTTCACAATCAAAAGGCTCTACTCTGGAACGAAAAACAAGAGTCAAAGGTGGCTATCCACCACCTTTGACTTTCTATCTTAACACTCTAGTGCTTTGGTCACCTTTTCGTAAAGGTCTTTAGCGAGGTTATCTAATGATTTCAATGCTTCAAGTTCTTTTCTAATCAACGCTTGTCTCGCTTGATCGTACTTTTTATATTTCAGTAATGGATCAATCAAACGCGAGGCTACTTGTGGGTTACTGCTGTTTAAATCACGAATGATTTCTCCCGCGAATTTATAGCCTTTACCCGACTTGTCGTGAAACTGAACTGGGTTTCCATTTAAAAATGCGCCAATCAAACTACGTGTGCGATTCGGGTTTTTAATACTGAACGCTGAGTGATCCATTGTTTGTTTGATGACATCGAGAGCATTACTTGCAGGGTTAGTTCCTTGTAGCGCAAACCATTTATCCATGACCAAACCATCATGGCTCCACTTGTCACTGTAGTCAGCCATTAACATTTCACGACACTTTAGCTCTGCACCGTTTGCAGAGTTCATCGCTGCAATGGTATCTGTCATGTTATTTGAGTTTTTATACTGTGCTGTAACTAAGCTTTGTCCATTAGATGTATAGGATAAGTACGAAAGACAAATATTACAAAGTGCTCTTTGTCCGATCGCGCTGTGCTCTATTGTGTACTCTTTCTGAGCCATTACGTTGTACACCGCATTCAACTCATTTTCTAGTTCACGAGCCAGCGTTTTCTTAATTTGGCTAAGCACTTTTGCTATTGCATCTACGTCAACTTCTTCGTACCAACCCGACACTTCATTGTGACTTGGTAGTGCTAACATTTCTGCAATGAACGCAGGCTCTAATTTATTACTTAACAACACACCGCGAAACGCATCTACAACTTGAGCATCTACAACAACATCTTTGCCTTTTTGAATATTGGCAACATTACTCTTGATGTACTTCGCAAGTAACATCTGCCCTGCATCCCAACGTGCAAATTCGTTACGTGCGTTACTCATTAAGAAAATAAGTTCTTGGTCTGAATAGTCATACTCCAGAATTACTGGTGCGGAAAACTCTCGCAACAAAGAAGGTATCGGATTTTCTTCTACGTTTTCAAAAATAAATGTTTGCACGTCTTGAGTCACGTTCAATACATTCGATACTTTTGATCCGTTACACTGTAGCGGAATTGCGTCACCTACCGCATTGTACAGTTCAATATCGAACGGAATATGCAATGGTTTTTTATCTGCCTGATCGAGTGTCGCGTTAGTCGATTGTTTTATTGTTAACGAATAGATTTTACCTTGGCTGTCGTAGTCACTGGTCACAACAACTTTCGGTGTGCCTGATTGGCTATACCATAAGCGGAACTGTTTAAGATCGATGCCCGATGCATCTTCCATAGCGGAGATAAAATCTTCGCAAGTAGCCGCCGTTCCATCATGACGTTCAAAATAGAGAGCGATGCCCTTTTGGAATGCTTGCTCGCCAAGTAACGTATGCATCATTCGAATGACTTCGCTTCCTTTCTCATACACAGTCAGTGTATAGAAGTTATTCATTTCGATGACTTTATCTGGTCGAATTGGGTGGGACATTGGGCTTGCGTCTTCGGCAAATTGTGGACCACGAATAATACGAACGTTATTGATTCTATTAACCGCTCTAGATCCTAGATCAGAAGAGAATTCCTGATCTCTAAACACAGTTAAACCTTCTTTTAGGCTTAGCTGGAACCAATCACGACAAGTGACTCGGTTACCCGTCCAGTTATGAAAATACTCATGGCCAATGACGGCTTCGATTCCCAGATAGTCTGTATCTGTCGCAGTTTGATCATTAGCGAGAACATATTTTGAGTTAAATACATTCAAGCCTTTGTTTTCCATTGCACCCATATTGAAAAAGTCGACGGCTACAATCATGTAAATATCTAAATCGTATTCGAGGTTAAAGCGATTTTCATCCCACTTCATCGAGTTAACGAGCGAGACCATCGCATGGTTGGCTCTGTCTAAGTTACCTTTATCAACGAAAATTTCTAGTTCAACATTTCGTCCTGATTTGGTGACGTATTTATCACGAAGAACATCAAAGTCACCAGCAACTAAAGCGAATAAGTAAGCAGGTTTTGGATGTGGGTCTTGCCATTTGACCCAATGACGATTGTTCGTTGCTTCACCTTCTTCAATACGGTTACCGTTACTTAATAAAAATGGATTTTGTTTCTTGTCGGCAATAACTGTCGTAGTAAATCTAGCCAGTACATCGGGCCTATCAAGGTAGTAAGTAATACGGCGGAAACCTTCGGCTTCACACTGTGTGCAAAATGCACCACCCGATTTGTATAAACCTTCTAGAGCTGTGTTTTCTTCAGGGTTCAACTGAGTAACAATGGTCAGCTGACAGTCACCAGGCATTGAATTAATCGTTAAGCCCGTTTCACTTAGCTCATAATCACTCCAAGCTTTGCCATCTATTTGAACTTCTTTTAATACAAGCCCTTCTCCGTCTAGCTGTAAACTTGTGCTATCCGATAGCTGTTTGATCGAAGTAGAAGCAGTGACCAATGTTTCTTTATCAAACAAATCAAAAGTTAAGTCGAGATCGGTAATTGTAAATGAAGGTGCTTGATAATCTTTGCGGTATTTGGCTTGGGGAGTATGTGCCATTGTCTTTGTCCTTGTGACTGAAAACATATGCTCTATTTCTACGATGTGTGAGCAACAGTTACAACCCCTAAACAAAAAAAACGAGGTATTTTATGTAAATACCTCGTTTAGGTGCTGAATAATACATCGGCCTTGTTAGATAACGCTAGTTAATAGCAGTGGTACGACATACTTGCCTAGTATATGGGTTAGTGACTGTTGTATGTTATTTCATCGTATTCTATTTAATACGGCGTACATTCCACCTTCTTCAGCCTCAAGTGTTAATCGATCATGATTCAGTGTATACCGCGTATCATGTTCGCCTTTCTCATAGAGCAATACAAGATGATCACCTTCCGTGTAATAAACTCCTTTATGGACCGTTTCCATTCCTTCTTGATTACTCACTCTAAATAGAAATACAAAGTCAGGCTGTAAAATAAGGTCCATTTGGCTAACATTACTTGCAAGGAGATCATCACCTGCTAGTTGCTCACTTGACCACATACCAGCCAATGCATTGGGCAGAGCTTTAGTAAACATCACACCATTCATATTAAGAAGATTGTGGTTACCCGAGTAGTTATAAACTTGAGGCTCTGATGTGTTTAACCCAAGAATAATAGTGTCTTCATTGGCGGCATAAAGCCCTTCCCAATGGTCCACACTGTAGTCTTTCTTTTGTATGTCGATCTGAAAAGAGTAGTTGGAGTTAAGTGATAATTTGATCGCCATGAAGTTATCACTTGAGTTTTCAGGATCTGGATTGACCAAGTACCAATCACCTAACAAAAAAGGCAAATCAAACTGAGTTAAGTCACCGTCTTTATTAGAATTCTCACTAAATACTGAAAAACTAACACACGCTAAAAATATTGTTATCCATTTCATCATATGCTCCTCACTTTTATTAAAGCTTAGGCACGCATCACAAATAACGCCATTATTTTGATATGGATCACATTATTTTATCCATAAAAAAAGCGAGCAACTAGTGCTCGCTTTTGGTTTAAATTGACTTTTAAAGTGGCAATCTAACGAATCATATCAACCATAATAGCGACAGATTCATCAAGATAAGCATCAGGTGCTTCATAATCTTTAGGAATGTCGTCTAGCGTTTCAAAAAGCTCTTCACCGTGTACTTTTTGACGCTGATTAACACGAGCAAGTCGCAAATCGTCAGCTCTATCACTCTCTTCTTGTCTCGCCTTTTCACTCAGTGAAATGGTGTTGTCATCTTTATCTGCCAGATATTTTTCAATATCTTCAGCAATAAACTGAAACTCCATGTCTTTAGCGATACGAACATCATGCAGTGCTGTCAGTTTACCGATCTTAGCTGCATTATCTTTAAGGATATCGTACTTAACTCGATCAATACGGTCCCAAGGCAAAGCATTATCTTCTACACTCTCACCGGTTTCCGCAGGATCAATTGCGGTTGGATAAGAGATGTCAGGAATGACGCCTTTGTTTTGAGTGCTACCACCATTAATTCGATAGAACTTTTGAATGGTGTATTGTACGTAACCTAACTCTTTTTCGAACAGATCATAAATATGATTCAAAGAGCGGTGCTGCTGTACTGTACCCTTACCAAAAGAGTTTTCGCCAAGAATGATTGCTCGACCATAATCTTGCAATGCTGCCGCAAAAATTTCAGAAGCTGATGCACTGTATCGGTTCACTAATACTGTTAGCGGGCCTTCATAGCTAATTTTACCGTCAGTATCACTGTTTACATTGACACGTCCATAGCTATCACGAACTTGAACGACAGGACCACTTTCAATAAACAACCCAGATAACGCTGTTGCTTCTGTTAACGCACCGCCACCGTTGTTACGTAAATCAACAATGATTCCGTCAACACCGTCAGCAACCAGTTCAACAATTAACTTATCAGTATCTTTAGCAAGACCGACATAAAAGCTCGGGACTTCTAGAACACCAATTTTCTTTCCATCTCGTTCAATAACTTCAGATTTTACCGCTCTATCTTCCAAGCGAATCTTATCTCGAACAATTGTTACAACGTGACTTTTGGCGTCTTTACCGTCTGGTAATATTTGTAAATTAACCTTAGTTCCTTTCGGCCCTTTAATTAACTGAACAACATCATCCAAACGCCAACCAATAACATCAACGACCTCTTCACCGTCTTGGCCAACACCAACAATTCGGTCACCTTCACCTAATTGTTTACTGCTAGAAGCAGGACCACCAGCAACCAATGAACGAATAACCGTATAATCATCCGTCATTTGCAGTACAGCACCGATGCCTTCCAATGAAAGATTCATTTCTGACTGGAACTGCTCGGCATTACGAGGCGAGAGATAACTTGTATGAGGATCCACTTCACGAGCGAAGGCATTCATATATAACTGAAATGCGTCTTCGTTATTGGTCTGACTTAAGCGTTTTATCGCATTGTTATAACGCTTACCTAAAACTTCTTTAATTTCAGGCCACTCTTTATCCGTCATTTTCAGATTAAGCGCATCGTATTTAACACGCTTACGCCAAAGCTCTTTAACTTCTGCCATGTCGGCAGGCCAAGCCGCTTCAGAGCGATCCAATTCGATAGACTCATCGACATCGAATTTCATTTCAGTTTCAAGAAGTGTTAGCGCATATTCAAATAGTTCGTAGCGCTTTTTCATCGATAGATTATAGACATCAAATGCTATCTGATTTTTACCAGCTTTAAGCTGCTCATCGAGACCGACAGACCATTGTGTGAAAGAGTCGATATCTGCTTGGGTAAAAATGTTTCGATTGTAGTCGAGCATTTCAACATAACGAGCAAATATAGCTTGAGAAAACTGATCGTCTAAAGTGAAGTGATTGTAATGAGAACGAGTAAAGCGTGATGTAACGCGCTTGCTAGCGGTTTCATGCTGAACTTCAGGAGCGAGAACGGGTAAGTCCTCTTTGCTTAATTTGGCTTCAAGAGCCTGAGCTGATGACACTGCTAGCCATAGGCCAGCAGCGATCAGAGTCAATTTTGAACGGCATTTCATGCGTAGGAGTATCTCCTTTATGCGCGCAAGTGCTCCGCTTTCACAACCATTTGCAGGCCGTTTGCTAGTTGAACTCGCACATCTTCCTTATTAATTTCAACAATGGTCGCTGCCATGTTTCCTTTGCCCATATTAACGTTTACATCATTGCCAACTTTCATATCATCGGCAGTTACAGCACGCGTTTCTACTGGCTTTTGTTCTGTTTTTTGTGCTTTAGGTGCTGGACGACGAGCCTGTGGCTTCTTAGCTTTTGGCTTAGCCGCTTTACCTTCTTCACGCGCTTTCTGCGCTTGTTCTTTACGACGAGCTTGAACTCGTGCCTTACTCTCTGCTAATGCAGTTTTAGCGTGTTCTACGTGCTCTTCTTCAAGTTCACCACATGCGTTGCCGTCTAGGTCAACACGTGATGCACCTGTTTTAGCACCGTGTAGGTAGCGCCATGAAGATGTGTACTGTCTTAGTGCTGCGCGAAGCTGAGTCTTACTTACTTTTTCATCTTCGTTCAAGCGTTCTGCAAGATCTTGAAAAATACCAATTTTCAAAGGTTTTGCTTCACCTTCTAAAGTAAAGCACTTAGGGAAACATTCAGCAATATATGCGATAACTTCTTTGCTGTTTTTTAACTTTTCAGTATTTTCCATTTAGGATTCCTGGTTATTGCGGCCTATCCGCAAGCGATAAAGTAAATATGGGTGGTATTATAGTGACCTAGAAACGAAAAACCACTCCAGATAGATAATTTATGCCTTGTTAGCCTGCGAATTGAGCAGCTTTTCTACTTCTAGCATTAAAAATGTTAATCCCTCCTCATCAATTTCATTAAAACGACCAATAGTTGGGCTATCTATATCTAATACCCCTACTATTTTTCCGCCTATTGAGAATGGTATAACTAATTCAGCGTTGCTTGCGGCATCACAAGCAATATGTCCTTCAAATTGATGAACATCGTAAATACGTTGGACCGTATTGCTAGCAGCTGCCGTTCCACAAACGCCACGACCTACAGGAATTCGAACGCAAGCAGGATTACCTTGGAATGGCCCTAATACCAGTTCCTCTTCTTTTAACAGGTAGAATCCGACCCAATTTAAATCAACCAGTTCCATATTTAACAATGCACTTAAATTCGCTAAATTGGCGACGAGGTCTGATTCTGACTCTAAAAGTGCGACCGCTTGCTTGGTTAGTCGGTGGTAATGTTCTATTTTCATTAATGGTTCCAATTGAAAATCTAAATTTAATCTCAACAAAATCTGCTGAATTTTCAATACTGAAATAGGGATATTTCGACTCTATGACAACATCAAACGATACTATTAGCCGCTCTTGGTTATTAATTCAAGTAAAAAAGCACAAGTCCTTGCTCATCTTTGCAAATTCAATAGCTGTTGTCGCAGCACTCATCAGTGTGCCCATTCCTCTACTTATGCCCTTGATGGTCGACGAAGTATTGCTTAACCAGCCGGGTTCAGGCTTGGCTATAATGAACCACCTACTGCCTAATGAACTTCAAACCCCAACTGGCTATATTGTCTTGACCTTACTAGCAGTCATATTGATGCGTACATTAAGTCAGGCGCTAAATATCTTACAAAGTCGTCAATTTACCTTGGTATCAAAAACAATTACTTACAATATTCGTACTATGATGATTGATAAGCTTGGCCGCATCAGTATCAAACAGTACGAAACGAAAGGAAGTGGTGGCATTAACGCCCACTTAGTCACTGACATAGAGACCATTGACAAATTCATCGGCGGAACGTTAAGTAAGTTCATCATAAGCCTATTAACGGTTCTAGGCACAGCCATGGTTTTGCTTTGGCTCGAATGGCGGCTAGGGCTGTTTATCCTCTTAGTGAACCCCATTGTTATCTACTTTTCTCGAAAATTAGGAAACACAGTAAAACACTTGAAAAAGTACGAGAACCAATCCTTCGAACGGTTTCAAAACAGGCTGATCGAAACACTTGATGGTATCTATCAACTAAGAGCGGCCAATAAAGAGAAGCTTTTCCTTGAGCAGCTGAAAAAAGACGCTGATCAGATCCGTGTCGACGCCGACAAGTACGCTTGGCAGTCAGAGGCCGCAGGCCGCTTCTCATTTCTTCTATTTTTATTAGGGTTTGAGCTTTTTAGAGCAATGGCAATGCTTATGGTTCTATTTAGCGACCTAACGATTGGCCAAATATTCGCGGTCTTTGCTTACCTTTGGTTTATGCTTGGCCCAGTTCAAGAACTGCTCAGTATCCAATTTTCTTGGTATAGTGCCAAGGCTGCACTTTCCCGTATCAACGTGTTATTGGCAATAGAAGAAGAGCATCGACCAGTAAGCAAAATTAACCCTTTCACCGATGAGCAAGAAGTTGACGTCACAATTAGTAACATTAATTTCTCTTATAATGATGAAAATCAAGTGCTTAATAACTTATCACTCACTATACCAGCTGGAAAAAAAGTAGCGCTTGTTGGCGCTAGCGGTGGTGGTAAATCGACGTTAATTCAATTACTTATAGGTGCGTACCAACCTAGCTCTGGGTTAATTCGGTTTAACGGTGCTCCAGCAACTGATATCAGTTATGAGATAATTCGAGATCAAATTGCCGTGGTTTTACAACAACCTATACTCTTTAACGACACGTTGAGGCATAATCTCACGCTTGGTAGTGATATTGACGACTTGTCACTATGGAGAGCTCTTGAAGTTGCGCAGATGCAAGACGTCATCAAGACACTGAATCACGGACTAGATACTCAAGTTGGTCGAAACGGGATCAGGCTTTCCGGCGGACAACGCCAAAGGTTGGCTATTGCGAGAATGATCTTAAGCAACCCAAAATTCGTCATATTAGATGAGGCAACGTCAGCACTGGATACGGCAACTGAAGCTGCACTGCATAAAGCGTTAAATGAGTTCTTAAATGGACGTACAACCTTAATTGTTGCTCATAGACTCTCTGCGGTTAGACAAGCTGACCTAATCTACGTTTTAGAAGACGGTCAAGTGAGCCAAACAGGCACTCATGGTGAATTACTGTTGCAACAAGGTTTGTACCAGACTCTGTATGGGCCGGTACAATCCCATGCCTAACGTGACAGTGTCACCTATGCGTTGTTGTCTTAATTACTTCAAACGACTCGTGTTGTTTAGAACTTAATTTTTTAATCTTGTTTAGAACTTATTTTTATAGGAGTAATGGTGGGATCGCTGACTAAACACTCTTCCAATCCGGTAGGCGTACGTCTCTGTCAAGGCTGTGAATTGCCAGTTGACGTCGTAGCCGTAAAACAAGGAAGCTCAGCATATTGCCCAAGATGCGGTACTCAACTGTACCGTGGTGGTACTCCGTCACTTTCAGGTAACTTGGCAATCGCTCTCACCTGCCTTGTGCTGTTTATCCCATCACACTTTTTCGACTTTATTAGTATCCGTTTAGTTGGGGTATTAATTCCAGCGACCCTACCTTCAGGAACGCTCATTTTAATCGATGAAGGTTATATCGGCTTAGCACTTCTTATTCTATTTTGTAGCTCATTAGCACCATTAACGGTGTGTCTTTCTGTAGTCACGACCCATATCGCGTTGAAGATCCGCTCGTTTACACTGCTCCGCTATTCTCTCACGATAGTTCAAGGGCTAAAGCACTGGGTGATGATCGACGTTTTCCTCGTTAGTATCGCTGTATCGTGTTTTAAATTACAAGACTATTCAGATATCTACATAGGGCCTGGGTTATATGGCCTAGTACTTCTGCAGCTATTTACCGTTCTTCTAATTACAAGGGTCAGTGTTAGACGCTATTGGGAATCATGGCATCAAGAATCAGATTACCATTTTATGGAAAAAAACATTCACTGCCACAACTGCCACTTGTCTCAAGAAGAGGCTGAACTTTGCGTCCGCTGCCATCAACCACTTCACCACCGTACACCCTATTCTATCCAAAAAACATGGGCATTCTTAATAGCAGCAACCGTTGCTGTGTTCCCTGCTAATCTAATCCCTATCTCCATTTTATATACTAATGGACAACGCCAAGAAGACACCATCATGTCTGGTGTTATTGAACTGGTAAATAGCGATATGTACGGAATAGCCGCGATCCTATTTATTGCGAGTATCGTCGTTCCAATTGCAAAAATTATTGGCCTTACCTATCTATTGTTAGCCATTCACTTAAAGAGAAGCGTTTTCAATCGTCAAAGAATGATGGTGTATTACGCAGTCAAGTGGATCGGAAAGTGGTCAGTTCTCGATTTGTTCGTTATTTCCATCATGTTAACCTTGGTTGATAGAGGACAAATATTAAATTTCACCCCGGGATTCGGGGCCGTTGCTTTTGGCGTAGTTGTGGTTATGACCATGCTAGCTGCAGAAAGCTTAGATCCTAGATTGATATGGGATAACCTCCCTGAATCAAAGAAAAAAGAGTCAGATAATGAGTAATGGAGCAACACAACCGTCGTTTTCGCCCAATGTTAAACGCAACAAAGGTATCTCTCCCCTTTGGCTATTGCCTATTCTCACGTTCGTTCTGGCTGGTTGGCTTGTTGTAAAGTCGATTCAAGATGCAGGACAACGAATCGAGATATACTTCTCAGATGCTCAGGGACTTGTCGCAGGCCGTACGACTATTCGCTATCAGGGTCTTGAAGTCGGTATGGTTAGAGACATTAATCTTTCGGAAGACTTAGAAAGTATTTACGTCGACGCTGATATCTACCCTGAAGCCACCAAGCTTTTATCTAAAGAGACCAAATTTTGGTTAGTTAAACCAACAGCGAGTTTAACCGGTGTATCAGGCCTTGATGCTTTGGTCTCGGGTAACTATATCTCCATTTATCCAAGTGACACCTCAAAAGAGCTTGAAACAGAGTTTACGGCCCTTGATAGGCCCCCTTCTGATTTGCTCACCAGTAAAGGTCTGAATATTCGTTTAAAGGCTCGAGATCTCGGTGGCATCTCCATCGGTTCTCAAATCGTATATAAAAAGATCCCCATTGGCGAAGTCTACGATTATCAACTCGATGATGATTTGAAAAGCGTCATTATCAAAGCATCGATACAAGATGAATATAGACATATCATTACTGATGAAAGTCGATTCTGGAACGTCAGTGGTATCGGCGCCAACATTGGATTTGAAGGCGTTGATGTTCGTCTAGAGAGCTTTAGTGCTCTTTTATCCGGATCTATAGCTGTAGATTCACCCGGGGGTGGCGAAGCAATATCCAAGACTACCGAATACAGATTGTATAAAGACCTAAAAACAGCTGGTCGAGGTATTCCGATCAAAATCGTATTACCAGATGACAGCAATATCAGCTCAACAGGTGCACCTATCATGTACCGCGGTTTGGAGGTTGGTCAAATTACTAGTCTCCAACTTAGCGAGGGGCGTGAACAGATAATTGCATCCGCTGCGATTCAACCTGCCTTTAGTGATATGTTAACCGCTAAAAGCTCGTTCCTATTGGAAGAAGCGAAGGTATCTCTAACTGGCGTCGAGAACATTGGTAATCTAATCAAAGGGAATTATTTATCCATTATCCCGGAAGAAGGCGAACGTTCTAGACGCTTCACTGCTATTAGAAAAAATGAATTCAATAAAGACCAATCACGCTCTGTCGCGATTAACCTAATTGCTGACAATTCTTATGGACTAGATGTTGGAGCGGGTATTCTTTATAAAGGGATTAGTGTCGGCTCGATTACAAACGTTCAATTAATTGATGATAACGTTCATCTCAGTACATTAATCGACAATGACTATGCGCATTTAATCCGTTCTAAAAATCGCTTCTACGTAACAGGAAGTGCTTCAGCCGAACTTACAGAATCCGGCTTGAGCATCTCAGTTCCACCGGCGAAACAGCTATTAACCGGTTCAATCAGCTTTGTTAGTGAAGGAAATAAAAAGGCAAATCAAAGCTACCAACTCTACGCGAGCCAATCATTAGCGGAACTTGCCAAATATAACTTATCTGGCTCAAAAAGCATTTCTCTATTTGCTAAAGAGCTGCCAGCGATTTCAAAAGGAAGTCCTCTACTCTACCGAAACTTACAAGTCGGTAGCATTGCAGACTTCATGCTTGTCGATGGTGGTATCAAAATTAAAGCTACTATTGAAAACCAGTACAAACACTTGTTAACCGATCAAACTGTATTTTGGAATAGGTCTGGAGTCGAAATCGATGCGTCTCTAGCCGGAATCAGTGTAAAAGCAGCCCCTTTAAAAACGCTTATCCAAGGTGGTATCGCTTTTGATAACCTTGCAGGAGTTGAAAATAAAATCAGTGATAGCTGGAAGCTGTACTCAGACTTTAATCAAGCTCGTAAGTTCGGACACGTCATAACGCTGTTAACCAACGATAAGAATGTGGTCACTAAAGGGACATCTCTGAAATACAATGGTGTTAAAATTGGTGAAGTAACGCTCGTAACTCCCAACTTTTCCAATCAACAGGTTGAGTTGAAAGCGCGTGTCCTTCCTGAGTATTCACAACATATCGCACGGGATGGTAGCTACTTCTGGGTTTCCAAAGCGAAAATTGGTTTATCCGGTGTAGAAAACCTCGAAAGTATCTTAAGCCCTTCCATTTTGGTACAACCAGGGCACGGTGAAAAATCAAACCAGTTTACTCTACAACAAACTCCTAAAGATCAACCAGGAGTGACCTTCACTTTGCAAAGCGAAAATCGCGGTTCAGTGTCTGTTGGAACACCAATTCTTTACCGTGACATGCAAGTGGGTCAGGTCATTGATATTAAGTTAGGTGAATTCGCAGACCGAATCATCTCGACGCTTCGAATCGACAGCCAATACGCTCATCTTGTTCGTGCTAACAGCGTTTTTTGGAATACTTCGGGGTTAGATGTTTCAATCGGAATCACTGGTGCAAATATTAAGTCAGGGACACTTGATAGTATTTTGAAGGGTGGGATTACCTTTGCAACACCAGAAGGTAAGCAACTTCAGCCAATTGCAACGGAAGACCAATCTTTCTTCCTATACCCTAGCCCAGAAGATAAATGGACTAAATGGCGAACGCCTATCCCTAAGCCTTAGCGTTTATCCCAATAAAAAGCAGCGAATTCGCTGCTTTTTTTATTCTTCGGTATAGAATTTAGTTATAATCCGCCCAACTTCTATATCTGAGCTACTGCTGTGCATTCCAACATCCAACTACCTGAAGAGTTTTTAAGCGAAATTGAGGCTATTCTTCCATCCTCACTTAACATGCAGGACTTCATTGATGCATGTAAGCGTCCCTTACGCAAAAGCATTCGTGTCAACACCTTAAAAATTACAGTCACTGATTTTATCGAACGAGCCAAAGTCAAAGGGTGGGAATTGGAACCTGTTCCATGGTGCAAGGAAGGTTTTTGGATAACCGTCGATGAGTCTGTTGTTCCTCTTGGAAATACGGCTGAGCACATGTCTGGGCTTTTCTATATTCAAGAAGCTAGCTCAATGATGCCTGTCACCGCTCTTTTTGATGACGCTTCAGCCAATTATCAAAGTGTCCTTGATATGGCGGCAGCTCCTGGTTCAAAGACAACTCAAATAGCCGCCTTAATGAATAACAGTGGCATCTTAGTTGCCAACGAATATTCAGCGAGCCGAGTGAAAGTGTTGCACGCAAACATTGAGCGCTGTGGTATTAAAAACGCGGCTCTTAGTAATTTTGATGGCAAGGTATTTGGCGGGTGGCTACCAGCTCAGTTTGACGCTGTATTGATTGATGCTCCATGTTCTGGTGAAGGCACAATTCGCAAAGATGCTGATGCTATGAAGAACTGGAGCCTGTCTTCAGTAAAGAGTATTGCTGATACTCAAAAAGAACTCATCGAAAGTGCTTTTCATGCATTGAAACCAAATGGCGTACTAGTCTACTCAACGTGTACTTTGAGTACTTATGAGAACCAACAGGTTTGCCATCATTTAAAACAGACTTTTGGTGACTTAGTTGAATTTGAAGACTTAAGCGGCTTATTCCCTAATGCTTCACTAGCAACAACGTCAGAGGGCTTTTTACACATATTTCCACAAGTTTATGACTGTGAAGGCTTCTTTGTTGCTCGCATTCGTAAGACTGGAGAATCAACACCTCCAGAAGTTAAAAAGCGCATGGGTAAGTTCCCCTTCGAAAAAGCAGTGAATAAAGTTCAAGTGGACATAGGAAAGCAACTTAAAGAAACACTTGACATTGATCTTCCCAACGACAGCAGTGTTTGGCTAAGAGAGAAAGATGTTTGGTTATTTCCAAACGCTCTAGAGCCAATGATTGGACAGTTCCGTTTCTCTCGCATGGGTATAAAAATTGCTGAAACCCATAAAAAAGGTTATCGCTGGCAACATCAAGTGGCTACAACTCTTACACTAGGTCATGAAAAAAATTATGTAGTTCTTTCTATTGAGGAAGCTCGCGATTGGTTTATGGGTAGAGATGTTCGACCAGATATGACGCCGGGTAAAGGTGAAGTCATAGTTAAACTAGGTAACGATGTGATTGGATTAGGTAAATGGGTTGGCAATCGAGTTAAAAATGGCTTACCTCGAGAACTAGTCCGAGATAAAAATCTGTTTTAAACCGTAAAACGATAGTATGAAATTCTAGTGCCTACGCATATACCCAATATCTTGTACTATAATTTATAGTGAATTAAAGGTACGAAACAATTAGCGTAGGCTCCTATAGAGCCCTTCCCCTAGGCCCAGAACAGGATGTTTTGGGCCCTTTTTCGAAATTAGCTCTTCTTACCTACAGCCGCACTTTCTAATCCGCAGCCGATTGTTCAGATGCAGAAGAATCAGCCATACGGATCCCATCAGCTTCAATAACAATCTTTCCTTGCTTATACAAGCCACCGATAGTTTTTTTGAACGTGCCTTTACTCGTTCTAAATGTCGTAAAGATAGCATCAGGAGAAGACTTATCGTTTAGCGGCAAGAAGCCACCTTTCTTCTCTAGTAAATCAAGTACCTTAGTACTCAATTCATCCATCTTAGCAACACCAATCTTTTGCAAAGATAAATTCACTTTGCCATCATCTCTTACTGATTTGATGTAACCTTTAAGCTGCTTACCAATAAATAGTTTACCAAACACGTCCGACGGGAAAATCATGCCCCAGTGCTCACCATTTACGATCGCTTTATAGCCTAAATCACTACGTTCAGCGATGATCAAATTTACCTGTTCATTAACAGTGTATGCCGCAGGTGTCTTATCAAGTAGTTTATTGAATTTCGTTGTACCAACAATTCGACCAGACGCTTTATCTGAATAAACATAAACAAGAATTTTCGAGCCTTCACGCAGAGTGCCACGCTGTTCACTATATGGAACCAATAGATCTTTTGCTACTACACCCCAATTAACAAATGCACCAGTGCTATTAACACCAACCACATCCATTAGTCCCCACTCTCCTACTTGCGCAATAGGCTTTTCAGTGGTGGCGGCTAGTTGGTTCTCTGAATCAAAATACAAAAATACATCGATGAACTGGCCAATTTCTACACCTTCAGGCATATGTTTTTTCGGTAATAACGTCGAACCGAAGTCGCCAGCGTCCAAAAATACGCCGAAATCAGCCTTCCTTACTACTTCTAAGTTGTTCACTTGACCAACATTAATCATTTTATCTGTCTCTTTTTAAATTTACGGAGATTATAACTAAACTCTGTTATCCTTTCCCTAGTTCTATTCATTAATTTATAGATAAATTTCAGGAGCACTATTTGGTCACCGTCGATAAACATGACGCAATCACTCTCAAAATTTCTCACGCTATGGCTTTGACCAAAAAATCAGATTTAGATTTCTACTTATTTGTGCCTGGTGAGCTCGGTTTATCTCCTGAAGTTTTAAGCGAAAGTGCCTTTTACTATAGTTCTATTAATCAAAAAAGAACCTATTTTAGTGACAAAACACTACTGCCACTGGTACATAGTAGACTTGCCAAGCGTGGTCGACTCTCAACAACTCAATATCGTGTCAGTTTGAGTTTGTTCGCATATCAATATGTTATCGCACTCGATAAAGCCGTCGGTGAGCTTAACAAGCACAACACTGATGCTGTCAATGCTGATGACGTAGATGAAGTTATTGAACTTGCACTTGATATACTTAAGCGCCTTAGACGTGCTATCCCTTTTGAAGAGAGCTTAAAGCGCTACTACGCCAACATCGATAATTACTTATCTTGGTATACGGGTCAAAAGTTCATGTCTTTGGTGGCTCACATGCCACGAGATGGTGACTATAAGACGGTTAAAGAACGTCTTATCACTATTGTTGAAAAAGAAACGGCCCATAGAAAGCTCAATAATTACAACTCAAAGAAAGTCCGAGATGACGTAACGCGCATGAGTAATAAAATGCGCTTGCTACGTCGCTTAATTGAGCACCCAATCGTTCTAAAAGAAAAGGTCACCTCCTTAGGCAAAAATATGAAGCGCGCAGTCAAAGGAATTGCGACTGGGCTTGTGATGGTCTTCGTTACCATTATTGCCGTCGTAGCCCGTGACTATTGGGGAGAAATCACCGCTTCCTTTATCGTGGCTATGTCATTTGTCTATGCGCTGAGAGAAATATTTAAAGATGATTTAAGAGATGTTTTATGGCGAGTGATTCGAAAAGGGAAAGCAAAGTGGCGTCGGAAGTACATTGACCCAACGACAAATAAAGCCGTTGGACAAAAGGATGAATGGCTCGACTACACCGCAATGAGTAAGCTTCCTGATCGTATCTCATTAATTCGTAAAAAACGGGTTGTACAACGTGAAGAGCAGATTCTTCATTACCGCTCTGAAACCGAAATGTCGACTTCTCGATTCATGAGTGGTTACGAAGAGACTCGAGAAACATTGCAGTTAAGCATGCGTGGCCTGACTCGCTTGATGGATAAAGGCTCTAACAAACTCTACCAACTCAATAACGGGCAAGTAACCAAAGAGTCAGTAGAGAAAAGGCATCTACTTAACCTTATTGTTAGGGAAAATAACCATAATGACGAGGTCCGCTACTACCGCTGGAAGATCATTCTTAATCGAAGCAAGATTGTTGCAATCGAATCAATTGAACTCGAAAACAACAAGTCAGTTAAAGAGACGACAGAGAGCTAGACCCGCTTTAAAGACAAAGTAAGATAAAACACCGCCATCGGCTCATCCCCATGTAGGGTTGGGCTGGTCGCAGTGATCTTTACGGCTTGATTGACACGCTCGCCACTTGCAATTGTCTCATCTAACATTTGATCAATGAGCGCCCCATCCTCACAGTGAAAATGCACATCCGCTTCTGGTCGCTTCAAAAACTCCCCTTCTACAGACTTAAACGCTAGTGAGATTTTCTCTCCTCGAGCTTGAGCTTTACTCATTGCCATAAAGCCACCAGCGACATCTGCACCTAAACACAACACACCAAAATACATGCTGTTTAGATGATTCTTACTGCGTCGTTTTAACGGGATTTTCACTTCTACACGTGAACTGTCTAGTTGCACTATCTTGGGTCTGGATAGCCAAATAAAGGGAACTTTGAAAAATCCAAAGAATGCCAAGTACATGTTCGCTTTTTGAAGCTGGGATAACATAGTGATGTCCTTTCACAAAAGTCATCCGACCACTTAATCCAACTTAAAGCAAGTTGTCAACGTTCTCAGTCTTATAACGAGATAGCTTACCGATTTTGGCAAACAGTAAGGCAATAAAAAGCCTAGGTTCAATTAAACCTAGGCTTCTAGTTACAATGTCACATGTCTAAAAAACGGTCTTAAAAGTGTGGCATTTTTGGCATCTACGAAAAACCACTAGCCCGCATTACTAGCCTGTAATAATCACTTCGATACGATTTTGCTCTACAAGATAAGCGTGAAGCTTTTTGTGTGGCTGTATCGCGTGAGCAACCAGAACTAATGGTTTTTTAGCCGTTAATGTCGCTTTTGAAATTAACTCAATAAGATGAATAACAGCCTCATTTTCAGAGTCAAAGCTATGCTCTAACTTTTCAGCAGTTCTATCTATACCAAGTGTAAACTGGGTTAAGTTATCCAAGTTAACCACCGCACCATCAAAGTAATGCAGTAAACGATCAGCAAGTAGAACCGCAGAAGGCACGTCGACACTAAACAGTACTTTCAGACCGTTTAATCCTCTTGGCAGCCCCTGCTCCGCTAACTTATCTATAATAGTCGCTGCATCAGCGAGAGTCCGTACAAAAGGTACGACAATCTCTACATCAATGTCTTTTTCACGTAGCGATTTGATCACCTCACATTCTAGTGCAAAGGCAGACGCATACGAGCTTGATGCAAATCGAATAACACCACGTAACCCAAGCGCAGGGTTTTCTTCTTTCTCTTCAAGCGTGCCAGCAATAAGAGAGCTAAAGCCTCTACTATCACTATTACTTAAACAAATACGTACCGCTTTATGCTGTTCACTAATTGCACCTTCAATGTGCGTGCACATCGTTGATAC
This sequence comes from Vibrio lamellibrachiae, assembly GCF_050337265.1. Classification (NCBI taxonomy): domain Bacteria; kingdom Pseudomonadati; phylum Pseudomonadota; class Gammaproteobacteria; order Vibrionales; family Vibrionaceae; genus Vibrio; species Vibrio lamellibrachiae. The sequence goes on from NZ_JAKJSU010000004.1 coordinate 222,882, forward strand.
AAAATGTTCTTTAACACTTTGGTTTGAAAGAATTGAAGTCAAAGAAGCTTGTTCAATATCAAGCAGATCATTGTTGTTATCAACCAGTGAAGGGTGATAGAACACCTTATCCATGATCAGATCAGCGATAGAAACATAAATATGATTACCGCTACTTTGCTGCTCTTCAGTACTTCGTTCTTGAGAAAGTGGAAATGCATCCCCCAGTTCAAAATCGCTCACTAAACTGTTGTTATTTGGAAGACTCATTACTGCTCCATGTCTATTTGCCGGCTATTTTTATCGAAAATACCGACTGAGTACTGGAAACACAAGCAAAATTATCATTCTGTAAAGCCATGGGGAAGCTATATAGTCATATGTCGGAAAGAATCGAGCTAAACAGTTTATTCCTAGCCCCATTTCCGTTATCTTTACGGCTTCGAAATAAAAGGTACAGGCAATCGCATGCCATTAAAAACAGATGAATTAAGAACCCAACCTTTGGGTCCTATGCCGACTCCGGCAGAGCTTGGAAGCGCTCATCCTATTACTGAAGACGTTGCGAGCAAAATTGCTCATTCTCGTCGCCAGATTGAAAACATTTTAACAGGTCAAGACGAACGCCTTTTGGTCATCGTTGGGCCGTGTTCAGTACATGACACTGAAGCAGCACTAGACTATGCAGCGAAACTGGCTGAAGTTCAGCAACAATACAGTGATGAACTGTTTATTGTTATGCGTACTTATTTTGAGAAGCCAAGAACCGTTGTTGGTTGGAAAGGCTTGATTACCGACCCTAATCTTGATGGCTCTTACGCGCTTGAAACTGGTCTAAATAAAGCTCGTAAGCTACTTCTCGATATCAACAAGCTTGGTCTTGCAACAGCGACTGAATTCCTCGATATGATTACAGGTCAATACATTGCTGACCTTATTTCATGGGGCGCAATTGGTGCTCGCACTACAGAATCTCAAATACATAGAGAAATGGCTTCGGCCCTATCTTGTCCTGTAGGCTTCAAAAACGGTACCAATGGTAATGTTAAGATTGCCATTGATGCGATACGTGCATCAAGTGCATCTCACTACTTCTACTCGCCAGATAAAAATGGGCGTATGACTGTGTACCGTACAAGTGGTAACCCATTTGGTCACATTATCTTACGAGGTGGTGACAAAGGTCCAAACTTCGATGCTCAATCAGTCGAAGAAGCATGTAGCCAGCTTAGTAACGTTGATCTTGCTCCACGGTTAGTCGTTGATTTTAGTCACGCTAACTGTGAAAAACAGCACCGTAAGCAATTGGACGTAGCAAAAGATATTTGCCAACAAATCCAATCTGGTCAAAATCGCATTGCTGGAATCATGGCAGAGAGCTTCATTGTTGAAGGCAATCAGCCAATGACTGACCTTAACAACCTAACTTACGGCCAATCGATAACCGATCCTTGCCTAAGCTGGGATGATACTAAGACTATGCTTGATATGCTCGCTACTGCGGTTAAAGCACGTTAAAACCTAACACAAGGACAGAAACATGCCTTCATTTGATATTATTTCAGAAATCGATACTGTTGAGCTTAGAAACGCTGTTGATAATGCTTCTAGAGAACTCACTACTCGTTTTGATTTCCGAAACGTTACCGCTAGCTTTGAGCTTCTAAAAGATGAGAACGTAAAACTCTCTACTGAAAGTGATTTTCAGCTAAAGCAAATGCGCGATATCTTACGCTCACAGCTAACAAAGCGTGGAATTGACCCTGCGTCGATGGAATCTTTAACAGCAGAGCAAACTGGTAAAAGCTGGCATCAGAATGTCTCTTTTAAGCAAGGTATTGATACACCTGTTGCGAAGAAAATTGTTAAAGCTGTGAAAGATTCAAAAATCAAAGTTCAAGTTTCTATTCAAGGTGAGAAAGTTCGTGTTAACGGTAAAAAACGCGATGACCTTCAAGCAGCGATGGCTTTGGTAAAAAATGGCGAGCTTGGCCAGCCTTTTCAGTTTGATAACTTTAGAGACTAGTATCGTCTTATCTTAATCGTCTCAAATAAAAAGCCGCTAGCTTGGTGATTCCAAACAATAGCGGCTTTTTTGTATCTGAAGCTTTTTAGATTTTCAGTAGTCAATGAATAATAAAAGATTCGTACTACTAGCCCAAGACCCTACCTATTGATTACTTAATAGTTCCAGGAAGCAAAAACTCATCATTTTTCATCAACAAAGCGTATTCGTGACTATTTTCTGAAATAAAGACACAAACTCGCATATCTCGCTCTCGAGCAGTTTGTAGTTTGTCGGCCAAATCCATCGGTGATTTAAAACTGATACGATCGGCATCTCGACGAGATAAATCGATAAACGCATGTGGACAATCTACATGATGCAATATTAACTCTGATTGCTGCATATAGCGCATAGCTTTCATTGTAAGCAGCTCAACATCGTCGTTAAAGCAGATCCAATAACAGAAACCAGTCTCATCAATACCCGACTCAAATAACTCTACATAGTATTTTTCAAGTTGTTCTCGACTATTTGCATTACATACCGCCGAAGAGTTTAGAAATTGCTCCCAAAACTTTCTTCTTTGAGACACCGACGTCAGATTTTCTTTAATCGAATTTCTTTTTGATGCTGCGAAATCAGCAATCAAAGATAAATTATGAGGCAGCACTGTCTCCAGTGTCTCACGTATATTACGGACTAATACTGGCGATGCTCCGCCACTTGAAATAGCAATTTGTATGCGTCCGCGGTTTACCATGGAAGGTGTGATGAAATCGCAGTACGGGAGATCATCAACAACATTGACAAGAATCCCATGACTCTTTGCATCTTTATAAACTTGATGATTTAACTCTGGATTATCGGTCGTTGCCCACACCTGAACATATTCTTTTCGAATACAGTCAGATGAATAAAAATGCTGAACCCACTGGCATTTATTTTCAGATACAAGCACTTGTAGGAAATCATCTATTTTAGGTGATGTAATGGTCACCAATGCCCCTGCTCTAAGCAACGCGTCTACTTTTCGACACGCGACTTCACCACCACCAACAACCAATACAGGTTTGTTTTCTAAGTCCATAAAAAGTGGAAAATACTGCATTTCAATCCCTGAACTAGTTATATATCTATTAATTACATCCTAACAGAATTGGGGCAATGATTTCATCCCACAGCCTGTTTGCATTTATTTTTAACCGAATTTACCCACAAGTCCAGCTCGTAATGCCACATAGAAAAGAATACACATATTTTTACACCTTGTTTACATGAAAGTTAATTGCATTCGTTCTGTTGCGTTTTTCAGGTGCACTGTTGCACTATTTACAAGCTAGTAACATTTCGTCATTCTAACAACTGTTCGGTAATGTGATTCTTGTCAAATAACTTTTGCTATTAAATATTTGAGAAAATACAAAACCTTACCTACGCTTAAAAAGAGTTGAAATCCGTAGAACGAAAGTCGCGAAATTTCAACCTAAAAACAATAACAACATTTTTAGCACGTTGTATCAGGTGTCACCTGGTTTAACATGGATCATACAGGAAGGATACAAATGACAAATAAACTAACACTTCTTGCTTCTGTTGTAGCTGCATCGACTGCCCTGATGTCGACTACAGTTTCTGCTGCAGAGAGCACTCTGGATAAAGTTACTAAACAAGGTTTTCTAACTTGTGGTGTCAGTACTGGTCTACCTGGGTTTTCTAACCCAAATTCAAAAGGTGAGTGGGAAGGGATCGATGTAGAGTATTGTCAAGGACTAGCTGCGGCAGTTCTAGGCGATAAAACTAAAGTCAAGTATGTACCGCTAACTGCTAAAGAACGTTTCACTGCTCTTCAATCAGGTGAAATTGATGTTCTTTCGCGAAATACAACATGGACGCTACACCGTGATACAGCTCTAGGTCTAAACTTTGTTGGTGTTAACTACTACGATGGTCAAGGTTTCATGGTTATGAATGACCTTGGCGTAACTAGTGCAAAAGAACTTGATGGCGCATCTGTTTGTGTTCAATCAGGTACAACTACCGAACTTAACCTTGCCGATTACTTCCGTAATCAAGGTATGGCATACAAACCAGTAGTATTTGATACGGCAGCTCAAACCTCTAAAGGGTTCGATGCTGGTCGTTGTGATGTACTAACAACAGACCAATCAGGTCTATATGCTCTTCGTCTAAATCTAAAAGACCCTAGCGCTGCTGTCGTTCTTCCAGAAATCATTTCAAAAGAACCTCTAGGTCCTGTAGTTCGTCAAGATGATGACAAATGGTTCAACGTTGCTAAGTGGACACTTAACGCAATGATTAACGCAGAAGAATACGGTATCTCTTCTAAGAACGCAGATGAAATGCTTAAGTCTAACGATCCAAACGTTAAACGTATCCTTGGTGTTGATGGTCCTAAAGGTAAAGGTTTAGGTATCCGTGACGATTGGGGTTACCAAGTAATCAAACAAGTTGGTAACTACGGTGAAAGCTTCGAACGTACTGTAGGTACAGGTTCACCGCTTAAGATTTCACGCGGAGTTAACGCGCTTTGGAATGCTGGCGGCTTTATGTACGCTCCACCAATCCGTTAATAGCGATAAAATTGGGCGGTCTAGGCCGCCCTTTTGCTATCTGTAGTTAATTAGTAAGTCTATAGTTAAATACTGAATCTACAGTTTAAAGTACAAACTATTATGAAAATAAGTACGTTTTATAATAAAAATGGATTTTGAGGTTATTGTTGTATGAAACCCAATCAAAGTACTGCACCGACTCCTACGGGAAAGAGTGCTAGCCTGCTATACAATCCCACTTTTAGGTCTGTTGTCTTTCAGATCATTGCCGTACTGGCTCTATTCTTTTTCTTTTACTCTATAGTCAATAATGCCTTAACCAACCTTGATGCTCGTGGTATCGCGACAGGTTTTGGTTTCCTAGACCAAGAAGCAGGTTTTGGGATTGGCCTTACACTCATCGAATACGACGAAACATACTCGTATGGACGAACCTTTTTCATCGGGTTACTCAATACGGCATTAGTTTCATTTATGGGGATTATACTTGCCACAGTTATTGGATTTTCAATGGGTATCGCCCGCCTGTCATCCAACTGGTTAGTAAGTCGATTAGCTGCTGTATACATAGAGATTTTCCGTAACATCCCTTTGCTTTTACAAATTTTCTTCTGGTATTTTGCAGTACTACAAGCTTTACCATCACCAAGGCAAAGTATGAGCTTGGGTGAAGCTATTTTCCTTAACGTACGTGGATTATATTTCCCTGCTCCTGTTATGGAGCAAGGCAGTGGCATTGTTATCGCTGCGTTTATAATTGGCGTCATTGCGACTGTTTTCATCAGTATTTGGGCAACAAACAAACAAAAGCTTACAGGGCAACAGACACCTATGGGCCGAATTATTCTGCTCCTTTGTGTCGTAATACCTGTCATCGTCTATTTCCTTATGGGTTCACCGATTAGTGCTCAATACCCTGAACTAAAAGGATTTAACTTTAAAGGTGGTATCAGTATTATCCCTGAGTTAGCCGCTCTTCTATTAGCCCTTTCCATCTATACCGCAGCGTTTATTGCGGAGATTGTTAGATCAGGTATTAATGCGGTAAGTCACGGTCAATCAGAAGCGGCAATGAGCTTAGGGTTACCTCGCTCACGAACGCTTAAACTCGTTGTAATTCCACAAGCACTTAGAATTATCATCCCACCACTAACAAGCCAATATCTAAACTTAACCAAAAACTCATCTTTGGCTATGGCGATTGGTTACCCCGACCTTGTTTCTGTCTTTGCAGGTACTACCCTCAACCAGACAGGGCAAGCGATTGAAATCATTGCAATGACTATGGGTGTTTACCTAACGTTGAGTCTATTAACGTCCGCATTGATGAACGTGTATAACCGTAAAGTGGCGCTGGTGGAGAGATAATATGAGCATACATCAATTTCAACCTGATCTTCCGCCACCTGGTAACACCGTTGGCGTTGTAGGCTGGTTTAGAAAAAATCTATTTAATAGCCCAGTAAATTCAGTTGTAACCGTCATACTTGCCTACTTAGTCGGATCTATGCTTTTAGGTGTACTAGATTGGGCATTTATCAATGCTGATTGGATTGGTACGACACGTGATGACTGTAGCCGTGAAGGTGCATGTTGGGTCTTCATTAGTGTACGCTGGGATCAGTTCATGTTCGGGTTCTACCCGGAAGCTGAACTGTGGCGACCAAAGTTCTTTTACGCAACATTAGCAATTTTCACTGTTCTATTGGCCTATGAGAAAACGCCTAAGCGCATGTGGATATGGTTATTCTTTGTAAACATCTATCCATTTATTATTGCTGGGTTACTTTACGGTGGTGTTTTTGGGCTAGAGGTTGTGTCTACTCACCGTTGGGGCGGATTATTAGTTACTCTAATCATCGCTCTTGTCGGAATCGTAGTTTCTCTCCCTATAGGTGTTGCACTAGCGTTAGGCCGTCGTTCAGATATGCCGATTATACGCAGTATGTGTACTGTTTATATTGAGATATGGCGTGGTGTCCCGCTTATCACGGTGTTATTCATGGCATCTGTAATGCTACCGCTGTTTTTATCTGAAGGGTCTGAAACAGACAAATTGATAAGAGCACTGATTGGTGTAGTTATGTTTAGTGCTGCCTATATGGCGGAAGTGGTCCGAGGCGGTTTACAAGCAATCCCTAAAGGCCAATATGAAGCAGCAGATGCGCTAGGTCTAAGTTATTGGAAAAAGACCGGGCTTATCATATTGCCTCAAGCGCTTAAAATCACAATTCCATCAATCGTAAATACCTTCATTGGTTTATTTAAAGATACCAGTCTAGTTCTAATTATTGGTATGTTTGATGTACTAGGGATAGGACAAGCAGCAAACACCGACCCAGAGTGGTTAGGTTTTTCATCGGAAAGTTATGTATTTGTCGCGTTAGTGTTCTGGGTGTTCTGTTTCAGCATGTCGAGATACTCGATCTGGCTTGAAAACAGATTAAACACTGGTCACAAACGATAATTTAAAGCTCAAGGACGTATTATGACGCAACAACAAGACACTACCCAACCAATGATTCAGATTAACGATATGAACAAGTGGTATGGCGAATTTCACGTATTAAAGAACATTAACCTTACTGTAAACAAAGGCGAAAAAATCGTTGTCTGTGGCCCTTCCGGCTCTGGTAAGTCAACAATGATTCGCTGCATTAACCGCTTAGAGGAGCACCAGAAAGGCGACATTTTTGTATCTGGTAACGAATTAACTGAAGATCTTAAAAACATTGAGGCAGTTCGAAAAGAAGTCGGGATGTGTTTCCAACACTTCAACTTGTTCCCTCACCTAACCGTTTTAGAAAATTGCACGCTTGCTCCTATTTGGGTAAAGAAAATGCCTAAAGAAGAGGCAGAAGCTATTGCAATGAAATACTTAGAACGCGTTAAGATTCCAGATCAAGCGGATAAGTTTCCAGGTCAACTATCTGGTGGACAACAACAACGTGTAGCAATTGCTCGTTCACTCTGTATGAATCCACAAGTCATGCTGTTTGATGAACCAACATCTGCACTCGACCCTGAAATGGTTCGTGAGGTACTGGATGTAATGGTTGAGCTTGCTGAAGAAGGCATGACCATGATTTGTGTGACCCACGAAATGGGCTTTGCAAAAGAAGTGGCAGATCGAGTCATCTTCATGGATGCCGGTGAGATCATCGAAGAGAACAACCCTGTTGATTTCTTTGAAAATCCTCAATCGGATCGAACTCAAAACTTCCTATCTCAAATATTGCACCACTAAAGAAGGCATGTGTGAATTTCTTCATCCAAATTTGCACTCCTTCGATAATTTGCAAATGTAAGTAAAAAGAGGCGATAATAGTCGCCTCTTTTTTTGTTTATATTGTGTTACATCTTTTGAAACACATAACACACTATTTCCATTATTATTTTAGTTAACGTTTGTTACGTCATGGGTTGATTTTTTCTAACAATAGCCCCATAAATATACTTATAAGCTAAATTCTTCACGAGGAAGATTATGAACAGTCCTATGTTTACTCGCACTTCAACACAAGAAAGTGCTCTACAAACCAACAAAGTATTGCGTAACACATACGCCCTACTTTCAATGACTTTACTATGGTCTGCTGTTGTAGCAGGCGTATCAATGGCGATGAACCTACCTCGCCCTGGCCTAATCATTATGCTAGTAGGCTTCTACGGTCTTTTATTCTTAACTGAGAAAAACCGCGATAACAGCATGGGTCTTGTTTTTACATTCCTATTTACGGGTTTCTTAGGCTACACAACCGGTCCAATCCTTAACATGTACATCGGCGCGGGTATGGGCGATGTGATTGTTACGGCTCTAGGCGGTACAGCATTAGCGTTCATGGGCGCATCTGCATACGCTCTAACTACTAAACGCGACCTATCATTCCTAAATGGTATGTTAATGGCTGGCTTTGTTGTTCTATTAGTCGGAATGGTAGCTAACATCTTCCTACAAATGCCTATGCTTCAGCTAGCGATGAGCTCTATGTTTATCCTATTCTCTACTGGTGTTATTTTGTTAACTACACAAAACATCATTCGTGGTGGTGAGACAAACTACATCTCAGCAACGATTAGCCTATACGTATCTATTTACAACATCTTTATCAGCTTGCTAAGCATTCTTGGCATCACTAATAATGACTAAAATCATCCATTGCCCTATCGGTAAATCTTGATGATTTGAAGTAAAACCCAAGACATTGTTCTTGGGTTTTTTTATCCCCTTAGCTTTATTACCGAGAGTCTTTTCTCTCTGAGACGTACAAGTAACTTGAGTTCAACAGCTAAGCTAATGTACCCTAGCGTCGCTTTAACCTTCACTATTAATAACTCACTGCTAAATAAGAACGCCCAATGTTTAAATACAACGACAAAGAAATTCAGACTGACGCTCAAGGCTACCTACTTAACCATGCTGACTGGGAAGAAGGAATGATTGAAGCTCTCGCTCAAGACGAAGGCATCGAACTTACTGATGCTCACATTGAAGTCGTCCACTTTGTTCGTGACTTTTACGTGGAGTTTAATACCTCTCCTGCCGTTCGTATGTTAGTCAAAGCGATGGAAAAAGCACACGGCCCTGAAAAAGGTAACAGTAAGTACCTTTTCAAACTGTTCAAGAAAGGTCCGGCTAAACAAGCAACTAAGCTTGCTGGGCTACCAAAGCCAGCCAAGTGCCTATAAATTTCTAATAGTGGCGTAGCCCTAGGTAATTTGAAAATCAGTACGGGAAGTGGCCGTCGCCTCTTCCTTTAAAATTTGTTCAACCTTTGCCAATCTTGGTCCTTGTTCCAACCAACCTTCCAGTTCTTCCATTTCACTTGTTGTACCGCTCGCTAAAACCTCAACGTCTCCGTTGTTCAAATTTCTCACATATCCGTGCAAATTCAGCTCATTTGCTTTCATCGCTGTAAAGTACCTAAAACCGACGCCCTGTACAGTACCTGATACTGTGAACTTGCAGCATTTTTGAAACATTACCTGTAACCCCACGTTTTTATTAGTGATATATTTAGCATCGTCTATTTGTGCCAATTATCAATAGTGGCAATTTGGTTTGTTTTATTTGGATACTAATTATTATGAAAGAAACAGCTTTTCGATGGATCGATAAATATCTCATCCACTTAAAAATTCAAGAAAAATTCTATTTACTTCTACTTCTTCCCCTTCTTGCGCTCGGCATGCTAACCATCGTTTTGGATAACGCATCAGACACAATGCTGGATCATCTTTATCAAGATGAGCTTCTTCTAATGAAGAACCTCATTGAGGCTGGTGACTTATCAAGACAACAAGTAAGTAGCATTCTCGCTAACTCCGAAAGTATTTCACTAGGCTCAGGTGAAGGATCCGTGTCGGTGTTGAACGGCACGTATTCAATCGTAGCTTCTCATGACATTGATATTTGGCACTCTCTAAGCACCACACAAATAGCTCTAATCTCCACAACACTCTTAGTCATTACACTTGGCGTTTATTACATAATGACCTTCATTGGCGGCGCTATGTTCACCATGAATAAAGCATTAGCAACGCTTGCCGACGGTGACCTCACTCAACGAATGAATTTCTTCCCCGTTAGAGATGAGTTTAGCACCATTGCAATCACCATCGATAAAGTTGCCGATCGCGAACAAAAAATGGTCGTTTCCATTCAAGAGTCCATCGCCCTTATGCAACAAATCAGCTCGGACCTAAATCAATCGACCCAACAAAGCTCCGACATCTCTAACACTCAACAAGAGCATCTAAATTCACTAGCAAGTGCAACGGAAGAGATGGCCTCAACGATTCGTGAAGTAGCAAGTTTGGCTCATGATTCTAGTAACCAAACGGAAGATGCGAAAAGCGTCGCACAGCAAGGACAAGGTAAAGTTTCAAATACACTTAGCTCTATCTCGAACCTATCAAACGAAGTACGTTCGGCGTCTGAAGCTGTCGAAGAGCTTGATTCAAATGCCGCGCAGATTGATGACGTTGTAACGACTATCAATGGCATATCTGAGCAAACTAACTTACTTGCTCTGAACGCTGCGATTGAAGCTGCACGCGCCGGAGAGCAAGGTCGTGGATTTGCTGTAGTAGCTGATGAAGTTAGAGCTCTAGCAGGTCGAACACAACAAGCGACAGTAGAGATTCAATCGATGATTGAAGCATTGCAGCGTAACAGCCAATCTCTCACTAAGTTGATGGATGTAACGGTAAACAACGCCGATGAAGGACAAAACCTAATGTCGGAAGTAAACCAAGAGATTGGTGAGCTGGCCGATAAGAACCAGTCTATCTCGGATGCAAGTATTCAGATTGCTACCGCCGCAGAGCAACAAGGCGTCGTCGCAGACAGTATTGCATCAAGTGTCGAAGAAGTTCGCATTCAAGCCGATAGCGTGTGTCAGTTAATAAGTGCAACGAATGGGAACATAGAACAGCTTAGGCAGCAAAGTAACAATATGGAATCGTTGTTGACCGGTATTAGAGCGTAACGCTTACCTGAAAATTTAGGCTAACTAAACTATAAAGGCGAACCCCGAGCTTTCATTGAAACTCACATTGGTTCGCCTTTCGTTTTTCTAATTCCTATATACATAAACCACAGGGTAATGTGCGAATGTACTTTATTTCATATCAAAAGTTACATTTGTAAATATTATTAAATAGGCTATTCATCATGCCACGCAATTGTTAAGCTGAATGCAAATGAGAATACTTATCGAGATCAATCAATGAAAAAACCTTACCCGACTGAATTGACCGTTATCCACTCAGAAAAAATTTCACCTAATATGAGACGCATAACTCTCCACGACAATGCTTTAGCGCACCTGCCTGACGACTGCGAGGGAAGCTACATCAAATTATTATTCAATTCAGAGGGTCATACGGATTTAAGTAGTATATCTGATGGTGAGCGCCCTATTATGCGAACCTATACCATTCGACGCTACTCCCCTGCTCTGCGTACGATTGAAGTCGACTTTGTCACTCATATTACACAAGACCTTCAGTGCGGCTTTGCTGCACGCTGGGCAATGAACGCCACGGTTGGGCAAACAATCAATGTCGTTGGTCCCGGTAACATTCAAGATATGAATATCGATGTAGATTGGTTCTTCATGGTCGCCGATATGACCGCATTGCCTGCTCTCTCAGCGAAAATTAAAAAACTCCCACGTGATGCAAAGGGCTACGCGGTGATTAAAATAACCGAGAAAGGTGATATTCAACCTTTAAATGCCCCTGACAATTTTCAAGTCGTTTGGATAACTGGAGAGGAATCACTGGCATCTAATGTTAAGGCACTTCCTTGGTTAGAAGGTACAGCGTCTGTTTGGACAGCTTGTGAGTTTGACTCGATGCGCGAATTACGTCAGTACTTCCGTAATGAGAAAGAAGTGGAACGCGAAAATATTTATATCAGTAGTTATTGGAAGCAAGGTATTTCAGAAGATGGTCACAAAGCTATCAAGCGTAAAGATGCCGATGAACAACCAAATTGAAGAACAAACAATTATAGATTAATCTTTACTTTCTTTCAGTTAAGACCTGATGGCAAGGTGACTTTCAATTAAGTACTCTTGCCAATTTTGCTTTGACAGCTGATAGTCAACTTGAACTTTGAACCAGTGTATCTTAGACAACATTCAGGTCATAGGTCAAAAAACGACTGTGTGGATCAAGTTCATAATCTGAAAATGGTTCGCAGTACCGAAAGCCAAATTTTTCATACAGGCTACGTGCTGGCAAGAAGTAATCATCAGAACCCGTCTCTAAACTCATCTGTTTATAACCATGTTCAACAGACGCCTTAATTGCATGACGCAACAATTGAGTCGCAACGCCCTTGTTTCTTGCATGAGCAGGGGTACGCATTGATTTTAATTCAACATGTTCATTATCTAACGCCTTTATCGCAACACACCCCTTTAGCATTCCATCATTCCAAGCACTAAAGAACGTAATATCAGACGATTTTAGGGCCTCAACATCAAGGGCATGAACACTCTCTGGCGGCGATGTCGCATACATATCAGCGAGATGTTCCTCAAGAAGACGAATAACGCTTCCGTCTTCCAAATTATCGATTTTAATATCCATACTCAGCTTAATTCCTTAGTTTTTTTTAATTTTTTGTACATTCAAATGAGTTTATACAGCATGAAAATAACTTCATCTAAACTGTCTAAAACTAACTTTGGGGAGTACTTTTCCAATACAAATACGTCATTCCTGACCGTATGAGGCTTTTCTAGTAGCTAAGGGGGTAACAGCTAACCAAACTGAACAAAAAATGCGTGATTTAAAGAGATTTTACGTACGCAGATATTTTGTCGCTCTCCTCTTTGGGCATATTAGGAAAACTCGGCATCTTTGCTCCTGACACACTAAGCGATGTGATTTTATGCGATATTTGATCTTCTGTTAAAGCGGTTGCCCTATTGGCAGGAATCCCTTTTAGAAAACGACCTTGTCCAGTTTTTTGATGACAGCTAGAACAATGATGTTCAAATAGCTGTTGACCCGTTGTTAACTCAGGATGGTCATGAAGGTCCCTATCACAGCCAGTTATCAGTACGATAAAAGAAATCGAAGTCATCAGCCGCAATGCGTATCTCCTTATTCGTTAACCAAGATGCCTACACAAAGCATCAGTTTCAATTGACGTGATGGACGTTCAGCTTATTAAACAGTTTCTTAATTTATTAAATGACCAAGCTAACAAACGTATTGGCAACACAACCTGTATGTCGATCAGTCATGCCTTAACTCAATCAATATCAGCCTGTTAACATATGATTAATTGAATATACCTCATTGCACCCTAGAAAAGTAACACATATTTCACATATCACACTAGTTACGTAATTTGCACTAGGCAATAATGTAATAGTTAGTCGGCTACCTAACAGTAAAAGTTAAGTGCGTTGAGGGCTCGGAACGAATATGATGAGTATTGTTAATGCTTATCCTCTACTTTAACCAATAAAGAAGCGCTCGTTCCATATAGGTCAAGGAGATTACATGTCGATATCCAATCAGCTGCTACTTTTTTTGGATGTAGTCCAACAAGGTTCATTCACTAAAGCTGCAAGCCTGCATGGCATGGACAACTCTTCACTTTCAAAACAGATAAAGAAACTAGAGCAAAGCTTAGACGTACAGTTACTCAACCGCTCTACTCGCTCGTTTTCTTTAACCTCGGCTGGAGAAGAGATCTTAGAGCAAAGCCAAATGCTGCGAGATACACTCGGTCACATCCAGCTGATCGCGGATTCTTATCAAGCTAAGCCAAAGGGTGTTCTAAGAATCACTTCCCCTATTTACTTTGGTCAAGAGTACCTGCAACCCGTCATCACACAATTTATGACCACCTACCCTGATGTTAAGGTTCTTCATTCATTAGACGATAAAAAAGCTGACATCATTGCTGACCAATTTGATATAGCCTTCCGTCTTGGTAAGCTCACTGAATCAAACTTGATTGCGAAAAAGGTAGCGAATACCCATTTTGTACTGGTTGCTTCCAACAGTTTTATCGAAAAGCATGGTGAGCCTTCTACACCCAGTGACCTCATTCACCTTCCTGCCATTATTTACGGGAACTATGATCTTACTATTGAAGAATTAAGCATAAATGATGCACCAGAGAGTAAGGTCTACACTAATTTCAAAATGAAGGGTAACTACCAAGTAAGCGACGTGAGAACTATGGTCAATGCCGTTATAGACGGTCTAGGGTATGCACTCATTGATTTATCTAACCTCAATAAGCCTCTTGAAGAACTCGGCTTGAAGATACTACTGTCCGAACACCATATTTCGACTCGAGACACCGCTATCTATGCAGTTTACCCCCATAGAAAGCACACAAAACTTGCCCAAGAATTTATCAAAGCGGTCGTAGAGTATATCGGGACCCCTCCTCTCTGGCACAGTTACCTCAATAAGTAAGCGATATATCTACTTTCATTGTGGTAATTGGAACTCGGGTTATTTCTATTCCTCTCTCAACAAAAAGCCTGAATGGTAAACATTCAGGCTTGGATTAACGTCTTGTATTTCTAGTTAGGCATTAAAGCACAGTGATTACATCGTCCATCGCTAAACGGGCTTTTGGTAATCCGTGATTATAGTCTTCACCATCTTTGTGGTAACCCATCGCTAAAGCAAAATCACACGTATAACCTTCTAACTCATCTTTAAATATCTCACCAATGAGTTCCGAATCAACACCTTCCATAGGCGTAGAAGCAATGCCTAAACGAGCTAGAACATGGAGTGTATTACCCAGTGCTATGTAGGTTTGAGCCTTAGTCCAGTTGCCATTAAATCCCGCATCGTCGGTATTTAGCTCTGCAAATGAAAATCCACCATTTAGTTGTGCATCAAACATGTCCGCAGGCAAATGACCAGACGTCACTTCTACATCAATGACTTTCTTGTATTGCTCTTTAGTAAAACGAGGGTTATTAGCAAACAAGATGGTATGTGATGCTTCTATTGCATGCGGTTGGTTAAATTGATGAACGTTAGCAAATGTGTCATGAAAACGCTGTTTCGCTGCGTCGCTCTCGATTACGATGAATTTCCAAGGCTGAGAGTTAATCGAAGAAGCGGATAAGCGGATTGCTTCTTTAATCACTTCCATATCTTCTGATGAGATTTTTTTAGTCGCGTCATATTTTTTTGCAGTATAACGATTGTTGAGATCTTTAATGATTTGGTGTGACATGATGCTTTCCTATTGCGCTTTCTAATTAAGCTTTGCTGTTGGCGCTATATTAGACACATGACTCGAGATGAAAAAGAGCAATAATACCCAATCATTATGGAATTAAAAGTCCATAATAGTTCTTCTAATACTTCCTAAGTAACCAAAGTGAGACCTTTCATCTATTATTAGTTTACTAGGCTAATAATAGCCCCATTCATACGCTACTGAATACAAGGAGTAACTATGTTAGGTGAGAGCCATTCGCTTCTAAAGGACTTCCCAGAATTAAAAGACACCATTTTAGCCCGTTCAAAAAATGATGACGCTTTTAAAGCTGAAATGAACAAATACGATGACTTAGATAAAGAGATCAGAAAACTTGAGCTTAAAGACTCTCCTATCGGTGATGAAGAGATGCATCAACTAAAGCATGACCGTGCGGAACTAAAAGACGACTTGTACCAACAGCTTATTTCAACCAGTTAAACTGCCCCTGACAATTTCACCCTAGAACAGGCTCCCTATAAAAGCTCGTCTTTACGGGCTTTCTTCGTTTTATGCGCTCTGCACCTTTCAAAATCAGCCTTACTCTTTTCATCTTTCTATTCCCGTTAAAAATAAGTAAAGAAAAAGCTTTACCTGAACTTAACTTGAGGTTTTAAGATGACTCTATCGGTACGTATAAGTACGATTTCAAATAACCAATAATTTAAAGGACTAAAACTATGAAAAGTTATGTAGAACACGCGAATATCTCGGTCGTTGAACCTAAAAAAACCATCGCATTCCTAACCGCTGCAATTCCTAGCTGGGAGATTAGAGGTGGAGGTAAATATGAAGACGCAACTGGCAAGCAGATAGAATGGTGCCACGTTGGGGACGATCAATCCTATATAGCTTTAGGTTCGAATGGCAAAGGCGATGCTGAAGATTGGACTGCCCAATTCACTGGGGTTAAGCATATCGGTATTGTAGTACCTAACATCGCCGAACTTGAAGCAAGGCTTACACAAGCTGGCTACGAATTAGACCATAGAGGAGCGGCTCACCCTCACCGCATCAATGCTTACTATATGGAAGACCACAATATCCAGTTTGAGTTTATTGAGTATCTGTCAGAGCTACCTGCAGAGAAGAATGATTACACTGCTTAGACTCCATAAGGGATTTTTCGACGTTCTCCTTAATCTAATAAGATAAATCGTCGACTATATAAGTAAGGTGAAAAACAGACCGTCTGCAATTCTGTTCTCTAGATACTACGCCACTGTTGGAAAGCAGCGGTGTTTTTCTGTTTGGGCTATTCGTTTGTTCGTGAAAATTGCAAAACACTAACCCCATCAATAACGAATTGGTGATGAACATTCAGTCGAATCTCTTTAGACTGATCATTAAAACTTGAAGGCTTCAGCTCTAAAAAACTGTGGCGTTTGCACAAAAAGCAAAGCATATCAAACTAGACAGGCACATTATGGAAAATAGTACCATTGAGGCAAGCCACAACAAACCAGCGACTAGTGGCTCAGTTTCTCATCATTCACCAGCTTTAAGTAAATGGATAAAAAGTGTCATCGTAGTATTGCTTTGTACCATTGGTACTTTTAAGTTTCTAGATAACTATACTCACGAGAAAGTTAACCAATCCATCATTCACGGCACTGTAGCTTATGCTTCGGTTAAGACATTAAGCACCGGAATTTCCGCTGCAAAAGGCGTTGAGTTTTCCGTTGGCTTAGTCACGACAAGATTGGGAGAGCTATTAGAGCCCGTCAATGAAACTCTCGTTTATACCAGTCACATAATAATGACGGCCCTAGCCTCACTTGGCTTACAAAAAATGCTTCTTGTCATATTCTCTTCGTCGCTGGGTAATAGCATATTAATAACGTTCGGCTGCCTTTACCTGATCTCTTTTTGGTTCAGCCGTTTCTCTCGCTATGAATCCAGAGCAAAGTCACTGTTTATATTTATCGTTTTTGTCAGGTTTTCCTTAGCCTTGTCATTGGGCGCTAATGCACTTATTGATCAAGCGTTTATAGACCCACAAATTAATGAATCGGTTCAGAGATCGAATGAGTTAACCAGCAGTATTGAAACTATCTCTTTGGAAGATGGTTCTAGCAATGGGGATAAGGACTCTACAGAGAAAGAAGGTTTTTGGAGTAAAACAAAAGGGGCATTCGAAGGGTTGTCTCAGTCTCTCGTTAACAAACAAGACCAGATTTTAAACTTACCCGAACTATTCAATAATTACATCATGGATTTCATGAACTTAATCGCGCTTTTTTTATTAAAATCAATCATCTTACCGATTTCATTTCTATTGATTTTAAAGTCTGCATTCCACAAGGTCATTCTTTCATTCACCTAGGTAAGTGGCTAGTGCAAATATATTAAGTGCCTCAAACTCAATGTTAGAGGCACTCACACTAATAGTTTACCGCTCATATAGCCCGAGAAGTTTCTAACTATTTACTAGCTCATGATGCTTAGTTAATTGCACATATAGCGTGTCTTTGAGTTCCATACGCTGAAGTTTGAGATCATGCATACTTTCATCATTAATCGGACTGCCTGATATCTCGAGTTGTCGGATATCGTAGTCGAGCTCATGATACTTCTGAAGCTTCGCTTTGAATGTTGGATCGTCGTGGTTTAACTGGACAATGTCTAATTTAAGTTCAGGAAAATCTAGAATAAAAGCATGGTTTTCATTTAGCATCGGCATTTCCTTTTTTAGTGGATTGCCCTCAGTATAGGAGCAATCCACTATAAGAAATGCGCTTTAAAACACAAAGCGGTAAAGTCGGTAAACTACTTTGGTAAGTTGTCTAGCGCATCTGCCATTGTCATTAAGCGATCGAGTATTTTCTCGCCATCAACACCAATTCCGTTATGCTCATATTCATTGGTAATCCATGCCTTAGACATCGGAATATTCGCTAGCGTTTCTCGTGTGTAATCAAGCTCTACATACATATCATCGGCATAAGCAGCACATGCCAATGGCACACTGTTTTGGCTTAACACTTCAGCATTGTATACATCTACCCAATCTTGTTTCTCAGCTAAAACATTTGCCGCTTCACGCAACGATTTTAATGTTTCAAGTTGGTCAAACATCCATGGGTAAACCATCTCGCCAGTAAACCAAAATTCACTTCCCGCTTGGTAATTAAATTGGGGATACTGCTCGCGCACTCGATGTGCTGACCAGTTTGATGCAAAGCCTTGGCAGTAAATAGGCTCGTGTAAAATGGCGTAAATAGGATTAGTAAGGTAACCCTGCTCTTGCTGCATTTGATTCAAGAAGCTGTAGCTTAATTGCTTGCGTCCACCAACCTCGATGAAGGCACTTTCTAACATGTAATACAGTGGCATGTTTGCCCCGCCACGCCCCAAGTTTATACCGATTAACTGAAACTGTTCGACAGTAAACAACTGTCCATTAGGCAAAGTAACGTCGTTATCTAATAGGTACTGGGCAATGTCGCTACACATATCTTGAGCTTGAGGAAATTGTGCAAAGAAGGCGTTGTTCTTATCGATAACACGTTTATAAGTGGCTTGATATACATCATCAGCATGACGAGAAATTGAAGGGATTCCGCCTGTAACGTAGCAACGCAGTAAACTTTGAGGGAATAACGATAAGTAAGACAATGTACAAAACCCACCAAAGCTCTGGCCCAGCGTTGCCCACTTTTCAATACCGAACTGTTCACGAATCGCTTCTGCGTCACGTACAATATTGTCCCCTCGAAAATGAGCTAGATATTCGGCTTGCTGCTTTGGCGTCAGATGTGCCAACGACTCTTGGTTGATCACAGAGCTATTACCCGTTCCACGCTGATCTAACAAAAGAACTCGGTAATCTTGAAGAGCTCGCTTTAGCCAACCAGAGTCTCCACTTGCTCTCGGAGACGGAAACCCAGGCCCACCCTGGAAATACACTAACCAAGGCAGTTCCAAATTGTCTTTCGCTAGGTCAACAACCTCACGGGCAAAAACTTGAATTTGTTCACCATCATCATCTTGATAGTTAAGTGGCAGTTGGAAGTTGTGCTGACGATACAACGTAGATCCATCAATAAAGCTCTTTTGCACGTGTTTATCCTTATTTTTATATTATTAAACTATTGCGTTGTTAAACTATTACGTTAATAAGCTCATACCTTGTTAAACAAAGTGCGTGAAGGACGAGTGCCTTCTCAGTCCAAGAAATACTACCATTGTTTTTCACTACAAACTGCATGATTGTCCTACCGTTCTTTGGTTAAAACCTACATCTTTAATTTCACCAATCATTGAGTCGTTATCCATAACTACACCTTGTAGTTTTGTTGTTCGTAATTTCACGCAAAACAGTGCTTATCGTTAACTTACACAATATAATCAATAAACTACTCATCTATCACTATAGCGACGAATTCTTTTATGCCCTATCGCATTACATCAGTCTTAATCCGTATTATTCTGTTTCTCTCTCTCATTACCACAGCCCATGTTTTTGCTTCGCCTAATAACTTTAATCAAGCAAAAGTCATGGCTAAGAATGATGTCTATTTTGATAGAACACAGTTTGGCACCTTTTACTGTGGCTGCTCATTTACCTTCAAAGGCAGAAGTGGCGGGGTTGTTGATCTCGACTCTTGCAGTTACGAAGTTAGAAAGAATGAAACGCGAGCTCAACGTATTGAATGGGAACATATTGTCCCTGCTTCAAACTTTGGGCGAGCTCGTCAATGCTGGCAGGAAGGTGGACGCAAAAACTGCACTAAAAACGATCCTGTATTTTCACAAATGGAAGCAGATCTATTTAACCTAACGCCTTCCGTTGGTGAGGTAAATGGAGATCGTTCAAATTACAACTTTGGCATGGTCCAGGGGAAGAAACAGCACGGTCAATGCGACATTAAAGTCGACTTTAAAAATAGAACGGTAGAACCTAGAGATGAAGTAAAAGGCTTCATTGCTCGAACCTATTTCTACATGCACGACCGTTATCAATTTCCAATTTCAAAGCAACAAGAAAGATTACTAATGAGTTGGGATAGCCAATTCCCCGTCTCAACGTGGGAATTAGAACGCAATAACCGAATTGCTAAAGTAATGGGGCACGACAACGCTTTTGTGACGCGAGATAAATACTGGAGAGAAGGCTTTAAAGCCAATAGCGCTAATTTACCCAGTTTGAACGATTCCAGTAGCACTCCAGAGGCAAGCTCGGGGGTAATACATGGAAATAAGCGCAGTAAGGTTTACCACCTTCCTACGGGTTGCCCGAGTTACAACAGTATGAGCGATAAAAACAAAGTCCTTTTTTCTACAGAACAAGAAGCTCAGAACAAAGGCTTTCGAAAAGCAGGAAACTGCCGTTAGACACGCTGAACGTCACTAAGTTTAAACCGAAAATACGTCTTCAAAATTCAATCAAAGCCCGTGAACTACGGGCTTTACTTTTTTGTATAAACAACTGCGTTACTTACATTCCAACTCAAGTAACTTAAATAGTTAACTAATAGCATTACTATCATATATTTATAAAATCCCTTTTATTTCAATACAATACTGCCACTCACTTAGATTTAACGAACATCAATACAAATCAATGTTTGCTTTAACTGGGTTTGGTGCATATTGTTTCACATAGAGAGAACTCAACTTGAGGTACTCTAACTAAGTGGGCGACACCGTTATGAATGCTTCGATATTCAAACGTACAACTCCAAAAGGCTTATCATTCGATCCTAGAGTAATCGAATTACTCGAAACAGCTTCCGTTTGTAATAAAATACACACCTTCGCCTCAATAGATCTCGCCTATTCCTGACGAATCATTTCATTATTTGACGCCTATCAAGAGGCGTCACGTTTATCGATCCGACGATAATTCGTGGTTCTACAGTCATCGTCGATTTCATTCTTTACGCAACAAACATTATGGACAACAAATCACATGGATTTTGACAAAGTAGCAGTCAGTAAAAAACAGATCAGCGGTGAAATACCGATGGTAGCGACAGAGGTCATTGATGGTTGCCTCTATTCTGGGCTTTTTGGCTCCCTTGATTCCGCAAGAATGACGGCCATCATTGATAAATTGATGTCTACCTGTGAGAGTCGTGGTGTTCAATCAGTCATCATCGACTTGGGTAATGTCGATGCGATTGATTCGGCCATCGCAGGGCAACTGATTCATCTATCACGAATATTAAAGCTCGTGGGTGTTGATACCATCTTTTGCGGTATCAATACGATGCTGGCAAAAACAATGGTCACCACCGGTGTTTCTATTGGTGATGTTAATGTCGTTCGAGACCTAAAATCTGCGCTTGCTCTGTATTTTGAAAAATCAGGGTTAGAACTGGTTAAAGTATGCAAGTAATGTCGCCTCCCAATCAGGCGGTATATCATGGTGATATTCTGGGTGAAGATGATGTTTATCATATCGCTTCTATCAGTAAATCAATCTCAACCCAGATAGGATTCTCTTCTTTTGACAGCGGGCTAATGTCGATCGCTGTGTCAGAAGTTGCCATGAATGTCATTCGCCATGCAAAGTGCGGTGTTGTGAGTATCAAATTAACGGGCAACAAAAAAGGCGTTGAAGTAACAATAGAAGACAAAGGCCCTGGCATTGAAAATATAAAAGAAGCGATGAGCGACGGCTTCAGCAGCTATGGAAGCATGGGAATGGGTCTTGGAGCATCGCAGCGCTCCGTTGATGAACTGAAATTCAATAAACATGACTCAACAGGCACCTCGATCACACTCAAAAAGTATTTACCCGTTCCTGAGGATTATATCGATATTTCCGTTATCTCCTCTATCTCTTCGCCCTATTTGGCTAATGGTGATAAACACCATGTGTTTAAATACAACGGCGACAAAGTACTCCTAGCATTTTTTGAATATCGATTTAATGATCTAGGCGAAGACCCGATACAAGTTCGTGAACGAAACAGCCTGATTAAATCTAATCTTCACCTTCCACTCGATAGGCTCATGGACTTAACGATAGAGTTCTTTTCGAATGCAACGAACTTACATGACATAAAAATATCTCTGTTCAGACTCACACCCAATACGATTGAATATTCCACTCTCGGATTAATCGATATTTTTGATTACCCTAATCAAGAGTTCAATACTTTAAAGTCTTCTCACTTAAACGAAGACACTGTATTCAACAACAGAAATACTACGACGATTAAGCGACCAAAGTCCTTTTGCTTCGTCATACAATCGCAAAAAATCACCCATAAAGGTCTGTCTTCGCTAACTCAGTAGGCTTATTCATCCCAATCTATCGCAATGACACTTTTTGATGATTACCCATGTAATCAACAGCCGTTAAGTGTGATAGTAATCCAAGGATAGAATCATGACCGAATCCGTTCAGCAGACAATAGCACTTAGGCAATACCTTACCGGAATTATTGGTAATGCACCATTTGGCGTTTTAACCATTTCTAACGAGATGGAGGTAAGTATCATCAATGCTGATGCTATTCGACTATTAGGTTTACCATCATCAAAAATCACAGAAATGGTCGATATCCCCTACTCTGAAGCGTTTATTAACATTCCAGAATTAAAAGAGTGCTTTGAAGAATCAATCATCAAGAAAAAGCGTAGAACCCTCGATATATCAAAGGTTAAAGCGAACGCCTTCACCCTCAATATCAAATGCAGAGCCATGCTACACGGTACACTCGTCATCATCTCAAACGTAACTGAACAAACGCTTCTTGAAGAACAGCTTATTCACCAAGCAACTCACGACGGCCTAACCAAACTAGTCAATCGACAACAGTTTGAGGAAAGACTCGACCGCTTTATCGAGAAGTCTAAAAAACATAATTTATCTGGCGTTGTTATTTTTGTTGATGTCGACCGCTTTAAACCCATTAACGACTCTGCTGGCCACGCCGCTGGTGATGAATTACTCAAACGCATCACCTCTATCATGAAAGAGCACATTCGAGAGAGAGATACACTAGCGCGATTAGGGGGTGATGAATTTGCCATCCTTTTAGAAATTTGTTCGCTTGATAAAGCCGTTCAAATTGCTGAAAACTTGAGAAAAGAGATCGAATCCTACGTTTTTATGTATGGCGAAAAGACATTCAAGATTGGTATTTCTGCGGGCGTCTCTTTAGTCAACCTACAGTGTGATACCGTTAGTTCGGTGATCAATGCTGCTGATAACGCCTGCCAAATTGCAAAAAACAGTGGCAGAAATAGAGTCCATGTTGTTGATTTTAATAAAGCTGAACTCGATGAGCATATCCGCGAGGTTGAATGGCTAGCGAAACTAAATGATGCCCTAGCCTCCAACAGTTTCGTTCTCTACGCTCAGAAAATACGTCCATTAAATGATAAAATTGAGCAAGACCATGTTGAGATTTTAATTAGGCTTCGTACGGATCAAGGTGAGATTATCTCACCTGGTGTGTTTATCCCTCCTGCAGAACGATACGATCTGATGCCTAGCATTGATCGATGGGTTCTTAAAGAAGCCTTCAGTCAAATGCTTCCGCATCGAAACTATTCAATCAACCTTTCAGGGCAAACCCTTTCAGATAGTAGTCTCATCTACTATATCGACACGTTATTAACCCATTACCCAGTAGACCCTGAGCAAGTTTGTTTTGAGATTACAGAAACAGCAGCAATTCAAGATATAAATAGGTCTGTTAAGCTCATCAATGAACTAAAAACAAAGGGGTTTCGATTTTCTCTAGATGACTTTGGTTCTGGCCTTTCTTCGTTCCTTTACCTTAAAAAGCTGCCTGTTAATTACTTAAAAATAGACGGTGATTTTGTAAAGGATATCGCTACCGATCCTGTTTCGTATGCCATGGTGAAATCAATCAATGAAGTGGGACACACCATGGGATTAAAAACAATCGCTGAATTTGTTGAAAATGAAGAGATATTGACGAAGTTAGCCCAGATTGGCATCGATTATGTTCAAGGTTACCATATCCATAAACCACAACCACTCGAAGAGATCTACAGCCCTGCGTATCTAGCTGTGATCTAAGAAAAGACGTCCATTATGTAGAGGTGAAGCGTTACTCTACAGCGAATCAACTTCAAATCAGTGTTATGACTGACGTATCGTTATCTTTTCTATGTTGAACTGCTCGCATTGATTAAATTTCGAAAATGCATTTAGCTCTTCTTCCAGCGCAGATAGAAACATCTCTTGATTTCTCACTGATGGCTCAACGGCCAAGTGTATGACATTGAGTGTTGACGTTTTTTTATCTACCTTGCAATCCGCCCTTGCAACTAACTCGCCTCCCCAAAGAATAGGTAGGCAAAAATAACCAAATATCCGCTTCTGCTCTGGGACATAACATTCAATGAGATAATCAAAGTCAAAAATCGAGCTAGCGCGTTTACGTTGAATCAGTAAGTTATCAAACGGAGAGAGTATCTTAGCCTTCGTCTTACTTAAGCGTTTATTCAGCAGAGAAAATACATCACAACAAGCAAAGTACTCATTCCCACATATCACGACCTTCTCAATCTCCCCGCTTTCACACAATTCATTGATCGTTTGGCTGACCTGAGTCTTGAGTCCTTTCAGTAAGTAGGTGATCTCGGACAGTTTGCCAAAACCATGCGCCCTTAAATAACGCAGAACCAAAAACTTACCGTGTTCCTGCTCTGATGGAAAAGAAACGTCCAACCCATTGGGTAGAACTCTTTCGGTCAGGTCATAAACTTTGTGGAAGTTTTTACGCTCAGGAATCATCAGATCGCCCTGCATATACAGCGTTTCTAATGCTCGCTTGGTTGGCTTACTACCCCAACCATTGGTTTTCGTGCTCTTTGAATCAAAATCCTTTGCCATTAATGGCCCATCATCTTTGATTCGCTTAAGAACCTCCGTCATCAGTTGGTGATCTTTGGTATACCAATGACTCTGTTCATTTGAACGAATGGCTTCTTTGCGTGGCAAACTGAATCGGTAATCACTCATTGGCAGATAAGCGGCGGCGTGTGACCAATACTCAAACACCTTCTTATCTGCCACCAACTGATCGAGATGTTCCGGTTGATAACTTGGATTTCGGTTCCAAAGTGTATGGTGATGTGCCCTTTGAACAACGGAAATCGTATCAATCTGCACGTAACCTAATCGTTCAAATACCCCAAGACTTTTAGAGTATCCATTGCCCGATACAGATTTAGCCGGCAAGCCTTGCGAAAGAAGCGCTAGTTTTCTTGCTTGAGTAATCGAAAGTGAGGTCATGTTCATCCATCTAGATAAGAAGCTCAAAATGCCAATTCGGTGACATCATACGACATTATCACAACCTATATATTGTTCATAATATCATCATCAAGCACAAAACGATGAACCGTTAAAGGCAGTTGACTTATATGCATTTTTTTACTTTATCCACTGGAGCCCCTATGCTCATGACAGGTCGTAAGAAACGGAAGGTATGAAATGAATTTTCCACCCGCTCTCAAACATGGTCTCATTGAGCCCGTAATCGACAATGTTTATTGGGTTCGAGGTAGTGTTCATCTAAAGGCACCACATCCTAGATTTGGCCCTATGACACTGAAATTTAGTCGAAATATGGTCATCATCAAGCAAGATAATGAGCTGACCTTAGTTAATTCAGTACGATTAAATGACCAAGCACTCTCTGAATTAGATAGGTTAGGCAAAGTGAAGCATGTGGTAAGACTTGCTGCCTTTCACGGCATGGATGACCCATTTTATAAAAACCGATACAACGCAACAATGTGGTCTGTAAACGCGCCTTATTTTCATGGTGTTGACCCTAGCAAAACAGACGCTCACTATTTTACGGCCGACAAAATCCTTTCACCAAAGAGTCTTCCTCCTATTCCTGATTTGAAATACTTCGAGATCAGTTCAGGGTTGCTCAATGAAGGACTTTTACACCTAAATCGTGAAGACGGAGTTGCCATCTCTGGCGACAGTCTACAAAACTGGCATCAAGCTGATAAGAACTTTAACCTGACCGCTAAATTTATGATGAAGAAGATGGGATTCATAAAAAGAGCGGCAATCGGCCCGGGGTGGCTACAAGCAAATAAACCCGATCTTTCAGATTTATATGAGTTTTTAGATTGGCAATTTGAACGCATAGTCCCTGCACATGGTGAACCCATTCACTCCGGTGCGAGCAACGCCTATAGAGAGACAGTAGAAAAACTATTGGCTAAGCATAGATTGGATAATTCTTAATCCTTTATGAAGGCCGAGTATGGCTCGGCCTTCATAGCAATATATACACCTAGGAATTCACAATTAAGACATCACAGCTTGGATATTAGCCTAACTATCAATGCGCCAGGTTCACGCATAGAGTCAATGTTGTGGCTCAGCACGGTTCCGTTATTTGGCGCAACGTAACGCTCTGTTTCTTCACCAAAAGCATTGTAACTAATAGCAAGTAACTCACCTTCCACAACGGATTGCAGTAATCCTACTTGCGGTAATACAAAGCCGCCTTCGTTTGCTCGAATGGAAACAATATTATTACCTTCAAAAGCCGATCTATATTCGGGCTTTACTTCGCCTTCAATAACCGACTGATGACGTAAGATCTCTTCAATGCCTTCTACCGTGCGATCAATCAAAGGTTGTTGAATAACTTTCGCAGTCCCTACTTCAATAGTAATGCTAGGAATATTGGCTTGATTCCAAACAGTCTCAAGTACACCTGTATCCCCAGGGTCATTTAGAATCACATCAGGTTGAGCTTGGCGCGCCATGTTTAAAGACGCTTCAATTCTAAAATCGGCGAAGATGTATAGAGGATACGTTGCACCCGAGGTTTGAGTATGAAGATCAATGGCAAAATCTGCATTTGATTTCAATAAGTTCTGCCACAATGAATCTACATAACGATTCGCTGCATCACCTTGTGGGTTACCCGGGAAAAAGCGATTGAGGTTACACGGTGATGCGTCAGGGTCAGAAGAGGAATAGTCACGGCTATGATTTAGCATTCCTGATAAATTGATTGTCGGAACAATAGTGACTGTACCTGAAACA
Source organism: Vibrio lamellibrachiae (assembly GCF_050337265.1). Classification (NCBI taxonomy): domain Bacteria; kingdom Pseudomonadati; phylum Pseudomonadota; class Gammaproteobacteria; order Vibrionales; family Vibrionaceae; genus Vibrio; species Vibrio lamellibrachiae. Next base: position 250,223 of record NZ_JAKJSU010000004.1, read on the forward strand.
ATCTTGCCTTTTAATTGACGCCCAAGTTGTTGAGCCGCTAACACGCCGTTAAGTTCATCACCATGTACACCAGCGGTTACCATTACTCGTGGCCCTTCCTGTTCACCTTTCAATACGATAACAGGAAGATATTGATACTGGCCAATCGCCGTACTTGCTACTTTAAACCAAAATTGATGTTCACCAGCGGCCAAGCTCGCCACATCTAGTGATGAAATAATTGAACGACCTTGAATAACATCGCCCTTAAAACTTGAATTAGACAAACCAAACTCCCAATTAAAAAAGGCGAGTCACCTCGCCTTAGATTTAAAGTTTATTGGTAATACTTATGAAAACGACAGCATTACGAAAAGCCCATTACATGAGCACCGACAACCACGAAACTTGATAGCACAAATAGCATCAAGATAAAGCGCCAACAGAATCGAGCCCAGTCTCCCCAATCAATGCGACAAACACCAAGCGTCGCCATTAACGATGCTGATGTTGGAACAATAATATTGGTAAAACCATCCCCTAATTGGAACGCCAAAACAGCCACCTGCCTTGTAACGCCAACAATATCTGCAAGTGGTGCTAGTAGTGGCATCGTTAACGCAGCTTGACCTGAACCTGAAGTAACAAAGAAGTTAAACACAGACTGGAATACATACATCAACCACGCAGCGACAACATCAGGCAATCCACTGATCGCCATGCCTGCACCATTTAAAATCGAGTTTAGAACACTCGATTCATCAGTAGAGCCACCACCCAAAATCAATAATACACCTTTAGCACAACCTACTAATAATGCGGGTGCTAACATGATGCTTGCACCTTCTTTAAACGAAGCGGCTATATCGTTTACTGTCATGCCGTTAAGACGGAAAACAACACCGATAATGCCGGCGATAAAGCCCATAGTGAAAAATTGCGATGCGATTTCAGGAATGTACCAAGCGTGAGCAACAACACCCCATACAACCCATACAGTCGTTGCGATAACCGTCGAAATAACAAGCGTATCACCCAAATTCCAACGTGAGCTTTGATCTCCAGCGTCTTGATTGCGGAAATATTCATCACTCACTCGGCTATAAGATAACTTAGGGTCAGCCTTAATTCTTGATGCGTACATCATAGTAAATGCTATGCCGATCAGCGTGAATACCGCCCACATCGTCATTCTCATCTGCATACCCGATAATACAGGTACACCCGCTATACCTTGTGCGATCGCCACTGAAAATGGGTTCATCCACGAAGTTGCAAAACCGATTTGCGTTGCAACGTATGTCACCATAACCGTTGTAATACCGTCATAGCCAAGACGAACCATCAAGGGCGCTATGATAATGGCAAACGCTACGGCTTCTTCCCCCATGCCAAAAACGGCACCGCCGAGTGAAAATAGCAAAAATAGAACAGGAATAAATAGCGCTTCACTGCCTTTCGTTTTATCGATAAGGCGTAAAATACCGTTATCAATGGTGCCGGTGCGCATAACGACACCAAACGCACCACCAATGACAAGCATGAACATAATAACGCCAATAGCGCTTCCCCATTTAGAACCAGACACTAGTCCTTCAAATGGAAAGTTCATTAGGCCAATACCACCGCCAGCCGCAAAGAATCCAATTTTATTATAAACCAGATCACCTGCTTCATCGGTCGTATACGTGAATGAATGAGGATCTATCACAGTACGAGATTTTTCGATCCCTTCAGCAATGTAAGTCACTTCTTGACTATCAAAGTGGCCGGCAGGAATAAGGTAGGTCAAAATACTGGCTAAGATTCCGACAATAAAGATAAGAACCAATGTATCTGGCATTTGCCATGACTTGGTTTGTTGCACTTGTGGCTGCACGTCCATTTCAGCTTGAGACATATAATAAATTTTATTTAGTAGAACAGGGCGTAAAATATCATTTATTTAGCATATAAAATCAATATAAATACCAATCAATGAAAGAACAAACTACACATTCATTGATATTGAAGCATTAATCACTGAAAAGAGTGAATTATTAAACTGGAATGGATTGAGACTTAGATCTTAATTGGATAATAACGTTATAGAATTAGAAGCAGAATAACGAACTAAGTATTAGCCTAGCTCGTTAACAAGGATATTGATTAGAAATGACAACTAGCGACGTCGGCTTGGCAACATGTCGGTCATTGACCCCTCAACTAATTCCGCGGCAAAAGCGAAGGTCTCAGCCAACGTTGGGTGTGCATGAACAGTATGGGCAATATCTTTCGCTCTACCACCTAACTCAAGAACCGCAGCAGCTTCATGGATAAGCTCACCGGCATTTTCACCACATATACCAGCCCCTAACAGAGCACCCGATTTTTTATCAAACAATGCTTTCGTTACACCGTTGGTTGCCCCAACACTTTGCGCACGTCCGCTTACAAGCCAAGGTACTTTACCTATATCGTAATCAAGCCCTTGTTGCTTCGCTTCCTGCTCGGTTAAACCAACCCAAGCAAGCTCAGGGCTCGTATAAGCAACAGATGGAATTGCAGTTGGATGGAAAGTTGAATCTAAACCTGAGATAACTTCAGCGGCGACTTTACCCTCATGGCTCGCCTTATGAGCTAACATTGGACCTTTAACTATGTCTCCAATAGCGTAGATATGAGGTAAAGATGTCTGCATACTTTCATTCACCTCGACCAGCCCTTGATCATTTACCAAAACACCGACATTTTTTAAACCTATGCCCGATGTGTTAGGTCTTCGACCTACCGCAACCAACACAGCATCAAACGTTGCGTTTTCTGGCGCCTTTTTACCTTCAAAGGAAACGACAAGACCCTCAGGTGTAGCTTCCATAGCGGTCACTTTGGTTTTGGTTAGCATTTGGTATGTTTTTTTGATTGCTTTGACAAGAGGTTGAACAACGTCTTTATCTGCGGCTGGAATAATTTGAGCTTGCGCTTCAACAATCGTTATCTCGGAGCCCAGTGCCGAATAGACCTGAGCCATCTCCAGTCCAATAATACCTCCGCCGACAATCAGCAGCTTTTCAGGGATACTTTGTAAAGATAACGCGTCAGTTGAGTCCCAAACACGTGGATCATTGGGAGCAATTGGTAATTTAACCGAGTGAGAACCCGTCGCAATAATGGCATGCTTAAATTCGATTAGTTGTTCTTCATCAGCCAGAACCGACAGTGTATTTTCACCAGTAAATTGGCCTTCACCTTGTAGTCGAATCACTTTTCTCGCTGTTGCAAGATTCGCAATTCCTTTTGTTAACTCTGAAATCGTTTCTTCTTTATGGCCTCGTAATGCATCGATATCAATTTCTGGGTCCAAAAAAGAAATACCCATTTTAGAGCCATGCTTACTATGCTCAATCAACGAAGCGGCATGAAGTAACGTTTTTGATGGAATGCAACCTACGTTGACGCACACACCACCTAACGTATCTCGTTTTTCCACAATACATACCGACAGCCCAAGATCTGCAGCTCTAAAAGCCGCTGTGTAGCCTCCCGGCCCACCACCTAGTACAACTACATCAACACTGATCGATCCCATCCTCAAAGCCCCTTCTTAAGCTATTAAACTCTCAACATACGAACAAAGGCAGCACAACGCGCCATAAGACTACAGATTTACCCTATTAAAAGACTCAAATATACCCATTAATGGAAATATCTGACGCTAGCTCACCTTTAATAGAAGGAGAACGAACAATATGCATCTCAGATCAATAAATCACCCAAACCTTTATCCAACATTGCTTTGAAGTTACCCGAGTAATGTTTTTATCCGATTTAATAACTACACTTAGCTTTATGCCGTGTTAGGAGGTGGTATGAAGCCTATTTACCTATTACTACTGTTCTTTATTAGCCCTTTTGCTTACTCACAAGAGATGGTGTTTGTTCATAGTTATCACTTCGAATATCCGTGGGTTAAAGAGTATAGACAAGGGTTTGAGTCAGAGATCGACGGATTTAATATTCATCATTTTCAGATGGATACAAAACGGAGACCTGCTGAAGAATTTGAAGAGATAGCGGATAAAGCATGGACATTTATTGAACAAAACAAACCCGATGTCGTTGTCATCTCTGACGATAATGCTCTGAAATATTTGGGTCCACGCTTAACAAAGAACCGAATTCCTACCTTTTTCCTTGGTATCAATGCGAACCCTCGTTTGTATGTAAGTATCACCGACACAATTACAGGTGTATTAGAGCGACACTTGCTTGAAAATACCGTTCACATGATCAAAAAATTGCAGCCCAGCTTGAAAAGAATCAAGATTATCATGGACAGTGGGGCGACATCACATGCCATTTTAGAAACTTCATTTTCAAATAAGACTAAACTATTGATCCATGGCGTAGAGGTCAACACCTACTTTATTGACTCGACAGAGAGCTGGTTCGAGAATACTAAAAGTGCCAAATCAGAGGGTTATGATGCATTGATAATGACGAGTTTTGCATCGCTAAAAGACAAGTCGGGGCAACACTTTCTAATGGATGACGTGATCAGTTGGACAAGCTCACATACCCCTATCCCACTTTATTCTTTTTGGAATTATGAAATAGGGACTGGCAAAGCAATCGCCGGAGTCACCGTCAGCGCACTACAACAAGGTATAACCGCAGCCCAACAAGTTAAGCAATATATAGACTCTGGTATTATGCCAATGATCACGACACCAAAAAAAGGCAACATTGTATTTAGCCAAACTGAGTTGAAACGTTGGAATATACAGGCCCCACCCGAGCTATTAAAGCGAGCTAATTTTAGAGATTGAGTGTATTTTATCGCAATAACATAAATACTTAGGTTCATATGTCTGTCGCTAAAGCAAACCCTCCAATACTCTATTCTTTACAACATTGCCCTTATGCAATGCGTGCTTGAGTTGCTCTTTATAAAGCGAAACAGCAGGTTTTCATACGAGCCATCAAGCTCAACAATAAACCTGAAGAAATGCTTATCTCCTCTCCCAAAGGAAGCGTACCGGTTTTATGTATTAATGAGAACTGTACGATTGAGGAGAGTCTAGAAATCATGCTTTGGGCCCTGGCTGAAAATGATCCGTATGATCTGCTTGTAAGTAATCAGCCAAATGCTATACCAGAGATGGTTACTTTGATTGCAGATTTTGAAAATACATTTATACCCAATATGGAGGCTTACAGCTGCGCTAAACGCTACCATGACGACGATATACTCACTCATCGCCAATCTTGTGAAATGCAACTTCAGAAGCTAGAAGTAAATCTAAGTAAGCATCGATTTTTATTCTCTGAGAAAGAAAGCTTACTAGATATTGCTCTATTCCCTTTCATTAGAAAATTCGCTCGCATTGAGCGGCACTGGTATTTACAAAGCCCCTATCCAAAGTTACGTCAATGGTTAGATGGCTACTTGCAAAGCCCAATGTTTAGTAAGGTAATGGCTAAGCATGAGTTATGGATAGATCATCGACAGGATATTTACTTTGGTTGACGATTAATGGCTGGCGGGGACTAATAATTGGAAACCCACCTAAGCAAAAAATTTAGCTAGCCTTGTCAGATAGCTCGAAAGTAGAAACTAAAGAACAACGAATCAATCACTTAAACTGACGAGGTAAATAGCTACGCTTAGCATGCGGTTTTCTTTCTCTGCTGATCGCAACAGCACGGTTTTTCCCTAAACCCACTTTAATTTGATACCAAGTTTCAAGAAAAAGAGCCTTACCAGCACTTGACCACCACGTCTGGTTATACAATTTTTTATTTGCCGCCAACACATCGGGCGAGCGCTCAATACACGCCAATGCCAACTCGTAAGCTGCACTAAAGGGCTCATCTACAACTTTCGTTACCAAGCCTATTTTATGTGCCTCGTCACTATTAATCACTTTGGCGGTCATGGCTAGCTCAAGTGTATGGTCTTGCCGCATCACTTCTCTAAATGCAATAGCGCCCCCCATATCAGGGATCAGACCCCATTTTGCTTCCATGATTGAAAAATTCGCATCCTGAGATGCTATACGAAAATCCCCTCCACTCGCTAACTGCAAGCCTCCCCCCCAACAACGACCATGGATAGAAAAAATGACCGGACAAGGGATTTCACGCCAAGCCAGAGAAAAACGTTGAGCATCATTTGGTCGTGTCGGCCACCATTTGAACAATAATTTTACTGCATCAATTTTACTCGTCAGCAATGACTTCACATCTAAGCCTGAGCAAAAATCACTACCGGCACCTTGTACAATCACGGCCCTAACCAATCTATCTCGCTTAAGTTTTTTAGTAAGTGCGTTCACTTGGCGAAACATTTCCATATCAATAGCATTAAGCTTATCGGGACGATTTAAGGTAACAATGGCGATTTTGTTTTTATCGATTTCACACGTAATGCGAGGCTGTGTTGGCATATTGGCTTCCGAATAGTGGTCACACCACTACCGTAAACAAAAAATTAACAAGTTTAAAGACAGAGTTGTTTAGAATGAGAGAGCAGAGCAAATTTCAGACGTAAAAAAGCCCACACTAGGTGGGCTTTTTTACTTGTTCATAAAGAACGAATTTGGTGCCCGCTACTGGACTCGAACCAGTGACACCTTGCATGTCATGCAAGTACTCTAACCAACTGAGCTAAGCGGGCAATGTTACAAAGGCTTCAATCTAAACCGTTAACAATCAACGTGTTACTTAGAAGTTGCTTTGCCTTGAGAACGAGATAGATATTAACTATTCATTACGCGGTCGTCAACTGCGATATTGCATTTTTTCGTGCTATTGAGTGCGTTTGCTCACTAACTCGACAAGTTGATTAACAAGCCGTCACTCATTTGCCATTTAAATGCGTACCTTTATAGAATCAGCTTGTCTCAAACGAAATATATATTCACTCTATTGTTTTTGTTGCAAAAGGAACTGACGAAAAAATAAAGGCAGCGCGTGCAAGATACCTAGCCTCACCACATGGTTAATCATGACGAATGCGGGCTCTAGACCAAGCATAAGTGCAACCGCTGTCATTGCTTCCACATTCCCGGGAACCCATGACAAGAGCAATACAAGCCACTCTACCCCGGTTATTAAACTCATAACGAAAGAGAATAATATCGTAACAGACAAACTAATGGCGGTAACTAATACCCCAGCACGAACATAACTCACCACATGGTCAACCGAAACTTCTGATAATCGCAAACCAATAAAGGCGCCCAATGCCATCGTCGATAACCACAACAAAGCAGCAGGGATAACGAGCGTAACCTCATGGATTGATTCTTTTACAACCACCGAACAAATTAACGCCATCACCATATACGGTGCGGGTACACCAATTTTAGAAGCAAGCCACCCAGAGATAAGGCTGATTGCAGCAACCATCAGTAACGTCGGGCTAATCCCAACAAACCATTGTGGGCTACTTGACGTTGTTTCCACATTGGAAGGAGTAAAGTAAGAAATCGTCGCGGCAGTTGAAACCAATATAATCAAACGAACGGAATGAGCAAAAATCACTTTTGGAGAGGCGCTCGCATATTTATCTCCCATTGAGAGAATTGCAGCCAAAGCACCGGGAATTGCCCCTAAAAAGCTATCAACATCGCTCCACCCTTCGCGTTTCTTAAGCCATAAGAAAGCACTCATTGTTTGTATCGCCAAGCAACAAATCAAAGCAATGAGCAGTATTGGACTAAACTGATCAGTTATAACGCCAAAAGAAACAACCGTTCCAACACTCATGCCAAGCACTGTTTGAATAAAGATGATGGTGTGTTTTGGTAACGACAATGAAAACTTGCTATACCTACTCGCAAGTAAGATTGCAATAACTGCACCAAATAGCTCCCCCATAGGAATACTTAAACAGTACCCTACCACCGACCCTATTAACGCAATACTCAACGCTGCAAACATTCCATATCCTTAACTGCTTTTTGTAGACCGTATTGTATAGGATTTTTCTCTTTTACTTTTATCACATACAAAAGAAATGACATTAAGTCATTAAAATAACTCGCTTCTTTTGTTCTCATGAAACACATTCACCTGCTATGCACGTCTTTATCTATCAATCACGATTCTACAATTTAGTTCATAAATAGTTCACGAATTAGGCAGCTATACATTGTTGTTAAATCGTTCATTTTCCATGCTACTAGGAACTCATATAAGGAATGTAACGAGGAGATATTTAATGAAACCATATCTATACACGCTGCCTATTTTAATCGGCGTAAGCGGACATAGTTTTGCCAATCAAGAAATGCTGACTAATGGAAACTTTGAAAAAGAGCTAGCACATTGGTGGGTCGCTGGAACATCTGTAAGTGTCGAAAATGCAGAAGCCTGCGCGACGATTTCTAGCCCCGGCAGTAACCCTTGGGATGTTATATTAGGGCACGCTAACATCGGGCTTGCTGAAGGCAATGACTATAAAATCACATTCGATGCAAAAGCGAATGTCGAAACTAAGGTAAAAACACTCATCCAACATGAAGGGCCTCCATATACACACTACTTTGTTACTCATACTGAATTAACACCGTCTTGGGATTCCTACTCTTATCAATTTAATCAAGAGCTACCAAGCGATGCTGGTGCAGAGTTTCAGTTTCAAATGGGCGCACAAAAAGAGGCGATTGTTTGCGTTCGAAATATCTCTATTAATGGTGTACCTTACGTTGAGGATAAAAGCGTCTCTCCCCTTCGAGTCAATCAGACAGGCTTTCTTCCGATGGCTGACAAGAAGGCGTTTTTTGTTTCAGATTCAACCGACCCACTTCGTTGGAAGCTATTTGACTCGAAAGGCATCAATATAGATATAGGACGCACAGTTCCCTTTGGCCTTAATAAAGCATCAGGTGAAATGGTTCACCAAATTGACCTCAGCTACATAACGACCGAACAACAGGGCCTTAAACTCAAGGTTGACGATATTGAGTCTTTCTCATTTGATATCAGCTCTTCGATTTACTCTGAGATGAAGCATGATGCGCTTTCTTACTTCTACCAAAACCGTAGCGGAATCGAAATAGATAGCAAATATGTTCAAAGAGATAACCTAGCGAGACCCGCTGGGCATGTAAACGATATCGTTTCATGCTTTGATAAAGTCGATGCATGGGGAAATCAATGGCCAGGTTGTGATTTCAAGGTTGATGTAACTGGTGGTTGGTACGATGCGGGTGATCACGGGAAATACACTGTTAATAGCGGTATCACTACATGGACGCTGCTTAATCTCTATGAGCGCGGTGTTTGGCTTGATCACGTCGAAATCCCCTTTCCTGATGGAACAGTACAAATTCCTGAAAATACTAATGGCGTAAACGACTTGCTTGACGAGGCTCGTTGGAATATCGAGTTTATGCTTTCAATGCAAATTCCTGCGGGTCACCGTGTTGTAGCCCCTATTGGAAATCAATCAGATGGTAAAAAACTAACGTTATCAGAGATTGATGGCTCAAGCCTTGTCTTCCATAAAATAGCTGATGAGTCGTGGACTGGCATTCCATTAGCTCCGCATCAAGACAAAGAAAAGCGTCATGTCGGCCAACCTAGCACCGCTGCTACTCTGAATGTTGCAGCCATTGGTGCTCAATGTGCTCGTATTTGGAAATCAATCGACGAGAAATTTTCTCAGAAGTGTTTGAATGCTGCAGAAAATGCGTGGAAGGCGGCAAAAGCTAACCCTGAGATTTATGCCTATGACAATTTCATCGGTTCAGGGCCTTACGATGATTTAGAACTTTCTGATGAGTTCTATTGGGCTGCTTCTGAGCTCTTTATTACAACGGGTAAGGAAAACTACCGAGATGAAGTCACAGCCTCACCACTGTTTTTGGATACACCTAAAGGTGATATCGAAACCACAGGTGATATTTTCTGGCAATACACATCTCCATTAGCAACACTTAGCCTTGCTTTAGTGCCTAATGAATTAGAGAAAAATCATATTGAGAAAGCCCGCGCAAATATCATTACCACGGCAAAAGCCTATCAGACACAAATAGCCGAAGAAGGTTATGCCATACCATACTCAGTTACACAATACCCTTGGGGTTCAAATTCGAACCTAGCTAATCGGGGGATTTTCTTAGTGTATGGTTATGACTACAGCAAAGACGTATCTCTGGTAAAAGCAGCAGCGAGCGGAATGGATTACATACTTGGTGGAAACCCAATGAATATTTCATACGTTACTGGTTACGGTCAGTACGCCGTAGAACAACCACATCATAGATTTTGGGCCAATGTAGCCAGTGATAGCTTCCCTAAACCTGCGCCAGGCGCGTTGATTGGCGGTCCAAATTCAACGAGTTTTAGTGATCCTATCGCGTCCGGTATGCAAGGATCCTGTACTGGGCAAACCTGTTTTGTTGACAAGATTGGCGCTTGGACAATGAACGAAATTACCATTAACTGGAATGCCCCGTTAGTTTGGTTAACCACCGCACTAGATGAAGGCCGTCTAGATATATAGGATAAATATTAGTACCAAATCTTTACTCTAAATTACAAAGATAGAGACCACTAACCCCAAGTCCACCTTGGGGTTTATCTTTAGTAAGCACAAAAGTAGTGGACTTTGCCTACCAAAGGAATATCAATAGACCCTCTTATTACACCCGATACATTACACTCAACCATAGCGCCAGGGATAATCAACTAGCCTCTTATCAAGATCACAATTATGTGATACTCATTCCACTATTCGATTGCATCTATAGCAAAAATGCCTATCATTCACGTTTGTTTACAGGTTAATTTGATATAAGTCAGGAAATCTCCATGGACGTGGATGTTCTAAGTAACTCACATAAGCTTCGTGCCAACGTTCTTACCTGGCTCTGTCTAGTGCTGGCGACTGTCTCTGTCGTATTTTCCGCTTATAACATGTTAGTGCTGAATGAGTTTTTATTGGCGTTTTGCCACGCCGTCTTCTCTGCCTACTCTTTTTACCTGTCCTATTTATCCAAACAGCTTCGTCACTCATATCGCTCGATAATAGTCTTCACGTCCATGTTGGCATTGATCGTATGTTTAGCTACTTACCTTTTACCTATTGAAAATGGCACTTTTATTTGGGGAATATTCTTTCCTATTTTCTACTACCTGTTGCTTGGGCAAAAGCATGGGTTTATCCATACCTGTCTATTTTTCATTGTTCAAATTAGTATTATCGTTATAAAGCTCAACTTTTATCCTAGTCAATTAAACAACATGCTCATTTTGAATATGACGACTTGCTATCTTTTTGTTTGGTTGACCGCGCATATATTTGAGTCAAATAGGAAGAAATCAGAGTTAAGCTTATCGGTTCTTGCGTCAAAAGATGTCCTAACTAACACCTACAATCGGTTAGCCTTAACTCATCAGTTTCCTATTTTTCAGCGATTTGAAAACGCACCATTTAGCTTGCTGATTCTAGATATTGATTTCTTTAAACAAGTAAATGATCAGTTTGGGCACTCAATTGGGGACAAGGTACTGGTTGAAACGGCGAAACTGCTAAAAAAAGCGATAGGAGAATCACAGGTGTTTAGAATTGGTGGGGAAGAGTTTTGTTTAACTCTCCCTCATACTGATGTGATACAGGCAGAGAAGTTGGCCGAGGTGATTCGAGAGCTCATTGCCTCACACAGTTTCAACCTTGCAGCAGAGCCTATTAGGCTAACCGTAAGCATTGGAGTGTGTGAATGTAGTCCTATCATCAAACTTGAAGATGTTCTTATTAAAGCGGATGCTGAGCTTTATCGTGCGAAAAAGAATGGTCGTAACCAAGTTATGGTTTGTTCGGAGCAAAAACAACACGCTCTGTCATCTACTCCGAAATCTAACGTAACATCCATTTAGAACGGTAGGACTAAATCTAACTAGCTTTCACTATCTTCAAAAACTACGTTATAGTTTTCAGTATAAGTACATTGAGGTTGGCGACTACAAGTGAAGAAACGCCTCCCCTTAAAGTCTCCTTGATTAGCGACTTTAATCACCATTGGACTTCCACACTTCTTACAAAATCTTACTTCCTTATCAGGTTCAATAAGATCGATATGTGTCGCTAATAGACGTCTTAAGCGCCCCACTTGATAACTATGTTTTATTGAAGTGCCTATAAGTGGAATATTCGCAGACTTACAAACATGCATCAGCAATTTCTGACGATCAATCTTACCTTTATCAAGTTCACGACCATTATCAAGCTCAATAGCCACGCGTACTTCTAACGAACGTGGATCGCAAATTACAAAATCAAAATAACTCTTCGAGATACGGTTGTTCGCAACAAACCAGCCTTTTTTGTCCGTTGCCACCGGAGACAAAACATTCGACAAATTTACTTTTGCCATCACTACACCATGCTCGCCAACAGCGGAAGTAAGTGCATTATAAACCGCAGTTTCCTGAGAGTTAAGTAATGGCCCTTTACGCTTGTAAGCGCTGTCCTTAATGCTCTCGTCTTTAACCAAGCGCTTTTGTACAAAAACAAAAAACAAGACAAGTAATACAACAATTATGAAGATATTTTCCATTGCTAATCAAACTCTCAAGAACAGTTAACCTATTAATTAATAAACGAAGTTATCTTCAAGTGCCATTTGAGTTGCTTAGAATGAGAGATAAACATCACTTATCGTTTTTTTACAAATATTACAAAGTTTATATTTATTGATTTAGATCATTTTCACTCACATTGTAATCAACTATTGTCGTAAGTGTTGCACAAGTGTAAAGGAGAAATACATATGGAATTGAAGCAAGATCCTCGTTGTTATACTGATGTCTGTGTCGATGGGTACTGGTACCACTATGACCACTGCAGTACTCGAGCTTATGTTTTAAAAGGTGGTAGTTCTCCAGAACTGACCTTATCGAAAGAGCCTAAGACTGAAACTGAGTTAATTGAATTGCTAAGAGATATTTCAAAGTAAAGTCATTTAACCGAGTAAAAAGAGCAAAGCCCTATGCCAAAGTAATAGTATAGGGCTTTGTTTTATATACAGATAGAGGTACTCATCAAACGTTACAGTTAAACGAACATCTTCAAACTCTAAATACTTATACGAAAATATACTTATCCATCATCGCAACCATCTTACCGATTTCTGGCTTAGTGATGGTGTCATTCGCGCCAAGAGCCAGAGCTTTGGAACGGTTGTCTTCACTCATTAATGACGAGAACATAACGATAGGTGTATTTTGATAAACGGGTGTATCTCTTAACCTTTTTAGCAAGTGCATGCCATCCATTCTTGGCATCTCAACATCGGTCACGACAGCGTTAATCAACTCGTCTACTGACATATTCTCGGTTGAAGCGACTTGCTCAATCTCCATGAGTTTTTCATGAGCTTCACCACCATCTTTACACGCAATAATGTTGTAGCCTGCAGAGCTAAGAGTGTCTTGAATCAAGCTACGAATAAAAGCTGAGTCGTCAACCACCATGATGGTTTTTCCGTTTCGCTTGGTGACACTTTGTTGGTCAAGATCAACGGAACGATCAACTTTTACGTCGTATTTTTCCATGCTTAACTCAGGATTAATATCCGCTATAATTTTTTCAAAATCTAAAATCATAATCAAATTTTTATCTTTTCGCACAACAGCAACAACGCAATCTTGTTCACCCGCTTCCAAGAATTGGCTTGGAGATTCAACATCATTCCAAGAAATACGATGGATACGGCTTATGCTGTCTATTAAAAAGCCGTTGGTCATCCGATTAAAGTCGGTAACGATAACAAACTTTTTATCTAAATCAGCCTTGGTTGGAACACCTAACCAACCCGCCAAGTCAACTAATGGAGTCAAAATATCACGGGATGAAAATACACCAACCATGTGCGGCTGTGCATTCGGATAATCAGTGGTATCAGGAACTTGAATTACTTCACGGACTTTAGCAACGTTGATCCCGTAGTAACATGTTTTTGTACTACCATCAGGCAACTGTTTTTCTAAGTGAAATTCAATAATCTCAAGCTCGTTCGTGCCGCTTTCGGTTAAAATTGTACTACTGCTTTGGCTCATGTCGTCACATCTGTATTTAAATTATAATTATCGATACTTTTTAATTATGGCATTATATTGCGTTATACCATCGTCATTTATGTTAGTTTTAACCTTATCAATGGCTTGTTGCAACTTATCTATGAGAATATTGTCGACATCTTTGTTAAAAGCGTAATATAGCTCGCCTTCTTGCAGTACAAATAACGTTTCGAACTCATTTGCGTCATAGCCTGCTTGAGCAATCCACCAGTTTGCAACATTTTCTTCGTATGCCCACAAGTCAATACGGCCTTTATGCAACTGCTCAGCAATTGTCTTAGCGTAAGAACTCTCTTGCATAGAATCTCGAGGTACACCTAACTCAACCAGTAACTGCTCCCCTACATCATCTCGAATAACGCCGATTCGATATTCAATTAAATCAGTCGCTTCCTCTATTTCAATATGACTGTCTTTTCTTCCCAAAACGACGATTCGCGTCTTACTCACCGGGCCAACCCACTGGAATAGATGCTCTCTTAGTTGAGTTCTTGTGGTGGAAAACAAAACAGTATCATCAGTAATTAAAGTCGAACGATAAGCTCTAGCCCATGGCTGTACGTTAATTTGACTAATTTGGATTTGGCTATCAACAATAGTGGAAGCCTCTATAAGCAAATCAACGGCAATACCTTTAACCTCATCACCATTGGTATAGTTATATGGAGGGTACTCTTCCGTCAAAAATGACAATTTATTTAACTCGGCTGCACCAACAACTGAACAAACAAATATCGATATCAAACACAAAATACGCTGGAAAGCACACATGGTTATCCCTTTATGTTATTTATATATCTATCATTAAAGGTAGGTAGGGATAAACATAACGTCTAGTGCTTATTTTTCATTTAATCTGTTTGAAAATATCGTTGCTGATACTTAATTGCAGGCAAACTCAACTCATAGCAACAATCTACAGAAAGAATCAAGTTAACCCATTGCTATCGTTCTAGTTTTTTATAACACCGTTCTGGTCTGCCTACTGTTCCATAGTTTAGATCGGCCTCTAATTCACCTGAGCTAATCAAATACTCTAAATAACGTCTTGCAGTGGTTCGGCTTGCACCAATACTCTCTCCAGCTTCATCAGCCGTTAAGCTCGCGGGCTCCAGAAACAGATTACGTATCTTATCTAAAGTAACGCTATCTATCCCTTTTGGCAGTCGTTGGGTTGTCGCTTCACTAGAGGTTTTAGATTGCAGCATTTTATCGACTAAGTTTTGATTCAAATCATCGGCATTATCGAGCTGGTTTTTTTGATCATGGTATTTTTTCAACGAGGCTTCTAATCTAGGAAACATCACTGGCTTTAATAAATAATCGACGACACCACCGCGCATGGCTTGTTGCAGCGTGTCTACATCTCGTGCTGCAGTAATTAAAATAACGTCACAGCCCTGATTGCTACCTCGCACCTTTTGTAAGATATCCAGACCCGTCCCATCGGGTAGATAAACATCGAGTAAAACGAGGTCGGGTTTTAAAATATCTAACTGCATTTCAGCTTCTGCTTGAGATGTCGCGATACCAATCACTTCAAACCCGCCCATTTGGCTTAGATAGCGATGATGAAGTTCAGCAATTGCCATGTCATCTTCAATGATCATCACTCGTGTTTGCTCAATCATCTCTGCTCTTCCTTAGGTAGATAGACTGTCATTCTTGTTCCAAAATCCTTGTTTTCACTCATTTCTAATTGGCCAAAATATTTCAATGTCAGTTGATTCACTAAGTGAAGTCCAACACCTCTATTTTGACTCGCCTTGGTAGATATGCCTTTCTTGATTAATTCATCACAAGAAACATTACTTGGTAAGCCAATACCTTGGTCCGTCACTTCTAATATGATTTCACTTCCATAATCACTGACTGATACTTCAATTACACGACGCTCTTGAGTGATCAGTTCCGATTCAGCAATAGCAGACATTGTGGCATCAAAGGCGTTATCGATTAAATTACCCAAAATAGTGACAACGTCACTGGAGTTAACTCGCTCAGGTAGCATTTCAAGTCTAGAGCCCTCTTCAACTATAAGCTCTAGACCCAGTTCGCGCGCACGCTCTGTTTTACCTAGCAACATACCAGCTATAAGCGGATCTCGAATTGTCTCTCTTAAAAATTCAATTAAGGTTTGGTAGTGCGCTGTTTCTTGGCCAATCAATTTTTGCACCGAATCTAGCTCGCCCATTTGAACCATGCCGCTTATCGTATTGAGTTTATTACGGTGCTCATGAGTCTGAGAACGGAGCATTTCTGCGTACGCTTTTGTTTGCGACAACTGTTCGCTAAGCTCGTTAATCTCATCACGCAAACGGAAACTAGATACCGCACCGACAACCACACCATCAACAATAATTGGGCTTCTATTCGCAATCAGCCGCTGATTATTTAGGAATATATCAATATCATGGTCACTCGCCCCTGTTTCCAGAACGGCTGACAAGTCACTGTGCGGTAGTACATCTGATAACGGCTTATTGAGTGATTTTTCTTTTTCGACGCCAAGTATGTCACAGGCACTTTTATTAATAGATCTTAGGTTTCCTTTCGCATCAATACCCAAAATCCCCTCTTTAAGCGTACTCATAGTGACGTCTAACTCGACATACAATCGACCAATTTCTTCTGGTTCAAATCCTAAGATGGCTCGTTGGAAACGGCGAGATACATAGTTTGAGATAATGGCATTAGCGACGACCACTAAAAGGGCCATGAACAATAAGAACGCAAGGAAAGGTTCCACTCGATCTTCAAGTCGGTCAACTAAATACCCAACAGAGACGACGCCGATGATATTACCTTGCTCGTCAAAAACAGCGGTCTTACCGCGAACCGAGTAGCCTAATGATCCTTGTGCAAAAGAAATATAGGCTTCGCCATGCGTTAAAGCTCGAATATTGTCGCCACCTTTCATCGGTAAACCGACACGCTCGTCAATCGGGTGAATTAAACGAATACCGTTTTTATCCCCAATCACGATAAAGGCTGCGCCAATCATGGTCGTTAAATCACGGAACCGGTCTTGGTGTTGAGTATCGTTATGAGAAATCACTCGCTGAACATAAGGGGACTTTGCTAGAAATGACGCCACACCAAGGGCCTTTTGACCCATTTCTTCTTCTTGAGCGTGTTTAACATAGACAAATCCCGCTGCAACTAAAATCAGCAGTTCCAGTAACCCTGATAGTGTCATGATAATTAGCATTCGTTTTCGAAAACTAATTTGGCTCCATTTCATAGTGTGACTCCTTTCGTCGCTGATAAAACTAACACTTAATTAACAAAAAGAAGATATAAGCCCTTCATATCTGTGAGCAAGAGTCGTAGAAATATGACAGTTTTATGAATTGAAAAATCAAAGAGTCTCAGCAGGTTATTCTTTATGCTTCTTTTTTACAAATATGTAAAAATATATAAAACTAAATGCATTCAAATGTTTGAATAAAATCACACCGATTTTAGGTTGTTTTTTATGCAATTTACCACTATATGAGTATACTTACCTGAGGTCTGATATTAACTATTGGTAATACTAATATCAGATCTAGGCTCTCAGCATGGGCCTATACATCAGAAGCTCACAATAATTCTTACTCTGCTTTTGATACTACACAACGCTATCCGGCTAGGATAAGTTCAGAGGAAAGAACGATGAAAAAGGACGTTTTTGGGATTTGCCTGTCCAAATCCATGCTGTCAAATAACTTAAATACTACCTTTACCCATGTTAGGGCATACCAATCACTTGAACGAAATAGTGACGTGAAAGTTATGCAAGCTTACCCTCAACTTTCAGGTAAAGAACTACTCAGCACTATGAGAGAGTCAAACGAACTCTTATGGCGGGCTGAATTTAGCTGCCATGTAATGAAGTAGTAAAAAGATAACTCAATCAATACATTTGATTTGTCGCTACTCAACCTTCATCGATAGCTCGCCCTCAACACCTTTGTTGGGGGTGCTTCTCATTTTACCCCTTGGCACTCTGAAATTCGACGAACGTTTTTCATATTAGGTTCTATTCACCACTGTGGTCCACTGCCCATCATGATTACCTTTAATTTCAGCAGCCTCATTGAAATGATTACCCAATAATGAGATCGATCCTACAATTCAATATAAATATCAATATTAGTTCGCACTTACATTAACAATAACTATTACTCTTAACTACAAGCAGAGAGTCATTAGGCTCAAACAATTAAATGCATATAAAATTATGAAGTTAAAAGGATTTAACACGCATGCAAAGCGAAAGTGTTCAAAAACCCGTCATTCTTGTTGTCGACGATATTCCCGATAATATTCACACCTTGTCAGGTATTCTTTCTGATGAATTTAAGATCAAAGCTGCGACAAGTGGTAAAAAGGCGATTCAAATAGCCAATACCAGTCCAAAACCACACCTGATTTTGCTGGACATTATGATGCCAGAAATGGATGGGTACGAGGTTTGTCGTAAACTAAAATCAAACCCAATCACGGCCGATATCCCTATTATTTTTGTCACAGCAAAAGCTGAGATTGTTGATGAGCAGAAAGGGTTTGAAATGGGTGCAGTTGATTACATCACTAAACCAATTAGCCCTCCTATTGTCAAAGCAAGGGTACAAACGCATATTGCTCTGCATAACCAAAACTTAGAATTGGCAGTGAAAGTCAAACAACGTACAGAACAACTAGAACAAACAAGGCTGGAGATTATCCAACGTCTAGGTCGCGCAGCAGAATATAAAGACAACGAAACCGGCATGCACGTTATCCGTATGAGCCATTACTCACGAATCATTGCAGAACAACTTGATGTAAACCAACGTTGGAAAGAGCTTGTCTTCCAAGCCTCACCAATGCATGACATAGGAAAAATTGGTATCCCCGATTACGTTTTAGGTAAACCAGGAAAGCTAGACGCAGACGAGTGGGACATCATGCAGAAACACGTCGAGATTGGTGGTGCCATTATTGGAGATAGTGATTCGTTACTACTGCAAATGGCAAGAGAGATCGCGCTCTATCACCATGAGAAATGGGATGGTAGTGGTTACCCCCACGGCGCAAAGGGGGAAGATATACCTTTAAGTGCTCGAATTGTCGCTATTGCCGACGTATTTGATGCGCTAACCAGTGAACGTCCTTATAAAAAGGCATGGTCAATTGAAAAAACAACAGCCCTAATTCAGGAAGAAGCAGGACGTCACTTTGACCCCAATTTGGTGACCGTTTTTCTTGGGCAGCTCGATCAAGTCCTAAAAATCAAAGATTCATTTTCGGATAATGAAACGAATGATGATGAGAATGAGTAGCCAAATGGTGCGCTTTCAATAGTACTCATACACCGCCGTTAGTAGTCAATGGATTGATACATCATCTGTTTTTAAACACAGTGAAGGGAAGCAAAATTAATGCTATCAGTTAGTAATTTCACACTGGATTCACGTCGTATTCTTTTTGGGTTTATTTTAGCTTCTTGCTTATTGGTCATTGCAGGAACCCTCGGGTGGTATAGCCTCACAACCCGATTTGATACCGTTGACCAATACGCGAACTCTGCTCAGATCAACGCTTCATTCGATCATATTAAAGTGCTTGAACAAAATTATATACACAGCCCAGAACAGCAAACTGCAGAAAGCTTATTCAAAGAACTAGGCAATGCTCAACAGCTCATCGAACGAACTGACAATACCGTATTACAAACACAGCTTTTACAATTACTGCCTAATTACCTAAGCCAATTTGAGCAATATATTGGCGCTACCGAAGAAGTGTCTAATCTTCGCCAAATCATGAATAATGAAGCTCAGCACGCATCACTACTCATAAGTCAGACTCTTGATCAATATGACAGTCAATTACAAAACTCACTTAACCTGTTAGACCAACAACGAGCCGATGCGGAAGAGATTTCAGAGATCGCCCTTCTCACCCATCGAACATTGAGCCTGATTGCGTCTGCGCAAAGTGCCGAAAAACGTTACCTAATCAGTCAACATCCTCATGATTTTGCCAATTTTCAAAATCAAATCCAATTATTAGAGCAAACCTTAGTTGCTCTATCTCGACAAGGGCCGCAATCACTTTTTCAAAATGACGAGCTGCTTTTAAAAGTCGAGAAAGACAAGAATCAATACGTGACCTACTTTTTTCAACTTAGAGGAGTCTCTAACAACCAGAGCGTGCTTAAAAAAAGTATCATCACTCAACTCGATCGTTCAGCACTGGCACTTATTCAGTCAGCGAACACAGCAAGAACCGACATAGAGAAACAGCTGTCGTTAAGCCATTCCGACGTCAACAAAACTCAAGAGACCATCAGTAAAAACCTCGCTGTTGGCACCAATATTCTGTATCTACAAGCCATACTTAACCGGGCGCAACAACACGACCGTGATTTTTCAATGGCAAAATCGGTTCAAGCTAAAGATACACTTTCAAACCAAGTCATCGATGAGTTGATGTCCACGATATCGCTCTTAACAACAATCGGTTCACAATCGAATGAATCGCTCCATTACGCAAGTGCAGAACAAATTCTCTCGCACACGCAAGAGTATCTCGCACTCTTTCGTCAGCTTGTCGATAAAAAGGAGTCAGCGGTCGGGCTAGTATCAACGCTCAATGGTTTGCACACTCAGTTTGAAACGTATTTATCACCTTCTTTTGAACAGCAATTCATAATTGTCTCCAAATCAGGGAACATCACGACCTACCTTGCAATTGGTGGAGCCGTATTTTTAATCACGCTATTGTTACTAGGTCTGTTAGCCAATAAATCTCACTCTGCCATTGAACGTTCTGCGGCAAGTCTTGCGATTGCACGTGATGAGGCAGATTCAGCCAACCAAGCCAAATCTGATTTCCTAGCCAATATGAGCCACGAAATTAGGACACCAATGAATGCGATCATTGGAATGAGTTACTTAGCACTCAAAACAGATCTGACGAAAGCACAGCGTAACTACATTCAAAAGGTCAAGCTATCTTCTGATTCTCTTCTTGGTCTGATCAACGACATCTTAGATTTCTCTAAAATTGAAGCTGGAAAACTCGATATCGAGAACGTCGATTTTCACCTTGAAAATGTACTCGACAATATTTCCAACCTTGTTGGCTTACGAGCCTCAGAGCGTGGATTAGAGCTACTGATTCATATCGATCGAGATGTACCGACCACGCTCATTGGCGATCCATTAAGACTGAGTCAAATCCTGATTAATTTGGCGAATAATGCGGTGAAATTCACTGAAAAAGGCGAAGTAAAAATCGCCATTAAAGTTATTGAACAGAACACCGGTGATAACACTATTCGACTTCAATTCGACGTTTCTGACAGTGGTATTGGCATGACACCAGAGCAAGCTAACAAACTGTTTAACAAGTTTACACAAGCAGACAGCTCAACCACTCGTAAATATGGGGGCACGGGGCTTGGCCTAGCCATCAGTAAAGAACTAACTCAATTGATGGGGGGCACAATTTCCGTAGAGACTGAAGTAAACAAAGGTTCAACCTTTACTTTTTCTACCAAAATGTCCGTAAGCCAAAGCCTGACACAAGACACCATTACTATTCCACCGGTACTGGACAACCTTAATGTGTTAGTCGTAGATGATAATGCCAGTGCCAGAATTATCGTTAGTGATATCCTTGATTCTCTTCAATTTGAGTCTTTTTCGGTATCAAGTGTGGACGAAGCGATTGAACAGATAAAAACAGCCTCTACTCCATATGACCTGATTATTTCAGATTGGCAAATGCCAAGAAAAGATGGTGTTGATCTCGTTGATGCCATCACCAATACACTAACACTTGAGAAAGAACCGAAGATTCTGATGCTCACATCGTACGGGAGAGAAGAACTTGCTGACGCTCTTAAGAAACGCAGCCTCCCCGCTCTTAATATATTGGATAAACCCATTACCTCGTCACATTTGTACGATGCAGTCATAGGGCTTTATGGTATTGACTCTAATCGAGTAAGCCGAAGTGATGTTCAAGAGCAAACACAACTGGCCAATGCTCAGCACCTTGCGGGCGCTAAATTGTTACTCGTTGAAGATAATGAAATTAACCAAGAGCTTGCGGTAGAGCTACTTGAAGGACAACAGATTACCGTCACCGTGGCTGAAAACGGCAAAGAAGCCATAGATATGCATCAGCAATTTCAATTCGATGGTATTTTAATGGATTGCCAAATGCCAATCATGGATGGATATGAAGCGACAGCTTGGATTAGAGAAGAGCTCAATGACAACAAAATTCCAATTATTGCTATGACGGCAAATGTCATGGAGAGAGATAAAGAAAAAGCCAAAGCATGTGGCATGAACGATATTATTGCTAAGCCAATCGACGTAGGCGCAATGTTCAGTACCTTGGCGGAATGGGTAACACCTAAAACCCCTCTTACTTTAACGATGGACGACACTTCAGGAGATCAAAAGGTCACTGAAAAACCTAGCACTGAATCAATCCCTACTATTGACGGAATTAATACGCAAGCAGGACTAGTCAGAGCCAATAATGATCCTAAACTGTATAAAAAACTGCTCAAACGTTTTATCGAGCATTATCAAGATAGAGATATCGTAAAAGCAGCCCTAGCCTCTACCGATGAGGAAGAGGTTAGACGCTATATTCATAGCCTAAAAGGGGTTGCTGGGAATATTGGTGCTCAATCGCTACACACAACGAGTGCGTCGTTAGAAAATGAAGTTACCAGCGAAGCAAAAACTGAGCAGATGCTTGCTCAACTCAACATCACTATAAGCAACATTTTGGATAGTCAGATATTTGAAAACGGTGAAGACGAAAGTGATAGTTCTATAGCGAACGAAGCGGCAGAAGGTCTATTTGACCAATCCGTTTTTACTGCCTTAAAGCAAGCTATTGACGATAATGATACTGATGCGTTGAGTTTGGCGGATGATATAGAGAATGGCGAAACTGTTGGGATCTCAAACAGTCAGCTACTGCAAATACGCCGAGCATTAGAAGAGTTTGATTTTGATACGGCTCAAGAGACATTAAATAGCAGTAAAGTCGCCTAAAAGGGATGGCCCTAGGACAGTTAGGGCCGTTCAAATACACTTCATGTTAATCACCTCCGATAGCTTCACCCCATTATTATTACTAATACCTTAGTGCTTTATTCTTACCGCCCTACTAACTCTCATTCAATTTACGCTACGCTTAACTTCACAATGATGATTATCAAAACGGGCCGAGAGGACGCCACTATGGCTAATTCTGAAATCCAAGCACTAGAACAACAGATCTTTGAGTTAAACATGAAGCTCGTGGAACTTAGAAAAACTAACCGTTTCAATATAGAAGTCCCCAACTACACTTTTCAAACCCTTAATGGCGACACGTCGTTACTTGAGCTCTTTGCTGAAAACGACAAACTACTAGTAATACACAATATGGGACAAGGTTGCCGATACTGCACGCTATGGGCCGACGGTTTCAACGGTTTTGTGCCACATTTAGAGTCCGCAATGTCACTCGTTTTAGTCTCCAAAGATGCTCCCGAAGTACAACGCCGGTTTGCAAACTCACGAGGTTGGGTGTTCAGTTTAGCCTCTCACTCTGGTGGGCAATATATTCAAGAACAGTCAGTCCAGGAAGGACAAAGTAACGTACCAGGGGCAGTCGTGTACGAAAGGAAAGGAGACAAGATATTTAGGCAAAGCGCTTGTATATTCGGCCCCGGCGATCTCTATTGTTCAATGTGGAGCCTGCTCGGGCTAGCTGGGCTAAGTGCTTCAGATTGGACACCGCAATACTCCTACTGGAAGCGTCCACAACAGTTGGACGACGGTGGAGAAAACCTCAAAGATTAATCGTTCTTCTTTTGTGAGCTTTCTATTTGGACTCATATAAACGAGAAAATAACGAGCCATCGACGGCTATCGATAGCTCGTTAGTATTCACCTGCTTTCAGCGACTAAATTCGAGTTACTTTTCGTCAAACGTCCCCAAACCGCAATCACAATAATCGCAAATAAAGCTCTCCCCCAGAGTATTCCCCAAAGGTCTGCACCAAGAAGTAAAATGAGAAACGTATCTTCAATAATACTGTGGCAAAGACTAAGAAATCCAACGACTAAGATAGTGTCACGTTTATTGATGTGTCCCTTTTTCACTTCATCGATGAGCAGACCGGCACCAAAGGTTAGCCCCAACGTCATACCTACAATGGTGATATTTGCGGCCTCTTTTCCAATTGTCAGAGTTCTAAGCAATGGACTAAGTAGTCGATGCATCAACGCTTCAACGCCAATCCATCTCAATAAACGAAGCAAAATAATCAGCGCAGAGATAATGCCTAATATTGATAGAAATAGTGTGACCTGAAGTATCCCCCACTCTAACAAGCTTGGAGATGCGCTGATTTCCGGTTGCCAAACTAGGTTTATCGCTTCACTGCCGGCACCTGTCAGTGTATAAATTTGATGAAGTACGAAGCCATAAAATATTGCGCCACCTACCCTCACCAGTAACGTCAAACGCCAACCAAAACCGATGGCTTTTGCTACCGCCCCTTCAACAGGGATCCCATGAGCAATAAGAATCATTGAACCCAAAATTGTCGCTTGTGCCACTGTTACTGTGTCGGTTAAGGCCAAATTATAAAATACGACCATTGCTGTGTAGATATTGGTAAGAATAGCGACAGCCCATACAAGCCCCATTCCGTCACTGAGACCAACAAAACCCATTACAGGGCTAATAGCGCTGGCAAGCCAAGTCGTCGCGCCAATCTCTTCTAGCAACTTCACGACAATGGTGGCGGGAACAAGAATGCGCAACAATGCCCAATACACCCTACCTATCTCATTAACTACAGACAAAACCTGAGGCTTTACGTTATTCCACATTGAAATCTAATCCCTTAACTGCTTGTTTATTTGGTTACTCGTTTTACTGTTTGTTAATATACCTCGACTTAATGTTAATAATTCCATAAATTGAGCCTTGTACTTTTAATATATTCCAAATTAAAACAGGTTTAGTTAATTATGTTTCTCGATCGAACTGACAAAGCCATTTTGAGAGAACTTCAGCAAGATTGTTCTCTTACTAATGTTCAATTAGCTGAAAAAGTGGCTCTTTCTCCACCTGCGTGCCACAAGCGAGTACAACGACTGCTTAAAGAAGAAGTCATCGACCGACGCGTCGCTATTATCAACAACGCTAAATTCGAGCCTTGCTTACACTTAGTCGTTGAGGTCATGATGGAGCGTGATAGAAAGGATCTTAATGCTGAGTTTATTCGTAACGTTCAAAAGGCACCACAGGTTAAAGAGTGCTACCAAGTGACTGGAGAAGTCGATTTTGTGCTGATCATTACCGTACCCGATATGCCTACCTACGAGGGGCTTTGTAACGAACTGCTCTACAGCAATGACAATTTACGTTCATTCAAAACGTTGATCTCCATGAACCGAGCGAAATACGATACCCAGGTTGATATACGCTAGCTTTCTAAACTTGGTTCTGTTGCAGATTGGCTTTCCACTTGCTTAATGAATAGCGCAAGTATCATTAGCACAATTGCAGTGAATTCTAACCGGTCTAAATGCTCACCCAACAAAACAGCACCTGATAGCAACGCAACCACCAACTCTAACGAGCCCGTTAACGCATTCTTATCAGCGCACGACCTTGGTGCTCCCACCATAAATAACAGTTGTGGTAAAGCAGCCGCCAGTAACGCTATGCCAAATACAGACATAATGCCCATGGTTGACGTTGGTAACACCTGAGCAGGCGCTACCAACAAAACTAACGGCAGAAGAACCAAAATATGCCCAAAGGTAATCCATGCCATTCGATTACTTGTTGGAATACTCTGTCGTGGGTTCGTCAAATACTGCACCTGAGTCGCGACCACTAGCGGTGCCAAAAAGCAGGCGGCAATCGGAAGCAACGCGTTATTTGGAAGCGCTTCTGGCCTTACTGTTAATGACGCAGCAATCGCCACCAACACTGCCGATATAAACGCATTCTGTGTTGGAACCCTTCGAAATATAGCCCAACCGATCAATACACTAAAACATGGGTACGTGTAATAAATCAAAATAGCGGTCGCCGCCGGAAGTGTTTCCAGCGCATGAAAATAACCAAAGATCGAAACCCCACTGACAATACCAAGCAATAAGCTTCGACATGCTTCAGCCCAATGCTCTTGTGGCGTTCGTAGAAAAAATGCAAATCCGATAGCGGGTAGAATAAATCGATACAAGCTAACCATTTCCGCGCCCAAACCCTCCTGAAATAGAAGCTGCGCAAACAAAGGGTTTAACCCATAAAAGAAGGCAGAAAGTAGCACTAAATACTGCCCGTTAATCGTTGATTTCGAGTTCACATTAACTTCACTTGATTGAATATAGCTATAACCATAGCTCTCCACTCATGAAATAAATAATGAATAATCCTTCATATAGATTAATATTGTGCATGTATAAACAATTGACTGACGACATCGACTTAGGGAAAAGTAATGAGGCTCGATATAAAACATTGGGAAATGCTCAAAGCCATCAACGACTCAGGGACTTTAAGTCAGGCCGCGTATGTATTAGGCATAACGCAATCTGCGCTGAGCCACCGCCTTGCAGAAGCTGAGCGGCGTTTGGGTGGATTGTTATTTCAACGAGAAGGACGAAGCCTGCGTCAAACCCCTGCTGGCCGCGCCATGATACAAACCGCCAATCAAATCATTCCAGCCTTACAACGAGCGGAATACGATTTTCAGCAAATGGCGGAAAACAAAACAACAGTGGTTCGTTTTGGTGTAGCAGCGTACAGTTGCTACCACTGGTTACCCTCATTTCTACAAGTCATGGCAAAAAAGGAGCCCGACATTCAATTAGAGTTGGTCGCCTCTGCAACGCAAAACCCCCTTCAAAATCTTCAAGAAGGAACCGTCGATGTTGTGTTAGCTCCGGGGCACTTAGCCATTCCGGGTATCGATTCAATTTCTGTATTTCAAGATGAACTGGTTTTGATAACCCACTCTAAACATACGTTAGCAACAAAACCCTATATCGAAGCGACAGACCTTGAAGGTGAAGATTACTTAACCTACAGCAAATCAGCGCAACCCGGTTTTGAGTATGAACGGTTTATCCGCCCGTCTGGTGTAGTTCCATATCTAGTTACCGTAGTAGAAGTCACCGATGCGATTATCGAATTAATTGCTGCAGGATTCGGAGTAAGCATACTTTCAAAATGGGCCGTGCAGTCGGCTATAAACAATGGAAGTGTCACCGCCGTACCATTGGGAAAAACCAAACTCGATCTTGGCTGGTCGGCACTACTTCGTGAATCGGAATCACCAAACGCTGCAGCCAGAGTGGTATCGACCCGACTGGTAGAATGGTTTCAGAGCTAGCGTTTGTGTCTTTGTAATTACCAACCCGACATAAAACTTAAGTTCATGAATTCATCTTAGTTAACCACTACAATCAGACAAAGCCAGATGATAGACTTCTCCTCTATTTTATTTAGTCGTTAGAAAGGTAAAGTGATGAACCCTATTATTGCAATGTTAAAAGAGAATGATATTAGTGACCAACAGATCAGCGAGATTTTCCAAACGTTGACACAAAACCCTCTTGCAGCAATGGCAACGATCAGCCAACTGGGTTTGCCTCAAGAGAAGCTTCAGGCTTTAATGGGACAAGTAATGCAAAACCCAGCATTGATTAAAGAAGCGGTAGACGAGTTAGGGTTAGATTTCTCAAAAGTTGAAGCGGCTAAAGAGCAACTTCAAAAGTAGTTCTATCTACAAAGAAACCTTAAAGGGTCGTTTGAAGTAAGACATTGTCTGAACTTAACGGCCCTTTTTTGATCGCGTAGACAAAACAGAGCAGCGTTAGCGTCACTAATGTTTGTTTTCCATTGGTAAAGTGAGATAGCATTTAGTGAAATAATAAAAGAGAACACCACAATGCTCGATTACATTGAACCTGTATTTCGCCCGCCCTCAGAGTGGAAATCGTTGATACTGCAAGTGACTAACGGCTGTAGCCATAATCGTTGCACATTTTGCGATATGTACACTCAGCCTCAGAAGAAATTCCGCCCAAAAAAGGTAGAGGAGATTGAGCAAGAGCTTCAAATTATCGCAAGTTCTGGTGCGAAAGTTCATCGAGTATTTCTCGCAGACGGAGATGCAATGACCCTGCCCTTTCGCCGTTTGAAAGAGATCTGCGAATTGATTAATAAATACCTGCCTCGTGTTCAGCGAGTATCAAGTTACTGCCTACCGCGAAATCTCACCAACAAAACGGCCGAACAGCTGACCGAACTCAGAGAACTAGGGCTTAGCCTGATGTACATAGGCTGTGAAAGCGGTGATGATGAAGTGCTGAATAAAGTAGAGAAAGGCGAAACCTTTGACTCTTCACTGGTAGCGCTAAATAAGATTAAAGCAGCCGGAATGAAAAGCTCAGTGATGATTTTAAATGGTCTTGGTGGGCCTAAACTCAGCCATCAGCATGCAATTAATTCTGCAAAGCTAATGAATGCAGCTCAGCCCGATTACCTTTCAACCCTTGTAGTCTCATTCCCTTTGGGTGAAGAGCGTTTTGCTGCAGGTTTCAACGGTGAGTTTCGGCAGCTAACTCAACCCGAGCTGTTTCAGGAAGTTCGCTGGTTACTGGAAAACTTAAAACTAGAAAAAACCATCTTCCGATCAGACCACGCATCTAACTATCTCGTTTTAAAAGGGGTCCTTGGTAAAGACAAACAGAAACTGTTGGATACCGTTGACCTCGCGATCAATAAGCCGAATACGATTACGCTACGACAAGAGTGGCAGCGAGGCTTATAACGTCGTTCAACGATAAAACTCATTTGGCAGACGTGAGATAATTCATTTCTGCCTCAAACTTTCTGTGGGATCATTTGGCGGAAGTTTCTGATTTAAACTCCACTACATTTTTTATCTGTCAGCATGCCCATATCGTGCATCAAAACCTTCAATATCCATCACAAGTAATGCCTTCATAGGATATTTTCATACCCCACGTGCAGCCATCAACATAGATAAGCGACTCACTACACGGTATCGGAAACTAATTTTCAGAAGCTAACTACAAAATCTTACAAGTAAGAGTAAAAAGTCTTCTATCTTTAAAAGAAGAATGGACGTTATCTGAGCAAATAAAACAAAGGGATGTTATCCACTTTCTGTCCCATGTGATTAACCAGTTGAGCTATTTTTGTGTTAGATAACCGCTAGGATAAACATGGACCCGCAGCTACTTTCAATACACTACAGCGACCCAATTTGGATATCCATTGCCTTTCTTTGTGGCTTGATAATTAAATCCATTGGGCTCCCCCCACTAATCGGTTTTCTTATTGCCGGTTTTATACTTAATGCGCTCGGAGCTGAAGGAGGTGGGTTCCTCGCTGTGCTGGCAGATCTGGGGATCACTCTTTTATTGTTTTCCATCGGGTTGAAACTTAAATTTAAGTCCCTAATACGGCCTGAAGTCTGGGGCAGCGCAACCTTGCATATGGCAATCGTCACCGTACTTTTCGCACTATTGGTGATACTTCTCTCCTATACAGCCATCCCACTCATTTCTGGTTTAGAAATTGAAAGTGCACTAGTTATAGGGTTCATTTTGTCTTTTTCCAGTACCGTCTTCGCTGTTAAAGTGCTTGACGACCGTGGGGTGATCAATGCGTTGCACGGAAAAATCGCCATTGGAGTGCTTATTGTACAAGATGTGGCAGCGGTCATTTTCATAGCGGTATCTATGGGGAAATTACCCTCTAACTGGGCACTTGCACTCATCGTGCTCATTCCGTTTAGGCTGATATTGTATAAGTTACTCGACAGTGTTGGGCATAATGAACTTCTCATTCTTTTTGGCATTACCATGGCGCTGGTGGGTGCCGATTTGTTTGAATTGGTGGGAATTAAAGAGGATGTTGGCGCACTGGTGTTTGGAATGCTCCTTGCCAATCACCCCAAATCCAATGAGCTAGCTAAACAGCTGCTTGGATTTAAGGAGCTATTTTTAATCGGGTTCTTTTTAAGTGTTGGTATGACAGCCACACCTGGCGAAACAGACGTTTTGCTCGCTTTGTTGCTTATTCTATTTCTTCCCATCAAAGTTGCGGCTTACTTTGGTTTGTTCAGCCTGTTTAATTTAAGGTGTAATTCCGCATGGCGTGCTTCAATAAACCTTGCTAACTACAGCGAATTTGGACTCATTGTCGGAGCCATTGCCGTCTCTTCGGGTTGGTTATCGAAAGAGTGGTTAGTTGTGCTTTCAGTCGTCTTGTCTTTCTCGTTTGTAATATCATCACTAATGATAAATACGGGAGACCGTCTCTATGACAAATGGAGGCCAACACTCGTCAGGTTTGAGCGAAAAAAACGCCTTTCAGGCGAAGAGGATCTCGACCTAGCACACATCAAAGCCGTTGTGTTCGGTATGGGTACCATGGGCGTCGCAGCATACAATGCTCTAGAAAGAAATTATTCGGGCAGTATTGCCGGGGTGGAAGTCGATATGGAAGAAGTCTCAAGGCTTACAGGTTTGGGGCGAAATGTCGTTGCCGGAGATGTCACTAACCCCGATTTTTGGCTAAGAGCGCCAGACCTACACCAAGATCTAGAGTGGGTTTTACTGACCTTACCGACTCATAAAGCCAACATAAACTCCGTATTGCGAATGAAAAATATGGGTTACCGTGGACGTATCGCTGCTACAGCCAAATACCATGATGAAGAGGAAGAGCTAAAGGCAATAGGCGTCGATCTCACACTCAACATTGCCACCATAGCGGGTCTTGGATTCGCGAGTCAGTTACAAAAATTCGTTGGGAAATAACTGGAAAGATTCTATTATTTCTCACAACGGCTAAGGAAAGCTCAAACCTTAAGTCCAATAACACTAACGCAAGAAACAATACGATCGAACGCTAGCGCCATACCTACGCGCCCTGCTCTTTTCCTGCTACCTTAAAACCAACCACACCTAAAGCCATCATAACGACTGGTGTCAATCCAACGGTTATTTCCGCAAGCGGTAAATCAACAAACATTTTTGCCCCTAACAGGTGAGCGATTACATTCATCAAGACCAGAACGGTAGCTATTGCACATAGATACAGCTCACTCTTTACTCTATTCATTACAGGACTCCAGATAAGTGTTTAAGTCATGCAATTATACGCTTTAGCACTTTACCTATAATAGATACAGATTTATGATTGTTATGTATAACAGATGATCAACCCCATACCCTATTGTCTGAACAAATATAACGATGAGCGATTTCCATTGGCTAAGTATGTAGAGCTTGCAGAACAAATTAAAAACCAAATTAAAAGCAACGTTTGGGAAACAGGCTGTAAGCTTCCCTCTTTAAGAAAGCAAACAGAATTGTCTGGCTTTAGTTTGATGACCGTAATGAATGCTTATCAGCTACTGGAAAGCCAGGGCTGGGTTGTATCGCACTCTCGTTCGGGCTATGTGGTTGCCCCCAAAATTCAGGATATCCCTGTCTCTACTCACCAAAACACACTTCAGATTTCTGAATCTATCGATATTAATGATTTTGTATTTGATATCTTGCAGACGAGTCGTAAGAAAAACGTCACCAACTTTGGCTTTGCTTACCCTGATGCCACTCTTTACCCGCAAAACAGGGTAAACAAATCGTTAATGAAGACAGCGAGAGAGATGCCCACCTCTCATGCGTTAGATAACCTACCGCCTGGTAATGAAACCCTAAGAAAGATCATTGCCAAGCGATATGCCTCTCAAGGCATTATCGTTAATCCAGATGAAATTGTAATCACTGCTGGTGCACTTGAAGCATTGAACCTGAGTTTACAATCGGTGACTAAACCTGGGGACTGGGTTGTAGTTGAATCGCCTGCATTTTATGGAGCTCTGCAAGCGTTAGAGCGTCTCAACTTACGGGCTCTTTTTGTTAATACTCACCCAAAAGATGGCATCGACCTCGACGCATTAGAGTTGGCACTTCAAACACACCCAGTTAAAGCGTGTTGGTTGATGACGAACTTCCAGAATCCATTAGGTTTTACACTTTCAGACGAAAAGAAACAACGCCTTGTCAGGCTTCTTACCGACCACAGCGTTCACTTAATTGAAGACGATGTGTATAACGAGCTGTACTATGGAAATACCAAACCATTACCAGCCAAGGCGTTTGATACCAAGGGTATGACACTACACTGCTCTTCTTTTTCAAAATCACTCGTTGCTGGTTTTCGTATCGGTTGGGTGGCCGCCGGAAACCGAGCGTTACAAATCCAAAAACTTCAGTTGATGAGCACGTTATCGACCAGTGCCCCAGTTCAACTTACGCTCGCTAATTATCTATCCACTCGACACTATGAAAACCACCTTAAGCAGCTTAGACGAACACTAGAACAGAGAAAATTTAAGACGTGGCAATTGCTGCGTAATAACCTTCCGAATGAAGTCAACGCCTACTATACGACTGGCGGGTATTTTATATGGGTTGTTCTTCCAGAACATATGGATGCGACCGATCTTTATCGATTGGCTCTTGATGAGAACATTAGCATTGCACCGGGAGAGATGTTTGCAACCAAGCAGCAGTTTAATCACTGTTTTAGGCTCAATGCATCGCTCGAAATTACGGACAAAGTGGAAGCTGCAATTAAACGATTAGGGACGTTGATAAGAAAGTTAGCGTAAGCCTTTATAGACAACAAGGCAGCGACTAAAGCTGCCTTATTTACCCAGAGCTAGGTTAGGTTATCATTAACCGTTTTCGTACCGCACTGTTCACAAATACTATGCCGAGAAAAGTCATCCATCGAGGCTTCAAACGCTCCAACTGCCGCGCTCTTAAACAGCCCAGTTAAAAAGTCAGTCAGCTTATTTTCTTTAGGCTCATCCCTTACTAAAACAACGACATGAGACGTCATATCCTCACACCGCTTACAATAACTGTTCTCTTTCTGACTTATCATTCAATCAACACCGTACACATCATTATATGAAGAATGAATCATAATCATTCAAAATAAATATGAAAACAGTCATTGGCAATATTTATGACTGTAATTGTATTTTTAATTCAGTTTATTTAGGAATTGGATCCTTCGCTTTGAAGTGATGGATATACTTCCACACAATAATCGTTTGCTATAAGTCAATTTGCTCCATATATGAATTTCTGAAAACCCTATTTATGAAATTGAGAAAACTTATTATGTCTCTGCAATTCAAATGTATTGCCTTGTCGATTCAACAATAAACCTCTAATTAGGGTCTCCTATGAAAAATACACTATTAGCTGCTGCCTCCATTGTATTGGTTTCAAACCACGCTATTGCATCAGGGTCTAAACAAATCGAAGTTACGGTTGATAATATGGCTGTAGCGCATACCAATATGGAGATGGTTCGCCTTCAAGAGGAATATGGAATCAATCAAATGATGTTTATTCCTCGTATGGCTCAGCTAGATTTCCAACCGATCATTCGTATGAATCAAGATACTATCTACTCAGGGATGGTGATGAATGTTAGCGAGGGTGCAACGATTACTCTTCCAGAAATGGATGGGCGTTATGCTTCTATCCAAGTCCACGACCAAAACCACTGGGTTCCTCTTTTTACTTACGAGTCAGGGACACATGAAATCGTTTCTGATACTGACTACGTTGTAGTGGTAGTACGTATCCAAGCGGATGAATCTGACCCTTCTGATATCGCTAAAGCGGCAGAATGGCAATCTAAAATCACATGGACTGCAGGTTCAAATGAGCCATTGAAGCTTAAAAACTGGGATATGGATTCTTATCAAGCGACTGTTGCTGACCTTCGTACAACTCAGTTTGATTATACTCCCTTAGAGTTTATGGGAGATGGAACTCCTGGTTCATCTGAAGTTCGTGCGCACGCTACTGCTGCTTACGGTGGCTTCCTTACTGCTCCTGCTCACCACGCTTTCTATGGCATTGCTGAAGGTAACGATGTTCAGTCATGTACTCCCGTCACTTTTGATGTACCTGATATTAATCCAGATAGAGGCTTTTACTCTGTAACTCTATACAACGGTGACGGCTACTTCGCACACAATAAGGCCTCTCT
The DNA here is from genome assembly GCF_050337265.1 of Vibrio lamellibrachiae. Classification (NCBI taxonomy): domain Bacteria; kingdom Pseudomonadati; phylum Pseudomonadota; class Gammaproteobacteria; order Vibrionales; family Vibrionaceae; genus Vibrio; species Vibrio lamellibrachiae. Next base: position 284,408 of record NZ_JAKJSU010000004.1, read on the forward strand.
GAACAGTGATAACCTAGTACTTAAAAAAGGTGGCGATACGTACACCATTCACTTCGGTAACGAGTGTGGCAACGTCGAAAACAACATACCAACAACGGAAAACTGGAACCTAATAAAACGTGTATACCGTGCTACGCCGGAACAACTAGAAAACAGTTACGTGATGCCTGAGATTCTATAACATGAATAAAACTATTTTGGCTTCGGCGTTATTAGTATCAGGGTTCGCTATCGCTGATGATACAACAGTTCAAGATATGTCAGATCCAATGGCAGTCTACAACTCCGGGGGGGGGGGGTTGGCATATCGAATAACGGATTTCATCTAAAGTCAGGCCGTACATTCGACACTGGTTCAGATGACACGTTAGGTTTACGTCTCATTGAAATTCAGAACTTTGGGGGTGAACTACTTGGTTTAGAAGACGATGCTAACGACAGTATCAGTCACATTCGTTTCCGTCAGTTCACCGTCGAATTGGAATCTGGTCGTGGAATGCAATTTGATCTGAATTGGGACTTTGATAAGCAAATTGGTAGTACTAACATTGGGCTGGTTCAAGCCTTACCCACTATTGGCCCAATTACCTTGTTCCCTATCGCATCACTGGGTTTAATGACCGTAAGAGATGAATATGCAGGTTACGTCATGCCCGCGGTGACGACGACGGTAGGTATCTACTCCCGCATATCTGTCACCGACAACATCTGGTTCAACTACAATCCAATGTACACGCACGGGTTAGGCGGTAAAGACAATACAACAATACCTGAATTAGGCTTATTCTCGTATAAAGATATAAGCACCCTTACTCACGAAGTTGCCGCTTCTTATCAATTTAATCCTCGTCAGAATATTCGATTGTTCGCTAACTGGGATCAAGAGAACAGCTCAGACATCGATGTACGTTTAGAGTTTAACCACCAATTCTAAGCATCAATGAACCCACTAGATCGTGCAATATCTCTTCCGATTGCACGATCTAGTGGGTTCAATATTTTATAACTCTAATATCGGTTCATCGTTCGTGATAATTTGAAAAAACTGTGCAGAACATACGTTTTCTTTTTGTACCTACAACCTAAAGAGAACCTAAATGTGATTGATCCGATTTAACCTCATTTAATATAGCGCTTAACAGTATCAAGCAGTGTAATTAGTCGTCGTTACTCTCTAACTGCTTATTCAAATACGTAATCCAACGCTCACTTTCTGACGTTTCTTCTACCTTGTTCGCTTGCTTGGCATATTGTAGCGCCAAGTTAAGCTGTTGGGTTCTATAGGCCGATTGAACTTTGGCGAACAGCATCGAAGAAGTGAGTTTACTCTCTGGGATCTTATTAAGTTCCTCTAGAGCATGTTGATAGTCGCGCTGGCTTAAATACAGCTGCGAGGCTTGCCAATGATACTTACGGTCTTTCTTTGCGGCTAATTGCCAATACTCAATCGCGGTATCCCACTGCTTTGATTGTTGCCATAACTGAGCCTGACGAACAATCATATCAAGGTCAGTTTTAGCCTCATCCAGCAATGAAAGTGTTTGTGCTGATTTCGATGGAATGCCTTGGTTCCCGTAAAGCTGAGCCAGCATTCGTATTTCTTGTTGGCTCAATGGAATACCTTGCAGCTTTGCTAGAGTCAACACGTTCAACGCTTGGTTAGAGCGTTCTCTACGAATTTCAATACTCACTAATTGTTGCCACCAACGTGCGTTATCAGGCTCAAATTCGATTAATTGACCTAACGTTTTTGCAGCATCCGGCCACTTCTTTAATTGGAATTCACCGCCCAATCGCAGTGAAAGCATTGCAACATCAAGCGTTGGTTCAAACGTTTGATATTGTTTTACTGACTCAAGTACATCGGGCCAACGTGCAAGTTGGTAATTGGTTTGAGTAACACGAAGCCAAACCAGTGCATTTCCATGCCCCTCTTCAACTAATCGAAGATAATAGCTAAGTGCCTCTTTGTATTGAACGTTCGATAAGTAGAGATCTGCAAGCATACGAATCGTATCGACAGACTGTTCATCGGCCAATAAGCCACTATCAACGGCATATTTCAATTGATCGATGGCCGCTTCGATTTGTTCATTTTGCCAATAAAAAACACCTAACATACGTGCGACAAACGCTTTATCGTAAGCTCGACTGGTGGACACGCTCTCCAAAAGCTCGATGGCTTTTATCAGTTCTCCATCTAATGATTGAGTGTGTGCTCTTTGTACACGCTGTGCCGTTGATTGGCTCAGTTCATTCGCCAACGCGGATTGAATCGGAATCAAACTAGCCAATGCAATGATTGAGCTAACGAGCAGTTTCTTCGAAATATTCATCATTTTTGCAACTTGAACTCTAGTTTCACGGATTGTCCTTGCTGTACCACGGCTTTGTCATTCACCACTTTAGGCTGATATTTCCAACGTTTGAGCGCGCGTATCGCTTCACGTTCAAACTGCCTCGGTGGGTTTGCTTCAACCACTTCAATATCGGTAGGGCGACCCAGTTCATCAATAGAGAATGTCATAATCACGTATCCTTCAACCCCACGACGCAATGCCCTTGCAGGATAAGTTGGCTCAACTCTATGAAGCGGCATGGCATTTTGATCCATGCTGACATCTCCGATCGACGGCAGTGAAATCTGCAACCCTTGCACCGACGTGGCCATTTCCAGCGTGGGCATTTCAAGTGCCATATGAGACATATCTTGAGACTGAACTTGCTGTCTAGAGGTTGGCGCTTGAGGTGGTGGCTCAAGAGGCTCTGGTGGCTCAGGAATCGCTCGCCTTCTTCTTTCAGTCAGCGACTCTTCTTCTACCATCATTATGTCGAAACGCAATGGTTCAGTCTGTTCAGCTTTCTCTGCGTACTTGGGTTGCACCATCCAAGCCATAAAACTAAACAGACCCAGTGCCACAATTAAGGCAATGGGTATAGCAATAATGACACGAGGCATTAAGACTTCTCCGCTGCCAAGGCAATATTCACTACACCTGCCCCTTTCGCGGCATCCATCACTTTCACAACCGTACCATTGTATGCACGTTCATCAGCTTGTATTACGAGAGAAGCATCAGGTTTATCAAGCAGCATAAGCTCTAGTGTTGCCTGAACTCGCTCAGCATCTACTAAACGTTTGTCGATAAAGATATCGTTAGCCGAGGTGATCGCAACGAAAATGCCTGCGTCTTTTTGGCTAACCACATTTGATGCTTGAGGACGATTGACTTCCACACCCGATTCGCGAACAAATGAGCTGGTGACAATGAAGAAGATCAGCATAATGAAGACGATGTCCAACATCGATGTCATATCGATTTGTGCGTCTTCTTGTTTAGATTGACGTCTGCCTAACCTCATCGTTGGCTCCTTAAAGATTGTTCTAATTTTAATTGGGTTCGCTGGCACGCTTTGGTCAAGCGCGAATGAGCAAATACGCCAGCCAACGCTGCAACCATTCCAGCCATTGTTGGTAGCGTTGCTAGAGAGATACCTGAAGCCATTAACTTAGGGTCGCTACTGCCTTGGTTTGCCATCACATCAAACACGGAAATCATGCCTGTCACTGTGCCAAGTAGCCCAAGCATTGGGCAGATGGCAACAAGCACTTTGATGAAATTGAGATGCTGATAAAGCGCTTGCTTGGCTTCTGATACCCAACCATCTCGTATGGCTAAAGCATGCCATGAGGCATGATCTCGACGTTGCTGCCAAGCCTCTATCCACTGCTTTTTTTCTTTTGGGAAAGACCAAGCCAGATAGATCACTCGCTCAACAACAAAAAGCCAAGTTACCGCTACAACCGCCGCTAGCCACCATAAAATCTGCCCACCTTGATTCATAAAATCAACCACAGCATTTAATTGAATACTTGCTAGCATATTTGTCATTACGCTGGGCTCTCAGTCAGTACATTGTCTTGAGTAACAGATTGCTTCGAGAAAACGTCAATTGTATCGTCACGCTCGGCTTGCTGTGCGACGAGACCAATACCCTGCTTCTCTAAAATGTTTCGAATATTCTCTGCTTGCGTACTCAACAAGTTGTGAGCAAGCAGAAGAGGCATTGCAGCAACTAAACCAAGTACAGTCGTCATCAATGCCATAGAAATACCGCCCGCCATGACTTTAGGATCGCCATTACCAAAGTGGGTAATAACTTGGAAAGTTTCGATCATGCCCGTCACCGTACCTAGCAGACCAAGCATCGGTGCAAGTGCAGCAAACAATTTAAGCATCGACAAACCTTTTTCAAGGTGCGTTTGCTCATCGACGACCGCTTCAAGCAAGCGAAGCTCTAACGCTTCAACCGTACGAGTATTCTCTTTGTTGTAAACAGAAAGAATACGGCCCAATGGATTGTTGCCTATTTGTTGAGGGTTCTTCAACTGCTTGCGAATTTTCACCTGTGCTATTGAAAGCGTAATACCGCGGTACAAGGCAATGATTAAACCAATCGCTAACAGCCCTAGAATCACTTTACCTACTACGCCCGCCGCTTCTAAGCGATCTTTCAGTGTTGGGTCTAGCTCTCTTTGGCTTAAGATAACGCCACGAGAAGGATCAACCTGCCATGACTTTGCATTATCAGTGGGTTGTTGTTCAGAGGCGTTAGAATAGAGTTTCAAGCTCGATATGTCAGGGACTTGATTAGGCTGGTTCGCATAGTACACCGCTTGATCACGAGCGCTGTTCCACTTTAAATAACCTTGGTCACCCACAAGCGCAAATGAGCCGATACGAAACGCACTTTGCGACGTTGCTTTACCATCTGAATTCACGATGGAGACATCTACTGGGGATAATTGTGCGCTGGCTTTAATCTGTTCATTTAAGCTACGCCACAAACCAGTCAGCTCATCCATTGATGGCAATGTACGCGCTTCAATGATCGAGTCTACATAAGCAGAGTGTGCGTTGGCATCAATCGCTGTTACTGACTCTTCAACCTGAGGTTCTAGCTCTTTCGCAACCTGTCTTACAACACCAAACAGCTCACCCAAGCTACCCGTTTCAAGGCGAAGATTTTCTTCTAAACGAGCCAGTTTATCTTCATTGCTGCTAAAGGTTTTCGCTAACTCGTCAGTTTGGTTCTGTACAAAGTTTCGCTTAGCTTTTAGCTCCGCTTTTCTCTTTTTGAGCTTCGCTTCCGTCTCGATAAAAGTTAACTGCCTTTGAGCGTTCTCTTTTTTCTGCTTGGCGTTATCAGACTGAGCAACTTTCTTAAGGTTATTCTGCGTAGCGTCTTGAGTCGCATGCGCTGACTCGGTGTAGACTGAACCTAATACGCCAGCCAACATCAATGTAGTGAGTGCTAAAGCTTTCATTTATTGCCCCTCCGTTACATTGGTGGTATTCAAAGAGTAATCAGATGATGGGGTTTCAAACGATAGAGGTACGGTTAGCAAGCTTGGGGCTGCCTGATTATTCGCAATGCGAAAAGCACTGTCGAGTTGACTAAAGATCGTAGAGTTAACCGATTCCCATTCGTTACTCGCTCGATTCCACGACCAATATTGAGAGCCTGAACGATTTCGCGCAATCAGAGAGATTCGACCTAAATAGAAGATCTCAGCTTCAAAAGTCTCACCACCAGCCAATGCTATTTGAGCTTCATAAACACCAAGCTTAGTACCGTAATCAACTTCAATCTGATACGCCTCTAAGATGCGACGGTACTTCTCTGCGTCACTCACATCAGATTGACTCATCATTGCTTGTAGCCTTTCAACACGTTCTAATCTTGCTTGCTGACGAATAGGGCTATCGTGTTTAACAATCTGCGTTAATCCATCCAGCATTTGATACATCAACGGCACAACACCCTGCCTCGTATCCTGAATTTGATCGATTTGTGACTCAATACTTAACGCTTCTTGGTTCTGGTTATTCACCATCGATTCAAGGTGATCGCGATACACTTCAAGATTCGCCAACTCTTGTTCTAGTTGCTCAATTTCCGCTCTTAATTGTTGCGAGGAATCGAAACTCTTATCGATCACCTTCTGGCTGTTAGCTGCACTCTTATGGGTATCTTTTTGTATCGCTGTCGCATCAGACAATGACGATGCCACAGTCGAGTACGACATCGTCACTACTGCAGCTAAACTGCACGCTTTAAATAATTTCATCACAGGCATTCACTTTAAAAATCATTACGTTATAAATAAGTAAGTGGTTCGAAATAGGTCTATATTGCTTAGTAAAGTAAGCTGAAGACTACGATTTTCGACCTTTTAATAACAGCAGTAGAAAATAGCTACCACCAATAACAGAAACAATCGTTCCAGCCGCAATTTCAGCAGGATAACGAAGGTTCTGTCCTAACCAATTCGCGGCTAAAAGCAATACAGCGCCAAGCAGCATTGAAACAATTAACTGCTCTTTCGCTTTCTTTGCACCAAGCATAATTGCCATATGAGGTGCTAATAGCCCTAAAAATCCTACAGGCCCCATCACTGCCGTCGTGACTGCACAAATAAGGGCAACTAACACAAACAGACAGGTAAACGCGACAGGAACGTTCACTCCTCTCGCTTTCGCAAACAGTCGCCCAGCTGACAGCAGGGTTAACCATCGGTTCGTCAATAACGCGATACTTGAAAGAAGAACCATCGCGATCAGTAGACCAACAGCCATCACTGGTGTCACTCGGTATGTTGAACCTGCTAACCAAGCTAATATGGCAAAGCTGTCTTCATTGCCCTTTGCAAGGGTAAACTGCACCAAGGCATCAATTAATGCGGTTAACGAAATACCCGTAAGTATCAGCATTGAAGGCGCATAATGATTCTTCCGCCCTAAGATTAGCAGTAGAATCAAGACCGATATACTGCCTATAAATGCAAGCAAAGGAGCTGATTCAAAAATATTAATGCCAACAAAAATACTGGCAGCCACTAAGGCAAATGTCGCCCCCGCTGACAAGCCAAGAATATCAGGACTTGCCAATGGATTGTATATAAGTCGTTGTAGTAACACACCTGCTATCGCAAGCCCTGCGCCTACGCAGATTGCCGTTAATATGCGCGGCCAAAGTAAACTCAATGCAAAATCATCAGGCCAACGAACAATCCACTCCAGCGCACCATCTACATTATTTCTTGTGACAAAAAACGCCACCAAGATGATAATGATAAACAATACCATTAACTTAACGTATTGAAAACGAGTCAATAGTGCTTTTGTCTTAGGAAGGGTTATCGAGAGTTGGTCTTGAGCCTTCAGTTTACGCCTTGTAAAAAAGATCAAAGCAGGCGCGCCAATCAACGCCGCAGCCGTGCCACTTGGAACAATATCCAAGGTGTAACTGCCAATGAACATGGCGATCCAATCCGTGGTAATAAGCAGCATTGCACCTAAAATGGAACTTGTCACCAATTCACTTTTAGGGGTTCTTGCGCCTAATGCCCGTGCAATATTAGGCGATAACAGACCAATAAAACTGATCACACCAACCGTACTGATAGACGCTGAAACTAACCAAAGGCTTAACAATAAGATGGCAAAAAATGCAGGAACGATACTCAAACCTCGTGCTTGAGCACCACTTTGTCCTATACGTAGTAACGCAAACACACGAGGAGCAAACAGTACAAGAAAGATAGCAGGGAGCAGTTTAGGCATTAACCATAGAACATTATCCCAACCATTTTGAGCCAGATCACCCGCTCCCCAAATAAACAGGTTTTTAGCGTATTGGTCATGAAGCAAAACAACCGCCGTCGCAATAGCGCCCAATAAAATATTGGTCGCCATCCCTGCAAGAACAACAGGTAAGCCTGATAGATTATTCAACCCGACTATCGTGATCACCAAACCGAATGTGGCCATAGCCCCAAATAGAGCGACAAATAACGAATAGTCCGCCATGACTAAAGGGAACCAAACACTGCCTATTACCATTGCAAGCCATGCACCAGAAGAGGTGCCCAGCGTTAACGGGCTAACAAGCGTGTTTTGCGTGAGCTGCTGTAGTACGCTGCCAACCAACCCTAATACAGCGCCAACCATCAACCCCATGACATAACGAGGTAGCGATGATTGGGTGAACAGAATCGCATCAAAATCTTCGTAATCGTCAAAATTGAACGACAGTGAACCGATGAGTTGAATCTGGTTAGCGAAAGAAAGGTCAGTACTCCAGCCTAATTGCCCAATGGTTAAGGCAAGTAAGCTAAGGAGTAACAGCAAACCTAATGTCTGTGATTTCAGCACGTGATTAGAGCCCTATCGCTTCACTTGGTTGGCAGCAATGTCGAGTAAGCTATCCGTAATCGCTTCAGCGGTATAAAGCAGCGACATAGCCCCTCCATAGTTCCAAACAGGCTCAATGCTGTTCAATCGGTTTGCTCGAACAAACGGCATCGCTTGCCAAAGCACTGAACGGTTTAGCTGCGGCTCTTGGTCAAACGGTTTGAAATAAAGGGCTACTCCGTCATTAACGTGCTTTAAATCATTAACACGCACTTGCGTGACGCCCCACTGAGTGGAAGGTTTCTCAATGGCGGGTTCAAAGCCCAATCGTTGTAAGACGTACTGTGTCGTCGAGTTCTCTCCGTAGAGATAAACCGCGGTGGTACTTGCAAAGCGAAATGCACTGACTTTAGGTTTTCCTTCAGGAAAAGCGTCACTCAACTGCGTTGTCATTTGTGTAAAACGAGCATCCATTTCTAACAGTTTTCCCTCGGCTACCTGCTGCTTACCAAGCGCCTTCGAAAGTAGCCGAGAATTATCAATACTCGCTTGAGCGTTATCGTGGTCAGCACTGTAAGTTTGGTAATAAAGAACCGGAGCAATGAGCTCCAGGCGATCAAGTAAATCAAGCTGAGGAGAGGCAATAATAATAACGTCAGGCTTTAGTTGGGCCAGTCTCTCAAAGTTCGGCTCAACTCGCGTCCCAATATCTTCTACCGATGCATCAATAGCAGGCTTTACTACCCATTCTTGGTACCCAGCAATATCTGGCATGGCTATCGGTGTGACACCCAGTTCAATAACTTGCTCGGCTATATCCCAATTAAGCGCTGCTACACGTGTTGGTGTTGCCTTTAACGTGTGTTCACCTCGGCTGTCTGTTACGGTTACATCAGCGTTGCTCAAACCAGAAACTAACATTGCCGATAGTACGAGAATAGACTTCAATGTTGCTCGCATCGGCCATTTCATCGTTTGTATTTGGCGTTTCATTTTCCTATTACTTTCTACTCTATCTGCACTTTTTAACATACCACCGCGACCTTATGATTCTGTGTTGGGTGAGGCATTAATTTAACGGGTGTTGCGTATAAATCGGACAACAAGGCTTCATCATGCAGAAGCTCTGTTTCTCCTTGAAAAGCCACCTTTCCACCTTTTAATGCAACAACGCGGCTGGCATATTTAAGTGCTAAGTTAAGGTCATGAATAATCACAACAATCCCTTTCCCCGTTTGCTCATTGAGTTCCTTTAAAAGCCCCATCAACTGATACTGGTGCTGAATATCTAACGCGGAAGTCGGTTCATCTAGAATCAGAATGTCTGACTGCTGAGCGAGTAACATCGCTACCCAAGCACGCTGTCTTTCACCACCCGACAACTGCTCTGCAATGGTATTGGCATACTGTGAAACGCCCGTCATTTGCATTGATTTTTCGATTATTTGAGCATCTTGGTCATTCCAACGCCCAAATAGGCCACGCCAAGGGAAACGCCCTAAACGCACAAGTTCAGTCACATTTAGCCCCGCGACTTCGGGCAATTTTTGGGGCAAATAAGCAACACTTTTTGCAAGCTGCTTTGGATTGTATTCACCCACCCGTTTTTCATTGAGTAACACTTGTCCTTGTTCTGGTGAGAACTGATTCGAGAGCAAGTTCACCAGCGTCGATTTACCCGAGCCGTTATGTCCAAGTACAACGGTAAACTGGTTATCTTCAATGGTTAGATCGGGAATTGACAAGATAGTTCGTTGGTCTCGAACCACCTCGACATCGGTCAATTTATACATGACGTCTCTTTTTGTTCTTTGGGCAATCATCGCAAAGTCTGCCCTCTTTTGTTTGAGTCACAAGACAACAGCTTTTCCTTGTATAAGTCAGCAATTCCCCTGACGAAAACCCCGTTAATGAACGGTGAGGAAGTTGAAATGCATCGAGCCATAGCTTTGCATCAGAGTGAACATCATCCTGAGTAAACGCCTCAAAATGATCGTGCACTTTTATCAAGGACATCAGTAAGAAATCAGCAAGCAGTTGACGGCTAAAACCTGGGCGGCAACGATAAAGTTCATCCAGCTCAGCTTGCCAACGAGACACCATCCCACCAAGCTGTTGGCCAACATCGATAATTAATGCTTCTTTATTTGCGTTCACGCACTGCCCCGAATCAAAATGAAAACCCGAAATCAACCCATTACGATAGTGCTGACTCATGGTTGAAAAATCTGGCGCCACTTTTAGACCATAGATACCAATAAACGCTAGGTAGATCGGCTGCCAACTAAGTAGGCTAAAGGTTCGCGTTAACCAGTAACTGTGCTTCGCTTCTGGGTGCAATGATTGAATCTCTTGATACATGATGGTTAACAACTGACGATTATCACCGTCACCCATTAGCATTCCGTTTTCAGCAGGAGCAACTTTTCCGTCTAAATAAGGTGTCACTTGCTTTGCTGCATGCATCAATTGTTCTATTTCAGTCAACGTCACTCTCTTCTTATTCACTGCTATTTTTGCTAATTGTCTAACACAATAAGTGTCGTGCGAAAATGCACTAAAGCAGCCTACTCTTCAGCAGGCTGCTCTGTTTTACAGCACGGTATAGAAACTAGAACTTATAATTAACATTCAGTTCTACTGTACGCTCTTCGCCATACCAACAGTTGGTTTGGTCATAACAAGTGAAGTACTCTTCATTAAACAAGTTCGTCGCAAGTAAATTCACAGTCGCGCCCGACAAAGACTCTTTAACTGAACCTAAGTCGTAACCAAGTGATAAATCTACCAAGGTGTAGGACGGCACTTTACCTTGCGTATTGGTCGCATCCATTTGCATTTCACCTACATAACGAGCACCTGCACTTGCGCGTGTACCACTTAGCACTCCGTCGAAGATGAAGTAATTCGCCCATAAGTTAGCGGCATGCTCAGGTACGTAGATTGGCGTGGTACCTTGCAGACCATTGTCGCTATCTTTTATAATTTCCATGTCGGTGTAGGTGTAGTTCGCTGCGATGTCTAAACCAGAGGTCACCTGTATACGGCTTTCAAGCTCAAGACCTTGAGAGCGAATCTGACCAACTTGCAACTGGTCTTGATAATCGGCTGATGATGGGTCCGTTACTAACACATCATTTTTCTCAATTCTAAATAACGATGCCGTCGCACTCTTACTGTAATCAGAAGATTGGTATTTCAAACCGACTTCAATCTGCTGACCGGTTTCAGGCTTGTAGGCTTCACCAAAGCTGCTAACACCCGTAACAGGCTCAAAGCTTGTTGCATAGTTAGCAAACGGCGATACGCCATTATCTAATTCGTAGAGCGCACCAATACGGTATGAGAATGCACTGTCATCCGCTTCTTCATAACCCCACTCGCTATCGCTTGTCGTTTTATATTGGTCAAAACGACCACCAGCTATAACAACCAAGCGATCAATTCTCATTTGATCTTGGAAATACAGACCTAACTGTTTTATCTTAACGTCATCTTTAACTTCCGAATCTTTAGTCAACGAGTCCCTATTAATCATGTCATTATTAGGGTTAAAGATATTAAAGTCGCCAAATTGACTCGTACTACCGTATTCTGCGTAATTCGATGAGCCTTTTAATTGTTGGTAATCAAGACCAAATAACAGGTTATGTTCAACATTCCCCGTAACAACAAAGCCAGAAAGCTGATTATCAATCGTGTAACCCTTAGATTCTTCATCCGTGCTGTAGATATTTCTATCTAAATTGCCAGTAGCAGGATCCCAGTGGTTATAGTAATCACTGTGATATGTGTTTTCTTGATACAGAGACGCGTCGGTATAGCGGAAGTTCTGCAAGAAACCCCACTCATTAGTAAATTGATGATCAACTTTATAGCCCAACATCAACACTTCACGCTCAAACGTACTCCAGTTCTTATCACCCACGAACGTATTTGGCGTAGTCGATCCATTCGGATTATCTGTTAATGAACCAGCTGCTGGCATTGCCGAGTTCATACCCATTGCTGGATCGTTTTGATAGTACATATTGAAATTGATGAGCGTTTTATCCGACACTTCCCAGTTTAACGACGGAGCAAACACGTAACGTTCTTCTTCGGTATGGTTGACTTGCCCATCACGAGTACGCGCTAAGCCAATAATGCGATATGAAAAATCGCTATCACCAATTTGACCTGTAGTATCAATAGAAGCCTCAACCAGATTACGAGAACCCGTCGCTAGCCCAAGCTCAGTGCTCGACTCCTTTTGTGGCGTCTTAGCAATCATGTTAACCATGCCACCCGGTGGCATTGAACCGTACAGCACCGATGTCGGCCCTTTAAATATTTCCACTTGCTGAATCGCAATCGGGTCGATTTGAGGCTGCAAGTTCCAACCATTTAAGAACTGAAGGGCCAAACCATCGTAGTAGCTTTGGTTGACTGCAAAACCACGGATCATAAACGTGTCGTACATTGTCACAGAGCCGCCCTTGGTTTCAGTCACGACACCTGGCGCATAACGCAGTGCTTGGTTTAGAGACTTCACGCCTCTTGCTTCAAGATCTTCGCTCTCAATAACACTGATAGCTTGAGGCGTTTCTTCTGGTTCTAACGAGGTCTTAGTCGCAGTATTGCGATAGGTTTGACCTAGAACCGATATTGTCTCGATTTCTGATTGTGTTGTGTCCGCCGCATTCGAGCTTTCGGTATTTGCATTGGCTCCAAATGAGAGCACTAGTACGCTAGCAATTGCTACGCTTAAAGATGATTTTGAAAATAGTGTTGTGGCCATGATTCCCTGCTTTTTCTTTTCAATCTGTGCGATCAACGTAAGTTAATCTAATTGCGAATTATTATCGTTTGCATTTTATTAGCTTAGATAGAAAAAACATTACAATTTGGTGCATCATGTCGATAAGTTACCTATAAACTCGATAAAAATAAGCACTTAGGCGCTTATGAAACTTTTTGAATTGGCAGCCAATACTCAATATTCATCGACTGCGAATCACTTTGTCCGCTGTATATTTCCAACTCAGGCGCTTCCACTGCGGTGTAGCCAGAACTAGGAAGCCAGTGCAGAACAAGCCACTCAACCGCTTGAGCAAACTGTTTGATTTGACCACTAAATGGCAATACAGCAAAATCGTTTTCTTCCACAACAACACTTTCAAACTCACCATTCTTGTGGCTTACGTCACTCAAGTTATCGGTGCCTGCTAAATAGGTAAGCTCACCTTCATCCGCATTATTTTGAGCATCAATCACGCCTACCCAACGTGTTTGGGAACTAAAAGAGCGGCTACATTGATCTTTAAACTCATTCCATGCACACGGAACAGAGACATCGAAATCTGGCTCACTAGACAATAGCCCTCGAACACGTTGCTTAACCCCATAAATACGCTGTTCACTTGCATGTTCTATTCTTACTTGAAAGAACCCTTGCGTTAGAGCCTCGCAATTAGGAAAGTCTGAAATAGGCCGCTCGCATGGCCCTTTAATCCCATCTCGTGTGCCCCTTTGTTGATAGCGCTTAGGGCTAATACCAAAGAAAGCACTGAATGCTCGACTAAACGCCACCTCAGAACCAAAGCCATATTGATAAGCGATATCGACCATCTTTTTGTCTCGCCTCAATACTTGCTCTGCGGCTTTGGAGAGCTTCTGTTCTCGCACATATTGGGCAACACTCATTCCCGTATAGGTTTGAAATACACGCTGTAATTGCCAACGAGACCAACAGCTGACTACCGATAGATCCGACACACTTAAGGTTTCATCTAAATGAGAATCAATGTGTTCAATAACAGCTTCAATCCGATTAAGGGCATAGCAACAGGCTGAGTTCATAACGAAAAGACCTTGATGACAAACGAGAGTTCAACAAAAATATTGGCATCTATATAACAGATGCATAACATTAAATCTAAATGATAATTACACTCATTTAGAAACACGTTTGCAATTTACTCTTATCTATTTCTTTGGTCAATCCTTGTTATGTCAATTTCTTACCGTCTAATTATCAACCTGCTCGATACGTTATTCTAATAATCTGACTTATTTCTAATCAGCTGGAACATAGATTAACCTACCGTCATCTAACATATAGGTCTGCCCTGCTATCTGCCCTGTTCCTTCCCCTATTTCATCAGAGGTTTCGTAACGAGTCATGGTCTCTGCATCCTTAATTGTGATGCGCATATTCTCTTCACCAGGGTTCTCTATCAGCATCGAGTTTTCCGGCAGTTGGGCTCCGGTGACGTTGAGTATCATTAAAAATGCCATCACAACAGCAAACAGATCCACCATGTTTACAATGGAAAGTACCGGATCATCCAGCTCATCAGACTCCAGAAATCTCATTACAGCTTTCCTTCTGCTAACGTGTTCGTTTCTACCGGGTGTACCGCTTCGGCTATTGAATGTGAATGCGTCATCGTTTTCATACTTTGTTCAATTTTGCACATATCTTCCAATAACCAACGACGGCGAACTGTCATAATGCTGAAGGTTAAACTCGCGGCTATTAACGATAATATTGACGCTGAAAACGCAACGATCATCTCTTGTGCGACCTTATCAACTTCACCTTCCCCCATAGCCACTAACGCAGGTCCGATAGCGATCATCGTGGTAACAAGACCTAGCATAGGTCCCGCTCGGCTGATCAACCGTAAAGGCTCTAGCTCTTTCACAATCCAAAGCTCAAGCTGGTCACTGTCACCTGAATCATTTGATTGAGCGTAACGCTGTAATACCGACACATAGTTCTTATCGAAGCGTTGCACGAACTCAACGCCGAATCGGCCTAAGACATACAAAGAGTAAACGACGATAACAACCACGAGCACCATAACGGGCTGCATAAATAAAGTGGCAAACTGATAAATTAACGTTTCAAGTTGGTTCATGGTTAAGCTTCTCTTGTTATACGGTGTTGTCGAATCGCACCTGTCGCGATACAACCAAAAATAAAGGTGATAAGGAAAAACATTTGGTAGTCCGTTAATGTCGGTTGCTCGAACGATTCCATTTCTTGCATCACTTGCCCTGAGATAATAGGGTTACTCGCAATCGCACCAATAGCCCCAAGACCAAACCCTGCTGCTGTTTGCTCGATAAATGTTTTGGTCACTTCGTGAGGTTGGTGATACTCCACTAACGGCTCTAGCTCTTCATGACGCTCAATAAGCTGTTTTAAGCGCTCTTCGTCTGCATCCCAGTGGCCTTTTCTAACCGCTTCAAGCATTCGCTCAATGATCTGCATTTGCGCTGCGGGTTGATGCTGTTCGAACCATTCGTTAATGCCAAGATCGTGTTTGTCGTCTATGTAGACTTCACTCAATGCTTCCCATTGATGATCGTTCACGGTTTCGGGTGCCGTTACTTGCCAACCAAATAGGTTATTGGTGATGTCCAACATATTCAGCGCGCCTGCATACCCTTCTTTTTGCATTGAAGTGATCCAAACTGGGTTTAGATAGCGTGCATTCAGCTCTTCCGCCAAAAATGTACCTGCAGAGACAGTACGACTGTTCGATTCACGCAAGTCATTGATGTACAAGTCGGGATCTTTTCC
Source organism: Vibrio lamellibrachiae (assembly GCF_050337265.1). Classification (NCBI taxonomy): domain Bacteria; kingdom Pseudomonadati; phylum Pseudomonadota; class Gammaproteobacteria; order Vibrionales; family Vibrionaceae; genus Vibrio; species Vibrio lamellibrachiae. The sequence continues at coordinate 300,179 of NZ_JAKJSU010000004.1, forward strand.
TGACGCTTTCCGTACTGCAGCCGCCAGCCCGCCTAAGTACTCAAATGGGTGATCCGTTGATAACAGCCCATGTAAGCGACTGGTTCTTGTCATGACGGCGGCATCAACAGAAGATAGGTGTGATTCGAACAAATTGGTATCGCCCAATTTCTCCCCCCAAACTTCACTGCCATACGCATACTGAAGGCGAGTCGTAAATTGTTCACCCAACGCATCATCGCTTTCCCAATCTTGAGATTGAATGGCGAGATCATTCACTCCACTGCCGTAATCACCCGGTTCGTTACTGAAGATTCGCAGCGCAGACAACATCGACGCTCTTTCTGAGTCGTAACCCAGTTCCCTTAGTGATTCACTTAAACTTTGACTGTTTTCAGCAATGACATTGCCATCTTCCAATGCGGTGATTTCTTCAATTGCTTTGCTCAGCTTTAACATAAAGCCATCGAATTGATCTCGATAGACAGACGTTGCTTGAATCACGACATCAATGCGCGGTCTTGTTAACTCATCGTTAGGGATAACACGCAGTTCAATCAGATTACCGCCTCTATCCCAAATGGGCTCGGCACCAATAGCACGAAGCACTTGAGCTTCTAGCATACCGAAGTGTCGTTGTGTTTCCCCCGCCCACAGGGAGAAGGCAACTTTACTTGGCGTCTCTCCATTTTTTTCAATATGAGCATCAAGTAAATTCTGAAGCTCTCGCTCTGCGGCATTATAAGCAGGAGAACTTGGCACTTTCGCTGGATCAAAGCCATACAAATTGGTCCCACTTGATGTGGAAGGATTACGCAATGGATCGCCACCTGGCCCTGCTGGAATAAATCCTGCTGACAAACCATTAAGTAGGCTTTCAATTTCGCCGTTGTTCACAAGCCTGTTAAACGAAGATTTAGCGGTTTCTGCTAGTGCTTTCATTGCTAACTTGGCTTCTTCGCCGCCTTGTACTGGCGTACTTTCAGAACTTACGTTTTCAATCGCATTTGTACCTTCAATAGCACTCCGAATCCATTGGATAGGCTCACTGTCATCTAGTGCTTCAAAGTCTCCTTCAAATTGCTTCCAAAACTCAGAGGGTTCATCGACAAAATGGCGTAATAGATCATCACCCATTTGTTGCAAAATCGTGTAATGAATCTCACTATCTGGCTTAGATTGACCGAACGCATGCAAACCAAGCGGTACCGATGAGGCTGCTAAACGATCAATATGCTCTTCAAGTTGCTCCAGAACGGAATCAAGGTCCTCTTCGATTGAATTTGGGTCTAGCCCCATATCCACTAATACATTGAGCGATTCAATCTTGGCAATTAATGCAATTTTTAGCTCATCTTTTACCGAGCCTGGTAACGCATTTTCGTAGTCGCCGAGCAAGCCGTTGAGCTCTACATAGTCTCCATATAAACCCGCAGGTCCAAACGTTGGGGTTTGGTGGCTAATGATCGTTGCCCTTCCTCGTCTTTTCGCCTGAATTGCTTCTGCGATATTATCTTGAATGTACGGGTAGAAAACGGGCAGATCACCAAGCGTTAAATAAGGAAAATCATCCTGAGACAATCCACGCGCCTTACCGGGTGTCCACTCTTGTGAACCATGTGTTCCAAGGTGAACAAGCGCATCCAATTGCCCTTGATTGTGTTGTTGTTGAAGCCAAAAATAGACCGCTAAATAGAGGTGACTCGGTGGCTCAGTTGTTGAGTGGATGGCATGACCAACTTCTCCAGAACGTGGTGGTTGGGGCATTAACCAAAGATTACCCTTCTTTAAGATAGGAAAAACAAACGAGGGCTCGCCATTAATCTGTTTAATCCCCTTATACGTCATCGGGTGTCCCCAATTGCGGTTAACGAAGTGCCTTTGCTCGATTGGTAGGCTTCGGAACCAGCGTAGATAACTGCGAAGCGGCAATACTGCCGCGTATTCGGCTTCAAGCAAGCTCTCGATGTCACTCGAATTGTAATAACCCGACAACAAGATTTTACCGTCCTCAATCATCTGTTGCTCATCGATCGGCGGAACATCATAGCCTTCCTTGTTCAACCCTTCTGCGATGCTAACAAGGCTTAAAGGTACGTTAAGGTTCGATGCCGAGATATTTTCTGCTCCAGCTGGCGCATTCCAGAACATAACCGCCACACTTTTCTCAGTGTTAGATTTGGTCTTTAATCGCTGATAGGCATGAACTCGACCAAACAACAGATCCAGCTGCTCGGTGATATACGTTTTCTCTCCCGCTTGGTCAGCTGATATCACTAATGGATCTGTTAAGCCCCATGTTTCGGTTGTTGAAAGCATGACCGAGGCGTTACGGGGCTCTATCCCAACATCACTTTCTCGCCAGTCATCTAGATCGCCATCACGAAAGTGAATGGTTTGAATAACGGGTACGCCAAGCTTATTCATTTCAGCTTTGCGCTGTTCACCTTGCTGTAAGTGAGTTAGGTTCACCAACACAGTCGGAGAGAGACGCAATTTGGACGTATCCCAAAGCCAATCTAACCCATTGTCACCTTCCACCCAGAACATGACAGGCTCGATACCCGCTTGTTTGGTTTTTTCAATCAAATCCTCAAGCGGTTCAAACTCTTGGTTTATGATCTGATTGCGGCTAATGATGAAGCCCGCAATGGGTGTCCCTTCTTGCCAACCCGTTGCGGTTAGATAACTATTCAGATCCGGCACCACACCTTCGTCGTGGTAAATACCGTAAGTAGGAACAATTTCCGCTTCAGGTAAGTTGGCTAAAGGCTCTCCTAAATGGTTCAAACGAATCGCCGAAAATAAGTAACCATAATTATTCGATGTACCGTTTAAATAATATCTCGTTAACTGGTGAGAAAACTCTCGGCTCATCTGGCTTGATGCACTCGGTGGACCGCCACCAAACATCACCCAGTTCATATCCGCAGGGAAGGTTTCCATTACCTCTGCGAGTCGCTGGCGATCAGGCATACGAGGCGTATCAATGATCGTAAAATCCGCCTCGCGAATTTTGCTGACGTTATAAGTTCTTGGCGTGAAGCTAATAAGCTCGACTTGTTGTTCGAGTGCGTACTCTTTTAATCGCTCAATTTTACTTTGAGGGACGAAGTCGGTATGCACTACCGCGACTGTAGTCGTTTCAGCAAAAACCACATTCGAAAAGGTTATAGATGCCGCAAAAGTCGATGTAATCACGAGCAGAGAAACAAAGCACTGAGTAAACAGTGCTTTAATTAGATCTAAGCGCATTATATGGTTCCTATTACTTAAATCTGTATGTGCCGTTTAGGTACACCTGACGGGGTTGAACAGCGTAAGTAAAGTGCTCTGACTTATCGTCTAAATAGGTATCAAACACGTTTGAAACACCCATAGAGAAATCTACACTGTTTAATTTATAGTTAGCGGCTACGTTATAAACTTGGTAAGAAGGTAAGTCGTTATCTTCATACGTTTGTGCACCCGTATGGTTTACACTAACTTGCGTCGTTAAACTCTCTGTTGTTTGCCAATTAAGAGCAGCGTAGGCTTGCGACTCAGGCTTACTATCAATGGTTTTACCGCTCTCTTTATCGGTAGCATCAAGGATCGTTAAATTCATATTCACATAGAAATCTTGTGACAAGGTCACGCTTCCAGACCACTCTAAACCTTTCAGCTCTGCCTGAGAAATATTCGAATATTCATACACAGTCGATCCTGAAGATGGCGCTCCTCGGCAGCCTTCAACGCAACTCGTTTCAATCAAGTTCTCTACATCATTGTGGAACAGTGTCACCATACTGCTCCATTGATCGGCATTGTATTCTGCAGACACTTCATAAGAGCGGTTTACTTCTGGTTTTAGATCTTCGTTACCACGAATATCAAATGGGCGGCCATTACCAATACTAAAATACTCTGGGGACAGCTGTTTTATCGTCGGCGCTTTGAATCCTTCACCATAGCCCCCCTTTAACACCCAATTCTCACCCGGTGTATACACCAAGTACGCTCGCGGTGATGTATGACTACCAAATTCAGAGTGCTTGTCGTAACGCATACCGAGTAACAAAGAGAGATCGTCAGACAGGTGTACATCATCTTGTAGGAATAGAGCACTTTGATCGGCTGAACCTTTTCCGGAAGAGAGGTCTTTGCTCGTTAAACGCTGTTCACTCCATTGGCCGCCAACCGTCATATGATGGTTGTCACCAGCAAAGAATTGTAAATATCCATCAACAATGTCTTCATCGACATTGTTAGCGGTATTTGGCGTGCCGATATTTTTACTGTTTGTTTGAGTAACGCGAGATCCATAAACGCGAAGCTGGGAGTCACCAAAATTCCAAAAACCTGAATGGGTCAAACCATAGTCGAGCGTTTCGTAAACATTTGTGCTGCGGGTATAGATATCTTTATTCCGACCAGCCCCGTAGTCATACCATGTCTCGCTTTCGCCCACTCTCAAGTTTAAATCAAGCTCTTGGCTATCAGATAACACGCTTTTAAGCTCTGCATCTATGAACTTATTACGGTTGCCCGAGATGTCAGTTTCATTCTCATCATTACGATTCTTAACAAGACCTTGATAAGACTGACCTGCGGTTAATTTGAGATACAACTTGTCGTCAATAATAGCACCTGACGTCGACGCTTCTAAATTGCTGGTATTCCCGTGTTCATCAATCAACGTCGAGCCACCAGCACGAACACTGCCTCGCCAATCATTGCCAACAGGTTTTGTGATTACATTGACCACCCCGCCCAACGCATCTGAGCCATAAAGCGCAGACATTGGGCCTTTAATGACTTCGATACGCTCAATGTCGGACACGGGAATATTTTCAAGTTCTACATTGGAATGCCCCATCATATTTGAAGCGCCGGTAGTGCGTCGGCCGTTAATCAAAATTAAGCTTTGAGAAGAATCCATGCCTCGGATCTCGATGCCCTTTTTCCCTTGTCCAAGATCGGCAATATACACACCTGAAGTCGCGACAAGAGCATCGCTCAAATTGTTGTATGGCATTAATGCTAAATCTTCTTGTGTGATTACTGACACACTGGCTGGCACCTCTGAAACAGATTTTTGATAAGAGGTGGCGGTGACAACCATGTGTTCATCGTGAGTCTCAGCAGCGTACGCTTGGCTGACCGTTAGAAGAAATGTACCAAGAGATACATAGGATAAGTTGTTCTTAGTCTTAATGAGCATATAAACCACGCTAGGCTCTATAGGTTATGTTATAATGTAACAATTAGATTCGAAGAATGTTATAACATAACAATATTATTTCAACTAAAATTTTATAATTATTATTATTAATACGAAAACGAGGCGCGGTATGTACTTACCAATTGGATTATCTTTATTAAGATTTTTCGTCGATGGGTATCAATACCAGTCGTATTGGAGTGACGGTTGAACACTGTGAAATAGATTTATCTCACAGAGAGTTCAGTAGAAGCGAAAGCTATTTGGAAGAAATTATTCCATTTACTACGTAGGGTGAGATTAATGTAAACGTAAAAACGGCCTCAAACATGCATTTGAGACCGTTAGGGCTGATCATATTGAGCTTTAGATCTTAGCTTTTAGCAATAAGTACTATTTATATAAAGCACGTTCCGAGTTCAAACCTTTTAGCAGGCCAACGCACATTATTAAGATGACTAAGGTAAATGGTAACCCAGTCGTCACAACACCCGCTTGCAAGGCTTGCAGCGATTCAGTACCGCCAAGCCAAAGCATAACAGCAGCAATAACACCTTGAACTACTGCCCAGAAAATTCGCTGTGGCACTGGTGCATCAATCTTACCACCCGCCGTGATACTGTCGACGACGAGAGAAGCTGAGTCCGAACACGTAATAAAGAAGATCAATACTAGTACAATCGACAGCACAGATAACACATCGCCATACGCCATCGCATCAAATACGTGGAATAAAGATAGAGATATGTCAGTCAAGCCATTCGTACCTAACTCACCGACTTGATTAATAACTTGATCGATAGCAATGCCACCAAACGTCGCCATCCATACCAAAGTCACGAGCGTAGGAATAAAGATCACAGCACATAAGAATTCACGGACCGTACGACCTTTAGAGATACGCGCAATGAACATACCAACGAATGGACCTAACGAAATCCACCAAGCAAAGTAAAATATTGTCCAACCTTGCATCCACGCCACATCGCCACGGTCGTGTGGATTACTCAGAGCAACAAAGTTTTCCGCGTAAGCGACAAAGGTTTCAGGAATCGACACTGAAATTACATCAAAACTAACAATCAGCATGAATGCCAGTAATGAGAAGGCAAGTATCATATTGATATTACTCAATACTTTTACACCGCCGTTAATTCCGCGAATAACAGAGACAATGGCAATTAATGTCACGAGTACAATAACCATCAGCTGTAAGCCAATTCCACTTTCGATACCAAATACATGATTAATACCGCCAGCCGCTTGCTGAGCACCAAGTCCGAGAGACGTTGCGAGCGAGAATAACGTCGCCAGAACCGCCATGATATCAATGATGTGACCAGGCCAACCCCATGTTCTATTACCAATTAATGGATAAAAAACCGACCGCATGGATAACGGCAAACCTTTGTTATAAGAAAAGAAAGCCAGAGCCAGTCCTACAACGCCGTAAACAGCCCAACCGTGGAGCCCCCAGTTATATACCGTAGCAGCCAATGCTAATGATTTTGCTTCTTCGGTAAATGGCTCTACATTTAGCGGTGTTCCCCACCAGTTCGTAAAGTAAGCTGTTGGTTCAGCAACTCCCCAAAACAAGAGGCCAATACCCATTCCTGCTGCGAACAACATTGTTACCCACGATAAGGTCGAGTGTTCAGTTTGTGCTTGCTTGCCACCAATTCGGATTTTACCAAATGGCGATATAATCAACAGAAAAGTAAAAAGAACAAAGAAGTTTGTTGACCACATAATGAACACGTCAAATTGAGCCATAATGCCGTTACGAACACTGGTTAGTGTTGCGTTTGCAGTGGCGGGTTCAACGAGTAAAAGTGCAGATAAAAGAATGATAATCAGGGTGGCACTAATACCAAATACGGGGTTATGTATGTCTACTCCCCACTTTTGGATATTATCCTGACCAACTTTGTAATCGGTGGTTCCGATACTGTATTTATTGGTTGAATAACATGAATCTATGGGATTGGGTTTAATTAGCGTACTACTCATAACTATTGTTTATGATTACTCTGAAATACTTTTTGATCGAAAAGTAAAAACGAAATACCTGTCACAAAAAATTTGTAACAGATGTAAATATCGTGCGGAGACTAGCAATAACGGGGGGTAATATCAATTAAAGCTTGCTTTATTTTCCCTCGAACAGGTGTAAAACGCCGTCATTTCCATAATCACACCGAATGCAATCGCCAAAGCATGACACGATTTATAATGAATTATCACACGATAAAACAGCAACAATATCGGGAATAAGTTCTTCCAGATCAGTGCTGATAAGTAATAGACCAGATCATCCGTATAGTGATCTTTCTAAAATGAACACCTAATAAAGACACACAAAAATGGCCTAGACAAATATCTAGGCCACTGTCACTATTTTTTGAGAAATTAAAGTGCGTACTGAACGCGCCTTATTTTACTCTCTTGCCTGAGCGTTGCTGCTCTTTCAACGCGAGCTTTTGCTGTTTACGTTGTTCAATTAGGAGGCCCGCTTCGCCACCTACGTGTGTTTCGCCACGTGCGTTTGATAGCTGAGCTTGTTTTTCACGTTCACGGAATCGCGCCTTTTGCTCCTCGCTGTGTTTATCGACACACTTAGGGCAGCTCACACCTTTTTCAAAATACTCAGATTCTTGATCTTGCGCTGTGATTGGTAAACGACATGCGTTACAAACGTCATAGCCGCTCTTTTCAAGTTGGTGATTGACAGCCACACGACCGTCAAATACATAACAATCGCCTTCCCACATTGTCTCTTCTTCTGGCACTTCTTCTAAGTACTTAAGAATGCCGCCTTCAAGGTGATATACCTCGTCAAAACCCTGCTCTTTCATGTAGGCGGTTGATTTTTCACAGCGAATACCGCCAGTACAAAACATAGCGACTTTCTTATGCTTGGCTGGGTCTAAATTGTCTGCAACGTATTGAGGAAATTCGCGGAACGTTTCCGTGTTTGGGTTAACGGCATTCTTAAATGTGCCTATATCCACTTCGTAATCGTTTCGAGTATCAACTAGTAGCACTTCTGGATCCGAAATTAGATCATTCCAATCGCTTGGCTTCACATACGTTCCGACTACGTTGAGAGGATCGATACCTTCGACACCCATGGTCACGATTTCTTTTTTCAATTTCACTTTAGTTCGATTGAAAGGCTGCTCTTCGTTGAACGATTCTTTATAAACAACGTCGGCTAGGCGTGTATCTTGTTTGAACCATTTCAGCAGTGCATCGATTGATTCTCGCTTTCCTGCAACCGTACCGTTAATGCCTTCGCTCGCTAAAAGCAAAGTACCGCGGATATTATTAGCTTCAAGGAGATCAGTTAATGGTTGGCGAATTTCTTGGTAATCATTGAGCGTTACAAATTTATATAGCGCACATACAACATATTGAGACATGGTTTTTCCTTCTGCGAGCTGGAACGTAAATCCAGTGCGTGTCTTTGTAGACGGTTTAAAATCACGCGAAGTATAACGAAGCAGAGACTCCACAAAAACCAACCAAAAACAGGGGTATTTAACATTACAACTAACAAGGTCTAGTAATGTTAATCAATATATAACCCAAGATCACTATCGGTGACTTGAAGAATTGATTTGACTGATTAGACCAGTTAACATTAATTATACACTTCAGTAACAGAGTCTCTCTATGCACATTGATAATCTACTTCAACAAGTTCAAGAATGCGCAACCAACAACTCAACAATGACCTTCCCTGATAATTGGACACAAGGAAGAACCGCGTTCGGTGGCATTTCAGCGGCACTTTTATATACCGCAATGAAAACCAAAGTGGCCGATAATAGACCTCTGCGATCACTGACCACCAACTTTGTTGGACCGCTCTTAGCCAATACCCCTTTTTCATTTGAAATAGAGATCCTACGAGAAGGTAAAAATGCCTCACAGCTCACCGGAAGAATTATTCAAAATGAAGAAGTGGCCGTCATTCAGCAAGCAAGCTTTGGTATCGAACGATTTTCTGAGGTTGAAGTCAGCAACACTAGTGAGCATAAATTGCGTACGCCCGACTCGCTTCCGCTTGTTCCAGTGATCCCCTCCGTCACACCAAACTTCATTAGTAATATTGACTTGGCCATTGATGAAGGTGCAATGCCGTACAGTGGTGCGACACTGTCACATTTGAAAGGATGGATGCGGTTTAAGAGTGAACCACTGATAATTACAGATGCCCATTTAATTTGTCTGATTGATTCATGGCCCCCTGCTGTATTGCAAATGATGCAACAGCCAGCACCGGCCAGCACTATGATGTGGAACTTAGAATTTATTCATCCACATAAGCCCGTCGAACCGACTGATTGGTTCGCGTATAAAGCAGTCACAAGGCAAGCCGCAAATGGCTATGCACACTTAGAAGCAGACATCTGGAACAGTGCCGGAGATTTGATTGCGATTAGCCGCCAAAGTGTTGCGCTTTTCAGCTAGATAAATAAGCAATGCACTATCAGCGTTTGTAATTGGGATAACGTACAAACAAAGCCGCCGAGATCGTTAGACGATCTCGGCGGCTTTTATTTCAATAGGCAACAACAGTGACGTCGAATGCCTATAGCATCAACAGGCTATGACGTAGCGAGTAACTTCTTCTGGTGTGCTAGGTACTCGTTGTACGTACCTTGGAAGTTAATTAGTTGCTTATCTTTAACGTCAATAATAGAGGTTGCAAGAGATGACACAAACTCACGGTCATGGCTAACGAAAATTAGCGTACCTTGGTACTCTTTCAACGCATTATTTAGCGCTTCAATGGCTTCCATATCCATGTGGTTTGTTGGCTCATCCATAATAAGGACGTTAACATCTTGCATCATTAACTTGCCAAACAATAGACGGTTCTTTTCACCACCCGAACAGTTTTTCGCTTTCTTATTCGCATCATCAGCAGTAAACAACAGACGACCCAAAATACCACGAACCATCAAGTCATCATGTTTAGTGGTGCGCCATTGAGAGATCCAATCAAAGATGCTTAAATCGTTGTCAAAGTCAGCAGTACTGTCTTGTGGGCAATAACCAAAAGAGGCATTTTCAGACCATTTAACGACACCTTCATTTTGCTCTAACTCATTAACTAGGCAGCGTAATAGTGTTGTTTTGCCGACACCGTTTTCACCGATAACCGCTAAACGAGTCCCAGCTTCTAATAGTAAGTTGCCTTTTTCAAACAGCATGCCTTCTTCGAAGCCATGGCCTACATCTTTTAACTCTAACGCTAAACGGTGCAGCTTCTTACCTTCACCAAAATCAATGGATGGGCTGATACGGCTAGTCGATTTAACTTCGTCTAGTTTGATTTTATCCATCTTCTTCGCACGAGAACTTGCTTGTTTCGCTTTAGATGCATTCGCACCAAATCGGTTAACAAAGTCTTGCAGTTCGCTAATTTCAGCCGCTTTTTTAGCATTGCTTGAAAGTAGCTGTTCGCGAATAAGACCAGACGCTTCAAGGAAGTACTCATAGTTACCAGGGTAAATACGAAGCTCACCGTAATCGATATCTGCCATATGAGTACATACAGAATTCAAGAAGTGGCGATCGTGCGAGATGATAATCATTGTACATTTACGCTGATTAAGCTCTTCACCAAGCCAGTTAATGGTGTTGATGTCCAAGTTGTTGGTTGGTTCATCAAGTAGCAAGATATCTGGGTTAGCGAAAAGGGCTTGTGCTAGTAACACACGCAGCTTCCAACCGGGAGCAACTTGCTGCATCAAACCGAAATGGAACTCTTCTTCAATACCTGCTTGAATCAAGATATCGCCTGCACGAGCTTCTGCTGTGTAGCCATCCATCTCTGCAAATTCACTTTCAAGATCGGCTACTTTCATGCCGTCCTCTTCGCTCATTTCAGGCAGTGAATAGATGCGGTCACGCTCTTGTTTGATTTCCCAAAGTTTACGGTCACCCATAATCACAACATCAATCACGTTGTATTGTTCAAATGCGAACTGATCCTGACTCAATACACCCAGTTTCTCACCAGGAGTAATTGATACGTTACCTGAACTAGCAGCAAGCTCACCACTAAGAATCTTCATGAACGTTGATTTACCACATCCATTCGCGCCAATTAAGCCGTAACGGTTACCGTTACCAAACTTAGCTGAAATGTTTTCAAATAAAGGCTCGGCGCCAAATTGCATGGTGATGTTAGCAGTTGAAATCAATGAAGTATTCCTAGATGTTACGATTGGCTATCTACATTATCGGAGAGGCCAATTCGACTGAAATTAAAGAACGAATTTATAGGCGGCGAATTATACAGATTTATTGAACAAATGATAGATGTGAGAGCTAAGTCACAGACAGTATTTGGTGCTCTATAGAACGAAATATCTCTCTTTTTAACTCAAACTCTACAGCGACGTGTAATACGGTGACCAAAACCTCTGACTAAGGTAGTGTTACCTTGAAACGTGAATCTTTGTATTTTCACCATAACGTAACCATTAATGCCCGCTAATGGGCGATAACATCAGAATGGAGTTCAGGATGAGCAATAAGAGTAACGACTCAAAGGTATACAAGGGATCTTGCCTGTGTAGCGGCATCCAGTTTTCCGTCAGTGGTTTTGATAATAAAGCCGCCAATTGTCACTGTTCAATGTGCCGAAAATTCCATGGTTCCGCTTTTGGGACATTAGTGGGCATTAGAGGCCTCACTTGGCTTTCAGGCGAACACCTACTTAAAGAGTTCGTCGCGCCCAATGGAACAACCCGCACCTTCTGCATGGAATGCGGCTCTAGCTTAGGTTTTAGAGTGAAAGGTGCACCGATTGAGGAATTAGAACTTGCCATCTCTACACTCGACGATGATATCCCCGTCACTATTGATGCGCAGATTTACACGTCTTATAAGGCTGCCTGGAGTGCTCTGGATGAGAATTTAACGACCTTCGAAGAAGGACGAACATAGAAAAATGGGTCTCTATTATTGCTACGTTCGTTGTTAAACATCACTTCACAGATAATATAGATCTAGAGACTAAGAACTAAGTACATGGACAAGGCTTTATTCACTGTACTCACAGAAAACAGATAGGAGACTCTTTATATGGAACATTCAAAATTTTTAAGCTATCTCGCTGATGAACTTCATCAATACCGCCAAATTGTTGATACAAAAACAGAAGAAAAAAATGAAAAGCGTCACTTCATTAATGGCTTAATGACAAGTGCTCGATTCTTTGGAATAAGCTATGAGTCTTTGCAACACGTAATTGACAATCAGTTAAAACAACATATTAATGAACTCACCAACGCAGATACCGGTGAATTACTGGATGTACCCGCATTCATTCGACAGAACATAACCCTAGATTTTTAGATTAACCATTAAAACGAGAGCCTCCTTTGTTAGATATAAAAACCATCGGCCTTTTCTTTATCACTGCCATAGCCGAGATCATCGGTTGCTACCTTCCCTACCTCTGGTTACGAGAGGGTAAAAGTATTTGGCTACTCGTTCCAGCGGCACTCTGTTTAGCACTATTTGCTTGGTTATTATCACTGCACCCTACCGCTGCCGGGCGAGTCTATGCCGCTTATGGAGGCGTATATATATTCGCTGCGATACTCTGGCTTTGGATGATTGATGGTATCCGCCCTACCGTTTGGGATTTTGTGGGCGCATCTGTCGCGATGCTCGGAATGGCCATCATCATGTTCGCACCAAGAAATGGTTAATTGCATTAATAATTAAGGTATAACCTATGTATGAAATTTTAGTTGGACTTGAAGTCACTGATAATGCTGTCTACACCCAATATAGAGAGGCCATGAAACCGTTCTTAAGCTTTCATGGCGGTTCTTTTGGCTACGACTTCGTTGTTTCTGAAGTGCTACTGTCTCAAGTTGATGTTCCAATCAATCGTGTCTTTACCATCAACTTTCCAAACCAAACTAAGGCAGATGCGTTCTTTTCCAATAGTGAATATCTTCAAGTTAAAGAGCGCTACTTCAACCAATCAGTACAAAATACGACCATCATTGCTAGTTATGAAAAAACGCCTAACTAGCTCTATACGACTCTAGCGCACTCAATTGAAATGTGTCCAAGCCTCCACAATAAGAAAACTCGTTCTATAGTTATAAATGCATAGGCTATAGGAGAAAAATAATGAGCTTAATTGGAATAGTACAAAGTGGCTGGGAATCAGTGGGAGCCGGAAACTTCGATGAGTTAGTTGCGGATTATGTTGACGAGATGACTTTTGTCATGCCCGGACAAACAGATATTTTAGAGGGACGAGCAGATTTTCGTTCTGCGCTAAATAGTTTAGGTGAGATACTACCACCCGGCTTTGAAATTACCGGATTGCGTCACCTACAAGGAGGTAATGAAGTCGTCTCAATTGTTGAGTGGAAATCTGACAAAATAACCGCTTCTCAGCTAACAGTACTGTTCAAATTCGTAGACGATAAGATATTTGAAGAACGGTGGTTTATCGACACGAACCAATGGGCGAACGCTTTTTGATCAAAACATAGTCACCCCAAGCAAAAGGAACGAACATTTTGCTAAACACGCTGACTGAACACTCTATTTCGTGTCCATATTGTAACGAAACGATAGACGTACTGGTTGATTCAAGCGACCTAGACCAAGGTTATATTGAAGATTGCCAAGTGTGCTGCCGCCCGATTACCTTTGTCATTACTGAAGGGGAAAATGAAGCGTTTGTTGTCCGCGTTTACTGTGAAGACGACGTGTTTTAAGTTGAACGACAAATAAACGGAGTCACACTATGCCTATCGCGAACTGTTTCTATGCGCCAAGTCTAGACCTACAGATCAGTCAGTCATCGAGCATCATTGATCAGTGGGCAAACTATTCAGAGCAAGACGCCTCTTTAATGACCGTCAACTTTATTCAAACTGAACGTCAACACGGCAATGCATATTTTGTTATTGCAGAGCTATCTTTACCGTCACAGTGGCCCCAAACATCCATATCCAAAGTTCAATTAGGCCTAGCAAAGGCGTTAACAGAAACACTTTCGATTGAAACTCACCAAGTATTAGTAATGACTACGCTCATTGAGTCTGGCCTGATTGTCGAGAATGGTCAGGAAATCAACTGGTAGCGCCTTTCTAGCGGTGCCCTCTTCCATAATTCTCAATTTGAAAACCAAACTGAATCTCACTACCGCTCTGACTTTACTAGTTACTTAAAACGCTAAACACCCAATACGCCACAACACGAACAAACCAAGTAACCAATTGAAAATTAAAACAATCATAAGCCAGCCCTTGTTAATTTCGAAAATATCAATATTGGATCGATTTATGCGTCTCTTTTAATAAGCGTAATAGCCAAGTTATTCAATTGTAGAACTAGGAGTCACTATGGAAGCCGTCGACCCACTCTTAATTGCATTCTTACCCAAAGACATTCGATCAATGTTTTTTCCCTACGCCAGTGTTCAACTCGCCGCCTTGTTATTGAATTTAATCATCGGCTTTATCATGGCGAGTATTATCGGTTACCACTTTCGGAAATACGCCAGTGCCTTTTGTAATCGCCAAGACTTCTCCCGATTATTTCCTCTACTCATGTTAAGCGTCATATTGATCATAACCGTGGTTAAAGCATCATTAGCTCTCGCTTTAGGGCTGGTTGGGGCCCTTTCCATTGTTCGATTTCGCACACCAATCAAAGAGCCGGAAGAGTTGCTCTACCTATTCTTAAACATTGTTATTGCCGTCGCGCTTGGAGCTGGTCAAACGCTTGCGGCCATCTTAGCTTGTACGGTCACGCTTTTGCTCGTGACCTTAGTTAAAAAGCGAGATAAGCATCATCAAACTGAAAATGGTTTGTTTCTTTCGCTTAATCACCACTGCGATGATGGTTACGAAGAGACCCTTCTCATCTCGGCGCTTAAGGTTACATTACAGCAGCACGTTGATCGTATTGAATTACGTAGAATCGACATATCTGACACTCAGTTTGATGCCACCTTTTTCATTTCAATCAGTGATGAGCTACAAATCGATCAGTTTATTAATGCATTGAAACGCGAATATCCAGGTATCAACATCTCATTGCTAGAACAGCATAATATTGCAGGGGTATAAACCATGCAGCTGTATAGCCGAAACACATCATCAACGTTGCGTGAGAAGCACATCTACGCGCTGTGCCTCTTACTATTGCTGATACTGATTTTTCCGACAGGGCACGCGGTGAAAAACTACTTAATCGACAAAGGCTTCATGTCACACCACACCGAGACCCAAGATAAAGCCTTACAATTGGCAAAGAGCATTGCTTTGGCTCCAACGCATTGGTATTTATCAAATAAAGATCTGCCGATTATAAAAGTCGATATTAAATATCAAGCATGGCTAAAGCTAAAAGATGATCGCCAAACCGCGATGAACCACGGTTTTATTCCTGACGTTAGAAACGAAGTTTCCGCCGTTATTTACCATGGTGCAAACAAAATATCAGCGAAGGTTCGCTTGCAGGGCGATATGCTCGATCACATCAACAAAGCCAATCGATGGTCCTTGAAAGTGACGCTGGGTAAGAAACAGGCGATATTTGAATCGCGACGATTTGCCCTAGTTGCTCCTAGTGTTCGTCTCAACCAAGGTTCGAGCCTGTTTGCTCAAAGTATGAGACTGGCTGACTTCGACATTATATCGCCCAAACATATTCCCGTTAAGGTGGTATTAAACGGTGAGGACTGGGGAGTCATGTTATTTGAGCAAGGATTCAGTCAAGATTTGTTAGCCGTCAACAACCGCACAGAAGGTTTAATTATCCGGCTTGATATGCACGCTGAAACCACCAATGAACGCGGGCAAATCCACCGTGTCTTAAAACCACGCGTTCTGCAACGTAAAACCGTTCTGGGTAATCACTCGCTTTCCAATCAAAGACAATTGTCTCTGGCACTTCTTAATGAGTTTTTGGATGGCCGCCGTGCTGCTAGCGACGTGTTTGACGCCAAACGACTCGGGCAATACCTTGCTACTGTCGACTTATGGGGCGCTTGGCATGCGCTTACATGGAACAATTGGCGTTGGTACTACAATCCGCATACCGCCAAACTAGAACCAATCCAAAGTGATGTGGCCGTCACCCCTGCGTCGCATATCTGGTTGATGCGCCCTCCTAGCCATACGTTTGAGCTTAGTAACACCATGTTAAGTGACCCGCAAGTGAGGGCACATTACGAAGAGGCGAAAGAAACGCTAATGTCTAAATTACATTCGACATTAATTCCTAACCTTAAAACGTTTGAAGCTAACTTCAATCAACAGCTCCACTCTGATAGCCCATTACTCACCGCTTTCGACTACTCCATCATGGAGCGTCAAGCAGATTGCTGGCATATGGAATACCAAACCGCAGAATGCCAATCTATTTCGCATATGGACCCGAATCTTCATAGACAGATGGATTCATTCACAGCAATACCGAACTGGGATTTAATCAGCCGACTAAGCAGTCATGGTGGTAAAAAAGTTTGGACTGTCATCAATAATGACCAACAGCCCCTTTTAATAAAAGGGATTGAGGGCATCACTCGATACGATGAAATCAACCCACTGGATGAGCTAAATGATGAACTCCCAATAAAAATAATGCCGAATCAACAAACCGCTTTCACCTTGCCTAGCAGCATGGAATCCATCAATGTCTTTGCCGCGTTAGAAGGAAAAAAAGTCGCCAAATTTCAGTTCGTTAATAATATTAAGCTACTGACTTTCGTCCCTAGGCCAAGCCCATCAACAACCAGTGCATTTCCTTATGATCAATTTATCGATCGAGCCAAAGGACAATGGCAATTTAAACCTGGAAAATGGAGTATTAATACGTATCTCGTCACACCAGAAAATACCAAAGTTATTATACCCGCCGGTACTGAGCTGAACTTCAGTAAAAAAGCAGGGTTAATGGTCTTTGGGTCTTTAGATGTGAATGGGACTAATGAACATCCTGTGATAATGACCAAAACTGAGAGTGCGACTAAATGGTCTGGATTAGCGGTTTTATCCAAAAACAAAGAGACAACACATTCCATCTCTCACCTGAAAATTAGCTTTGCTAGCAGCCCTAAACTTGGCCTTTGGCAACCTCGTGGGGCTATCTATTTTGTTAATGGTTTCGTTCAAATGCAATCGGTTGATATTACAGACAACCAATCAGAAGACGGCTTAAATATCGTCAACGCCCATGTCCTTATTCGAGGCCTCAATATTAAAAATGCACTTTCTGATGCCTTTGATTGTGATTTCTGCACAGGAGAGTTAACCAACAGCCGATTTTATAACATTGGTTTTCGATCGGGTGGAGACGGTTTAGACGTAAGCGGTTCAACACTCGCACTCGCTGATGTCACGTTTGAAAAAGTGCGCGACAAAGCTATTTCTGCAGGTGAACGTAGTCAGTTAACCATTAAAAATGCGGCATTTAACGATGTGAATTTTGGCATCGTTGCTAAAGATGCCTCTTCCGTCGAAGCAAAAAATGTTACGGCGTCAAACGTTCAATACAAAGCGCTAATGAGTTACTCCAAAAAAAGGATTTTTGGTTCAGCATCACTCAACGTGAGTCACTATCAATGTTCTGACACTGGGTGTGACGAAAAAAATGTGGCGGAACTGGGAAGCCAGCTGGTTGTGAATGGCATTGAGATTCAACAACAGAAACTGGACGTAAAAAAGATGTATAACACCGTAATGAAATCGGACAAGCCAAGATGAATACAGAAGAGCAAGAGTACCGCTTTGAAGTTAAAATCCCAATCCCTCTGAACCGCTTGCAGAGAGTACAAACTTGGTTGATAAACAATGCAATGTCTTTTCGCAAGCATCACGACGAAAGAGATGTGAATAGTCTCTATCTCGACACGCCATTACTCGCTCGCTATGAAGAGAACCTGAGTGGTATCAGTAATCGTAAAAAAGTAAGAATTCGCTGGTACGGCGACTTAACTGACGCAATTAACGCTAAGTTAGAGTTCAAACATCGACGAGGAAGCAAAGGGTATAAGATACTTTATGATACTTCTCTTTCTCTTCTAGATCCCAATTTTAGCTGGGCCCAGCAACTTTTGAAAAGCCACCAACGCCTGCCAATGGATGGACAAATCCTCTGGGGCGCCGAACATACTCCCATCATCATTTGCCGTTATACACGTAAATACTACATCTCTCGTTGCAATAAGATACGTGCCACCATCGATTATAATATGACGGCCTACGATCAACGTTATCACCACCGTGTCAATTTGATTCGCCCTGTCTCACTCGGTGATTATGTTTTACTGGAGCTGAAAACCGACGCATGTAATGAACAAGCACTGAGTCAGTTAATCTCAACCTGCCCATTAAGGCCTTCACGTCACTCTAAATACGTAAATAGTATCCGTAACCTAACTTGGTTGTAGTGAAGATAAACACCCTACTTTGCGCTTACCTGCACCTTCCCTTAGCAACGCTTAATGCTCGAAAGTCGATATGAATTCTTCTAACAATAGCGTAACAAATTTGTGTACTATAGCGAGTAGAAAGCGCAACATGATGTCGACGTTTAAGGAATAACGGAAGCTATGATCACAATCGAAAAACTGCATGAATCGCATTTTGATACCGTACGAACTATTACGCTTGCCGACGATCAAATCAAGTTTGCTGGTACGGCCGATGATTTCTTAACACAAGGGAGTGATACTACCCACCTCCATATCATCAAAGATCAGGATGCTATTGTTGGCTTTTTTAAATTGGATACTGCCTACTCCTCTACCTACGACTTTTGCCCTGACAGTGGACTAGGTTTAAGAGCTTTTGTTATTGATAATAAACAACAAGGAAAAGGAATCGGCACCAAAGCGGTGACTGCTCTATTCCCATACTTGAAAAACCACTACGCTTCGTTTGACTCCATTTACTTAACGGTAAATTGTAAAAACCCGAACGCAAAAGCGTGTTACCTAAAAGGTGGTTTCGAAGACACAGAAAAACAATACCTTGGCGGTGCCGCTGGCCCTCAAACCATCATGTGCGGTCGACTCAAACCTTAAGTTGTACAAGGTAGTCGACCAACAAATATTTCAATCAATTTTTCAACTCATACAAGGAAGTAAACATGACTAAATTGCTAACAGGTAGCTGCTGTTGTGGCAGTGTTGAATACACTTTAGAAGATGATTTTAAGCTATTCTTTTTTTGCCACTGTCAGCAGTGTCGAAAGCTCACAGGATCCGCTCACGCTTCTAACCTGTTTACTTCCCCAGACAATATCACTTGGGTCAAAGGCAACGATAAAACCAAACGATACGAACACTCAGAGCGCTCATTCGCTAAAGTCTTTTGTACCGAGTGTGGCTCAGGTCTTCCGTATATCTCTAAAACAGGAAAGTTCCTCATTGTTCCTGCCGGAAGTTTAAATGAAGAACCGTCTAAACAACTGGACGCTCAAATATTTTGTGCCGAGAAAACCCACTGGCACAAGGTTGGTTTACAAGCCGTAACAGTCGATGGCTTTCCAAACCCAAAATAACGGAGACGAGCATGCTAGACAAAAACAGTACCGGACTTATCATCATCGATGTACAAGGCAAGCTTGCTCACTCCGTTCATGGGAGCGATGCACTGATTGCCAACTGTGCAACTCTCGTTAAAGGCGCACTAGCTCTGAAGCTTCCTATTATCTGGGCGGAACAAATTCCAGAGAAGCTCGGCGCAACCGTTGAAGAAATTCGTTCGCTACTGCCCGACCACCACCCCATCGACAAATTCACGTTCAGTGCGTGTGATGAGCCTAGGTTCTTAGATGCGATAAAAAGCGCTGGTGTCGATTCGTTTCTAATCTGCGGCATCGAAGCGCACATTTGCGTTTACCAAACCGCCGCAATGCTGAAAGAGATGGGCTTTGATGTCGAAGTAGTGATCGATTGTGTCTCTTCTCGAATTCCAGAAAACAAAGCGCTAGCAATCAATAAATTGAATGGTTTAGGCGTACAATCGACGGGGCTAGAGATGTGCTTATATGAATTGGTAAAAGACAGCCGAGCCAATGAGTTTAAGCAGATACTTAAGCTCATCAAATAGAGGTTTCTCATGATCCCACTCAGTACATCCATTGTTTCTGGTGTCGCTATTTCGAACATTGACGGCGTCACTAAGATCCTTTTAATGAAGCGCACCAAAGGGGGCTATTGGTGCCATGTTGCGGGGTCGATCGAAGGTGAAGAAAATGGATGGGAAGCCATCATTCGAGAGTTCAAAGAAGAGACCAATATCGACGTACAGTGCTTGTACAACGGGCACTTCATCGACCGATTTTACGAACCGCACGTAAACGTGATGCAATTGATTCCAGTCTTCGCGGTTTACTGCCCTGATAACCAAATAGTTGAATTGAACGAAGAGCACACCGAATATAAGTGGTGCTCACTGGAGGAAGCCATTGAGCATACCCCCTACCCGGGTCAACACGATGTTTATCAGCACGTATGGTCTTACTTTGTAGACAATGAGCCAAACGAGCGATTAAAAATAGAACTCGGTTGATTGATGTGGCAATTTAAAATTTGTACTCAGCCTTACCAAGGCAATACAACTTAAACAGGCGTTATTTACAAAAATGGCGTAATAACAAGGAGGTAAGATGTTTCCATTAGAAGTATTTATCGCGTATACGTTGGCTTGTCTTCTGTTGGTTATTTCCCCAGGTCCCGATAACCTGCTGGCAATTGGGCGCGGGTTGAGCCAAGGAAAGCTCGCTGCCGTAGCATCCGGTGTCGCATCAGGTACAGGAATCCTGTTTCATGTATTCGCCGCAACGTTTGGGTTAACGCTTTTAATCCAAACCTCAGAATTGGCCTTTTATGTTGTTAAATCAATCGGCGCGCTTTACCTGCTTTGGCTTGGTATCAAGGTGCTACGCTCTAGAAATTTGTTCTCACTAGAGCCAGCCAAAAAACAATCACTCAAAACCATCTTCTCAACAGGCTTTTTGTCTGCGGCGTTAAATCCAAAACCCGGCATGTTCGTGCTTGCCTTCATTCCTCAGTTTGTTGATCAGAATTTAGGTTCGGTCACCGTACAAATGATTGGATACGGGGTGTGGTTTGCAATACTCACTGCAATTGGGTTCAGCTTAATGGGTGTTTTCTCATCGAAAATTTCAACATGGCTAACCAACAAGCCAAGACTAGTCTCTGGTATGAATATTGGTGCGGGAGTCACGTTTATATCATCGGGATTAGCGGTCGCTTTTATGAAGCAACGTTAGCTTTCGTCATTACTGAGAAACTCGCATTACTAAGAAATAGACAACGACCTAAATACAGCGCTATTTAATTGGAAGTGTTACTACGCCAATTCGGATTACTTACATCGATAACACTCTCACCGGTTTGCTCATCAAGCCGTAAGATTGCGTCCTGCATGACACTTTGAATGGCACTCGATATCCCACTGCAAAGCGCTAAACCTCTTGAGGTGTTTTGACAAACATAGAATACGTCTAACACTGATATTGGGTGATTAACATTATATTTAATCAAGTGCCCTCTAGGGTGTGCCTTAATGGCATTCATCGTGGACGTGTCATCTCCAATAATAACGTCGATGCGTCCCTTCAACAGCTTGTCTACATTAATATCATCGTTATCTGCGTATTCAATTTTTATTGCTTCATTGCCTACTATTTCCTCGCCATAGCTGTATCCTTCTACGGCGCCTACACTCATGTATTCCAAATCGCTGACTGCCATATTCATCGTATCTTCTAGCGAGTATAAAACGATTCTCTTTAACCATATGGGATCAGAGACAATCACATCTTCTCTATTTTTAGGTACGTTCTCCCAAAGCTCAGGAAAGTAAGCCAGCAACACATCGTTTTTAAATAATTTTTGGATTCGTTTGGTTGAATGGATCTTTGTCTCCACCTCTAACTCTGCTCGCAGCACGATCTCTTCATGTAAATCAAGAAATAAACCGCTACCGTCTTCCATCACTAAACCCGGGATATAATAGCTGCCAACGGTATAGGGTTCGGCTTGTGAAGTAATGGGAACAAACAAGATAATGAATAAGATTAGATAACGCTTACTCCCATCAAAACTGAACCATTTGCTTTCTTTCATCATCGCTCCAAGAAATTTGCACTCATAAAGTATCGTCTGCCAAAGTAAAAACGCAAGAAACGTAAAGCTGGTCTATATTGATTTTCGCCACAATTCAGCTTAGCCGAATAGCCCTGATGTTTTATGCAGTTTATTACCATAACCCATTGGCGACTGGCACACCATATTCACATAACAATATGATGTAGATTGAGTTTTTGACACTTCGAGTGCAACATAGACCGATGGAGAATACGGGTGGACCATCGCCCGTTAGGTTAACGCTATATTCACGGAAAGAATTTCATGATTAGAGAAATCACAAAATTAGATTTTGAGTCATTTTGGTCGACGTTTTCCACAGTGATTCAGGATCAAGAGACCTATGCTTTTGATCCTGATATGACACAGCAAGAAGCATATCTTTTATGGTGTGACATGCCATTAAAAACGTATGTATTCGTTGAAAATGACGTTGTTCTTGGCTCTTATTACATTAAGCCAAATGCAATGGGCCCGAGTGGCCATATTTGTAATTGCGGTTATATGGTATCAAGTGAAGCTAGAGGTAAAGGCATTGCTCGCCTTATGTGTGCGCACTCACAAAAGACAGCCCTTGAACTTGGCTTTGATGCGATGCAATTTAATAGTGTGGTATCGACTAATAAAGTAGCAATTATGCTTTGGAAAAAGCTCGGTTTTTCCATTATTGGAACAATACCGAAGGCATATAATCATCGTCAGTTGGGCCTTGTTGATAGCTACATCATGTACAAATGGCTGCGAACATAACAACGCATTACGTAACAAGGACAGTTATGAGCATCAAAATCAGTTCGCAACGTTTGGACATGACATCAATCACTGAAGACGATTGGGAACTGTTCCGTTCGCTGCATACCGACCCTGCGGTTATTTCCCTATGCTTTGACGAACCTTCAACAGAAGAACTTTCGGAAAGGTTTCGCTCCCGCTTGCCTCATTGGAGCACTAAGTCTAGTCATTGGTTGTGTTTGACGATTGCGCTTAGAGAAACCGGTGAGCAAGTTGGTATCACTGGTCTCAAATTCAATAACGGAGTAGCCGAAGTCGGTTATCTATTATTGCCTCAGTTTTACGGCTTTGGTTTCGCAACGGAATCTCTAATGGCTGTGCTTAACTGGGCTTCCAATACTCATGGAATCTTTGCCTATAATGCTGTGGTCACTGAAGGCAACTTTAGCTCTGAACGTGTGCTGCTGAAATGTGGTTTTAGTTTAAAAGAGGTTATTCCTGATGCCTATGACATTGGCGGTAAGGTGTATGCGGATAATATCTATAGCATCGAAAATATAGATACATTGCAAGGCAAACAACTGGGCATACAAGGACAGACATGAATAATAAAAAAGTAGTGTTAATTACAGGCGCAGGAAGAGGCATAGGTGCCGCAACGGCTAGGCTCTTTGCAAAGCAAGGTTATGCTGTTTGTATCAACTATAAGTCAAATGCTGAAGCTGCGAATAGGCTCGCTTTTGAAATAACTTCAAATGGTGGAAAATGTATTACTGTTCAAGCGGACGTTTCTCTTGAGCCTGATGTATTACGATTGTTTAGCACGATTGACCAAGAACTAGGTTGCTTGAATGTATTGGTCAATAACGCTGGTGTTCTAAAGCAGCAATCGCGCCTAGAAGATATGACTGCTGAAAGAATCAACGCCATTTTAATAAATAATGTCACAAGTTACTTTCTCTGTTGCCGAGAGTCAGTCAAGCGTATGTCTACTCGTCATGGTGGGAATGGAGGTGTCATTGTTAATGTTTCCTCTGGAGCGGCACGTTCAGGTTCTCCTAATGAATATATTGATTATGCGGCGTCAAAAGGTGCAATAGATACACTGACCAAAGGATTGTCGTTAGAAGTCGCAGCAGAAGGTATTCGCGTTAACTGTGTTCGACCGGGATTAATTCATACCGAAATGCATGCTGATGGCGGAGAGCCAGATAGAGTTTCTAGGCTAGAAAGTATAATTCCCCTTCAAAGAGGTGGCGAGCCATCAGAAGTGGCTGAGGCTATCTATTGGTTGGCTTCCGATAAGTCATCTTTCTCGACTGGAAACTATCTAGATTTGGCCGGTGGTTTGTAACTTAATTGGGCGTTAAGTGAAAGGGGTTCACATAATATGAAAATTGGATTTAGTGTCATTACACTGATACTTTCAATCGTCGTAATTTCGGGTTGTGAAGATAAAACGGAAGTCTATGCAAACCCTCCCAGTTATCTGGTCGAACAGATAAACGCATATTTCCCCCTATCTATAAAATATGTGAAAAAAAATGAGGAAATAGCACTGTCTCAGGGTGAACCCTTGCGAGAGCAATATCTTGAAATCGCGAATAAGATTGGTATAAAACACCCTGAAAAAGTGCGAGTGTATTATGCAGATTCACTTCCTTTACCGGAAAACGAATCGCTGCTATTTCAGATGCAACGTTTAGGGCTTGATTCCCCACATTTTACAGGCACAACATTCGGCTACGGCATTTGGATAGCTAATCGAGCAAAAGGTGACAAACTATTACTTTCTCATGAGTTAATCCATGTAAAGCAAGTTGAAGAGATGGGTCTTGAAGCATTTACAAAAACGTATTTGTTACAGTTAAGTATCTTTGGCTACGCCGAGTCACCTATTGAACTAGAGGCTTACAAAAAGGCAGGGAACTATTTGTAATCATGTCCCAACTTATTCACCAGCAAGGCGCTATGTCCTAGGAGGGAAACGTGGACAAAATCTTTATTTCACCATTAGTTGATGGCGACCGAAGTTCTGTGTGTGATTTGCTTCAAGATGAGCAAACCATGCGATTTCTAGGCCCTCGAAGGCCTTTAACAGATGAAGAATCTGATGCTTGGTTGCTAATGAGCAACAAGCAGAAAGTAGGTTTGCCTTTCGCTCTGTTGAAAGCAATGAAATTGTTGGTTTTTGCGGAGTTACACTACTTGATGGCGAGTTAGACTTTGGTTATTTCATACGCAGAAAGTATTGGGGGCAAGGGCTAGCAATCCTTATGTGTAAAGCGGCAATACGTAAGTTAACTCAAACAATCGATTTAACCGAAGTTAAAGTATTTATCGCATCTGACAATGTAGGCAGCCAAAAAGTGGCACACAAATTAGGTTGGCAAAGAAAGTGCGCATCTGAGAATGAATTTGAGTCTGGTCACTTGTATCAAATCTGCACATAACTAACGCTTCAATAGGACAACCTAAGCATGGTTTAGGTCAGGTGCGTATCGCCTGCTAGGTAAACATTGTGTTAGAACAAATAATCAGGCTATGCGATGAAAAGAATTAATGTAATAGGCACTAGTGGAAGTGGTAAAAGTACTTTTAGCCGCAGTCTCGCCCGTGAACTGAACTATCCCCATTTGGAGATGGACGCAATGTTCTGGAAACCGAATTGGCAAGAGTCATCAGATGATGAGTTTTTCACAAAGCTCTCCGAAAGCTTGGATGGAGATTACTGGGTTTTAGACGGGAATTATAATCGAACAGCAGAAATAAAATGGTCTAAAGTGGATACCATCATTTGGGTTGATTATTCTTTTTCACGAACAGTCTATCAAGCGATGAAAAGAGCCCTCATTAGATCACTCACGAAACAAGAACTCTGGTCGAAAACGGGTAATGTAGAATCGTTTAGAAAATCATTTCTTAGCAAAGACTCGGTTATTCTTTGGACACTGAAAACATATAAGAAAAATCGTTTTCGCTACACCAAATTACTGAAAGACCCCAAGTATCGCCATATAGAGTTTGTGAGGGTAACAAGCCCCAAAGAGGCAAGTAAATTTATCACCAAGCTAGATAGATAACTGCCCTATCAACAAAAAATGCAGCATCATCAGACACTGCATTTTTGGGGAACAATCACGCTCTACTGACTTTCTTGAAACCACTTAAGTTTCTCATGAAGCCCAGTCACACTACCAACGACAATCAACGCAGGGCTAACCGCCTGTTTAGACAAATCAGCAAGTTCATCTAGCTTTCCTGTAAAGACTTTTTGCTTTTTACGCGTACCATTTTCAATAATAGCGCAAGGTGTATCAGCTGAAAGTCCGTTATCAATAAGATTTTGAGTGATCGTTGGGCACTGTTTTAAACCCATGTAAAACACTAACGTGTTGTTACTGCGTGCTAACGTTGGCCAGTGAATTTCTTGCCCATCTTTTTGAATGTGGCCAGTGATAAACTGAACACTTTGGGCGTGATCTCGGTGTGTAAGTGGAATACCTGCGTAGGCTGTTGCGCCTGCAGCTGCGGTAATACCCGGTACAACTTCAAATTTAACCCCATTTTCGGCGAGCGTTTCTAGCTCTTCCCCACCACGGCCAAAAATAAACGGATCACCGCCTTTCAAGCGTACCACTTGCTTGCCCTCTAGTGCTTTATCAACTAGAAGTTGGTTAATTTGATCTTGAGGAACAAAGTGAAAATCGACCTTTTTACCCACATAAATCATCTCAGCATCGTCTTTAGCGATAGCGAGAATTTCAGGGGAAACCAAACGGTCATAAACGACCACTTGGGCTTGTGAGATAACTCGATGCCCTTTAACCGTCAATAAATCGGGATCGCCCGGCCCTGAACCGACTAGTGAAACAAACCCTGATGGCTGAATAGTATGAGATACATCTGACATGCTGTGCTCCGAGCAATGGTTCTACTAATGTAAATCTAGTATGAACCTAATTCTTATTATGAGGCTTATTTCCATAAAGCCCCTACAACTTATGAAACTAAGATTATCAGTTGTCGTTAAAAAACATCACCATTAATTAAAACAAAGATGGAAATATTTATAACAAAACAATCTATGTAAGCCTCGAACCTCTATAGAAAAAGCCTCAAGCGATTACACTTGAGGCTTTGTGGTCTATAGCATTTTATATTCTTTTTCGCTGACTTAACTAAACGACCTTAAAGGGACGTTCAATTATTTCGCGTCGAACGAAGGCGTCATGCTTACTTCTGCATCTTCGTTTTTTAGAGCCGGCGCTGTTTTAGCGTGCGTTAAATATAGAGGCACACATGTGAACAGTAGACCACCAACAAGGTTACCAAGAATGGTAGGGATTAGGTTGAAGTTCAACCAAGTCGCGATACCAAAATCAGCACCTAGCATCATACCTAGTGGGAATAGGAACATGTTTACTACAGCGTGCTCAAACACTAGTGCAAAGAAGATGAAGATAGGAAGCCACATTGCCACAATCTTACCTGCGACTGTGCGTGCCGTCATGTTGCCGATAACACCTAGACAAACCATTAAGTTACAAAGAATACCGCGTACAAATACGGTAATCCAACCGTTCACACCTGCGTCTTCAAAACCAACGGTACGAGCTGTTGCTGCTTTAATGAAAGTTTGACCTACAGCACCCGGTTCAACGCTGAAGTTCATAGTGAATGATAGTGCAATAAGGAAAGCAACAATCAAAGAACCGATTAAGTTACCAAAGCCAACAAGGCCCCAACAACGTAGAACTCGACCCCACGTAATACCCGGGCGACCTTCAAATTTTGCTAACGGTGCTAAACCAAATACACCTGTTACAAGGTCGTAACCCATTAAACTTAAAATACAAAAACCAACAGGGAAAACAAGCGCACCGACAATGCCAATACCCGTTTGGGTAATGGTTGTAATAGCAACAACAACTGCTAATGAAAGGATAATACCAGCCATGATGCCACGTAAAATCAGGTCACGCGTGCTCGTTTTTACTTTCGCTTCACCCACATCAATCATGGTTTGTACGAATTCAGCAGGTTTTAGATCATTCATATTTGTGTCCTTTCCCATATATAAATAGGATTAAAAGTTAAAAATTAAAATTGGATAGGAAAAGGCTCCTGAACATTACGTTCTCTCGTGAAGCCAGAAGCCCTTGAACTATCGAATCTCTTTTACGATTTGAGCATTAACAAACGGCTTACGCCGATAACTCAACTGAACCGTTATCTACACGGGTCTTGTATGCTTTAACGCTGAAACGTTCATCTTCCATGCACACGCCAGTCGTTAAATTGAAGCGCTGCTTTTTAAGTGGGCTTGCCACCCAAAGCTGATCTTGATGTTGGCAAATCAATCCGCGAGAGAGCACATTTGACTGAGCAAACGGGTCTTGATTACTAATCGCGAAAACATCTTCAGCATCTGTTGGGCGAAATATCGCAACTTGCTCACCATTTAACAGTGCACATACACCTGTACCTGGAATGATGTCAGCGATGTCACACACTTTTTGAAAGGTCGCTTTATTGTTAGCCATGCTTATTTCTCCCCTGCTGTATCAGTTAACGTTACGTGTAGGATATCGCCTTTCGCTTCTGGGTGTTTCTCAGTAAAGGTCGCAGGACGGTGCTGAGCACGCTCTTGAACAAATACAACATTGTCGTCACGTAAATCAGAGTTAACAAAGTGAGCAAAGCGCTTAAGCTGAGCTTCATCATTAATCGTATCTGTCCATTCACAGCTAAAGTTTTCAACGAGATTTGCTACATCTGTTTCTAGTTGGTCATTGATACCAAGCTTGTTATCAACAATCACTTCACGTAGGTAATCAACGCCGCCTTCTAAGTTCTCCATCCAAACCGAGGTACGCTGTAGTGGCGCAGCCGTGCGAATGTAGAACATCATGAATCGGTCGATGTATTTGATTAACGTCTCTTGGTCTAAGTCTGAAGCAAGTAGGTCTGCGTGACGTGGCTTCATACCACCGTTACCACATACGTACATGTTCCAACCTGCGTCTGTCGCGATGATACCTAAGTCTTTACCCTGCGCTTCAGCACATTCACGAGTACAACCCGACACACCGAACTTCATTTTATGTGGCGTACGAATGCCTTTGTAACGGTTCTCGATCATTACGCCTAGGCCCACTGAGTCTTGAACACCGAAACGACACCAAGTAGAACCAACACACGTTTTTGCCATGCGAAGTGCTTTTGCGTACGCTTGACCTGTTTCATAACCGGCTGCTACAAGCTTTTTCCAGATAGCTGGCAAATCATCTTTTTGCGCACCAAATAGGCCGATACGTTGAGCGCCAGTAATTTTGGTATATAGGTTATATTCAGCGGCTACGTCAGCAAGAACACTTAGAGCTTGAGGCGTTACTTCACCGCCAGCCATACGTGGAATTACCGAGTAAGTGCCGTCTTTTTGCATGTTGCCAAGGAAGTTATCATTGGTGTCGTGCAGCTTAACCAGCTCTGGCTTCAGAATGTGCTCACCCCAGCAAGACGCTAAGATTGAACCCGCTAATGGTTTACAGACTTCACAGCCGTAACCTTTACCGTATTTTTCTAGCAGCTCATCAAAGGTTTTGATCTCTTCAATGCGAATAAGGTGGAACAGCTCTTGGCGAGAATAAGCAAAGTGCTCACACACATCGTTTTTCACTTCAACACCAGATTTAGCAAGCTCTGCATTAAGTACTGATGTCACTAGTGGAATACAACCACCGCAACCTGTACCTGCGCCAGTGACTGCTTTGATGTCTGCCATAGTATGGTGACCATCAGCGACCGCTTGAGCGATTTTGCCTTTAGTTACGTCAAAACAAGAACAGATAACCGCAGTTTCAGGTAGTGAGTCAGCGCCTAAAGACGGCTTTTCTGCGCCCGCATGAGCAGGAAGAATCAGAGTATCAGGGTGCTTTGGAAGCTCAATATCATTGAGTTTTAATTGAAGCAGGTCACCGTAGTCAGAGGTGTCTCCCACCATTACTGCGCCTAGCAATTTCTTGCCGTCTTCAGAAACGATAATACGCTTATACACTTCTTGTTCTTCGTTTTGGTAAACGTAGCTCTTACAGCCTGGAGTACGACCGTTTGCATCACCGATAGAGCCTACTTTCACGCCAAGCAGTTTAAGCTTTGCGCTCATGTCTGCGCCTTCAAACGAACTCTCGTTGCCTAGTACGTGGTCAACAGCAACGGTTGCCATTTTGTAGCCTGGTGCAACCAAACCATAGAAGGTACGGTTCCAAGAAGCACATTCGCCAATTGCGTAGATGTTTTCATCGGTTGTACGACAGTGATTATCAATTTCGATACCACCGCGAGGTGCGATACCAAGACCCATTTGGCGAGCCAGTTTGTCTTGTGGGCGAATACCCGCAGAGAAAACGATAAAGTCAGTTTCAAGCTCAGTCCCATCAGCAAAACGCATGACATTACGAGCATCGGTCCCTTCGGCAACGATTTCTAGCGTATTTTTGCTGGTATGAACTTGAACGCCCATACGCTCAATTTTTTGGCGAAGTTGATCACCACCCGCTTGATCAAGCTGCTCAGCCATAAGCTTTGGTGCAAACTCAACAACGTGTGTTGTTACGCCTAAGGCTTTAAGTGCACCTGCTGCTTCAAGACCAAGTAAGCCACCACCAATTACAACACCGCTTTTACTGTTTTTAGCCGTCGCTTCAATTGATTTCAGATCTTCAATAGTACGGTAAACAAAACAGTCTTTGCTTTCGTTACCTTTAATTGGTGGAACAAATGGGAATGAGCCGGTCGCTAAGACCAACTTGTCGTAATGAATCTCACGACCAGTACTTGAATAAACGTTCTGTTTTTCACGATTGATATTAATCGCACGTTCACCAATTAAGATATTGATGCCGTGCTTTTCGTAGAAACCCTCTTTAACGAGTGAAAGCTCATCGGCAGTGTGGTGTGAAAAATATGAAGAAAGATGAACGCGATCATAAGCAACGCGGGGCTCTTCACAAAAGACCGTAATATCCATATTAGATACATCGGTCTTTTCGACTAAATCTTCAATAAAGCGATGGCCGACCATGCCATTACCAATTACGACTAGTTTCAACTTGCTCATAAGAATTCCTGACGGTTAATTTTCTTAGCAGCTTCTTCCCTGTACAAAGAGCGTTTTAGAAAAATGCTGCTTAACTGGGCTTATTGTTAATTGTGAAAGAAAATTAATACATGATGTAAATCAATTACAGAATTAAACACCTCTTTAGGGTTAGCTCATTAGCCTAATAGGTAATCAAATTGAGGTTACACATAGGCATTTCGTTACTCTTCAAATAAAACTATGCTCATATCGATATGGTCAGTTTACGAATATGTTATTAAATTACCAAATGATGCAATCAATTTAAGTTCCCCGACCTCACCTGCTTAATAAACATACAAACATGGCGTTATAAATGCATTAGTTTCCATACCCTTCCACTGGGCGGCAAAGGAACTGAATTATGAAACGCGCAACCAATTTATTAATCATTTGTTTAACCATCATTTTTTCTACTGGCTGCAGTGGGATATCTCGATTTCTGTTGCCTGTAGAAGAGTTTGATCTTGCCGCATATATGGGAACTTGGTACGAAGTAGCTCGGTTAGATCATAGTTTTGAGCGAGGCTTAACCCACACACGAACTCAATATTCAGTCGATAGCGATGGAAGTATCAAGGTGGTGAATAGTGGCTGGAGCGAAGAGAGCCATCAATGGAAAGAAGCCATCGGCAGAGGCAAGCTTGCCACAGGCGAGAATGTTGGCCACCTTCATGTTTCGTTTTCAGGTCCATTCTATGGAAGTTACGTTGTCTTTTATTTAGAGGATGACTACTCCACCGCCATGGTCACAAGTGGCGCAAATCAATTCTGGCTTTTGTCTCGAACCAACGCCCTACCCGAACATAAAATGAATAAATACCTACGAATTGCCGAGCAAGCAGGGTTTAGAACAGAGCAACTTGTCTTTCCATTTGAGTACGTTAAATAGCTTACAAAGCATGATCAATTTCAATAGAGCAAAGTGACATATAGGAATGTCTTATATTCCTTGCTCTTCGCACATAGTTGTATATAGTTCTGCCAAAAATACTATAAATAATTAAATAACATCAACTAGGCTTTCCAAATGAACGAATCGACTTTCAGTCTTCTGAAAAATACTACTCGCGGCAAAATAATTAACATTGATAGGATCCCCCCTTGCAGTAAAGAACTATTACTCGACGCGGTGGAAAATGTTACTAAGGTGGATGAAATTATTGAGATCAACAGAGCAATTCAAAAGCTGATTGCCTTTGAGTATTCACCCCATGCTTAAACTTATTGGCCGATGCCACCAAGCAATTATTTAAACTGTAAATAATGATTCAAATCAAACCAACGTAGAACTACCACTTCGTTAGCATAGCTTTCACTAATTACGCCAGATATCATCTCTAAAATTGAGAAAAACAAAATCAATAAGGAACCGATAATGGCGTCAATTCAAGAATTTATGACCGAACATCACAAAACCTGTGACAACCTTCTCGTTGAAGCGGAAGCCGTATTAGCCAATAAAGACTGGAGCGGCTTTGCAGCGCTATGGGGAGAGTTTGAAAAAGAGACCCTACACCACTTTAATCTAGAAGAGCAGATCCTTTTTCCTGCCTTTGAAAAGCAAACTGGCATGACAGCAGGGCCAACGATGGTGATGCGTCAAGAGCATGCACAGATTAAGTCTATGTTTGAACAGATGGCGTTAGCGATTGAACAACAAGACATCGAGCGCGCAATGGGCAGCAGTGAAAGCATTATGATCTTCATTCAACAGCACAATATGAAAGAAGAACAAATTCTTTACCCAATGACAGATAAGCACCTTAGCAATAGTTCAGAGATCGTTGAGCAAATGAGTGCTCAATAGCGCAACCGATCAATTGAATTATTAAGTAATATCGTTATTAAGTAATAGAATTAACAAGTAATAAGAAGTAGTGGGGACGGGATGGATTTACGCCAAGTAACGCAATTAGATGTGAGTGAGCTTGAACCACCGCAGCCAATGCACCAGATCACCGCAGCTCTGCAAAAGCTAAATGCTGGTGAAGTACTTGCGGTAAAGCATAGGCGTAAACCCGTACCACTATTTGAAATGATAGCAGCACGCTTCGAGTATCTTTGCGATGAAGTTACTCCATCACATTTTCAGCTCTATTTTTGGCGAGTTAAAGATAACGACGCTAAGAGTTTGGCTGAGCAACTGTTAGTAAATAAATCTCTCTACAAGAAACACCCACTATGAGAATGTCAGGCCTGAACTTTGATACCATTCCGGCTATTTCATCCCCTATCCGCTTCTACCTTACCGCACCTGTTTTTGCACTGTTAGCAGCCATATTAATCGCACTGCATGGGGAAACTCTATGGATCAGTCGTTGGATGCCTGTAACCCTCGCAATTACGCACTTAATCGCGTTAGGAGTGATGGCAATGGTGATGATTGGCTCTCTATTTCAAGTCATGCCTGTACTTTGTGGTGCTGCTATACCAATAACGGGCATGCGCTTACACATGTTTCATGCCGCTCTAGTGACCGGTGTTTTAACATTAGCCGCAGCATTTCTGGGCTGGCTGAGCTTTCTATTACCATTTGTTTTACTTGGCCTAAGTCTTGGCTACTTCTGCTTCTCGCTTATCTGGCTGCTATTAATGAAAGCAAATGGGGAACAAACGCGTTTACCTATCTTATTTTCTGTCTCAGCACTGGCCGCCTTGCTGCTTATTGGGCTGGTTTTACTCAGTGGTTACCTGTGGGGCTATATGCCGGGCGCTGGCAAAGCTCTAACTAATTTACATGCGGGCATTGGTAGTTTTGGTTGGGTCATGCTGCTAATAATGGCAGTGAGCTTTCAAGTCATTCCAATGTTTCACGTAACACCAAGCTTTAGCAAAAAGTGGCGTTACTCTCTCATCACTCTACTCGTTTCAGGGTTTGGTGTAGCAAGTGTTGAAGTGTTTGGCGGCTCTTTTTCGGTGGAATGGCTTTCGTTCGGGTGGCTACTATGCATTGCAGCAACGCTACTTTACTGCGTGATCACCCTAGAGCGTTTAACCAAGCGCAAGCGTAAATTACCCGACGTTGTGATCAATTATTGGCAGCTTGGCTTAGTTAACTTAGTGCTCGCCTGCTTATTATTACTGTGGTTAATTCTACCAATTGCAAAACCTGAATGGGCCATTATGTGGCAAACCAAGCTAGAGGTATTACTAGGCTTCCTGTTCAGTTTTGGCTTTGTATTAGCCATCATTCAAGGCATGCTACTTAAAATAGTCCCCTTTCTAATTTCACTACACTTACAACGCCTCATGATGCAAAATCCAATGGCCATGATCCCACTTCCCGATCACTATCAGCTGATCAGCAGGGTTCGCATGAAGCGACAGTTATACTCTTATCTAATACTGCTTATAACGCTGTGGGTTGCTTTACTGCTACCAGCGGCAACCCCCTTAATGGCAATTACCTTTGCTATTAACTGGCTAGTTATCGCGTACAACATTTATGGTGCTGTTGTTCAATATCCCGAGTACCGAGACAAGTTGCTTAACGCTCCGAAGATGTCCATATAAATGGGTCATACGGCAAAGCTAACACTTGTATTCTAAATATGTTCACATCAGATCAATGATCTCAATTTATAAAGTAACCTACTCACTAAACCATATCCAATCGCACTGGACGCCACAATAATAGGGATAAATCTTATTAAGTCAGTGCTTTCATCTGGTTTCTGCTAGAAATTCAGCCAATACAACCAAAAACCAGGCTTGGTGGATTTAAATTCTGGAATATACGCGCGTTCTTGGCCTTATGTATTGATAAGTTTTAAAATAACGAGATAATACGCTTGTTGTTAATTTATTGTTAAGTAA
The DNA here is from genome assembly GCF_050337265.1 of Vibrio lamellibrachiae. NCBI lineage: Bacteria > Pseudomonadati > Pseudomonadota > Gammaproteobacteria > Vibrionales > Vibrionaceae > Vibrio > Vibrio lamellibrachiae. The sequence continues at coordinate 335,240 of NZ_JAKJSU010000004.1, forward strand.
AAACACAAAAGCCATACAAGGACAGGTCATGGAAATGGAAAATAAATTTCTGATTGAAGCTTTTCAAACACCGAGCAATATTGCACCTCAGCTTTCTTCATACTTCGAAGATTTACCTGCGGATAAATATGTCGACAGTGATCACCGTTATCGAACTTATGCTCGGTTCCAAGCCGAAGACACAGAGCTAACAAGACTGCCTCACAGCACCTTTACTCAATCGTCAGAATTTAACCGCGTCGTTGGAGATGTAGAGCGAGATTTCGCCGAAATGAACAATCAGATGGTTAAAACGCCAGACTTCCAACACTTACTTAGATCCTTTATGCAACGAACCGGAACAGATAAAGACAATTCAGTGGTCGATGTTCACCAAATTCGTGTCACTTGTAACTCTGACGCTACAAGTGCGCCGGCTCCAGAAGGCATACATCAAGACGGCTATCGTTATGTAGGAATCTTCTGTGTGCAACGAAAAAATATCACGGGCGGATTTACCCAGATTTTTTCTTCGCCTGTAGAACAGCACCCGCATTTAAACTGTGTATTGGAAGAGAACCAATTCGTTATCCTCAATGATTCTCGTTTTTTCCATCATATTTCCGAAACTCTTTCTAGTGAAGCTGGCGAAAAAGGAGTACGTGATGTCTTCGTATTTACCGCTTAATCAAACGAATGTTTCAAGCTTACGTGCACAGTTTCCAGCGTTAGAATCACTTAACAATGGCCTATCACCTGTTTATTTCGACGGCCCTGGCGGAACACAATTACCACAGTCAGTCATTGAAGGCTTTGGTTCTTATCTACATAACGGTAATTCCAACCTCGGTGGGCGGTTCTCAGTGAGTAAGAATACCGTTAGCTTGGTAGATCTTTGTAGAGAGAAAGCAGCCGCTCTATTTGGCGCCTCATCTAAAGATGAAATGGTCTTTGGCGCAAATATGACAACCATGGCATTTCACTTTAGCCGCGCTATCAGCCAAGAGTGGCAAGCTGGTGATGAGATCATTCTCAGTGACGCAGACCACGGAGCAAATCGATCTTCTTGGGCAATGGCCGCACAAGATAAAGGTGTAAAAGTTCACTACGTTCCGGTAATCGATTCAAGCTGTAATTTAGACCTAGAAAAATTTCAGTCTCTGCTCAATGATAGAACACGTCTCGTTGCCATTACTGCCGCAAGTAACCTGTCTGGAACTATCGTAGATATTAACAAGGTGACTAAACTAGCTAAGGCAAACGGTAGTGTCGTATTCATCGATGCCGTTCACCTATTGCCGCACCAGATTCTCAACGTACAGAAATTGGGCGCCGACTTTGTTGCAGGGTCTGCATACAAGTTCTTTGGCCCTCACTTGGGTGTGTTGTTTGGGCGTAAAGAGATGCTGGAAAAATACAAACCTTACAAAGTTGAGCCAGCACCAACCTTCGCGCCTAACTGTTGGGAAACAGGGACACTAAATTTCGAAGCATTATCCGCGTTTTCTATGGCGATTGATTATCTTGCATCATTAGGTGAAGGGCGTGATTTAAGAACTAAGTTAGAATCAGCGTATAGCAATATCCATCAATATGAAGAGTCACTGGCTACTTACTTCTTATTACGTTTGAAAGAGTTCCCATCGGTCCAGCTGTTTGGCGAGCCAACGGCTAATAATCGAACCGCGACGTTTGCTCTTCGTTTCGGTAACACCGATCCTGCTGAAGTTGCTGCTCATTTAGGCGAGCAAGAGATCTACACTTGGAGTGGTCACTTATATGCTGACCGACTAACAGACGCACTTGGTGTGACCCATAAAGGTGGAATACTTCGAGTTGGATTAATGCACTACAACACTAAGGACGAAATAGATCGATTTTTCACAGCCTTACACAGTGTCATTTAATCGCTCCGTCGACTGTCTAATTTTTACTTGATAGAGTCTGAAAAGCTACCTATGGTGGCTTTTCTTACTCTATATCACCGACGAAATACGTTCATATATACGAGCTTACCTACCAAATTTGATAATCGTCACCCAATACGTCGCTAATTATTACAAAACCCTATTCCGTGCGTCATAATGAAATATCGAAATAAAACAACGACTCACTAAGAAGCTTATGAAAACTGTTCTATGTTTTGGTGACTCCAATACTTGGGGTTACGATCCAGACCAACCTCGTCGATTCAGTACCGATGAACGCTGGACCATGCGACTGCAAACTCAAATCTCGTCAAACTATCGAATCATAGAAGAAGGACAGAACAGCCGCACCACTGTATTTGAAGACCCATTCGAGCAAGGAAAACGTGGACTTGATTATCTTCACCCGTGCTTAGAGAGTCACCACCCTGATCTTGTTATCATCGTACTTGGAACAAATGATTTACAAACTCGGTTTAATGCAACTGCCAGCGATATATCAAAAGGTGCTGCGCGTTTAGTACAAATAGCTCAACAGTTTCAACACGCATTCATGGAAAAGCCACCTGAAGTGCTATTAGTGTCTCCACCACCGGTATTAGAAGTAGGCCCATTCATAGATAGTTTTGTTGGAGCTGAAGAGAAATCTAGGGAGCTAGCTTATTTCTATGAACTACGTGCACAAGAGTTAGGCTGTCATTTTCTTAACGCAGCCGACTATATTCAAACCAGTAAGACAGAGGGTGTCCACTGGCAAAGAGAAGAGCATGCAAAATTTGCCGATGCATTGGCAGATATCATCCCTACAATTTTACCAAGCTGTTAGCTATTTCCCTTTGAAGGTTTACCCTGTTCACGATGAGAATTGGCGGTAAACCTAAATGCCCAAGATCAATTCTCTTGGGCGTTTCTTCTAGCGGAATTAAATATTGCGTCGTGTATCGCTTATTCAAGGAGCAACTGCTGTTGGAAGCTTTCTTGATCGTCAACAAGTGGCGCCAGAGATGGATTTCTTGGGTATTTCTGTCCATCAAAGCTCATAAGAACCAACCCTTTTCCACGAGACCAAACGGTTAAGTCTTTCCACCCAAGAGTTTCCGTATTGGCGACACTGATTGGTTTTCTAGTTACAGTACTTTTCGAGATTAACTGGAAATCATCCCCTCGATTTTTAAAGATAAACATCGTACATCCGCCAGAGCCGCACCAGTTTATTCCTTTCATTAAGACGACTGCGTCATCTAGCTGATCACCATTTAGATCAACGTATGCGACATCATAATCAGGTTCACTTTCCTCAGTGGCACTCGATACATGTGGTGCAATATCAATTTCCGTTGGAGAGTATGCACCATCGTTGCACCCTAAAATAAAGAGGGGTAGACAGAACCAAGAATACTTCATAATAATCGCCAGTAGTTTGAATGCTCTATAACACTTTGTAAAGTAGCACAAATTCAACTAATTTTGTTTTCTCGTTTTCACCTTCTCAATGATCTCATCATATTCATCTCGGAAATTCGAACGATGAAAACTGATCTCTTTTGAGCCAAAGCCTGAGTTATTTGAGATAAAGACACGTAGTTCGTAGCTGGGGGATTTTAGGTAAAGCGGCGTAAAAATCACAGGAAAGATGACGAAGCCTACTATAGGATGAAGCATAAATAGCACGGCAGATGCAATTCCACTAATAAGCCCTGAGCGCTTAATTTTGGCTTGTTTGTCATAATATTTCACATACATATACTCGATATGCTTGAGGTCAATAGGATCGACTCCCCTAACAGAATAGAGTTGATTTCCCTCAAAATGAATACTTCCTTGTTTCATTGTACTCTCCAGAAACGCTGCATTGAGTCACTCTTACACATAACGCTCTGGGATATTGCGAGTGATCGTTTTAATTCGAAAGGCTTTCCTTGCTAGTTTTGCTTCAAAGAACAAACGGATCGAAACAAGCCCTTCAACTTAATCTTAGTGACACGCCAATGAGTGATTGGGCGTCTCGGCGCTGTATCGATTAAATGACCATACGCCTCGGAATTGAACATAACCTCACCACCGTGCGCCGCTAAGATTGAGTCGCACTCAAGATCATAAATCAATTTGACTGACTGACGATATTTATTGGGATGGAAAATAGGAAAAGGGGCAATGAGTTTCTTTTTAACCCTTACCATTAGATCGCCAACATAGACGACCTTTTGCTTTAAATGATACACAGATAAATCGCGATCCGTATGACCGGGAGTCTCTAATACTTGCCAATCTTCGAATTGAGGAATAGCTTCTCCATGTGAGAGCTTATAATCTGGTTTAAGCCTTCTTGGATACCAAAGTGCCGCTCTTTTTGCTCCCATGCGTTTTGCCATCCACTTTGCCAGAGCCAAATCTGTTAAGTGCATAACAATACCTTCAAAGCCAGCATACCAATCTTGTTCTTTATTGGCAGAGACTAACTTGCAACCCGTTTGCTTCCTCAACAGGTGCGCTCCACCGGCATGATCAGGATGCATGTGCGTGACCACGACAGTTGTTAAATCATTAAACGTTCGGCATAGGCAGTTCTCTATAAACGCCTTTATACGTGGAATATCTGCCCTGCTCGCTCCATCTAGAAGCATCAGCTTGTCAGGATACTCCACCAAATAGATGGTCTGTATGTAGCCTTGAATGGTATGTACTTTCACAACGAATCCTTGTTGTTTTTCTATCGCAATTATTTCCCTACAAGAATGACACAACCTTGTCAGACCAGTTATAAGTTAGCACTCTTTCTATCACTCCACAAAATGAAGAAAAAACTCTGTGACACGTCATCAACAGCAGGATAATTTCGACGAACCGCTCATATGCAACCAAATGATTCACAAACGTTATGATTATTTCAATTATTAGCAATCAGTTGGGATATTATGAATACCACCCTTAAATATACAAGGTAAACCCATGAAAACTAGAGCGTTACCAACCTACTTGATGGTACCACTTAAATGGTCAATTTGGTCAACCATTGCTTCCCTATTATTCGTTACTTGCTCATTTTACTCTGTAGCGAGTGAATCAAACTTAGAGAGCATTGATGAATATATTGAGCTTATCGATGCTAACAATAAAGCGATGTTTAGTTTAGCTATCGTTGAGAACGGTGAAGTGCTCTATCAGAATCAAATTGGGCATGCCTTTATTGGACAAAATAACGCTAAACATAACCTAGCCGACAAGCAGACACGTTATACGATTGCCTCCATCACCAAGACATTTACAGCAACAATGATTTTTCAGTTAATTGAACAAGGTGAGTTATCACTAAAGACAGAACTCAGCGAGTTTTATCCAAACTTTGAAAAATCAAAATCAATCACTATCGCTCACCTACTCGCGCATCAAAGTGGGCTATTCAATTATACGGACTCGCCAGAGTTTGCTAGTTACTTCTCTCAACGCCAAACCAACCAACAAATGCTAGACCGGTTTTACTCTTACCGTCAAAAATTCGAGCCAGGAACCAGTAGGCAATACTCAAATACCGGCTATTACCTCCTTGGCTTAATCATTGAAGATGTGACAGGTGACAGCTATGAAGATAATCTAAAAACACACATTACTGATAAGTTAAAGTTACGCAATACGTCTTTGTGTCGTGACTACAGCAGTTGTAACTTTGATACTCAATCATACACTTATTGGGCTAGTGATTGGTTTGAACAATCAGTTTGGGACCCTTCAGTCAGTGCCGGTGCCGGTGGGATTATCTCTACCCCTAGCGATCTTGGTATTTTTATTGATGCCCTATTTAAAGGTAAGTTAGTCTCGCTTAAGACCGTAAATAAGATGAAAGCGATGAACACCGGTGTAGGTAAAGGGCTATGGTACATGCCCTATTACGGCAAAATGGGGTGGGGTCACAACGGGTTAATAGAGGGGTTTCAATCTCAGTTAATCTATTTTGATAAGGAAGACGTTGCTTTTGCCATTACAGCTAATGGTCTCAATGAAAGCCAAAAAAACATTATGAATACTGTAATCGGGCTGTATTTCAATCAAGACGTAACCCTTCCAAACTACAACCGTCCATTCACGTCAATCGCAGCAGAAGAACTCAACAAGTATTTAGGTCACTACAAAACTTTCTCGATGCCACTTGAAGCAGAATTGTTTTTAGAAAATGATCAACTCATGGGAAGGTGGACAGGACAAGACGCAATCGCCTTTCAACCGCTAAGCAACACTGAGTTTGAAAGTCGTGAGAATGGCATATTATTGAAGTTTGTTACCTCCCCATCTGGCAACATTAATTACCGCCAAGCTACCCTATATCAGAGAGACTGGGAGCTTGAGTTTTACCGGAAATAGCGCCTAAACCTATTCATAAAGGGCGAAATTCGAAAGGGGCGAAAGTGCCCCTTAATATAATCTCTAAGCCCTTAATCCCGTAGCCTTGGCTACCTCGGCTACATCATTCTTGATATGGTCGGATATACTCCCTAACACCGTAAGTTCTTCTTCAGTAAAAGGGTGAATCAACACCGATTCTCGACCATTTTTACCGACAATGGTCGGTAGGCTCATCACTACATCATTAAGCCCGTATTCACCATCAATCATCGTCGCTATTGGTAACACTGATCGTTCATCAATCTTAATCGCTTGGATTATTCTAAATACACTCGCGGCAATACCATGAGTGGTATTTTGTTTCCGTTTAAAGATCTCATAACCTGCATGTTTTACTGACTCCAGTAATTCATCCGCATCAATACGTGAAAGATGATTGGTATCGCAATAATAGTCTGCTGGTTGCCCTGCAATACTAATCAAGCTTTTCGGAGTAAAGCAGTTGCTTCCGTGTTCACCAAGTACATAGCCAAACACATTTTTGGGGTCAAGATTTACTCGACTCGCAACAATAGACATGAGCCTTGCTGTATCAATAACGCAGCCGCTACTAATGACTTTATTCGCAGAGAAATAGGTATTTTTAACAATGAAATGAGTGACGATGTCACATGGATTACTAACAACGATTAACGTGGCATTAGGTGCTACTCGGCCCACTTTAAGCGCAATATCAACACCAATTTTGGCATTAATTTCTGCTAAATCCATTCGGGTTTGGCCTTGCTTGATTTGCGCACCAGCTGTGATAACTACAATATCAGCGCCGATCAATGATAAGTAATCATCGCTCGCCATAATATGAGTGTTTTTTGAAAAAGTTAACGCAGCTGTGTGACGAAAATCTAGAACCTCCCCTTCAGCTCGCTCTAGGTTTTGATCCAATACGACTAATTCACTAACACTTCCTAGCGTTAGTAAATAATTACAAATGCCAACGCCAACAGAGCCTGCGCCAATCACACCGATTTTCATGTTCGTTCCTTGATAAAGAGTGTTACAACTAAATTTAGTCTACTAACAGCCTTATCATCAACGCTAACTTTATTTCAGTGTTCGAATCAAATAAAGAATTATCTACTGCATTTAAGATTTTAATTGAAATATTTCAATCAACAGCAGTCAGATCATCTAGTTACAAGTAACTCTTTATTTAATGAAAGTACCATAGTTCTAGCGATGGCGAAGGGTGAAGCCTTTAAACAGTCGGCCTTGAGTTCGATATAAAACCAAAGCTAACAAGATAAAACCACAACCAATCAGCTTTCCCGTAGAGAGCTGTTCGCCATACCAAAGGATACTTAAAATCACAGTCCAAACAGGCTCCAAAATCATGATAAGTGCGGCAGTTCCCGCAGCTGCTCCCTTTTGTCCTAGCGTCTGCATTACATAGCGAAGGCTGGTTGCTAAAACAACACTTAGCGCAAACCAAACCCAGATTGAAGGTTCAATCACGGCAGGGAAATCTTCAGTAATAAGTGAAAACAGCGAAACTAAACACCCAACGGTGAACAGTTGAATCGTGGTAAGCAAAAGCACTGGCAGCTTTTGTGCGTATTTTCGGTTCACATTAAAATGTAGCGCAAGCATGGTGGCACAGCCGATAAAAAAGAACTGGCTACTCGATTGCTGCCAACTCCCCGATAAAGAGAGAAAGGCTAATCCGATCATTGCAACAGGTAGCGACAACCAGAACGCGCGCTGTGGACGTTCTTTGAACAATAGCCAACCAACAAGCGGAACTATAAGCATCGACAAGCTAACAATAAACGCACCTTCGCCGAGCGTATCGCTAATAGAAATAGCGTAGATCCAATTCATAATCGCACCCGCAAGCAGGCACCCTACCATTGCCGCCGAAGTGATATCTTTCAATCGAGCTTTAACCATTGATTTATAGCAAAGCGGAAGCAGACACAGTGAGGCGAGGATAAATCTCAGCCCAATAAACCCAAACGGAGGTAACCCTTGAATAGCCTCTTTGGAAAAAATCCAACCGAACGCGGCTAGAATCGTGGTCATTACGAGGATCAGTGAGGATTTATATTCTGTGTTCAATATGCACTCTCGAAAAGTGAGCGCTAACCATAATGGGTAGCTAAGGTTAAAGGTATGGGTCAAAGGCATGGGCCCAAAATATGGAGCAATATTTACGTCTATTAATAAGAGATTTTAGACCTCGCTATGATGCCAAAGTTACTTAGTAGATTCGACTAACTTTTTGTCTAGATTAGAAGTATTTTATATTGCCTACGTTATTAAATAGACTTGACCAATCACTAGAGCACCAAACCATTGCACATAGAAATATGTACAACTCAAATGTTCAAAAAGGCGATAAAAATAGCTTTCATCGCCTCAGATTGAGCTTACCAATATTGTTGCTTCTCTACACTTAGGGCTTACTACTTTAACGCCAGTAATTTTTCTGCGAACTCTGAAAAACCTAACCCGCCAGGTTGTTGCATCACAACAGATGGATGATGATCTAAGCGATCCCAATAGTGTTTGATATTGGCAACGCCTACGCTGTACGGCATCGCTTCAAACATAAACTGATCATTCATCGAATCGCCGACATAACACGCACGATGTAAGATCTCATGATCTGACAATCCTTTCTCTTTTAAAAAAGCCATCGTCGTCGCTCGCTTAGAATGCTCACCATACCAAGCATTAATATGAATAGAGCTCGCCGTTGCATGTGCACCCAACGCGTGAATTTTAGCCACGACCTCTTCAATAACTTGGTCGTCAACTTTAGGACGGTTCTGGCCAATATCAATCGCTACTTCGCACAATCGGTAAGATTGATCCAAAGTGAGCTCAAGCTCTGGATATTCACTCAAGATTTCCAATACTTGCGACTTCAGTTTGTCTTGCTTTGTTCGAATATGGTCTAAAGGAACGTCTGAACGCAGCGTTAAATAGCCTTCTTTCTTCTCCATGATAAACGCACCATTTTCACCCAATACCGCATCTACCGGCCAAAGTTGAGCAATATGGTCGCACCACCCCGCACAAGCACCAGTAACAGCAACCACCTTTTTACCTGCATCTCTTAGCTTTTGCAGTGCAATCAGTGTTTCAGGATGCAAGCGGCCTTCCCATGTCAGGGTATCGTCCACATCGGTCATTACCCAGTCTATCTCTTTCCAATCTTGGCTTAATTCATTCGGTACCGAATTCATTACTACACCTCAAATTTATACATAGTGTTAAAGTAAATTCGGCAAAAACATCACTAAACTTTCAGAGAAAGTCAGCAACATCAACACCGCCAGCAGTGCCAGCAATAAAGGCACAACCTCTTTTACGAAATCAACCATACGCACTTTTAGTATCGAGCATACGGTGAACATCATCGAACCAAATGGTGGGGTTACGCCCCCTATCATTATATTCACGATGACAATAATGCCGAAATGAACAGGGTTAACACCCAAGTTCAATACGGCAGGAAGCAGCAACGGTGTCAGAATGATCATGGCTGCGCCCCCTTCTATAAACATGCCAACAACGAGCAATAAAACGTTGATGAGTAACAGCAGCACTAGCTTGTTGTCTGTCAATTCAATCAGAGCAGCCGCAACGTTATGAGGAATTTGTTCTAGGGTCATGTAATAACCGAACACCATCGCACCAATAATGATGAACATGACGCTACTGGTTCCCTGAACCGTTTCTCGCATTATCTTGGGAATATGTCGAATACCCAGTTCTCGATAAACGAAAACACCAATAATGATACAAAGTAGAACGGCAATGGCGCCTGCTTCTGTTGGTGTGAACAACCCAAATCGCATACCCAAAATGATGCCAAACGGGATCAACAACGCTGGTATTGCTTTTAGGAAGTAGTGAATACGCTCCTTTGCTGGCGCAGCTTCAGAGCGTGAAGGCTTGTATTTACGTTTACGAGATATAAACGCAATCGTCACCATTAGCGACAGCGCCATCAAAAACGCAGGGACATAACCTGCAATGAACATTTGATGCACAGATACGTTTGCCAATAAGGCAAAAATAATCAGGTTAATACCCGGCGGTATCACCGGACTAATACTTGAAGAAGCGGCCGTAACAGCTGCGGTAAACGGTAAATCGTAACCGCGCTTTGTCATCTCAGGCGCAAGGATCTTGGACTGCATCGCCGCATCAGCATTGGCTGAACCAGAAATACCGCCCATCAAGGTACTCAACGCTACATTAACCTGCGCCAAGCCCCCTGTTTTATGGCCAATCATAGAGTCTGCGAACGCAAGCAAGCTTCGGCTTATACCCGCGTAGTTCATCACCGAGCCAACCATAATAAAAAACGGAATAGCTAATAGCGGGAAAGACTCAGCAGAGCTGATAAAACGCTGCATAACCAAGCTAACAGGGATGGATTCGTTGATGAACAGGAAATACACCATTGATGACGCAATCAACGAAAACGCAATAGGAATATTTAGAAGAAACAAAACAAAAAGAATGATTATCGGCAGATAGATTTCCATCGACAGAACCTATTTATGTAAACGTTTGAGTAAAGCGATATCTTCCACAATGAATCTCACTGTGTGGATAGCCATTAGAGAAAAACAAAGTACTAATACACCATTAATGGAAAAGTAAGACATACCCATCACCGGTGTCACTTTGTTAGAAAGCATGAGGTACTGGTAACTCAGAACGACCATTAAAATATTCAGTGCGAGTAAAAAGAAAGAGACGCACAACTTAAAAGGTATCTTAACTTTGCTTGGCAACATGGCGACAATCACATCAACGCCCATGTGGAGTTTATGTTTGTAGCAAGAACTGATGCCTAGATACACCGACCATATAAAACAGATGACCGATAACTCTTCACTCCAAGGGACAACAAAACCAAACCCATAGCGCAGTATCACGTTCACTATCACCACTAAAATGGTGATTGAAATAGCAATTGAGGCGAGTATTTCTTCAATATTTCTTAAAAAAAACAACAACCTTCTCCATCAAAAGTCTTGGAACAGGGGGATAAAATAGGAACAATGCGATCCGGTTTCATCCAGATCGCATCCTTTTTAGTAAATGAGACTGTTATGATCGGCTATTGGGCAGCGCGAATTTTTTCAAGCTCATCCATAATAGTTGCGTGTACACCTTCGCTCCACGCAGGGAACTGGTTATATACATTCGCCGTCAATTCGTTGAACTCTTCAGAGTTCACTTCGTTGAACGTTACCCCAAGCTCTTCAAGCTTCTCTGTATATTCTACGTCCAACTTAACAAGTTCAGCGGTGTTAGACGTAGCGCCTGCGTCAAGCTCTTCATTGATGATAGCTTGTTGCTCTGGTGTAAATTTGTCCCACAATTGTGGCGAGATGTAGATACCTACCGTGCCAAGGAAGTGCTTAGTTAATGACATGTTCTTAGCCACTTCATATAGCTTGGTAGAGTACATAGTCAGAATAGAACCTTCTAGCCCGTCAACAACACCTTGCTGAACGCCTGCATAGGTTTCAGGGAATGGTAGAGAAGCGGGTGCTGCACCCATCGCTGTTAGAGTACTAATGAACAGCTGACTTTGAGGTACTCGAACACGCATCCCTTTCATGTCTTCAGAGTTAACAATTTCTTTATTGGTGATCATATGACGATAGCCAAACATATAGTCAGCATTTAAAACCTTAACGCCTTTTTCTTCGGCTTGTTTTTTAAGACCAGCCACAAAGTCAGTGCGCATCATTGCCAGATATTCGTCGTAAGTGTTGTATAGCATTGGGCCAGCAAGTGCAGCAAAGTCTGGCACGTAGTCGCCTAGGTACGTTAAATCTTCAACAGCAATCCAGTTTGCTCCGTTCACAACTTGCTCTAGGTTATCTTTATAAACAGGAAGTTGACCGCCAGGGAAAACTTTAATGTTGACCGAGCCATCAGTGCGTTCACGAATTTTATCTGAAACCTTGATAAGTTCTTGAGTAAGTAGTTCATTTTGTGAGAACACTAAACTCATATTGATATTAATGGGTTCAACCTTTGCCGCCGTGTCCGTTTGCTCTGATTCACCGCAACCGACCAGTAGCGCCGATACAGCAATGACCGTACCTATAAGTAGCTTTTTCATTTCTCGTCACCTTGTAATGGCTATTTTTAGCTCAAATAATAATGGGGGTTATTAAGTTTCGTAGAGTATGCGAAGTAATTATTACATTCATATGAACATTTTCACTACAAATATGAACATTAGGCGACTTGTAAGATTGAGAGTGAGAATTGGCTCCCACTATTGAATTAATATCATTAGCAAAAAGCATTGATTGATCTATCGTCTCAATTCAAATACATGAATCAAATAATCATAAATCTGTAATAAACCCAATATATTGTCACTTTTATTTTCAAATGAACATTAAGAGCATATTATGATCACAGGACATCGCGGTGCAGCGTCACTTGCACCAGAAAACACGTTAGTAAGTATTGAGCAAGCCGCTAAAGCAGGCGCTCACTGGGTTGAAATTGATACTCAGCTTAGTGCGGATAACGTTCCGGTTGTTTTTCATGATAAGACGGTGAATCGCTGCACCAACGGTAAAGGCAAGATATCTGAGTTAGACCTTGCCACTCTTAAATCACTGGATGCAGGCAGTTGGTTCGGAGAAGAGTTCTCTGGAGTAACCATTCCGACTCTGGAAGAAGCTTTGGACAAATGTGTTGAACTCAACCTAACTCTCAACCTCGAACTAAAAACTTACGACGATAAAACCATTCACGCGTTGGTCGAACAGGTTATCGACGTCGTCAACCGCCGAGATTACCCTATCGATAAATTGCTATTTTCAAGCTTTAGTAAGGACGCGTTGGTTTTATGCCAAACGCTAGCACCTAAAGTGAGAAGAGGGTTTATTTGCGAAGTGTGGAACAGTGCTAGCATTGATTCATTGAAGTCTTTGGAACTTTATAGCGTACACGTTGACCATCAGATTCTCGATAAATCAACCGCAAAACAAATTAAAGAGTCAGGCGTAGTTCTTAAGATCTGGACGCTCAATGAGCCAGAAAAAGCAGAGACTTACTACCAACTCGGTGTCGATAACATCATCACTGACATGCCCGATAAATTCTAACAAGTAAGCACTTAGTGAGTAAGCAATGGAATTGAATGACCGTCAAAAACAGATTCTGTCTACGCTAAAAAGCAATGAAGACGTACAGATTGATCACTTGTCCGAGCTATTTTCAGTAACGACCCAAACCATTCGTCGCGATGTTAATCACCTATGCGAGCAAGGATTAGCACGCCGAGTACATGGCGGCGTTAGCCTTCCTACTACGTTAACCAACACCAGTTACCGTTTTCGCTCAGAAGTTGAATCTGAAATTAAAGACAGAATTGCGATGGCCGTTGCCAATGACATCCCAGATGGTTCGACGGTCATGATGGGGATTGGCACAACGGTAACACGTATTGCTCAGTACTTATTAACTAAGTCATCATTGCGGATAATCACCAATAACCTCCAAGTATCCAAAATTTTAGAAGCCAATGAACAAATTGAAGTCTACATGGCAGGTGGACTGTTACGTCGAGAGCACCAAGATTTAGTCGGTAGCAGCGTTATAGATTTTTTCTCAGGTTTCGAAGCAGACATTGGTATTTGTGGTTGCGCTTCTGTCACCGACAGTCACTTTTCAATGGAGCACGAACAGCTCGAATCCGATCTTTCTCAATCTATTATTGGTAATAGTCGTCAGAGTTGGCTGGTAGCAGATGCCAGTAAATGGGATCGCTTTGCTGCTATTAAAGTATCGTCTCTCTCTGCATTTGAAAGAATCTATACCAATAAGATGCAGCTTCCAGAAGATATCAACATTCAGCCTATTATCAGCAAACAATAGAGTTTGCTGGTGAAGATACGATAGAATCGCTCGGCGATAACACGCGCAAAAGCGTCTTTGTAACTAGTTATTTGGACAGGAACGTGATTGCAACCTTGCTAAAGATTACCTCAGGTATAGGAAGTTGGATAGGAAGAATTAATGCTTTTCCCCGTTGAGTGTGCTTTACAAAAATCAGCTAAACGAAAAGGCGTTAGTAAGTTCAATCCCACTAACGCCTGAAATAAATAGAACATCATGCAATGTATGATGAGCATAGTTAAGTTTATCGTTCAAATAACAAACGTTTCGAATCAGATTGCATAGGTGACCTGTTTAGAAAATATTAAGCCCAAAAACATCTTTAACATCAAAAAGTACTTTTTCTGTTTTCTCTCTAGAGAGTTGGCTTCCTTTCACCAAAATATCAATGAGTTGAGCTTTGTCGTTCAAAAAATCTGCTCTTCTTTCTCTTACTGGTCGAAGCATGTCCTGCAAGCACTCTTCTAGAATTTTCTTCGTCGTACCGTCCCCGAGGCCACCTCGCTGATAATGTTCTTTTAGCTGACTGATATAATCCGAATCTGGATGAAAAGCATCGAGATAGGTAAAAACAACATTCCCTTCAATCGCACCTGGGTCTTCAACTCTCAGATGATTTGGGTCTGTATACATCGATTTAACGGCAGCTGAAATCTCTTTTTCAGTAGCCCCTAGGTTGATGGCGTTACCCATCGACTTCGACATCTTATTTTTCCCATCCGTACTAGGCAAACGAGGTGAATTGCTTAATAAGGGCTTACATTCAGTCAATACTGCTTTTCCTGCTAAAGAGTTAATCTTTCTCACTATCTCATTAGTTTGTTCAAGCATTGGTAATTGATCATCCCCAACAGGAACTAATGTTGCGTTAAATGCCGAAATATCAGCCGCTTGAGAAATCGGATATGTTAGAAAACCAGCAGGAAGCGACCGCTCAAACCCTTTACTCTGAATTTCACTTTTTACCGTTGGGTTTCGTTCTAACCGACTGATCGTTACAACATTACTGTAATACATTGTCAGCTCTGCAAGAGCGGGGATTTGCGATTGAAGACAAATCGTCGATTTAGAAGGGTCGATACCGACAGCCAGATAGTCTGCTACAACATTAAGAATATTAGATGATACTTTCTTAGGGTTGTGAGCGTTATCAGTAAGGCCCTGCATATCAGCAACAAGAATCGTTTGGTCATGAATTGTCTGTAATTCTACGCGCTGCTTTAATGAGCCGACATAATGACCTAGATGCAAAGGGCCTGTAGCTCTATCACCGGTTAAGATGATTTCTGATTTGTTGGTATCTTGTTTTGTGTTCATAGATGTATCTCCTAGTAAAATAGATCGCTACTGGAGATACAAAAGAGGTTACAGTCTTAGGCTACCTTCCAGCAGCTTTAGAATGTAAGAATTCCGCGCCGCTCTAATTAGAGCGCCACCAGAAAAAGAATGAGGTAGTCATGGGAATGTATTTCATTTTGACAATCTAGCAACAAATAGGTTGAAACGCAACCCTCTAAAATTCATTCATTCCCCGTTATTTTGAACAAGTGAATACCCTCAGAATTGAAATTATTCACTATCCGACAGTACATCTTTCATATTTTTAATTTCGGTATGAATTGAGTCTGATAGGTTACTGGATAATTCATAGAGCACCTTGGGGCAAAAGTGATTTAGTTGATCACGGAACCAGTTAACCACCCTGTCTACTTGAACTAGCCAAGAGCCGATCAGGCTTTATTATAACTGGCAAACTCTATTATCCTCCGACACCAGTTGAAGAATAATTTCGATCTTCTTTACGAATATTCGAACTGGTTTTCTACCTACTTTAATCTGTCTATTTTATTCTTTCTTTTAAAAGAAAAATCGCACCTACTTTTGAATTTATACTCAAAAGAGGTACGATTTTTTGATTGCTCTTAAATTACTTTACCGGCTTGATATCCAGTAAAGGCTGAAACTCTTTATCTAACACCGCTTTACTTGGCCCATAATGACGCATCAATGGTGACCACTCGCCCGTTGGGTTATCAATCGTAATATTGTTTGCCTGACCATCACAGCCAAAACGAACCGTGTAAGTACCGTCATCATTTTGTTCAGCATTTGTGCTGCTTACATGTGCGTTATCACTAAATACGTAGATGTCTTTGTTGTATACGGTGATTGACCAGAAGTATTTATCCTTAGGATCTTCAAACGTGACAGCATGACACTCCATACTATTGAAATTCTTAGACATCTGATAGACGGCGTCTTGTTCCATTGCACCGCCCCAACCCGTTGCTGCACCTAACGGATGAAGCTTCATATCAACACTTTTTTCTGTTCCAAACATTCCAGCGTATGAACCGCCCATTTGAGCAAACTCCTTTTGAAGCTCTTTATGAACCACTTCATGGGTATGTGCATCAAATGCTTTTTTGGGTACAGCTTTAGAGCTATTTGCTTCGATCTTTAACTGCTTTTGAAGACGGTTAATCTCTGCAATATCTTCAGGGCTTCCATCAATCGTCCCTATTCGAACAATCACAAAAACATGGTCGGTCGTTCCTTCCACTTTATATTTTCCGCTGCCATAATTCATTGGCTTGGTGAAGTGATTACCGTCAACTTGTAGCAAACTAATATAACGTCCATCGGTTTCCGGTAGAGTCACCGTTGCGCCTTCTGAAGTGTCAATAACGGCGGTGGAATACACGGTATCGTTATTTGAGCGTACTATTTGCGCGTGTTGCTCAAGCGTTGGAACTCCAGGATATTTAAACCACTGGTTCACGCCTTCCCCTCGCTTCTCTTGCATTAACATCATCTTTTGCGATTCTGCTTGAGCATAATTATCACGTGTGACTTCGATAGATTGGCTTGCAAACACTGAGAATGTGGTTGACGTTAACATAGCGGCTAAAATGAGCTTTTTCATAGTGGAACTCCCAACTGGCTTTATGAACTGTCTTTGATTTAGTATCAATATTAATCTATTTATTCGCTCAAATCTGAGCCTCAACAACATCAATATATGACATCGATTAAATAAGCCACTGATTTTGTTGCCAGTTTGTGATCGATATGACACCTGGTGAGTAATATAAAGCTATTGGTCGGACGGTCAGCACACAACAAGTTCATTCAGACTTGAACGGCATCCGGTTGATTTTCAGGTAACGCATCAATAAATGCGGGATGTGCGGATAAGTTTTTATGTATTTCACTGATAATAGGAAATGGGCTCATATCAAGTTTAAAACGGTTTGCGTTATAAACTTGAGGAGCAAGACAAACGTCAATCAACGACAACTGATTCCCCTCACAATATAAGCCTGCGGTTTGGGAAAGCTTCTTCTCTAATGAGTGAAAGCCGACCGAAATCCAATGACGATACCATTGGGATTTTTGATCGTCCGTCACAGCTAACTCTCCAGCTAAATATTGCAATATACGTAAATTGTTAACGGGGTGAATATCAATAGCGATGTCTTGAGCTAAGGCTTTCACCCGATATTTTGCTTCGGTTTCACTTGGAATCAAAGGAAACTGAGGATATTGCTCATCAAGGTACTCAATGATTGCCAACGATTGAGTTAACTTTAAATTCCCATCAATCAAAACAGGCACAAGCTCGCTAGGGTTAAGCGCGCTAAAGTTAGCGTGATGCTGCTCCCCGCCATTTTTAATCAAGTTAACGGAGAGCTGCTGATAATCGAGTTTTTTTAAATTAAGCGCAATCCTGACACGATAAGCGGCGGAAGAGCGCCAATACCCATATAGCGTCCTTTCTGCCATTCTACGCTCCTTTCTCGCTGCCTAATTCATCAAACCATTGATCTAATATTGGCCCGTAAGGCACGATCTTCTGGTTAATGGCGCCAAAAATAGTGTTACCACCCTCATCCCTCATCTCTATGTTTATCGTGTCGTGATAACGCATAAATGAAGTACTTGGTTTTCCATCTCGGATGGTTTCTATCATTCTTACCTCGGCAATACATGAGTAGCCGACGCCTCCTTCAGATATCGCACTACCATGATCTGTACCTTGCTTATTTGACACGGTACCAGACCCAATAATTGTTCCTGCGGACAACGGGCGCGTTTTCGCTGCATGAGCAATAAGTTGAGGAAAACTAAACGTCATGTCTACCCCTGCATTTGGGCAACCGAACGGTTCATTGTTGTAGTTTGATATCAACGGTAAATGCAATTTCCCTTCGCTCCATGCATCCTCTAATTCATCAGGGGTCACCGCCACAGGAGAAAAAGCGGAAGAAGGTTTCGATTGATAGAAGCCAAAGCCTTTACCAAGTTCTGCGGGAATCAAGCCTCGTAAAGAGACATCATTAACAAGCATCAACAGACAAATCGAATCAGAGGCGTCATCTGCTTTAGCTCCCATTGGCACATCGCCCGTGATAATCGCGACTTCTGCTTCGAAATCGATTCCCCAGTCTTCACTTTCAACAGGGATATCATCGGTTGGGCCGATAAACGCATCAGAGCCCCCTTGATACATCAAAGGATCGTTCCAAAAACTCTCAGGGATCTCAGCGCCTCTTGCGCGTCGAACGAGTTCAACATGGTTTACATACGCAGAGCCGTCTGCCCAATGATAAGCACGGGGCAATGGAGATTCACATTCATGACTATAAAACGAAATCGCCCCTGCATAATCCCCTTGATTCAATGATTCATAAACACTTTGAAGCGAAGAAACAACACTCTGCCAATTATCTAGGGCTGCCTGTAATGTCTGCGCAATATCGGGTACCGCGATACATTGAGTTAATTCTCTATTCACAACCACAAGAGTGCCATCTCTCGTTCCATCTTTTAATGTGGCTAACTTCATTGTATCTCCTCATCCTTATTCTAGGGTCTGTTATCGAGTTACTTCTCAGACGTACGCCAACTGTATACGTAGTCTTTATTTTCCACGTTTTCAGCCTCTTGAGTAAAGTGTAGTGCATGGCGAGTATCAATCATGACGGCTACCTCATCGGTGAATTTCTTTTTATACTCTCGCCCTGCTTGAAAGGCTTTAGGGTGTGGTCCATGAGTGAACCCCGCAGGATGAAACGTCATCATCCCCGCTTCAATATTATCTCGACTAAAGAAGTCACCCTGGTGATAGAACAACACTTCGTCGTAGTCATCATTATTATGATAAAACGGGACTTTTAACGCACCAGGATCGCTCTCGATGGGTCTTGGTACAAAGGTACACACGACAAATCCACAGCCAACAAACGTCGTGTGTGCAGAAGGTGGAAGATGGTAACGATGCGACATCAAAGGTCGAATATCACGCCAATTGAGTTTTACGACAGCAAGATCACCATGCCAACCAATTGCATCAAGCGGGTTAAATGGATAAGTGATAACGCTTAAGCTGTCGTGCCTTTTCACTTGAACCTTTGTTGTCTCTTCAGAATATTGCGCCTTAAATTCATCATCTATCGAAGGCACTTCAAGGACAGCAGGATCAAACAATGCATGATTACCAACAATGCCTTTTTCCGGCAATGAATACGCCCCATCGCTGTTTTCAATCATCAGTAGAAACAATGGTTCATCCGTTTCAATCCGCCACATGGTGGAACGTGGAATCATTACGTAGTCACCTTCACTAATATCAAGGTGCCCATAGTCGCAAAACAACTTTGCAGTACCTGCGTGCACAAACAGCAATTCATCACCATCTGCATTTCGAACTAAGTCGGTCATTGATTCTTCTAGTTGCCAAACGCGTATTTTACACTGAGCATTGTGAAGAACAGCAGGAACGGACCATGGGCTTTCTTGTTTTGACTCTTCGATATTGTTGAGGTTAAACGCTCGTGGTTTTAAATCTCCCTGCCACTCTTGCCAACCCGTTGGAGCATGCTGGTGATGAAAATGTGCAGCAGGGCCGAAAAAACCGCTTCGACCCGCTTCACGCTCATAGATTCCTTGCTCTGGAAAGTCGGCATGAGCTTGTTTTGAGCTGATGCCTTCCTTATGTGGAAACGATATCCATTTGTTCATCAATAACCGCCTATGACTTCACGTTTTCTGCATCTAACACGCCACGTCTGATCTGATCTTCCTCAATAGATTCAAACAGCGCTTTAAAGTTACCTTCTCCAAACCCCTCATTTCCTTTACGTTGGATAATTTCAAAGAAGACTGGGCCAATAACTGTTTGAGTGAAAATTTGCAGTAATATGCCATCTTTCTTTGGTGCGCCGTCAATCAACACTCTCAAGTCCCGTAATTGATTAAGGTCTTCTCCATGACCGACAACTCGCTGATTCACCTTGTCATAATAGGTGTCAGGGGTTGGCATGAAATCCATACCTTGTTCACGTAGAGTTTTCACTGTCTGGTAAATATCGTCGGTGGTTAGGGCTATATGCTGAATCCCCTCGCCTTTATACTCACGAAGGTACTCTTCAATCTGTGATTTATCATCTGACGACTGGTTAATTGGGATTCGGATTTTCCCACATGGCGCAGTCATAGCGCGGCTCGTTAACCCTGTCAGTTTTCCTTCAATATCGAAATATCGAATCTCTTTAAAGTTAGCAATTCGTTCATAAAAACCAGCCCAGACATCCATTTTCCCCTGCATAACATTATGGGTTAAATGGTCTATTTCATATAAGCCGACATCTTTCTCTTTTAGTCGTTGGGCTGCATCTGAATAAAATAGAAAATCCACGTCGTAAATACTCTGGCCTCCGTAGCGATCGACAAAATAAAGTAAGCTATTACCGATGCCATAAATCGCTGGGATGCTTAGCTCCATTGGGCCAATTTCAGTTTTATACTCTTCACCTCCATTGTTAAGCACATGCTTCATGGCATGGCCTGCATCATGAACACGAAAAGCCATGCCACATACGGACGGCCCATGAACTTTTGCAAACTCTTCAGCCTGACTGTGAGGCTCTGCATTAACGATGAAACTGATATCACCTTGTCGATACAGCCACGCCTCTTTAGAGCGATGCTTAGCGACTTCCGCAAAACCCAATGAGTTGAATAACTGTTTTAGATCGTTAATTCCTTTCTCAGTTGCTGCTGTGTATTCAACAAATTCGAACCCATCTGTACCCAATGGGTTATTTTGATCAATCATGCTTCACTCCTTCGATAGCGCATTATCTTCATTACAAAAAACCGTGGTCCTTTTAATAACTTAAGATGAAGTGGGTACAAATTAGAACTTTCTTACATAAATACTTTATGGCCTATCAACAACAAAACAGATGTAATCAAATTGTTACACAGAAGCTTTCATGCATCATGTATTGATAAAAATACAAATCGTGCCGACTAATAAATACGTTATATCAAAAGCTTATACTTTATTAACGGGAATTTATCACTGTCAACCTCCTCACTCTGTTGATGAAAATTTGGTAACCCAGAAATTACAACGCAACATAATATTTACATTTAGGCCATTTACAACCGTAGTGGAAGGCACGATTAACGAAAAGATGCTTACTAACTAAACAGTAGAACGTTTTATTGATTTAACTCAGTGTTTTTTGACGTGCTTCAAGGCTAAGGTAACAACCTCCTGTTCCCTGCGAGATATAATAATGACTCAAATTAACCAAGAAAGACTGGTTGAACACTTTTGCCAACTGATCAAAATCGACAGCGAATCACGCTTCGAACTCGAAATTTCTATGGCACTGGCAGAACAACTAGGTGAGCTTGGCTTCACTGTACATAAACTGCCTGTAGCAGAAGAGATCTCAAATGGTTTCAATATTTATGCTCGCCTAGAAGGCAAATTAGATGACAGTGTTGTTTTAAGCTGTCATATGGACACGGTTGCCCCAGGTAATAGCATCGAACCAATTATTGAAGATGGTGTAATCCGCTCAAAAGGCGACACTATTTTAGGTGGCGACGACAAATCAGGCATCGCCGCTATTATGGAAGCGGTTCGTTGTATTCAAGCTGAAAACATCGATCATAAAACCATTGAAATTGCATTTACTGTTCATGAAGAAGGTGGCCTTCAAGGGTCAAAAAACTTCGACATGTCTTACATTAAGTCAGACAAAGCTGTCGTTCTAGATTCAGGCGGCCCTATTGGTACGATTATCAATCGCGCACCTGGTCAGCAATCAATGGCGTTTACCATTAAAGGCCGCCCTGCCCACGCAGGATTAGCGCCAGAAGAAGGCATTAGTGCCATTGGTGTCGCTGCTGAAGCAATCACAAAAATGAACCTTCTTCGTATTGATGAAGAAACAACAGCAAATATCGGTATTGTCGAAGGTGGTAATGCAACCAATATCGTTATGCCAGAGCTTCGCGTTGTAGCTGAAGCACGTTCCCTCAACGACGAAAAGCTTGCAGTGCAAGTTAATCACATGGTTGAGACGTTCCAAGCTGCCGTTGACAAGCATGGCGCGGAAATGGAACTTGACTCAAAACGTGCGTACAACGCTTATGTTATAGCTGAAGATCACCCTCACATTGCCTCTATCATGCAGTCATTTAAAGCTATCGGCGTAGATCCACAAGCTAAACCAACTGGTGGTGGTAGTGATGCAAATAACTTCAATGAGAAAGGCCTAACGACTGTGAACCTTTCGACTGGAATGGCGAAAGTTCATACGACAGAAGAGTTCATTACGGTTGATGATTTAGTAAAAATCACTCAGTTCATGAAACACTATCTCACCGCATAAATTATTGATAAAAATATTACCCTAAACTTCAATAAACGGAACGAAGGTAACTCATTAAAAATCCGGCAGTTATCTGTCGGATTTTTTGACATTATTATCAACAACGTTTCATATAACTCTAAGTACCTGACCCACATGGGATTGACGAACTCCTAACCCCTAACTAGCCTTACTATAGTCAATGCATACTCAACTAGGTTGTATGAGTATCATCACACTGAACGTTAGACACATGGCTTGGCATTTAATTTTAGAAATAAGGTTAAAAAAAGGCTTAGGAGCACATTGTTATGGCTACATCGATTCTGTTCTATGAACCGTTTGACTCAAATGGTTTTCTCTCCAACTTTTACCCCGTTATTATCGACATATCAGGAGTAAACTGGCCCTCCAGCGAACATTATTATCAAGCTCAAAAGTTTAATTCTCAAGAGCTTCAAGAGAAAATACGACAAGCTGAATCTCCAGATGTCGCATTCCAACTAAGTAGGCAGTACCAAGATCAGGTTCGTGAAGATTGGATGGACACTAGAGTCGAGGTGATGAAATTCATCGTGAATGAAAAATTCACCCAACATACTCAATTGGCCTTTCACTTAGTCAATACTGGCGACATAGATTTAAAAGAGCACTCACACAAGGATGATTTTTGGGGCGATGGCGGTGATGGCCACGGCAGTAATGTGCTCGGCCAGATTCTCATGGAAATTCGCAGCTCACTAAAAACTCAAACACCTTTCAATCTCGTTAGTTTTATCGATGCTGCTAAGCTGCCGACTCGATGGGGTGAATTCAAAATGCATGCTTTTGTCGAGCACAGTACTCAAAAAGAGCACATTGCATTAGTGTATGGCGACATTAACAAAGTCAGCGCGCCATTGATTCGGTTACACTCAGAATGTCTAACTGGAGATGCTTTATTCAGTGCTCGATGTGATTGCGGATTTCAGCTATCACGAGCCTTAAAAAATATTGTTGATGAAGGTGCCGGAGTGCTTCTGTACTTAAGACAGGAAGGACGTGGCATTGGATTATCGAATAAAGTCCGTGCATACCATCTACAAGATGAAGGCGCAGATACAGTTCAAGCAAATGAACGTCTTGGGTTTGCTGCTGACATGCGAGATTATGCTTTCTGCCAAGGAATGCTAGGCTATTTTGGCATCACCTCTGTGCGATTAATGACCAACAACCCACGAAAAGTAAACGCACTTGAAGGGGCCAATATATCGGTTGTAGAGCGTGTGGCTATTCAAGAAGGGAACAACCCGCATAACCACCACTACTTAAAAACCAAAGCCGAAAAGCTCGGGCACATGTTTGATGCGACATTTATTAAGTGATGCTTACCAAGTAGATACATAAGCGACTTTTTAACCGGCATGACAAAGACCTTCTTTCAGTACAAAACACTCTGAAAGAAGGTTAATCTCCGCTTCGACGCACTACTACCGTTTCACCTTCAACTAAATGTATTTACTGATGATCAGTTCAAGTTCACCAGCCTCTTTCATTGAGCTCAAACGTTGATTAATAAACGCTTGAAGCTCAGGGTCCATGGATGAAGAAAACGCCAAATAGATTGGATAATCGGCAATCACGTCGCTAAATGGTTGAATACTGAACTTAGTAGGATCAAGCGATAATTTACTTAAGTTGTACCTAACTCGAGATTCCATCTCAACGAAAGCCATTTCACCAGGTGTTCGTTTTACAACTCTAAATGCGGCTTGATAGTCCTTTACACGAACCTCTTCAATAGAGCCATCATCCAAGTACGGTTGTAATTCGATGTAGTCAAAGCCTCGTAATAGTACAATCCCTTTATTTGTAACCGAGTGCATCCCTACAAACTTAATAGGATCCTGACTACTCATCACGATGCTATGTTTAACCGTATAAATGGGAATATCAGACAGGTTATCTGCTTGAACACTTCCCCAGTTGGGGCTTCCATACGTGATCCAGTTTTCTTCCCCACCCGATTCAAGCACCGAGATCATTCGATTAAATGGGTAGGTATGGTAAGTAATCTCATGCTCTGATTGTTCAAATATCGCTCGTACAATATCAGTCACAATGCCGGAATGATTCTCTGACTTTTCTTCAATCTGGAATGGTTGTGCCTGCTCAGAAATAACATAATAATTTACAGGCTTTGCCATGACTACATGGCTCAACAGTAAGCTCGAAACAAACAACAAACTAAATAGGGATTTCATAACACCTCCTTTATAAAACTCATCGACTAATCTATTTACTATTCACCGATAAGGGCTATCTTTAAAACTAGCACCCTTTCGCATACAAACAACTTTCTTATGCAAGCTATTTAACAAGAGGTGGGCTTTGAAGAGTAAACGTCAGTTAGGTATTGATAAACAACTAGTTATGTACACCATTTTGGTGAGCGTTGTTTTGGCTCTAATAAATACCTCTATCCACTCCTACCTCAGCTATAAAAGTGAGCTGACAGAGCTTCATGATGAAATTAGACTGCTCGAAGAGACTAACCTTTCGAGTTTCAGTGCGAGCCTGTGGGTTGAAGACAGAGAGCAGCTGACGATATTGGCAGAAGGGTTAATGCGTAACCCGAGCGTCAATTACATTAACATTATTGATGGTGCATCTGACTCACAAGCCAGCGCAGACAGCCCACATGAGACAATCCTGGCGCTTGGTGAAATCGTTACGGGGGACTATATAGACACCAAGTGGGACTTAAACCACAAGCTCGGTTCAAAAACTTTTCATTTAGGTGAGCTGCATGTGCAGACATCACTCGCACCGTTGTACGAACAGTTAACAAGTAGCTTTCTATTGCTTCTTGCCATGAAGGCCATTGAGTCTTTGCTCATTATTACCTGTATATTAGTTATCGCCCTAAGACTCGTTGTTAGACCTATTGAAAAAATTAGCCGAGCCATGGCTGACTTCAACAATGGGCCTCTACCTAGCAGAATGACACTACAAGAACGTCTCTTTCAAGATGAGATTGGAGAACTCTCTACCAACTACAATGCGTGTATTGACCACCTTGACCTCAATTACCACAAAATGGTGGATGCGAAGAAAAAGGCAGAAATAGCCAATCAGAAGAAAAGTGAATTTTTGGCCAATATGAGCCATGAAATACGAACCCCAATGAACGGGATTATTGGTATATCAGCACTCTTACAAGATTTATCAAACTCTCCAAAGCAACTTGAGTACCTCAATGTTCTTGATACGTCCTCTAGAAACCTTTTAAATATTATTAATGACATCCTGGATTTTTCTAAAATCGAAGCTGGTCATTTACAACTGGAACAGGCCCCCTTTGACCTCAATCTTTTAATTAAACAGCAGGCAGACGTATACAGCCTCAAGGCGAAACAAGCGGGACTAATGTTCGAATGTCACATTGATGAAGAGATTCCTGAGGTATTAGAAGGTGATCCCGTACGTTTAACTCAGGTCATCAATAATTTGTTAGGCAATGCTATTAAATTCACACAGAAAGGCTCCATTCAATTGGAAGTCAAACTGATCGGACATAGTCCTAGCCAAGCAAACATAAGCTTTTCAATAAAAGACACTGGAATTGGGATCGCTAAAGATAAGCTCGGTGATATCTTTGAAAAATTTCAGCAGGCCGATGGCAGTACAACTCGGAAATTCGGCGGGACAGGTCTTGGTTTAGCGATCAGTAAAAATATTATTCAGTTAATGAAAGGTGAACTCAACGTCATCAGCGAACTCGACCTTGGTAGTAATTTTTTCTTCGAGCTACCACTGACTGTCTCTACTCAGTCTTTGGCAAACAAAGTGACAACCTCACCCAATATTTGCGACTTCCCGGTGACACCAGCAAACGACACTATTTCAATTACTCCTCCACTACAAACATCCAAGAACAATGGCCATGTACTGTTTGTAGAAGATACCATCGTCAATCAACAGGTCGTGAAGATCATGCTGATGAATATTGGTCTGAGTGTGGATATTGCAAATAACGGTGTAGAAGCACTACAAAAATGCCACCAGGAGCAATACGATTTGATTCTAATGGATTGCCACATGCCCGAAATGGACGGTTATGAAGCAACCGAAAAAATCCGTTCGCAACTTGGCTGGGTTCAAGATGTCGCCATTGTTGCTCTTACCGCAAATGTTGTTAGTGAAGATAAAAAACGCTGTTATGCGGCAGGCATGAATGACTTTATTTCAAAGCCAGTAACTCCAGCCCACCTTTTCCAAGTGCTATCTAAGTACCTACCTGAACTGACAAAAGAAGAACCCTCTTCATCTAACGACTTAAAAAACATTGACGGTAAATGATTAACTAAGATAGAAACTCTCTATTAAAGTCCTCAACATACAGGGGTTTTGAGTATAGGTACCCTTGGTATATATTACATTGCTCATCATTTAATAAATTCAGCTGCTCTGACGTCTCTACGCCCTCTGCAACGACGACTTTCCCTAGATTGTGCCCCATTTGAATAATAGTACGAACTAACATGTGGTCGGTATGTAGCGACACGCACTCATCAATGAACGACTTATCAATTTTCAAGGTATCAATAGGAAGCTGCTTTAAGTAATTAAGAGAAGAATAAGCAACACCAAAATCATCAATGGCTACTTTAACGCCTAGCTTTCTAAGTTTTTCACATGTTCCTATTACATGCTCAGATTGAGTCATTAGAGCGGTTTCGGTGATTTCAATCTCCAGTAATTCTGGCGGTAGATTCGTTATTTCCAATGTAGATGACACGAACTTATAGATATCGTCATGCACAAATTGCACCGTTGAAACGTTCACCGATACACATAATCGGTTACCGCCTTCTAGCCACTCTTTCGCTTGAGCACACGCTTGCTCTATAACCCAGCGCCCTATGGGTATTATTTGGGTGCTTCTTTCTGCGATCCCAATAAAACTGACGGGAGGAATAATGCCGAGTTCAGGGTGAATCCAACGAATAAGAGCCTCTGCACCCAATATTTCATTATCATTACAATTAACCTTAGGCTGGTAAGCTAAACAAAACTGCTGATCATCAAGCGCCCTGCTCATTTCTTTTTCTATCTGATGCTCTCGAATCGTCTCGTCGAGCATTTCAGAGTCATACCACTGTATGTAGTTCTTACCTCGTAATTTGGCTTTATTCACAGCAATATCGGCATTTTTGCACCATAAATCGGTATCTCTCATGGCATCCTCTAATAGAGCAACACCGATACTGTAGCCTAATTTATATGGGATATTTTCTATTCTAAATCTAGGTTGATAACCATGCTTTAACTGATGTTCCGTGTGACTAATACGGTCCCCAAGATCCTGTGTCCCTTTAACTATAATGGCAAACTCATCACCACCTAACCGATAGAATTTATTGTAGTCAAACAACAAGCCAGACACTCTTTCAGCAAATGCCTTAAGTAGCTTGTCACCTTGGCTGTGTCCTAAGCTATCGTTTACGGCCTTAAAACCATCAAGGTCAATATGGAAGAGAGCATAGTCATGACCGGTCTTTTCTTTAATCTCGAGTAGATCATTAAAAAAAGCCTTACGATTTGGTAACCCCGTCAACATATCCGCCATGCTATCCCGTTTATAACGCAGCATCTGATTACGAAGTTTTACTTGATAATAGGTCATGACGGTTGCAAAAGAAGTGATCAACAAGACCTCAATTGCGTCTTCTAGAAATTCATCAAAATCTTCAGGTGGAAGGTTAATAAGATAGCTGATGATTAACAACACTGCCGTTGCTATAGGCCATAACGAACCAGGGAATATAACGATGTAACACAAGGGTAGAAGAATGAAGCTCTCTTCAATTGCATCTAGCTCAAGCGGCTCTACAATTCCACCAATTAATATTAGCAACATTGAACCAATAGCAGTGGCAACTTTTGTCTTTTTAGCGTTAGAAAAATAAGCACTGAGCATAAGTACGGGAAACAGGAAGTAAATCCACCGAGCAACAGCATGTTCGACGAGTAGAGTATGAGTAATGATAGCTATGGACAGTATAAACGCGAGTTGTACTAGTCGCTTGATATTGAAAATATGCGAACGAATCTGGACAAAATTCGACAAATGACTACCTCTCACCATCACTATTGATTTAGCTTTATTATAGTTGCGCTAACACAAAGCGTTGCTTACCAATAATTCAAAACACGAATAGCTAAAGTATAGATAAAAATTGGCTAACGATTAGTACAATAAATAATAAAATGAGAAACTTAGATGCAATACACAATTTTGTTGATATGAGTAACCAATTAATGAGAAATCGTGTGGAGAAAGATACAAAAAGACCTTACTTATGTAAGGTCTCGATTCACAGGTGATATTAAAATCAAAGACCTAGTTCATCAGACAGTGCTTCAATCTGTTTAAGATCCAGTCGATGAACTTGCAGCATTTGGTTAACTTGGCTTAAGCGGGAGTTTGCTTCATCTTGCCTGTCACAAGAGTCAGATTTTGCATCCCACGAGGTTCCTTCCAGATAAACGTCACATTGTGTTTTAAGTGACTCTATAATCGGTAGTAACTCTTCACGCTCTTTTTCTAAGCTTTCTACTTCTTGTTGAATTCGCAGCTCTTTTTGGAACAACTCTCTCGATCGTTCAAACATGGTGGCTTGCATGTCAGCTTGTCTATTTAAACGATTATTCTTAGAGTCCACATCTGCAATCTGTTCCACCTGATTTGCCACTTGTGACTCAAGTGATAGATTCACTTTCTCAAGCTCTGCGACTAACTCTTCAAGCTTTTTAATGTCATTTTTGTGCTGCTCTTGTTGATTGGACAACTCTAGTTCCATCTGCTCTGCAAGCTGCTCATCAACCTTAGCGACTTTTTCTTCGACTCGAACCACCAACTGCTTCTTATCTTTTAAGAGCTGTTGATATTGCGCTTCAAGTTTGTGATACGTTTCTTCCCACTTCTTCGCGGTCGTCGCTGAACCGATCAACCCACCTAAAGCTAACCCGAGTAAACAAGCAATTATAATGTAGATATACGTACGTTTATCACGTTCTTCGACCACGACAACATCGTCATCATCAAATTGTTCGGTTTCACTTTGCTTGTTCAAATGTCTCTCCTAGAAACCGTACTCTTGTGTATACAGTCATCGTGTAAATTCGGCTTTTGCATCAACTTAACTTTTTCATCAACTGAACTTGGTCATCAATAGAGCTTGGTCATAAACCTAGTCTATTAGATTTCGTAAACCAGCTTGTAAAACTCAGCTATTTCTTAACGCCAGTTATCTTGATAGTTCAGTAATCATAATTGACGCAGTATAAAGTAAAAAGCTAGCCACTAATGTCACGACAATGCCTTTTTGTATCTTTTCATTGGTTCGGTAACGAATCAAAACAAACGCCAGCGCAGAAACAAAAACAATCGCTATTAACTTTGTCATTCCCTAATCCTCTTCAACGTCCATTCGTTGCATTATCTGCTCTTTGCCAATAGACATGGCAAGAAAGCTATCCAGTCATCAAGCATGTCACTCTATTTTATACTAATTACTCTTTATGAATAAGATAAGAATAGGTGTTCTCACACTCAACTGAAGAATAATTGTGCATTTAAACTTTTCGCTAGTGACATCACATTTCTAATTCAGTAATATCTGCAGCGCAAATCACCTTTTAAAAGGTGATTGTTCCGATGAAGACTGTAGGAGAGCGGTATTTAACCAAATTTTAACACTTGGTTAGCATTACCCACCGAAGAAGTAAATCTTTCAGGTGCTTTGTACTAATGAAAATTAGAAAAGCGTGGACTGTAGTTGGAGGAACCTCTGGAGAGAACCGTACTACCTTGTTGTAGAAAGCGGTCGCCGAAGGAGCAAGCTCTGTGTAAAAGCAGAGTCAAACTCTCAGGCAAAAGGACAGAGGAGTGGAAAGACACTAAACAGTTTTAATGTTCGGTTATTTACGCGTCTAAATTCGTAATAACTCAGCGGATACTGCCTCAATGTATATGGCAACTAACCAGATAATCTGGATAGCGGCTTGTGTGATGATTCATTCGACCCTCACACCTTTTCCCTCTTCTCCTTATATTTTGTTTTTTTTAAGGGGAAATCATGAACAATATTCAATCTGTATTACAAACCATCAACAGCTTTGTCTGGGGACCACCACTACTGATCTTACTCGTTGGTACTGGCGTCTACTTTACGTTTAGCTTAGGTTTTCTTCAATTTAGACACTTACCCACCGCTCTAAAACTTGTTTTTACTAAAGACAAAAACGCATCGAGTAAAGGCGACGTCTCAAGCTTTGCTGCTCTTTGTACGGCTCTTTCTGCCACCATTGGTACAGGTAACATTGTAGGTGTTGCCACTGCAATAAAATTGGGTGGCCCTGGGGCTCTATTTTGGATGTGGATAGCGGCTGTATTTGGGATGGCAACAAAATACGCAGAATGCTTACTGGCGGTTAAGTACCGTAAAGTAGACGACAAAGGGCAGATGATTGGTGGCCCAATGTACTACCTACAGTATGGTGTTGGCTCAAAAGCGCTTGCGATTATGTTCGCTATTTCTGCACTGGGTGTCGCCTGTTTTGGCATTGGTACATTCCCTCAGGTAAACGCTATTATTGACGCTAGCGAAATTTCCTTTGGTGTTACTCGCGAAATATCAGCCCCTATTCTTACCTTTTTGGTGGCGTGTGTAACGTTAGGCGGGATTCAATCCATTGCTAAAGTGGCCGGTAAAGTCGTGCCTGTTATGGCCGTGTTTTACGTTGTTACCTGTGCTAGCGTTATTATTCTTAACGCTGACAAGCTTTATGATGCGGTTGAACTTGTGCTGGTTTCAGCGTTTACCTCGACAGCGGCGAGCGGCGGCTTTCTTGGGGCAAGCATCATGCTAGCAATCCAATCGGGAATCGCTCGTGGTGTATTCTCTAATGAATCAGGGCTTGGTAGTGCGCCGATGGCAGCAGCCGCAGCGAAAACAGACTCGTGTGTAAAGCAAGGGCTAATTTCGATGACAGGCACCTTCTTTGACACCATCATCATCTGTACCATGACAGG
Organism: Vibrio lamellibrachiae; assembly: GCF_050337265.1. Classification (NCBI taxonomy): domain Bacteria; kingdom Pseudomonadati; phylum Pseudomonadota; class Gammaproteobacteria; order Vibrionales; family Vibrionaceae; genus Vibrio; species Vibrio lamellibrachiae. The sequence continues at coordinate 367,195 of NZ_JAKJSU010000004.1, forward strand.
CCTTGCACTTATTTTAACGGGAGCATGGCAAAGTGGTTACGCTGGCGCAGCGATGACGACACATGCCTTTGCTGAAGGTTTGAGCTCGGACACGTTAGGTCCAATGCTTGTATCTATTGGTTTAATGTTCTTCGCATTTACGACCATTTTAGGTTGGAATTATTACGGTGAACGCTGCGTTGTGTTCTTGCTAGGAACAAAAGCGGTACTACCGTACAAGATCATATTCATTTGTCTTGTTGCATCAGGTGCTTTCTTACACCTCGACCTTATATGGATCATTGCAGATATCGTTAACGGTTTAATGGCAATCCCAAATTTAATTGGCTTAATTGCGCTTCGCCATGTTGTCATTGAAGAGACTAAGCGATATTTCTCAAATATTACATCTTCAGAAATCCCAATGAACAGCCAGCAAAATACAACGAGTTAGTAAAATTACCGATTACATCTGCATTATATGAAGATTCAAAAGGCAAGCGCATTCAATCGCTTGCCTTTTTTATCCTTGCGCTAAATTAAATCTGGCGCAACATCAGCTGATTATGTCCTATGCTAAAGACTATAGAAGAATAGCGTTAGACCGAGAGAGGTACTTGGCATGCTAGCAACTCTACACAGTAATACGGCATTAAGAATCTTATTGTTATTTCTTTCCTTTATTCTTATTTCTTGGCCAATAGTGGCTGATATTGGCTTTTCAGTTGCTACTCTCACGCTCTCATTGCTGGTCAGCTGGCTCGTTGTTATTCTAACGTTGAAATGGCTAACTAGGTAAGAACATGATCAGTACCAGTTATTTAGTACTAATTATTCTCACCTATGTGGGTGTGCTGTTCTTCATAGCAAACTGGGCAGAGTCTGAAAGTAAAAAGGCTAAGGTTTTCTCTTCTAGTGTCTATGTTTACATTCTCTCTCTGGCCGTTTACTGCACCAGTTGGACCTTTTACGGCAGTGTTGGTTTAGCATCTCGCAGCGGTATTATCGTTTATACGATTTATCTTGGCCCGACATTGCTTATGTTGGTTCTGTATCCAATATTGAAACGTATTCTTCGAATAAAACAGACTTATCACATTAATAACATTGCCGATTTTCTGTCTGCTCGTTTTAATCGCAGTCTATTTCTCGCCGGATTATGCTCTATTGTGGCCATGATAGGGATCATTCCTTACCTTGCACTACAGCTAAAAGCGATCAACAAATCTATTTACGTACTACTTGGCGATACACCTACTAATAGCCTGACAACAGCGGTTGATACTGTAAATATCGGAGCATCCGGTTCAGGCAGCATTACCTGGCTAATTTGGCTAGGGGTCGGAATATTCACTATCATCTTTGGTATTCGACATATTGATCCAACCGAACGCCACCCCGGGATGATGCTAGCGCTTGCTGTGGAAGGCGTGATCAAGCTAATCGCAATGCTTGCTGTTGGTTTCTTTGTCTGTTTTATTCTGTTTGATAGCCCACAAGAGATATTTACAAGGTTAATGACAACACAGCCTGAATCAGCCAATAAAATGGCGACAACGCCCTCTTTCATGACATGGGCAAGCTACACTATTTTGGCCGCTTCCGCTTTCTTCATGCTACCAAGGCAATTTCATGTCATGGTTGTTGAAAATGCCCGCTTAGATTTCATCAAAAAAACCCAATGGCTACTACCCGTCTATCTATTTCTAATGACGATGTTTGCAATGCCCATTGCCGCTGCGGGTCTATTGTTGCTTGGTCCACAAAATCCTGACACCTATATGTTGACTCTCCCACTTAGCCAGAGCCAACATGCTTTAACCATTTTAGTCTTCATTGGTGGGTTTTCTGCCTCTATGGCGATGTTGATGGTGTCAGGTATGACGTTATCCACCATGTTTAGTAACCATTTGGCCTTACCAACTCTTAGAAAGCTTGCACCGAATCGAAACTTCGGTAGTTACCTTCTACAAATTCGTTGGTTTGCGGTTTTCCTAGTCTTTAGTGCTGGACAAGCCTTCTATTTATTCCTTGGCGAATCCTACATGCTCGTCAACATGGGCATGATCTCATTTTGTGCCGTATTGCAGTTTCTGCCTTTGGTGATTACTGGCCTTTTTTGGAAAGATGTAAATTCAAAAGGTGCGATTATTGGTATCTCAGCAGGCTTTCTTGTCTGGGCATATTGCTTATTTATTCCAGCGTTAATGAAAAGTGGTTGGATTGATGCTTCTATTCTTGAATCTGGCCCGTGGGGTATCGAATGGCTTCACCCTGAATACTTATTTGGTTCAGTGATGAACAAAGTTAGTCACGGCGCATTTTGGTCTATGGTTGCCAATATCTCAGGTATCGTTTTTGGTAGTATTTTCTTTCGAGAAAGCAGAGAAGAAGTTCGATATAACGCTGAATTTATTGAGAACATGATTAACGAGCAAACAGAAGATGAGCAAGAGGAGTTTGATCTCCCTTCTGATATTCCACTTCAGCCTAAACTGGAAATATTAGTGCAAATTTTTGGGCAATATTTCTCTATCGCCGATGCGCTGAGTAGAACAGACAAAGTACTCGACACTACTCATTTAAAAGATAAATCGACGGTAACGACTCTTGAGCTAGCCAATTTAGAAAAAGCGGCTGAACGTCAATTAAGTGGTGCAACAGGCTCAGCAATGGCGCACATCATCATTCAAGAGTCCTCTCTCTTTAATCAACACGAGAAACAGCAATTAGAACAAACTTATAGCCAGTTACTTGGTCAATTAAAGATCAGCCCAAACCAGCTACGTAAGCAACTGAATTACGCCAAAGAGAAAGAGAACCTCGCTACGCAATACAACGAGCAACTCAAGTCTCAGGTTGAAGAACGAACGTCTGAACTGCAACAAGCAATGACGCAGCTGCAAGAGACGCAATCTCAACTGGTTGAAAAAGAGAAGCAAGCGTCACTTGGTATGCTTGTCGCAGGTGTGGCGCACGAGATTAACACCCCTATTGGTATTTGTGTTACCGCCTCTTCTAATCTACAAGAAGAGGTAAAACACTTAACTAAATCGTATAACGACGAAACTTTAAGTGAGTCTGACCTATTAGAGTTTTTCGACTTGTGTAACGAGTCCGCAGTCATCATTCATAAAAATAATGAACGCGCCTCTGAGTTGATCCGCAGCTTCAAACAAATAGCGGTTGACCAATCTAGCGATGAATTAAGAGAGTTTAACCTTCATGAGTACATCGATGAAATTTTACTCTCCCTTCGACCGCAGCTTAAAAAATCACCTCATAAACTTGAAGTCGTATGCCCAAAAGAGATTTATTGCTCTTCCTATGCAGGGGCTCTGTCTCAAGTGGTCACTAACCTAATCATGAACAGTCTGATTCACGCTTTTGAACCTGACCAAATTGGCGAGATTACGCTCATCGCCACCGATCACGATGCTCATTTTTTACTCGTCTATAGCGATAACGGAATGGGGTTAGACGAAGAATCGACCAAGCGTCTGTTCGACCCATTTTTTACCACTAAACGTAACCAAGGTGGTAGCGGACTTGGTACGCATTTAATCCATACGTTAATAACGAGAAAACTGGGTGGCAAAGTTCATATTGATACAGCTCCGGGACAGGGACTCAAATTTTCAATGGAAATTCCAAAGCATGTCACTAAGTAAAAGCACTTGGATTAAACACTTTCCGTATCTGTTTTTTACTGGAAGTAGATGGCTTGTAATTCGCTTAGTCTTTGCCTATACCCATATAAGACACTTAAATTGCAGGGAGTATTTGCAATGCCATTAAAACTACTCCGAGAGCTTGAAGAGAAAGACCTACCGCCGTGGAAGGTGCTCATTGTTGATGATGACCCCGATATCCATCAGGTCACAACGTTAGTTTTAAAAAGGTTCAAATTAGACGAACGCCCTCTTGAGTTTCACCATGCACACTCAGGGATTGAAGCCAAAGAGAAATTGTCGACAATTGAAGACATCGCACTTATCTTCCTTGATGTCGTCATGGAAACAGAAGAAGCAGGTCTTGAAGTCGCTCGCTGGACAAGGCAAGACTTAGGGAACCATAAAACCCGAATAGTGCTTCGTACTGGTCAGCCGGGTCAAGCACCTGAACACTCTGTCGTGTCTGAATATGATATTAATGATTATAAAGAGAAGACCGAACTTACAAGTCAGAAACTGTTCACTACCGTGTTTACCGCTATTCGATCCTATCGAGATATCGTAGAAATTGATCGCGCGCGGCAACTTGAAGTCAATTATCGTCATGGCCTAGAGCGTGTCATTCAATCAACAGCTGTGATTTTTCAGCAAAATACACTCAATACGTTTTCCAATGGAATACTTCAGCAAGTTCTGTCGCTTTTGCGAATGAACGAACAAAGCATGCTTGTCAGTGTTCGTGGTCTAACAACCATTATGGAAGGGCAAGAGAACTTTCGAGTATTGGCACAAATCGGAGACGAAGAACAAGAAGTCACTGATACGCATGTATTGAGTTACCTAGAAAGAGCGTTAAAAGAAGAAAAAAGTGTTATTGATGGGGATATTTTCGTCGGGTACTTTGCCACAAGTTCCGGTGCAGTGAGTTTGCTCTACTTGAAAGGGGCACGCAAGATTACCGAGCTAGAGAGCCAATTACTCACCATTTTTTCTTATAGTGTTAGCTTGGCTTTTGAAAACCTCTTCCTCAGCCAAGAGATTATTGATACCCAAGGTGAACTTATCTATCGGCTTGGTGATGTCGTCGAGTCTCGATCCCATGAAGCGGGTAACCACGTTCGACGCATGTCTGAACTAAGCTATGAGCTTTGTTTGCTGCTCGGCCACTCTGAAGAAAAGGCTCAGCTACTGAAACAAGCCGCCCCGATGCATGATGTTGGTAAAATCGCCACTCCAGACGCTGTACTACTTAAACCGGGTAAGCTGGATGCTGAAGAATGGGAGATAATGAAACAACATGCTGAGATCGGATACAAGATTTTAGCGGGCTCAAAGCGAAAGATCTTACAAACAGCTGCAATGATCGCCCATGAACACCATGAGAAAATAGATGGTACTGGTTACCCTCAAGGACTAAAAGGTAACGACATATCCATTGAAGCTAGAATTATAGCCGTCGTCGATGTGTTTGACGCATTAACTCATGAACGATGTTACAAACCTGCATGGCCGATTGAGGATGTTGTGAAGGTACTCAATGAATCAAAAGGGACACATCTCGATGAGCACGTTGTCGAAACCTTACTTGATAACCTAGAAGTCGCACTAGAGATCAACAAAAAATATAGCAACGATTAAGGTCTTTCCTTAGCTGGCCTAGAGAGAGGTGACAATGTAACAATTATTGTCACTTAAAATCCTATAATCTTCTTGGTATCTCTTGAGACTAAGGTTCAACTACCGACTTTTCTAACAACAGTTTAATACCTAAAAAGACCAGCACTGCACCTGTTGTCCCTTCCATCCATTTCAAAAATCGCTCGTTTGTTAACAGTGATTTAGCTCGGGACAACACACTAGACAAACCACACTGCCAAAGCATAGCAATCACAAAGTGGATGGTCGCCATAAACAGAGATTGTATCAATGCAGAACCTTGTGGATCAATAAACTGTGGCAGGAACGCTAGATAAAACACTGCGGTTTTGGGATTCAAAACATTCGATAAGAATCCTTCTCTTAGCGAACGTAAAGAGTTAACTTCGCTCACCGTTACATTATTCACACCTAGCGACGAGTGGCTATTTTTCATCGCTAACAAGCTATTAATGCCAAGCCAAATCAAATAGCCCGCACCGACTAGTTTTACAGCTTGAAAAAGTTCGGCTGATTGAGCCAATACCGCTGAAATACCAATTGCAGAAAACAAAGCGTGTACATAGAGACCACTGCAAATACCAAAACTGGTTACTACGCCATCGGTTAAACCACCTCTTGAAGTATTCCTAATCACCATTGCTGTATCCAAGCCTGGCGTCAACGTTAGAATGGTAATGGCGAGAATAAACGCTTCGATATTTAAAATTAGCATGGGCTGATAGCAACGGCTTGTTGAAAGAGATTAGATTCAAAATAACCAGTTCTATCAATAATTGCTACTGGAAAATGAAGTTGATGGATAAAGTTCAGTCTCAAATTTAACATTCGTGAGTATCAGAATGTAATCCATGGGTTTGGTTTAATGATTTCGTCCTAACGATTGAGAAGCCATTATGAAAAAACACTACATCATTGCTACCTTGCTATTAATGTCTAACACCGCTTTCGCTGATGGTGGCGTCGTGACGGATGTTTCGACTAATTTAATCTTCGACTACGATAATATTTCACAAGAAGAAGCCGTTGATCAGCTTGACGAATGCCAAGATATTGCCAATACGACTCAAAAAGCCGAAGCCACAAACAAAGGTTCTGCCGTATCAGGTGCAGCAAAAGGGGCGGCGGCTGGTGCAGCCGTTGGGGCGATCAGTGGAAATTCAGGCTCTGATGCTGCTAAAACAGGTGCAGCCATTGGTTTAGTTAGCGGACGAATAAAAGGTAATCGCGCAGCCGATGCGTCACAACAACAAAACCAACAAGCTTACCAAACTGTGTTACGTAACTGCATGACAGACAAACACTTCGTTGCCTTAAACTAATTAACGCTTACCAAGTCTGCACAACTTCAAATTGACTATAAAAAACGAAAACTGAAGCGCTAATCATTCGTAGACCTCCCCCGCTCTACGAGTGATTAAACCTCCATCAATAACACCGGATATCCATTATAATCCTTATCGCTAAACGAGTGTCTATGAGTAACCTCTACAGAATGTTGTTTCCAATCATAGTTGCTGCCTGTCTTCTTTTACTGATCGCAAGTTTTAGTAGAGCAAACACGACTGCCGATCGATATTTCCAAGAAGCGGCTCAAAATGAACTCACTCATGAACAAGCATTTTCATACTACCGAGGAAACTTCACTGCTTGCGGCCTCTCTTTACTGTCCGGTGAATCGTTTAAACACGTCGACAACTCTCTATTTCAAATATTCGCTACACGAGTACATTTACCACCTAAATACCAACAAGTTGCACCACATATCGATAATGAATACTTATTGCTCGGTGAGAACGCAACCTATCAGTTTATGCTGGGTTTAACGGAAGCTGAAAAACTTCAATTTTGCCAACGCTTATTTAATCACTACTCTTCAGATTGGGTACTTTCAGATGAACTGTCAGAACCTTAATTCTCGTCTAATTACTTGAGAATCAACTAAAGATTGATACACTGAAAGCATCTTTCTTCCGTCATGGATGGCTTCGTAATGACTGCATTCAATAAATTAGTCGAACACTCAAAAACAATCTCACACTTTAATCACTTAGCTGCTATTTGTGGTTGGGATCAAGCGTCTATGATGCCATCTGGTGGTAACCAAGCGCGTTCAGAAGCGATGGCACAACTCTCAGTTCACATTCATGGGCTTCTGACTCAACCTCAACTCTCTGATTGGTTTGCCCAAGCTGAAGCTGAAACACTTTCTGCACAAGACAATGCTTCACTGCGTGAGTTAAAACGCCAGTGGATGCAGGCGAACGTGTTGCCTGAGTCTCTAGTTCAGGCCAAGTCCCTTGCTGGTTCTAAGTGTGAACACGCTTGGCGCTCTCAACGTGGTGATAATGACTGGAAAGGGTTTGAAACGAACTGGGCTGAAGTCGTTAAGCTTTCTCAAGAAGAAGCGCAAATTCGTGCGGAAGCAACGGGACTGTCTCCTTATGATTCCATGCTCGACATTTACGAACCGGGTACCACATCAGCATCACTAGATGTACTGTTTGCCGATGTAAAAACTTGGCTTCCATCTCTTATTGATGATGTTATTGAGAAACAAAAATCTGAAGCTTTTATAACGCCAGTCGGACAGTTTGACACTACCCAACAGAAAGCTCTTGGTTTAGACGTAATGAAGCTTTTACAGTTTGATTTTGAACACGGCCGATTGGATGAAAGTGTGCACCCATTCTGCGGCGGCGTGCCTTCAGATGTGCGAATTACCACAAGGTACGATGAGTCTGAATTCGTTCAATCACTGATGGGCATTGTGCACGAAACAGGCCATGCACGCTATGAACAAGGTCTACCTAAAGTGCTAGGTGGATTACCTGCTGGAGAAGCTCGTTCAATGGGTATTCACGAATCTCAGTCACTATTTTTCGAGATGCAAGTAGGCCGTAGTGATTCGTTTATTCAACATCTGTCTAGCCTCGCTGGTAAACAATTCACGACACATGATCCTGCATTGTTTGGTTTTGATAACTTCCAAAAGCTCTATACACGAGTTAAGAAAGACTTCATTCGTGTTGATGCGGACGAGCTAACCTACCCTGCCCACGTTATTCTGCGTTATGAAATTGAGCGTGATCTGATCAATGGGAAAATCAAACATACTGATGTGCCAGAGCTATGGAATCAAAAAATGCAGCAATACCTCGGTTTAAAAACTGAAGGGAACTTTAAAAATGGCTGCATGCAAGACATTCACTGGACAGACGGGGCATTTGGATATTTCCCTTCATACACTTTAGGCGCTATGTATGCGGCTCAATTTATGGCTTCAATGAAACAAACGGTTGATGTGGATAGTGCCATTCATTCTGGCGATTTAACGCCTATCTTCAATTGGCTGGGTGAGAACATTTGGAGTAAAGGCAGCTTACTTACAACTGACGAACTTGTTAAACAAGCGACGGGAGAAACACTAAATGCTGACTTCTTCAAAAGCCATCTAGTGGAACGCTACTTAGGTTAATCTGCTCAATCCAGAACCTGACTAGAAATAAGTGCTAGTGTTATTCACTGGCACTTTTCATTCATACTCAAATACTCTAACTAGGTATACTGTTCAACTAACTCCAGCGCCATTGGTAAAACAGATACGACCAACAAGCCTGACATTGTCCAGTTAAACCATTTGCGATTGGCTTCATTGTTTAAATACCGCTTCAGCCAAGAACCAAAAAATAACCAAATACCAACGCTAGGAAACGATACGATCAAAAATGTTCCCGACAAAGTAAGCGTTTGATTAAACAGTTCTGCCCCTTGTATAGTAAAAGCAGCACAAGCGCCTGTCGCTACAACCCACGCCTTCACGTTTACCCATTGAAATAGTGCTCCATTGAGAAATGTTAGTGGTTTTTTCTGTTCTTTCGTTGATAAGCGACCGCTTGACCCTGAAATTAACCAAGCAAGGTAAAGCAAATATGAAACGCCTATAACCTTAATAATTTGGTGCAAACTTGGATAAAGCTCAAACACCTGCCCAAAACCTATTCCAACAAGAAAAAGCATAAACGCAAAGCCAAAACAGATGCCAGACATAACTGGTAAACTTCTTTTAATACCAAAGTTCAACCCAGATGTCATAAGTAAGATATTGTTTGGTCCTGGGGTCGCAGATGAAACAATTGCAAATAAAACCAGTGAGTATAAGTAGTCCATTACTTCCTCATATGGAAATTAAGGTAAACGCATAACGCTATCTTCAGTCCCTATTAGTAGAGTTGAATTAAACCTGACTATATCCTAAACAATCGAAAATATGATTTTTTCATTCGATTGATGCTCTTCTACTTCTAAGATTACGCCTAGAAAATCATTGGATTTCATAGCTGTTGTCACGATCTCTGCTTGATCACTATTTAGCCGCTTTAAAAATGGGCTAACAGCCAGTTTAGCTAAAGCCAATGGTACTTTAATTGTGTCTTCTTTTTCGCCAAGAGTGAAGGTTTCGATCTTCAACGTTTTCATAAAACATCCTTATTATGAGTGGGGAAACGTATCCAAAATACAACCTTTTTATGGTACCAATTTTGACGCAGAACACATAAACAATAATGTGCATATATACGTTTGGCTTTTCCTACAAAAATATACACTTTATGATCTGTCTATTTTCTAAAGTGTTGCATTAAGCTTCATGCGCCACTCTATTCTCGGGCTTAGACCATTGAACTATCGCTCTGAGATTCATGGCAAAGAATATAATATTGGCAATGATCATGGCAATACTGCCCGTTAGGCAACCAACAACAATCCAACTTGAGTTACCGCACATCATTAAAATGAAGCCTGCTTTATTCTTATTACCAATCTGCCAAATTGCGAGGAAAGTAAAGACCATCGCGACCCAATCAACGCCGTAGTATTGTAAATAATCCATTAGAAGTCCTTACCGCCAGATTAGTCGAGTATTCAACTAAATAGCGAACATAAATCAAAAATTTATGTTCGCTATTTATTCTTTATCACTTTCTGGGTTTGAGCGAATTAAGTCTGCATTCAGAACTATCATCGAGAACGAAATATGAATAACGATAATAGACAGTAACGCTTGTGATGAAACATTGAGAAATAGAAAACCCAATAAGAAAAATACACTGGAAATAGCAACAATCGGCTTACTTTTTGATGTGCTCTTCATAATAACTGGTCCTGATGAAATCGAATTATCACCATGGTAGCTCTTGTTTTTCTTCCATTCTTTGAGATAGTTAACAAATACAAAAGCTTATGATATCAGCCTTATATGTGTACCTAACTTGTACTATGGTGCTACCAACGTAAATGAAGTCAGTGCGATAGATGCGTAACTTCAATACATTTATTAAAGTAAATCAAAATGCATTGCCTATACTTTATATTATGTCAGAAAGGCTTAATTGGATATTTATATGGCAGATCAAAACGTTGGACAAATACTTCAGGCTTTTAACAGTATTGAATCTAAGCTCCAAGAACAAAATGGAATGATTCGAGAGCTAACGGCAAAAGTTAGCGCACTTGAGGGGCAAAACAAAAAGCTTGAACAATTGATGCATCAATTAAAGTCCCCTTCAAGCTCACAAACAAATCTCTCTGGAAAAAACAATGAGTTTCAAGACAAGGTAACACAAAGCTTGAAGTCCATCGAAGACAAGTCTAAAAAGGCCATAGAGCTGATTAAAGTCAACGGCAGCAGCGTAAAAAAACGCGCTTGGCCTTAATAAAGTTTATTCATCATTAGGCATTACGGTTGGCTGCTATAGGTACGATACCAACGTATAACAGGTTCATGAAAGCCAAACACACGAAGGTTGCCCGCTAATACCAGAACAACACCTATAGCTGATAGCCATGTCCATTCATATCCTTCAAATATTGTAGATAACGACAGAGCGACTAGCGGAAACAACACAGTACAGTAAGCTGCTTTTGCCGCTCCAATCCTACCAACCAGTGCCAGATACGTGTTGAAACCAATCACGGAACCAACAATGGCAAGATACATTAGAGCAGATACATAGGTCGATGTGTCGGGTATGCTTAGTGGTAAATCCAAGATCAACGCAATGATCAATAGATATAGCGCCCCATACCCCATTGCCCATGCGGTAGTTGGCAATAGTGGCATCTCTTTTTTCTGCGCTCGTGCTGACACCATATTCCCCATCGAGAAGAAGCACGTACCTAAGAAGCTAAGCGTTAAGCCAAGAAAAATGGTTAGATCCATATCTGCACTGACAAATTGTGAAGCAAACAAAAGAACAACCCCTGTAAATCCCGTTATGGCCCCCTGCAAAAATGCAGTAGATGGTCTGCGTTTTTCAAGTATCCAGAGATTAAACGAATTCAGTATGGGAGCGAGTGAAAATACAACAGCATTCAAACCACTGGGTAAGTATTCGGTTGCAGCGTAAAAGAGTAGAAAGTTATTTGAAAACAGGCATAAGGCAAGAAGCGCTGCCATTTTATGGTTTTCAATAGACAGCCTAGGTAATGCATTTCGAACAATCAAAATAACGAACAGCGCAATGGACGCTACGGCAAACCGCCAACCAACAGACACGACAACCGGTGTATCAGCGAGTTGATATGCTATCGCCAGCCATGTTGAGCCCCAAATTAATACGGTAACTGTGTATAAAATTGCATTCATTGCACTTTTCTTCCTTATTTAAACTATTTGATAAGGCTACTTAGTTCAGTCATGTACTTCGTCCGTATTCCTGCTGTTTTTACAGATTCTTGCGCTTTTCTTTCGCCTTTAGTGTTCACAAGTATTGAAAGTAAGTATATTGAATTAAGAAATATAGGGAGTTTGTATTGGATGAGCGTTCCCCGTTTAGGGATAAGCACAAGCGTGTCTACAGTGTATTGTCTAACAACACTGCAACACTGCATAAGGAGCTATGGCTAGATAATGGCATGGGTTCTGCTGTGTGGAGCAATAGTAATGGAAGTGCTAGTTACGATAAACCCGGGCATCATACCTTAAGCTACTACTTACAAGGTGGTCACAATACGCAGCGGATCATGAACTCCGGGAACCTGAATGGTGGAATAGATAAGTTATGTTTAATGCCAAAAGATCATCGTTCAGATTGGGCTTTTTCAGCGCCATTTTCTTTCTTCCACCTCTATTTTGAACAAGCACATCTACAAAGTTTTACAGAACAAGTATTTGATAAAGAAGGCAGACACATTGAGCTAAGTGAACTCACTTTCGTTGATGACCCTTTTGTAAGCCAGCTAATTAGAGAAACAATGCTGAATCAAAACTGGGAGGATTCAACTGATAAGTTGATAGTTTCGCACGCTCAGCAAATGCTACTCATACACCTTCTACGCCGTTATTGTAATTACTCAATGACCAAAGCAATAAGTACTGGCGGGCTATCTATAACAAACCAACGAAGTGTCACTGAATTTATCGAGGCAAATCTATCTCGCTCTTTTTCACTAAGTGATCTGGCGACTTTGGCTAACTTGAGTGATTTTCACTTCGCTAGAATGTTTAAAACAAGCTTTAACTGCACACCTCACCAATACGTTCTGTCTCGCCGTATTGAACTCGCTAAGCAACTGCTTACCAATAATACGTCCACGCTAGCGGATATTGCTCAGCTATGTGGTTTTTCATCACAGCAACATATGTCTCAGCAATTCAAACTACGAGTCGGCGCTACACCCGCTGTATATCGACGTGAACTGAGCAAAGCTACCAGTAAATGATCTGTCCAATATCTTAGCCAATAGACTAGCTAAGCTCTTCCATAGCAAACTTAATTTCATCTGATGAGAACCCTTTTCGGCTTAACATCGCATACGCTTTACTGCGCTCTTTGTGGGTCTTAAGATCATACGATTTTTTTTCAAGCTGCTCCAAACAAGAGGAGTAAAAATCAATCTCTTCAGCGTTCATTAAACGTTCTACAGTGGTCTCAAGCTCAGTAATGTCGATTTTGCGCTGACGTAGCTCTTGGCGAATAACCGTCAAGCCCTTCCCTTTACGAGCGTACTTTAGAATTTCTTTTTCCAAATCTGCTTTTTCAGCTTTGATTTCAAGGTTAGTTTGAAGCTGGTCAAAACAGATATGCTGTCTAATCGCTTCATTCACTTGCGCGTAACTAAAGCCTCTTTTTTGAAGCGTTGAGACGAGTTTTTCTTTGCTTATCGTAAACTCTTGATAAGTATTGTTTACTCGATCGATTAATATTGTTTGCTCATCGATTTGCAGTGCTTCAGTAACCTTCGCTATCGCTTCTCGAATCAAGGTATCTTTGATCCCTTTCTTTTTGAGTTTTTCTAGAATGTACCCTGAACCATATTCACTAGCAAATGCACGTTCTGCGAATTTTTCGGCAAATTCATTATCTGATTTTAGATAACCAAACCCACGAAGTTTCTCCATCGTATCGGCTATCCACTCTTCATTGTCGGTTTTCACACGCAGCTTAGAGATCAACTCACTTTCGGTAAGATCCCTTTGCCCCAAGTGCCACATTGCAGAATTCATAACGCTTTCTATACGCGTGGCTTTTTTAATTCGATTTTGTTCAGGAGACAAAGGGCTACCTCTAATTGATTCGATTTAGCGTTAACGACTGAGACCAGCATTGTTAAGCTTGTATCCACCCATTTTTCCACACCCTCCAGTCAAAGCCAAACCTTATATAAGATTAAGAAACTGTGAGCTTTCACATTAAAGCCAAGAAGATATTTTTTAGTGAAAACGCTACATTGGGGGCAGTTTAAACAGTCTGAGATAACTATGATTTTAATTACTGGAGCAAGTAGCGGATTAGGCGCAGCATTGGCTAACTTATATGGTCATGAAGGTGCATCGTTAACACTGACTGGACGTAATCAACAACGATTAGACCAAGTGCAAGCGCCACTGTCTGACAAGGTCAAAACACAAGTATCTGACCTCTGTGATCCACAAAGCGTGACCGAGTTATTTGATTCAATAACAGAAACACCTTCCACAGTAATCCATTGTGCGGGTAGTGGCTATTTTGGCAATATTGAGCAGCAAGAACCTATCGAAATCAAAAAACTGCTCGATAACAACGTTACCTCAACCATTCTATTTTTGCGTGAGTTAATCAAACGCTACCGCGACCAAAAAGTAAAAATAGTGGTCGTCATGTCGACCGCAGCTCAAGCGGGGAAAGCGAGCGAATCGACTTACTGCGCGGCAAAGTGGGCAGTGCGTGGATTTATCGAATCACTTCGTCTTGAGTTGAAAGATAGCCCAATGAAGATCATCGCCGTATATCCAGGTGGAATGGCGACCAATTTCTGGGATTTAGGCGACAAAGAGAGAGACACTTCAAGCTTTATGACCGCGACCGAAGCGGCTTCCATGCTTAAACAAGCGTTAGTAAATACAGAACATGGTTACATATCGGATATCACAATTGCCCGTGGCTAGCCCTATTCAACTAAAAACATGGCACTCGGTACCTAATGGCTTGTTGTATTGGGACCCGAACTTTATCGATAATGATCAGGCAGAAGCTTTGTTTGGTGCTCTACGTGATCAGGTCCGGTGGCGTAGTGATGAAATAACGCTATTTGGCAAGACCATGCCAATACCTCGCTTACAAGCATGGTATGGCGATGCCAGTTATCGCTATTCCAATCTCACCATGGAACCCGATCCTTGGCTGCCGATACTGTTAGATCTAAAGTCTCAGTGTGAAAACGTAACTAACGGTGAACAAGTCGCCAATGCTCGATTCAATTCTGTATTAGCGAATCTATACCGTGACGGCAGTGATTCAAATGGTTGGCACAGCGATAATGAGCCTGAACTTGGATCGCAGCCAGTTATCGCTTCTATTAGTTTGGGCGAAACTCGAACGTTCCACCTAAAGCACAAACAAACTAAACAGAAATATACGTTCGATCTTAACTCGGGAAGTTTGCTAATTATGGCGGGTGAAATGCAGAAGTATTGGCTTCATACCGTTCCAAAAACCAAGAAGCCAAAAACTGAAAGGATTAACCTAACCTATCGCCTTATTTCAGACTCATCCCTTTTTACCTAGGGTTGAACACATAACACTCGCTCTCGACTGATTAGGAACATCTGTTTTTAAGAGTATTGGATCTCTTGTTCAATAAAGTCAGACTCACTGAACCACAGAACTTTGCCTACGTATTGACTTTCGATTAACTGAGCATCAACCATTGAGGCCAGTCGAGCATTCATCTTTATCCAACCGTCTTGGTCACTTTCCAGTTCATCCACTAGGTCAGCAACAATGCTATGTGCTTCTGCATCTAACAGTAGGCTAATGTAATTCATCTATTTTCATCCAATCAATAACATACATCCTCTCGTACCGAGAAGGAGTTCAGTTTGCGTTTAAATTATCTGGCAAATGGTAACACGTTATCGGTTTAGAAAGGCGACCAACATTAGGTCACTCGAAGGCGTTTATATCGATCGGAGGATTAACTTAGATTTGAGGGAAAGAACCAGCGCTTTAGGTATTAGCTAAAGCGCGAGTTTCCCTAGGAAGAGAAAAATAACGGCTCTTACAGTTCGTGCATAATCACTTGTTGCTCAATCATTGCAGTGACAATATCAGTCGACTCAAACCCACTGAGAGATAACTGAGGAGCTAAGTCTTCAACTAAGATCGTTTGCTCTTCAGCACCAACACCGTGAGGGTGAATGGTAAGCGTTATGTCATCTCCGTTGATGTTTGCATCAAGATGTTCAAGCAGGGTATCCATATTGACATTGTCCATGCGTAACTCAGGCAGAACGTCTCTCAAATCGATCTGGTCTCCTTCGTCTAAATGGAAGTCAGTAATTGTGTCAGTGACGCCATCATCGATCTCATGCCAAACAAAGGTATCCATTCCTGTACCGCCAGTGAGAACATCGTAACCTAGCCCACCAACTAATATATCATCACCTTCACCGCCCAATAGTGTGTCATTACCTGCGCCACCTTCGAGAGTATCGTTACCCGACCCTCCTTCTAAGCGGTCGTCACCACTTCCTCCAGTCAGTGTACTGTTTTCACCGTCCGCCAATATCTGTTGATCGTCTGTTTCAGTAGACATATCGATAACAGACGCATCTGATACGACATTGAGCTGAATATCGATAGATTGAGAGAAAGCTTCATCGTTATTTGATTCTGTCGAAACGGCAAGAACGCTCAAAGTGTGCTCGCCAATAGGCGCGTTGTTCACTTGAAGTGAATCAATTGCATCTGCAGAAACCACCCATACACCGGACATGAAAGTGGCGCTTCCTGCATTGCTGCTTAAGCTAGCGTTATCTGGCAATCCCGAGACTTCTAACGTCAATATTTCTCGGCTGTCCGTTAGCGCGGCAATAAGCCCTACTATCGCGATGCCGTTGTTACTTGCCGCTTGGCTAGTGGTAATATTTCGAATGTAATTAACCGCTGGATCAACCGTTAACGTTGGCGTATCTGCCACTGGTATCACTGCTATATCGTAATGCACAGGATCAGTTTCTATCACAATACCCGATGGGTTCCCGCTGTCTTTCGCAACCACTTGAAGGTCAATATTGCTGATTGAAACATCACTAGCATCTAAAAAGAGGCCGTGAGGTGCGGTTGGTGTATCGATAAGTGCATTCAGATCTGCCAAAGTTCCGGTGAGAACAACGGTACCGCTACCATCACCCGCTACCACAACACCCGAGCCAACAGGCAGTGCAACCGACAATGTCCCAGCATTAATGCTTAGCGTTACAGTCATTAGATCGTCAGCGTATCCATCAACGTAATCTGGGTCACTGATGTTAATACCACTAATTAATTGAGCCGTGTCTTCACTCACCACGTGAGTCACACCTGTACCATCAATCACAGGCTCATCGTTTACCCCTTCAACAATGAAACTAACCTTTGCGCTATCTTGTAAAAAGTCATTCAAGCCATTGGTTTGTCCATCATCTTCGACGACATAACCAAGTTTTACACTACCATTGAATTCATCGGCAGCAGTAAACGTCCAGTAAGTGCCATCTGCGCTTTTCTCTAATTGACCTTGTCCTTCTTCAAGCGTTAGGTCGACAACACGAATAGTGTCTCCTTCCATATCATCTGTCGCATCAATCAAGTCTTTTGCGTAGATGATCATCTGCCCTTCTTCTAAAATCGTTCCGAAGTCGAGATTATTAGCTTGAGGCTGATCATTCACTTCCGTGACATTTATCTCAAAAGTCGCTTGATTGGTTGATGACGTCGTACTGTCATTTGGATCAATCACGCCGTTATTTCCACCGTCATCAACGACAGCTGTAACGGTCACTGCACTTCCTGAATTAATGTTGTTACTTTCAGCATCAGGTTTAAACGTGACCTTACCTGCGTTCAATGCAGCATTAATATCGCCAACACTGCCCGTCATCGTGAGTTTACCTTGAGCATCCAATGAGAACGTCACATCAGGGAATGCGGAAAATTCTAGATCGCCTTGATCAACGCTCAGCGTTAGAGTGTAAATCGCGTCTGGATCATCATAGGTAGCATCAATATCCGCGATGCTGAATGAGTCAATGGCGATGCTGATGTCTTCTTGCGTCTCCAAGTCAGACACATTCACAAACGTAGGTTGGTCATTAACCGGATCTATCACTAAATCTACGTTGAATACAATTTGTGGCCCTAGGTGCTCGTTACCATCAGAGTCTTTATCAACCGATCGAACCTTAATCGTCAATGGCTTATCGATACCAATAGCGTTACCCGAGTCGCTGTTGTGCTCTCCAGAGTTGAATATGATTTTGTCGAGCTGTTGAGCTGAGATATTAAGCGTCCAAGTACCCGTTTCTGAATCGTAAGTTGCTGGTGTTACACCGTCCGGGTAGAAGATCGTGGCATCATCAGGAACGTTAGTGACTTCGACTCTTAACACTTCTGCGCTGTTTTCAAAGTAAACACCGTTGCCTGAAACCGTTACTGATTTATCGATAACAGAAGCTTTAATATCAATGTCGATATTCTGGCCTTCTAAGCCCGAGATTGCATCAGTGGCATCAATGTCGATACTGTCACCGACCGGCGTCACATTAAGGATAAACTTAGGCAAGTCAGCAACTTCTGTTGGAACACCTAATAATGACTCTTGAGTAAATACCGTAACGCCAAACTCAGCCGTTCCGCTGTAGTTCTTCGGTGGTAAAATAGAGATTGCACTCAAATCAACCGTAGAG
Organism: Vibrio lamellibrachiae; assembly: GCF_050337265.1. NCBI lineage: Bacteria > Pseudomonadati > Pseudomonadota > Gammaproteobacteria > Vibrionales > Vibrionaceae > Vibrio > Vibrio lamellibrachiae. The sequence goes on from NZ_JAKJSU010000004.1 coordinate 385,711, forward strand.
CCAGCATCAGATGGGATTTGAACACTCCATACGCCATCTCCATTATTTTTAACCGTGTAGCCAGAATCAGCTGTTAGCAAGAAGCCGTCTGGAACATCCACAAACTTAAACGATACAAACTGCTCGGATCCATCTAAGTCAATCAATGAAAGGCTCACCGAGCCCGCTATGCCTAGCGATACTGATTCATCTTCGTTAGTGGTGATCTCTACGATTTGGTCGGTGCCGTCTGAAGAATTGGTATCGTTAGGGTCATCAATCGTACCCGTTACGGTAACGCCATCTAAAACTGGTGTTACTTCAAAACTGACACTGGTAGAGAAGTTATCGGAATGCTCAACCGTTTGATTAGGTGTAAACTCATCAAATGTCGCGGTATCGGTCACCGTTCCTGATACGTTGATTGTCACTTCATTTTGATCATCGTCACCTGGATAGTTCTCTTTCGCCCTAAATAGAATATTGTCGAGTGCACCTGCGCTAATTTGGCTGGCATCAAAGGTAAGCTCTGTACCTAAGTTTTTACCGTCAGTATCATAAAATGCACCGATATCAGGGTTGGCCAACGTCAGTGTGACCGAAGAAAGAACTTCTTGCCCCCCTTCAATACCTGAGACTTTATCCGCCAATTCATGACCTAGGCTAAGCTGAATATAACTGTCTTCGTAGCCGATGCTGTCCGCTTGACCACTTCCATCGAGATCCATTGGGGTCATGCTGTCATCTAGCGAACCTATCACTTTAATAGAAATGGCTGGTTCATCACCGCCTACGTCAGCAATAGGATCTACTCGAACCACGACCGAGCTCTCCTCAGAGTTTTCATTTCCTGAAGTTATGTCTTTAGTGATAACGGTAATTGGTAATCTAAAGTCACCAGAGTAGTCGTTTGGAAGCTTCAATGTGAGTCCATCAAAAGACTCGACTACGCCAGCATCAGAAATTGTCGTTTGGAAAACAAACTGTCCATTAACGAAATCTACTTCTGCGCCAGAGATAGATATTGGATAGCTTTTACCATCAATCATCACATAATCGTCTATAACAATCGTCACTTCATCGGCTGAAGTATCTGTATTGGTAAAACTGATAATGCTGTTGAGTTGAGCACCTAAATCAACAGATTGATCTTCGGTTGCATGAATAATGCTATCTTGGGCAACAGTTATCTCCGCAGCAACTTCATCTCCTCCGTCAATCGATTCAGGGAATGATAGCGTTACCGAACCCGTTCGTTGCTGTTCTGGGGAGTGCTCATTGGTATCCTCCCCTTCATCAATTACGAGTGTTTCTATATTGAGTTTTATTGAGTTATAACTGTTTGAATCACCTGTAATGCCACGTGTTAGATCAAGCCCTTGTGGCGCACTGATACTAAAGGCATCCTCATCGATAATTATCCAACGACCGTTACCTTCATAAGCTGCGCCGTTAACAACGAGTTGGCTGATAATATCTAAACTAAGTTCACTACCATCGAGGTGGGTCAATTCAACGATAACGTCTTCTACCACTTCAACCGATGAAGAATCCGTTTCCTTGTACTGGATAACGTATTCACTATCCAACGAAAGATTGTCACTGTTAGTGGTAAAGCGAATTATACCTTTGTCATCTGCTGTAATAGCTCCGGCAGCATTGTCGGTATAATCTATAGCTCCCGTTTCATTGGTCACAACGAGCTTATTGTCTGCATCTTGGTCTTCGACAATAGCTCGCACTGTCACATCAATGGTGCCAGTTATCGTTGCGGTAACACGACCACCCTCACCAACAATGTCGTCACTGGTGTATTCGTGGTCGCGCTCTTCAATCTCAACCGTTGAGCTTAATGTGAAGTCTTTGCTTGAATCGACTGGCGGTAAGATTTGAATGAAATCAGCTTTAAGGGCCGCTTGAGTAAATGCATCTGGCGACAAACCATTAGGTTCAATAACAACAACCTGAGATAGACCGTCTAAGCTAACGACGGCACTAACTAAAGCATTATTAACAATAACCTGAGCGCCTAAAGGAATACCTTCAAGCGTTATCGATGTGAAGTGTTCATCGCTATCAATGTAATCTGACCCTTCTGGATGCCAATCGATATTGATCCACTGATCTTCATTTCCAATAGAGCTGTTTGTGTAGTTAGTTGAAGCATCAATAACAGGTGCGACATTGACCCGAACTTCTTGTTCAAAGGTATGAACATGACCATCATTTTCCGTAACAATAATGTTAGCGGTAATATGAATATTCTCTGTCGATGAGTCTATTGGTCGAATTATGATTCCTGAGGTGGTATTAAACCCCGTAACGTTCGCTTCGTAGATAGGCTGACCATTGCCATCGTATCCGACAAAGTTAAGATCAATCTGAGTCCCATCGCTGTCCTCAATAACGACACCTTCTGGGATATTAGATAGAAGAACAGTTATGGATTCAGAGTCATCAAGTGGTTTATCACCTCGCTCACCCGATATGACCGAGAAATCAAAAACAGCATAGTGATCACCACTTTGGCTCTCTTCTATGGTTGTCTCGACACCTTGAACGCCACCTTCAGTAAAACTACTCCAGTGTGAGCCGATCGTCTGTGCTACCGCTACATCAGCAACGCCAGAGACTTCAACATTCACCACTTTAGTTCCTAGCTCCTGCTCAGATACATGCACAGCCCCATCAGATAAAGATGCGCTATCTTTGACTACACCAGTGACTTTAAAAGAGAAGTCTTCGTTACTGTGTTTTTCAGGCACAACATCAACGTTAGCTAGCTGATCGTATGGGATTTCGAAATAGGTTACTCCGTCAATTTCAACGGTTGTAATTTGGCTATCGCCACTACCAATCCATACAAATTCAGCGTTTTCAGTCACGTCTGAGATACGAACGAACAGCACCTCTGAACCATCACTGTCAACTGAAGGGTTCATGGTGATCGCTTCATCTAGCGTAAACGGGTCATAATTTTCATCACTACCGTAATAATCTGGATTGGTGATATTGTCTTCATTTATCTGAATTCTGCTAACGCTAAAGCTGCCAGAATCAGCACTTGGTGTTACATCAATAACCAACTCTTGCGATTCTGAACGTGCTGTAGATTTGTCTACCGTTCCATCGTTATACGCGTTTGAGCGCTCTTCGGTAATGGCAGTCGCTTCAAATCGAATTTGCCCAGAGAAGTTATCGATTGGATTCACTTCAATACGATTGATGTCACTCGCCGCAATAATGTAAACACCATTCACTGGCGTCAGAACATCGCCATTGCGATCAAGTAGCTCAAACTGCCCTTCTCCTTGAGTCACTTTTAGCTCATAGGTGATGGTTTCTGGTCGACTTGTGTCTTGCGATTCCGCTCGAAGCTCTAACCGAACATTACTGTCATCTTCACCTAACTCATAGTGGTAGGTACTTCGGTTATCATTCCAATCCGCAATATCGGCAACACTCTCAATTTCGATTCTAAAATTCGAATCAATTGTATGGTCCGCAACTCCGTTGTTATTAATCTCGAGCTGATAGTTAATTTTTACGCCGCCATTACCCGTTGAGTAGTTTTCATCGGGTACGAAGTAAAGATTATCGATGGTTGCGATGGTGTTGTTACCACTTTGGCTAAAGCTCTGCTGCAACACTGAATCATTAAAAATGATATTGCCAGTCACTGGATCTGCGTCTAACTTATGGAACTCACCATTTTCTAGATAGTAGAAGTCGCCTCGATGATTGCCGCCTTTGATCGTCAAAGCGCCAATTGACTCGTTATTATCAGCGTCAAAGAGGTTTACTTGTAATGATATTTGAGCAGGCGTATCCGACAAACCTATTTGGTTATCTTGAATATTTTCAGCATCCGGCTCATCGCCTGAAGCGTAGTTAATGCTGGCATCTCGCCCTGAATCTTCAAACGTGGTGACTTTGAGGGATATTGGACGAGACTCTTTATCACTAATGGTGATTTCAAGTGGCGCTGTTGAGGTGTCTAAATCTCCGTCTGTTGCGGTCACATCAATCGAGAAGTTAATCTCATCACCATCATGCTCAAGATTACCGTTGGCACGAAACTCAATTTCTCCATTTGAGTTAACTCTTAGTATGCCGAGTTGTCTGGTCTCAGTTCCACCAGCGCCATCATCAGTTTGCTCATAAACGCGAACATTTTGTCGCCCATCATTCAGATCAACAGAATCTAGATAAGTTCCTCTTGGACCACCAAAAACAATGGTTGCTCCACTTTCCGTAGTCCCTTCAATTTGAGTTAACTTCGCGCTGTCTGCCCCTTCATCAGTGACATTCTCAAACATATCAATCTTGCTGTTTCTATAGCCTTGCCCTTCAATGCGAGTGATTGAATGCTCAGTTAAAAACGGCACATCATCGACTATCGTAATTGGTAGATTGATTTGATTAGAGACATCACCATCAAAGTCTGTGGCCACAATAGTAAAATCTAGTTGTAGGGTATCTTCGCTATCTACAACACCGTGATCTAAAGAGCCCAACAGCTCAAATTGGTAACTGTTGTTACTCGTATCAAATGTGATAGTGAAAACAGGTGTGCCTGATTCAGTTTGTGCGGTATAGGTAAAGCTATGGCCTGATGCAGATGTGCTTTCAATGAGCGCCCCCCACTCAAGAGATTCACCGCCACTGGTAAGCCCCAATAATGTAGAATTTGCATCAACGAGTTCGTATTCTACAACTCCATCTGCTCCTTCCTCGATGACAAACAGCCCCGACACCTGTGTGTCATTGCTTTGGTCAGAACCAACACCAGTAAGATCATCCTCATCAACTAGGTTTTCCCCAGTTGTGTTAGAAATAAAAGGCTTATCATCAATGACTTCTATTGGCAGAGAGAAACCTTTAGAAGCATCACCATCGGCATCGATAGCGACAACATCAAAAGGAATGGAAAGTGTATCCACATCGCCTAAGTGATCAATGGCCTCAAGCAGAGTAAATGTATAAGAGCCATTGTCAGTTAACACTAAGGTAAAGACAGTGACACCATTAGCCATGCCTTGATAACTGGTGCTGTTGGCATCGCCTGTCACTTTTTCGATGGTGATGCTTTCACCACACGAGAACAACCCACTCGCTGTATCAGCTAAGTTTTGTAACTCATAAGAAACTACGCTATCCGCCCCTTCTGTGGTAACAAATGAGCCAGTGACTTGAGGATTGCTACCAGACAGCGCATCTTCATCAACACTGATTGTACTTGTGTTTGTCGTATCATCAATGGTTGGAATATCATCAGTAACGGTAACGGTTAACGACTTCATAGCTGAATCATCACCGTCTGTGTCCACCGCATAAACGGGCAGTTCGAATGCTAATTCGTTATTTTGTAAACCTTCAGGATGATCAATCGCTTCAATTAGGGTAAATGTGTAATTACCTTTATCGTTGCTGTTGGCATCTGCGTAATTATTAAACGCAATGGTGAAGACCTGAGCCTCTTGCCCTTGTGCATCCTTAGTGAAACCAACATATTGACCAGAGTCGGCAGGCTCTTCTTTTAACTCAACGACCAAACCGTTTGAGGTTAACGACCTGTCAGCATTAAACTCCTCACTAGATATTCTCAAGTGGCTAACATCATCACTGCCTTGGGTGTAAGTAATAGACGCTGTCACGCTCGCGCCTGCCACGTTTGGTGAAGAGCCATCATCAAGATTTGCTTCTGACAGCTCAACGCTTGGTATTGCATTGATTTCAGGGTTATCGCCATCTTTTATGGTCAACGTCACCTTAGACGTCACAACATCTTTGTCGCTATCTCTAGAGGTTAAGACTATAGACTTAGCAATGTCACCTTTCGAGTGGTCGAGATCTCGATTAGGCTCAAAGCGCACCTCACCAGCTAGAGTTACGTAAAGTGTTCCTTCAGGGAAATCAAACGCTTGCTCACCTGCTATCGATTGGTCAAGCGTAATGACATCTCCACCATCAACGGTGAATTGAGTGATTGTCGCGCTATCTGCACTTTGTGTAGGCAGTATATTTATCGTGTCAGTCGTTGGCGTTCCGCTGCTTAGATCTAATGCACTTGGTTCTGTGACCGTTAAACTGCCATCTTGCATCACTTGTACATCATCGGTGATTCTGACCGTCAGCGGTTTCACAACTGAATCATCACCATCGGTATCCACCGCGTAAACCGGTAGGTCAAAGGCGAGCTGGTTATTGTCGAGGCCATTGGGGTGATCGATCGCTTCGATTAATGTAAAGGTATAGTTGCCTTTATCACTGCTATTAGCGTCAGCGTAGTTATTGAAAACGATGGTGAATACTTGAGTTTTCTGCCCTTGAGCATCGGTGGTAAAGCCGACATATTGCCCAGAATCACTAGGCTCTTCGATTAGCTTAATCGTTAATCCATTTGAAGTAAGTGAAGTGCTCGCATTGAACGCTTCACTATCAATTCTAAAAACGCTTACATCATCACTACCTTGCGTATAGGCAATGGACGCTGTAGTACTAACACTAGAAACATTAGGTGAAGAGCCATCAATAAGACTTGCTTCTGATAGCTCAACGCTCGGAAGGATATTAATCGCAGGATTTTCACCGTCTTCAATGGTTAGCGTCACTGTTGAAGTCGCCACATCTTTATCACCATCAGTTGAGGTAACAACGATGGATTTGACGATATCACCATTCGAATGATTTAAGTCTCGATTAGGCTCAAAACGCATCTCACCGTTTAATGTGACGTAAAGTGTGCCCTCATCAAAATCAAACGATTGTTCACCTAGTATTGTTTGGTCAACCGTGATTGGAGCACCACCATCAAAGGTGAACTGGGTGATTGTCGCACCGTCAGCACTTTGAGTCGGCAGTACGGTGACCATATCTGTTGTTGGCGTGCCATTGTTTAAGTCTGATTCACTAGGCTCGGTAATCGTAAAACTACCATCTTGCATCACTTGTACATCATCTTTGATGTTGACCAACAGCTGCTCTACCTCTGAATCATCACCGTCAGTGTCAACCGCATAGACAGGCAGTTCAAAAGCTACATTGTTATTTTGTAATCCATCTGCATGATCGAGTGCCTCGATCAAAGTGAAGGTGTAGTTGCCTTTGTCACTACTGTTAACATTCGTATGGTTATTGAAAACAATAGTGAAAATTGGAGTCTCTTTCCCTTGTGAATCTATTGTAAAACCAAGGTATTGGCCGAAATCTTTGGGCTCTTCTCTTAACTCTACAGCTGAGCCATTGGAGGTTAGTGCACCATTCGAATTGAACTCATCACTAGCAATTCTAAAGTGACTAACATCGTCACTACCCTGTGTGTAACTGATCGATTGTGTGCTGCTTAGGCTGGCGTTATTGGGTAATGAACCGTCACCAAGACTTGCTTCTGATAAATTAACGCTCGGTACGAGGTTAATTTCTGGGTTTTCACCATCTTCGATAGTCAGTGTAATTGTCGAGGTAACCACATCTTCATCGCCATCACTGGAAGTGACAACGATAGACTTAACAATATTGCCTTTGGAATGGTCTAAGTCTCGGTTTGGTTCGAAACGCATTTCACCATCTAAGGTCAGGTATAACGTACCTTCATTAACGTCAAACGCTTGCTCTCCCACTACCGATTGATCAAGCGTGAATGGGTCACTGCCATCAAAAGTAAATTGCGTGATGGTTGCACCGTCTGCGCTTTGCGTTGGCATTAGGTTAATAGTCTCAGTGCTTGGCGTGCCACTGTTAACATCATCCAAGCTTGGCTCAGTGATGGTAAGACCGCCGTCTTGCATACCTTGAACATCATCAGTAATGCTGACTGACAGCTGTTTCACTTCTGAATCATCACCGTCTGTGTCCACCACGTAAACGGGCAGTTCAAATTCTAGTTCGTTATTTTGGAGTCCATCAGGGTGATCAATCGCTTCAATTAGGGTAAAGGTGTAATTGCCTTTGTCACTACTGTTAATATTTACGTAGTTATTGAAAACAATAGTGAAAACTTGGGTCTCTTGCCCTAATGCATTCTTGGTAAAACCAACGTATTGACCCGAATCGCTAGGCTCTTCTTTTAACTCGACGGTCAAACCATTTGAGGTTAGCGATCCGTCAGTATTAAACTCGTCACTGGCAATTCTAAAGTAGCTGACGTCGTCGCTACCTTCAGAGTAAGTAATTGATTGTGTATTGCTTAGGCTAGCGTTATTTGGTGATGAGCCATCTTCAAGATTGATTTCAGATAGGCTGACACTTGGTACAACATTGATCTCAGGGTTTTTACCGTCGGTAATTTTAAGATCGACGGTTGCAATGTCCTCGTCACCATCCGCATCTTTTGCCGTAAACACAAACTGCTTAGCAATAGTTTCATTACTAGAGTGGTCAATATCACGAACCACAACGAACTCAAATTCACCATTTAGCGAGACAGAGAGCGTCCCTTCTGCAAAGGTAAAAATTTGCAATGCGCCATCAGCAGCACTTTGATCTAATTCATACGTCTCATCAGAGTAAGTAAAAGATTGAATCGTTGCAGTATCAGCCCCCTCAACGTTGAACAAACTATGAGATACCGACGTTTCGCCGTCTAACGTTGGCTCAGTAACGGTGAAGCTATTGTCCACCAGTTCAAGAACATCATCTTGAACATTCACTTGTATCATTGCCGCTTGAGCGTCAGCCTCTCCTTGAGAAAGGCTAGAACGGTCACCATCGGCATCAACAGCATAAACCGGCAGGTTAATGATCGTAGACGCATCCTCAGCACCAAGATGATCAAGCTGCTCAAGTAAGGTGAATTCATAGCCCCCTAAAGCCGGGGAGTCGATTTTCACTTCAAAAACCGTAACACGAGCACCGTTTATTTGGGCGTAACCTTCATAAGTGCGAATGCCATTTTCGTTGCTGACCAATTCAAGCTGAACGGGTTGCCCTTGCGATAACAGAGCACTGTCGCTGTTAAATTCGGTAGGTTCTAATTCAAAGTGATCGATAGTGTCGCTGCCTGCATCAACTGAGATTTGACCATTTCCTGAAACTATTGCTGCCCCTTCGTTAGAGCCACCAGTAACCCCTGACTCATCAAGATTGATTGAAGAGACATCAGTAATCACAGGATTGTTGCCGTCATCAATCGTAATCGCTGCGTCGATTGGAACAATCAGAGCATTACCCGCGGAATCAGCGCCTTGTATCTCAAATGAGATCGTAATTTGATCATCAACTATTGAAACCTGTCCGCCGCCAACAGATGACACATGGTCGATAGGTTGAGTTATCGTCGTCGTAAGTTCAAGCGTGACATTGCTTCCTAATAAAACAGCGTCAATGTCTATTCGAAGGACTTCGCCTTCACCGTTTGTTCCGACAATCGCATTTTCAGCTTCATCATAAACAAATTCGACGGCTTCACCGGATGAGGTGATATCTGAGTTAAGTTCCGTAAGTAGTAACTCTAGTGATACGGCTGAAGGTGAAAATGAACCGGGGTCTAAAGCAAGATCACTAGATTCAACAGTTATTGAGGTTGTAGTCGATTGAGGGTAAGAATTAAGTGATAAAGACCCTTCTTGGACTGATTGACTAATGCTTTCACCACCAGTTGGAAGAGCAGTCGTTCTTCTTTCATCATCAGCCGTCGCTATTTCATCACGAACAATCGCAGAGGTTTCAAAGAACGTACTCGCAAGGACTTGAGCGCCGTTATATTCAATGGTCACAAAGCCTGCGTTAGCTGAACCACCAACACCACCCGCAGCGGTTGCTTCTAATAATTCCGTTGGATCGGCGCCTGCTAGAATAGCTTCTTGAATGGCTGCGAGATCTTCTTCACTAATATCCGTATTCTCAAGTTGCTCTAGATTGAAGTTCACTTCACCCGCTACAGGCGCCACACCCCAACCACCGTCAGCGTCCCCACACGCTATACAGTTAGCATTCAAGTTAAGCTGTGAGTCAGCATCAATCATTGTAATCGTTGAGTTATACCCAGTGATTACAATATGGTCTTTAGTAATGATCTCGCCGACTTCCGCCTTTTTCGCGCTTCCATCAACCCAGACAACAACAACGTCACCCGACACTTCTTTTACGACTACATTGTGACGAATTACATCGACATCCATAAAAACCCCAAGCGCGCCAAAATGGCATCAAAACAAATGTAACAAGATATTTCTTATATCAGTAAGGATATCAATAATTGCGAGGGACGTCATGTTTATGGCAGCGTCAAAATGACGCTAGAAACAAATGAATATTTCTAATGTGTCAACATTAGCTTACAGAATTGAAAGCGTGATTATCAATCCTATAAAACGACGGAGGTAGAGCGATATTACAAATGAAGCAAAATCTAAAATGTATCTTCACCATACTGTCTTGAATGCATCTCAAACCTATTTTGACCTTTGCATCAATAAGCAACAGCTTGCACCAAAGCTGTGCTCATTGTAGGGTAATGACAGTTGAAACGAAGGATAAGCATGCTTTTTTAATTGGCACTTTACTTGCTTTAATTCAAACAGTTAAATTCAAAGGGAATAGATATGTTTACAAAAAAATATTTTAAGACAAAAAACGAAGTAGAAATTACTTTCCAGTGGCCAAAAGAAGATGTGGAAACAAAGAGCGTCGCTGTATGTGGTGATTTCAATCAATGGCAATCCACGCCGATGAAACTCAACCGCCAAAAAGTGTTCACGACTAAAATTCGCCTCCCAAAAGAGAGCAAATTTGAATTTCGTTACCTCGTTAACGACACTCAATGGGAAAACGACCCTGCAGCTGACGGTTACGTAAGTAACTCATATGGGAGCGACAACTGCCTGCTTTCGACACACGTCTCAGCGTAACACTACCTATATACTAATTAAGCCCAATCGCAATGTTTGGGCTTAACCGCCTCTGTAGCTTCGACAAAATTTTGAATTTATCAAATGGTTAATGCTTATTTACAAGCTCCCTATTTGTCTACCCCGTTTCACCCAACAAACATTTTAATGCTACTGACCTTTAATTAGCTCACACATAAAGAATATTGAAGTATGCTAATAATGTGGGTCGATTGTAGGGAATAGTGATGAAGTTCATTGTTGGATTATTATTGTTTTCTCAGTGTGCATTTTCAGAGGTTTTGATTGCACACTGTCGAGACAGACCTCCTGAGTTACAGATAACACAAGATGGCTGCGGTGGCCCCGTTGCCGAGATGATCGAGTTAGCTGTCTTACGAATTGGGCATGAGGTTAAGTGGGTCAACGTGCCTTGGGCTAGGACAATTAATACCGCAAAATCAGGCATGGTTGATATTATCCCCCGCCACTCTATTTCAGCTGAACGACGAAAGTTTCTCCATGCCGTTTCGTATGGTTGCCAAGTAAGACACGTTAGTTTTATCGTGAAACTTGGAAGTGATATTAAAATTGAAGATTCAAACTCTTTGTCTAGTTATAGAGTTGGGGTTATCCGAGGTAGTTTCTACTCAAACTCAATAAGTAAGAGACAGTATTCTGGTTTACACGCAGTTGACGATAATGAGCAGTTGATAAGTATGCTGTTGAATAATCGTATCGATATAGCTATAACATCCTCAGACCATGGCGTAGAGATATTTAAGGCTCAAGAAGGTCTCGCTGAGTTAGACTATAAAGAAAAATTTCACAACTCACGGTATATAAGTATGCCAAAACAATCGGATAAGAGCCGCTATTACTCAGACTTTGGTATTGAGATATTGGAGATGAGACTTTCAGGAGAGGTAGCCAAAATATTTTCCAAACATAATTTACCTCCCCCAGAACAAAACTGTCAGATTAATAAGCCATAAACAACTCATCCATAATTAATGGCCCATCAGCCGTAATTCATGGAGTATTTCGATCGGGATAATGTAAATAGAATGGGAGAGCGTTAATCATCAACCTTCGACCGCTTCTGTTCTAATAGATCGAGAGCTTCAATAATCTTCCCCTTAGATCCTTTCATCAGCCTGCCGCGATAAGTGATATACCATTCGTTATCGCCTCCATGGTCATTTTTAAGTTTGAACTCTTTATGATCAAACGTAAGCTGCTCGGAAAGTTGCTGCTGGCTTTTCTCAAAATGTTCAGGAGCAACAATGACCTTATGATCACACCATTGGTCTACTGACATCTTCAAGTATTCCAACTTACCTACCATAGAACAGTCAGTAATAGTCGCGCTCCAGTAATCTGGGTGCGCGGGGTTTCGTTTAAGCAAGTGACCTCTATAAAACTCGGTTCTCACCATGTTTTGTTTTTTAGACGAAGAATCCTTTGGTCCAAACAATGCTCGTAATGCTGTTGACATTATGCTCATGACTTCCCCTCACCACCGACATAGTGTGATATTAGTTCAATATATCAGGTTATAAATGTCACTTTTGTTTCTAACTCAATATTTGGGAATCAAAACATACTAAATATGTGAAAACATTGATGTGGGCAGAAAATTCTTCGAGGCAAATCTAGAGTTTTCGACGACTGTTAGCTTGTCAGTTATTCCTACCGCTTATAGAGATAACCAATAACGCAAGGTTAGTAATGCACGCTCTGAAAAATCCATTTCATCAATGACAGATTGAGTATCTAATGCGAGTTTTGGCTCATCGGTAATAATGCCATCAACACCCAATAAGAACAGTCGCTGCATAGCTGCTGAGTTGTTGATAGTCCATACGAGAACCTCTTGTTCTCGCTGCTGTATTTCTAAGATTCGCCACGTATTGAGCCATTGATCACTCACCATCAACATATCGACCTCTCGTTCTATCTCAGCTTCACCAACACTGGCGGCATAAATGAGCGCATAACGAAGTTGTTGCGGTCTACTTTCTTCTAATTCGCTCATTGTTCGAGTTAATAATTCAACATCCAGACTCGAAACAATCATTGCTTGTTGATAATCAGGAAGTAGCTTTGCCATCGCGATAGCAAGCTTAAAGCCTTGGTTGTAGCGCTTTAACTCAATATTGAATTCAATGTCTTGAGCATAGTCGTCCAACAGCTGCGTCAGCAACGGCGGTGGAATTCGGTCTTGCTTCCGATAAGCTGCGACAATTTCCGCATAGTTAGATTCTTCAACCACTAAAGAGGAGCCAAGCAAGCGACCTAAATCTTTATCGTGATACACCACCACTTGTCCATCTTTGGTGACCTGCACATCAATTTCAGTACTCCGAATCCCCAGTGAGATAGAGTACTGTATGCCCGCTTCACTATTTTCAGGTTGGTTGAATCCCCCTCCCCTGTGTGCGGTGATATAACCCGATGTGCCCGTTTGTAAATGTTTAACGAAATTACGAACGTCTGAGTAGCCATTAAACGCTGCAAACGCAATCAGCAATAACATCACACTACTGAGTGAAGCTCTACGTTGTGTACTTTGTTTCAGCCCGACGAATCGCTCTTGATCATTAACTAGTTTCAGGCGTTTGGTTTGCAAGCGAAGCACATAGTATTGACAGCTCGCATAGATAAACCGATCGACAAAACTGAGAAGTAAAGTCAATCCAAACAGCAGTAAACTAACCAGCATGAGCCACGGGTAACGCTCTGGATCAGAGGTGGCCCACTGCAGTATGGGCCCAAGTGTAAATAAAATGCTTCCGGCAAAAATAGCGGTAATAGCGACACGAACAAATAACCACGCGACATGACCAACGAAAATATGCGGATAAATGTCTTGGCTTAAGCGTCTAGCTTGTTTGAATAACTGCCATTGTGAGCAATTTTGAAAAAGGCTGAGTGGCAATGCTAACCACCAATTCGCCCAGTAACGAAGAACCAGTAAAACACTTGGTAAAGTGATGAGTATCAGCAAGCCAACGGCCGCCCATAAGGAACTCAGTTGATTAGTAATGTAGTAGTTGATATCCCAGTCATTGAGCATCAGCCCATAAACCCAGCGTCCGCACCAAAGTAAAGTGGCAAAAAGTAAACTCACCCCTATAGATTGAGCAAGTACCACTTTAATCACGCGCCAACTGCGTTGAATAATCAGTCCAAACGTATCAAGGATCGACCGTTTCCCTAGATCGTGTTGAGCAAGCAAAATACTGATCGTTGATTGCTCGATAAAAAAAGCGAAACTCAGCTGGGTCACAAACCATAAGGTCAATAGAAAACCTACTGGTGAAAGAAGGAAAGCAAGTAGCTCCTGATTAGCAATAGCATTCACGCCATAAAAGCCCATCAACTTTGAGCTGAGCCATAAATCGAATGGGACGAATAAAGTAATAAGAGCACTTCGTACTAGAATAAAACAAGCCAGCATCTGCAAACCACTGGCTTTGAGTCGATGCAACATAAAATACAAAATATGCCGACTGCGATGAAAAAATGCACTTATCAAAAGTTTGTTTCGCCTAATTTGTCTTAATCTTTCAGACCTCAATTATAACACTGGAAGTGATGGGAAGATCAGTTTGGAGTAAAGAAGCGAAGTAACGGTTATTTAAACCCGTTACCACTGCTTACTCATCAACATTTATCTATTCACACTTATCTATTTACAGGAAAAGCTATCAATACTTAGTTAAGCCAGACTAGGGATCCCGTATTGGCGGATCTTGTCGACATTGCGATTCATTAAGTGGCGCAGTACAAAACGGAACATAACTTTCTTGATACCAGAGAGATTACTTCCGTAGTTTTCGTAGAAGTCGTCCGGTTGGGCGTATGTCCCATAATCATCAGCAATACCTTCACTTTGAATATAGGTATCTCGCCCGTTCCAATCCACATCCGGATTAGACAAACACTTTGTAGAAATAGCGTAACCCGAGAAAGATTCATTTTGATCCGCAAAGCGCGTTTGAATCTGTTTTAGATACTCTTTATCTAAAATATAACCTTCTAGATTCACCCATTTTCCATCTTGATACACTTCCACCCAGCTGTGAATAATACGAGGAGGGGCAACAACAAATAGATAGTTCGGAATAGCCCCACGCTGTAGTTCATTATAAATAGTGAAACCATGGAAACGCGTTGAAATGCCCACAGCTCGAAGCAGTGCCATTAGTAACGTGCCCTTGGTATTGCACTGACCATAACCATCTTTTAACACTTGGCTTGCCGGTAGACGATCATCACTGTTGTAGCCAAACTGTATCTCATCACGAACAAAGTGATAGATAGCACCGATGGCATCGTATTGAGACAATGCTCGCCACTGTCTTTGTTTGACTAGGTTTTCGATTTCTGGGTGATTGAAATCCAACATTGGAGTGATTTGTAGATATTCTTTCGTTAGTTCATTCATACGTAATTCGCTCATGGGGTATTCCTCTTATTGGACTTTCTTCTCATTGGGTATGGTGAAAGAATAACGAGAGTGGCTTAGTAAAAATTGAATAAACTGGCTATGTATGAAAAACGGCGCTATAAAAATAAAAGCTCACCAACATACGCTAGTGAGCTTTATAGATTGATTCATCTTGTATAGATTAAGGCTGCTTTGATTAAGTTTGGACGGTGAGTTTACTTCGTTGGGAGACTGCTTAAGAACGAGTCAAAAGGTTCAGCTCTTACGCGACGTAAAATCCCTCTCATATCTGAAATTAGCGAATCATCTGACCAATCCACGCGAATATCAACGGGCGCTTGCGTCATACTTTCAACTCTCAGTGAGGCTGAATACGTTCCTCGCTTATCACCACCAGCAAGAAGCGCACTCTCTAATGAGGTGATCAACATTTCAGGTAACGAACGTTCATAGCCCTTCTTATAGATAGGGGGTTCTCCGCGGCGAACATCTTCACTGTTAACCGTAACAAGCTTAGTAAACGTCGTGATAAAGGCCGTTAGTACAGTCTCACTTTCTAGCATATTTCCTGCGACGGCAATATGAGGAAAAGCGACAGACCCCGAATAAGCAATATTGCTATCACCATGAATAAACGCGCTGTTTCCAAGTCTATCCATCACCATACATTGACGTTTATGGAACTCACTATCTTGCTGTTTGAGAAGTTCGATCACCTCATCGCAAGACAATTCATTCGCCAAATGTGACTTGGCGTATTCCGCATACCAAGGATTAGTATATAACCCCTGTGTCGCGCAACCACCAAGGCCGCGCCAACTGTGATTCACATACCCACCAACGGAAACACCGCCAGTTGCAGATAGGGAAGCAGAAAGACCTGTTTCTGGATTAAAGTGAACTAGAGAGATCGTCATTATCTTTTTACTTCAACCCTTAATAGCCAACAAGCTGTCCGATGAACAACGCTACAAAACACAGTAAGTAAACAAACAGCATGAAAGGAAGAATTGCACGAAGCCACTGCTCGTACGACACCTTACCTAGCGCTAGCATCGCTAACGTTCCGCCTGAAGTAGGAACTATCAGGTTCGTTAGGCCATCACCCACTTGGAATGCCGTGATCATCAGCTGACGGCTCATACCAACCAAGTCAGCCACTGGTATCAAAATTGGCATAGTAACCATCGCTTGACCTGAACCAGAAGGAACGAACAGGTTAATCAGACCCTGTACCAAACTAGCAACGATTGCAGAGATAGCGATCGGCATATCTTGAATCAAAGAGCTTAGCGCATATACGATGGTATCAATGATCTGAGCTTGGTCGAGAATCACTTGAATCGACGCAGCAACACCAATCACTAGTGCACCAGCTGTTACGCCGGAAGCGCCTTCCATCATCTGCTTAACAATGTCATTCGCACTGAGTTTGTTCACCATACCAATAGCGATCGCCATCATCAGGAACAAGCCAGCAATTTCATTGATATACCAGCCGTTTGCAAAAACGCCGTACAGCATGATGCCAAGGCCAGACAAGAATACCCCTAGTGTTAACTTATCTTGCTTACCTAAATGATAATCCGCCAAGTCTTTTGACAGACCTTCACTGCCTTCTGGCTCTTTGAAATCCATCTTAGTTACTTTAGCGCAGATGTAGTAAGCCAATAGACCTAGTGAGGCTAAAACCATCACAGTACGAAGCCACGCACCAGAAAACGTTGGTAATTCAGCAATACTTTGAGCAACACCGACTGTGTATGGGTTAATTGGAGATAGCGCGAAACCAATGCCAATACCACCTACTGCCATTGCCGTTCCCACGAGACTTGAATAACCAACCGCAGCGGAAATAAGTACAGCTACAGGCACGAGGGCGATGTTATTTTCAAAACCTACAGCCACACCAAAGAAGCCGTAAATAAACGTACCGATAACGATGATCAGGTTACGATTCTTCACACCTACTTTATGAACAGCAACGCCAATCGCATTCTCTAACGCCCCCGTCTTTTGCAGAATATGGAATAAACCACCCGCAATAAATACGATAAATAAGTACGGCGCAGCACTAATCAACCCTTGAGGGATTGAAACAAAAATATCGAAAACATGCACTGAGGGAGCATCTTTAAGATAAGTGAATGAGTCTGCTATCACTGACGTTTGGCCATTAATGACAACACGTTCAAACTCACCTGCTGGCACGACAAACGTCAATAGAAACGTTGCCACAAGGATCATGAAAATCAGCACCATTGGATCTGGCATATTTTTATACCAAGGCGTTTTTTGCTGTGTTTCCATCTTCTCTGTTATATCCATAGAAAGTACTCTCCATATTATACAGCTTGAATGCCCACTATCGCGAACAGACAACCCGTAACAAGCGTGACCAAAGGTCATTTAAAGAACTCTGGATTGTTATTTGGTCATCCTTATGACCCAATCCAGACGATTTATC
Organism: Vibrio lamellibrachiae; assembly: GCF_050337265.1. NCBI lineage: Bacteria > Pseudomonadati > Pseudomonadota > Gammaproteobacteria > Vibrionales > Vibrionaceae > Vibrio > Vibrio lamellibrachiae. Next base: position 403,442 of record NZ_JAKJSU010000004.1, read on the forward strand.
ATTTATTCAGACTGCATTGATAGACAAAAATGGTTCAGGACATTAAGTGCTGAAATGAGATCATTTTGTAGAATGGCTTCGTCAGGGTGATGGCTTACGCCTCCTTTACAGCGTAAAAACAACATCGCTATTTCAGTTAAGCTCGACACAGCAAGACCATCATGACCCGCGCCACTAAACAGTCGTTTCTCTTCAATTTCAGAATCGACCACCGCTTTAGCTAAGCGATCTGTCAGTGATTGAGAACAAATGACTGCTTGCTGCTCATACACTTGCTCATGGCGATAAGTTAGGTTGTACTGCGTCATTAAGCTCTGAATCTTCTCAAGCATCTCTGTTCTTGCAGCCAATCTTGACGCATCATTTGGCGAACGAAGCTCAATCGTAATATCCGTTTGTGCTGGAATGACATTTACGCCATCAGGGAAGTTTGCGATCTTGCCCACCACACCAACGAGGTCATCTTCGCGCTTGCAAAGCTTATCGAACATATCAATGATTTGAGCCGCACCGACTAACGCATCTTGACGCATTCCCATTGGAACGGTTCCTGCGTGTCCGGCTTTACCAAAGATCGACAGCGTATGACGCTCGATTCCAGTAATGGCCGAGACAACACCAACAGGCAAGTTTGCTTGCTCTAACTGAGGGCCTTGCTCAATGTGCAGCTCAACGAAACCCAATGTCTCTTCTTTCTTGTAAGCATCTTCTGCAATGCGGTCAGGCTGACAGTCAAACATCATCAAAGCTTCTCGCAGTGACATGCCATCTCTGTCTCGCGCTTCTAGCATCTGTGGATCGAAGATTCCGGAAATCGCTTTCGAACCAAGCAGTGTTGACTGAAAACGCGTGCCCTCTTCATCGCTAAACGACACGACGTCGATATGAAACGGAAACTCTATGTTGTTTGTGTGGAAATGATGAATCAAAGCAATCGGTAAAAGGACACCCAATATTCCATCGTACTTTCCGCCGTTAGGAACGGTATCTTGATGCGATCCAAAGATAAGCGTTTTAGCCGAATCAGTTTTACTCGCGTAGCGACCAATCAAGTTTGCAGCATTATCGAGACGCGGCGCCATGCCAGACTCTTCCATCCAGCGTCGCACTAATTCGTTCGCTTTTGCATGCTCTCTCGTTGCACATAACCTTGTGACCCCTTGTGCCTCTGGGTTATCGGTTTCTGAACAGTTAGCGATTTCTTCTAACCATTCCCAGGCTAAGCTGGCAGTTTCTACGAATTTATTCATGATTATTTGCTTAAAACTTATTCCAATTGCAGGCAATTTATCATGATAAATTAAAAATTAAACCTATTTATCATGATAAATAGACTTGAACTGTGAGCTTTGATTAGATCATAACCAGACAGTTTCATAACATTGGTTGACACAAATAATGGGTGACTTTTGACAAAATCACGTCACAATCAAACTGTTAAAAGACAAGCATCTAGTATTGAGGAAAACGTGGCAGGAAACGTAAAAGGTAGACGTACACAACAACTTGCTGAGTCTATTAAGACTTGGATCGTTGAACAATCTTTGCGACCAGGCGATCGTTTGCCCAATGAGTTACAGGTAATGGAAACATTCGACGCTTCTAAAAGCACGGTTCGAGAAAGTATGCGCATCCTTGAGGCTCAAGGGATCTTGAGAACGAAAACAGGGCCTAAAGGCGGGATTTTTGTTAATGAGATGAGTGAAAGTAAAGCGCAATCACTACTGAGTAATTACCTGTTTTTCAAAGATATTTCCATCTCTGACATCTATCAAATTCGACTGTCGTTAGAGCCAGATATTGCGGCCTCATTAGCTGGAACGCTTAATGAAGATCAGCTTCAAGCACTTGAGCAACAAATAGATAAATACCGCACCCCGCCTGCTGATATTTATCAAGAGCGCGATCATCATATTGCTTCAATTGAATTTCATAGCATGCTTGCTCAGTACTCGAATAATGAATTACTTAAATTCATTATTCGTTTTACTTCTCAACTACTTACCAATCTAACCATCTATAATAAGCTTTATGAGCCAGGTAACCATAAGCTTTGGCAAACGGGTATTCAAAGCCAAAGCACGTTGGTTGAAGCACTAAGACAAGGTGATGCGGTAAAAGCGAAGCAAGTTATGCAGCAACATATGCTTTCTGCACATCAGCTCATGAAGCAGCAAGAAGTCACCGTCGCTAACCGATTTTTATAGATGCTTAATGGCAGCTTGAGGCACTTATCCTAATATTCTTAACTTAAGACGCTTAAATAAGCCTACGTCTGATTACGCTGTTTCAACTGAAATATGCCATTTGCCTGCCGGATGGTAATGCCAAATGTGCTCTTGAAGGTACGGCTTAAATGGGCGCTATCAGAAAAACCGGCTTGATACGCAGCATGAGTGGCCGACTCACCATTTAAGATCGATTTCACTGCGCAAATCATTCGACACCACAACAGATAAGGCCGCCAAGGGATCCCTAACTCTTCACTAAAAAGGTGGAGAAAGCGGCTTTCAGATAACGCCATAGACTCGGCCACTTCTGATGCTCGCCAATTGGTTGGTTTGATGCAGTCGCCGCCCAAACAATCATGCAAATTCAGTATAAGTTTTCTGATCCGTTCATCTGTAATTTGGCTTTCATTAAAGCTGATTGATTGAACTGGCAACGCTAGCGTTTCAAATAGAGAAGAAAGCAGTACCACGATGTCGTCAATCTGATCACTTCCCTGATACGCACTGAACGCTTCTAATACATAAAATGGCTTGTCGTTTAATCGGGCTGATAACGCGACGCCAAGTTCACTGGTTGGTTCAACCAACAGAATCCAACCCTCCTCCATTTGTAATTGATGTTCGACATTTGAATCGATAATTAAAGGCGTCGTGACTTGCTGCTCACCAAACCGACAAGTACGTTCTTTTCTCGGCCACGCAAGCTGAATGGCATGGTGTTTATGGGAAGCTGCATCAATCGACTCCCCGTAAATGATGACTAGCCCTGCTTTAATCCAAACATTTGGCTTCATTCCTTTGCGCCTCTTTTCAATCGCACCATCTTATTAAAAAGGGATACCGATCAATTTTACTTCACCTTCAGGCCAAGACTGATTCAGGGCATACGCCATGACTTTGCCAGCAGCTACCCACTCTTTCTCAGGGTTGAACACCGTTATATTGCTTTTACATTCATAACCGCTTGAGCCATAGACTTCGACATCGCCAAACAGTACAGAGAAGGCATCGCCGCGTTCTGTTCTATCTTGGTGAATGTTATCTAGCAATCTTTTCACCAAGCCCTGCTTTCGATAATCAGAGTGAACACAAACCTCGGCAATTCCACAGATCGAATGTGCCTCGTCATTAATTAACACCTGCTTATCATGGACGGCAACGTGAGCGACAAGCTCTTCTTCATTCCAAATCATATAACGATGTTGTGGTGGTTCATTATAAAAGCGCTGACGGCTGAAAACTTCTGAATCTTGCCCGTTTACAAACGACGCGCTCAATAGTGATCGTAACTTTTGATCCAACTCTTCGGTTACCTTATGGTCTTCGATGTACTGGTAAATCATCTCATATCACCTAACTATCTGTTTATATTTCACATTAATAACGTTCTCTCTCTATGAATATATCACTGACTAGAGGTTCACGGAAACTTATCAAAAGCCCCCTCTATTTTCTGCAGAAAAGTTCGTTTCAAAGAAAGAGGAATGCGTTTCAAATCGATTGTTTTAATCACGCTTTCGTTCCAAATAACACTGCTCTCACAGATGTAGTTACCCCCCAAGAGTAGAGGCTACTTCCAAATAATATTATTAAAAAGAAATGCTCCGGAGCTTAGCTATATTTAGCTTGTTTATATCTCACTATTAATAACTCAAGGAAGAGTGATATGTTTGTTACTAAATTGATTCCAACTCGATTGATGGTTTTGCTGTCCATATTTTTTAGTATCAACGGTTTTTCAACCGACTTAACAAATGGAAATGCCGCAGCCGAAGTTGTTATACCCAACGCTATAGGCGCAATATTCGAAGCATCACCAAGTGGTGGGGATGCAACTCTAGTTCTACGAGCCACTACACTGCTTACCAATGCTTGGTTTGACGCATCCGCCCCCTACCACCCTACGGCTGTTGGCGTTTACTCTACTATTGAACGACGCCCAGAAAGCGAAAGTAACGACAATCGCAACATTAATATTGCCCTGCTTTATGCTTCACAACATATATTGAAAAGTCTTTATCCGCATCGCTCATCTGAGTGGGAAGCTATGCTAACCAATCTTGATTTAGATCCAACCAACACGTCTACGGATATTACCAGTCCGATTGGTATCGGAAATATCGCAGGGCAAGCGATTGTCGAAATACGAGAGCACGATGGTATGAACCAGCTCGGTGATGAGGGCGATAAAGTCTATAACCAAGTCGCTTACCAAGACTATCTAGGGTACAAACCCAAAAATACCGCTTATCGACTGATCAACCCTTCTGCTTGGCAACCGGCTATCCTCAGTACTGGTCATGGTTTGTACCGTGTTCAGCAGTTTGTTACCCCCCAGCATCGTAAAACTCTTCCCTACACCTATGACAATGTTCATGCCTTCCGCTCACCACGTCCTAAGGCGAGTAAGGTTTACAATTGGGCTGACTATGTAGAGCAAGCAGACCAAGTACTCGCAGAGTCCGCTAACTTAGATGATCACAAGAAAATGTATGCAGAGCTATTCGATAATAAAATTTTTAGTCTAGGATTCTCAGCTCTGTACGCTTCACAGGTCAATAACCTCAGTTTACTTGAGTTTATCCACTACGATTTTCTCACCAATGTCGCGGCGTTCGATACCTCAATCGCGATTTGGAAGGAGAAGTACAAGCACGATGCGGTGAGACCGTTTTCCGCTATTGGTTTTATCTATCGAGATAACCCTGTGACCGCTTGGGGTGGCGTAGGAGTCGGCACTGTCAGTGACTTACCTGCATCACAGTGGACAAGCTACCTGAATGTGGCCGATCACCCAGAGTATCCATCCGCTTCTGCCAGCTTTTGCTCTGCTCATGCTCAAACCAGTCGATTATATCTAGGCTCCGATGATCTTGGTTATGTTGTTCCTGTCGAACAAGGTTCTTCTATGGTAGAGCCCGGTATCACACCTTCTCAACCCATTGAACTTGTATTTGAAACTTGGAGTGATTTAGAAGACAAATGTGGACAAAGTAGAGTCTGGGCGGGGGTTCATTTTCCTGCATCCGTTCCTGCTGGACAGGATATCGGTCGAGAGATCGGTCAAATCGCTTACGAGTTTGTAATGAACCAGATTAACCCAGCCGCAGAATAAAGTGCGACTGAGTTTTTAGCACTAGACATAATAAAGGTGAGCAATAAGCTCACCTTTATTGGTCATTATGGAATGTATATTGAGGTGTTAACAGATACCTATTTTACTCTTCCCAGAACTTCCACCATTTTTTACTGTGTTCTTCTCGTTGCTGCTGGCCTTTTTCCGAGCCTTTTCCTAACTCATTACGCTCTTGATCCGCTTTCTTCTCTTTTTGCTTCTCAAGGCCTGATTTTTTCTCTTTCAGCTCTTCTTGGCTCTCTTCAAGAGCTTCCCTCTCATCTTCAAGAGATTCTAACTCTTCATCTAGCTTCTGTTTATCTTTCTTGTTTTTACTTTTCTTTCCCTTTTTTTTCTTCTCTTCTATTTGGGCATCAATTTCCATCTGACGCTCTTCAATTTGGCTCTCTATCTCTTGAGCTTGATCAACGCTTTTCACCTCTGCCAAATCTGGTTTATCTTTGCCCGCCCACTCAGGTTTGGCCGCATTACTCGGCGTTACAACCCAAATGGTTACTGATGCTATAGCGACAGCTAATACTGTTTTATTCATACTAAACTCCATTTACGACGCATTAAACAATGATTTCGACTTGTGAACCACGACAACCATTACTGTACCTAGACTATGCATATCCAAAGCTAATAAAGAGGTCGTTCATGACTAGCTAACCACCTCTACCGGAACGATAATTTCATACAAGGTGCCCTCACCTAACGAGCTTTGACAGCGAATTTCACCCTTCATATTTGAGATGGTGTTGTAAACAATGGTCATTCCTAGGCCAGTTCCTCCGCCGCCTCGACGTGTTGTATAGAAGGGTTCAAATATCTTAGCGACTTGTTCTCCGTTCATCCCCACACCGTTATCTTGAAAAAGAATAACGAGCTTACTTGTCCCTTCTAAGGAGACTTTGACATCAATTTTCCCCTCTGACATATCGGGGAAGCTATGTTCGACTGAGTTACTAAATAGGTGCGTTAAAATTACAATAAATCGATTATGATTAGCATTGATCCTGAGGTCATCAGGGCAGTTAAGAGAGACTTGTTCAGAAGTGATTTCATGTTTGTAAACCAATGAGTTAATAATATCACTAAGGAACTCTTTAACGTCAAACGGACGATCGTCAAGCGTGCCTCCTTCCGCCGCCACTTGCTTAAAGATCTTCACTAAACTTGCGCTTCTAGTCAGGTTGACTGAAGCAATATTTATTGCTTCTTCAAGGCTTTTAATTATATCTTTAGTCTCTTCAGAGGCTTCCTTACCTTTTGAGTTTTTAACCACTTCTTCCATATAAGAAACGGCCGTTATACTCGCACCTAACGGGGTGTTAAGTTCATGAGCCATACCACTCATTAAATGGCCAAGTGATGCCAATTTCTGGGATTCAATGATGTCTTGCTGGGCAGTACTGAGTTTATCCAATGAGTTTTTAAGGGCTTTGTTCTTTGCTTCAAGCATTGAGGGGCTTGGTATCGATAAAAAGAACGGCAATAAAAACCAGATCCAAACACCCGTTGCTAATGAAGTAACGGCGGTTATTGCTTTAACAACCGCTGACACGCCGTATATGGGCTTCCAAATGACGATTGCACCAACTAAGTGAGAGAGCCCACAAGCGAGGAATATGATGGAACCCGCTAAGATAAAGAACCATGGATAAGGCAAATCTTTACGTTTACGAACAAAAACGACGACTGCAATAGTAATAGAGAAGTAAGCAAGAGCCGTCACGACATCAGATATAACGGAGGTCCATAAAATATCGGGCCTCCACGCGTAGCACATTCCATGAGGCATAAACGAATCGATATTAAAAAATGAACCTTCACCCATTTCAGCACCTTAGCCAAAGCTTATTGGACCTTGGTTAAGCATATACCTGACTGTCGATCACTGCCGAGTTTCATAATGCTTAATGACTCTGATACCCGATTCCTCGACCCCCTAATGGTTTACCAACAATACTCTGCTACTCGTTTATTTCTCCAAATCACATTAACCGACAATATCATTCCGCAATATTGCAGACTCTATAAACTCGACAAATCGGTCAACTAAGGGGTTCACCTTTCGCTGTTTCCATATCAGGCCAACTTCCCAACTGCTCCCTTTTCCTTCTAGCGGAATCAAACGGACATTGGGTGGACAGATTTGATGAACACTTGCAGGCACGATAGTGTAGCCAATGCGGGCCGATACAAGTGCAAGCAAGGTTAAGATATCATCCGATTCTTGCTCAGCTACTAACGGTCTATTCTGATGTAGAAGATACGTGTCAATCTGCTGAGTAAGGCCAGGTCCCCTTTCTGGGTTGAGTTTTAAATAGTTCAGTTCGGAGAGCGATTGCCATAATCGACCGTCATCAATCACTTCATCTTCATGAATCGCCAGTACTAGCTGGTCCGTAAAAAGTGGCAAACTCACCAATAGTTCACTCACAGATAATCGATTAAAGCTTAAGTGCAACTCACCACTGTGGAGCTGACTACTCTGTATCGCCGACGGAATATCATTTAGAGTAATTTTCACCTTAGGATACTGTTGTTTGAATGAAGCGATATACTTAGGAGCGAGATGATAAGTGGATATTCCAAAGCCAATATTCAAATGTCCTACCGTCCCTTCCGCAACAAGATGAGACAGGCTCTTAAAGCTATTGAAATGGGCGACTAACCTCTGGGCATCAGAAAGTAATGTTTCTCCTGCCAACGTAAGTTTTGCTCCTTGTCGACCTCGCTCAAATAGCGGTGATTCAATTGACTCTTCTAGCCGTTGGATCTTCTTCGTCAATGCGGATTGGGTTATACACAACCGCTCAGAAGCTACACGATAGTTTCCGTCCTCTGCAAGTTGGCAAAAAGCATGTAACTGATCGATATCCATTCCATATCCTCATCAAAAATTGAATATCTTTCATTATATGGAATGAATGGAATTTAATAAACTTGTCTCATCAGTCATCAGCAACTAATAAGCAGGAAATCAGTTATGAAAGATATACGTGTTGCATCAGTCCAGTTTAACCATCGCGCAAATGACAAAGCTTACAACTTCTCGATCATTGAGAGTTACGTCTTACAAGCCCGCATTGAACAAGTCGAACTCATCCTTTTTCCAGAGATGTGTATTACCGGATACATGCACGTATCAAACCTAAGCCGAGACGAGATTCAAGCTATCGCAGAACCTGTTCCTCAAGGCTTATCTACTCAGAAATTACTTCGATTGGCAGAGTCAGAACAGATGACTATTGGCGCAGGGCTGATTGAGCAAGGTGATGACGGCAAGCTCTACAATACATTTGTACTGGCTATGCCGGATGGGAAAATAGCCAAACACCGTAAACTCCATACGTTTATTAGCCAACATATGGATAGCGGTGATCAATACACGGTTGTCGATACCCCACATGGTTGCCGTGTTGGGATCCTAACCTGCTGGGACAACAACCTTGTTGAAAATGCCCGCATGACCGCTCTGAAAGGGGCTGATATTTTACTCGCGCCTCATCAAACAGGTGGCTGTGACTCTCGAAGCCCTAATGCGATGGGACTGATTGATCCTCAACTATGGCACGACAGAGCGAGCAACCCTGAAGCTATTAAGAACGAAATGCAGGGTAAGAAAGGCCGCGAATGGTTGATGCGCTGGTTACCATCACGTGCTCATGACAACGGTATGTTCCTTGTATTTAGTAATGGCGTGGGTGTGGATGAAGACGAAGTAAGAACGGGTCATTCAATGATCTTATCCCCTTATGGAGAAACCATCGCAGAAACAAACAGTTTTGATAACGATATGGTTGTCGCAACACTTCAGGCGAAAGAGTTAGAGATGTGTACAGGTCGTCGCTGGATACGTGGTCGCAGGCCAAATTTATACCAAGACCTTTCCATTCCACAAGGCGACGAACTGAATGCGCATCAAGCTCGTTACGCAAAAAAATAACACCTGTAATACTCAGCCGTTCAGATAGTTACAACATATCGTTCCACTTAATTTACTCGTAGTTACATTTACCCATTGTAAATGCGAGTAATTTTCATTAGCATCATTATTAGTTAAGAAGAGCCGCTATAACAGACCAATAGAAGACGAAGAAAATGGGCGACAGAAACAAAGACAAAAAGCTCAAAGAAGACGATATAGCGAAAGCTAAGCGTAAATCGTTAAAAAAACTAAAAAAGCTCGCGAGAAAATCGGATAAAACCATTGTTCAATTAGAGCTCCCTTCGTCAATGCCAAGCGAACTTCGCAAGGCAGCAAATCAAGCCATTCTTAACGCGATTAATGAAATTACCGATTCTTTTACCCCCACAATTTCTTGGGTTGATGGTAACGATGAGCCTCGACGCGAAGATGAATTAAAAGAGACACACGCTTATTCAGAATCAAAGCGTCGTAAAGAAAAATTGTGGCGCAGTCATGGTTTGGTTAAGGCCTCTAATACAATACACTCGTCATCGATCATTCCAACCGCCGATGTTCCATTAAAGTCTCCTCCTTGCAAAAGCTGCCCTGCATTGCAATTAGGCTTGTGTAAATGCGCAATGAAAAGACTTCAAAAAAGCGCCTAACTCTCCCTTTTCTTAATACCTATGAGAAAAAAAGCCAGCAACCTAAATTGCTGACTTACGTAATCAACGCCTATTGACTGAAAAAAGGCGTTATGCGTAACTATTTTCTCTCAAGCTTAAAGTAGTTGACGTTAAAGTTGGTATTGTTGGTTGAATCATCCACTCTGAACGTCATGCTGTGCTCACCCTTCTTTAAAAAGATCTCGCCCACTTCCTGAATAAAGAAAAGAGAGTGACTGCTGGTGTTCTCTACTTCATGGTGAAGTGTCTCTTGCCCTTCAAACTCTAAAAAGAAAGCACCTGCTTCTTGCTGTCGAGCTGACACTCTTGTACTCACTGTGTAGCTACCCGTCTTAGGGACATCCACCGTGTAATTGATCCATTCACCATTACGAATCCAACACAAATGCACCGCACCATTGGTATCACAAATATCGACACTGTCGTACGCTCTAGAAACACTGCCTTTATTGTCTGGCGTTGTATCGTAATAAGAAACTCCAGGCCCTTTAGTACCAAAAGCGTCAGCCATGACGACTACGGTTTCTTCTTTCTTTTTACTGATTGCCGAACCGTGCTCGATATAGTGGGTAATTTCTTCAATGTTGTCGGTTTGAATCATGCTGGTGTACATATCGTTAAGCAGCACGCCCCAGCCTTGGTCTGGATTAAGGTGGCTCGCTTCATCGGTATAACCCGCTCCCAGTCCATACCACAATGAGTTCACCCAAATTCGGCTGTCTTTACTTAAGCTCTCTAATAGTTCAGGTTGAACATGAGACTCTGAGTGATGGCTAAATACCATTTCATAAGCTGTTGGTGTATGACGGTCAAACTGCTCAATATGATCAGCGTTCGATTCACGGACAATATGCATATACAGCACATTACTATCTTGATCTAGAAACTCTTGCACTACTCTTGGGTCGTCATTACTTTTAAACAAACCAATATTAATGGCATTGTTCTCTTCTAAAATTCGGTAGATGTCGTCTCTTAATCCCCAAGCGTGGTCAAGATTAATCAGTGCTCGGCCACCAACAGCGTCAATCACTTCTTCCAAAGTTGGGATTTTATGCTCGGTAATTGGCATCTCACCGCCCTGCTTTCCTCTCAAGTAATACTGCTTAACCTGAGCTAATGTCATTTGATCAATTCGACCTGAGCCATTTGTAGTACGGTCAATCGTTTGATCATGAGCAACAACAATATGACCATCAAGCGTCCGTTTAAAATCAAGCTCAACCACAAGCACACCTTGCTCTATAGCTGAATGAATCGCAGGAATTGAGTTCTCAGGAGCCACTCGCCAATCTGCTCGGTGAGCCACCACCATAACTTCGGCATTTGCTGATGTGTCTCTTAAAATTTCTTCCGGTGACATTGCCTGTGCCCCAAACGTTGCTGCGGCAATTAATAATGCTAGTTTTTTCATTTAACCCTCGTGAATTATAATTATTTTGTATTTAATTCATTAAGTTGGAACTTCCAACTCAATCTCAACGAGGCTAAATCATCACTGTTTCATTTTTGGGAATGAACGACATTTACTCCAGTTACATAGCGCTTATTGAATGAAGATCTGTTTCATTCTCCCTGTAATATTAATGACTTACGCACTTAACTTAGAGTTGATATAGAAATTAAACAAGTATCAATGGAACAACGAAAAAGCCAACCCATAAGAGTAAATAACTCAAAGGGTTGGCTGGAAATCTTACCGAATGCTGTTACACACTAATGCAGTACAGCACATAGGGGGGTGGTAAGATCAGGAGACATATTTATTTAGGAAAACTTCATTAAGCTATCCCTAGTACACCGTGTATCTCAGTTTTAATCGTGTCTGATTGCGTGCCAAAGATGGCTTGTAAACTGTCACCAATCACCAGTACTTCACGTGCACCGAGCTGTTTCAGCTTTTCTCTGTCAACGTTCGCAATGTCTTTCACGCTAACTCTTAAACGTGTAATACAAGCATCAACCGACTTAATATTCGGCTTACCGCCCAGCGCTGCAACAATATCAACCGCTACCTCATCGGGTTGACCGGCAATTGCTACTTCTGCGATATCCGTTTCACGACCTGGTGTTTTAAGGTCTAATTTAGTGATAAGCAGACGGAACAATCCGTAGTATAGGCATGCCCAGATAGGACCAATGATGAAGAACATCCAAGCATTGCTCGACATTGGGTAGTACAAGAAGAATTGGATAGCACCGTGCGCAAAGTCCGTACTGTGCTTGATTTCCAAGAATGCCGTTAACGCAAACGCTATACCCGTCAAGAAGATATGAATAACATACAATACTGGCGCAACGAACAAGAACGTAAATTCAATCGGCTCTGTGATACCCGTTAACCAAGAAGTAAGCGCCGCTGTTAACATTAAGCCACCAACAACTTTCTTACGCTCTGGCGTTGCACAATGATAGATAGCCAATGCTGCTGCAGGCAATGCCCACATAGAGTACATGAAGCCTCCCGACAGATAGCCCGCTGTTTTATCACCTGCGAAGAAGCGAGATAGTTCACCAGTGATCTCTTTACCTGTTTCAGGGTCAATATAACTGCCTACTTCAAAGAAGAACGGAGCATTCCAAATGTGATGTAACCCAACAGGAAGTAAAGAACGTTCGCCAGCTCCATAAATGGCCCAAGCCAATACAGGATTTTGATACGCAGCCCAATTAGAAAATGTATCAAGCATCTGACCGACTGGTGGCCATAAGAACGCTAACACTGCACCAACTAATATCGCGGTTATGCCTGTGATAATGGGTACAAAACGTTTTCCGGCAAAGAAACCAAGGTATTCGGGTAATCGAATATTATAGAAGCGGTTATACATCATGGCGGCAAAGGCACCGATAATAATCCCGCCGAACACCCCCGTTTGCAGCGTTGAAACGCCCATAATTGTCGCATCGGTTTCTAAGCCTCGAAGACCAGTAACGATACCTAATGAAGCGTTCATGATGATAAGCCCCACTAAACCCGCCAGTGCTGCCGCACCATCGTTGCCTTTCGATAAGCCGAGAGCAACGCCGACAGCAAACATCAGTTGCATGTTTCCAAATACGCCATCACCTGCTGCCAGCATAATTTTACTCAGCGCATCAGGAATAAACGCAAACCCAGCATTACCTATTCCGAGCATTAAACCGGCTACAGGAAGTACCGCAACGGGCAGCATTAATGAGCGCCCTATTTTTTGTAGTTGTCCAAAGATATTACCTAACATTCTTCCCTCCTAGTTGGAGATTGTTATTCATTCCACGATTGGTTTTTAAGTTCATCGGTTTCTAAATTCATTGGTTTTTAAATTTGTTTATGAAGCCTAATCATCATATCGAGGATAAAAATGCTGAAGGTTACAAATGGATAGGGATTTGTAAGTGAACTCTTACAAAAATAGTGCTTTGTAAGTAGCAAATTACATCAACTAAAATTGAGTTAACGAATGTGTCGATGCATGATATTGATGAAGCTGTTCTATAAAGAGCCGAAGCGATATAGAGCAGAAGAGAGATCAAAGGAATGGATACGATGGATAACAAGCAAATTTTGGTTGTTGATGATAATTTGGAATTACGTGACGCGCTGTCAGACTACCTTGGCCGCGCAGGGTTCGATGTTATTGGCGCTGAGAATGGAGAGGTGATGTGGCGTCTGCTAGATGATCACCAACCCGACCTCATTATTCTCGACATTATGATGCCCGGTGATGACGGTTTTACCCTTTGTCAAAAACTGCGCCGCTTATCGGATATCCCGATAATCATGCTCACCGCCGTTACCGAAGAGGCCGATCGCGTTGCAGGATTAGAGATGGGCGCAGATGATTACATCACTAAATCGTTTAGTCCGCGGGAGCTTCTCGCTCGTATCAAAACCATATTAAGACGTAGCCATTTGTCCAGTCACTCTCAACTTGCCCGTAAAGTTCACTTCGCCGACTGGCAACTCGATACTGTTACTCGACAACTCATTCATACGCCAACAAACGCCGTCAAACAGCTTAGTGGCGCAGACCTAACGTTATTGTCACTATTTGTTGGTAATGCCGAGTCTATTTTGTCTCGCGATGATATTGCTAGGGAAATCTGGGGCAGAGATGCCGACCCATTAGAACGCGGCATAGATGTGCAGATCAGCCGATTAAGGCACCACTTAGAAGACAAAGATCGCTCATTAATCATCACCGTTCGCAATAAAGGCTACATGCTCACGACCGGTGCAAGTTATGAAGGTTAAAACGTCTAAGCGGTGGTCTAACTCGCTGGCCGTTCGTACTAGTATATTCCTTTTGCTGGTAATTATTTTGGCACAAGTATTGGCTGGAACCATCTGGTATCAACATGCTAGTGAGCGAGACAAACAAGGGCTAACAACAACCGTTAACAGCTTGGCTCGAAGTGCATCATCAACGATCTCTTTTTTTCAAACCCTACCTTCTGAATACCGTCACCTAGTTCTTAATCAGCTTCGCAGCATGGGGGGAACTCGGTTCTTTGTCTCTCTCAATGATCACGAAATATCGGTTAAACCACTGCCTCAAAGTGAGCGTAAAACACTGGTTATTAATGAAGTAAAAACGGTTCTTAACAATGAACTAGAGGGTACTCCTAATATTAAGGTCGAATTTACACTACGTGATGATTTACGCGTATTTAATAAGGAGTTATCGATTGATGGCCTTCCCCTTCTATGGGCGCACTACTCGTTATCCTATGGCGATCTCAATCCGCCTATTTTGGTTATGCAAATCGAAGTTGCGCCTGAAGAGTGGTTCTATTTGGCCGCCGTGTTGCCTGCGCCGTATGTCGCACTAGAAACCAGTTATTTTGATCTTCGCGAATGGTTCACCTTGCTGCTTTCTGCTGTATTGCTTTTAATATGTACTTGGTTTGTTGTCCGCCGTGAGATCCGCCCTATTCGTCAGCTTGCCAAGGCTGCAACGCTTATGTCGAGTAAGCTAAAAGTACCCGAAGTGAAAGAAGAAGGCAGCGCCGAACTTCGAGCAGCAGTACGAGCATTTAATAAAATGAATCGCCGTATTGATAGCCACATTAAAGATCGAGAAATGCTTTTTAGCGCGATTTCCCACGATTTAAAAACGCCAATCGCCTGCTTAAAGTTACGTTCCGAAATGCTTGACGACCCAAACGAACGAGAACGATTTACCCGTATTACCAATGACTTAGACCTCATGGTCAAAGGTGCATTGCAATGTATTAAAGAGACCGACATTCATGAGGAGATTGAGCTTATCGATATCGAACAGCTTGTTCAGCATATCGCCTCTTTTGTCTCTCAAGATCCTAGAAAAATCACAGTGCAGGGAGAATCCCATACTCCACTAGCTGGCAAGCCTCTAGCAATAAAACGTTGCATACAAAACTTAGTCGATAATGCCATTAAATATGGTGACCAAGCCGATATTCAAATCAATGATAGCGAAGAGCAGATCACTATTGTTATTGAAGATCATGGTCATGAAGTGGATAACACATTGATTGAGAAACTGTGTGAACCCTACTTCCGTGCGAATACCAATTCATCAACGGAAGGCAGCGGACTTGGCCTCACAATTTCGCAAAGCATTGTGAAAGCCCATGGCGGTACTCTTGAGCTTTCCGTGACTCATCGCGGCGGCCTACGCGCAGCGTTAATTTTCCCGATAGATTGATTTAGAGAAATATTATGACCATCAAGTTACACGGTAACAAGATTCACTTTACTACGCTGCTGGCATTGCTGAGTTTCAGTGCCAGTGCAGATGTAGAGTTCTTACATTGGTGGACATCCAATGGCGAACAAAAAGCACTGAATATTCTCGAGGATCACTTAGCATCCTCTCCGCTTAGTATATCTACCTCATCCGTTTTGGGCGGAGGTGGCGACAGTGCCATGACGGTATTACAAGCAAGAGCATTAGCGGGAAATACACCTAGCTTTGCTCAAATAGAGGGACCAAGTATTAAGTCGTGGGATGCCATCGGAATTTTGCACAGCTTGGATGAAGTTGCCAAGCAGCATGATTGGGACGAGGTTCTTTACCCGCTGACTATTGATATCAATAAGACCGACAACGGTTATGTTGCGCTGCCACTGACACTGCATCGTTTAAATTGGCTATGGGTTAATCATCGATTATTAGCGCAACTGAAGCTCGACACACCTAAGACGTGGCCCGATATGTTTGATGCGATGGATAGAGCGAAGCAACAAGGCTTAATGCCATTAGCCATTGGTGAGCAACCTTGGCAGATAGCCCAGCTATTTGAAAGTTTGGTCATTGCATCAGGCGGTGTGGATTTCTATAAAACCGCTCTGGTCGAGCTTAATCGTAACAATATCGACTCTGCACAAATGCGCCATGCGCTAAAACAGTTTAGACGACTAAGTGAACTGCTCGACACTTCAGATGCAGAAGAGACCAGTGAGCTGCTAATAAATCAAAAGTGGGACACTGCAACTGCTGCACTTGCCAATGATAAAGCACTGTTTCAACTTGGAGGTGACTGGATTCTTGGCGATTTGCTTGCTGCGGATATCGATGTTCCTACTCATATCGGCTGCTACCCTGCGCCACAATCGCACAATATTTTTCTTTATAATATGGACAGTTTTATCTTCATGACGCGTAAAGATTTCAATCAAGATGACGCGGTAAACCTTGCGAACATTCTTGCTGACAAAGACTTTCAAATGCGATTCAACAAATTAAAAGGTTCAATTCCTGTACGGTCAGATATTGATTTGGCAACGTTCAACCCATGCCAAGTAAAGTCCTATCACGACTTTAACTACGCTATGGAGCACGGTCTTGCTGCACCGAGTATGACTGATTCCATGGCGGTAAACCCAATGGCACAGCAAGCTATTAATTCAGAAATATTCAGATATTACCGAGATAACACCGTGAGTGAGGACGAAATCATAAAACGCATCATTTCTATCGCAGAAAGTAATTAGAACGTAATTAATCGTCTACAATTAGCGTTATAGGATGGTCCTATTACTAATAAGCTGAATACCTAACAAATCAGCAGCTTCTTACTAAAAACTCATCAATTATGACGAAGTTCATTTCACAACAATTTATCTCAGCCAAGTCTGTTATTACCATTATCTCTTGGCTATTTTCCGCCATGGCGATCGCCGTAGTGGGTTTCCTTATTTATTTTTTAAGCTCTTTAGACAACTTAGCGACTCTTGAACTAAATCAGCGAATGGACTTAGCCCTTAAACTAGAGAATCAGCACAGAGCGTCCCTACTTGAAGAATACACCTACTGGGACGAGACCTATAATATGGCCATTATTGATCAGGATACCCTTTGGATTGAAGAGAACACAGGCGGGTACCTTCTCGACAGTAAAGGTTTTGATTTTAGTGTGGCTATTACGCAAGGGACTCAAAATGCTTACCTCGTTAGCAGTGATGAAATAAAGGCGCCGAGCTTTGACGATATTATGAAACAAGGGCTGATACAGATGATGGAACAGTCCAAAACACTAAATACTAGAACTAAAACCACCAGTGGCTATTTTCTATTAGGCGACAGTTTATATGTGGTTGTCGGTGGGCCACTTATTGAAGAAGATACAGGGATAACTAGGGACGGTACTTACTTGGCTCTTGGGACCCTTATGGATAGATCAGAGTTAACGGTGTTTGCCAAAAACCACCAGATATTTGATTTAAAACTGATTCTTGATACAGAGCAGCAACAATACGGTACCGCTATTATTGCGCCAAATGGGGAAAAAATTGGCACATTCACGTGGAAGCCTTATCTTCCAAGTAAAGAGATAATCCCCTATGTCACTTTGGTCGTTATCACCTTCAGCCTGATTACCATTTTCGTCACTCGGTTAATACTAATGAGAGAGCAAACAAATAGAGCGGCTTACGAAGAGAAGTTGTTCCTTGAAGCGACACAAGACTCACTCACTAAGATAATCAACCGGCGGTATTTTTGGGATATTGGGCGGAAAGAGTTTGCACTGTATCGCAATGAAAGTAGCTCATTTAGCGTTGTCATTCTAGATATAGACCACTTTAAACAGATCAATGATCAACATGGGCACAGGGTTGGAGATAAAGCATTAGTGCATTTTACCCAAATATGTAAACAAGGGCTTAGAGGTACCGACATATTCGGACGCGTAGGCGGTGAAGAGTTCGCTATTATTTTACCCAATACAAACTCCGAGAAAGCACTCGCGGTGACGAATCGTATTAGAACTTTATTAGTAGACAACCCAATGGGTATACACCCCAACGAAATTAAAATGACGGTGAGTATAGGTGTTGCCGTTATTGATAATAACAGTAGTTTTGACTCTCTTATTGAACAAGCAGACATTGCGCTCTATCAAGCCAAAGAAAGTGGACGAAATAGAGTGACACTATATCGCCCCAACTCTGAACCTACAGAACCCTAAAATCGAAGCCCTCATTTTTCTACCCGTCTAGTTTTGCACCTTTAGATACCGCCGTTCTTTATCGCCCCTGCAAGAAATAGAAAACTCTCAGCAAAAACGAAGACTATCGCATGGTATTACCACCTTTCCTATTTGGTTCAGTATTCAGCTTTTGTTAGGCACTCTACGATCGCAAAATTTCCAATTGGATTTATTGTCGATAAAACACCCGATCAGCGATAAATATGTGCTTCTTGACGCTGCCTGACTTGATGTAAGTCAATTTGTAATACACAATATGCGCCCGTATCAGGGTGAGTTTTTTCACCTTCATTACCAATCAAACATCATTGGTTTTACCTATTATGATAATAGGCAGGACCTAATATATATTTTAGGATGCAGCTGTTACCGTTAGCGCATACTAAGTAACTCGTTTTTAAAGGAAAGATGATGGTAATACCTGAAAATAGCAGCATCGTAATCTTTGGTGCTTCGGGAGATCTTACCTATCGTAAGTTAATCCCTGCTTTATACCACCTTTATGCGAACAATCAGCTTCCTGAATCATTTGCGATTCTAGGTGTAAGCAGAACTGATTATAGCGATGAGTCTTACCGCTCTAAATTAAAGCAATCACTTCAGGAAATGGAAAAAACTGAACCAGAAGTTCTGAATGCTTTTATTGAACATTTACACTATCAAGCAATCAATACTTCAGATGTCGATGACTATGCACGTCTTGCTAATCGTCTTGAGCAAATTGAACAAAAGTATCAGTTCGAAAATCACAATACTTTATTCTATTTAGCTACGCCGCCTAGCCTTTACGGGATTATTCCTGCAAACCTAGCAGCGCATGGTCTGAACGACGAATCAAATGGCTGGCGTCGCCTTATTATTGAAAAGCCGTTTGGTTATGATCTTGAATCCGCTCAAAAGCTGGATACAGAGATCCACCATCACTTCCAAGAACACCAGATTTACCGTATTGACCATTACTTAGGTAAAGAGACGGTACAAAACTTATTAGTTCTTCGCTTCTCTAACGCTATGTTCGAACCACTGTGGAACCGTAACTTTATTGATTACGTTGAAATCACAGGTTCTGAGTTCTTAGGTGTTGAAGAGCGTGGCGGTTATTACGATGGCTCAGGCGCTGTGCGCGATATGTTCCAAAACCACCTGCTGCAAGTACTAGCAATGGTTGGTATGGAGCCACCAGCACAGATCAATGCTGACTCTATTCGTGACGAAGTTGTGAAGGTACTCCAGTGTTTAAAACCACTTGAAGAAGGTGACTTACGTAATAACCTTGTATTAGGCCAATACACCGCTTCCGATGTACGTGGTTCACACCTTGTCGGTTACCGTGAAGAGCAAGGCGTTGCCGATGACTCTCGTACCGAAACTTACATCGGCTTGAAAGCATTCATCAATAACTGGCGTTGGAATGGCGTTCCTTTTTATGTTCGCACAGGCAAACGATTACCAACACGTGTAACCGAAATTGTGATCCACTATAAGAACACGCCTCACCCTGTTTTTGGTCAAAACGCGCCTGAGAATAAACTGATCATCCGCATTCAACCGGATGAAGGTATTCAGATGAGCTTTGGACTAAAAGAACCAGGCGCTGGTTTTAATGCCAAAGAAGTGAAGATGAACTTCTCTTATTCTGATTTGCCTGAGACTCAAATGCTGACGGCTTACGAACGTCTTCTTCTTGATGCGTTAAATGGCGATGCGACACTGTTCGCACGTACTGATGCCGTAGAAGCGTGCTGGAAATACGTTCAGCCAATCTTAGACTTCAAACAAGATCCTCAAGCACTGTTTGGTTACGCTTGTGGAACTTGGGGCCCTCAAGAAGCGCATGATCTTCTGCAAAGAGATAATCGCTCTTGGCGCTTCCCATGTAAAAACTTAACTGACACGGATTATTGCGAATTATGATCAACCATAAGATCTTTGCAACACCTGAGCTAGTTGTAGAAAACCTAGCCAATGAAATGAAAGCGTATAGCGAACAAGGCACGCCTATTCATATTTCTCTTTCTGGTGGTAGTACGCCTAAGATGCTGTTCAAACTACTGGCTCAAGCACCTTATGCAGAAGGCATTCAATGGAATAACCTTCATTTCTGGTGGGGCGACGAGCGTTGTGTTGCACCTGATGATGCAGAAAGTAACTATGGCGAAGCTAATACTCTTCTTTTCAGCCAAGTAAACTTACCGGCAGAGAACATTCACCGTATTCGCGGTGAAAATGAGCCTAAGGTTGAAGCTGAGCGTTTCGCTAAAGAGATGAGCGATGTGATCCCAACGGAAAATGGCACGCCTGTTTTCGATTGGATCTTATTGGGTGTTGGCGCTGATGGCCACACAGCTTCACTTTTCCCAAATGTGACTGACTACCAAGATGAGAACCTGTCTGTACTGGCTTCTCACCCTGAGTCTGGTCAAATCCGTGTTTCTAAAACAGCAAAAGTTTTAGAAGCCGCTAAGCGAATCAGCTACCTAGTGCTTGGCGCAGGTAAAGTTGAGATCGTTAAAGAAATTCATACTACCCCTGCTTCCGACCTGCCTTACCCAGCAGCGAAGATCCAGTCTAAGACTGGCGAAACAGAGTGGTTCCTAGATTCAAATGCAGCAAGTGCTATCGCTTAATTGCGACTAGCCGTAAGGAGATAAAAATGAAAGGTGATATCGGTGTAATTGGCTTAGCAGTAATGGGCCAGAACCTTATCCTAAACATGAACGACCACGGCTTCAAAGTTGTGGCTCACAACCGTACTGCTGCAAAAGTAGACGAGTTTCTAGAAGGCCCAGCAAAAGGTACTAACATTGTTGGTGCATACTCTTTAGAAGAGTTAGTTGAGAAGCTAGAAGCGCCACGTAAAGTGATGCTAATGGTTCGTGCCGGTGACGTTGTAGACAAGTTCATCGAAGCTCTAACACCGCTACTAGACAAAGGCGACATCATCATTGATGGTGGTAACACTAACTACCCAGACACTAACCGTCGTGTTGTTGCTTGTCGTGAAAAAGGCATCCACTTCATCGGTACTGGTGTTTCTGGTGGTGAAGAAGGTGCTCGTTTCGGTCCTTCAATCATGCCAGGCGGTTCTCCTGAAGCATGGGAAGCAGTTAAGCCAATCTTCCAAGGCATCTCAGCAAAAACTGATGCTGGCGAACCTTGTTGTGACTGGGTTGGTAACGACGGTGCTGGACACTTCGTTAAAATGGTACACAACGGCATCGAATACGGTGACATGCAGCTAATCACTGAAGCATACCAATTCATGAAAGATGGTTTGGGTATGTCTGCTGATGAGATGCAAGCGGTATTTGCTGATTGGAACAAGACTGAGCTAGACAGCTACCTTGTTGAAATCACCGCTGACATTCTTGGCTACAAAGATGAAGACGGTGAAGCACTAGTTGAGAAGATCCTAGACACTGCAGGCCAAAAAGGTACTGGTAAGTGGACAGGTATTAACGCATTAGACCTAGGTATTCCACTAACGCTTATCTCTGAGTCTGTATTCTCTCGTTGCCTGTCTGCACTAAAAGACCAACGTGTTGAAGCTGAAGCGCTATTCGAAAAGACAATCACACCAGTTGAAGGCGACAAGCAAGAATGGGTTGATGCATTGCGTCAAGCTCTACTAGCTTCTAAGATCATCTCTTACGCTCAAGGTTTCATGCTAATGCGTGAAGCATCGAACGAAAATGGTTGGGATCTTAACTACGGTAACGTTGCTCTAATGTGGCGCGGTGGTTGTATCATCCGTTCTGCTTTCCTAGGCAACATTCGTGATGCATACGAAGCGAACCCTGATATCGCATTCCTTGGTTCTGATGACTACTTCAAAAATATCCTACAAAGCAGCCTAACAGCGTGGCGTAAGGTTTCTGCGAAATCACTAGAATCTGGTATTCCAATGCCTTGTACGATTTCAGCACTTTCGTTCCTAGACGGTTACACGACAGCTCGCCTGCCAGCTAACCTTCTACAAGCTCAACGTGACTACTTCGGTGCTCACACTTATGAGCGTACTGACCGTCCACGTGGTGAATTCTTCCACACAAACTGGACTGGTACAGGCGGCGATACTGCTTCGACAACTTACGACGTATAATCGTTAGTTAGATTCAGTTCTTCGAACGATCAAGGATGCCAAAATGGCATCCTTTTGTTTATGTGGAACATTCGCAAATAAACGAACAAGTAACTCAAACAACCTACTAACAGTAACTCTTCATTAACTACTCCTACCCCACTGTTCATTCATACATAAAAACTTTTCTTAAAAATTAATTCTGTTATACGGAATAATTCCGCCTTTTGTGAACAACGTAAAACTTACCAGCATCCAATACACTGATTTGCATATGTAAATGATTTACTATGGTTAGATTCTAGAAAATTAGAAGGCGGTAGCGTGGATTACTATACGGAATTAGTCCGTCTATAAAGCTACATGGACTCCCTCTTTTGTCAACAATAGCTACCGCTGACAACAGTGGATCGGACAGCAGCTCTACATACGGTGTTTCGTCGGAATCTATCCGTCACCCTGATGATATTCGCTTGATGCTGACCTAATTCGTTAGGCAGTATTGTCTACTTGCTTTATAGCCAGGTTTTAGCATCTCGGTCTGACCGTATTGTCATCAATTGCTATTGCTTTGACTCGGTAAGGGCTAGCCGCTTATATAGTTAGCTTTGTACTCGTTTTCTGTCGTTAGTAATGCCCATATTATTCGAGCGTTCTTCGCTGCTAGGGCAACAGCCGCTCGTTTATATCCTCGTCTTTCAACAAGCTGTTGTAGCCATAAACTGTTTCTATCCGTTTTCTCTTTACAGCGAGCAATGACAGCTCTCGCACCATGAATAAGCAGAGTACGAATGTGTTTTTCGCCTCTTTTACTGATGCGACCAAGATGTACATGACCACCCGTTGAATGTTGCCTTGGGACTAGACCAATCCACGCTGCGAATTGGCGACTTGTTCCAAACTGTTTTCCGTCACTGACTGTCGCGACAATGGCCGTTGCTGTGTGTTCACCGACTCCAGGCACAGCAAGTAATTTAGCCGCTTGCTTCATTTCCTTACTCAAACGATAAACTTTTCTGTCATAGCGAAGAATCTCTTCGTTAAGGTGACGGATGTTGTTCATTAAATCACTCAGTAATTCCCGAGCAAGAAATGGAATACCATTTTCAGCATCTTCTAGAATATCGGGCGCCATTTTTTGAAGTGGGTAGCGACCTTGAGGAACGATAACGCCAAACTCGGAAAGTAACCCTCGTAATTGATTAATGGTAGCAGTACGGTTTTTTACTAAGCTTTGTCGGATTCGATGCAAACAAAGAACAGCTTGTTGCTCTTCACTTTTTACCGAAACAAAACGAGTTTTTGGTCTTGAAACCGCCTCGCAGATCGCTTCGGCGTCGTTCGCATCGTTCTTCTCATTTTGCCGGTATGGAATGACAAATTTTGAAGCCATGATTTTAGGTGTGTGACCCAGATTTTTAAGTTCTCGAGACCAATGATGCGCCCCAGAGCATGCCTCCATCCCAATAGTACAAGGTGGAAGATTGGAAAATGTGTCTAAGAGTTTGTTTCTTTTAACTGTTTTGCGTAAGACGCACTTGCCATATGCATCTACGCCATGAATACTGAATACATTCTTGGCAAGATCAACGCCAATGGTTTGAATGGTGGACATAGTAACCTCCAGTTTCTAAGCGTATTCATAGTTAACTATGGCACGCTGCGGCTCGGGTAGAGGGAGTCCATATCATTCGTTAGAACGCCTGTTGCATTGAAAGGTTTGGGGTTATGTTATCACTCACCCTACCCTCTCTGTTTAGTGATACTCGGTTCAGGTAAGTACCTGTTTACAGCTTCACTTGTTCCACCTCGTTTGGTCGTGCCAATGGTCGAGTTTCAACATAAGTAAGTACTACAAATTTCGAGTATTGATTTCTATTTTGAAGGCTTGTGCCAATAGTCAGTGCTCAATGGCAAAGGCGGCTTCTAACAAATTACTCAAGTGGACTGTCAAACGCTGGGCACTCCCGGCTTGGAGTTCAGCAGGCTTGGTAAAGTTAGTCGTAACAGCCACTTAATAAAGCGTTAGTTTTTTAATTTGACTTAGGTTGATAATAACAAGGTTAGTTAGGTATGTACTTACATAAATTAAGAGTTCAAGGCTTTAAAAGGCTCATAGATATTGAAGTAGAGTTTAATAGTGCAACATTTCTTATTGGACAGAATAACAGTGGTAAAAGCTCACTCATAAAAGCTATTGACTATTTACTTACTAATAAGCAAATTCCACTTAAAGACTTTCATTCACATATGAATTCAGAAACTAACGAAAGTGAAATCGCTGTAGAAGAAATAATTATGACAGCAGAATTCAGGAACGTTAGTGAGGACGCTGAAAGCTGGAGAGGCTTTCGCGGACGAACATTCGAATATGACTCTGATGATAGTGAGTCAGGTAAAAGCATTATCTACAAAAAAGAGTGGGTTCCGGGTAAAGCGCCTATCCAATACTTAAAGGCGTATGAGCGGAACATTAAAGATGAGTTTGCGAGCGTAAAAAAAATCGAAGACTTTATCCCGTTAGGTATCGATGAAGCGCTTCTTCAAGAAGCTTTTGACAAAACATCAGGTAATATCACCAAAACCAACGCTGACAAACTCGATTATATTGACGAATTATGGGATATCACGACGGTTGAAACTTTCTTCAAAAATCCGGGCGGTATCCCCGGAAATGTATTAAGTCGCTTACCTAGATACTTGTTAATCCCTGCTGAAGCAGGAGAGTACGAATTATCTAAAACTAGCGGAACGCTTCAAAAGACATTGAAAGAACTGTTTAAAGAAGTTCGCGACACTTCACCTAATTATAGAGAAGCGCAAGTCTTTCTTAATAGCCTTGCCGAAGAACTCGATCCCACAGATGCGACCTCCGATTTCGGGCAAATGATATCTCAGTTAAATGATGTCATGTCCAATGTTTTTCCAGAGTCATCAGTCCATGTGAATGCAAACTTAAGTAACCCAGATGATGTACTAGTTCCTCAATTCGAAATTGAAATGGAAAGTAACATCAGAACCCCTATTGAGAACCAAGGTACGGGTATGATTCGCTCTGCTGTTTTTAGCCTGTTACGCTTTAGAAAAATATGGGAAGAACAACGAGAGGCTAGAAATGAACGAGGTTTGATCATTTGTTTTGAAGAGCCAGAAATATTTTTGCATCCTTCGGCTGCAAATCAAATGCGAGATACGATATACGAATTAGTATCTAACGAATCACAGATTATTGCATCTACACATTCCCCGTATATGATCGACCTTTCGCGTAAACCTAAACAGAATTTAACTCGATTTATCAAAACGGATTCTGGTAGTGAAACGGTGAATTTTAGCGTCACGGAAGCATTCGAAGCATTGCAGGATGACGATAAATCATATGTTAAAATGGTTCTGAAAATTGATGATTATGTAGCAAGAGCTTTCTTTAGCAATAGGACTATTTTAGTTGAAGGTGATACTGAAGATATTGTTATCAGAGAGACAACGAAGCGATTGCCTACAGAACAGCGTAATTATGTAATGGGAAATTGCGAAGTTATTAAAGGTAGGGGGAAACCTGTATTAAAATCAGTTGTTAACTATCTAAAAAGTGTTGGTATTGAGCCGATAGTAATGCATGACTCAGATACAGGTGTTGCAGGTGCTGTCGTTCACAATGAGCCAATTAGAGTTGCTCTAAATAATGATGACAACTTGTTTGTTTTAGAGCGTTGTATGGAAACAATTATCGATTACCCAGAGCCTTCTTCAGAAAAGCCATATAAAGCTTATTGCCACACTCAAACTTGGGGTGAAAACTATACTGATATACCGGAAGCATGGCGAAGAATATATGAAGGGCTAATGGGTATTACGGTATAACTTAAAAAACTAACAAAGCATTTAAGAGTGATTCCGCACGCTTGGCATTTTCGCTTCGCTCAAGTATAGCCAAGCGTGCGTCACACCTTAATGTGGCGTTATGTTTTTCAGGTGGAAATATGAAATGTAAGGGATGTGGAGAAAGTAAAAAGCTAATAAAAGCTCATGTAATCCCAGAGTCTTTCTTCGTAAGTATGAAAAGTAGTAGCAAGCCACTTCGACTTATTACTAATACATCTGGTGTATACCCAAAGAAGTCTCCGATTGGTGTGTATGATCAAAATATCCTGTGTCGACAATGTGAAGATAAGTTTCAACAGATTGATGATTACGGTTATCGAGTATTGATAGGCGAGGAAGATAAACAAACTCCACAGTACGATGAAGCACAGTTGGTTGGTTACCGGATAAATAAAGTAGACGTTTCAAAATTAAAATTATTCTTTATCAGTATTCTTTGGCGAGCTTCAATTTCAGAACAACAGTTTTATTCTAAAGTTAAATTAGGTTCCTTAGAAGATAAAGCACAAAAACTAATATGGGACGGAAAATCAGGTGAGTTGGATGATTTTTCATTTGTATTGGCTAAATTTGATGACGTTAGTGATGGTGTATCAAGAACTTTAATGGATCCACACCCTGAGTCATGGTTCGATGTGAATTACCATCGTTTTTACTTATATGGCTATATTCTATATATAAAAACTGATGTCAAAGAAACCCCAAGCGAATGGAAACCATTTATATCGCATGACGATAATCTAATCGTTATTTCTCGCGGGAGAGTCGAAGATAGTAAAGAATTCCCGATATTAGTAGATACTATTCGAATGCAAAAAACATAACAAATTGCTCAAGAGTAACAGCTAACCTTTGGCATTTTTGGTTTGGTTGGCTTTAGTGTTTACGGTGGCTTTGCTTGGGGTTCGTAGTTGTTAGCCGCACCTTAGCAAGGCGTTATGTTGCAGGAGATGATATGGAAGTTCTTAATCAGCTCTATCCATCAGATAGTCAGATGGCTAGATTGAAACATTCACCAGAATCAGGGGAAATTCACCTATTAAACCTTTTCAAGTTCAGAGAAAAGGCTGAATATGCCGATGGACGAAAAACTGATTTAACGGGCAGAGAAGCATATGACTTATATGGTCATCCAATGCTTAACGTACTAAAAAAACATGGTGCCGAAGTCGTTTTCTATTCAGAAGTTACTGGTTTAATTCTTGGGCAAGTAGAAGACCTTTGGGACTCATTTGTCATAGTTAAGTATCCATCCCGCCAAGCTCTCATTGAAATGACATCTTCCGAAGAGTTCAAAGCTTTAAGCGTTCATCGTGAAGCAGGTTTGTCAGGTCAGTTAAACATCGAGACGAAAGCACCTTGAATCGCAACATAACAAATTGTTCAACTGGATTCCAAAACGCTTGGCAATTTTGTAATGGTCAACTTTTGTGATTAAGGTGTTCATATTGGGGTTGGTGGCATTGTTTTGTCACTAGTTAACAAGGCGTTATAAGGCATTCGAATATGAACTTACAGCCAATTACAGATAATGAGTTCGAGTCGATATTTATTGTCGTCAAACGAGCGATCTTCGAACATGTCGATGCTATTTGGGGCTGGGATGACAATTACCAAATCGAGCGTCTCCAAACAAGCTACGAATCCAATTGGTTTCATTGGCTATACTACTCTAATCAACGTATTGGTTTAATTTGCTATAAGCGGTATGAAGACTCTTTTCATGTTCATTTTCTAATTGTCTTTCCTGAGTATCAAAGACAAGGCTATGGTCAGCAAGCTATGAACTTAATCCATCATCAAGCAATAAATGAACAACGTCGTAGCGTTACCTTATCGAGCTTCATACGAAATGAAAAAGCATTAGAATTTTATTCAAAGTTAGGTTACCAAATCAAGAATCGTGAAGAGCATTTCGTTTCAATGGTTTGGACTACAGCCTTATAACAAGGCACTCAACCCGACACTTCACGCTTGGCGACTTTGCTTCGCAAAATTATTCACCAAGGTTTCGTGCGGGGTAGTTTAGCGTTATGTTCATTAACATTCATGGAGGAATAATGCATATAGAAAACAGATTAGAAGAGCTTGGCTTGCTACTACCTACAGCGAGCGATCCTCAAGGAAGCTACTGTAACTGTGTTAGGACAGGAAACTTACTTTATGTTTCAGGCAAAGGTCCTGTTGCCGGATTAGAAGTGATACCAAAAGGTAAATTGGGACGTGAATATACAACAGAGCAAGGCTATGAGTTTGCAAAAGCGACTGGTCTCGATATCCTCGCTGCATTAAAGTTGGAATTGGGTTCACTCGATAAAGTAAGTCGTGTCGTAAAGTTGCAAGGCTTTATAAACGCAACGGAAGAATTTGAACAGCACCCAAAAGTGTTAGACGGTTGTTCCGACCTAATGGCACATGTTTTTGGTAATAAAGGCATTCATGCTCGTTCCGTTTTCGGAGCTGCTTCGGTGAGAGGTAACTTGCCAATTATAATTGATTCAATCTTCGAGATTGAGAACTGAACATAACAAGGCACTAAACCCGACACTTCACGCTTGGCAATTTTGCTTCGCAAAAGTATATGCCAAGGTTTCGCGCGGGTTAGCTTAGCGTTATGTGTTTGGAGGGGAAATGGTTAGGGAAGCGACAAAAGACGATTGCGTAAAATTAGCGGCATTGTCCATTAAAGTCTGGCTAGACACATATGCTAGAGAAGGTATCAAAACTGAATACGCTGAGTATGTATTGTCTACTTTCACTGTAACCTACTTCTTAGAAATATTGGATACGATTAAATATCGTGTGTTTGTAATTGAAGAGCAGGAAGTTATTCAAGGCTATGTAATGGTTAATCTTGAATCGCATTATCAAACGCCTAGTAATGGCTTTGAAGTCGAAAAACTTTATGTCGATAACACTTTCAAAGGGAAAGGGTTAGGTCGAAAGCTCTTGAATGAAGTCGAAAATCAGTTGGGTAATAAATACTGGCTTTACACTTGGGTTGAAAATGAATCCAATGGATTTTATGAGCATCTGGGGTTAAGTCGAATAGGGCTTCTAACGTTTAAGTTTGCAGGGGCTTCAATAGAAAATAACGTGTATCAGTCAGCCCACACATAACAAAGCATTTAAGACGGATTCCCAACGCTCGGCATTTTTGGTTTGCTTCAACTTTAGTCTTTACGGCACAATGCTTTAGGTTCAGTGGTCTGTGTTGCTCACCACTTAATGCGGCGTTATGTATTTAGGTCATGGGTGAAGTAATGAGGAAGTTATTGGTTGCAATTACAGGAGATTGGGACGGCGGAAATAATGGTGAATATCCTTTAATTCTTGAGTATGACTCTTCTGAATCGGATGTACCTTTTATTTCTAGCCAAGGATGGGGACATGGATATTCAGGTAATAATTTTAGTCTTGATACATTAAAGAAATACAACATTATTGAGTTATATAGTAAGCCTGAATCGTTTTGGGCGTATGAAATATTGATTGAGACGTTAAAGGAAAACCTAGATAGCCATGAAGCTGGTAAATCATTGTTATCAAACTTACATGGTAACGAACCAAATCTCCCCCCTGACTTATTGGCTATTTTGCAAAGAAATGCATAACAAATTGTTCAACTGAATTCCAAAACGCTCGACACTTTTGTAATGGTCGGCTTTTGTGGTTACGGTGGCCATATTGAGTTTGTTGGCATTGTTTTGTCACTAGTTAACAAGGCGTTACAGCGCAATTTCACCTATGCACTGTATACTTTACAATCTAGTTTCTAGATTTATATTTCCACTAAACCGTTGAGGTATAATTATGTACTTTTTTTATGGCTGTTGTTCGCTATCCTCGTCGGGAAATATGCTAGCAGTAAAGGCCAATCTGGCATTTTGTTCTTTTTATTGGCTGTCATACTCTCGCCATTAATAGGCTTTATCATTGCGTTAATTTCATCTGATAAAAGTGAAGGTCGCCTTCTTGATTCAGAAAATCACCGAAAATGTCCTTATTGTGCCGAAGTAATTAAGTCGGAAGCAATACGCTGCAAACATTGCAGTGCCAGTCTTGAAAAAGACCATGCACATCAAGATAGTCAATATGCCCTTAAATCAAGTAAGACTTACTTTGACACAAAATATAAGAAGCGAGATTGTCTTGAGTGTAATAATGTCATCCCGACGGGTAAAGTCGTTTGCCCTACTTGCAAAAAATTGCAAGAAAACTAAACAACCACAGCGCTATAACAAGTCGCTAAACCAGACACTTCACGCTTGGCATTTTGCTTCGCAAAAGTATAAGCCAAGGTGCTGTGCAGGTTAGTTTGGCGTTATGTGCTCAAGTGAGCTTACATCATGTAGAAAGGAGCTTTAGTGATTAAAACAATTTCATCGACAGAGAAATATAGAAATAAATGGATTACAGTGAAAGAAGATGTAATCGAAAGACCTAGTGGTGCTGAAGGGTTATATGGAGTTGTTGAAAAAAATGATTTCGCTGCAATTTTAGCAATTGAAAAAGGGTGTATCCATTTAGTTGAGCAGTATAGGTATCCTATTAAGCAGCGCAGCCTAGAAATTCCTATGGGCGCATGGTCTGACAAACCTGACGCAGAACCACTTCAATTAGCAATTGGTGAATTACAAGAGGAAACTGGTTACAAAGCAAACACAATTGAGAAGATTGGCTTTCACCATGTAGATAATGGCTGCACGACTCAAGGTTGCCATATGTTTTTCGCTACGGATTTAGAGTTTGTCGGTAAAAATTTAGACGCAGAAGAAGAGGATTTAGTTTCCCTTAAACTCACTTTGGATGATTTCGAAGAGAAAATCATTAGCGGGCAAATACTTGATGCATGTACGATCGCAGCTTATGGTTTGGCGAAGCTAAAAGGACTGATTTAATTGCTTGGAAAAGCACATAACATAAAGTTTAAGATGGATTCGCTAACGCGTGCTGATTTCGCTTTGCTCAATTTTAGCACGCTTCGTTCACCACTTAACTTGGCGTTATGCTCTAGGAGTTTTAGAATGAATAGTAAGATTTCTGAATTATTGTTTCGTTCGTTGGGTACACATGCCCTTAAAGAGTTTTCGTTGTCCGGAAGTGGTCTAAAGCTTGTTGTCGCTCCTTGGGACGACCTTGATAATGAGGCTGTGGCAGTTTTTAGTGAACTTGAAATTAGTTACATTGAAGCAGACTGCGGTATAGAAGGTAGCATTTCAGATTTTAGCTTGCCGTGGGACATAATCAGATTTGACTCGCACCACAAGGATGGAGATGTCTGGGAGTTTGGCTTATGTTGTAGCGAAATCCAGGTAGGTTTTCGAGCAAATATGCCCCAAATTTCATTTTGACTGTAGTCGAGTGCTAATAGCAGACAACGAACATAACAAACTGCTCCAGGTGGACTACCAACGCTTGGCAATTTTGGTTCGGTTTAGTAGCGGTGTTTACTGTGGTAATTTTTAGCTAAGTGGACGTGTTTTTCTGCCAATTAGCTTAGTGTTATGAGTTTTCGCAACTTTAGAGGCAAGGAGTCAATTTTGTTTAAGCTTTATTATTCTCCAAACAACGCAAGTCTAGCTCCACATTTTTTGCTTCACCACTTAAAAGCAGACTATGAGCTATTGTTAGTGGATAGAAAATCAAACTCTCAGAAATCAGCGGATTACCTTAGACTCAATCCAACAGGTCGAATACCTACCCTAGTAATAAACGAACAACCAATTTTTGAAAGTCCTGCTATCTGTACATATATTTGCGAATTGCATCCCAAATCGGATTTAATGCCATCGATAGGTAACCCGCTGCGTCCTTTATTTTTTCAATGGTTAGCGTTTCTAAATAACACGTTACAGGCAGAGCTCATGGTTCGATATTATCCTCATCGCCACACTAATGATGAAACGAACATTCCAAATATTATAGCGGCACAAGACGACAGAATCGCAGATGCACTATCAATTATCAACGACCAACTAAAACACAATGATTACTTAGTTGGTGACACGCTCACAGCATGCGATTACTTTCTTTTTATGCTTGCTGGTTGGTCACTACCCGTTAAAAAGTCACCTCTGGCTTATAACCATTTAGCAATGTACTTAAAGCGACTTTGTAAAAACTCGACGATTCAATTTGTCTGTGACTTAGAAGGAATAGATATCACAGAATTTGAGTCATACTCATAACAAATTGTTCAACTGGATTCCAAAACGCTTGGCAATTTTGTATCGGTTAGTTGTTGTGGTTAATGTGGTCAAATTAGGTTTGGTGGCATTGTTTTATCACTAGTTAACAAGGCGTTAGGCTTCAAGGAAGAATCAGTGGAAATTAATCTAAGAGCAGCAGTCCAAACGGATGTTCAGGAAATCGCACAAATTCATGTGAGCTCGTGGAAATCTGCATTCGAAGGGCTTATGCCAAAAGACTATATTAATGGCTTTACCGTCTCATCCCGTGTGGAAGAATGGCAAAGAACAATTAAAAACAACACCGAGTCAGTAGTTGTAGCCGTACGAGGAAGCAAGGTTGTTGGATTTATGTCTTACTCTGTTCATCCTGAAAATGCAGAAAGTATAGAACTAAGCAAACTCTACCTATGTCCTAGTGTTTATGGTCAAAGGCTGGGTAGCAAGTTTCTAGCTAATTTAGAGCATGAGTCCCAAGCTCTAGGGACAAAAACTATTAAGCTGTATGTGCTCGACAATAATGAAGCAGCAATTCAGTTTTACTCTAAACATGGCTTTGAGTTCGCAGACGGTTTTATGACTGAGGAATTTGAAGGTTCAGTTATTATCGATCTACTAATGGCCAAGCGGATTTAAGCCTAACAAGTGTTTAAGATAGATTCGA
Source organism: Vibrio lamellibrachiae (assembly GCF_050337265.1). Lineage (NCBI taxonomy): Bacteria > Pseudomonadati > Pseudomonadota > Gammaproteobacteria > Vibrionales > Vibrionaceae > Vibrio > Vibrio lamellibrachiae. The sequence continues at coordinate 436,671 of NZ_JAKJSU010000004.1, forward strand.
AACGCCGGCGTTATGCTCATTCACAAATCGGAGAACTTTTAGTGAAAGGAAGTTGCCTGTGCGGTACAGTTACATTTCAATTACTCGGTGAATTACCGCCAATTTATCAGTGTCACTGCTCACTTTGTCGAAAAGTATCTGGTTCCTCGTCTAACTCAGCACTAGTTGTTGAAAATACAAATTTCAAATGGCGCTCAGGCAAAGGTCAAATAAAATCATTCGCATCCCCTTCTGGCTTCAAATCTGAATTCTGTAGTAACTGTGGCAGCCCGGTGCCAAATATAAGTTCTGATGGTCAAACCTACTGGGTACCTGCGGGTTTACTGTCTGAGCCTATTAATACACAAGTAGCTGCTCATGTTTACGTGGATTCACACGCAAATTGGGACACTGGCTTTCTAAATGATACCGTCGCTAAGTATGATCAAATGCCTAGTGACGAAGAGTGGTCGCTACTATGTCGGTAGTACACGCATAATAAATTGCTTAACAGAGACAAAAAACTTATGCCATTTTTCGCTTCGTTACCGAATATGGCACACTAGTTTTACCCGTTAACAAGGCGTTATAACGAGTGAATTTACGATGGTATGACAAAAATCGAGTTTAAATAATTAATAATTCATATATTTGGTTGGGGAAATATATGAATGTAACTATTACGCTAAATATTAAGGCTTTTAAAGTAAGAACTGCAAAGCACGTCATTTATGCTCATTTAAATACTAAAGGTGAGCTTTATATAGGTCAAAGTACGTGCATGGTAAATCGATGGGATGAACATCAACAAATAGCTAATAGTCCTTCACATCCAGAAACCAATCAAATATTTAAAACAGCATTGAGAAAAAATAAGTATTGGACTCACTTTGTTATTGGTGTTGCAGATGACCAAGAATCGGCTAATAACCTAGAATCTTCAGCTATTCATTTTTATAAGCCATCACTTAATTCTCACGTTGGTCCAAGTAGTTATACGAAAAATGATTATGATTTTTGTAAATTATCTGATGGCGGGCGAGAGATTACCTTAGAAGGTAAAACAATAAATAGATACCGTACTCAAGAAAGATTTACAGATCGGGAACGAAAAACGATTAAATGTCGTGCAATAAGAAAAGTAGGTAAATCTCACATAAGTTTTGAGTGTATTGAGGACGGGGTAAGAGTTAGCATTTCTCATGATAAGAGAAATGGATTTTCACCTGGTGACATTGTTCATATTTCTTTTTGTGCAAAAGGAAAGACGACATATACAACAACTGATTATAGTGAGGTTAGACTCATTAGCTAATCGTTATAACAAATGCATCAACACGATTTGCTACACTCGGCGTTGTCAGTTGACTTTTAGTTTCAGTGATTAAGGCATTAAATTTCAACTAAGTCTGTATGGTAGCAAAGTTGTTATGCAGACGTTATGAGTAATCCCTATATTGAGGTCTCAATGGTAAATGGAAGCTGTTTGTGCGGTAATGTTAAATATGAAATATCAGGTAAAATTGGCGATATAGTCCATTGTCACTGTCAAACTTGTCGTAAAGCTCATGGCTCTGCGTTTTCAAGTGTTGCCGGTGTCAGTGACTCAGACTTTAAATTGTTGGGTGACGTGAGATTAGGTTGTTATGAATCATCCCCTGGAAAAAACAGATATTTTTGCCCAAATTGTGCAACCCAAATCTACGCAAAGAAAGACGGCACTAAACATATAGTTTTACGTTTGGGGTCATTAGATGATGATCCCAAATCTAAAGAGATCAGTCATATTTGGGTTTCGCAGAAAGCGAGTTGGTATTCATTAAATAGTATTATTCCAGTACACCTTGAATTCGAGTAATACTCATAACAAATTGTTCAACTGGATTCCAAAACGCTTAGCATTTTTAGTTTAATCAGCTTTAGTGTTTACGGTGGTAACTTTAAGCTAAGTGGTTGTGTTTGCTAACCTATTATCAGGGCGTTATACGAATAAGGATATTCATCAAATGGAAACTGTATTTATCACAGGAGCATCTAGAGGTATTGGCTTTGAACTTACTCGCCAGTTCTTAGATCTTGGCTACAATGTTATATCGACTTATCGCGGGCAACCCTCGCAACAGTTAGAGAGCTTGTGTTCAAACAACTCTTTGTCTGTATTTGAACTTGAAGTTACCGACCAAAACTCTATAAATAACTTAGTTTCTAAGCTCGTAAATACACAAATTGATATTCTCATAAACAATGCTGGTGTTATCGGGGCTAACGAGCAGTCAATGGAATTAATCGACTCTCAAGAGTGGCTTACTACTTTCGCTGTAAACACTATTGCACCACTAACGGTAACCCGCTCTCTTTTAGGCTTAATCGAAGCTAGTTCAAACCCACGTATTATTACCATTTCGAGCCAAATGGGTGCTTTGAATCGAGAAAGCTATGGTATGTACGCTTACCGTAGCTCAAAGGCAGCGGTTAACAAAGTAATGCAAGTTTTAGCTTTAGAATTAAAGCCCAAGGGTATTATCGTATGCCCTATTCATCCTGGTTGGGTTAGAACGGATATGGGCGGTGAAGAAGCTGACATTACCGTTACAGAAAGTGTTTCAGGTATTGTTAGTCTTATAAAAAGCCTAACACAAGAGCAAAGTGGTAAGTTCTTAACATGGCAAGGTGACGAGCACGTTTGGTAAATTCGTATAACAAATTGTTCAACTGGAATACTAAGGATTTGAGAACTCATGGAACGAAGTTATTTAGCAACAATGTCACTATTAATACTCCATCAAATTGATGCCGCGTATTGGAAAGAGTGGGAAATGTTTTATTTACCCGGTGGCATACAGGGCTTTTTATTCTTCAATTTACTTATTTTACCTATTCTACTAATAGGTTATAAAAGTATTATTATAAGTGGTGAAAATTCCGTTAGGTACTCCATGCTCTGTGCGGGTTTAGGATGTTTAACATTCATCATTCATGCTGGGTTTATGTTTGCTGGTAGCCCTGAGTTTCACTTGCCAGCTTCGTTACTAATCATATTCCTATGTTTAATATCTTCACTACTTCAAATTAAACAAACCATAAAGTATCGTGGGCAACTATCGCAAGCCTAACAAGTCAATGTAAACAGAACTAAAACAGTTGACTCGGTTCCGCTTCGCTCCACATTATAGCCAGCTTAATGTGAGCGTTAGTTTCATGGAGGAAATATTGTGGAAATCTGGAAGTTATTGTTCTTTATACCTGTGTGTTTTGCGCTCAATATGACTCCTGGTCCAAATAATCTATTGTCAATGAACAATGCTCGTTGTTACGGTTTCAAGTCCGCTATTATCGCTGGTCTTGGTCGAATAGCAGCATTTTCTTTAATGATCGCACTGGCGGCTTCAGGCTTGGCTATTGTTTTATACGCATCCGAGACTTTATTCCTCATGATCAAAGTCGTAGGGGCTGCTTACTTACTGTGGATTGCCTTTAATCTTTGGCGCTCAGAAGCTAGCCCTGTTTCAGAAATCAAAAACACTCGGAGCCGCTTGGGGTTAGCAAAGCAAGAGTTTGTATTGGCTTCAGGCAACCCCAAAGCCATCCTAATTTTCACTGCGTTTCTTCCACAATTCGTTGATGTTTCAGCAAATGTAAATGAACAATTTTTTGTCTTGGGATTAACGTTCTTGGTCTTGGAAATGGCCGCAATATCCATATATGCCATATTTGGAATATATTTGAGAAAATGGTTCACAAAACCGAAAATGGCAAAATGTTTCAATAGAGCATGTGCTACCTTTTTAGCTTTATCTAGCGCTAACCTGTTGCTTAGTCGGCAGCAATAAAACTAACAAACTGCTCAAAAGGATTAACAACGTTTGTTATTTTTGGATTAAATCAGCTTTTGTGTTTCAAGCGGTAATTTATAGTTAAGTGGTTATGTTTGTTTACCATTAGCAGGGCGATATGCATATTAGGAGTATTTAGGGTGAAGTTAGTAGTTCCAAGCATTGAGTATGAAGAATCTTATATTCAAATGGTTCGTGAGTTTTCCGAACAAGGAGAGGTGTTCATTCCTTTCGTATTGTCTGAAAACTACAGTGACTTCCCCGCAATGATAGATAGATTGGCTAGTTACTCTCGGGGGGAGCAGTTAGCAACTGTTTTTGTCGCCAACAGTTCTTATTGGTTAATAAATACAAATGAAAAAGTAGTTGGGTGCTCTAATCTAAGGCACGATTTGAACGATGAACTATTAGTTTTAGGTGGGCATATTGGCTATGGAATCAAACCGTCAGAGCGTAAGAAAGGGTATGCAAAGCTTATTCTAAAGCTAACTTTACCTAGGGCCAATAGTAATGGAATTACTAAAGCTTTGCTCACGGTAAACAAAGCAAACTTGGGTTCCGTTAAAGCTATTCAGTCAAACGGAGGTGTGCTTGAGGCAGAAAAGAAGGTTTCTGGACAGGAAGGACTAGTTCAGTATTACTGGGTTGAGACTTAATCAGAAAACGTCGTAGTAAAATAAGCATAACAAACTACTTAGGCCGGTCTCAAGCCCACAAGCAGTTAGAAGGAATAGGTGCTAGAAATGGAAAACCTGAATACAGTAGAAATAAAATCATTTGTGCCCGCTAAAGACTTTGAGCTTTCAAAGCGCTTCTATCAGTGCATTGGCTTTGAACTCGCCTCTGAATTTGATGGTATCGCTTACTTCAAATCTGGCTCTTGTCCGTTTTTACTCCAAGACTTTTATGAACCAGTTCATAGTGACAATTTCATGATGCACCTTTTAGTCGAAGATGCTCAAAGTTGGTATGAGCATGTGCTGAAACTCAATTTAAATGAAGAGTATGGTTCTATGGTTACAGAGTTAGTAGAGCAGCCGTGGGGAATGCTAGAGTTTTGTATCACTGACCCTTCAGGCGTTTTGTGGCGCATAGCCGAGAACAAATAGCTTAACAATCAATTCAAGCAGATTCGCAACGCTTTCCACTTTGGGTAAATCGGCACCAGTGTTTAAGATAGTAATATTGAGTTCTGTGGGCGTTTTGTCACAGGCTAACAAAGCGTCAGGCTTAATAGGATGATATGGGACCAATAGTAGTTAGCCCACCTCTTAGAGGAGTGTGGAAAGCAATAAATACTCCGGGAGATCGAGTGCCAAGTCATGGGACTCATGAGTTTGCTCAAACCTATGCTTATGATTTTGTAAAACTAAAAACAAGGGGCTCATCAATTTCAGAGTTTCATAATAGTACTTCTTTTGCCTATTTGCTCGGTAGAGTTAAGTTAACCCACTGTTTTGGTTGGGGAGAACCAATCTACTCCCCTATCGAAGGTATAGTTACGGAAGTTGTTAATAATATACCCGAAAGGAAAAGGTTACATTTAATATCAGACTTAGGGTTAGCTATATACAATGGGTTATTCTTCTCATTTGAAAAAGATCCAATATCAAATGTAGGTGGGAATTATCTGGTTATAGAAGGCAAGCAATGCTGCGCTTGGCTAGCCCACCTAAAATACGACTCAATAAAGGTACAAGTCGGAGACACGGTTACAGTTGGTCAGATTATAGGAAGCCTTGGGCATTCAGGAAACTCCACGGCTCCACATTTGCATTTTCAATTAATGGATAATGCCAACCTCAGGAGAGCAAATGGGTTACCTTGTTCTTTTACTCAATATAATATTGTAGATAAAAGTACCAAAATCTTGGTCAACAATGGAGTACCAAGTAGCGAATACTCCATTGAGTTTTAAGCCTAACAAGGCGCTAAACCCGACACGACAACGCTTGGCGTTATAAAGCTCAAGGATGAGATGTGCATACGATAGTAATAAATGATGATAAATCTAACCTAGATATCAAAAAAATCTATGACTTCCTTTCGAAAGAAAGTTTGTGGGCTAAAGGAGTAAGCTTCGATGTTGTGGTGAAATCAATTGAAAACTCTATATGTATTGGCGCTTATCTAAATAATACTCAAGTGGGTTTCAGCCGCATCATTACCGATCACGCTACTTTTGCTAATTTAGTGGACGTTATAGTTTGGCCAGAGTTCCGTGGACGAGGAGTCTCAAGATTACTTCTGGAAGCCGTTTTAAATCACGAAAGTACTAGAAACGTGAGACGCTTTACTCTCGCTACATCAAACGCACATGATTTGTACCGTAAGTTTGGTTTTTCTTTGTTAAGTAAGCCCGACACGTTTATGGAAATCTATAAGCCCAATATTTATCAATCCGCTTTATAACATGGCGATCAATCGGACAAACATTGGGTGATTTTATTTTTATGGTTAAGTGCCCTATTGTTGGCCACTTAGAATAACGTTATGTGCATGGAGGATAAAATGGCTGGTATTTTATATCTCGCAGCTATTTTGCTAGTTGTTGTGTCTTTTGCTCACTCTTACCTTGGAGAGCGCTTTATTCTTTCTAGGCTGTTTAAGCGTGACAATTTGCCAAAGATATTAGGAAGTGATGACTTTACGAAACGCACTTTGAGATTTGCATGGCATTTAACGTCAGTCGCTTGGTTAGGGCTTGCTGGCATTGTTATAGCTCTAGCGCAGCCAGAAATTAGTAAACATCTCGTTGGTCAGATAATAGCCGCCACTTTCGGTATACACTTTTTGGCGGCTCTTTTCGGGTCAAAAGGAAAGCACTTATCTTGGATACTATTTGGTGCAACCGCCATTATGGTTCTGGTGGGGACATACACATAACAAAGAGACTATGGCTGCAATGACAACACGTTGCGGATTATGTTGTCTGGTCAGTTAAGCATAGAAACAAAAGCACCGTGAGTTACAACAGAACAAGTCCTTAAAAAGTTTCCAAAACTCTTAGCAACTTTCAGTTTGGTGACAATCGTTTTTTCAATAATTAACAAGCTGTTATGCACAAAAGGATTTATTGAAAGTAATGACACATAAAAAAGCAATCGTGAGTACGGATATTCCCGCGGAAACAGAAAGTGGATTTCCTGAACCATTTGCTTCTCAGATGGGAAGTTCAGCATGGAGAGGTTTGTCGGATGAGTTTGGTTTAACTCTATTTGGTGTAAATCTTGAAGTAATAGAACCTAATGGGCAATCTGCTTTGCGCCATTGGCATTCAAACTCAGAGGAATTTGTTTACGTGTTATCGGGTGAATTACAGCTAGTCACAAATCGAGGTAAGCAAAAGTTACTTCAAGGTATGTGTGTTGGTTTTAAAGCTGGCATTGACGATGGGCATCACTTAATAAATGAATCAACGTTACCTGCATCATTTATCGTTATAGGTTCAAGAGTTTCAGATGACGAAGTTTTTTACCCAGACGACAACTTACAGTGGTTAGAAACTGAATCAGGAGAGCGAGTTGCTGCTGATAAACTTGGGAAAAAATATTGAAATACACCTAACAAATTGCTTAAGTCTGATTCGTAAACGCGTGCCGAACTCGCTATCGCTCAAACATGGCATTCACTCACCGCTTATCATAGCGTCATACGACTTTACTAAATTTGGAGAACTGAATGGATTTAGAGATTTATCAGGTTGATTCATTTACAACTGAAGCATTCAGAGGTAACCCAGCAGGAGTTTGCATAACCGAAAATGGCTTAACTGAAAGTTTAATGCTTTCAATAGCTGAAGAAATGGCCGTTTCTGAGACAGCATTTTTATCACTTTCTGATATGACGTTAAGGTGGTTCACACCTAAGTCTGAGGTGAAACTTTGCGGTCATGGCACACTTGCCGTTGCTCATGTTCTTAAGGAAAGAGGACAACTCAAGTCAGGTGATAGCGTTAACTTTCAAACTTTATCAGGAACCTTAACGGCACTAATAAACGAATCTACAGTTGAATTGGATTTTCCATCACCAATAATTGAATTCGACGTTTCTCAACCCCAAGGTTTGTTGGACAATTTGGGCATAGAAAATAGCAAGATTGTCTCCTTTGGTAGCTTTGATACCAAGGTCTTTATTGAAGTCAGTAATGAAGAAACACTGTTAAATATAAAGCCAAACTTTGAGGCAATGAGACAGACTAATGGGCGTGGTGTACTGGTTACGACACGATCAAATAATAACGAATTAGACTTTGTTTCTAGATACTTTGCACCTTGGGTCGGCGTAAATGAAGACCCTGTAACAGGTTCAGCACATTGTGCTTTGACCGTCTATTGGTCAGAAAAACTGGGTAAGTCACAACTTAAAGGTTATCAAGCATCCGAACGTGGCGGGTATGTTGTTACTGAGCTTTTATCTAATGGGCGCACGAAGTTAGTAGGTTCTGCGGTAACAGTAATTAAAGGAGTTATGCAAGTGCCTGTCGTATAGCAAGAAATTTAAGCGTTGTTCACACCTTAGCTTAGCGTTATTACGACATTAGATAAATGGTCCATATTTTGAGTGCTGGATCAAGGCACTAAAGCCACTTCAAGGCAGAGCTATAGCGCAGAAATGTCGAACAATAAGGCATTTAAAGCGGTATTAGGAGTGGTCTGGAAGCATCTTCTCAAGTGGCATTTTAATGAAAGCGGCTCAAGAGAAAAGACATCATTTACCGTTAGAACACTATTGTTATTTCAAGTATCTTTTTTGTTGGTAAGATAAGCTGTTACTAAGGAACGTGCTGCTATGAAAATTAAGACAATTATATTACTTTTAATCACTCATTTGTCTGTGGGGGCATTCGGGGTTGGTTTAGGCATTTATATGCTGCCGATTCTTATTGCTCCAACATCACCAACGGACTCTGAAGTCTCTCAATTATCTTCTCAAGCACAGTTTTCTGCGACGTTCCAAAAAGACCTTAAGGATAGTGATTCCTTTCACTGGGGAGAAGGTCAAGTATCAATTGGACCAGAGTACGTCACATTAACAGGAAGCCTTGCTCCTGGCCCTGATTACAAGCTATACCTGTCAACCGAGTTTGTTGAAACAGAATCTGATTTTAATCGTTTAAAAGACAACATGACCCACATTGGTAATGTTAAGACTTTTGAAAACTTTGCGGTCAAAATACCGCAAGATGTCAATGTATCTAACTATAATACAGTCATAGTATGGTGTGAGACGTTTGGTGAATTTATCACGTCAGCTAAATACCAATAATGAACCAAACCGAACCGAACCAACAATTTAAGAGTAACTCCTAACGCTCAGCGGCTTTGATGCTAATTTTGTTTGCGTGAGTACGTTTTTACTTTGGTTTCAGTGTTGCGTTACTCACTACTTTAGCTGGGATTAAGTCTCACCATAAAGGGAACTTTCGATGTTTAAAATTGAAACTGAGCGTTTGATCATTAGGGATATGACTTCGAACGACGAAAGCGCCTTTGTAGCCATGTCTCAGGATTCTAAATATCAGCGTTTCTATGATGAAAGTGATTGTGATCCTAATAAATATAAAGAGCTAACAAAATTGTTTATTGCTCAGGCTTTTGAAGAGCCAAGGAAATCATATCAACTCGCTGTTGAATGTAAGGACTCAGGACACTTCATTGGGACTGTTTGCTTACGCCTAGAAGACAATCAGCAAGCTTCAATGGGGTGCGCGTTTTCAAGAGCATATCAAGGCCATAAGTTAAGCCATGAAGCTGCAATGGCTCTGGCAGATTTTGGTTTTTCGGCGTTAGGTGTTCACCGTATCTATGCTGAGACAATTAGTAAGAACCTACCTGCCATGAAGCTGCAATGGCTCTGGCAGATTTTGGTTTTTCGGCGTTAGGTGTTCACCGTATCTATGCTGAGACAATTAGTAAGAACCTACCTGCCATTAAGCTCTGTAAGTCTTTGGGTATGCGGCAAGAAGCACATTTTAGAGAACATCGTTTTTTCAAAGAACAGTGGTGGGATACCGTGGTTTTGGCAGTCCTCCAAACCGAATGGGACAAAGCATAACAGAGCGTTTAAGACAGGTTCTCAACGCTTGGCATTCTATTTTGAGTTGTTTTAATGCCAGTCTATGTTTAGTTGTCGGTTTCTTATTGTTGATATCGGTTTATAGATTAAAATCATTCAGTTATTAAGGGAGTAAAAAACATGGATACATTTACGATTATTTCTTTTGTGGTTGGAGTCTCGGGTCTTGGGGTTGGCGTAGCTGGAATGGTGCTTGGAATCCGGGCTAATAAAAGACTAGATGAACTATCTATTAAAGACTAGGTGCACTATCTAATTGCGGCAGAATATGAGGTCGATAATGATCCAAATTTTACGTAGAGGTGAGTATTATGATGAGCTGTGACCTGCATGACTATATAGAAATAGCATGTATGTACAACTATACGGTTAAGTTAACATTCAAGTCTGGTTCTATGATCGAATGTATGGCTCTTGACACTCAAAGAAACGAGGATCGTGAAGAGTGTATGAAAGTAAAGGTTAAAGGTATTGAAAGCTTGGTGGCTCTGGATGATCTTTTAAGAATGGAAGCCTGCGTTCAAAATCCACACTTTCAAGTGGTTAATTTTGGCTAATTCATAAAACCACATGACAACCTGTCCAGTTATAACCCAAAACGCTTAGCATTTTTAGTTCGATTCGCTTTAGTGATTAAAATATTAATGTCCCGTGTCAAGACCATCACTTACTCATCAAATGGTTAGGCATTAGCTGTCAAAGAAAAATATCTACATGAAAAACTATCTAATGCAGTTAGGTGGAGATCCGCAGTTAAAGAGTCACTAAATGCTACACTTCAAACTTGGCCGTTTTGGTTATTGAGAAAATCTAATTGACAATTAACCCACGTTACACGAAAGTGATTGTATGAAATTCAATCTAAAGCAACTTAACAAGCGAATTATCATCATTCCTTAGGAATGGTGGGATTTGGCATGCTTTAGATAATCGACCCCACCCTAAAAAGGTGGGTTTTCTTTTTCTACCTTTTGGGAAATTGACTCTTGGAGGAGTTTGCATGAAAAAGGTAGCCGTTTTTGGAAAGCCAGGCAGTGGAAAATCGACAGTAAGCAAAGCACTAGCGTTAGCGACTGATTCCCCACTTCACCAACTAGATTCGCTTGTTTATAAGCCTAACGGTGAATTTGTTGCTAGAGAAGAGTTTGACATAGCTCATGACAATATCATGCGCTCTGAACATTGGGTTGTGGATGGTTTAGGGCCTATCAGTGCCTTTTACGAGCGTTTGGAAGCTGCAGATGTTCTAGTCTACATCGATCTACCCTATTCAGTGAGCTATTGGTTTGTGACTAAGCGCTTTCTCAAAGGGCTGTTTGTGAAGCCCGAAGGTTGGCCTGACGGGAGTTCTGTTTTCAAAGGAACACTTAATAGTTATAAAACACTCAAGTTGTGCCCTAAGTTCTGGAATGAGGACTTCACGTCCAAATTATCCGAAAATTATAATGGTAAAACCGTCTACATCATCCAAACAGTGACTGAGCTGAATAACTTTGTTTCAGCGTATGTGAAATAGAACCATATTTCATAGACTTATCAGGGGTTAAACGCTTGTAACTTCCAGACTAAATCGGAATTAAAGTTTAAACCCCTTTGATGTAAGTAGTGTAACTACAAATGATGGCGTAAATCACCCTGCCGACAGGTGGTTTCCTAAATATTTACCCGCTAATCGGTCGTTAGAGAATCTCATTACTAAGGTATATATCGTGAATAAAATTGAAATTAAATATTGCTCAAAATGCCGCTGGCTATTACGTTCAACCTGGATGGCACAAGAAATCCTAACAACATTTGAAGAAGAAGTCGGAGAATTATCACTGCTACCAGGGACTGGTGGTATTTTTGAAGTGATAGCGAATGGTAACGTTATATGGTCACGCAAAGATATGGGACGATTTCCTGAAGTCACTGAACTTAAGCAATCGGTTAGAGATGCTATTGCGCCCGAAAAAGATTTGGGCTGTATAGATCGTAAAAGCAGAAAAGAGTGACTTCATCATGCAGTAAGCATTACTGCCTGTGCTGGGTAAATTATAAGTAAAGCTGTATAACAATTGGGTCTACAACACCCTAAAATACGTGTTCGCAACTCTGCACAATATGACATGCTGGTTTTCACATATTGGTCAGGCGTTAGGTTTAAGGAGAAACCATGTCTATTTCATCTAGCATTGCCCTGTTCATTGCAATGCTTTTATCAGCAGTAATTCCAGGCCCTAGTGTATTAGCTGTGGTTTCACGCACGCTATCATCAGGCGCTTTACAAGGGCTATTAGTCGTAGCCGGTGTTTTAATTGCTGACTACATATTTATATGCCTAGCTATTACTGGGTTGGCAACTGTCGCGAGCCAAATGGGCGAGTTTGCCAGTGTTATTAAATACGTTGGTATTGTATATCTATTTTGGCTTGCCTATTCAACGTGGCATTCAAAGAGTACAGGCTCACAAGACTCAACACCCATCAATAAAAACAAAAGTCAGTCTAGCCTCATGGCAGGTTTACTTATGACTTTAGCTAACCCTAAGGCAGTGCTGTTTTACATGGGCTTCTTTCCTGCGTTTGTAAATCTAGGTTCGATTTCTACTCAGGATGTTCTTCTAATTATGTTCATATCCACATTATCAGTAGGTGGCGTGTTAAGCATCTATGTTTTTTCGGCATCTAAAGCCCGTTATTTGTTTGCTAGCCCTAAGTCTAAGCGGCTCTTGAACAAAATATCTGGTGGCGCATTAGCAACATGTGGAATAGCCTTAGCGAGTAGAAGTTAATAAACAATCAGCTTAGAAGCCGTTAATAAAGCGTCGTTTATCAGGGAGAAGTCTTTGTATCCAGTAGCCGCACTCATTTACGTTCCAGATGTCACTCTAGGGTTGAAGTGGTATCAAAGCGCTTTTCCAGAGGCTGTAGCAACGTATCTACCTGAATTTGAATTTACCGTACTAAAAATTAACGGTTTCTCACTTGAATTAGTTCAAGCTGATGAAAAAGTAGGAGCGGGTAAAAATGGTACAGTTTTATACTGGTCAGTTGATAGCCTGACTGACTCTCTACATCATTTAACGTCACTTGGCGCAACCTTGTATCGCGGCCCGCTGAACATCGAAGATGGTTTATCAATGTGCCAAGTCGAAGACCCTTTTGGAAACCTTATTGGGCTAAGAGGGCTAATATAATAAATTTCATGAATATACAGCAGGTAACGTGGGAAGACGCTTTGCCAGTGAGGCATCATGTTTTATGGCCAAACAAACCTATAATATTTTGCAAAGTACCAGGTGATGAATCCGCAACTCACTATGGAGCATTCATCAATAATCAGCTAGTTTGTGTTGCTTCTATCTATATTAGTGGTGACGAAGCAAGGCTTAGGAAGTTTGCAACACTGCATGAGTTTCAGGGGAAAGGAATTGGTTCAAAAGTCATTGAGCACGCTATTAGCAACTTGAAGCGACAGAATATTAAATCCTTCTGGTGCGATGCTCGCACGACTGCACTGAGCTTTTACCAGAAATTTGGGATGACGGTAGAGGGTAGTGAGTTCAACAAGTCGGGTATCTCATACTATAAAATGGCGGTCCAGTGGAGCTAGACTACCCTAACTTGATACAACATTAATGTAGAGTGCCAAGGAATTCATCTATGAACATTCAAGAGAAACTTTAATGCCAATAGTGTGTGAAACAGAAAGGCTGGTTATTAGGCGGTTCAATCTCAATGATGCAGAATTTATTCTTCAATTATTGAACGAAGAGTCTTTCATTCGCTATATCGCGGATAAGAATGTTAAAACCATTGATGAAGCCATCAAGTATCTCGAGGATGGACCGATGACCTGTTATCAAATTCACGGGTTTGGCTTAAGTTTGGTCCAACTAAAGGAAACCGGTGCTCGCATTGGTATGTGCGGCTTACTGAAAAGAGACGAATTGGAATTCCCTGACTTAGGTTACGCTTTTCTATCGGAATTTTGTGGCAAAGGGTATGCCAACGAAGCCGCTGATTCCATTCTCAAAACTGAAATGAACGATCATTCTCTTGTTCAAGTTTTGGCCGTCACATTACCCGATAATGTTAAATCCAATAAACTATTAAAAAATATTGGGTTTACTTTTAACGGAACAATGGACTTATACAACACTTTAAATAATGTCTATGAATTCAGCGTAACGAGTTGAAAAGCCGTATACTCTAACCCCTGCACGAATAGGATTAAGTATTAACTAAGGTTTATAAATGAGAAAGAAATACGTGACTGAAGGCGATATATCATCTAAAAAAAGTAAGCTCGCCTACCCTAAGTTAGTACTGTGTGACAATTGCGTAAGTGGCTATGTGGTGATCAGTGAAGGTGAACGTACCTATGAACCATGCTCCAAGTGTGGTGATGACGAATAGGTTTTATATTACAGATGTAACAAGGTAAAAAACGGAACTCTCTGTTTAACCTCTTACAGCGATACTCAAAGGATGCTATTTCGCATCCTTTTTTGTACCTTTACCTAATTAGGCAAGAGCTGATGCCTAGATTAAGCCTCTTTCTTCCTTTCACTGTTCTTCCATAAATCTACTACATAGATAAGGGCACTGACCGCGAGGAACAATACAGAGACAAAGAACAGTGCTGGCATGGTAAGTATCCATGCGAACGTTGCTGCGAGAAAAGCGACAAAGCAAACAAGCCGACTTGATGACATTACATGACCGAGTTTAGTGTTCATAACTCCTCCTAAATGACGTCTAACTTCAACACAGGTATCATCTCATTTTTGATTAAAAATTAAGCTAAATCGTTATCAAAAGATATGATTCCGTGATCTCAGTGACATGCTATAGAGCACTCAATTCCTTCACCTTAAAGACTGAATAGATTGCTAGCGAGTTAGGAAGTTATACTGTGCGTTCATGTGAACAAATTAGTTAGCCATTTTTTTGAGCGACCACGAGGTGAAGTCTCAAGTAAATCCAATTGCACTCTTTTGCTTAATACAACAAAGCCTCAACCTAAGTCGAGGCTCTAAACTTTTCCCCATAATCTTAGTTCACAAAACACCCTGAATGCATTTAAGTTCATAATTCCATTCTGATAATATATATGCAACGAATAGCGAAGTGAGGTCTATTATGAGCTACCTACCTGCAAGTATGATTTTACTTGGTTACGCTTTTCTTTTATCCAACCTTGTTATTCGACTTAATGGGTTAAGCCCACTAGTATAACTAGATTCACTTATCCCCTAAGACTCTACAGATCTTGCTATCTCAAAGATCTGATTGATTGGTTGGAGGGAAACCTTTTTTTCGCTTCACTTAATGAGCGCTGGAATTCATTTTCATTACCCAGTTTTTTAAGCGCTAGCAGACGGACAAATGCATATTGGCTATTGTTTTTGTCTCCTTTCATTGCTTTGTCTAGCATTACTACGCTTTCTTCTAGCTCACCTTGTCTAACGTAATATAAGCCAAGTGAGAAGTGGAAATTATGCGTCGATACTCCATTTTTTATCGCTTGATCATATGTGTCTCTTTCTTGCTTTAGGTTACTAAGGGCACGGTAAAGCTCTGCCAAGTTGATGTATGAAGCATCAAAATATGGGGCTCGCTCTATTGCAAATAAATAGAGCTGCTCCGCCTTTTTCACGTCACTATTCATTAGCGTCAATTCGGCCAAGTTCAAAAGCCCCTCAGCACGCCATGTGGATAGTTGATTAACTGAATATAATTCTTCATAAGCACTTGAGAAAGCACTACTCCACTGAGGTGAAAGTTGGATGCCGAGTAATTGCTTCGCTGCTTCAACGCGTATCGCTTTTCTCTTGTCACTAAGTAACGGCGCTACATATCGCTCCTTTTCCGTTCCCTCTATCAGAATTGAAACCTTAGCGGCAGCCAAACGAATAAGATCATGTTCGGATTCAAAATACTCCGCTAATTGTACGCCAGACAACTGAGAGTAATAACTCGGCAGTAGTGTTAACGCAGAGGCACGCTTAATCACTGGGAAGTGCTTGTCGTTAACAACGCTCCATATTTTATTGCGCTGCTCTAACTGCCCACTTCGTGCAAGCGAAAATGTATGATCACTGTCAGAACGTGGTGGGACCTCCCCATAGAGATCGGTAAAGCGTTGCATAGACCAATTTGTATCTTGGTCACTATGGCATGATAAGCAGGTATCAGGGCTTTGATACAAATGAGACAACGGCGGATTCGGGATAGAGAAACTGTGGTCTCGACGGGCATCAACACCCATATAAGTAGTTTCCGGCATGTGGCAATCCACACATTGAGTTGAATCAGATCCGCCACTGTGTTTGTTGTGATCTTTGCTGAAATACTCATCTGGAGAGTGACAAGACAAGCACAAAGCGTCACCTTCAACTTTAACCTTCATCGTATGACTATCATGGCAGTCTAGACAAGTAACGTCTGCCTGCGCCATTTTGCTTTGCATAAAAGATCCGTAAACATACACTTCATCTTTTATCTGCCCGTCTGGGTAATAAAAGGGTTGTTCCAGTAAGTTGGGTGAGTGTTTATCTAAAAATTCACCTTGAGCTGAGAATCCATCAGTTAGCGGCTCTCGTAAACTATGGCAAGAGAAGCAAGTCTCGATTGTACCTTCGTCTCGCTTATCACCAACCCACTTTGCAACTTTGTCTTCAGGCAGGCGCTGCCATGAACCTGTTAGTTTAACTGCGCTCTTCATGTTCTCGTCATGGACAGAGTGACACGACAAGCAGCCAACATTGATTTCACTCCAGCTAGTATCAAATTGATTCGCTTCAGTATTAAACTCGCGCTTTAACTCACTAGAGTGGCAATCTGCGCACATCCCATTCCAGTTTTGTAGCGGCTGTTTCCAATGATAGCGACTGCTTATGTCAATGGTATCGAGAATGTCCTCGTAAACATGAAACCATTTCTGACCACCTTCAGATTCAGCTCTAGCGTCCCAAGAGTAAGGAAGAACTTGTAAGCGCCCTCCTTCAGTTGCTACTAGGTATTGTTGAAGTGGGAAATGTCCGAATGTCTTCTCAATTTTATATCTCTGTTTTTCCTTCCCCTCTTTCACAAGGGCATAGAAATCGCCCTCCTTTTGTTCAATGGAGAATTGATTACCGTATTGATCTGAATAAGATTGAGATAGATCAGCAACGATTGAGGTTGAAGATGGTTCTAGCATCGCTTTGGCGTGATCCGATTGTTTCCAAGCGTCTGTCTCTGCTTCATGGCACGAAACACAGTCGTTCATATTTTTTGACGATGCATAGGCAAAACCAGACATTGCTACGAAAAGAGCAATGCCAATACCTATCAATAACAACCAAACTCTATTCATTCACTTTCTCAAGCCATCACTCTTTAACGAAATAACAAAAAGGGAGACAGGCTCCCCTTACTTAGAATGAAAACTAAAGCCTACTTGTCGTAGCCCTTAAATTCTTCCCCGGGCTGAATGTTACGGTACTTATGCATGCTGCCTTTGAGGTCGCCAATTTTCTTCATAATGGGGTCAAAGACCCAAGTGTGAGAGTAGCCTTCGTTACCTAGCAGCTCATACGCCTCTTTTGGATCGTTCTTAATATCGAACACTTGAGGGAAGGTGAATTTCGTTGCCACGGGAGAGTGAGTCGATTCTGTCGCCATGAAGTGCATTTTAAAATTACGCCACTTCACCGCAAAGAGCTCATCGCCCACGAATACAATAAAGTGGTCACGGTTAGATTGTTCTTTACCAAGGAAGAACGCTTTTTGATCAACGCCATCAATAGGACGATCACTTGGCACGAGCTTTTCGGCACCTGCAAAACTTGCGATGGTGGTGTACATATCAATATCACCCACGATTTCATCTGACACTCGGCCTGCTTCGATTTGTCCTGGGAAACGAATCATTGCAGGGGTTCGCAAACCACCTTCATAAGCCGTACTCAAACCGCCACGCCATGGGCCATTGTTACCGCCACCACCGATCTCACCTGCAGCGAGTGCCGAGCCTTGAGGGAAGTTACCCGCACCATTATCACCGCTTAGAATCACTAGAGTATTCTCTTCGATGCCGGCTTTTTTAATCGCTTCTAATATGAGTCCTATGTTGTAGTCCACTTCCATTTGCGTATCGGCGTAGATACCCGACTTTGACTTGTTCTTAAAGTCATCATGAACCGTAAAGGGTGGATGAAAGTGAGTGAATCCAACATAGGTGAAAAACGGTTTATCTGACTTCGCTTGTTCTTGAATATGAGCAATTGTGCGCTCGGTGATCTCTCTATCTAGAGTGACCTTGGCAGGAATATCAAACAGTTTTACTTTCTCGGCAGGCTTGCCTTTCACACCCTCCCAAATATAAGGGGTTTCAGCCACACTCGGATCCCACTGAGGCGTTGACGTATAGGATGCTGCATTGGTGCCCTCGTTAGTTCCCCAGAAATAATCATATCCCTGATAGTTCGGTAACTTTTCAATACTGGCCCCAACATGCCATTTTCCAAACAGCGCCGTACTGTACCCTGCATCTGATAAAAGCTCTGGCAAAGTATATTCCCATTT
The DNA here is from genome assembly GCF_050337265.1 of Vibrio lamellibrachiae. Classification (NCBI taxonomy): domain Bacteria; kingdom Pseudomonadati; phylum Pseudomonadota; class Gammaproteobacteria; order Vibrionales; family Vibrionaceae; genus Vibrio; species Vibrio lamellibrachiae. The sequence continues at coordinate 455,116 of NZ_JAKJSU010000004.1, forward strand.
TGCTAACCCATCAGGCTCTCCCGGTGCGGGGACTTTTTGGTTGCCTGTTCTTATTGGTAAGCGGCCTGTATGCAGCGCAGAGCGGGTTGGAGTACATTGGTTTTGTACGTTGAAGTTCGTGAGCCTGAGCCCTTCCTGAGCAAAGTCATCAATATTAGGCGTCTGTATTGTGCTGCCTTGAATACTAAGATCGCCCCAGCCCCAGTTATCCACCAACAAATAAACGATATTAGGTTTCTCAGCCGCCATCACGTTACAAGACACCGTCATTGCACTGGTAAGCAGTATTCGTTTAAACATCTTCACCTCTCCATTTAAGTCCATTTAAATCAAAAGTTTGCTTAATCATTCTTTGGGGTTGTTCGTCCTTATTTAGGTATACACTCAATCTCATAATCTCACCACTTTCAATTCGTTATTTGTAGGTCAACACACTGTTTAGACTATCGTTATCTATCACTTAACGTGCCAATAACCGATATCCAAGAACTGACCTCAGAGTCGCTATCCCACAAACTAACAAACACAAATCAACCTAATGGAAAATCAGAATTAACCTTCAGGAAAGACCATTTAATTAGTATGGGTATATTCCACTATGTAAAGGCTTGAAACTATGAATATCAATCTCATTGATACCGCTAGGCTTGAATTCGCATTAAGCATGTCTGTCCACCAGCTATTTGTTCCCACTTTCATTGGCTGTATGTTGATGGCAGCGATTCTGCACACCTTATATTTAAAGAAAGGGGATGAAGATTACCGCAAAGGTACTCGGCTGCTGGTTAAACTGATGTCGCCAGTGTTTTTTCTATTAATGATCACCGGAATTGCGACGCCCCCCATCGGTGAAGATTGGGCAGTATTTGAAAAAGTCTCACACGCTATGCTGGATGAACAATCAAAAACCATGCTTGGAGCTTGTGCCCTGATCACTATTAGTACATCGGCGATAGCGCTATGGGGGTGGCGTTGGTTCAACGACAAGGTAATGCTTGTCGCACTATGGATCGTGCCTTTCGCCTGTACTATCGGCGAAGCTCCTGCCATCATGGTCAATGGTTGGATGCAAAATCCAGTCGGTAGCGTGGTGAACGACTCTCTAACCGTTACTCTGACGTCTGCCCTAGAATACCTAACCAACCCCATGGCGACCCAACGTCTGTTTCACTTCTTTAATGGTGCGTTACTGGTTGGAACGAGCGTATTAGCCAGCTTATCTGCATTCTATATCCTCAAGAAAAAGAGAAATTTCGCCTCAAAATGGTTACAGGTCGCCAGCATTACAGGCTTCTTACTTGCGTTATCTTCTGCAGTCAGTGGCGATATTCACGGACGCACGGTTCATCAAACACAACCAATGAAATTGGCTCAAATTGAAGCGCTATGGGAAACTCAAGAATCAAGTGCCCACTTAGTGATCGCCGCACTGCCTAACATGACAACCGAATCGAATGACTTCGAAATAGCCATACCTAAAATTTTAGGCTGGATGCTAAACGGCACTGAAGATAAACCCATTCTAGGTATAAAAGAGTTACGTCACCAAGCAGAGCTTAGAATTAAACAAGGTCTAGAGGCCAACGCAAGAAATGAAGACAAAGCGTTTGCACGATTAGTATTAAAACATGCCGACAGTTTGGAAGAAGCGACCAATACCGATATTAAAGCTGCGGCTCAAGATACTGTGAATAACGTACCACTGCTATTTTGGGCATTTAGAGCCATGGTCGGAGGCGGGATCTTCCTACTCGGTTTGTACGGATTTGGGGCCTACCGATTACTAAACAACACAACGCTTCCAGTTCTTATCACCAAGTTAGCAATCGTTGCTTATCCCGTCGCCATCGTAAGCTACTTATCTGGTTGGATTGTTTCTGAAGTGGGTCGTCAGCCTTGGGTCATTTATGAAGTATTACCTACCTTCATTGGTGCGGGTGATTTTGTTAGTGGTACCACGCATGGTTTTTCCAGTATTGAACTGCTTTCCATATACGCCATTGCTATCCCATTGGCTGCACTTCGCTGGTATGCCATCATTAAGGAACAACGTACGACATAGCGACTATTTAAACGTTCACTGATTTCACGACAGAGACGAGCCACTGATAAAATGGTTCGTTTCTGTGTGTGGTAGGAATGCAAACCACCGAGGTCAGTTCATTGCCTTCTTGCTCTATCTCGATACTTTTTAAATCGTCTCGAAGTAGAAACTCTGGCAATGGCGACACCATATCGCTAACCGCAATACAGTTGAGCAAACTGGGTAGATCTTCACTTTGATGGGCAACATGAAACTCAGCGCCTTGCCTTGTTAGGTACTGAGCAAAATTGATTGAATCCGAATTCCATCCATTCACTTTTAATATCGCTAACGGAGATTTAAGGGCTTGATCTAAACTAGTTGCCTGATGGTGCGTAGTTGCAAGCAATGAGACGCGATATCGGCTCAAGACTCGCTGCGTTATAGATTGTGAGCATGAGAGGTTTTCAAAGTGAAGGCCAAGGTCGATTTCACCATCTACTATTCCTTGATAACTCCCCTCTTGCCATTGGACTATTTCAATTTGAGCGAGCGGCGCTTGTTTCGATATTGCGAGGAAAAGCGTTGGCTGGTAAAGCTTTAGTAACGCTGAGTTTGAAGCAATGGTGATTTTTCCTTTGTAACTGCTCGGGTTAAAGACCTCGGGTTCAAAGGCATGATCAATCTGCTTTTGTATCACGCCCAACTTTGCCACAAGATCGACCGTATAAGGCGTAAGCTTAAGGCCTGAAGATTGTCGAACAAACAGCTCATCGTCTAACTCTTCACGAATCTTTTGTAGCGATTTAGAGATTGCGCTGGTCGTCTTTCCTAGTCGCCTAGCGGTTCGGCTCATATTCTTAGTGTGGGCTAAGTCTATTAGTAGGTTTATCTGATTGAGATCGGAGAGTTTTCTTTCCACGCACCACACCTTTCTTTTGATAAAGAGCTTTCTTTTATAAACAACGTTCTTCCACAAGTAATTAGTCACGTTATAGGTTTAATACAAAACGTCAACCTAGACGCCCTAACAACGTACGTAATTGCCGTTCTGGCTGAGACAATGTATCCACTGAAAGAACGGGGAGCCGATACTTTTTTGCAACGCTATTAAGGTAGCCCAAACGTTCTTCAACCTTATGTTGATATTTCGTCGCTAACTCTTGTAGATTAACTTCCAACTGCCATTGACCATCGCTAATCACGGTATGAGAAATATTAGGAATTTCTCGTTCTAATGGGTCGAGTACCTGACAGAACATGAACTCATTATGTTGCCTTAACCCTTTAATATACTCGGTGGTTTTATCATTCCACCCTCTCCCGTCGCTAATTAGAATTACAAGTGAATCATGCCCTGCTAATCGAGCAAGGCTTTCAAATACTTGGTTAATGGACGCTTCAAAACACGACCCTATTCCACCAGCCGATAACGCATTATTCTGAGCCGTTATTTCTTTCAAGATTTGAATAATCTGGAGCTCACTGCACTTGGGCTTGAGTACTTTCACCTGATGATCGTTAAACACGATAGCGCCAACTTTGTCACTGGAAGCGATCGCTCCCCAAGCAATCAGTGACGCTACCTCAGCAGCTATCACCGATTTCAGCTTATACTGGCTGCCAAAGAACATCGACTGACGCTGATCCACCAACAGGTAAACGTTGCGCTCTTTCTCTTCGTTATACACTCTAACGTGAGGTCGACCTGTTCTAATGGTTGCTCGCCAGTCCATGGTACGAATATCGTCGCCTTTGTGGTACTGACGCATCTCCTCAAAGTTAAGCCCTCGTCCTCGAAGCTTTGAGGCATGACTACCATTAAGAACGCTGTTGATCGGTTGATTGGCCTGTAGGTTAATACCTTGAGTTCTATACTTCAGCTTTTGCAATGCTTTCAAACTGGTGTAGATATAAGGGTGGCTAGCAGAATCATCTGAATGTTCCATAACGTACCTCCCCCTTAAGCGGCTGCGACCTGATTTAAAATCTCATCAATCACTTGATCCGTTGTAATGCCATCAGCCAGTGCGTCATAACTTAAAATCAAGCGATGACGCAGCACTGCATGTGCAACCTGACGAACGTCTTGTGGCTCGACATAATTTCGACCATTTAACCATGCCATTGAACGAGCGCATTTATCAAGCGCAATACTCGCACGCGGGCTTGAACCCGTTGCAATCCATTGTGACAGTGACGAATCAGCAAAGCGTTCGGGCTTACGTGTAGCCATAATAATTCCAACAATGTACTCGATAATCGCATCGCTACTGTGGACTTCTTTAACGCCATCTCTTGCAGCAAATACCACCTCTGGATCTAAGGCAATGTTCTCTGAATTACCTTCATTATTTGAGTTATTTTCATTTTTAGTCATTGACGCTTGCTGATCTTCTTTTTGTACCATACGGATGATCTGAGCTTCCGTATCATCGTTTGGGTAGTCCAAATTGATCTTCATGATGAATCGGTCCATTTGAGCTTCAGGCAGAGGATATGTCCCTTCTTGCTCTACTGGGTTTTGAGTCGCCAATACCATAAACAATTCAGGTAAGGGATAAGTGCGCCCTGCGACGGTTACTTGTCTCTCTTCCATCGCTTCTAAAAGGGCTGCTTGAACTTTTGCGGGAGAGCGATTGATCTCATCGGCCAGTAATAGGTTGTTGAAAATTGGCCCTTGCTGAAATTCTAGTGTCGGTTTGCCATCAACCTCTTGATACACCTCTGTTCCCGTCACATCGGAAGGAAGCAGATCAGGGGTAAACTGTACACGGCCTAAATCAACCGACAGTGCTTTAGACAACGCTTTAATTGAGCGCGTTTTCGCTGTACCCGGCAAGCCTTCTAACAGTACGTTACCGTTGGTAAGAAGAGCAATGATAAGGGTGTTGACCATCTCTTCTTGGTCGATGACTGACTCCATAACGCGTTGCTTTAATTCCATTATTTGTTTTAGGGAAGTATTGTTCATCATAGAAGTATCCAAATTTGAATGAATGACATTGGTTGTTGTGCTTACTTTGTCTTCTTAGAGCGAAATATCTGTTTACTTGTTAACTCAGGTTTTTACCTTGGATTTTTCTTTGGCTTGAGCTTTGCGTTTTGCCTCTTCGTACTGCTCAATAAAAAATTTCTTTTTTAAGAACACGCTCGGATCACTTACCACCTCTTCAAGCCACTCTTTATCGGTAATTTCTCCGTCTTGGTATTGGTTACCAAGTAGCTCGTCTTGCTGAGACTTGTTCTCTTTTTCAATCATGGTTGAGCCCTTCGAATCACCAGAACTTGCAGCGGTTCGTATGAGTGGTTCAACAATCGCGATATTGGTTTTGGCTCCAACATGAGTCTGGTTGCGACGTAAAATCTGTTGATATAACTGGAACGCTCCATGGTAATAATTGGAATGAGCTAGCGCGTTCGCTTGATGAAACAATGCTGACTCCCCTTCAATGCCCCGCCATGTTTGCGCCGCTTGCTTGAAATCTTGGGCAGCGTAAAGGCTTAACGCTCGCCATTGAGGGTTTTCAAACGAGTCTGCTGCTTCGTTAAAGCGAGACTGGGTAAACATCACTGCGGCATACTGATCATTCGTCAACCACAGCGAAAAATAGGCTCTTGGTACAGCAACGGCCACGATAATATTGATCAAAAAAAACAAAATCACCGCTCTCTTTTTCCACTTCGCTGATATCTTGGGCGCGCGCCAAATGGGAGTCACTGTACTGATTTGGTTCATCATCATTTGCATAAGATTACTCCCATCGAATCGTCCAGCCTTTTCTAAACCACAACAGGTGAAGCAGCGCTAATACAATCAGTAAGTTGTACCCTGAATCTTGCCACGGCATATCAGAATCACCAGTTAGCACCATGTTTGTTTCAATAAGCTCAAGCACTTGGTCCACGTCATCGTGACTTTTGGTGTAAGTGACGACATCGCCTTTCGAAGCTTCTGCCATCAATGTTAAACGCTTGTTGGCTGCTTCATTGGCCATCATTTTAACATCGTTCATTGACCAAACGATGAGCTTCAGCGAGTGCATTTTTGAGATCGCTTCATACCGCTTTATGCTTTCATTGTCCGTATCGTCAGTCAGTAGAACCAAAGTTGTCGGGCTTGTAGAATGCGCCACAACACGCTCTACTTTTTCAAGCACTGCGGCTTGGTTTTTTTCCGGATTGGCGATGCTGCTAGCGTCTAAAGCGCCCAAAAAGTGGGTTGCCATTTTACTGTCTTGCGTCAGTGGCATCGCGATATGGGCGCTACCTGCAAACGCAATCAGTGCCGTGTTCGAGTTTCCTCGCGCTTCAATAAGCTCAGCCGCTTTTGCTTTCGCACTGTGTAGCCTTGACGGTTTCAAATCACTGGTCTTCATTGATTTGGATAAATCCAGAGCGACAATGATCGCGGAGTCGTCTTTCAAAAACGGAGAGGCTTGCCTTTGCCAGCTCGGCCCTGCTAACACCAGTGTCGAAAGTACAAAAAACAGAACCATCATTGATTGAGGTGAAAACCGTCTATTGATGCTCGACTCTAACGTTAAATGCTTTAATACGGTTGGCGAAAGCTTATGCTTCCATCGAGATTGCTGTTTTGTCTCTTGCTTTACTATCCATGCCAACCCCAAACAAGGAATGAGCATCAGCAACCACCAAGGGCGTATAAAGTGGAACGCACCAAGGTATTTACTCAATATCGAGATAACGTCCGATATTTCATTCAAAATAACACTCATAACGCCCCCTTAAGAAGCAGTATCTACTGGCTTTCCAGCAGATAGCTGATGGTATTTGCGCAGTAACAGCGGAAAAAACATAATTAGGTTGGTCAGTAGATAAAAGGCTAACGGTATATAGTGCAGACTTATTTTCGGCCGATAGCTTTTACCTTCATATTTGGTCGGCTCTAATTGATTAATCGCCTCATAAATACGTTCAAGCTCTACTCGATTTTGCGCCTGAAAACTCTCACCACCTGTTATTTTTGCAACCTGTCGTAGTGCTTCAACATCAACTCGGTAGTCCCCCTCTGCCTTGGGGTTACCCATGGCAACGGTATGTATTTTTATGCCGTATTTACTCGCCACTGTTGCGGCTTCGGTTGGCGATAATCTAGAAACCGTGTCATTTCCATCGCTGATTAAAACCAGTACTGGATTGCTCGTCTGCTCTTGCTCAAAAACCTTGATTGAAAGCCCAATGGCATCACCAATCGCAGTCTGCCAACCCGCAACACCAAGCGCAGTTTCTTCTAGAAGCTGAGTCCATACATCAATCTGATCGGTCATGGGCGCTTGAAGGTAAGGCTTATCACCAAACAAAATCAGCCCTAAACGATCTGAAGTTCGGTGCTTAGCAAAATCAGCAAGCACAGACTTGGCCGCTTGAAGCCGAGTAACGTTCTTACCATCAGGAGATTGAAAATCTTTCTTGATCATCGAGCCTGATAGATCCAATGCAACCATAATGTCTCGAGCGGATTTCTGACGTTCTATCGGATCTGAAATCCATACCGGTTTAGCCATCGCAATAACCAAGCACAACCAGCCAAGAATGAGCATCGAACGCTGAGTTCGGGTTCGATTAACACTCACAACACCTTGCTGTGGCTGCTTTCCTGATACTTCAACCAACATCTTAAAGTGAGGGATTTGCGTAGCAGTTTGGCGCGCGTTTTTAGCGGGCGTTAGTGCGAAGACGATAAGAGGGGCAATGGTTAATACAAACGCCCAAGGATAGGTAATATCTAGCATACTTGTCTCTCATGGTTACGTATCCATTGTCGTATCGCTAAGTAAATTCCCTCTTTGGTTTCTCGCTCCACATCACTTGTCTTGCAATAAGCAATGCGCATAAGTTGGTTTTGGTATGTGGTTGAAAATTCACTGTTGGCGCACTTTTCATCTAGCCACCGCTCCCACTTTAAACCCGATAACGAAGCAACCTCTGAGCGCGGAAAAGCAAAAATCGCGGTCTCTTTAAGTAATGAGGGCATGTTTACCAGGCCATCCTGTGCCTCGTGTAAAGCATCTAGCCTTTGAAGTGCAACACGGCGATAGTGATTTTCTCGATACTGAATGATGTTCATTGCTAACTGGTATAAAAGCCACAATACGATGAACAACGCCACTAGGTACCAGCCTATGGTCTGAGGTAGCCAACTAATATCATTTGGAAAACTTACCTCTACAAAACCGGTTAATGACTCATTCCCCCAATCTTTCGGTAACGAGTTAGGTTTATCTTGCGTCACTGACCAGGCATCTGGGCTTGTAGAATATTCGGTTGTCATAACTTCGCTCCAAGAGAGTTTAGATATGAAAAATGAAGGCTCATCAGAGTGAACGTAATGAGCCTTTAGTTACTCTTCCCTATTTAGGGCGAGCTATTTGTCTCGTTAAAGATCTAACAACTGGGTTACTTTTTTGCGTAGGTCTCGACAGTATGTGGCATCTCTACGGTTTTACCGTACTCGACAATTTCTTCAACACTATGTGGCATGTACATACGCAAAATACCTGTCCAACCTGATGCTACGTCGAGGTTATTCTTCGCCCCCTCACAATTAAAGTTAACCGTAATTGAGCCATCTTGGTTTGGCGTGATTTCGCGGCTAGACGTTGCGTAGTTGTATGTATGGATATAGCCGTCTGGACCATAAGTCGTTACTGAGAAAAAGCCTTTTTCTTGGATTGGTGGCTTTTCAAATGTCATGCTTTGACAAGACCCTGTACGGTCTTCGGCGATTAACACTTTGTAGTAGGCGTGTTTCGAAGGTAAACCACCAAAGCCCATTGCTGTCGCTACTTTTGCATCGAACTCGCGCACAACTTCTGATCCAGGTGCGCCAAATGAACGTGCCAAGTCAATTTTTAGAATGCTCTTCTCTTGATCGAGTCTCGTTGTCTCGCGACTTTTCTGTTCAAAGCCTTTTGCAATATAAGAATTTGAAGAATTAGCCGACACTTTCACCATACGCTGTTGTTCACGGCCAAGCGCAAGGTCTTGCTCCGCCATTGATTTAACTTGCGTTCTCATTACTACCCATACGTGTTCACCTGAAGAGAGCATATCTGGTGTCACTGTTAGGCTATTTTTTCCTTCTTCTGAGTAGATAACACCGATGGTTCGATGTTGTTCATCAATAATTTGAAGGCTTTGGTAAGTGTCTATTTTTGGCAATTCAAACTTTACACCACCATTGGTATCAAAAATCCCTTTCGAGTAAAGCGTATCTCTATTTTGGCGAACTACGGTTTGGTTATCTGGTGTAATTAACGTATCAGCGTGCTTAAAAGTATTCATCTCACTTTCACCTTGCTGCTCGAAGAAATACTTATCCGATTCCGCCAGAATGAAATTGTCGCTGCTGACTTCAATTGGGCCGCTGTATTGCATTTGGAATTCAGTCGGCTCACCTTTTTCTGGAAGATGCTCACCCAACGTCGCGAATTTCTCTTGTGCAAGTGCGCTACCAGAAAGTGTGATTAGAAGTGATACTGCTAAGATTGATTTTTTCATTTGAAATACCCGTTATAGTTTTCGTTACACGTTATCCAACATCCCATCGGTTTAAGCTTTCGCTCTTGCCTTCATATTGTTGGTTGGGTCATCCCTCTCTTGCTTTAGAAATACTTTAACGGGTTTCAAAACTCATTTTTAAACACGGGCGTGCTCATTTTCGAGTTTCATTAATCTTCTTAGATACTCGCGTTTCTTACGAACTCAACGTAAACTACGCGCTCTCAAATTGGTTCGCGTTATTAGGGTTTAAGTTTGCACACATTAGAACAGCTAAAAAATGGTCAGCTAAAAGGCATTACTCGTCTAAAGATTTCACAGCAATTAACTGAATTTCCATTAGAAATACTACAGCTTGCCGACACCCTAGAAATACTGGACCTTTCTAACAACCAATTAAGTGAGTTACCTAGTGAGCTCTCACAACTGGTTAATCTTAAGATTCTGTTCGCCTCACAAAACCAGTTTACTCACTTGCCCGAGGTACTTGGTGAATGTCCAAAGCTTGAAATGATAGGCTTTAAAGATAATCAAATCTCAGCGGTACCTGAAAACTCGTTACCTCAACCGTTACGTTGGTTGATCCTTACGGACAACGAGATTAAGGCACTTCCTAATTCACTGGGTGAGCGCCCAAGAATGCAAAAACTAGCGCTCGCAGGGAATCAGATTAAGCAGCTTCCAGATTCAGTTAGCCAACTACATAATCTAGAGCTCATTCGATTATCTGCGAACCAATTAACAGAGTTCCCTAAACAATTACTCGACCTACCTCGCCTTGCATGGCTTGCGTTTGCTGGCAACCCTTTCTGTGAGAACCAAGAATTAGAAACCCAAGTTCCGCAAGTGAGCTCTGATAGCTATCAATTGAACCAAGTGTTAGGTCAAGGTGCTTCAGGTATTATTTCTCATGCTAATTGGCTAAATGGTGATTATGATTTCCCAGATCATGTCGCTGTAAAAGTTTTCAAAGGCGCCGTAACCAGTGATGGTTACCCGCAAGATGAACTGCACGCTTGCTTACAGACAGGCTTTCACGCGAACCTTGTTAAGTCGATTGCTCAAGTGAGCGAAGACAACTACCTAGCGTTAGTGATGGAACTGATCCCAGACAGCTATTTTAATTTGGGTCTGGCACCTAGCCTGCAATCTTGTACTCGCGATACGTTCAAACCTGAATTCAACTTAGGTATTACAGAGATTAAAAAGATCGTAGATCAAATGGTTGATGTCTTTCATCACCTGCACAATAACAAGGTCTGTCACGGTGACCTATACGCGCACAACGTGCTAATAAACAGTGACAACCATATGATTTTTGGTGATTTTGGCGCAGCATCGACATACGACTACCTTCCGATTCACCAACAAAAAAAAGTCAAAGCGATCGAATCAAGAGCACTGAGCTTCTTCATTGAAGATCTGCTGAGCGTTTGCCAACCGAATGATATTGGTAGTGATGATTACCAAACGCTAGAGCACGTTGCTAAACAAGCATTTGGCGCACAATAATAGAACTATTTAATAAAATATGGGGACTGGAAAGATAATCTCCAGTACCTAAAATAAAAACTTAACTAGAGCGATTTCCTATGCTTCGTGATTACACATTTAACTGCCTTGTCACTATGCCACGACATGAACTGGAAGAGTTCAGCGTTCGAATGATCAGTAAAATGGTACCAGAAGATGTAATGAGTGAACTGTTCACGTTTGAACAAGAAGAAGTAGATAGCGAAGAACGTATGATGTCAGCCCGCCTTGATGCCACTCTTCGCATGACGGCTATTGCACTTAGCGAAATCCAACAAGCATTTGATGATTCTGAAAATGCCAAACAGAACAGCATCAGAATGACGCGATTGGTTCTATGGCACTTCTACGCTATTTCCTTTAACTTGGAAGAAGCGATTACGCTCGAAACTCATTGTGAGCACGTTGAAAAATTACTGGTTAACGCGCCAGTCGATGCTTTTGGCTGGGTAAAAACTCTTACGGACCTTTTGCATACTTACGCAAGTATCAACTCAGAGCAGAGCTAACCACCCAATTATCAAATAGATAGCAAAAACGCCAGTGTCTGTCCTACTGGCGTTTTTTATTCCCTAGACGTTACAATTCTCGCATGGGTTCAAAATGGATCTGCTCATCTAAACTCGGCGGTCTTTGTAGCCAAAGCGTTTGGTTTATCATATTGTCAAAACCGTATTCATATACCGAGTTCATGTATTCCAGTTCTAGAGGATCAAGATCGCTACCTAGGAAATCATCATCAATATGGGCAAGGTTAAATTCCATTTCATGATTTTGGCTATATCGGAAAATATACTCTACATCCCCTACCCCTTGTCTACGGGTCAACGTTGCTAAAGATCGAGATGAGACCGACGAGATGCTATTGCTCACTTCACTAAAGTTTGGCTTTAAACTACCGTTTCTAATGACATAAACATTTTGAGAAAAGCCTGAAATCACCGAGGAATTTTGCATCCATTGCGGAATCAAAAACACCTGTCTTGAGACGCCCCCATCAACGTGCAGCTCATCATAATGAATTCCGTCAGAGGTAAGTTGAATCAGCTTTGCGGGAAAAGCACCGGGTATCGAACTGCTCGCAATAACGATATCTTGAATTAAAACCTGCGCGTCCAAGCTACCAACTTGTGCGATTCTTCCAATATCCCATAACGCCATTTTTTCGTTATCAAGATTAGTGGTCGCGATAATTAAGATGCGCCCTTTGCTACGTTCGTGGGCTATTTTCTCCATCATATCTTTGTTAATTGCACTACGAACTTTTTTTTCAAACCCTGATGTGTTCACAATCGACTTACGCGAGTTTAGCTGAAATAGATAGTTGCGCTTAAACATCTCATCCATAGATGTTTCAGTATAATAGTGCTTAAGATCTTCATCGTAATCACTGCCTAGAAAAGCAAATACCGATACAATCGCACCTGTCGAAACGCCAGTAACAACGTCGAATGTCGGTCGTGTTCCTTGTTCTGTCCACGCGTTGAGAATACCGGCTGAAAATGCACCATTAACACCTCCGCCAGACAATGCTAGGTGATTGATTTCTTTATTATCGGCTTTATATCGATATAACGACTCACGTTCGAAATGCATATCGTAGTTCTCAACATCTGAAATATGCTCGTCCCAAAACCTCAGCCCTGGAACATTCAAAGGGTTGATTAACTCAGAATCTGAAGATGCATTTCTTTCTGGCGCCGTACTGCACGCCGTTAACAATACGAGAAAAATAAGACTGTAATATCTACGCACAATTATTCGAATCATCTTAGTACCTACTTTTTCCATTGGCATTCATCACCTCTTCTAATGACTCTATTTCGAATATCATTCTTCTATGCTTGGTTATGTGGTATTCGTGATGCCTTTATTGATGTTCTGTCGAACAGGTATTGAACAAAGAGTGTTACTAAAACACTAAGTACAACGGCGACAAAGATGGAGCTAAAACGATATAAAATGGCAAAGATCGCATCTGATTCACCCGGCGCTAATGCTGAAGTTAATGGCACACACAATGCTGCCATACCCGCGAGTGAGATTGCCGCTTTAGCGTCCCCTTGCGTTTGCCAGTAGCAGAATGGCCCCATAGCAATCGTAAATAACAACCAATATAAAAAGGCATTTTCAAACCATAACCCTAGCGTCAGTTGAACGCCTAACCCAGCCAAACACCCAAGAGCCGTCCCCAATATGCGTATTTTCGCCATCTGAATGATCCCAACACACGTCATAGGCGCTAATATAATCAGTATTGAAGCGTTCGCAGCCCCTGAATCAAACAAGTCAAACACTTGAAAAACCACAAATGCGCACATGGCGATAACCCATACCATGGCAACCTGACTTACACGGTCAATACTATTGACAGCCATCTGCTCTGTTGGAGCCGCTTCTATAGATTCTGTTTCTGGCTCAGGAAATAGCCAATGAGCGATGCCGCAAATAATGATATTGGCAAAACACGCGACAATAATCGTAATAGAGAGCTCTTCGATATCCATAAAGGTATAACTAGAGAAATTCAATAAAACAGAACCAAGCAACAACCCCATATATCCGATTAAGAATGTTTTCTTGTTGGTCATGGCAATGCTATTAATCAAAAAGACAATACCCACCAAAATAAACAAAATAATAGGGTAGACATGGAAAAACTCCCACAGCAAAGTCATCTGAATGGTCGTCCATATCGCAGCTGCCAAAATCATTATCATTAACGGAAGATGAAATTGATCGACCTTACCAAGTACGAACAAGGGAATGAGTATCGCTATGAAACCAAAGTCCCAACCCAATACCATGCTTGTCGCTAACCCTAAAGAACAACCAAACCATATACGAAGTATTTTCATAGCGGCTACCTAATATGCTGAATGAAATAGACGAACTAGTAGATAAAGTGAAACAAACTAATCATGCGAATTCTGACTTTTGCCACCGTCTGCCAAAAAAAGCTATTTCCTGAGTGCAGTACCATGGTTGCGCGCGAGCCAACAAATAGCGAACTAGGTAACGATTCATCATTTTCTAAGTTAATTCTGGTTCGTTGCGCATCACGTACCCAGCGGTTATTTACTTGTATCTCTGTCAATGTGCCATTCGGCGTTTGTTGTCCAGATGAAACACCATGATCTCGGCTATCAACGCTGTAATGAAATACTCTACCCGGGTATGCATCGAAAGAGACCATAGCTTGAAAATCGTCGTTCACTCGAGTCACTGACTTTTCTCGAAAATCAGCAGCTACCCACATTGACCCTGCAGGTACGAACGTTAGTAGAGGCATGTTTGCATTAGCCATGGTTCCTACTTCTAAGCGTACGTTGGTCACGACACCATCACTCGGAGATCGAACGTCAGTGTTGTCTAAATCTAACATCGCTTTTTCTACCCTGTTTCGAGCAATACGAACCTCTGTTGTTACTCCGTTACCAAGTTGAGCTTCCAATACTTTGAGGTTCTGACGCTCTATCTCTAGCCCAGCAACCGCCATTTGATACTGTTTGGTGACACTATCAAGGTTCGATTGAGAGATGGCCTGCTGCTTTGATAGTTTTTGAGTACGTTTGTACTCTGCATAGGCGTTATCGTGAGAGGCTTTAGCGCGAGTAATATTAGCGACGGCGGCTTCTTTTTGCGCATGAAGCGCAACCGATTTTTCCTTTGCTGATTGCAACGATAAAATGGCTTGTTCTAGCGCAATTTCAAATTGACGAGGATCCAATGAAAATAGGATATCCCCTTTTTCAACAACATCGTTGTTTCTTACCTTCACATTGGTAACACGACTGGTCACTTCAGGAGCAACCTGAACAACGTGACCGTGTACTCGCCCTTCAGTTGTCAAAGGTGCATGCCTATCTGCAATGATTATGTAAATAAATGAGACAACGAATATAAGACTCAAGGCCTTCATCCATTGCTTAAATTTGGTAGTTTCAGTCATGTTGTTAACCCCATAGCTAATCTGTGTGCCTAGATTATAGGGATTTCTATGTGAGTCTGGTAGAATAGAAAAACAGACACAACTGAGCTAAAAATAGGACAATGACAACGAGTTTTGATGATATAAGATTGTTTACCCAAACGGTTCTTCATGGCGGAATCAGCGCGGCAGCGAAAGCAAATAACATGCAACGCTCGAAGATCAGCCGTCGATTACAGGTATTAGAAAGCTCATTGGGCTGTGAGCTTCTTATTCGAACAACTCGAACCATTGAACTTACCGAACACGGTAAACATCTTTATGAACAGGTGTCGAAGCAGGTTTACCTTATCGATCAAAGTTTAATCGCAATGCAGGAATCTCAACAAGATTTCTCAGGTATAGTGCGTCTTGCTATCCCATCAGCGTTAATGACCTCGCAGGCATTTCCAGCAATCATCACGGAATATTCTTCTCGATTCCCAAATGTTCGGATTGAGGTCGAAAACCATCAAGACAGTGTTGACCTTAAACGGCAATCATTCGACTTACAGGTATTACCTAACGTCGTTAGCGTGGCGGATGACAGTTACGTTCAATTCAGCTTAATTCCTTACGCATGCCACCTTGTCGCATCAAAAGATTACTTGGCCTCACATCCTCCGCTGTCTACGTTAAATGATCTAAAATCACATCGAATCTTCACCAATAGATACAATGCTGATTTGTTAGACAGTGACCTACATGTCTCGTTAAAATCGGATGATTTAAACTTGCTACATACTCTCGCACTCAATAATCAAGGCATAGCTTTTTTACCCAAGATCCACTCAAAAAAATCACGAGAAAGTGGCCTACTCGTTGAAGTATTACCTGAAGTCGTTTATCCCAAATTGAATTTGACGTTGATCTACCCATCTGCACAATTCCTCTCGAAAAAAACGAGAGCACTGATCGATCTCTTCAAAGAAAAGATTAACTAGGCTTAATGAGTCAATGAAAATTGTAGATAGGTGAAGATTGGATATAGAAGAAGATGGTATTTAGCTGAAAATGGGACTTAGATAAAAATTGTACTTTGAAGAAAATTACACGTAGATGAAATTAGTATCATCATTCGTTGGAGATAAACTTTGAACAAAGTTAACAACACGAATTACTTGTGGGCAGATAACTTGCGAGTATTTGCTGTTTTTGCAGTGGTTCTATTACATGTAGCGTCTAGTTTTGTTAGTGACATTGATATAGCTGACCCGTTGTATGGTAATCGTAGTTGGTGGGCAGGGAATATATACGCATCTGTCACTATGTGGTGCATCCCTCTGTTCGTCATGATTAGCGGATACTTCTTACTCAGTAAAACTGAATCTAATATTGTATTTTTCAAGAAGAGAATCAATAAAGTTCTAGTCCCTCTGCTGTTTTGGTCTTTGTTTTACTCTCTGTGGGTAATTCTCAAGTACTTCATAAATGATGATATCTCTGCAGCTTATTTTACAGTAGCGAAGGGTTGGGCTCTAGGTGAGCCATATTATCATCTATGGTATCTCTTCATGATTCCGTTTCTTTACCTCGTAACTCCTGTTTTAAGGGCAATTCAAAACTCTCTCACAAAAATTGAATTGTTTGTATTTATTTGCCTATGCTTTGGGCTGGCCATGCTAGCTGCTCTTTCGAATGTCGCTCTTATATATTTTGATTTAAACGCCAAAGTGAGCTTATTCACCAATGATTTCTTAAGTTACTTAGGGTATTTTTGCTTGGGCGGGTATTTCGCTCGATATGGTGTAAAAACAAACGTAATACACTGTTTATTGGTATGTATATTTGCTTTGTCGATTACGATTATTGGCAGCTACTATATAACCTATCTCTACTTTTATTCATACTTAAGCATCAACGTTGTCGCGGTATCCATTGCGCTATTTCTGTTAATCAAATGCCTTACTAACATCGACCTAAAATTAAGCCGATTCGCAAACCTCAGCTTTGGTATTTACCTTATCCATCCCCTCTATATTAAAACAATATCGTCGTTTGCTGAGGAGTGGTTAATAAAGTGGATTGATATCTATCTATATATACCGTTTGTGGCTCTATTAACTTTCTATCTGTCATACTTGACCGCTTTACTTATGTGCAAAGTAAAGTACTTAAATCGGTGTATCTAGGCGTGCATGTTACTGAACAATTGGGATTCGTGCCGGAAGTAAGGTTATTACAATCAAGCGAATAGATCGCTTCAATCGTAATAACCCATATTCGAGTGTTTAGACCTACTCTTTTAGCCGACTTTCTTGATGCTGATAGATATGAACGTCTCGCTGTGGAAACGGAATCGTAATGCTCTCTTCATCAAAACGCTTCTTAACATTCTCTGTCACATCCCAGTACACATCCCAATAGTCATCGGTTTTCACCCAAGGACGTACAACAAAATCCACTGACGACTCATTAAGCGTATGTAACTTTACCATCGGCTCTGGATCTTTGAGCACTCGAGCATCGCTTAGTAATACCTCATTTAAAACAGCTTTTGCTTTATCAATATCATCGGCATAGCCAATACCAAACACCATATCAACACGACGCGTGCGTTCGGCAGTAATGTTATTGATGACATCTCCCCAAATTTTATTATTTGGAATGACAAGCCTCTGGTTATCAATCGTTTGAATTGTCGTAGAAACCAAGCTCATGTTCTTTACTGTGCCTTGAATTCCAGCAACTTTGACCATGTCGCCGACATCATACGGACGATAAATCAGGATCATTAAACCTGATGCAAAATTAGATAACGTATCTTGCAGTGCAAAACCAATAATGACACCGGCCACACCAAAACCAGTTAATAGCGGTGCGAGTTCAATACCAACTTGAGAAAGCGCCACGAGCAGACCAATAAAGATGACAGCCTTAGACGCCACAGAAACAAAAAACTCCTGCATCAATACACTGAAATCCATTTTGGAATGTTTTACGCTTTTCTTAACGCCTTTGCTAACGATTTTAGCGAGCGCTTTTGTCCCATACAAAATTGCCAAAAATAGACATAATTTTAGAAACATCGAAGGCGTATTTTCAAAGGCCCAAACTTTAAATGAATCTAGCCACTCTTCAAATAAACCTAATGCTACATCGACATCAAGAACGTCTGCATTTATATCGCCAGTCGTTGCTAGCAACAACTGTTTATAGTCTGTGGCTTCCACTCCCATCGATTCCATCAACGAGACTGACGACTGCAAACTGATCACCATCATTGCGATTCGTTCATTAAATCGAATGATCTCTTGAGTTAAGGTCGCTTTTTCCTCTTCGCTGACATAGCTAATACGACGCTCGACTTCTTTTTTTGTAGAATCGACATAAAGTACTGCATTAGACAAAAACTCTGCTCTATCCGTTAACGCAATTTTTAGCTCGTCTACTGGCTTAGAAACATCAATACTTCGCTGTGTCGCCAACTGAAAAGTAGCAAAAAGCTGCTCGTAATAGGTGTCCATTACGCCAATACGTTTCTGTACTTCTAGTTCAAACTGAACCTTTTCATCTCCTTTACTATCCCTCGCCTGCTTAACTATGGTCGCAACACTGCCATTACTTAAATCAATCAATGAATCAAGTAGCAAGATTTGATCAGAGATAACCTGATTAATACGCTCATCATCAGTATTTAGAGATATTTCATGAGCAAGTTGCTCTCTTAATGCCTCATTTTTTCTACGTAGAACATCTTCCAAAAATGAACGTTCGTTATCATGTGCTTGAGTTAGGGCAATAAGATCGCTAGAGAGTCGAGCTTGATTTGATACGAGTTTATCTACAGAGGCATGGGCTGTGAGCGGAACAAAAACCAGCAATATCCACGCTAGAAACACTTTCATCCTTGAATACATGAATCACCTATAAGTCGTTACTATTCCACTAAAAATAGCATGTATTTAACTCGTTTCAGCTAACGAATCTAATTGTGTAATTCAGATCACTAATTCCGCTAAAATATGGTCCAAAACCAATGATGAGCATAAAGATATTATCCATATCGATGATAACACTAGAGGATAGCTGGTCCTTTTTATGCACCTAAGGTATCTCTAATACCAATTTCCCTTTAGTTCTACCACTTTCTAACTGCTGATGCGCGCAGGAAACCTCCGCCATTGGAAAGCTTTTGATCTGCGGGGGGGCAATTTTTTCATTCTCTAATAACTCCACTACTTCACTTAAATCTTTAGTAAATGAATCGTCACTCAAGTAAGCAAATATTTTTTCTCTACCACGACTTTGAGCATCTAAAATACTGGCTTGAATGTCTCCATCTTCAGTGATGGTGGCAATGCTCACTAGTTTTCCTCCCTGCTTCAACAGACTAACCGGGTCAATGATCGAATTTCCACCAACAGCATCAATGATCAAATCGACCCCTTCAGGAGCCCAATCCGATACTGATTTATCAATACTGTCACTCTGGTAATCAATCGAGAGATCGGAACCTAGCTCTTTCACATATTCGATGTTTCGTCCACTGCACGTTGTGGCAACCATCGCTCCTCTTAACTTCGCGAATTGAACAGCGAAACTGCCAACGCCACCAGATGCTCCATTTATAAGCACCCTTTTTCCTTCGTCAGATGACAAATGACCTTTATCTTCACTAAACAAGGCTTGCCAAGCTGTAAGCGCTGCAATGGGCAGTGAAGCAGCGGTTTTAAAACTTATAGAGTCCGGTAATTTAGCCACATGACTTTGACGTACAGATAAGTATTGAGCATAGGTTCCATGCTTTCCTTGTTCAAACAGATTGGAACCGCACACAACGCGATCCCCAACTGAAATGCCCGTCACCAACTCCCCAATAGACTCAACAGTACCCGACGCCTCTAACCCTAACGCTAGCGGAAAAGTTTTCTCTTCCATATGCGCTTTCAAATGACCGGCTCGAATCTTCCAGTCTGCTGGATTTAATCCCGAGTAAGCGACTTTCACTAGCACGTCTTCCGGCCCAATGAATGGGGCTGCTAGCTCAGCAATTTCAAACTGCTCACGTGATCCCCAATTGTTGATGACGGCTGCTTTCATTAATTTAGACATAACTTATCCTTGTTTTTAGCTTTAGTTGTAATGGGTAGATTCGTCACTTTTCAAAGTGTATTAACCGAAATATTGGCTAGGCTAAGTTTTGCTTGTTGTATGGATTGAGCAGAGTACTCTTCCCCTAGCCCCATGCCGTGGGCGTAGACAGTACTTACATCATCAATTCCGATGAAGTTCAAAACATGGGTTAAGTAAGGTGTTTGGAAGTCCTTACGTTTCTCAGACTCTTCGAGGAAATTACCACCTGCGCTACTGATGATGACGGCTTGCTTGCCTTTGATAAGCCCTTCGGGCCCGTTCTCATGGTAATTGAACGTCAATCCAATACGGCAAATTTGGTCAAGATACGATTTGAGTAGCGTTGTAATACTGAAGTTATGCATAGGGGACGCAAACACGATGATATCCGCCGTCTTTAACTCTTCAATATACTCAAGAGATGGACTAACAATTTTAACCTGCTCCTCAGTCAGATTTTCCGCAGGCGTGTAAAAGGCATTCAAAATTGCAGAATCATAAACAGGTGCAGGGGTAACCGATAAATCACGTACAGTAAAATCGTATTGCTGGGGTTTCAGATCTAACTGTTCAACAAGGTAATCAGCCATTGATCCAGATACTGAATTATCTGCCATTGGGCTCGATTTAATAATAAGAACTTTCTTCGTATCAGTCGTCATAATGTATATCTTCCTTTCTAAGGCGTCGAAATCCTTCGTGACTTCAACTCTTGGGCCTCTATTGGTTGAGAACATTATTAACTGATATTACATTGTTGATAATCCACCTTTTTTGAATTTCACTGTTTCCTAGGAGAAACAATGGACATCCAGTTAATCTATTATTTCGTTAATATTGTAAAGTTTGGGAGCTTCACTAAAGCCGCAGATGCGCTCAAAGTACCAAAGTCGAGCCTGAGTAAAGCAGTCACGAAACTTGAAGAGAGCACCGGAACCAAGCTGCTCGTTCGCTCCACTCGAAAGCAAAGCCTAACTGAAGCTGGACGTCATTTTTATGAATCCTGTTTAGGGCCTTTAGAAAATATTGAAGAAGCAGAGAAATCACTTTATGGAATGGATAACGTCCTCTCGGGAACTATCAAGATCACCGTTCCTGAAGATTTTGAATTATTTTTACTCTCTTCATGCGTGCACTCTCTATGTGATCAATATCCTGATCTCAAAATCATCATTAACAGTACCAACGATAATATCGATTTGATCGGTGAAGGTTACGACTTTGCAATCCGCATCGGTCCTTTAGAAGAGAGCAATCTTAGAGTGAGGAATATTGGCTATATTCAACCGATAACGGTCGTTTCTAAACAGTACTTTAAGGAAATTGATGTAAACCATCCAAGCGATCTAACTAACGTTCGGTGTATTGGCCTGAGTACCAATAAGCCCTACCAAACTTGGAGGCTAACCAAAAGAGACCTTACTGAAGTCGTAAAAACGCCGCTTGTGGTAGAAACGAACCAGATAACCAGTGTGCATAAGCTGACTATTTCTGGGGTTGGAGTATCTGCGTTACCCACATTTTTGTGCAATAGCGACCTTGCTTCAGGGCGCTTAGTCAGAATATTAGAAGATTGGAAGTATATGGATGTGCCGGTATCGTTAGTTTCTCCGCTATCAACGATTCACTCTAAACGGTTGAAAGTGGTCAGCGATGCGATTGTAAACGCACTTCGCAGATCATTTAATTAATTGCAGAAACCGATAGCGTAAACAAAAACGCCAGCATCAAAGCTGGCGTTTATCTATCTACAGTTCATAGACCAATTTATAATCGACCTATTAACAACGACTTATTATAAAAAGTTAAAAGATGCCGTTAGTGAGAATGTGCCGATGTCTTCATCACCAACAACGTAGTTCATGTAGTTAGCACCTAACGAAATCGGTCCGAACACTGCGTAGTCTGCACCAACACCGTACATTAGATCGTAGTCATCATCGTTGCTGAACTCAGCACCATTACCCGTCATATCCCAAGAGTGAAGACCGCCTTTTGCATAAACTTGTAGCGGACCAAAGTTAATGCTTGGCTTCACTGCAAAGTAAACTGAAGACGCTTTTACATCACCACCAGTAAACTCAAATTTACCGTGATCCGTATAACCGGCCTCTAAACCGATGAATGGCAACAGACCAGTACCAGCGTGGATGTTGTAAGACGTCGCATCTTCGCTGCCCAAGCTAGATGAACCTACAGAAGCGCCACCGTAAATAAATGAGTCAGCCATCGCAGTCGTTGATGCACCAATAAGAGCAAGTGCTAAAAGAGTCTTTTTCATGTGAAACCTTTTTCGTTATAGCTAATCATTGCTGTAGCTAATATTTATAGTCATCAGCAATGGCCCTTTGTGGCAGACCATTGCCGTAATGTTGGCGAATTATAGTGTTACGTTTACAGTATGCAAGGTCTATACCGAAACTTAACATTCATTAATGGCATTTTTAATACGTTTATCGGATACCGGATAAGGTGTTCCAAGCTGCTGTGCAAAGTAACTCACACGTAACTCTTCAAGCATCCAGCGAACCTCTTTTACATTGTCCGGAATCGTAACGCCTTTCGGTATCTTATTCAGTAACTCTTTGTAATCATTCGTTGCTGATTCCACTTTTAGCATGTGTAAGCGATCTTTATTTGGGTCGATTGGAAGTTTTTCCATCCGTTTTTCTATCGCTTTCATATAGCGCAAGATGTCTGGCAAACGCTTCCAACCACATTCGGTAGCAAATCCTTTAAAGATTAAGCTTTCGACCTGAGCTTTAATATCTGACAACGCAAACGCCATAGTAAAGTCGACCTTGCCCTTAAGCTTTTTGTTAATCGCAAACGCAGTCGTCAAAATTGTCTCAACTTGTTTCGCTACATCAACAACGGTATCGCCTAGTTCAGCACGAACATGCTCTTTTAGTGCTTCGAAGTTATCTGAACCCCAAACTAACCCGCCCTGCTCTTCAATCAACTTATCTATTCCACACGCGATACAATCGTCAATCAGATCCAGAACACGTCCGTATGGGTTGAAATAGAGTCCAAGCTTCGACTTATTAGGTAAGTTTGAGTGCAGATACTTAACAGGCGATGGAACGTTAAGCAGAACTAAACGACGTTGGCCGGCGCGCATCGCAAGTTGTTGCTCTTGCTCTGTTTCAAACAACTTAATTTCTACGCTGTCTTTGGTGTCAACTAATGCTGGGTAAGCCTTAACTTCAAACCCGCCACGCTTTTGCTTATAAACTTTTGGTAGTTCACCAAAGCTCCAAGTATGAAGACCTTGTTGCTCAATATCATCATCTGCGACTTTCGAGAGCGTCTCTTGAACTTTATCTTTAAGGCTCTCTTTTAGCTCATGAAGATCTTTGTTTTCTTTCAGCTTACGGTGGCGATGATCCACAGCTCTAAATGTCACTTTAAGATGCTCTGGTATTTGAGTTAGGTTCCAGTCATCACGCAGAACTTCCACACCCGTCATTCGGCGCAACTCTTTTTCAAGCGAATCAAGCAACGGCGCCTCCATTGCCGTCACTCGCCCTAAGAAGGCGTCTGCGTAATTTGGCGCTGGGACGAAGTTCTTACGAATGGTTTTAGGCAGAGCTTTAATCATGCTGACAATAAGCTCATGGCGAAGCCCCGGGATTTGCCAATCAAAGCCAGCCTGTTCAATTTGGTTAAGAATCGGAATCGGGACATGCACCGTGACACCGTCACTGTCTTCACCCGGTTCAAACTGGTAGCTCAGCTTTAGCTTAATGCCGTTTTGATGCCAGAAATTAGGATAATCCAAATCAGTAACATGGCTAGCGTCGCCTCTGAACAGCATCTCTTTTTCGAAGTTCAGTAGCTCTTTGTTCTCTTTACTTGCTTTCTTCCACCACGTATCAAAGTGGCGACCAGAAACGACATCGGTCGCGACACGCTGATCATAGAAATCAAACAGTTCATCATCATCGACTAAGATGTCACGACGACGAGACTTGTGCTCTAGCTCTTCTACTTCCGCAAGTAACTTCCGGTTTTGTTTGAAAAACGGATGTTTATTTTCCCACTCACCTTCAACTAACGCGCTGCGAATGAAAATCTCTCGACTGATTGTCGGATCTATTTGGCTGTAGTTAACCAAGCGTTTTGGAACAATGGCAATTCCGTACAGCATCACTTTTTCATCAGCCATTACCGCAGCACGTTTTTTCGACCAGTGAGGTTCGCTGTAGCTACGTTTTATTAAATGGCCCGCTAACGGTTCAATCCACTCAGGTTGAATCTTAGCAATGATGCGTCCCCACAACTTTGAGGTTTCCACCAGCTCAGCAGACATAATCCACTTAGGTTGTTTCTTAAACAGCCCTGACGCAGGGAAGATACTGAAACGAGCATTACGAGCACCTTGATACTCACTCTTTTCAGGGTCTTTGATACCTATATGAGAAAGCAGGCCCGCCAAAATAGAGGTGTGAACCTTCTCGTAAGAGGCCTCTTCATCATTGAGTTTAAAGTCCATTTCACGCATTGATTGATGAATCTGGAAGTAAACATCTTGCCACTCACGTACGCGTAAATAGTTCAGGTAGTCTTTCTTACACTGCTTACGGAATTGGTTGCCGTTGAGTTCTTTTTGTTGCTCTTTGATGTAGTTCCAAAGATTCACAAACGTAAGGAAATCAGACTCTTCGTGGAAGAATCGTTTATGTTTTTCATCCGATGCTTGTTTCTTCTCTGACGGACGTTCACGTGGATCTTGAATTGAAAGTGCAGAAGCGATAACCATCAACTCTTTCAGACATCCATTGCGACTCGCTTCTAATACCATTCGAGCCAAACGCGGATCGATCGGTAAACGAGCTAGCTTTTTACCCATTGGTGTTAGCTGTTTTTTATTACTGCCAACCTGCTTTCCAGCTTTTTTATCCGCAGCAATCGCTCCAAGCTCTTCAAGTAAGCGAACACCATCTTGGATATTACGTTGATCAGGCGCTTCTACAAATGGGAATGCTTGAATATCACCAAGACCAAGCGAGGTCATCTGCAAAATAACAGAGGCTAAGTTAGTACGAAGAATTTCAGGATCGGTAAACTCAGGGCGAGATTCAAAATCTTCTTCTGAATAAAGTCGAATACAAATACCGTCACTGACACGACCACAACGACCTTTACGCTGATTCGCGCTTGCTTGCGAGATCGCCTCTATAGGCAGACGTTGTACTTTGGTTCGATAGCTATAACGACTGATGCGCGCTGTGCCCGGATCAATAACGTATTCAATACCCGGAACCGTCAGCGATGTTTCAGCCACGTTGGTTGCAAGAACGATTCTTCGGCCAGAGTGCGACTGAAATATTTTATTCTGTTCACTAGAGGATAGCCGCGCATAGAGCGGAACAATTTCAGTATCACGCAGGTTTCTCTTGCTCAAAGCGTCAGCGGTATCGCGAATTTCACGCTCACCGTTCATGAAGATTAGAATATCGCCAAGGCCTTCATCACAAAGCTCATCGACGGCTTCAAAAATCCCTTCAAGCTGATCACGATCAGTATCATCTTCACCACTTAATGGGCGGTAACGAGTATCAACGGGGTACGTACGACCCGACACTTCAATGATTGGCGCATCACTAAAGTGTTTTGAAAATCGCTCGGGATCAATCGTTGCTGAGGTAATAATGATCTTAAGATCAGGACGACGTGGCAACAGCTCTTTTAGATAACCCAAGATGAAATCGATGTTAAGGCTGCGTTCGTGCGCCTCATCGATAATAATGGTGTCGTATTGATTTAGAAAACGGTCATGGCTAATTTCAGCCAGCAAGATACCGTCCGTCATCAGTTTTATTTGGGTATTATCAGAAATTTGGTCGTTGAATCGAACCTTATAACCAACAAATTCGCCGAGCGGGGTTTTCATCTCTTCCGCAATACGATTCGCTACCGAGCGTGCAGCTAGACGTCTTGGCTGGGTATGGCCAATCAAGCCATATTTACCACGACCTAATTCAGCGCATATTTTAGGTATCTGAGTGGTTTTACCTGAACCGGTCTCACCCGCAACAATCACAACTTGATTGTTTTCAATTGCCTCAGCGATATCATCGCGTCGTTGGCTGACCGGTAAAATATCTGGGTATTCAATTGTTGTTTTATAGCCGAAACGCTGCTGTGCAGTCATCATCGATTTTGCGATGTCTAGTGCGATTTCGTCAAATACGGTATTGCGAGACACTTCTTTTTTTATTTTGCTTGCGCCGCTAATACGTTTACTAAGACGAAATCTATCACGCAGCATGCACTCACTTAACGCTTTACGCAGTGATTGAGCCGTGTTTGCAGACTTATGGCTGGCAGGCTGAGTTTGAGATTCTTTATTTGGCTGAGACGAGGTCAAAGCAATTCCTATTTAACTAAGCAGAAAAAACTGCGCGGATTGTAGCACTTTTCTGGTTTCGAAAAAAAACAAAACAATAAAAAACGCCCACAGGCATTGAAGCTCATGGGCGTTTTTAATCGTTTATCTATAACGAGATGCTAGAGATTAAAAATCGAATTGAACGTAGATTGTGTTGTAGTTACTACCACCTTTGATACGTCCATATTGAGAGGATTTTTCAAAAATCGCCGAGCGGTGGTGAATAGAATAACCAAGCCACATATTGTTCAGATCATTTTGATTGAATAAATCACCAATATTCACATCGAAAGAGAAGTCCAAGTAGTTTAATAATTTACTCGGCACTTTGTCTTTTTCAACCATCTCAGTTCCTTCGATATAGGTAACGTTATCAATGTAAGACAAGCCTTCAGCGACACCAAAACGCCACTTGGTTGGCCAGCTCACTGTGTAATAGGCCTTAATCGCTGCGACGTATTCAGTGCTGGATGATTGAACATCTGATGACCAGTGATGTACAAGTCCAGGGGTCAGGTAGACATCAAGAGGAATACCAAACAGCTCATCGGTTAAAGGGTGACCATAGAAGACCGAGCTTAGTTGATTGTTGTGTTCATCCTTTTCAGAATTAAACTTGATAATATCGCCAATATTCGATGGGGTAGCCCAACCGTGAGCAACACGGATGTAGCGCTTGTTAGTCAACTCAGATTTCGGTGCTTTGGCTTTATCGTTAAAAAACCCAAAGCCTAGATAGAGCTCACCTTGGTAACGGTCTTTTACTGCGGCACTTTCATAGGCATTATCATCTAACCTTGTTACGGCTGTAGAGCCGAGTAAGTACAAGTTAGAAATCACATGGTAACGAGCACCAATACCAACCTGTGCATCGACACCTGCACTTACATCGTTCCCAAACTCGTAATTCGAAAACCCGTAATAGACGCTGTTAAAGTCTTTACTTTTATAACGAACGGTTGCCTTAGGTTTTATTTCCCAGTCACCCGATTCAAACACGCCATGAATGGTCGCATTACTGTGCCAATTAAAACGGCTATCCGTCATGAACTCAAAGTCCATCGCCCAAATATCATCAAGTTGATAAGAGACTTGAGCACCAAGATCCGCGGTATCACCCTCGTAGCCATTTTGATACGTCGCCGGTATATCCACAAAACGCATCCTAAGAAGTGCATTGACCTCGACCCTTTCATCTTCAGGTTGATAGAGGTACGCACCAAATTCCGTACCTTCAATAAACACGTAATCGTTTTTGAAGAACATCATAGGTACAAAGGAACCTACGGAGCGGTCACCCACATCGTTATAATAAGGGATAGAAGATAGGCGCGTCATGGCGGCTAGCCCCCACTCTTGCTCAGCGACCGGCGCAAAGACACTAGCTTCCTCTACTTCAGTAGAGGGCCGTGAATTAGTCTCTGTCTCGGCGAGTGATGGCATACTCACTGCGAACATGCTTGCGGCTAACGTCGAATAAACGATGTGAACCACACCCGTTTTGTTTTTTATCATGGTCTTATTTTCTCGCGTTCCTTGCTCAACATCACCAAAATGACATCAATTTCATTAGGAACTCTTATGTTTCATGGGAATTCACCGTTACAATAGTATATATGTTTTCCGAAATGACAGAAATGTGAAAGTATCTGATTTAAAAATAATTCTAGACGGACTTCCTAAAGATAGCGATCTCGATATCGTCATGGGCGAAGAGTGGTTACCAGAACGACTGACCAAAGCCACGATTGATGGAAAGCTTCTGTTTTTGGAGTTTGATAACGCACCTGAAGAAACTCAAGGTGACGAAGAAGGCCGAGGATTTGTTGAGCATGAAGTCGCCATGATCCGCCATCGATTTGAACAGATCATAGACGATGCATCGGATACTAAAACCAAAGCGGATGCGATGGTCTCACTGTTTTTAATGGGACATGAACACTCAAGCTCAGAAATCATCGAAATTCTGGAAGACCCTGAAGTTCCAGACGCGCCAACATCGTAGTCTTAATATCGGTCTTTTTCGCCGAATCTTCACCAATTGAACAGTGCTGACACAATTTTGACTTGTGATTTCAAGCCTTCGCCCCTATTACTTAAGCAATACGCTATTGAGTAACAAGCGAATAACAGAGGAATCACTATGTTCAATGCGATCACGTCCCTATTTAAACAACTACTTGAAGGTGAAGACCTAAGCGGTAGTCAAAAGCAGAACCCTAATCTTGCGATCGCATGTTTGTTATGTGAAGTTGCAGGCGCGGATCACCAGATCAACCAAGTTGAAAGAGAAGCAAAGCATCATTTGATTGAGCGGTTACTTGAACTCAATGAAGCGGAAGCGAACCAACTCCTTGTACAAGCGGAAGAGCAAACAAAGCAAGCAGCTTCACTTTACGAGTTTACTTCCCAGCTTAGAGAGCTATCTCAGGAGACTCGCTTCGAACTCATCAAAGCAATGTGGCAAATTGCACACGCTGACGGAGAGATAGACCCGCTTGAAGATGCAGTCATTCGTAAAACATCCGAGCTTTTATACGTTGACCATAGTGAATTCATTCGAGCAAAGCTTTCTGTTTTAGAAAAGTAACCCGTTAATCTGAACTAGGCTCAGGGCGAGCCTAATATTCTTACTGCTATCCGTTATTTTCTTGCTCTATTTATGGTTTACAGAAGGATACTTAGAGCATTGTCAGAGCAAGTTTCGCCAGATTGTACGCATCAACATACCCAGAATGCTGGCGTCCTTCCCACTCAATTTCTTTCGCTTCTTGAGCTGCTCTGTGCCCAATACGTTTGTCTTTGAGTCGATTTTGAATACGGTACAAGGTTGCTAGATTAATGAACTCTTTAAAGGGTAAATCTACCCCTTTTTCGCGACACTCGTTAAATAGGATCTGATCATCACGCCCCCAAGAAGCGTATATTTTATTTGGACCACCGAAGTTCTTGAGCACGGACTTCATTACCGATTTGAGAGGACGACCTTGTTTTTCGATTTTTCGAGGAGTAATGCCGGTAAGCTCAACACAGAACAGTGACACTTCATCATGCTCAGGCTTAACATAATACTGAGCTCGTTTAACGATCTCACCCGAAGCGACATCAATTTCAGCTAAACCAACTTCTATGATCTCACCCGTAGTACCTACACCATCTACGTTCCAACAACACATTTCTAAATCGAAACACACGACACGGTTATAGTTCATTACCAGCCTTTACTACTAATCCAATTTCCTGAAGGCGCAAGATATTACCTTATTTACACCTAAATGTAGAGCACCGAATGAGGAAGCAATGCACGCAGTATACAAAATAGACATTGACAAGAGACCAGTGGTCTTTTACATTTCAAATAAGAGACCACTGGACACTTAAGCTATTTTAGCTAATAACGAGTATAAACTGGAAACCGGCATGAACTGGAAACGAGCAAGAACTGACGACAAGAAGAACGAGCGTAAAGAAGCAATTTTTAATGCCGCTTTTACCCTTTTTAAACAAAAGGGATACGACAACGTCAGCTTTAACGGCATTGCAACTGAAGCGGGATTCACTAAATCAAACATGTACCGATACTTCAGTTCTAGAGAAGAGATCTTTTTGAATATCTTTGCTGAATTGTTTGAAGGTTGGTTTACCGATTGCTGTAAACAACTCCAGAGTTTAGGGATGAATCCAGACATAAGCGAATTCTCAAGAAGCTGGGTCAAAACCGTAAAGTCTCACCCACAATTTATGGATTTAACCCCAATCCTATTTATCTCGCTTGAGAAGAATAGTTCATACGAACAACTACATGAATTTAAAACACTGTCCAAAGATCTTCTGTATCGATTATCAATGGAAATAAGCAATGTTTACCCAGAGTTTCAGGAAGAGAAGTCCTTTAAGTTCTTAAATCTCAGTTTCGCAGCAATGACAAACGCGTGGGCTGCGAACTCTCATAATGACGCGCTGATCAAGATATATCAGCAAGAGGAATTCATGATGATGAGACCTGATTTTGATAAAGATCTCACAGACTCTATTGAAGTCATCTTGCTTGGATTAAAAGCAACATAAGCATCTAAGACCGAGCAAATAATCAAACTGTAAATCTAAAATTCGAATAACACTGATAACCGAAAATGAAGGAATATTGTAATGGCGCATCACACGGAAAAATCAATTAAAGTAAATATCCCTGCGGAAGATATATGGCAAGTACTGGCGGATTATAGCAGCGTTGAGCGATTCGCAACGACAATCGAATCATCCCAAATTATTGGTAACATAAAGTCAGGACTTGGTACAAAACGACTGTGTACTTTTCATGATGGTTCAAGCCTTATTGAAGAGATCATTGAGTACAAAGAAGGCCAGAGTTTCACAATGGTACTCTCAGAGTATTCTCTGCCTTTAAAAAGCATGCAAGCTGAAATGGGGGTTAAAGCCATTGATGCGAACACAAGTGAAATATTCATGTCATCAGACTTTGTGGTGAAAGGCGGCCCACTAGGTCAGTTTATGGGACACTTTATCATGCGCCCAGTGATGAAAGGTGTTTTCCAAAAACTACTCAGCGGCTTGGCTTATCATTGTGTAACAGGTGAGCGCATAGGTAAAAAACTGCCAAGTAATGAAAAACTGTCGGCTATTGTGACGGGATAATTCATCCCGCCACAAGCTAAAACCACCGTGTGCTTTAACACCATTACCTTCAGACATATTAAAGCACTCGGCTCATAGGCGGTTTGGTACAATAGTATGCAATGTGAAGTTAATCCCCCATTGCAACGCCTTCTCGTCTTGGGTCTGCGCCGCCAATGAGTGTTCCATCACTGAAGACGATACCGTGTAGCCCCGAGTTTAAATCGCGGACATCGACTTTAAATCCCATCTTTTCCAGTGGCTCTTTGAAGCGTACGGCATCTGTTCCTTCTTCTACATCAAAGGTGCCAAAACGATTAACCATATTTGGCATATTGATAGCGTCTTGAATGTCCATACCCCAATCAAAGTGAGCAATCAGCGTTTTTGCTACATAGCCGATAATACGAGATCCACCCGGTGACCCGACTGCCATGTACGGTTTACCATTTTCAAACACGATGGTTGGCGCCATGGACGACCTTGGGCGCTTCCCCGGCTCTACTCGGTTAGCAATTGGAAGGCCATTACTGTGCGAGGCAAAAGAGAAGTCTGTTAACTCATTATTCAAAATAAAGCCGTTACTCATGACTCGCGAGCCAAAACCGTTCTCTACGGTACTGGTCATAGAAATAATATTACCTTCGGCATCTGCAATCACAATATGGGTGGTTGACGGAAGTTCGATCGATTGATCATCAGCTAACGCCAATTTACTTTGCCATGGTGGATTCCCCGGAGTAACTTCTGTCAGAGCCTTACCTTTAGTAATAAGTCCTGCCCGAGCTTTTAGGTACGCAGGGTCAAGTAAACCTTCTGGCATTGGCACAAAATCGGTGTCTGCGATGTACCGGCCTCTATCAGCAAACGCTAACCTAGACGCATCACCTATGATTTGCCAAGACTGTGGATCATTCGGCCCCATCCCTTTCAAATCAAAATGACTGGCGATGCCCAATATTTGCCCAACAGTGAGTGCGCCTGAACTCGGTGGTCCCATACCGCAAACATCGTATTGCCTATAAGCAACACATGTTGCGTCTCGTTCCTTAATTTTGTACGTAGTGAAATCTTCCTGCGCTAGATAACCAGGGTTGTTTTTAATACCCGTCACTTTGTCGACGATATCTTTCGCAATCTGCCCAGAATAGAACGCAGCCTCACCCTCTTTCCCAATAGTATCTAACGTTTTCGCATAAGGCTTGTTAACGAGAAGATGCCCTTCCTGCAGGGGCTGACCATCCGGCGTAAAGAAATACGCTTTCGTATCTGGGTAACGACTCAACCTCTCCTTATCTCTGGCAATGGAAGAAGCCATTCTTTCAGAAACAGAAAAGCCATCCATCGCCAATGTTTTTGCAGGCAGCAATAATTCGGACCACTCTTTGCGACCGTATTTCTCATGCATTGTTGAAAGTAGTTTTACCGTACCGGGAGTTCCGACGGAGCGTCCCCCGACGA
Organism: Vibrio lamellibrachiae; assembly: GCF_050337265.1. Classification (NCBI taxonomy): domain Bacteria; kingdom Pseudomonadati; phylum Pseudomonadota; class Gammaproteobacteria; order Vibrionales; family Vibrionaceae; genus Vibrio; species Vibrio lamellibrachiae. The sequence continues at coordinate 487,735 of NZ_JAKJSU010000004.1, forward strand.
CGGCATCAAAAAATTTGAGCGGTTTGCCATTTTCATCCTGAAACAGCTCTGGTTTTGAAGCTAAAGGCGCTGTTTCACGGCCATCAAACGTTGTGATTTTTTCATTTTTCGCATCGTAATAGACTAAGAACGCCCCACCACCTAAGCCAGATGATTGAGGTTCTACCAAACCCAATACGGTTTGAACAGCAACCAATGCATCCGCCGCTGAGCCACCGTTTTTAAGAACTTCATACCCCGCCTCTACAGCGAGAGGGTGCGCCGCTGCCACCATGTACTTATTAGCAATTACACTCTGCTTTTCAGACACGGCACTGGTAAACTCGGGAGCCACGCTGTCTGCTACATCCGCGACCGGAGACGTGGCATAAGTCGAAGATGAAGCTAACATCACACTTAACGCTATTAAAGTTTGTTTCAACATATGATTCCTTATTATTGTTATATCCCTGCTACTGAGGTTTGATGCTAGATACCGTTATACCAAATCAACCACTATAACCATCCGCTTTCATACAACAATCCTCTCGTTTTGTTATCTGACTTCAGTCTTGAATGTAATTCGGCTATAGATCTTAACAACTAGACAATGAAATCTACTGCCAAACGGATCTTCACACTCAGAAGTGTTTAAAAACTCATCAATTAGGTCTGAATCACTGGTCAATCCTGCGTTTTGTCGAGCCATAAAGCTTGAATGTGATAATATCCGCCACCATTAACTACATACATTCGGCATGATCTAGCCCTCACGTCATACGTTAGAAATACAGTTATGCTTAACGTATTAGAGCTAAAGATGAACTAGTAACCGTGCCAAAGGTGAATAGCTCACCTTAAATATAACCACCAAAGAGAATTCGTTATGAACTTTGATATTAATATGATTCCTCAAACAATCGATATGCTTCATACAGGTTTAGCAGCATCGAGCGTTCTGTTACTACTGATTGCGGTTTCTCGTAAATCGACAGTGGTCGAAAAAGTGGTTGAGAAGCCAGTTGAGAAAATCGTCGAAGTTGAAAAACCAGTAGAAAAGATCATTGAAGTTGAAAAGATCGTTGAAGTAGAAAAAATCATCGAGAAAGTGGTTGAAGTAGAATCCAAACTTGCCACCGCTTCAACTGACTCAGCAATGCAGCTTTTATCTATCATGCAGCAAGAAGCTCGCTTGATTGATTTCCTAAAAGAAGACCTAACCTCATTCTCTGATGAAGAAGTAGGGGCGGCTGCTCGAGTTATTCATACTGGCGGCCAGAAGGTATTGAATGACTACGTATCACTAACGTCGATACGCACGGAAGAAGAAGAAACTCGTATAACCATTGAAGAAGGCTTCAATGCTCAGCAAGTTCGCTTAACGGGCAACGTGACTGGTTCTGCGCCATTTACGGGCACACTGGTTCATAAAGGTTGGAAAGCAACTGATATGACCCTGCCAAAGCTTGCTAAAAATTACGATGCTTCAATTATTGCCCCTGCTGAGGTAGAGCTGTAATGGAAAACCAACAGTCACATGATCAAGCCGCAATATTTAGCGTCGGTATCGATTTAGGTACTACCCACTGCGTGCTTTCTTATACTGAAAACCAAGACCAATCAGACGCAAGTACTCAGCCTGAAGTTCACGTTCTTGCCATTCCGCAGCTTACAGCGCCGGGAACGGTTGAAAACAGAAATCAGCTTGGTTCATTTTTATACCAACCTCATGAGCACGAAATGAACCCATCATCACGTGTTCTGCCTTGGTCGACTGAACCAACAGCGCTCGTTGGTGCTATTGCCCGTAATCTTGGCGCAAAAACCCCTATCCGTCTGATTGCGAGTGCAAAATCATGGTTGTGCCATGGTGGTGTGAACCGACGTAGTGCGTTTCTTCCCGCAGGAAGCCCTGAAGATGTTGAAAAAGTATCTCCGCTTCGAGCAACAGAGCTTTATTTAGAGCATCTGAAACAAGCGTGGGATCATAGCCATCCAGAGTCACCGCTCTCACAACAAGATGTAACGATCACGGTTCCAGCCTCTTTTGACCCAGCTGCTAGAGATTTAACCGCAGAAGCTGCACGTAATGTAGGTTTTGAACAGCTGACTCTTCTTGAAGAACCACAAGCTGCCCTCTACTCATGGATCAACAATAACGGTGATGCATGGCGTGATGAAGTGAATGTTGGCGACATAGTTCTCGTTATCGATGTTGGCGGTGGTACCACTGACTTATCGTTAGTTGAAGTGACTGAAGATGATGGTAACTTATCATTGAACCGTATTGCCGTTGGTGAGCATATTTTGCTTGGTGGCGACAATATGGATCTTGCCCTCGCCTATCGTTTGAAAATGAAGTTGGCTCAAGAAGGCAAAGAGCTCGCGCCTTGGCAGGTTCAAGCGATGACGCACGCATGCCGTGACGCGAAAGAAGCCCTTCTTAATGATGGTGAGCTGCAATCAGTTCCTATCGTAGTACCAAGCCGAGGTTCAAAACTTCTAGGCGCAACGCTAAAAACAGAGCTCACTCAACAAGAAGTTCAGCAAACACTGGTTGACGGTTTCTTCCCTAGCATTGACGTCTCTGAGCATCCGGTTCAAAAGCCTCGCGGTGCACTAACACAAATGGGCTTGCCGTATGCACAAGATGCCGGTATCACTCGCCATATTGCTGCGTTTTTGACTAAGCAAGCTAACGCCCAAAATAAAGGTTTAGAGAACCAAGCGGCTGAACAAAGCTTTGACCCGTTTGCTAACATGGCTGGAATGCCAGGTATGCTAAACGAGCCTGTCGCACAAAACTTTATTAAACCGACCGCTATTTTATTTAATGGCGGTGTGTTGAAATCGAAGCTGCTAGCAAACCGACTGCGCGATACCATTAATGCATGGCTATCAAAAGCAGATCAACCACAAGCAAAATCACTCTCCGGTCTTGATTTGGATCTCGCCGTTGCAAGTGGTGCTGCATACTACGCCAGCGTTCGTAACGGACAAGGTGTGCGTATTCGTGGTGGCATCGCCTCTAGCTATTATGTGGGCATTGAAAGCGCTATGCCTGCAATCCCAGGAATGGCTCCCCCAATGGAAGCATTGTGTATTGCTCCTTTTGGCATGGAAGAAGGTTCAGTGGCTCAAGTACCAAGCCAAGAATTTGGTCTTGTGATTGGTCAACCTGTCCACTTCCAATTCTTTGGTTCGACGACACGACGTGAAGACGTTGCTGGAACTCACTTAGATCATTGGGCACCAAGCGAACTGGACGAGCTACCAGAAATACAGGTGACACTACCTGCATCTGATGGTCGCCGTGAAGGTGAAGTCGTTCCCGTGACATTGGTTTCTCGAGTAACTGAGCTCGGTACTCTATACCTAGAAGCTATTGCAACCGACAATGGGCAAAAGTGGCACGTCGAATTTGATGTTCGAGAAGACTCAACATCCAACGAGCTAACACAGTAATCTAAAACGGCATCTACAAAGGTGCCGTTTCTCTATCTAAGGTCTGCACATGGCATCATCGCGTTTTCTTGTTGGTATTGATCTTGGTACAACCAATACGGTTGTCGCCTATTGTGAGAATACTGATCAATTAGAACAAGCCCCCGTGTCTCTTTTCGACATTGATCAACTTGTTGGCCCCGGAGAAGTGGTTCGAAAACCTCTTCTTCCATCTTTTCGCTATCACCCCGCTGTGGGGCAGATATCACCGTCAGACATCACCCTACCTTGGCAAGATAGCCTAGTACAAGGCGATATTGAACAGGTCATCATCGGTGAATGGGCAAGAGAGCTTGGTGCGAAAGTAGAAGGTAGACAAGTTGCCAGTGCAAAGAGTTGGCTTTCACATCAAGCGGTAGACAGAAGCTCAGAGATCCTTCCTTGGGCTGGTGCGACGGATGTAGATAAAGTCTCTCCAATTGTTGCCAGTGCAAGTTATCTCAATCACATTCGTCTTGCATGGAATCACCGTAACCCAAGTAATCCGCTCGAAAAACAAGATGTTGTTGTCACCGTCCCTGCCTCGTTTGATGAGTCAGCAAGAAAACTCACCATAGAAGCGGCTAAACTGGCTGGCCTCAACGCTATTATTTTACTCGAAGAGCCACAAGCCGTTTGTTATGACTGGCATTCTCGACATAAAGATACCGCTGATGAAGAGCTTAAAGAGTTACCTCTTATTCTTGTCTGCGATGTTGGTGGCGGTACGACTGATTTGAGCTTAATTGAAGCCAAAGTTCATGACGATAGCCCACTAGAGCTCAATCGCATAGGTGTAGGCGATCATCTAATGCTAGGTGGCGATAACCTTGATTTAGCTTTGGCACATCTTGCTGAGCAGCGTTTTAATCAATCAAAAAAGCTGACCGCTGCGGGCCTTACTAAACTCATTCAACAAACGCGTAGAGCAAAAGAGAATTTGTTATCAGCGAATGCGCCTGACGAAATGAAGATCACCATGCTCGGCAGTGGTTCTAAGCTATTAGGCGGCACAAAAAGCGTTAACCTAACCAAGCAAGAAGTTCACCAAATCGCACTTGATGGATTTTTTCCGCTCAGTGACTTCAATCAAATACCCGACAAGCGACGAAGTGCGGTGGTCGAGTTTGGATTACCTTATGTCTCAGACCCAGCGGTTAGTAAACATTTGGCGCAATTTTTGTCTCAGCATCAACAAGTCTCTCACTCTGCTCTTTCTTACGCAGAAGAAAGTTACAGCCAAGAATCGACGTCAGAACCCGCAATTCCTGTAGCGTTACTTCTTAACGGTGGTGTGTTTAACAGTGAACTGGTCACCAATCGCATGACGTCACTGTTAGAACAATGGCGAGGCTCCTCCATAACTTTACTTGATAACCCTCATCCTGACTTATCAGTCGCTTTAGGGGCTGTTGCTTTTGCCAAAGCAAGACGTGGCGCGCAACTTAAAATTGGTGGCGGTTCAGCTCGCTCTTATTTTTTGCATTTGGAGCAAAAAAACAAGAAGAACCAAGCTCTATGTTTATTGGCTAAAGGGACAGAAGAAGGTCAAGAAATTCGCCTAACTGGCCGCAAGTTCTCACTCACACTTGGTGAACCTGTACGCTTTAATTTGCTCACCTCTACTCACGATACGCTTTCTAATAATACAACCGCTCAGAATGGTCTGTTAACGGATGTGGATGCTGATCTATTTTCGCCTTTGCCTCCTTACATTACAACGCTAGAAAGTAAGCAAACGTCCCCTGATGTAGTAGACAAAGAGTTGCATGAAAATCAAAAAGAGCGTGTCGAGGTTCAATTAGCCTGCCAACTGACTGAAGTCGGCACACTGCAACTTGAGTGTGTAGGCGTTAATAATGATCAACGATGGAACTTAGAATTTGAAGTTCGTAACCAATCATCAGAAGAGAGTGAAGAGCATAAACTGAGCCCGAAACTTATTGAGTGCAAAGAACTCATTACTCGTCTTTATAGTGGTAATAAGAAAAGTGCTGATAATAAAGAGATAAAAACACTCACAAAGACACTCGAAAAGTCATTGGGAAAGCGTGACCAGTGGGATTTCGCGACTTTACGTCATCTATTTGATAGCTTGGCACAAGGACGTAAGCGTCGACGTCGCTCTGAGTCCCATGAAAAGAATTGGCTACGTCTTGCTGGGTTTGCAATGAGACCTGGTTTCGGTGAAGCAACCGATAGCTGGCGTATGGACCAGATCTGGCCTTTGTATCAACAAAATATTCAATTTCAAAACCATCAAGGTTGGACCGATTGGTGGGTGTTCTGGCGTCGCGTCGCGGGTGGACTAAACCAAGAGCAACAAGAAACAATCTTAGCCGACATTGCCAAATATCTACACCCTGGGGCGATGAAGAATCCAAAAACAGCTCAGATGGCGCAAGAGCACGGTTATGAGTCGATGGTACGCCTTGCTGCATCATTAGAGCATCTAGAGGTGGAAGATAAGGTGTTATTGGCAAGTTGGTTTGTTAGTAAAGCAGTTAATCATAATCAATTTGAACAAGCACACTGGTGGGCATTTGGCCGTTTAGCGTCAAGAACACCTTTGTATGGTAGTCAACATACAGTTATTCCTCGCGAGCAAGCTGAACAATGGCTGCCAACGCTGCTTGAACAAAACTGGCAAAAAGAGCCAATGATCGCTTTTGCGGCGGTGATGATTTGTCGTAAAACAGGCGACCGCTTATTTGATATTTCAGACGACTTTAGAGCTGACGTATTAATGAAATTAAATAAGAGTAAAGTACCCGAATCTTGGATTAAATTAGTTCAAGAAATAACCGAATTATCGGATAGCGAAACCAAGCGAATATTTGGCGATGCGCTACCTCATGGTCTTCGATTAATAACTAGTTAAATATTAACCAAGTGACCATATTCATTACCCTCGGAGTGCTTTTTTCTAATTATTTTTTGAGAAACACTCCACATTCCCTTTGAGTGTGCTAGTATTCGTTTCGGCCTGATATCAGACCTATTTATATGAATGACGTGTTATGTATTTGAAAATCCTCGAGCATCGGCTTACCAGCTTGTTCATGGAGTCTTTCCTGTAATATATCGCTACACCACATAAATGATTCTATTGGCTACAACTGCATTTTTGCGAATTATTTTGAAAATTAAGGAGACATCATGTCTAAAGCAACTGGTAACGTAAAATGGTTCAACGAAACTAAAGGTTTCGGTTTTATTTCTCAAGACGACGGCGGCGCTGACGTATTCGTTCACTTCCGTGCAATCGTTTCTGACGGTTTCAAGACTCTTGCTGAAGGTCAAAAGGTTTCTTTTGACGTTGAACAAGGTCAAAAAGGTCCTCAAGCTGCAAACGTTGTTTGTCTATAAGCTTGTCGATTTTGACAGAATATTAAAAATGCAGGCCTAGGCCTGCATTTTTTTGTTTTAAATAGCAGCTATTTACTTTAATAAGTTATTACCAACACTTCTTTATCTAATCTAGTTTTGGTAGCTGATCACTACAGCTCCTCCATAACCACTGTATCTCAACGCTCTCTAACCTTTCAATTCGCTATAAAAAACAACCCGCTTTATCGTTTAACTTCCCTGATAGAATAAGTCGCCAGTAAAATACATCACTCTACCCTGTCATATTTATACTTATTAGTTCTGCTGTGTTCTGACAATAAAAAAGGCCGAATTGCCTGATAGCAAATCGACCATTTAATACAACTGTTTGAAAACTATAACCCTAGGAGCAGTATTATTAAGAGTCTTTCTTTGTCCCATATACTGTTTTTAAGTATTCATCTTTTTCTTTCCACTGTGTATCAAGCCATTTGTGGAAGCGGCGCTTAAACGCTTTATCATTAAAGTAATCGCCTGAAACATCTTCGTTCATAGGGTGAACCTTCACATGAACAACGACACTGGTTAGTCGACCTTTTAGTAGGTCAATAAACGGAGAGCTTTGATTCTCAGGGTAAGCCAATGTGACATCAACAATACCATCTAAAAGATTGCCCATTGCGTTCAAAGCAAATGCAACTCCACCTGTTTTTGGTCGTAATAGATGCTGATAAGGGGTCTTAACCGTTTCAAGTTTTTCTTGATTCGCACGAGTGCCTTCAACAAAGTTTACTAATGTTGTTGGAACATAGCTGAATTTTTCACACGCTTTATTGATCGCATTAAAGTCGTCATTGCGACGCTCGGGGTGTCGCAATAGATATTCTCTAGAGTGGCGCTTCATAAATGGCATGTCGAGCCCCCAGCATGCCAGTCCAACAAAAGGAACATAAAGTAAGTCGTGCTTTAAAAAGAATTTAGTCATCGGTATTCTATTTTTCAATACAGATGAAACAATGACGATATCAGCCCAACTGATATGATTCGACATCATTAAATACCAATGTTGCTTAGACAACGCCTCTTGCCCTTCTATTGTCCACTCGATTTTATTATTCGTGTTAAGCATCCACAGATTAAACGTGGCCCATAACCAAAATTGGCTATTAGCTAAACGCGTAAAAGTTACTTTAACAATTGGAAATGGCAATATAATTTTTACTAGGGCCAATAAGCCGACAACTAATGCGGTAATAGCGGTATTAATAGTGACCAGTAAAACAAACAGAACAAGGCGTAGATTTTCAAACATTACTATAATTTCTAAAGACTAAAACACCATTATAACCATTAATGATTTGAAATCGTAATAGTTTGATAATTTCTTCTTTCGTCAACGACTCCCAAAATAAATTTCCTCTTCATATCTATAGCGACTGTTTTGTGAGTTCGGTAAATATCGGTTGATGTTCAAGACCAAAAGCCTCAAAATGGCGCACTTTTTGTCGCCTCAAGCAAAACTGTTTTTTGCTTTTTGTTCAAATTGGCGCTAACTGCCCTATTCTATTAATAGCTGTTAGTTACATTGATCATCATATGCGGCTGGTAAGCTACTTTCATTGTTAATTGAGAATCATATTTATGGGTTTTACCTCACTCGGTCTATCTGCTCCAATTTTAAAAGCTATTAAAGAACAAGGTTACGACACACCTTCCCCTATCCAAGCACAAGCAATTCCGGCTGTGCTTCAAGGTAAAGATGTTATGGCAGCAGCGCAAACCGGGACAGGTAAAACAGCCGGCTTTACTCTTCCAATTTTAGAAGGCTTAACTAACGGCCCTAAAGTGAAAAGCAATCACGTTCGTGCTCTTATTCTTACGCCAACACGTGAACTTGCTGCGCAGATCAATGAAAATGTAGAGCGCTATAGCGCGCATCTTCCTTTAAGTTCATCGGTTGTATTTGGTGGTGTTAAGATTAACCCACAAATGATGAGACTGCGCCAAGGCTGTGACGTGCTTGTTGCAACACCAGGCCGCCTACTAGACCTGTTCAATCAAAAAGCAGTGCGATTCTCTCAACTTGAAGTTCTTGTTCTTGATGAAGCTGACCGCATGCTTGATATGGGCTTTATTCGCGATATCCGTAAAATCCTAAATGTGTTACCAAAACAGCGTCAAAACCTACTGTTCTCAGCGACATTCTCTGACGAAATAAAAGAGTTGGCAAAGGGCTTAGTAAATAATCCAGTTGAGATTTCAGTTAGCCCTGCAAACTCAACGGCAAGAACTGTCGAGCAGTGCATCTACCCTGCAGATAAAAAGCAAAAAGCACCAATGCTTGTGAAGCTAATTAAAGATGGAGATTGGAAACAAGTTTTAGTCTTTAGCCGAACTAAACATGGGGCAAACAAACTGTCTCACTACCTAAATGATCAGGGTATTACTTCTGCTCCTATCCATGGCAATAAGAGCCAAGGGGCAAGAACCAAGGCTTTAGCAAACTTTAAATCAGGTGAGATCCGAGTATTGGTTGCAACAGATATTGCAGCTCGAGGCATCGATATCCCACAACTACCTCAAGTTGTTAACTTTGATCTACCTAATATCTCTGAAGATTATGTTCACCGAATTGGTCGTACTGGCCGCGCGGGTGAAGTGGGCAAAGCGATATCTTTAGTATGTGCTGATGAAGCAGCCGATCTGTTTGGTATTGAGCGTCTCATTAAGCAGCTACTGACTCGTCATGAACTGGAAGGTTTCAAGCCACAAAATACTCTGCCGGAATCGAGATTAGATACTCGACCAATTAAAGCTAAAAAGCCTAAGAAGCCAAAAAGCAACCACGCAGATGGGCAACGCTCTGGTGATAACGCTCGAGGCCATAAACCAGCAGGAAAAAATAAGCGTCATGTAGGTGGCAATAAATCTGAAAGTGGTGCTGCGAACAAACCAAAACGTCGCCAGTTTAAAAAACCACAACAGAGTAACAAACCTAGCTAGGTCGTAATTAACTAGTTTTAGTTCAAAAGCGGTGAGTTATCTCACCGCTTTTTTGTTTATTATTCTCTTTTCTTATAGTAACGAACACTTTTCTACGTAAGTTGTAATTAAAGCTTTCATCTCTGTTTTTTGAGTGTCGTCGACAAAACTGGCTTCCGCTGCATTATATGAAAACTGAGCGAGCTGTTGATTAGTGACGTAAATACTCTCTGCTATCGCAAAAAAGTTGTCATTCATGTAACCACCAAAGTAAGCTGGATCATCTGAGTTCACCGTAACACATAGCCCCTTTTCCAATAGCTCCACGATATTATGATGTTTCATTGACTCGAATACTTTCAACTTAATATTTGATAAAGGGCATACCGTAAGCGGAACTCTTGACTTAATCAGTTGATCTACGAGTACTTTGTCATCCACACAGCGAACACCATGATCTATCCGAGAAATATTCAATAAGACTAGTGCATCGATAATATTGCTAGCAGGCCCTTCTTCTCCCGCGTGAGCGACTGTTTTATAACCATGTTGCAATGACTGCTCAAATACTCGTTTAAACTTTTCTGGTGGGTGCCCAGCTTCTGACGAATCAAGCCCTACTGCAATGATTTTATCTTTATAAGGAAGAGACTGTTCTAGGGTTTCAAACGCAGAAGCCTCATCCAAGTGGCGTAAAAAACACATTATTAATTGGCTGCTGATCCCTAATTGAGATTGCCCATCTTTTAATGCTCGATCTATCCCATTCACCACGACACCAAACTCAATGCCGCGTTCCGTATGGGTTTGTGGATCGAAGAACAGCTCAGTATGAATCACATTATCTTCCTTACAACGCAACAAATACGCCCATGTTAGGTCATAAAAGTCCTGTTCATGGATAAGTACATTAGCACCTTGGTAATAGATATCTAAAAATGATTGTAGGTCATCAAACTCGTAGGCTTCTTTGACAGCTTTTGGAGTACTAAACGGAAGGGGAATACTATTTTTTTTTGCCAATTCAAACATCATTTCAGGCTCCAACGAGCCCTCGATATGCAGGTGTAATTCAATTTTTGGTAAGTCCTTAATAAATGACTTTTGATCCATAAATACTCCTAGCTTTATTTTTATTATCGTTCTTAATAGCTTAGCTAAGTCTCATTTTATTTCACATAATGATTTTAGTTATACTGATAGGTGCAAAGTAATTAGCCTACTTTGTTTTGTGTTGCATGCCTTAAGTAGGAACTATAGAAGCTACTTTCCACCTGCTTTTTAGCCTCATACATAGCTTGATCCGCTAAATCCAATACTTCATTTATGTCTTTCGATTGAATTGGATAATAACTTACTCCAATACTGCACTTCATAGAGATAGATTCTCCTTCTATCTCCATCGGTTGATCTAACGCTTCCAATATACTGGTTATTTTCCGCTCTATATTTTTCTCATCATGTAGACCACTTAAACATATGACAAACTCATCTCCACCTAACCTTCCGATAATGTCGGAGGGCCTAATATTCGATCTTAATCGAGCAGAAAATGTCACGAGCACTTCATCTCCGATATGGTGCCCCTTGGTATCATTAATGACCTTAAATTTGTCCAAATCAATAAATAGGAGAGCAAATACCGTACTCGCCTTATTGGCATTCTCTACTTCTTGCTCTAACTGTTGATGGAAGGCTCTTCGGTTCAATACACCAGTTAAAGGATCTCTTTCCGATAAATAACGTAATTGATCCGTTTGATGTACAAGAGCGGATGTTTTTAGTTTCACCTCTTGCTCCAGTTCATCCTTAGTTACTATATGCCTCTGCAAAGAGACTTTCATTTCATTAAAGAACTTCACCAATATCGAATACTCTTCTGCCAATTTTGGTTGTGTAATCAAACTATCCAAGTCACCGATAGATAATTTATGTATCCCCTCTCTAATAACACCCTGACCGACTTTAAATTGTTTGAATATAAGTATCGCGATTAAACTGACTAACCCAGAAAAGAAAAGCAATATTAATGCAGTAGTTGCTAGCGCTTTTTCTTGCTGAAGACGATTGCTAACATGTACCTCTTGCTGTAAATGAAATAGCTCTTCTCCCATACTCTGTGCAATCATATTATAACGAGAATGGAGCAACTCCCGAGACTCCCAGTCAACTAGGGGAGAGTTAGAAAAGGCATTATCTAGGGGACTAGTTCGATTTAAATCCTGTGACCTTTCTTGCCGTAACAAAATCGCTAAGCTGTGATTCATCCGTTGTAGGTTTTTGATGTAAGCAATAAAATCATTCTGATTACTCAAATTTTCAGACAGGCTTTGTTGGGCGATATATACCTGCTCTAGGCTCGCCTTATCCTCATACTGCAAAAATACCCATAGTTGGCTGCGCAGCATATCAATGCCTAACTGTATCTGTAGGATATTAGCTAAACGCTGATCGTTACTTTGTTGCTCCTCTTTTATACTCCATAGAGAAGTCGAAACAATACCGACAAGTAAAACAGAACAAAATACGAGCAAATTTAATTTACTTAATATCGATTTCATTACTTCACACTCAATGGGTTACGAAGTACAAACTCCAAGGCTTGGGAATCGAGTACATTTCGATAATTGGGTACCTTTCCCTGAACAAGATTTGCCTCCAAAGCCCACCTAGCCTGCAACTGAAGGTTCGATAATAGTGCATTACCAATTGATAAACGAAATGTGTAATCTTGCCAAGACCACTCCAATTGGGATTGGGGTATATCGAGCGCCCCTGCTACAATTTCCCGGGACTTTTGAGGATTCGAGTTCATCCACTGAATCGCGTCTTCCAATACTGTCAAAATATGGATCGAGCTTTCCAAATGATGCAGCTCTGCTGACTCTCTAGTTAATAGATTAAAGGTTAAGTGATAAATCCCCTCCAAACTTAGATCAACAACATTTTCAGAAGAGGACATCAATAGATAGCCATATGGCTCCCAAACAGAGATAGCATCAACCTCCCCTGTAGTAAGAGCTTGGTTGAGGTCTTGCGGAGGCAAATAGACACGCTCTACCGGCATCGCTTTTAGATTGTTAGCAATCAATAATGAATCAAAGTAAAACTCACTTGCGCTTGCTTTAACAATACCGACTTTTTTCCCTTCTAATTCACTGACTTTACTAATATTACTATGTTCTAGAGCCAGTAACTTGATATCGTTGCCTGAATCCACAAAGCAGGTAACCAGAGAGATATCGTCATAATTAAAGCTTTCGAACATAACCACAGATTCAGACGCAGTAGCAAAGTTAACTTCACTGTTGAATAACGCCTGGGCACACGCAACACCACCAGAACAAGGAATGAGTTCGATGTTAAAATTAGATTTATCGAACAGATTTAGGTGTTGTGCGACGATAAAAGGAGAGGATAACGGTGTTTGAGAAACCGCAATTTTCACAACCTCCCTATCGGCTGTATTTGACGATTTATTAGAAGGATAAATTTGATAAAACAGTGCGTAAACTGATACTAAAACACAGACGATTGCCAACCCCATTTTAGTTTTCATTCGAACTATACCTATGTCCATTCGGTAAATAGTAAATTAACTATAGTCCAATCTACAAAGCAAAAACCTTTAATGGATAATATTTAATATATTAACAGGTTACTCAATAAAAAAGGCTGCTCTGGATTACCCAGACACAGCCCTTCAATAGAATTATTTAGGATAAATTGATTAACCTAATTGGATATCCAGTTCATTCTGAATCAATACAATACACTGAGATGCAAAGAGCATTTTTGGCCCTAAGCTTATTTTTTGTGTATTTAATCTTTTCAAACTATTCCAAGACTTCTTTGGCATCGGGATGTGGTCTGTTAATAAAAAACAAGCATCATGGGATAGTTCAATCTCACGAACTGAATCTCCCTTTTTATCTAAAAGGTAGAGCTGATATGTTTCAGCAAGCCTTTGCACTAAACGCTCAAAACTTACTGTTTCAACAGTAATACCCGGTTCGACCTCGCGCAGTTGCTCTTTATCCATGCCTACGGATGCTCCTAGAGCATTAGCAATTTTATTAATCAGTGCTTGTTCATGAAAGCCACCAATATTGCGAAGCTCACTGGATTGAAAACGAACGGTTCTAGAAAAATCTTGAGTACTCTCTATTACCAAAAACACCTCTACGTCATCACGGTGAGACTGAGCAGTAAAAATAGCATTCATTAACACATGGGCCAGAATCTCTGTATGTGCTTCTTCTCCTACTGAGGCTAGGAATGTATTTTTGTCTGTTGAAGCGGCTCTAGCTCGAACAACGAATGCTCTCATATTGGTACTCTTTAGGCTATTTCAGATAAAGGGTGGACCCATTATCAATTGAACTTTAGGGAAAGAGGATACCATACAGACAATAACCGGAAACACCAGAGTAGTTCTAAGATAACGAGCAAAATAGACAATAGCAGCCTCTCAGTAGATACTCTGAGAGGCCTTTAGTTTCAGTTTAATTAGTGCTCTATATCAGATGGGTTAAAGCCAAACTCTGTTTGCTGGTACACTTGGGAAAGAGCTTTCACCCTCCCCTTTTTACGCAGTGACTTTCTATTTTCTATGCACTCTTCAGTTTGCAAAGCTTGTTCATGCTCTTTTGCTGAGTCGACAAATGCTTGGTTGCTTAAAGCTTCTTGTCGTAAGCGATTTACTCGCTCTAAGGTTTCCCACAACATATTTCACCTCAAATAACACTGTACCTATAACCAGTATAGATACTGTATGAAAATACACAAGAAATAACTGTATAAAAAAACAGTACAGCTATAATTACTAACTCGGCATCACCTCTAATTAATCTGTACTAAACTCAAAACTAACAATTGGGTTATATAAAGGTTTACACGAGCATGAAACTACGTCGGTCTGTACCTATACATGGCTTAACCCAATTCTGCTCAACCAAAGGGAGAATCTTTGCTTTAGGCTTCTCGTTGGTTCTGTTCGTACCTACCCCTGTTTCGTCTTCAAATTCCGATGCTCCACTTACTGTCAACGACGTTACTAAACATTTTATTAACTCATCTCTCAACGTTACCGAGAGAAACGCCGAACTCGAATGGTTTAAGGAGGCAGCCAAAGCGTATAAAGGAACTAAAGTCACAGTGATATCTGAAGATATTCCAACGCATCGATATGAATCTCAGTATTTGGCGAAAATATTTACTCAACTTACTGGAATTCAAGTCAGCCACGAAATTACTGGTGAAGATGATCTCGTTAAGCGCCTTCAACTTCAAATGAACTCTGGGTTACATATTTATGATGGTTACATAAATGACAGTGATTTTATTGGTACGCATATTCGAACCGGAAAAGTCGTTCCACTGTCTGATTTTATAGAAAATGAATGGCGAGATATTACGTTACCAACACTCGATATTGACGATTTTATAGGTATCGAATTTACTAAAAATGCTCAGGGCACTATCTACCAGCTCCCAGACCAGCAGTTTGCTAATTTATATTGGTATCGACATGATTGGTTTTCTAACCCCGACTTTCAAAAAAAATTTCACGCTAAATATGGCTATGAATTAGCTGTGCCTCAGAACTGGCAAGCTTATGAAGATATTGCACAGTTCTTCACTTATGACATTCAAGAAATCGACGGTGAACGTATTTGGGGACACTTTGATTACGCTAAGTACGAGCCTTCATTGGGATGGAGAATCTCAGACTCGTGGCTAAGTCTTGCAGGTGTTAATGATTTAGGTTTACCAAGTGGTCTTCCCGTCGGAGACTGGGGAATCCGTGCTGAAGAATGCATTCCTGTAGGCGCTAGTGTTACTCGTGGCGGTGCATTAAATAGCCCTGCTGCTATTTATGCTCTAGAAAAATATAAATTTTGGCTAGAAAACTATGCTCCTCCAGAATCAAAATCACTTACTTTTCGAACAGCCGCTCAATTTCTTTCACAAGGAAGGGTGGCGCAGCAAATCTTTTGGTATAGCGCGTTTGTGCCAATATTGCTTGATGAAGACTCCAAAGTCATTGATGAAAATGGCGACCCTTTATGGCGATTAGCCCCTTCTCCTCGTGGTAAATATTGGAAACAAGGAATGAAATCTGGTTACCAAGACGCTGGTTCCTGGACGTTTCTTCATTCAACACCCGATCGACAAAAAGAGGCGGCGTGGTTATATGCACAATTCACTGTTTCGAAAACAGTAACTTTTGATAAGCTATTGAACGGATTTACACCTATACGGCACTCAGATATTCAATCACCCGCTTTCACTGCAATGCAAAAGGGTTTAGGTGGCCTCGTCGAATTTTATCAAAGTGATGCTAAAAATGTATGGACGCCTTCTGGAGTTAATATTCCAGATTACTCAACAATGGCCGCAATGTGGTGGCAACACATCGGTGAGTATCTTTATGGGGATATTACTGCAAAAGAGACCCTATTCAAGCTAGCCAGTAAGTTTGACCAACACATGCAGTCTTTATCTGCTATTCCCATGCGCCAATGTTCACCAAAATTAAATATGATCTCAGATCCAACTGTTTGGCTTAATAAACCCGGAGCTCCGTGGAAAGAAATAGTTGAAAAACAGCAAGGTGTGACGCTTCCACTTTCAGAGGTTTATAAACTATGGAATATCGATGTTCGCTAATCTTTACTTTGCTCATCGCTAGTACACTGAGCCATGCGGAACCTCTTCTTCTGAATACTTTTTATTCACCTCCAATGGTGAACAAGGAGGGAAACCCTAATAGTGGAATCACTTATCACACAATTACGGAAATTTTCCACCGCGCGAATATAGATTACAATATTGAATATATTCCAAAACCAAGGGCGCTGAAGTCTTCAAAACTAAGACGAAACACCTGCTCATTTCCTGTTGCTCGCTCACAGCTGATTGAAGCAGATTTTGTTTGGATTGGCCCTGTCGCCATCAGCCAATACGCACTGTACAGTAAGGACTCTACTGATCACACACTGTTTACAATCCGAGATGCTGTCTACGATAAAATCGTTGCCTATGAAGGTTACGCCATAACACAGGAGATGAAAAAGCAAGGGTTCAACCTTATGCTGACGAAGGATCTAGAAGATGGCATTCGGATGTTACGAAGAGAGGGAGTAGATTTTTGGCTCTCTGACATTCGTTCTGCTACCACACTCTCTAATGAATTAGATATTCCCATATCATCTTCACCGTTCATTTTTCTTACCGATATCAAGTATCTTGCCTGCAATAAATCAATCACGCTTCGTGATGTAAACGCCTTACAAATCACAATAGACACCATGCTTTCTAATGGTGAAATCAGCATGTCATTTAAAAACTGATTACTTTTAGCCATTAGCATTTGTTTTTACGCATTAAAAAAGGAGTACAACGTACTCCTTTTATTCTCTGTTTAACTTTCTATATATTATGCTGTTGCAAATTTATAGTGGGTCATTTCTGAACGAAGGCCAAGCACTAAGCTTACACACATCACTAGCAGAATAAAGGTAAATGGCAACGCTGTAGAAATGGTACCGGCTTGTAGAGCCTGAATGGCTTCTGTTCCACCAACCCACAGCAGTACTGCAGCAATTGAACCTTCAATAACTGCCCAGAAGATTCGTTGTGGAACCGGCGCATCAACTTTACCACCTGAAGTAATGCTATCAATAACTAGTGACGCAGAGTCAGATGATGTAATGAAAAATACCATGATCAATACAATTGAGAATATAGACAAAACATTAGCCATAGGAAGTGCATCAAATGTGCTGTATAAAGCCAACGAAATATCCGTCAACCCATTAGCACCTAGCTCACCCACTTGATTCGCGATTTGATCAAGCGCTACGCCACCAAACACTGACATCCATACCCAAGTAATTGCTGTTGGAATAATTATCACAGCCGTTAAGAACTCTCTTACCGTTCTACCCTTAGAAACACGGGCAATAAACATACCGACACATGGTGACCATGAGATCCACCAAGCCCAGTAGAATACGGTCCAACCGTGCATCCATGATTGATCTTCACGCCCGATAGGATTGCTCATTGTAATGATATTTTCTACATAACCCATCAACGCGACAGGCAGAGTTGAAAGGGTCACAGACAGTGTAATCAGAGCAACAAAAATCAGTAAGCCGAATGCAAGGATCATATTCAGGTTACTCAGAACTTTAACGCCGCCATGGATACCACGAACAACCGAAAGAATTGCAAACATAGTAACGAACGCGATCACTGCCATTTGCAAACCGAGACTACCGTCAGTTCCAAATACGTGATTTATACCACTTGTTACTTGTTGAGCACCTAGGCCCAAAGAGGTTGCTAAACCAAATAAAGTTGCAAGCACGGCCATGATATCAATCACATGGCCAAACCAGCCCCAAGTACGGTCACCTAGTAGCGGGTAAAATACTGAGCGCATCGACAAAGGAAGACCTTTATTGTACGCAAACAGTGCCAGTGACAAACCTACGATACCGTAGATTGCCCAGCCATGGATACCCCAGTGAAAAATACTTGCACCTAAAGCGAGCTTAGCAGCTTCTTCGGTATACGCTTCAACACCAAGCGGGGTGCCATACCAATCTGTGAAATATGCAGCTGGCTCTGCAACTCCGTAGAACATTAAACCAATGCCGATACCCGCTGAAAAAAGCATGGCTATCCAAGACAGGTTAGAGTGTTCTGCTTTAGCATCTTCTCCACCAAGGCGAATTTTTCCAAAGGGTGTAAAGATTAGACCGACACAAAAGATGACGAATATATTGGCTGACCACATGAAAAGGTTATCAAACTTATCAATGATGGCCCATTTGATGCTGTCTAGTGAGGATTTTGCAGTGGACGGTTCGACGACTAAAAGTACAGAAAGGAATAAAAGGATTAGACCTGCACTAATGACAAAAACAGGCGTATGAATATCGAAGCCCCATTTTTGTACGTTATCTTGACCAACGGTATAGTCGGTATTCTCAATACTATATTTATCTTTAACGTGTGACATTTTCCCTCTCAAGTTACGGCGTACATCCAAATTTGGTGCTATAAAAAAGCCACTACTTCCTTAGTGGCCTAAACAATTTGCACGGATATACTTATGAGTTTTCGCGAGAAGGGTAACAGTTTACATCGTTAAAACCAATAATAATCGATGTGCCTCACACTTTTAGCCGCATGGGCACCTGTTTAATTATTCAATAATTCCTTTCTCATACGCATACTTAGCAAGCTCTGCCGTCGAACTTAAATGGAGCTTATGCTTGATGTTTTGCCTATGTGTTTCTACCGTACGGCAGCTTATATCAAGCAAGCTAGCAATTTTTTTACTGCTACTTCCCTGTGCAACCAGTTTAAGAACGGACTCTTCACGGCGACTTAGCGGGCTAACATTATTGCTATTGGAAGGTATGACTTCTTGAGAAAACAACGTTTGAGTTGTTGTTTCGCAAAAGTACGTAGACCCTTGATCTACGGTTTTAATGGCTTGAACCATTTTTTCCGCGGTGATCTCTTTCAGCATGTATCCAACCGCACCTGCTTGCATGACTTTCATAATATACTCTCGATGGTCATGCATCGTCAGCATCAGAACTTTTGCATGCGGAAACTCTTCTCTAATCAAACGAGTTGCATCAATACCATTCATCAGTGGCATACTCACATCCATGAGAGTTACATCTGGATTTAGCTCCCTCACTTTTTCAATCGCTTCAAGCCCATTACTCGCCGTTCCGATGACCTTAATATCACTTTCCAGCTCCAATCTTGCCATGAATCCATCTAACACAACTTGGTGGTCATCAACGATTACAACACTAATTAATTTATCCATAAACTAGTCCATCTAAATTAAGCAGTACAATAGTTTCAGTTCCTAAGCCAGGCTCACTCATTAGTTCAAAATCCCCACCCATAAACTCAACTCGCTCTCGCATATTCCTTAAACCAATGCCCCGCGTTTTAAGTGCATTATTTACTAAAAATCCCACGCCATCATCCCTGACCATGAGTTGAAGCATATTGCCCATTTGCTGTAATACCACCGTCACTTTCGTAGCATGAGCATGCTTTTGAATATTATTGAGAGACTCTTGTGTAACTCGGTAAAGCGTTGTCGCGACTTCGGATTTAAGCTTACCTTTTTGTGTATCAAAAATTGTCTCAATCTCGATACCAGAGTGAGATTGAAAGTCTTGCAGTAAAGTTGAAAGTGCCGCTTCTAAGCCTATGTCATCCAGTGCACTTGGCCTTAGCTGGTGGGAGATATGTCTAACTTCATTAATGGCTGAAACTAACGACTGCTGTGATTTCTCTACATGCACTTTGAGTGAGTCATCTTCCAATCGGTGTCCTAATAGTTCTAAATGGCACTTACTTGATACGAGTAACTGATTGATCCCGTCATGAAGTTCTCGTGCAAGGTGTTTTTTCTCATCTTCCTGAAACATAACGGTTTGATAAGCGAGTTCTTTTAGGTTTTTATCCGCTAAGCGATGTTCATGTAAATTAATCGCAAGCGTTAAAACAATGATAACGGAAACCGTCACAGCCAAAATAACCATGACGGAGAAAAATGTCGTTTCAATATTATTATTCACCGCTAACTGCATGTTGGCAACTTCAACGGTAATATCTTCAATGTATAGCCCTGTACCAATCATCCAGTCCCATTTGTCTAGCCATTGCGCATAACTTAGTTTTGGGACAATGTCTCCGGTAGACGGTTTCTGCCATAAATATTGATGAAAGCCACCGCCCGACTTAGCTTGATACAGCAATGACTCAATCAGGTAATCTCCATCACTATCTTGTATATGCAGCAAATTTTTGCCAATTAAGCCCGGCTGAATTGGGTGAACGAGGTTGACTCCATTTTCATCATAGGCAAAAAAATACCCATCAGACCCATATCTTAAACGAGTGAGGATCGCTTTTACTTCGGCTTTCGCTTCTGCCTCGCGAATATCTGGATCGTTATACACATACGAAATCGCATCAAACGCCAAATCTAAGCTGTCCTTTAGCGCGCTCTCTTTTGCCGCAATTAAACGGTCATAAAAGATTTCAACTTCTTTTTCACCAAGCTTTTGTGCTTGGTAAATAGAGATCCAACTAATGCTCGCTGTAACAAGCAACAGTGGTATGAGTGTTAACAGTATTAATTTAACTTTTAGAGGCATTCCCTTCCCCACAAACAACAACGGCTTGTCCAATATCGACAAGCCGTTCTACTGTATCAGTTCACTACCATCGGTGAAATTTTATCGGTCACACTCTTTATTAATATCTGACACTTTATTATTAACTAAGCGAGTTAAGACATACCGTAAAAACCCGGGAATATGAGTAAAGACATGAGTACCACTATTTGAATAGCGATGAATGGCATGACACCTCGATAAATATCCATCGTTGTAACGCCCTTTGGTGCAACACCTTTTAGGTAAAACAAGCTAAAACCAAACGGTGGGGTCAAAAACGAAGTCTGCAAATTCATTGCAACTAGGATGGCAAACCACGTCATATTGATGCCCATTAACTCAGCAACAGGTGCAATAATCGGTACAATAATGAAACAGATTTCAACAAAATCGATAAAGAAGCCCAGTATCAAAATGACTAACATGGTAATAAGTAAGAAACCCCACTTTTCACCTGGAAGTTGTAGCATCCACTCTTCTACTAAGTAATCACCACCTGTATAGGTAAACGCCATAGAAAATGCCGTTGCACCTAGCAAGATAGCAAATACCATAGCCGTGACTTTTACCGTCTCTTTTGCCGCGGCATAAACCATAGAGAAACTAAACTGACCATAGATAATTGCCAGAACTATCGCGCCTGCTCCACCTAAAGCTGCCGATTCAGTTGGTGTGGCCACACCCGCAAATATAGAGCCAAGCACCACAATGATTAGCGCAAGGGGCGGTACAACGGCTTTGAGAGCTGTGATAACTTCCTGCTTTCGGCTAATTGATTCATCACGTTCAATGGATTGTGCAGCTTCAGGGTTCAGTTTTGCATAAATTAAGATATAAACGACATAGGCACCAACCAACATCAGGCCCGGCCCAATAGCCGCGCCAAAAAGATCACCAACGGGTACGCCTAAAACGTCGCCCAATAGTATTAATACAATCGAAGGTGGAATGATTTGCCCCAACGTACCTGACGCACAGATAGTTCCACACGCAAGCCCTTTATCGTAATTGTACTTGAGCATAACAGGCAGTGAGATAAGCCCCATTGCCACAACCGAAGCACCAACAACACCAGTCGAGGCAGCAAGTAGCGCACCAACTAAAACTGTCGATATAGCGATACCACCTCGCACTCCCCCAAACAGTTTGCCCATCGACTCAAGAAGCTGCTCCGCCAGACGCGTTTTTTGGAGCACTAACCCCATGAAGACAAATAAAGGCACCGCCATTAAAACGGTATTTTCCATAATCGACTGAATTCGGTAAGGCATGAACGCAAACATATCTACGCCTTCAGCCCAGACCCCAAATATCAGTGCAATACCACCAAACGTAAATGCTACAGGAAAACCTAATAACAGTGCGAATAACGCAACAAAGAACATTACTATACCAATCATGACAACATCCTTTACTTGTTATTCAGTGGGTTTTCGTGCATCAAATGCGGATTGAAAATTTTATTTAGCGAGTGCAACACAAGGCCAATCCCACTTACTGCCATGAAGAAAAATGACAATGGGATCATGGCTTTGATCGCCCATCGATAAGGCAAGCCGCCGGGATCGCCTGATGTCTCACCAAGTAAGTAGCTCTCTTTTGCAAAGTCGACGCCAAACCAGGCTACCAACAAGCAAAACGGCAGTAGAAAAACAAACGTGCCAATTAAATCAATAATGGCTTGAGCTTTAAATGAGAGTCGTTCGTAGAAAATATCCACTCGAACATGCCCACCCGCTTTAATTGCGTATGGCACACCAAGTAAAAATACTGTTGAAAATAGATGCCATTCCATCTCTTGAAAACCAATAGATACATCATTGAAGACATAGCGCATGACTACGTCGTAGACTACATTCAGCAGCAGTAAAATGAACAGAATACTAGACAACCAACCGAAGATATCTCCGATTCGATTAAAGAAACGCTCAACATAAATAAGACTTCTCATTCCCGACTCCATGGAACTTTAAAGGTGCTCCGCATAACCGCATAGGGGACAGCTATCGAAGTTTATTAATAAGTTTCTTAGGCATAGAGAGCCATGGGGACGGCTCTCTTATTATAAAATCATTAAAGTGAATACGAGTGGCCAATTATTATTTGTCTGTTGGCCATCTCGTTTTTAACTATTTCGTTTTTAAGTAATTCTTTTTTTAACTACTGTGCTTGGCTGTTCAAGTAAGCTCTGTGAGATATATCGGTCCACGAGCGAACTTGCTTAAGATAATCCGCTTGAGATTTTTGGATCTCTTTTGCTAATTCATCTTTTTCAGCATGTTGAGCTAACAAGCGATCATTCGCCTCTTTAAGCGCTACCATCACTTCTTGTGGGAAGTCTTTGACTTTTACATCTGGGTACTCAGCCTTCATCGTAGACCAGTTCTTACCACTTTCATGCGTTGCTTGTGTATACATGTCATAAGCCGCAGTACGCATTGCTACGCGAAGAATTTCTTGTAAGTCTTCTGGAAGGCTATTCCATTTACGCTTGTTGACTAGGAACTGAAGTTCCGATCCCGGCTCGTGCCAACCTGTGTAGTAATATGGCGCGATTTTGTGGAAACCCATACGAAGATCAAGCGAAGGCCCTACCCACTCCAATGCGTCAATTGTGCGGCGTTCTAGCGAGGTATATAACTCACCCGGTGCAATATTTGTTGGTTTAGCACCAAGTTCTGCCAATATTTCCCCAGCAAAGCCTGGAATACGCATTTTTAACCCTTTAAGGTCTTCAACAGAGTTGATCTCTTTTTGAAACCAGCCACCCATTTGAATATCAGTGTTACCACCTGGGAATGACATTAGGTTATGTGGAGAGTAAACCTGCTCCATTAGCTCCATACCACCGCCATGATAGAACCATGCGTATTGCTCAGCCGGCGTCATACCAAAAGGCATTGAAGTGAAGTACAGAGTGTTTGGTACTTTGCCTTTCCAGTAATAAGAGCCTGAGTGGCCCATATCGTACTGACCAGACTTCACCATATCAAACACACCTAATGGCGCTTTATGCTTGTTAGAAGAGTCAATGCGGATTTGTAATCGCCCATTCGACATCTTCTCTGCCATAGCGGCCATATTTTTAGTCGCATCACCAAATACAGGGAAGTTTGGTCCCCAAGTTTCAGCAAGCTTTAATCGATATACTTTTTCTGCAGCAGTCACCGATGTAGCCATCATAGCTAGGCATGTGGCTGCAATCACTGTGGTGTTTTTCAATACTCTCTTTAGGGAGCAATTAATAAGACTCATATCTACGTCCTTTGTTTGATGGTAGCCATCTAGGCTTGTTTCGTTATCAATCATTGAACAAAGAAAGAAAAATAGAATCCGCGAGAACACGCAATGAAAATATTTCGAAAAGCAGCCGTTAAACTTTAGCCGTACGTAGAACTACGTAGGCTATAATTAGAAATAATAGTAAAACCAAGGGTTAGCACTAGATTCAACACGAATTTATCGTAACAACTACCTAAGTAAGTACCGAGCTAGGTAGTTGCGTAATTGTTCTTATATTGTGAAGCAACGATATGCACTTCGTCTTCATAAAGCGTAAATCTAGACAAATAGGCAAAATTTAAGACAAAAAAAAGCCCCGCATTCGCGAGGCTTAAACCTTTAAAAAGACAGCAAATTAAGCTGATTTGTAGATAACTTTGTTACCTGCTAACTGTTCTTTTTCAACTAGGTTTTCTTCAAGTAGCTTTTTCAGTGCACCTGTCGCCCAAGAAGCTGCTTTTGCTTCTTCTTGGCCAGCGGCAAGGCCGATACCTTTAGGGTTAATACCTTCGGCATTACTAACTACGATGTCTAAAACTTGTTGCTGCTTAGGTGTTAATGCAACGTCCACTTTCTTAGCGGCTACTGTTTTCACAGCTGCTGGTGCTGCTTCTTTTTTAGCAACAGGTTTCGCTTTAGGTGTTGCTTTAGCATTCGCAACAGTCGCTTTAATGTGCTTTTGCAATTTCATCTGCACTTTACGCTTATGAGCAAGTCTCATCGAGTATCTCTCCATTTCACTGCATGTTGCAGTGGTGAAAATTTGAAGCGCGATTTATACCAAAAAAACGCTCTGATTTGTAGGGAATTAGCTATTTTGGTCATCAAAAATGAGCTTGCCCTCCAATGCTGACTATAATTCATACAGAGATAATATTTCACTTCAAGTATGAACTGAGTATTTGTACATATGCCAATGGTTACTAATCAAGATGCAAAGCCTACAATTATCTAATTTCGATATGGGTGCCATTTTAACCCAGTTTAAACCTGCTTTAGTCATGGCAGCTCTAACGTTTATTGCCGCGATCTATAACTTTCTAGATGCAGTACCTGCAACCATCACTCTATTATTGACGCTTGTGGTCATTGCAATCATCTACGTAGTCATCGAAAGGTCTAAAGTCTCCTATACACTAACACCTAGCCACTTCCAGCAACATTTATACCGAGGTGGGTGGGTCGTTAAATGGACAGATATCGAGAGAATTGGTATCTGTCATATTGAGCAAGAGGGTGAGGAGTTACCACTTCCATGGATAGGAATTAAACTGCGTCGATACTCTCCATACCTAAATAGCATCTGCCCAAGAGTTGGGACAGACATACTACTAAGCCAGCGTGCCCTTCTCTATATTGGCCAACGCAATAACGGTAACAACAAAGCGGATTTTGAAGATATCGTGTTGGATTCAAAGGAATATAGAAGCCATTCTGGCGTCTGCTATCAGGGGCTTCGGGCAGCACTCGCAAACCGAATGGCCTATCAACGAGAGTTCTTTGGCTTTGATATCTTTATTTCAACCAGTGACTTAGATAGAGATGAAGAGAGTTTTGTTGGATTAACTCGGCGGTATTTGGCAGCCGCCGAGCATGAGCAATAGATTCACTCGTTAATGTATTAAGACTAGGCAATCAAGCTAAAGCGAGGTGAAAAACTTATACCTAACTAATACAATGGCATTTCATCAGCTACAAATGGGTTTGAAACTCGCTCTTTACCAAATGTTGAAGAAGGACCATGACCTGGAATGAAGGTTACATCATTACCTAATGGCCATAGCTTCTCTTTAATCGAAGAGATAAGCGTTGCATGATTTCCTTGAGGGAAATCGGTACGACCAATTCCACCAGCAAAAAGCACATCACCCACAAACGCCAACTTGGCCGCTTCGTTAAACAAAATGACATGCCCTGGCGTATGACCTGGAGTATGAACAACATTTAGAGACTGATTACCAAAAGAGACCGTATCTCCCTCTTCCAGCCATTTGTTGGGTTCAAATGAGTCAGTATGCGCAAAACCAAACATTTGGCTTTGGTTTGGTAATCCGTCTAACCAGAACTTATCACCAATATGAGGTCCAATAACGTCAAGACCACCAAGTTCTTGAGCTAGAGGCTCGGTTCCACCAACATGATCGAGATGGCCGTGAGTAAGTACAAGCTGTACAACTTTAACGCCTAACTCATTGATCATCATCACTAACTGTTTAACATCACCCCCAGGATCGACAACCACGGCTTCCATGGTTTCATCACACCAGACAATGGAACAGTTTTGAGCAAAAGAGGTAACCGGAACTACTTGGTACTGAAGAGACATATATCTACCTTGAACACAATCGAAACTGCCCGAACTATGACACTACCAATTTTGTTTTTCAATGCTTGTACAAGGCAAATGAGCACATATTAGACTATGCCCAGTTTCTTACTGGTCCAGTATCAATATGGATGAAGTTACTTCGAGGATAATAACCAACACCACCCGCTTTTAGACCAATAGCGGCTTCTCGCACGCTTTTCAAGTCAACACCATCAAGTCGAAAGTCCATGGCTTGGCCGAGCATGTGGAAGCTTTTCTTAGCAACACCGTTTGATTTTGTACGTAGTGATTCGTTCGTGATTGGAGAGCGATAACCAGAGATAATTTGAACTTCAGCATTCGAGCCTATTAGCGACTGAATATTAGAGATTTGATCAAACAAGCGTCGATCCATTGGGTGGACTTCATTTCGGCGGAAATCTCGGCATAAATGGTTAAGTCGATTGAGTTCACCTTCGATATAATCCACACCATTGAAGTAACTCGTTTCAACACTTTCACCAGTATGCAGATTATTCATCACCAAGTGACGTGGTTTATCTGGATAAGATGCACGAGCAATAGAGGGAACACCGCTTGCAACTACAATACTACCACCCGCTAACTTTAAAAAATGACGTCGAGACAAAACCAAAATATTACCCTTCACACACACTGCCCAATTATAAGAATGTGGACATTACCTAACTAGAATGTGAAGTTCAAATGCATAAATCGTGCAAGAAACGGTCAAACAGACGAAATTATCCGTTTACTATTTGACCGACAAGAAAAAGTTTTACTAATGATTGAATTGTCAGAAATTCGTCAGAGTTATCCTTTACCCTGAATTTGCCGCGCTTTGCCGTAGGTTTCGTTATAATTAGCATCGTGATGATAGGTATCGTATTGGTAAATATCATCTCGATACTGAACTTGCCCAGACTCAACCCAGACGGTTTGATAAATAATATGAACTGGGATTCTCTTTTTTAACGCAATCGACTGAGTCGTCAGGTGATCATTGCTTTCCGAATCGACAACATCAAGTCCTTGCGTTTCTAATAGCGTATTGGCAAACAGATCAGCATTTTCAACCCGTACACAACCGGAGCTAAAGGCTCTAATATCTTTCGCGAATAAATGCTTACTCGGTGTGTCATGCAGATAAATAGCTCGACGGTTAGGCGTATTAAATTTGTATAAGCCTAGCGCATTACTATCCCCTGAAAGTTGACGCATTTTATAAGGGAATGTCTTAGGGTTAACTTGAGCCCAATCTATCTCTTCTGGGTTCACAGTGGCTGGCGTATTCCAGCGTTTCACAATCTCAAATCGATTGTTCATAAGATAATTCTCGTCCCGCTTTACCTGAGGCAAGATATCTTCCACCATAATCTTTCTTGGCACATTCCAACTAGGGTTAAGAATTAATGAGTCCAACTTTGTATGCATAACCGGTGTTTTTCTTGAGGTCCGCCCTACGACAACTTTAGACTGAAACACTTCCTCACCTAAATACCAGTAAGTCATATCAAAGCTAGGAACATTCACTAAGATCAGAGTGTCCCTTTGCATCGGCCACAGTCTTGAGCGTTCAGCATTAAGAGCAAGCATTGCTAGTCGCTGAGAAGGCGGTGTGTTTAACCATTTCAATGTTTGCGCGCCAATGATGCCATCTTCCTTCAGCCCATGAATGCGTTGAAATTCTTTGACTGGTTCTATTAGAGAAGCGTCATACCAATTAACATCATCTCGGACACCATCGGTATTAACGTTAACAACCTTAAGACGTTGAATCAGTTCATTACGATGAGTGAGCTTATCGCCCACTTTGGTTAATTTTTTCTGGTGATATGTGGGTAAACTTGTCTGTTCAAATTGCTTTAAACGCTTATATGACGCGCTGATCTCACGATAGTCAGCGTTGCTCGGCGTATACTCATCAATGAGCTCTTCAAGTTGATGAAGCTCGACAGCGATAAGCAGCGAGTTTATCGATTTTCTACTTGGCGCAGGTAAAGTGCTTTTCAGGGGCTGATTAAAAAACCACGATTCACCAACTAATGGAGCTTGCTCCGCGTAACTCATATACAGAAGCAGTGTGTCAGTCGCCAACAAATCATATTCAAACCAACGGTTTTCGTTGCGAAAGAGTTCTAATTGCGTTAGTTGATTAGTGAAGAGCGGACTAAACCCCGCTTTTTCTATCATCTCAAGCTGCAGTTCTAATTTTTGACTTTCATCGACATCAAACCAGATCAATTGATCGTCATTCTCTCGATAGATTTGATCTAGTAAGTCTGGGTACTGTATCAACTGCACAGTAGATGAGTGAGGCTCTAACCATGTTAGCGCCTCAAAGCGCTCTAGATCTAGCGCTAACGTAGGGAGCGATAGCAACATCACTGATAACACGAACAGAACTCTTTTTTTCATTCTCATACACTCCCTGTTGACGATATCTAAAAGTATGGCAGAAAATTAAGCAACTGTATGAGCACTAAAAAGCAAAAAAGCCTCAACTAAGTGAGGCTTTCTATAACAAACTCAATAAAACTAAAGCTTTAAATTGTGTTTGCCATGAGAAACTTTCGCTTGTAAATAACTTTCGTTACCTGACTTGACGTGAGCAGAGGTGTTTACTACTTCAGCTATCTTAATGCCATTGTCTTGCAGTTCTTTAATCTTCTTCGGGTTATTCGTTACGAGACGAATTTTGTCGACTTCTAACGCCTTTAACATCTGAGCTGCTTCTGTAAAATCACGCAGATCATCACCAAACCCTAGATGGTTATTGGCTTCATACGTATTCATACCTTCGCTTTGCAAACGATAAGCATCAATTTTATTATAAAGACCAATGCCGCGTCCTTCTTGACGAAGATACAAAATAATTCCACCTTCATCGCCCATTTTTACAATGGTTTCTTCTAGCTGCTCGCCACAGTCACAACGTGACGAATGAAATACGTCGCCAGTTAAGCACTCTGAGTGCATGCGAACTAATGGTGTATCTGTTTGCTTATCTGCCTGCTTGAATATAAGCGCGACATGCTCTTTTTCTGAATTTAAACCATGAAAAGAGAGAAGTTCCGCATCAATATTACTTTGGGAACCGACTTTAAGACCAACTCTGGCTCGAACTTCCGCCATATTACTACTCACTTAATGTTTGCTTTAGTACTAATGACAATAACGTGTCACACGCCTACTGAGAGTAACTATGGGGATTGTTAATAAGTTTTTCAATAGTTCATTTAAAATGAAACGTATCTGAATGAAAAGAGTATAACGAATGAGCCATATAGAAGCTAAACGACTGACCGAGCAGAAACTTAAATTGAAACGAATTAAACGAAGCCGTGATTTTTCAAGATGGCGTTTTAAGACTTAAATATAGAAAAGGTAAAGTATTAATGACTTTGGTTCTGCTGCCACAACGACAGTTCAACCCAAGCCGATTCTATAACTTTCAGCTCTTCTTCCGTCAGCATTGATAAGGTTGGATCACATTGGCATACAGTATCGGAATGCATAAAACCAAGCTTTACGTAAAAGTCCTTTTTCAACTGTAAAATTAGGTTTTCTACTGCGCTTCCTTGCATGCAAACACTCAATTAATAGTGATATCAATATATCGATGAAGAATACCACACAACGTTGCAGAGTCTTTTTTAACCACAAAATATGGAATAATAATCACACATAAATAGTTGACGTTACAGTAAGTTAAAATAATTCGGCGTCACTATCACTTATATCATCATCGGCAAATACGCCTTCATCTTTCAATCGTTGATAGCTACAGACTCTATTACGGCCATTATCTTTTGCGTAGTAAAGCGCTTTATCTGCATGATCTAAAATACTAGGAACAAAATCTGTCGATTGAATTGAGCAGATGCCACCGCTAAAAGTAACTTGGGATACTTGAGGGAAACGGTATTGTTCTATATGTTGACGAAAGTCCTCCATTCTCTTTTCTGCGTCATCCAGTTTGGTTCGAGGAAACAGCACGACAAACTCCTCACCACCAAAGCGAAACAGTTGTTCTTCGTGATTAAAAAACTGCTGCATTTGCTGAGAGAAAATCAACAACACTTCATCGCCAATCAAATGCCCAAATGTGTCATTGACCGCCTTGAACTTATCAATATCGACGAGTGCAACTCTTGGAGAGTATTCGTCGTCAAACTGCCCTTCGACAGAAGACTCAAAGCTTTGTGTTAGTTTTTGCTCCATCACTTTTCGGTTCATAAGCCCAGTCAGTTCGTCGCGTTCACTATCCCTTAAAACGATTAAGTAGTTCTTATAAATTTGGCTGAAGCCTTCGATAAGAAGCTGAAACTCATTTGGGCGCTGAGCCATGACCACAATAAAGCGAGCAGATGTGTGTTCATCAATACAGATAGGGAAAATACAATGAAAGAGACCAGTACCGGAATCTTTGATCATACTAGAACTCATATTATGGTCAAAGTCAGCAGAGATAGGCTTTTCTTCTGTCGGCAACCAGTGATACGAGGCTTGCCCATGGTTATTCTCTTCCCGAGTTATAGCAGCGATTAGATGAGAAGTCTCACCAGAATAATGAACTAGGTGGACACTTTGAATCGGCACCATTTCGGCTAAAGTTGCGGTCACACAGTGCGCTAACGAAATAGAGTTCGTCTGCTCCGTGATCTCAACAACCATTTGAAGTATTTTCTGCTCTACACTCATCTTTCACCTTGTAAGTGGGTGATGCTCAGCTAAGTATAGGCATTTAATTTGAACTAAATCACAAAAAAGCAGCGATATTCGCTGCTTTTCATATTACTCTCGTTTAAAGGTCAGCTACGAATACCAAACTTAACCGTACCTTTTGAGTTAAACCACAGTGCTTCTTTGCGGCGACGCCCAAGCAATATTGGACCATCATCGTAGAACAAGAAATTCTTCCAATGCTTTTTAAAAACAGACCATTTAGTTTCTAAAATATTATATTTTTCGTAGCAGAAATAGACCGTTACATCGTCTTGCCAGCCTAGCTTTTCAATCAACTCTTCAGGTAAGCCAAGTTCGTCATCTTCCCAGTTAGCCATCCAGTCAACTTCCGTCGTCCAGTTGCTCTCTTTACGCGGCCAATCTTGGCTGCTTAAACGATCGACATCAGGGCTCTGAGGGCTGATGTTCTCTTTCCAAAGCTGTGAAGCTCTTGCGGCATCCATTGGTTTTATCAGTGCAAGATCCTCTTCTGGGACTGGCATTGATTGGTGTGTAAAGATCCATTTTCTTTGGTATTGATCCAAAGGCAAATACGACATTCAAATTCCTCGTTATTTTTTTAACCAGCCGTTATCAACAGCTAGATCTATCATTCGTTTTGCTTCATCCCACAGCGTCTGCGATCCAAGCGCAATCTTACTGTTGACGTTTAGCACTTGCTCTTGAGTGACGCCATGTTCTTGCCAACTTTGTCCATCATTATGAAAGTTAAGCAACATGGGGATGATACGATCAAGCGCTTTGGCAAACTTGGCATCTGCCGTTAAAGCGGATTCAAACTCAAGCCAAATTGTTTTTAGTTCATTGCCTTGATCACTTGGCAGCATTGAGAACAAACGTTCAGCTGCCGCCAACTCTTTCTCTTCCTGCTCAAGTGAAGCCGCCATATCATAAACAAAGGTGTCGCCAGCATCTATTTCGACAATGTCGTGCAATAGCAACATTTTTACTACTCGTGAAATATCAACAGGCTCATTGGCATGCTCTTCCATTAATATCGCCATAAGCGCGACATGCCAACTGTGTTCTGCGCTATTTTCCAAACGCCCATCAGCACTTTTCACTCGTGTGCGGCGTAAAACAGACTTGAGCTGATCGAGTTCTATAATAAGTGAAAGCTGTTTAACTAGCCGTTCGTTCACCGATTCACCGCCTTCCAATCGAAATTAATACAACTGGTCAAAATATGATCTTGCCACTGACCGTTAATAAGTAAGAACTGTTTAGCAAAACCTTCTTTTTCAAAACCATTATTCTTTAGTACCGCAGCACTTCGTTCATTACTTGGCATATAAGCCGCGTTAATTCGGTGCATTGACTGATAGGTAAACATGTAATTTACCGCAAGCTTGAGTGCACGGGACATGACCCCTTTACCTTGGGCATTTTCATCAAGAGAATAACCGACGGTGCAGGTATAGCAAGGAAATCTAGATAAATTACTGAATGAAACCGTACCAATCACTTTATCTTCATTGGGGTCAATGATGATCAAATAAAAGCCAAGCCCGAGCGAATGAAGTTCGTGAAGCTTTACAAGTTTCTGAGCCCAGCCTGTATAGCTAAAGAATGCGTCTTCCCGTTTAGGCTCCCATGCCTTCAGATGCGAGCGATTACGGTTAAAGTAATCAGTAATTCTTTGAGCGTCGTCGATTTCTGCAGTGCGCAGCACGAAGCTATCATCAACTTCATAGACGCTACGGTGTGAGTTAGTTCTATTCATTCGCCTCTATCATTCATGAGCGGTTTATCGGTAATAGTCGTGCATCGATTTCATTTTTTACTGATTTTTTCGAATTGAATAATCACGTAACTTATTAGCAATCGATGTATGAGAAACATTCAATCGTTTTGCTAACTTTCGACTTGATGGGAATGACTGATACAACCTTTCAAGCACCTGTGATTCGTACTCTTTCATGATTTCATCAAGGGAGCCATCTAAGTTTACACTCGGAATGCCTGTCGATACCGCTTCTAATTGCGGTAAATGGAATAGTGACACATCAAGGCGGCCTTCTTGCCACTCGGTCAGTGCTCGCAGCACCATATTATCGAGTTGGCGCATATTGCCCGGCCATTGATAATTCGAAAGCCCATCAACCAGATCGTCTGCCATTTCAGGTTTCGCCATACCAAGTTGAGTCGCGTATTTTGCTGCGAACAACTCCAACAACGGTGCAATGTCATTAGTTCGCTCACGCAATGCAGGAATACGCAGAGTCAGTACATTAAGTCGATAAAACAGATCTTCTCTAAACGCGCCTGAGTCTGCAAGTTCCGCAAGGTTGTGTCTTGTCGATGCAATAACACGGACATCAACATGCACTTCATGCTCTTCGCCTACTCGTCTAAATGTGCCGTCTTGTAAAAACCTCAATAACTTTATTTGCAAGTGAGCACTCATCTCACCAATTTCATCGAGAAATACGGTACCGCCATTCGCCTGCTCAAAAATCCCTTTATGACCTTGTTCATGATTAAATGATCCCGGTGCGTGACCAAACAGTTCGGTCTCAGCAACGTCATCAGGCATAGAGGCACAACTTAAAATCAAGAATGAAGAAGCTGCTCTATTAGAACGATTGTGGCAAGCACGTGCCAACATCTCTTTGCCTGTTCCGGTTTCGCCTTCAATCAGTAAGGGTTGATCAAGCATTGATAGTTTCTTGGCTTGGCTAATTAATGCTTTATGACGATTGGATACCCCAACAAAGTACTCGAAACCCAAGTTGTTATTAAGAGGTAGGTTATCATCAAACTGAAGCTTGTTACTGCCAGAACGAATGATCATAACCGCACTAGCTAAGGTTGATTCGTTTGACTCACCCGTAATATAAACCGGCATAATTTCCATCGCGTAATCAAGCCCGTCAATGACGAGATTTTCACGTTGACGGATAATACTGCCTTCAAACCAATGAGAAAAATCAAAGCTTGGCAACAAAGAGGATATTTGCTGGCCAATAATATCGGAATCAGCTTGCTTAAAGAGGTCAACGGCTGCGTGGTTAGCTAAATCGATATGACCTTTAAGATCAATCGCTAGTACAGGATCTGGAAGGTTATTAAGTAGAGATATTAGCTCTGTATTGTGCCGTTCAATTGGCATGAATTGGATTTTTCGAACGTCTTTCACCCCAGAAATTCGACGTATCTCAGTCATCAACTCACTGAAAGTGTCAAAATCAATATCGGGACAATTGAGGTAAATAATACCGCTGACATCAATTTCGATGCCGCGCAGGTCAATATTCTTTGAGGCTAATATATCAAGCAACTCTCGAGTTAGACCTAATCTATCTTCACAAAATACTTCTAGACGCACTAAGAAATCCTAATTGAACGGTGTCAGAAAAAGTTGACACTAGTTTCGCTCATGCCCTGTAATGCGTCAAGAATTCTAACTTGAATACGACGATGCTTACGACTATTTGATTGAAATAGCAGCGACTTTGGAGACGATCTGCTTGCGAATCGTCGACAAGGTTAATGCATTCTCTTTTTGCCAAGCCATAGGCCTTAACAGTGCAATGGCCTTAATTCCAATCCTTGCAGATAGAATTCCAACGCCAATCCCCTGCCCTGCTCTAGCGGACAGCTTCCCCGCGACATCCATCGAGAGCAAATCCATACTGGCGTCTATCGCAAGTTCACTGGCTCCCGCCGCTGCCATATTAACTAACACTAATTTGAATAATGATACTCGTGACCAATAACCAAGTTCGACGCCATACAAGGTAGCTAATGAGTCGATCATTTTTAAATTTCGCCACGCTACAAGTGCCATATCGGCCAGTGCTAGTGGGCTAACAGCAACCAAAATGGCAGATTCGGTCGCATGCTTTGTCACTATTTGAGCGGCTTTCTCATCAAATTGGCTTACAACGAGCGACTCATAAAGCTCAATAACTTCAGCATCACTGTGTGAATCGGTAATACTATTCTTCCACCGATCAAAACTTGGGTTCTCATCGGTTAATCCGCTTTGCTTCGCTATATCGATACAAAAGGAGCGAGCTTTTCCGACGCCTCCTTGTTTGATTAACGCTTCACTTTGCTCTTGTGCGGTAAAATGATGACGGAGCTTTCTTAGTTTCCAGAGTTCTTTACCGATTGCGCCAACGCCTAACGCGGAAATAGTTGCGATGAGCCCTGACCAACCGAGAGATAGCCAATCGGCGGTTGTAATGGCCGTCAAAATTGAATCAATCGCTTGCCAACTCAATAAACCACTAAAAACGGTAAATAATGCTGCGAACAGCCTCTTGCTACCTTTCTTTGGGCGAATTAATTGATCTAACTCGACTTCGGGGCTTTCTTCAATGGCAACACTTGGAACAAACATTTCAGCTTGCTGCGTATCTAATATTTGTTGAGCGTTTAATTCACTTTCCCCACTCACGTTAGAATTTGCATCTGTCGCGTTTTTGCGACCATCTGAGCTTGTGCTATCTAAAGGCTGAGTAAAAATATGCTTTGTCTTTAAATCTGTCATACAAGCTTGTCTCCAATAATATATTCTAGAGCCTTATCCATTCGAATATGCTCACTCGGACCGTATTCTGGCTTTTGTTTTGGCGCGAAAGAATTAAACTCAAAACCTGTTTCACTCCAATACTCAGCGCGAGGTAATTTACTAGGTACGTCTCCAGGGAAAACCGTCAGAGCATCGCCTTGTAAAGTATGACCTTGAATCGCGGCCATAGTACTGTCACCAGAGTTGATAAACCCCGCGGTTGTTGCCTGTATAGAGGCCATCGCAATGCAATTCATATCTATGTTTTCAAAAGCAGCATTTTGCCATGCGGGGTGTACCAGTTGCTGTAATAATGAAACCAAATTAGGGTGCTGTTCAGGAGTAACGTGATCAGCTTTAGTGGCCGCAAATAGAATCTTGTCAATTTTGGGAGAGAAAAGGCGTTTAAGGATACCGCTGCGACCGTATCGGAAGCTGTGCATAATTTGCTCTAAAGCCGTACTCATATCATTGAATGATTCATGGCTGGCGTTTAACGGCGACAAGCAATCAACCAGAACCACTTGTCGATCGAACGTCGAGAAGTATTGCTTATAAAAAGCTTTCACCACTTTTTGTTGATACTGCTGATATCGCTTAGTCAGCATCTCAAGATTAGTGTTTTTTTCTGGTTTACTGCCTGACTTAATTCGGCAAGGAAAAAACTGTAATACGGGCGCTCCCGAAAGATCGCCAGGTAGAACAAAACGCCCAGGCTGAACCCAATGAAGGCCAGCCTCTTTACAGCTATGCAAATACTCTGTGTAAGCCAAAGAAATTGACTCTAACGTCTTCTCATCCGCTTCCGCGTTGAGATCTAACGCTTCCAGTTGTTTTAACCAGTTTTCAGCCAGAACTTTTCTTTGTCCTTTAAGCGCGTCAAATTGGCTCTCCGACCATTGGTGAAAATCCATATCAAGCAGAGGAAGATCAAGCAACCACTCACCGGGGTAATCTATAATGTCGAGATAAAGTGTAGAGGTAGAGCTCAGGATTTTTTTATGTCGTTTTTCTGGCTTGTACTTAATCGCCAAGCGAATTTCACTAACATCACGTGTTGGTATCGGCCACTGAGGCGGTGTTGAACCTAGCTGTTCAATCGCTTCGTCATAGGCGAATCTAGGGACCATCATATTATGTTGAGGAACACGTTTTGCTCCAACAATCCGCTTGCCTCTTGCCGCTTTTAGCAGCGGTAAGTTGTCATGAGTAGACGTGTGCAACAGCTGATTAACCATAGAGGTAATGAAAGCGGTTTTTCCAGCACGGGATAACCCCGTGACCGCAATGCGAACATGAGAGTCGGTACTTCGATAAAGAAAGTCGTTCACTTCTTGTTTCAGTCTTTTCATTAATGCTCTCTTACTAAACCTGTGAGACTAGGGTCTATTGATCTTTCGCGGTTAATTTTGCTCGAAAGGTCAACAGACCCTAATCTAATTGAGTTAATCTTAATCTTAGATGAACAAAAAAGCCCCTGATTAATATCAAGGGCTTAGAGATTGGAGAAGTCCGATAATCTTTAGTCGTCTTCTATCAACTTGTAGATAACAAACAGAGCAAGCTCTAACATCACAAACAAAACACAAGTGATGGTGACGTACTTAACATCAAAAATGCTAATACCATGCAAAATCAAGTCATAACCAAGGAAACTACCAACTACAATCGCAATGGCAATTTGTAAAATTTGAATAAATCGAGGCACTCTACTCTCCTGAGATCGTGTTTGTAAGTTAAGCTTTTAACTAGATTCGCTACATAGAGTAATACCATAATGCAAATCTAACTTATTGATATTTTTACTTTGAGAAAGTATAACGAGACTCACAGTGGCTTTCGCCACCGCAATGTTAGATTTACGCTGTTGCCACCAACATTTTTAAAGAGTCTCATTATTAAGAAGTAAATCGTGCTTACGAATTCGCTTCTGCAATCTTAACTTTCCACGTATCAGGACCAATTTGGTGAGCGTTTGCACCCGTTGAATCTACCGCAACTGTCACAGGCATATCTTCAACTTCAAATTCGTAAATCGCTTCCATACCCAAATCTTCAAACGCGACAACACGTGATTTCTTAATCGCTTTCGACACTAGGTAAGCTGCGCCACCAACAGCCATTAAGTAAACAGCCTTATGCTTCTTAATTGACTCAACCGTTGCAGGACCACGCTCGGCTTTACCAATCATGCCCATAATGCCAACATCTTCTAGCATCATGTCTGTGAACTTATCCATACGTGTTGCTGTTGTCGGGCCTGCAGGTCCTACAACTTCATCACCTACTGCATCAACAGGGCCAACGTAGTAAATAAACTTACCTTTAAGGTCTAACCCTTCAGGCAGGCCTTCACCACTTTCAATCATGCCTTGTAGGCGTTTATGCATCGCATCACGGCCAGTTAAGATCTTGCCAGAAAGCAGAACCGTTTCACCCGTTTTCCACGATTGAACAT
This sequence comes from Vibrio lamellibrachiae, assembly GCF_050337265.1. Classification (NCBI taxonomy): domain Bacteria; kingdom Pseudomonadati; phylum Pseudomonadota; class Gammaproteobacteria; order Vibrionales; family Vibrionaceae; genus Vibrio; species Vibrio lamellibrachiae. Next base: position 526,077 of record NZ_JAKJSU010000004.1, read on the forward strand.
CTTCCTGTGTAACTTCATCTAGGTTTACTCGACGTGTGTTTTCGCCTGCTTCCCAAGTAATATCAGGCCAGTCTTCAAGTTTAGGCGGCGTTAATTCCGCAGGACCACTGCCATCAAGCGTGAAGTGTACGTGACGAGTAGCCGCACAGTTAGGGATCATGGTCACTGGTTTTGACGCCGCATGCGTTGGCGCAGTCATAATTTTCACATCAACCACGGTTGTTAAACCGCCAAGGCCTTGCGCACCAATACCTAATTTGTTCACTCGATTGAAGATATCTAGACGAAGTTCTTCTTCAGCATTCTCAGGGCCGCGATCGATCAATTCTTGAATGTCGATATGCCCCATCAATGATTCCTTCGCCAGTACCGCTGATTTTTCAGCCGTACCGCCAATGCCTATGCCTAACATGCCTGGTGGACACCAACCCGCGCCCATCGTTGGTAGTGTTTTTTCTACCCACTCTGCAATGTCATCTGACGGGTTTAGCATCACCATCTTAGTTTTGTTTTCAGAACCGCCGCCCTTGGCTGCAATTTGAATATCAACTTTATCACCCGGCACCATATTAATGTGCACAACCGCTGGCGTATTATCTTTGGTATTAATTCGCTTGCCTGCAGGGTCTTTTAGAATAGAAGCTCGCAGTGGGTTATCTGGGTTGTTATACGCTTGACGAACCCCTTCATCGATCATCTGCTGAACCGTTAGGTCTGTTTCCCATTTAACATCCATTCCGATGTTAACAAAACAGGTCACAATGCCCGTATCTTGACAAAGTGGGCGGTGCCCTTCCGCAGACATTCTAGAATTTATTAGGATTTGAGCAATTGCGTCTTTGGCGGCTTTACTCTCTTCACGCTGGTAAGCAGCATCAAGCGCTTGAATAAAATCGAGCGGGTGATAGAAAGAGATATATTGGAGTGCATCAGCAACGCTACTGATGACATCTTGCTTACGAATGGCTGTCATTGCTTTCCTCATTATAGTTATGCTTCCTTTATCACTACCTTTAATCATAGAAAGAGTCGAGAGCTATAGAAAGCACCGTATGGCAGCCTTTAACAACTTCTATCGACATTACAATCAAGTAGCGACTTTTTATTTGGTTTTTATGATACTCTTGCTTTCCTTTAGGCGCTATGAAGTGATCGTTTTCTTCGTCACAATTTATACAAATGAACACTTCCCCCGCATGAACCCTATCTGCATGAACACTTAATCGTATGAAAATTAAAGAGCAAGAGTCTGTCCAAACGACATCTATTGACTACCAACCGGACTTAGCCAATCAGCTATTCGCACCTATCCAGCATCAACCTTGGGCTATGCTTTTGCGCTCAGCCTCCGAAGAGCACATTGATAGTCGCTTTGATATTTTAGTTGCGAATCCAATAGTGACATTAACCACTCGGCAGTTAGCGACTCATGTGACAAGCCCTAACGGCAATTTTGATAGCCATAGTGACCCATTTGAACTGCTTGCTAGCCTCCAGAATCAGTACCTTCCAGACGAAGAGCATTGTACTGAGCTTCCTTTTATAGGAGGAGCTGTAGGCTACTTTTCCTATGATTTGGGGCGTCGAGTCGAAGCCTTACCAAATTTAGCAGAAGATGACATTGGCTTACCGGAGATGGCGGTCGGTCTTTATGAGTGGGCATTGGTGATTGATCATCATAAACGCTCTGCGTATATCGTTGGCCTTCATGTGGATGCTCACTGGCAATGGCTACAGTCACAAGCCAAGTCAAGCGACCAAAACCAACATGTTCCATTTCAGTTGAGTTCTCCTTGGGCTTCAAATATGACTAAGCAGAGCTACTCCACCAAGTTTGACAAAGTACAGCAGTACCTTCTTTCTGGTGACTGCTATCAAATTAACTTGGCGCAACGCTTTCATGCCAATTATATAGGCAGCGAATGGCAAGCATACCTGAAGCTTGAGTCTCATAATCTTGCGCCTTTCTCTGCTTTCATTCGAACCGACGAGAGCGCAATTTTAAGCGTCTCACCTGAGCGTTTTTTGCAAATAAAAGGCCGCTTCATTGAAACCAAACCTATCAAAGGTACAAGGCCGCGATCTGACGATAAAAAAATTGATGATGCCAACGCTCATGAACTGGCTTGCGCTGAAAAAGATCAAGCTGAAAACTTAATGATTGTTGATTTGCTTCGTAATGATATTGGCCGAGTAGCGAAGCCTGGTAGTGTTCATGTGCCAAAGTTGTTTGATATAGAAAGCTTCCCGGCTGTGCACCACCTTGTCAGTACGATTAGAGCTAAGCTTGATGACAACTACAGTAATGCTGACTTACTTAAGGCATGTTTTCCGGGCGGCTCCATTACAGGCGCCCCGAAAGTGAGAGCAATGGAGATCATTGAAGAGCTCGAACCTCACAGACGAAGTGCTTACTGTGGCAGTATTGGTTATATCAGCCGTGACGGAACAATGGATACCAGTATTACCATTCGCACTCTTGTGGCAAAAGATTCTAATATCTACGCGTGGGCTGGCGGTGGCGTGGTCGCAGACAGCGAGTGTGATTCAGAGTATCAAGAGACACTTGATAAACTAAGCCGAATTCTGCCAGTGTTAGAGAGCTAATTTAAATCAGGCTTGATCCACTTAGTCATTATTTTATATAAACATGAAGCGGTATACGGTTTGGTTAATACATCATTCATACCGCTGTTAATACACTTCTCACGCTCTTCCGCTGTAACAGCCGCCGTTAGCGCTATAATGGGTTTATCAAAGCCACGTTGTCTTAGAACTTTAGTGGCTTCTAGACCATCCATTTCTGGCATTCGATAGTCCATAAAGACAATATCATATTGATGACTGTCGCTGCCTTCCAACGTCTCTATCGCTGATATCGCTTCTATTCCATTATTACTAATATCTGGCACTAGATTAAATTTCTTCAGTATCTGGCTGATTATAATCTGATTCATTCGAATATCTTCAGCAACCAGTACCGATAAAGAGGCAAAGGCTTCGGTATTCATATCGGAATCTTGTAACGGTGGTGAAGGATACTTCATGTATTTCCTCTACATAATTGACGAAGGGAGAAACCTAACAGAATATAATAATGCGACAACCAAGTTTGCGTAGTTCTCACACTTATTAATTTAGCATGTCGTTGAGCTAAAGCACGTCGTAACCATCAAAAATTTGCATAAAAGTCCTGTAAAAATAATCACTTTGCTTATTATGAACTATTCTTAAATGAGTAAAGCAACACTTACGATATAAGGTCACCCATTACTTATGTCCGTTTTGGCTTTTAAAGAATATGCGTTCATTAACTCACCTTCATCAATCAATACTTGAGGTCATTTACGTTGTTTGAACTTAATAAAAGCAATTTAATTCAAAAATTTCAGTTTCAACAGCCTGTCAGTTATCACGCAGAATCAATGAAACGCGTCTCCCACTTAACAAATCGCCCTCTTAGAAAAGCTTCCGTATTAGTTGGATTTATCGAAAGACCTCATGGACTATCGGTTGTGCTAACACGGCGGGCAAAACACTTAAGACACCATCCAGGGCAAATTAGCTTCCCAGGTGGTAAGTATGAAGAGAGCGACTCCTCGCTATTATTCACCGCAATTAGAGAAACACATGAAGAAGTCGGTATCGACCCTAGCCACATACAAGTTTTTGGTCAGATGCCAGAACTGATTACCGTTAGCCACTTCTCTGTAACCCCTGTCCTTGCTTTTATTAACCCAAACTACTCTATGTCGATTGACCCAAATGAAGTCGATGAAGCTTTTGAGATTCCGGTTAGTTTTATGCTCGATAAACGTCAGCTCTATAGCCACTTATTTACCATTAATCAGCATGATCACCGTGTTTTTGGTCTGCCATACAAAAATCATTTCATCTGGGGAATGACAGCACAAATTATTCAAGCAATGCAGCAACATATCATGACCATCAATTAAAAAACTTAATAGTTTCAATGACACTACAGTTCATTAACTATTAGATAAAGTAACACTCAAAACTCCGCAACCGTTTGCCTTGGCACCTTACGCTACAAAGCGCACACAAAACAGCCAACGCACACCATCATTAGAAAAAGTAATCCAAAACAACAATCCAGATAATGCGTAGCACGTAAATTACGTGACCCAGAACATGTTTTTATTGATGGTTTTATAATCTAGGCAAATACATGATCTAGATCTAATATTTGTGCAACAAATCTATGCACAATGCGCTCAACTTATTTCCTGTTCCCAAAATGAGTACTATTAATGAACACACAAACTTCTACAGCTTCGGCTACGCAAACTTCTTCTAAGTGGACTTATAAAGATTTCACTTGGTGTCTATCACTTTTCGGTACTGCTGTTGGTGCTGGTGTACTATTCCTTCCAATCCGTGCTGGTGCGGGCGGTTTCTGGACTCTAGCTATTCTCGCAATGATCGCGTTCCCAATGACTTGGTTCGCACACAAATCTTTGGCTCGTTTCGTTCTTTCTGCTAAAAATCCTAACGCAGATATCAGTGAAACAGTTGAAGAACACTTCGGTAAAACTGGCGCAAACCTTATTACGTTCGCATACTTCTTCGCTATTTACCCTATTGTTCTTATCTACGGCGTTGGTATCACTAACACTGTTGACTCTTTTCTAGTAAACCAAGTAGGCATGGAATCAATTCCTCGCTGGTTACTGTCTGGTTCATTGATTGCGATGATGACGGCAGGTATCTTGTTTGGTAAAGAGCTAATGCTGAAAATAACGTCTGCACTGGTTTACCCACTTGTAGCTATTCTTCTAGCTCTATCGTTCTACCTTATCCCTGAGTGGAACACATCAATGATTGCAGTTAGCCCAGACTGGAGCGCAATGCCAGTTCTGATTTGGTTAGCACTTCCAATGATTGTATTCTCATTCAACCATAGCCCAATCATCAGCCAATTCGCTAAACAACAACGTTTAGAGCACGGTGAGAACGCAGTTAAGAAAACTGACGCTATCACTGGCGGCGCGGCAATGATGCTGATGGGCTTTGTAATGTTCTTCGTATTCTCTGTAGTACTATCTCTATCTCCAGAGCAACTATCTGAAGCACAAGCACAAAACATCAGTGTTCTGTCTTACCTTGCTAACATTCATGAATCACCGTTTATCTCTATCCTAGGCCCTGTTGTTGCGTTTGCTGCAATCTGTTCAAGCTACTTCGGTCACTTCCTAGGTGCTCAAGAAGGCCTAATGGGTCTAGCTAAGTCACGTACTAATGCTTCAGAATCTAAAATTGAAAAAGGCTCACTAGCTTTCATCGTACTAACTACTTGGGCTGTTGCTATCATCAACCCAGATATCCTAGGTATGATTGAAGACCTTGGTGCTCCAATGATCGCGGCTATCTTGTTCCTACTTCCTATCTTTGCAATGAACAAAGTACCAGCGATGGCTAAGTACAAAACTTCTAAGCCAGTTCAAATCTTCACTGCAATTTGTGGCCTTGCTGCTGTAACTTCTGCAATTAACGGTATATTCTAAGCCGAATCTAATCTAGGTTAGACATAATAACTAAAATAAGGCTCCATTTTAGGGGCCTTTTCTAATGAGGTTTCAAATATGATCAGTGTATTCGACATCTATAAAATCGGTGTTGGTCCATCGAGCTCACACACAGTTGGACCAATGAAAGCGGGTAAAGAGTTTATTGATGATTTACGCTCAATGGGAAAATTGCGCGATATCACTAAAATCACCGTGGACGTATATGGATCATTATCACTGACAGGGAAAGGTCACCACACAGATATCGCTATCATCATGGGTCTTGCTGGCAACACGCCAGAAAAAGTTGATATCGATTCTATTCCAGGCTTCATCGCTCGCGTAGAGGAGACGGAACGTCTTCCAGTTGGTATGCACTGTCATACTGTCTCTTTTCCAAAAGATGGCGGCATGAACTTTCACACTTCTAACTTATCACTTCACGAAAATGGCATGCAAATTCATGCGTGGATTGATAATGAAGTGGCTTATTCGAAAACTTATTACTCTATTGGTGGCGGTTTCATCGTCGACGAAGAGAACTTTGGTAAAGAAGACGAAAATCCAATTAAAGCCCCTTACGAATTTACATCAGCTGAAGAGCTAATTAACCAATGTAAAGAGAGCGGTTTATCTATTAGTACGCTAGTGATTGAGAATGAAAAGTCACTACGTTCAGACGAAGAGTCTCGTACGTACTACGCAAAAATCTGGAAAACCATGCGCGAATGTATGGATCGCGGTATGAATACTGAAGGCATTCTTCCTGGACCATTGCGTGTACCTCGCCGTGCTTCTGCACTTCGCCAACAACTGCTGACTTCAGAGAAAACCTCTAATGACCCAATGGCGGTTGTTGACTGGGTAAACATGTTTGCATTTGCTGTCAATGAAGAGAATGCAGCGGGTGGGCGTGTTGTGACGGCTCCAACGAACGGTGCTTGTGGCATTATCCCTGCAGTTCTGGCTTACTACGATAAGTTCATTCAAACCGTTACTGAAAAAGACTACATTCGTTATTTTGCAGCTTCCGGCGCAATTGGTGGCCTATACAAACGTAACGCTTCTATCTCTGGCGCTGAAGTTGGCTGCCAAGGTGAAGTCGGTGTGGCGTGTTCTATGGCTGCTGCTGGTCTTGCTGAGCTAATGGGTGGAAGCCCAGAGCAAGTTTGTATGGCGGCAGAGATTGGAATGGAGCATAACTTAGGGCTGACTTGTGACCCAGTTGCAGGACAAGTTCAAGTTCCATGTATCGAGCGTAATGGTATTGCTGCGGTTAAAGCTATCAACTCTACTCGTATGGCTCTACGTCGTTCATCTGACCCTCGTGTTTCTCTAGATAAAGTTATCGAAACAATGCTAGAAACAGGCAAAGACATGAACGCTAAATACCGTGAAACCTCTCAAGGTGGACTGGCGATTAAAGTGGTTTGCTAAACAAGCAAATACCATTAGTTTCTTACTAAGTAAGAACCACTAGAATAATGAAGCCTGAGCAACTGCTCGGGCTTTTTGTTTTCTGCATATGTTAAGTAATACAAAAGCCCCCCCCTTTCGACTATATCCGACACCTTTCCTTGTATTTTTAATCATGACGACAAAATCCTTTTGTTAGACAGAGCCCCAAATTTATCCGTTAATACGCTCCAATTCGCACCCAAAATAATAATTGAAATCTGCGAGAAATTTGGCGTAATTTTCAAGGAAGAGAATCACGAATTAATAGGTTAATAACGATGCTTGTGCATCAGAATATGAGACAAAAGCCGTGACCGGTAAATCTAAACTAGACAACATCCGCGCTGACTACAACGTGCAGTATTGGAGCCAAGACTTCTTTGGCATTAATGATGATGGAGAGATCGTTGTCTCGCCGAGAAGTGATAAGCAACATGCAACACCGCTGACTACAATCGCAAAAAAACTAGAGAAAAAAGGGTTAACCCTGCCCGCTTTGCTGCGTTTTCCGCAGATTATTCATCAGCGCGTGCACAATATTTGTAATGCCTTTAATCAAGCAATAGAAGAGTACCAATACGACAATCAGTACTTATTGGTTTACCCAATTAAAGTGAATCAGCAAAAAGAGGTCGTTGATCAAATACTTGCTAGCCAAGCTCAATTAGAGACAAAACAATTGGGACTTGAAGCGGGAAGCAAGCCGGAATTACTAGCCGTACTCGCACTAGCCCAACAAGCTAGTTCTGTGATTGTCTGCAACGGCTATAAAGATCGCGAATATATTCGTCTTGCGCTTATTGGGGAAAAGCTAGGTCATAAGGTCTTTATTGTTTTAGAAAAACTGTCTGAGCTCGATATTGTTCTTCGTGAAGCTAAGGCACTAGGCGTAAAACCTCGTATGGGCTTACGTATTCGTCTTGCTTCTCAAGGCGCTGGGAAATGGCAAGCTAGTGGTGGAGAAAAATCAAAATTCGGTTTGTCTGCATCACAAGTACTTAGTGTCATCGACCGCTTGAAGAATGAAGACCAATTAGAAGCAATGCAGCTGGTGCACTTTCACTTAGGCTCGCAGATGGCCAACATTCGTGATGTTCGCAGTGGAGTGAATGAAGCAGCGCGTTTTTATTGTGAACTGCGCAAGCTGGGCACGCCATTAGAATACTTCGATATTGGCGGCGGCTTGGCGGTGGATTATGACGGCACGAGAAGTCAGTCATCTAACTCAATGAACTATGGCTTAGCTGAATACGCGCGAAATGTGGTAAATACCGTTGGAGATGTATGTAATGAGTATTGGCAGCCAAACCCAGTTATTATTTCAGAATCAGGGCGTTCATTAACCGCGCATCACGCAGTACTCATAACCAATGTTATCGGAACAGAGAGCTACGCGGTTGAGCATATAGAAGCACCAGAAGTTGACGCGCCAGTTCTTCTACAGAACCTTTGGTGTAACTGGCAAAACTTAACTAAAGGCAGCGATGACCGTGCACTGATAGAAATTTACAACGATACACAAAGTGACTTAGGCGAAGCGCATGCGTCATTCTCAACCGGTGTTATTAACCTAGAGCAACGCGCATGGGCAGAGCAGTTATCACTGCGTATTTACGCTGAATTACGGAAACTGATGAGTAATAAAAATCGCTTTCACAGACCGATTTTAGACGAATTAAACAGTCGTTTAGCCGATAAGTTCTTTGTCAATTTCTCATTGTTTCAATCATTGCCAGACGCATGGGGAATTGATCAAGTCTTCCCAGTGTTACCTCTTTCTGGATTACAGGAAGTTGATGATAAGCGAGCGGTAATTCTCGACATCACCTGTGATTCCGATGGCGTAATTGATCACTATGTTGAAGGCCAAGGCATTGAAAAGACACTTGCAGTACCCGCTTGGGATAAAGAGCAGCCCTACTTGATGGGGTTTTTCTTAGTGGGTGCCTACCAAGAGATCTTAGGCGATATGCACAATTTGTTTGGCGATACACACAGCGCAGTCGTCACAATAGATGAGCACGGCGAAACCACCTTTGAGTCAATCGATGAAGGCGATTCTGTCGAAGATATGATGCGCTATGTTCATATTGATGTTGACGACATTCGAAGCAACTATCGTCAACTCGTCGAGCGTTATGTGACGAAGAATGAGCAAGGACTTGTCTTACAAGAGTTAGAGCAAGGCTTGACGGGGTACACCTATTTGGAGGATTTTTAAATGAATGATCTGTTTACGAAAACAGACTACTCACTGTATTCAAATGCCATGACGTTTCTGCGTCGTCCGTTGGTTAATAACCCAGCTAACAGTGAAGCCGACGTCGTGGTTCTCGGTGTTCCACTAGATTTGGCAACGTCTGGTAGACCTGGAGCTAGAATGGGGCCCGATGCCATTCGTCGAGCATCAGTGAATCTTGCTTGGGAAGGAAAAAAATTCCCATGGGCCTTTAACATTTTTGATAATCATAATGTTATCGACTCCGGTGATATTGTCTTTGATTGTGGTGATGCGGAAGACTTGAGTCGCCGGCTAGAGTCTGCAGCAAGCGAGATACTAAGCAGTGGGAAAACAATGTTGGCATTGGGTGGCGATCACTTCGTCACTCTACCGATACTAAGGGCACACGCTAAACATTATGGTGAAATGGCACTGATTCATTTTGACGCACATACCGATACCTACGCAAGTGGCAGTCGATATGATCATGGAACAATGTTCTATCATGCACCAAAAGAAGGTTTAATTTCGCCAGAGCATTCTGTACAGGTAGGAATTCGCACCGAGTATAACGATGATGAGCATGCCTTTAATGTGATAAACGCAATGCAAGCCAACGATATGAGTGCAGAAGAGATAGCGGCTGACATTCGAAACATTATCGGGAATAAACCAGTCTACATCACTTTTGATATTGACTGCCTTGACCCTGCGTTTGCTCCGGGAACAGGAACACCCGTATGCGGCGGGATAACAACGGACAAGGCGTTAAGAATTCTTCGTGCACTTGCTGGTATCAACGTTGTTGGCATGGATGTGGTTGAGGTCTCTCCGGCTTACGATCAAAGCGAGGTCACGGCACTTGCGGGAGCCACTATTGCACTGGAACTTCTCTATGTTTGGGCTTCACGGTCGAATCAATCGCTAATGGTTAATAGTTAACATATAGTGCCCTTATCTAGGGCACTTTTTCTAAGTTAACCATTAGTCGTATTTAGTCATACCGTTAGTTTCTAGTTTCACACTCCATTTTCTTCTATACTCAGCTACTACCTTTGTAAACCTCAGAAATTAAAGGAAATCCAATGACTAGTCGCGTATATGTTTTAGCTCAGTTTAAGCCAAAAGAAGGGAAAGAAGCTGAGCTGTTTGAAGTACTGAAAGCTCTAGAGCCTGACGCTTATCGTGAGCAGGGCTGTATTCAATACATGCTTACCCGCCAAATTGATCATCCAAGTGCCTCTAGAAACGAATATCCGATCGTATTCAATGAAGTTTGGGAAGATGCCGAGTCTTGGTCTGCACACGGTCGCCGAAAGCAAATACAACACTTTTTTGAAACTCAAGTAAAAGCGGAAACTGGTTTTGTCGAAGATGCTGTCGTTACTGCATATACAGACGAAGGTCAGGATTTCGACGCACCTATCTACGAGTAATAAGTAGTTGCTACAGTAAAAATCACCAACTCTAACTAAGCCCGTGGCGTAATGTCCACGGGCAATTTAATCTAGAGATAAGATTAAAAGGCATCCAAATGAAACCCGTCGATATAGGAAAAGCGTATAACCAAATCACCCATCTTTGGGAACGCAATGAGTTCAATATGAATAATGGTATTGAACAACACAACAAAGCGATTGATTATACAAAAAATCGTGGAAATGCTCTCGATATTGGCTGTGGTTGCACAGGTCGCTTCATCAATTTATTGCTAAGCAAAGGGTTTACGCCATCAGGTATGGATATCTCATCAGAGATGTTGAAAATAGCTAGGAAAAGTCACCCTAACATCAATTTTATCCAAGCTGATATATGCGAGTTCCCTCTTCAAGAAAAATACGATTTTATCACCGCATGGGACAGTATTTGGCATATCCCTTTAGAGCAGCAACATCACGTTATTTCAAAGATCATTGCGAACCTAAATAGTGGTGGCATATTTATATTTTCATTTGGTGGCGTTAACGAACAAGGCTCTCACACCGATGACTTTATGGGCCCGGAAGTCTACTACTCATCGCTTGGTACACATGGTTTTCTAAAGTTATTTATGGATCTAGGATGTATAATTAAACACCTAGAATTTGATCAATACCCAGAAGTACACACTTATCTCATTGTAGAAAAGACCTAGAGTAGATGAACTCATGAACTATTTTGAATCCCCGTTTTCTGGAATCTCTCTACAAGAGCAGATTACAAATCCCAATATTATTGCTGGCCGTCATAGCTACTACTCCGGCTACTATCATGGGCATAGTTTTGATGATTGCGCTCGTTATTTAATGCCGGACCGAACTGATGTCGATAAGCTGATCATCGGCAGTTTCTGCTCAATCGGTTCGGGGGCAGTCTTTATGATGGCGGGCAATCAAGGTCATAGGAATGATTGGGCGAGTACCTTTCCATTTTTCTATCAAGACAACGAGAACTTTATCGGTGCAGAAGATGGTTTTGCACGGGCTGGAAATACCGTTATAGGAAATGATGTTTGGATTGGTTCAGAAGCCATGATTATGTCTGGTATCACTATTGGCGATGGAGCAATCATCGCTAGTCGAGCTGTTGTAACGAAAGACGTGGCACCTTATGAAGTCGTGGGTTCAAACCCTGCAAAGCACATCAAATACCGTTTCTCAACTGAGCAAATTACAATGCTAATAGAAATGGAGTGGTGGCAATGGACTGACAGTGAACTGAAAGGGGCGATGAAACTACTGTGCTCTGGCGATATTGAAGGGCTACATCGTTACTGGCTTACCAACATACGTCCATAATAGGTTATTGAATAGAGATAAGTAAGAACAACTTCAGGCCGCTTTTTAAGGCTTTAGCGTTAACATAAAATTGAGCGATTATTAGCCACATAATAACCGCTCAATTGACGGGCTATTTTAGATCATTTGAGAGCTCAGTAAGAACACACCAAACAGTAACGTAATAACCAACATATTACGCCCACCTTCAGCGGTATAGCGTTCAGCGTTCGTTCCATTCTTTCTCAGCTTGTATACCAGTAACAACGGTACAAATACGGCAAGAAATACCAAGATAATCCCAGCATAGCTAAGTATGGATAAGAACTGCTCAGCAGCCAATAACGCTCCAATCAAGGGAGCAATAAAGGTGATCAAGTACGTCACGAATCTATTCTTTTGAAACGTGTCCGTATTTTGATGAAATAATGCCATCGCTACACCAAAGAAAGACGTCAGCAAAGCAAGCCCTGTAAAGACTGATAAAATACCACTAATCCAAGGTGAATGAGACTCGAAAGCTCGCATTAAATCAGAGACATGATGAAAACGATCTAATTGATCAAGTTGAAGATTACCAACTACGGCAAATAGCCAGCACAAGTAGCAGACCAATGGGATAACAGAACCCAAAATCACCATGTTTCTCAGCTGGTTATCTGTTGCTTCATGGTTATAAGCTACGAGGCTTGGAATGACCACCATAAAGCCAAAACTTGTAAACAGTATCGCACTTGTTTTTATCAGTTCTACGTGATCGTTATTACTTACCTGAAATAAGTTATCAAACGACAGATTCGGAGCTAACAATATTAATGACAAAGCCAGGCTTCCGAGCATCACGAGGAAAAAGCCTCGATTAAGCCTGTCAATCAACTGTGTCCCACCGGCAACGACTGCGCCTGCTATAACAGTAAAAGCGATTTGGCTTTGTGTCGGGCTCAATGTTATTCCAACACTAGATAACATCTGACCGACAAAGTCAGCCCCACCTAATATATAAGCCATAAGAAGGCAGATGAGCAGTGCGTATAAAAGCCCATTGGAGACTATCTGACCACTTTTACCTAAGACCATACGAGCGATAGAGTTTAAACCAAGGCCATCGCCTGTTTTAATGGTCGCTTCAAGTAACAATAATGCTGCGTAAGTAGTACCCGCACAGATAAACAACATCAGCAGAGATCCGTATAGCAGTCCAAACTGAGCCAACACCATTGGGATTGCAAGCATTCCAGCACCAAGAGCGGTACCAGAGATAATTAGGGAGCTACCTAATAATTTAGTATTCATATTTTCAAGCACTTATATTTAATTCGTAATTTTTAGTTTGCCTAATAGGCGAAAGATTTGACTGTAGGAATCAATAACAATAACGAACTTGAATAAAGAGAAAACGCAGAGGCGAGGTATAGCGATAAAGGCGAGCGAATAGAGTATTTTGAATAGAAGAGTGAAGCTGAGTTAGATGCGTATTTAAAGCGTGTGGTGAACCTTCAGTTGGTTCAATGATCGGGGTAGTAATCTTGAATTTCATTTATTTAACCAATAAGTGACATCCGTTGTTTTTTATGACTAGCAATCCTTACGCTAATCCACCTCTGTATAGAGATGGATTTATCTTATCGATTAATATTAGTATTGCAATCCCTAACTCGTCTTTAACGACAATGTCCTAGCGTGACTACTCTTGGACTTTCGACTTCAACTCGGTCCCTGCATCGCGAAGCAGGTTTATTGGAGAAAGAACCACGCCCTTCACTGCACCTTGTGTTGCTTCTGCTGCAATTTGCTGCGTCTTATCAATAATCACATCCGCTTTCACCAGCATTGGAGGAATATCGTTACGCAAATTTGTCGATTCCGTGATTACACTGGGTATAACCGAAGTTCTATACGCTTTACTTTCAACGAGTACCGGCGGAATGACATCAACACGGTAATTCTCTAGCTCTTTCACCGTCGTTGGAATAACACCAACTCGATACTGCTTCATTTCAGCAAGCGCTGATGGAATGGTGTTTTCACGATACGCTGCAATTTCAGACACGATAGTTGGGATTTTTTTATCAATAGAATCAACGGTGCTGTTGACCTCGACCATCGTCTGATTCACATCATTCACTGTGGCCAATACTTGTGGGACCATAGCTTCTACATGATCAGCGAACAGGAGCCACTCTTTTATTTCCAGTTGCTCTGTCATATCGCTAATATCTGAGATCATTTGCGGATATTTATCTACGACCTCCCCTACTTTCGCCGTAAAGGCATAGATGCTGTACCCCAAATAAAAAATAGAAATCGCTAAGATGCACTGAACGACTACTGAAATGCGTGCCATCATAAAATCCACTCTCCTTGTTCGATCAAATGACCTAACTCATACTAACCTGTTTTTTAGGCATAAAAAAAGCGAAGTTCAACTTCGCTTCTCACAATCAACTCTCTATATGGCTATTATTCGCCGACATAGATACAACCTGCCGTACAGGTTTCTTTAATCTCGACTTTACTTAATAAAGGCAAACTTGGCTTCAGTTCTTGCCAGATCCATTTAGCAAGTACTTCACTTGTCGGATTCTCTAACCCTTTAATGTCATTTAAGTAATAGTGATCAAGGCGATCATAGATTGGCTTAAAGGCTGCTTTAATTTCCGAAAAATCGATGACCCAACCAGTATGTGGATCCACTTCACCTTCAACAAACAGACGAACTAAAAAAGAGTGTCCATGAAGGCGACCACACTTATGCCCTTCTGGGACATGTGGAAGGTGGTGTGCGGCTTCAAACATAAACTCTTTATACAATTCGGCTTTCATTTTCAATCTCAAGGTTTTTAAGGACGCGCAATAGTAAGGAATATCCTGCATTGTGACAAGTTTAGTTGATAGAAATAATATCTTCTCAACTAATCCAGAAAGCATTTATTCAAAGGGTGATGCAAATACGAAGTACTAAACGAAAGTAAAAAGTCAGGACAACGCCAAACATCAACAAGCCAGCAATAAAGTATTCACATCACAGATACAAAGCAACAACCTGCCAGACATCACACTAACGAGGTATATCGTATATTACCCTTATTATAAACAAGGTATATTGGCGGCGTCCGTCCCAAAACAATAAAAAAATCATGAAATTAACCGTCAGCTTCAAACTACTTGTCACCCTAATTTCCGTTTCAGCTCTAGTATTATCAGTGTCAACTGGCTACCAATACGTACAGCAACGGAACCTCATTAATTCAGTCCTAAGCGAACAATTACACGATAAAGCCAGTAATTACTTCGATAGCCTCAACATGATGATGATCACTGGTACCATGGCTCAAAAAGAGACACTGCGCGACAAAGCATTGGCTCAAGATGGTATTGAGAACGTCAAAGTCCTACGTGCAGACGCTGTAAGCAAGATCTATGGTGAAGGGCACGCCAATCAGAAACCAAGCGATGATATTGATCGAAGA
Source organism: Vibrio lamellibrachiae (assembly GCF_050337265.1). Lineage (NCBI taxonomy): Bacteria > Pseudomonadati > Pseudomonadota > Gammaproteobacteria > Vibrionales > Vibrionaceae > Vibrio > Vibrio lamellibrachiae. The sequence goes on from NZ_JAKJSU010000004.1 coordinate 541,510, forward strand.
GCCCTCGCCGGCGAAACCGTCATAGAACCTTTTGAAGGCAGTTGGGGCAAAGGAATTGTGGTTGCACTTCCGATGAAATCGAGTGAAAACTATAGAGGAACCAATTGTGTCTCTTGCCACCTAGCCGCTGAAGGCGAAGTGCTGGGTGCAATTCGTTTAGAGTACAACCTCAGCAGTGTCAATAAGATGATTAATAACCAAACTATCTTTGCACTCGGCATTACCGCTCTCATTTCCTTTGTAGGGTTTATTCTCACGCTCGTTGTCATCAGAAAAATCATAGTTCGCCCTATTCAGCGTACTTCACAGTTCATGCAATCGGTCAGCCAAACGAAAGATCTCTCACAGCGAATGAACACCACTAGCCAAGATGAGATAGGTCACCTATCTAACGCTATCGACTCTTTCATGTGTACCGTAAGTGATAGCCTTAGCAAGGTACAAGACACCTCTCATCATCTAGCGGACTCTGCTTCTACGCTAATTGGTGTCGCTAAAATCACTGATCATGCCGCTAATAATCAGCAGCAAGAAACATCAGATGTACAAGCCAATATTGAACAGATGCAAGTACAGCAAAATCAGGTCGAACAGGCCACTATTGATGCGTCTGGCTTAATAAAACACACAACAACCATTGCCCAAGAGAGTGCTGCGCAAGCACATCAAGCCAGTCAAGGCGTGAAAGACCTTGTCGGGGATATCGAGAGTGTGAAAGACAATATCTTGCAACTTAATAATCAAACTAATGAGGTTTCGAGTATTTTAGCAGTGATTAAAGGTATTGCCGATCAAACTAACCTTCTCGCGTTAAATGCCGCTATTGAAGCCGCTCGAGCAGGCGAACAAGGTCGTGGTTTTGCCGTCGTTGCCGATGAAGTGAGACAACTAGCAAGTCGTACATCCGACGCGACAGGGAGCATAGAAAGTATCATTGCTCAGCTACAAACAAACAGTGAAAGCTCATTACACTCCGTTGATAATGTTTGCAGTCAGGCCCATCAACGCTCAACTGTTATTGAAGCCCTTTCCGCAGCAATGACAGATGTTGTCTCGGAAATGGAGCAGGCACTTAATCACGCGAACAATATTCAACAACAGAGCCAAGTTACGACTCAGATAAACCAAGAGATACAAAGTAAAATTGAGGTCATCACTCGACACTCAGATGACACGTCAAGCTCAGCGACTCAAACTAGAGAAATCAGTGTAAATCTTGAGCAATTATCAGAGCGCTTAGAGGCGTTGTTAAATCAGTTTACCCTTTCGGTAAAGAAATCCTCATGATTGGATGAATATTCGCCAAATAGAGGGCAATAAAGGTTGAAGCTAACGATATGACAGGTAATATGTCCTATTGATTGAAAATTTTAACTAGCCTAGTGCAGAGGCTTATCTCATTAAGTTGTTACTTAATCTAGGGATATGCAAAAATATGCACTAGGTGTTTTGTCCCTCAATGGAGAATATAACCAACATGACTTACGCGCCTGTAACAGACGTACTTGGCGGCAAGCTAGCGGTAGACAGTGAAGTAACTGTTCGCGGCTGGATCCGTTCACGTCGTGATTCCAAAGCTGGAATCTCTTTCCTTGCCATTTACGATGGTTCTTGTTTCGACCCGATTCAGGCCGTGGTTCCTAATAATCTTAATAATTATAACGACGAAGTATTAAAGCTAACCACTGGCTGCTCTGTTGAAGTAACAGGTAAGATTGTTGAATCTCCTGCTAAAGGTCAAGATTTCGAACTCGCTGCAACTGATGTAAAAGTTGTTGGTTGGGTTGAAGATGCTGATACGTACCCAATGGCGAAAACTCGTCACTCTATTGAGTACCTTCGTGAAGTTGCTCACCTTCGTCCACGTACTAACGTGATTGGCGCAGTAGCTCGTGTGCGTAACTGTCTGTCTCAAGCTATCCACCGCTTCTATCATGAGCAAGGTTTCTTCTGGACTTCAGCGCCGTTAATTACAGCTTCTGATGCTGAAGGTGCTGGTGAAATGTTCCGTGTATCAACACTGGATCACAACAACCTTCCCCTAGATGACAAAGGCAATGTTGATTACAACGAAGATTTCTTCGGTAAAGAGACGTTCCTAACGGTATCTGGTCAGCTAAATGCTGAAGCTTATGCGTGTGCATTAAGCAAAGTTTACACATTCGGCCCAACGTTCCGTGCTGAAAACTCAAACACCAGCCGTCACTTAGCTGAATTCTGGATGGTTGAACCTGAAATCGCTTTTGCTGATTTAGATGACGCCGCAAAACTTGCTGAAGATATGCTTAAGTATGTTTTCGCAGCTGTTCTTGAAGAGCGCCGTGATGATCTTGAGTTCTTCGCGCAACGTATCGATAAGCAAGCAATCACTCGTCTAGAGCAGTTTGTTGACGCTGACTTTGCACAAGTTGACTACACTGACGCAATCCAAATTCTTATCGACTCTGGTAAGAAATTTGAATTTGACGTTGAGTGGGGCATCGACATGTCTTCTGAGCATGAGCGTTACCTAGCTGAAGAACACTTCAAAGCACCTGTTATCGTTAAGAACTACCCGAAAGACATCAAAGCTTTCTACATGCGCTTAAACGACGACGGCAAGACAGTGGCTGCAATGGACGTACTTGCACCAGGCATCGGTGAAATCATCGGTGGTGCACAACGTGAAGAGCGTTTAGACGTTCTTGACGAGCGCATGATTGCAATGGGTATCGACCCTGAACACATGAGCTGGTACCGCGACTTACGTAAGTACGGCACTGTGCCTCACGCTGGTTTCGGTCTAGGTTTCGAGCGCCTTGTTTCTTACGTAACAGGTATGGGTAACGTCCGTGACGTGATTCCATTCCCACGTACACCGCGTTCAGCTAATTTCTAATTGCTAATTATCTAGTTCATTTGATTAGATAATTTACAGACGAAAACGGGAACTCACTCAGTGGGTTCCCGTTTTTTTATCTCTCTGTTTTCAAGAGCGCTACTTCAAGCACTATTTATTCAACAACTCTAACCTGCCCTTTATTGGCGTGCTTCGCTTGATACATAGCCTGATCGGCAAGCTTTAAACTATCATATAGGTTAGTCGTATTTTCGGAAGTAAAGGCAATACCAATACTCGCCGACATCGAATGAGCCTTATCGGCTAACGTTTCTAAATGATGATTAGTAAACAATGAGATCACATCATTGGCCAGATCATGAGCTCGACTATCGCCACACGGTACGCTCTCAATAAAAACGGCAAATTCATCGCCACCAAGACGAGCAACATCATACTGCCCTAGCCTACTCCCAATGTGATATTTCGCTTTTTGTTTAAGATGATAACTAAAATCAGACAACACGCGATCGCCATAATCATGCCCATAGTCGTCATTAATCTGCTTAAAATTATCCAAATCAATATAAATCAGAGCGGAACGAATCGACTCACTCCGTAGCATTGTATGCTCCAAAATAGAGCGAAACGTTGCTCTATTAGCAAGCTGAGTTAGGCCATCAAAATAAGCAAGTTTATGAATATCTTCCTCATGCATTTTTAGGATGTAGTCATCTGCTTTACTTTGAAAATATATCAAGATATGACACATACCACTTAATGCGAATAACGTGATGATAAAACGTACTTTAACAACGTCACTGTAAACAGCCAGTTCCCAATCATTTGCTAGTATGGCAGACAACGCGACCATAAATAGCGCATTCAGGACTACTCCCTGACGAAAGTGATTAATAAAGATAGCAATAACAGCTAGTGGGTATATCCACAATGTTCCTGTGTTTTGATACCCTCCCGAAATAACGAGAATGATACTTAAGGAATAGATAATTGTGGTTAAACCTATAAGTCCTGCATTTCTCCAACGGTTGAGTACATATATGTTAACCAAAGCAGCCATTGTAAAAAACAGTAAGATACTGCCGAGAGTATTGTATTGATTTTGGAAATTAAAAAGACTGAAACTAAAGAGAAACGCTATACCCAATATGGTTAATGTATTGACCATCATGCGCTGGCGGCGATGCTTATCTTCCACCACTTCAACGAGTTTTTCTGCAATAAAATCATGAGTTCTTGATGGCACTGCTGCAGTCTCTTTACGTTAGGTTTAAGCATTAATCTTCTTGATCACGCACACATATAAGTTACTTCATTATCAATGACGGAACCTATAGTTGCGAGGATAATAACACTTTCAACCGTACGGCACGCAGTACCAACTCACAATTATTTCAACATATAGGCATTTAACCAAACCAACAACACTATATATACCAATCTTATTGTAATACCTCGATTTTGTTATATAACTAAGACAACATATCAATCCGTTTATCTTATGATAAAGGAAGATTTGAAATCATTTGTTTGGTTACTCGGTCTATTTGGATACGAAACTTACGTAAAGAATTAAACTAAGAATAAATAACTAAAAAAGGTTCTAGGGTTAGGCTATGACAAATTATCATTACAATACGTCATTAACACTTAAAATGTATGTAATCTCCGGGCTAGTCTTTGCGGCTTACGGTGGGCGTGTATGCCCATTTCTTGAAGTACTCACCACCGCCGAGATATTTCTTCATGTAGGAATCACTTTCGCTCTACTATGGCTTACACGCCACTTCATTTCACTGAATCAAACTTTCAAGCCGTACGGAAATTTAGTCATACTTGATACATCACTTTTCTTTATTTTCAGTCTTCCACTTGCGGCGTATTATAATGTTGCTCATTCCTTTCCGTTCGAAAGTAATATTAAAGTACTGTTTGGGATGGCCTTATTTGGATTTTTTACCGGAACCATTTTGCAACTTAGTGGGAAACTCGTTCAGTTTTCAAATACACAAAGCGATGAATATACTAACGGGATATTAGCAAACCAACGCCAATCGTTAGTAAAACAGATGATCATGATGATGAGCTTATTGCTCGTTACCTTAACAATCATGTTGAGTATGGTTGCCATCAAAGATATCTACTGGCTAGAACATAACCCTGAACGAGTAATCGACGGAACGGGTGCAGTCAGCGTCATTAAAGAGTTCATATTTATTTCCATTGTTCTTTCCGCCTATGCTGGAACCATCTTAGTGCTTTGGACAAAACTGATGAAACAAGTGTTGTTCAGCCAAGAATTTGCCTTAATGGAGGTCACTCAAGGCCAGACCCACAAGCGTCTGCCGGTTTTTGAACATAACGAACTTGGATCAATGGCGTCGTTAACCAACAAAATGCTCGATAGCCTGCAATCCTCCCAAGATGAAGTTAAAACCACTCGCGATGTGGCCATATTGAGTCTATCAGCCCTTGCTGAGTCACGAGACAACGAAACCGGTGCGCACATTCTTCGAACCCAAGAGTATATGCGTGCGCTTGCGACTGAGTTAAGTAAGAGCGAACGCTACCAGAGCCTTTTAACCCCTAGCTACATTGAATTGTTACATAAATCTGCCCCGCTTCACGATGTTGGCAAAGTGGGCGTTCCTGATAGCGTACTACTCAAACCGGGCAAATTAACCGACGATGAGTTCGAAATAATGAAACAACATCCAGAAATTGGGGCAAAAGCACTCTCCATGGCAGAGCAGCAGTTAGGCAGTAGTTCATTCTTAGAAATAGCCAAAGAGATCTCACTGTCTCATCATGAAAAGTGGGATGGCAGTGGTTACCCTAACCAGCTAACGGGAGAAGATATTCCGTTGTCTGGTCGACTCATGGCACTTGCCGATGTTTATGATGCGCTTATTTCAAAACGCGTCTATAAAGAGGCGTTTAGTCATGAGAAAGCGCGCTCTATAATTCTCGAAGGAAAAGGAATTCATTTCGACCCTTTAATTGTTGATACCTTCTTAGCGGTCGAAGACCAATTTTTAGAGATCGCCTCTCATTATCAAGATTGATTACTATTCCATCTACGCATAATTAAACTCGCTTAGAGATAGTGATTTTTTATCACTTAAGTATCGATAAATAACGATTTCATTAAGAATAACTCGACAGTAAGAATTTTTTGCAGTTTTCTGTTTTGTTTCGGTTGTTTCAAAAGGCGCACAAAGGTATAAATGAGGGAGTTCACAATTCCCTCTTAATTAAACATGGATGAAGATTATGTTTCAAAAAGTTGTTGCTGCACCTGCAGACCCTATCCTTGGTCTTACTGAAGAATTTAAAAAAGATTCTCGCGCTGAAAAAATCAACCTAGGCGTTGGTATTTACAAAAATGAGGGCGGTGAAACTCCTGTTCTTGCAACAGTAAAAAAAGCAGAAGCAGCGCTGCTAGAAAGTGAAAAAACAAAATCTTACCTAACTATCGAGGGGACAGCTGAGTATGGTTTGGCTGTACAAAAGCTACTATTCGGTGCTGATTCTGAGATTGTTACTCAAAAGCTTGCGAAAACTGCACAAGCACCAGGTGGTACAGGTGCCCTTCGTGTTGCTGGTGAATTCATTAAACGCCAACTTGGCGATGTAAAAATCTGGATCAGTAACCCAACTTGGGCTAACCACAATGGTGTATTTGCTGCGGCAGGTATCGAAACCGCTCAATACGGTTACTACAACGCAGAAAGCAAAGACAAAGATTTCACTGCGATGATTGCTGACTTAGGCAAAGCGTCTGAAGGTGACGTTGTTCTTCTTCACGGATGCTGTCATAACCCAACAGGCATTGATCCAACCGCTGAAGAGTGGGAAACATTAGCGAAGCTCGTTGCTGACAAAGGCCTTCTGCCAATGTTTGACTTTGCATACCAAGGTTTTGCTAAAGGCGTTGAAGAAGACGCTGCTGGGCTGCGTGCCTTCGCGAAGTACAACAAATCAATCTTAGTGGCCAGCTCGTTCTCTAAAAACTTCGGTCTATACAGCGAACGTGTTGGTGCATTTACTTTGGTTGCACAATCTGAAGAGATCGCTACAACTGCATTCTCTCAAGTTAAAGCCATCATTCGCTCAATTTACTCAAACCCTCCCGCTCACGGAAGTGCCGTTGTTACTCACATTCTAAACGATGCCGCTCTACGCGCTGAGTGGGAAGGGGAAGTAGCTGAAATGAGAGACCGCATTCAAGAGATGCGTGAACTGTTTGTCGCTACTCTAAAATCCGAAGGTGTCGATGCTGACTTTAGCTTTATTCAACGCCAGAACGGCATGTTCTCATTCTCGGGCCTGTCTAAAGAGCAGGTAACTCGCCTTAAAGATGAGTTCGCAATCTATATTGTAGGCTCAGGTCGCATCAGTGTTGCTGGTATGACTAAATCTAACATGGGTCCTCTATGTAAAGGGATTGCAGCGGTTCTTTAATCGCTGTTAAGTACTTATTCACATAGAAAAAATAAACGAATAAATTAAAAATAAGAGTCAGCGCTATGCTGACTCTTTCTTTTTTAACTTACTATTTGGTTTCCGTATTATGAATATCAGCTAGTAGTAGTAACGAAGTGAAATCCCGCCCTCATTCGTCGTATGATCCATCATATCTCGATGCGTATAGAAGCCACCAAAAGTGAAATTCTGGGAAATTCGATAGTCCCCACGCAACGTTAAAATATTCTCATCAAAATGTTCACTACGAATAAGTTCCCCTATCGCTGCAAGCTCAAGTCTTTTGCTCAATTGGTAAGCAGCTTTAACATCAAATCCATAAATAAAGTCATCGTGTCGATCAAAACGCTCTTCCGTGTCTTTCACAACTGAATTCATACGCTTAAAGCCGACTTTTGTTCTTGGTGCTAATTCAAGCTTAGACGTTAGAGGAAAGCGATAACCTATTGCAGGTTGCATCGTATAGTACTCATCAGTTGTAGTATCGTGGTGAACAAAGCGCGCTGAATAGTCAAAACCCAACAACCAATCACCACGATATTGAGAGCTCACTCCAATAGCCAAAGCCGTAACATTACTGTTTTCTGCGATATTTTCATCAAACGAGCCTGAGCTCAGATCAGCATAGAAATAATCATAATTGACCATATTTCCTTGCTGGTACTGCTCAGTATCACCTTCAGCGAAAGCATTAAAAGTCACAAGTGGGAAAAGAAGGGTAAAAGCTATCCATCGCTCAATCATCGTCTAACCTCTATAACAAACAAAGAGTTGCTATATTGATGATAGACTAAATAGTTTGGTTCAAAGGGGAATAATAACTAGAATTGGATATTTTCTAAGTCGCATCATTAAAGATGTGACGTTGATGAAAGAAATGAAACAAAGTCCAGATCAACGCTTATGCATTCATCTGAATTAAAGATGTACTACAAACTCTTCCTGCTGCTTGTTTTCAATCGCTAGATCGCACTCTTTTTGAATCGCATCGATCTGTTTTTGCTCTAATGAGTAAGGCATGACAACCTTCAACTGATCAATTCCCTCTTCCTTAGCCAGCTCAACAAGAGTAAGTAAATTGACCTCGTCACTGTAGCTCGGTGATAGAGATTGTAGAGCAGATGTCCAAAGGCGCTCTTCAACAGGAACCTGATTTTCAGGGCTTTTACTCATCAATTGAGCCATCGCAGGAGCTAACGAGCTCATAGCCTCTAGAAAGGTCCATTTTTTGGTACACGAAGCTCCAAGAAAAGACGTATAGTCAAAAACTACGCACTGTTTTTTTTGTTCATCCATCATTTTCTCGATGTATTGTTCGTCTTAAGAAACCAATATCATGCAATACGACGGATATATCAATAGGATATAAGACAACGGTCTTTTATAGCCAAAAAGCAGGTTTAAAAGCTATATAAAAACCAGTTATGTAACAAATGAAGCACAAGAAATAATCATCTCCTGCATTAGTAGTTAATATTTCATAGCCAAAATTAATATGCACTCTGAGTCAGAGTTTATTTAATGTCGATTATACGACTCGCTTTTTTATAGCGGACACGCCAACCAACCCAACGTGGTAGCTCCCATCGTTTCGGGTCACCTTTTCGTAGCCCACTTTGATGAGTCACAACAACCAACTTCTTTTTTTGCTCATAACTCACTCTCAGATTTAAATCTCCTAACGCTAATGAGAATGGATATTTTGTCGAAAATTCTTGGTATTCCCAATAAGGGATCCCAGAAAATTCAAAATCATCTGAATCAAATAGTGCCAATTCTTGAATTGAGTCTAATTCCAAATCATCCAGTTGTTGAGAAAACCATGAATCGAATGTGATGTCTCCATGCTCAGTCACGTCAGCAAGGCCAAGTTCCACATAGAGTTTCCAAAGCTCAATTTCTTCAGTGCGCTTGATGGCAAAACCGGGGAGTACTCTACCGGACGTTACTTCATCCAGAATTGTTTTATTCGCCAATTCCCCCGTAGCCTCTATTCGATTATGGGCAATTACTCGATTAGCGTAATGAAGTGCCATTTGACTGTAGGCGATACCTGCTTCAACTTGGGTTTTACCTTGTTTCCATTCACCCAAACCGCACTCAACCACATCTGAAATGGTGATGGGCATCATAACGGTCGCCAGATTCAACGTCTGTTTTACTCCCCTTCCAGGTAGGCTATGCAAATCAAGGACAATGGCCGCTTCTGATTTTTCAAAGAATCGACTGTTTCTCGCAGGCAGAACTTCCATTAGCCCATTCCCTAATGCTTCTTTTCGCTTCTGACGTCTGACAAATACGAGTTCGGGATGTAACTTAGCTATTTCTATCGTCAATTCTCGTTGATTAAATCGAGATGCTACTTCTAGCATGGGGAGAGAAAAAAGATCTCGCATTTGATCCGCCAACCCTTGAGCTTCAGTGACGGCTTCAAGAATAAGATTGATACCGGAAATGGGCTCCCCTCTCACAATCTTAATCAGTAAATTTCCGTCGCAACCTAATGTTTCACACTGGTTAAGCTGCTCAATCAATTCACTACTTTGGCTTAGTGAGTACAACGAACTGGGAACAGATATCGCAGCAGTTAGGTCAATCATCGCTTCTTTAAGTGATTTTTTGGTGATTCGAGTCAACAGATTGGCATGTAAAGCATCAATCGGTAACGGGTAAAGTTTTCTTCCATGGTCAGTAATCACGCCATGATCATTGATAGCGTCCATTGACAATAGTGCGTGTCGTGCTAATTCGAGTGATTTATTAGGAATAGCGTCAAGCCAAGAGAGATTCTGTAGCTGATAACCACACATAGACGCTGTCAGCATAGGTTCAACTAATGACTCCCGTTGGAATTCGGGGGGCGTCATTAACTCTAAAGCAGCATGGGCCCCGTACAAACGGACGCAATGGCCATTCATCACTCGCCCTGCTCGCCCCATTCGCTGCTTTGCACTTGCCTTTGATATATGAGTTAGCATTAATGTTGTACGCCCATTACGCTGCACCGTGCGCCGTTCTAACCCTGAATCCACAACCGTTGATATATTAGGAATGGTGAGTGAGGTTTCAGCAACATTGGTAGCAAGTACCACCTTTTTTTGATCTTGCTGAGTGAGCGCGATTCGACGTTGATCGTCACTGACCGATGCGTGCAGTGGAACAACTAACGCTGATGTCTTCTCTTTAAGTTGAGACAGGCATTGGGCAATCTCTTTTCGCCCGGGCAGAAAAACTAGAATATCGCCTTCTGCTTGCGCTAACTCTGTAAGCACTTGAGAGCAAACATCACGTTCTAGGTTTTGAGCACTAGGAAGGTGCGCAGAGTCACGAGCGATATTAGACACTGAAACAGAGTAGCTGCGCCCTTTGGCTTCAAGCCTTTTTGCTCCAATATAATTAGCTAGACGCTCTCCTTCAATGGTTGCAGAAGTAATGATCAAACGATGCTGATTTGTCTCTTTTAACATTGATACTAACAAATCGGTGTCCCAGCGCCGCTCATGAAACTCATCAACCAGAATAATATCAAATGTCGCGAGTCTATCTTCAGCAAACCAACGAAGTGCCACGCCCGGTGTAACAAAGACAACTTTCGTCTCTTCGCTGTAGTGTGTCTCTAGTTTGATCGCATAGCCAATCGAATCGCCAATCGGCTGATTTTTTTGCTCCGCCAAATAGTGAGCTAACGATGTGCACGCAATTCTTCGAGGCTCAATCACCAATACTCGCCCTTGTTCACTCGCCCACAATGGCAACCGAGTTGACTTCCCAGAGCCGGTTTCAGCTTCTACTACAAGGTGATTTTGAGAAAGTTGATGGAGAAAAGTGGTTTGAATAGCGTCGATGGGAAGCGATAACATGAGAAGCCGTAAACTAAAGTATTAATCGCCTTAGTATACCGATGTTGCCCGCTGAAGCGTATTTCAATCAATAAACTTCATAAACACCATTTAATTCACGACTGAGCAGCAAGTGTTCTATTTACAATAAGATAACTTATCCCTATCATTTTAAGGTCCCTCCACCCTACAATAGGCAAAAAATGAAAAACGATAAACGCCCCCTCTATATTACCTACGCTGGGCCAGCTCTCCTTAGTACTCCATTACTAAACAAAGGCAGCGCATTTACTGCCAATGAACGTAGTTCTTTCAACTTAGAAGGACTACTTCCAGAAAGTACTGAAACTATTCAAGAACAAGTCGAACGTGCGTATCAGCAATACACCAGCTTTGAAAGTGATATGGATAAACATATCTACCTGCGCAATATTCAAGACACTAATGAAACCCTATTTTATCGACTTGTTCAGAACCACATTTCAGAGATGATGCCAATCATTTACACACCAACTGTTGGTGCTGCATGTGAAAACTTCTCTAATATTTATCGCCGTGGACGTGGGCTATTCATCTCTTACGCGAACCGTGACCGCATTGACGACCTTCTAAACAACGCAACCAACCACAACGTTAAAGTCATCGTTGTGACTGATGGTGAGCGTATTCTTGGTCTTGGTGACCAAGGCATTGGTGGTATGGGAATTCCAATCGGTAAGCTGGCACTCTACACAGCTTGTGGCGGAATCAGCCCAGCGTATACGTTGCCTATTGTTTTAGATGTGGGGACGAACAACCCTCAAAGATTGGCTGACCCAATGTACATGGGTTGGAGACACCCTCGAATCACAGGCTCTGATTACGACGCTTTTGTTGAAGACTTTATGCAAGCCGTTCAGCGCCGTTGGCCTGATGCATTAATCCAGTTTGAAGATTTCGCACAAAAGAACGCAATGCCGCTACTTGAGCGTTATAAAGATCGTCTATGTTGCTTTAACGATGATATTCAAGGCACAGCAGCTGTAACTGTTGGTTCACTCCTTGCTGCATGTAAAGCCGCAGGCAGTAAACTTTCAGAGCAACGTGTCACCTTCTTAGGTGCAGGTTCGGCTGGTTGTGGTATCGCCGAAGCAATCATCGCGCAAATGGTCTCTGAAGGAATAAGTGACAAGAAAGCGCGCGCTCAAGTATTTATGGTTGATCGCTGGGGCTTATTGCAAGAAGGCATGCCAAACCTTCTAGATTTCCAACAGCGTCTTGTACAAAAAAATGCAGACACTAAAAATTGGAAAAACGATGGCGGAGCGTTCTCACTACTTGATGTAATGACCAACGCAAAACCAACGGTTCTTGTTGGTGTATCTGGCGCTCCTGGTTTGTTCAGTAAAGATGTGATTCAAGAGATGCACAAACACTGTGAACGTCCTATTGTCTTCCCTCTTTCAAACCCGACAAGCCGCGTTGAAGCAACACCGAACGATATTATCCGTTGGACTAATGGCGAAGCTTTAGTCGCAACTGGTAGCCCATTTGACCCAGTTGTCCACGATGGAAAAACATACCCTATCGCTCAATGTAACAACAGCTACATTTTCCCTGGCATTGGTTTAGGCGTTCTAGCAGTAAGTGCAAATCGTGTGACTGATGAGATGCTAATGGAATCAAGCCGCGCATTGTCTGAATGCTCTCCGCTCGCCATTAATGGCCAAGGCGCTCTACTTCCACCGCTTGAGTCTATCCACTCAGTATCGAAGAAAATCGCCTTTGCTGTAGCGAAAAAAGCCATTGAACAAGGTGTGGCGTTAGAGATTACAGACGAAGCACTTGAGTCAGCTATTGACCAACACTTCTGGCAACCTGTATACCGCCGTTACAAACGAACTGCATTCTAATCAACCAACATGCGGCAATTCTTGCTGTATTCTGATTAAGAGCCCTTGCCTACTGTTGAGCAGCAGGTAAGGGCCTTTCTATTGAGGTCTCTATGTTTGATTTCTTAGCGCCTATTGGAAGCTATCTAAGCCCTTACATGTTTGAAATTTCAACGGCATTAATAGCATGCATGCTTGTTGTTTTCGGTGCCGAAATAAATCGTATCGTTAGACACACTTTGCGCACACAGCACTTTCTTATTCGTACTATAGTGTTTATTTTGATCAATGCATTTGGCTACGGATTAATCATTGTCAAAGCAACACCTTACCTTTCTCGCACACTTAGCGGGCTCAACTCTGGTATGATGTTTTCCATCGTGTTAGTCAGCTTTATTATTATTGGATTATGGGCTCAACGAAATCGACAGATCTAATCGTGCAATTGATTCATAAGATTAAAATTCACAAACGTTGGACTTGGAAGTACTGCTTCCAGGCGATTCGATACGCCATCATTTTACTGGTTTTATCCATATTCACGCTGGCGTTGATTGACCGTTGGGTTAGCTGGAGAACATCCGATTCAATTACCTCTGACACCCAATCGATCGAGCATTACGATGTTGCCGTTGTATTAGGGACGAGCAAATACCTAGGCCGTACACTCAATGAGTATTATCAACATCGTATAGATGCGGCAATTGATCTTTTCCAGCAAACTAAGGTGGATGACTTCCTATTAAGTGGCGATAATGCCCATCGTTCGTACAATGAACCGTGGACAATGAAGCGAGACCTACTTAAAGCGGGAGTCCCAGAAAATAATATCTACCTTGACTACGCAGGTTTTCGAACGCTAGATTCGGTGATTAGAGCGCAAAAGATCTTTGAAAGTGATGACTTCTTAATAATTACGCAGCGATTTCATTGTGAACGTGCTCTATTTATTGCCAAACACCACAATATCAACGCTCATTGTTTGGCCGTCTCTGGGCCAAAGAATCATTCAGGTTACAAAGTTCGACTACGTGAGGTTTTTGCTCGCGCAAAAGCATTCCTCGATCTCTACATCATTAATACTCAACCAAAATTCTTAGGTCCCAAAGAACCCATTATTAACAACAGCATCTTGGAAGGCCCTCCCGAAGAGAGCACGCTCACTAAGTAGCGGGGCAATAAACAAAGCGTCTACCCAGCCTCACTCACTTGAACTCTATTTCTACCCTCGTGCTTCGCTACGTAAAGCGCTTCATCAGCCCTTGCTATCGCTTCGGTAGAACGTTCGTTCGTCAACATTGAGACACCAATACTACAAGTCAGTGGATCGCCATGAACCCAGATATGATTTTCTACACAGTGTCGAATCTGTTCAGCCAATGCCACCGCACTATCAAGTTCAATCCCTGAGCAAAAAACTATAAACTCTTCTCCGCCCCAGCGAACTAAGCGATGATCTTGCTTAATCACGCTGAATACCACCATAACGAACTCACGCAGTATGTCATCGCCAATCTTATGCCCATACTGATCATTAACTTGCTTAAAGTAATCAATATCCAAGTAGAGTATTGCTACCGAGCTATCGCCACCTAAACACTTCTCCTTTTGTACTTTCAACCAGTCACGAATCGCATGTCGATTCATCGCTCCGGTTAACGCATCACGATGTGCTAGTTCAGCATATTGAAAATTCTGTGCACGCAACGAGCGGTTGATGTTTCGTAAGTGCTCTTGTCTTGTTGCTGATTGATTAATCACTTTATGATTACGGCGAATTTCACCGAGCAAAAGTAGACTTCCGCCCACAACCCACATAAGAAGTAACGACATGAATAATGTCTCACCGGGGATATATTTACCCACCAGAGATACCTCATTAATTTCCATCTTATAGTTCCCTGGCCCGGCACTAGATCCCGTCGCAAACTCGATTTTATTGATATTGGTAAACTCAGGCGCAGAATGTCTAATCGGAATATTATTGTCGACTAACCACCAAGTCATCACTTGAAGGCTATATAAAGGAATCTCAAGCAGTCCTTGTCCCTGAGCTGGTGAGTACTCAATTCCGTTGTACTTATGGGTATACTCATTATCAGGTGTAGAATATTCAGAATTAAAATTACGCATATAGAAACGCATTCGTGGGTGCGAATTATCAGCAAGGTTGGTTAAATCAACATTAAGCCGAACGGTGTGGTAACCGGAAAAATCAAAACCCTTATCAGCCTCTTTATGAAGATGAATAGAGACGCCACAATATGGCCAAGGGTAATCACTCTCTTTTAGCTCACACGTAAGAACAACACTCTGTCGATTAATATCAATTTTCGCGGTAGATAGCCCACCGTTATAGGTATCAGTGGTTGCAAAAAATGTGTATAAATGTGGGGGGATTGTTTTAACTCGTCCATCTCCGTACATAAGATAAAGTTGGACAGTTAAGATGGTAATAACAACCATGAAAAGTACAGATTTATGTATAAACTTCATGCAGTTGTCTTGGCTCCAAAGCTAATACGCTCAGTCAAAAATTTGATCCATCACTCGGTTTGATTTATCACTAGTCAATTTTGAGATGAGCGAGAGCTTGGTTCAATCTTTTTCATCTCGCAACCTATCATTGCGTAATTATTTACGGTGCACTTCACGTATTGGTTTTATGCAACTAGTAAATCAAGTATAAAGCACTATTGATAAATCACATTTTATTTCAACACATTTTGTTTGTTAAACTCAGTCATAATTATAAAAAATAGAGCAAAGTCATGTCATTAACCGTACTAGGTACACTAAAAAAAATGTCAACCTCTTTAGAGGGAACAGTAAGCTATCGATTACCCGTCGGTAACGAACTGGTTGAGCTTAACCCGCTCATTGGCAAAACAATCACATTAACCCATACAGGTAATATCTTTTGCAGCGCTTGTGGAAAGAAAACTAAAAAAAGTTACTCTCAGGGGCACTGTTATGTGTGTATGAGAAAACTCGCCAGTTGCGATATGTGTATTATGAAGCCGGAAACTTGTCATTATGAACAAGGAACTTGCCGCGAGCCTCAATGGGGCGAAGAGAACTGCATGGTCGACCATTTTGTTTACCTGTCAAACACATCGAGCATAAAAGTCGGCATTACACGTCATACTCAAATACCAACAAGATGGATTGATCAAGGTGCCACTCAAGGCTTACCTATTTTCAAAGTGAAGACCCGCTACATTTCAGGGTTGATTGAAATTGAGTTAGCTAAGCACATTGCTGATAAAACAAACTGGCGTACGCTGCTGAAACAAGATGGTGAAGATCTACCGCTAGAAGAGCGTTTTGCAGAACTGCTCCCGTTAGTTCAAGATAAAATTGAAGAGATTAAACAGCAGTTTGGTGATGATTCGATTGAAATATTGAGTGGAGATATCGTTCCGATTCATTACCCAGTGACTCAACACCCAACTAAAATTGTTTCACATAATTTTGATAAGAATCCCGAAGTAACAGGCTCTCTTCAAGGGATAAAGGGTCAATACCTTATTTTGGATACAGGCGTAATTAACATTCGTAAGTTCAGCTCTTATGAAGTGGAGTTGAAAGCGTAACCAAAGACTTAGGACTCTTCCATATCTCACCTTTTGTGCTAGTGGTTTTATAGCCAATGTATCAAGCAGAGAGAATGGAAGAGACCATAGATCAACATCAAATCTTCACCTCCCTTTATCATCTGCTATATCAAAAAGTTATTGTTCTAATCAGAGCGATACTAATTCAAATATACTCTTATAAACGAACTAATAATTGGTTCTAATCTATTCCCTTTTATTCACTCTAGAGCACTTGTTTGTCCTTCCTTTGCCCCCATATCTTCCATACAATCATCCCAATTAGCATTCAAATATCAGTATTGGAGCCAGAATGAGCAACGTTAAACATTGTAATCTACTAATTCTTGGATCAGGCCCAGCAGGCTACACAGCAGCAGTCTATGCAGCTCGTGCAAATCTAAATCCTGTTTTAGTTACAGGCATGCAGCAAGGCGGCCAATTAACAACGACGACTGAAGTCGAAAACTGGCCCGGCGATCCTGAAGGATTAACAGGCCCAGCACTTATGGACCGCATGAAAGAACATGCCGAACGATTCGAAACCGAAATGATCTTCGATCACATCAACGACGTGGATTTAAGCCAACGTCCATTTCGCCTTAAAGGTGATAGCGCAGAGTACACTTGTGACGCTTTGATCATTTCAACAGGTGCATCAGCAAAATACCTTGGTCTAGAGTCAGAAGAAGCGTTTAAAGGCCGTGGTGTTTCAGCATGTGCAACGTGTGATGGATTCTTTTATCGAAACCAAAAAGTAGCGGTTGTTGGTGGCGGAAATACCGCGGTTGAAGAAGCTCTGTACCTGTCTAACATTGCTTCTGAGGTTCACCTTATTCACCGCCGTGACACTTTCCGTTCTGAGAAGATATTAGTGAAGCGCTTAATGGACAAAGTTGAAAACGGTAATATCGTTCTTCATACCGATCGTACGTTAGAAGAAGTGCTCGGTGATGATATGGGGGTGACAGGTGTACGCATCAAAGATACTCGTTCAGATTTGACAGAAGATCTTGAAGTTATGGGGGCTTTCATCGCGATTGGTCACCAACCAAATACAGCAATCTTCAAAGGTCAGCTTGAAATGAAAGATGATTACATCATCGTTAAATCGGGTCTAGATGGAAACGCAACCCAAACGAGTGTTGAAGGTGTATTTGCAGCAGGTGATGTTATGGATCATAACTACCGTCAAGCGATTACATCCGCAGGTACTGGTTGTATGGCAGCACTCGATGCTGAGCGTTATTTAGACGCTTTAGCTGATCAAGCTTAACGTTTAGTTTTAATTAAATATTAGTTTTAATATTTAGTTCAAATCCCTACAGCCCAAAGGTATTCCCTTTGGGCTTTCTTTTGTATAATGCCGCTATAAAATTCATAATAATTATCATTAAGTTTTCAAATGGATAAGAAAAAACAACGTAGCTTAAATATGTGGCTCAAACAGCAAAGTAAGCTTGCCAAACGCTGGCTTATGATAACTGTTGGCCTAGGCGTGCTTTCAAGTATTTTTTTATTGGCTCAAGCTGCACTTCTCGCCTCAATTTTAAGTCAGCTTATTATCGAACAAGTAGATAAAAGTGAACTCATTCCTTACTTTATAGCACTCGCTGCCACCATTGCAGTTCGTGCTGCTTGCTCATGGGGTAGAGAAATCGCAGGATTTCGCTGTGGTGAACAGATACGAATTTACATCCGCCAACTTATCCTAGACAAACTACGCGCACTAGGCCCAACGTATATTAAAGGTAAGCCAGCAGGCGCATGGGCGACATTATTACTTGAGCAAGTCGAAGATATGCAAGACTTCTTCTCTCGTTACCTACCTCAAATGTCACTGTCTGTTTTCGTGCCTTTTATCATTCTCATCGTTGTTTTCCCTATCAACTGGGCTGCCGGTGTTATCTTCCTGATCACAGCACCGCTAGTACCCTTATTTATGGCTATGGTTGGTATGAAAGCAGCCGACGCGAATAGAAAAAACTTTAAAGCCATGCAACGACTTTCTGGGCATTTCTATGACCGTTTGCAAGCGATGACAACCATTCGCCTGTTTGATCGCACTCAAGCTGAAGCTGATGTACTTAAAGGCGCATCCGAAGTGTTTCGTGTTCGCACGATGGATGTACTTAAAGTTGCCTTTTTATCATCGGCGGTTTTAGAGTTCTTCACTTCTCTCTCTATCGCCATTACCGCCGTCTACTTTGGGTTCAGTTTCATTGGTGAGCTTAATTTCGGACACTACGGTATCGGAGTCACTCTATTCGCTGGTTTATTTATACTCATTCTCGCGCCTGAGTTTTATCAGCCTCTTCGTGATTTGGGCACTTATTACCACGCTAAGCAGCAAGCTGTTGGCGCAGCAGAAAGCATCGTTGAATTTTTGGAAACGGATGTCAGTCAGATTCAATCGGGCGATGTAGCCATTAACAATGATGACAGCATCTCGATTTCCGCCAATAATTTGGAAATATTCAGCCCAGATGGAACGAAACTTGTCGGCCCAGTTTCATTTAACATAAACTCGTCGTCTAATACGGCACTTGTTGGCCCTAGTGGCGCGGGAAAAACAACCTTGGTAAACGCTATTTTAGGCTTTATGCCTTATCAGGGAAGTTTGAGTATTAATGGCATAGAGTTAAATCAAATAGACCATTCAAGTTGGCGTCAAACCATCAGTTGGGTAGGTCAAAATCCGCTTCTGCTTCATGGAACCATTCGAGACAATATCACCTTGGGTAATGAATCAGTTACCGAACAGGCAATTACTCAAGTACTGAGCGATTCTTACTCAGCAGAATTTGTTGACCAACATGGATTAGACTATTTAGTTTCAGACCGTTCTGGGGGACTTTCCGTAGGGCAAGCTCAACGTATTGCACTTGCTCGCGCTATGTTACAACAAGGGCAATTTTGGCTGCTAGATGAGCCAACAGCAAGTTTGGATGCACGAAGTGAACAACTTGTAACACAAGGATTGAACAGCCAAACCAAGCACAAAACAACGTTAATGGTGACGCACCAATTAGAGCCACTCAAAAATATGGATCAAATACTCGTCATGAGTGACGGCTTAATTGCCGAATCTGGAAGCTACGATGAGTTAGCATCAAAGAAAGGACTGTTCCATACCATGCTCTCTTCAAATCAAGCCTTTAACCAAGCAAATAAGGGGAATTTAGATGCGTGATTTACTCCCTTATCTAAAACTGTATAAAAAGCATTGGTTCGGCTTATCACTTGGAATGTTACTAGCGTTTGCCACCCTATTCGCGTCAATTGGTTTGCTAACACTATCTGGCTGGTTTTTATCAGCAGCAGCTATTGCTGGTTTAACAGTAGCTCGCGAAACCTTTAACTATATGCTCCCCGGCGCTTTTGTCCGTGGATTTGCAATGGGTAGAACAGCAGGCCGATGGGGTGAGCGCGTTGTAAGTCATAATGCTACCTTTAAGCTTCTTACAGACCTACGTATTTTCTTCTTCAAGAAGTTAACCCCTCTTATTCCGGGAAAAATTTCAACGCTTCGAGATGGTGACTTACTCAATCGCTTAGTCGCCGATGTTGATGCGATGGATCACGTCTATTTACGCTTGATTAGCCCTGTTATTGTTAGCTTTTTTGGTATCGCAACTCTTACTCTGTTTTTGAGTTGGTTTGATTTAACCCTTGGGCTTACTCTAGGCTCCATATTGCTGATTCTTTTAGCTACTTGGCCAATTGTCTTCTACAAACTTGGCAAACGAAATGGACAGCAGCTTACTGAGAATAAGTCACAACTTCGTATATCAACGCTGGATTGGTTGGAAGGCTATAGTGAATTAACTCTGTTTGGCGCTGAAGAGAAATACCGTAACGCTATCTTGGATGCACAGAACAAATTAGTTTCAAATCAGTTTATTAATGCCCATTATTCGGGTTTAGCTCAGGCTCTCCTGATGCTTGCGAATGGTTGGACATTAGTGCTAATTATCTGGCTATCTGCCGACGGTGTAGGCGGTAATCCTCCGGATCCGATGATTGCCTTGATAGCTTTTGCAACAATGGCTAGCTTCGAACTACTCATGCCTATCGCAGGAGCATTCCAGCATTTAGGTCAAACTCTCACGTCTGCGAGACGACTCAACGAAGTCATCTTAGCGAAGCCGGACGTCGTCTTTAACCCACAAAAATCAGAGTGCTCTGACTCTTACTCGATTGAGTTTAGCGATGTTACCTTTCAATATCCAGATAGCGAACAAACGGTATTAAACTCTATTGACTTGAGTGTTACGACTAATGAGCAAATTGCGATTGTTGGTCAAACAGGCTCAGGAAAATCAACCTTACTGCAACTACTCAATCGTTATTGGGATCCTAAACAAGGAAAAATATCGATAGGTGGTATCCCTCTTGTTGATTGGAACGAGAGTCAATTACGTGCCTCAATTTCAGTAGTCAGCCAACGTGTCGATATTCTTAACGGTACGCTAAGAGACAACCTTCTAATGGCGAAACCATCGGCAGATGATGAAGCTTTATCAGAGTCACTGAACAAGGTTGGTTTAAGTAAACTGCTCGATGATCTAGGGCTAGACACATGGCTTGGAGACGGTGGACGCCATTTGTCCGGTGGTGAAAAACGTCGAATTGGTATTGCAAGAGCCATTCTTCATGACGCCCCTATCCTATTGCTAGACGAGCCAACCGAAGGATTAGATAAACATACAGAACAGCAGATCATGGCACTGTTTGAGTCACACTTCGTCAACAAGACGGTGCTATTCGTTACTCACCGTTTGGTCAATCTACATAAAATGGATAAGGTTTGTCTTATTGAACAAGGAGAGATCGTTGAGATGGGCAGCCATGAAGAGCTGCTGGGTCAGAAAGGTCGCTACTTCCAATTAACTCAAACTCTGTAACACTTCCAGCTATCAGTAAGTGTAACCAGTAAGCGAATATCTAATCGATGTATCGCTTTCTGGTTGCGCTTCGTATGCTAATTCAACTACCTTCGTATAGAATTAGCCGCTACTCAAAATCATCAAAAAACTCCCATACCATCTTACCTACAGGACCTAAGGCTTTAGTCTTGAGCTTCGCTGTAAAAACGGGCACTTCCATCGCTTGCAACGAATCTAATTGGATCAGTTTGTTGTCCAAAACATCTTGTTTGGCTTCATGAAGTGGCAAACGCCCCCAACCTAGCCCACTGCGAATTAGCGACCTTTTAGTATTATGATCTGATACATACCACTGTAGACCGTCTTTGACTATGCCTGAATCCGGATTGGTTTTATAAGAAGATTTAACGACGATCTGAGGATACTGAGTAAGGTCTAGCTGAGTAATGTCGCTATTGCCTGCCAATGGAAATGAGCTTGAAATAAAAACAGGTAATTTACAATGCTCAATACAGCGGTACTGTACTTTGTCATCCTTTTCTAACCCTGCATATACGCCTATATCAACGAGATCATCAAGCAACATCCTTTCACCGGAAGCTGTCTCTATATTCAGATGAATAATCGTTTTCGGAAACTGCTGTTTTAAGGCTAGCAACAGAGTCGACACTTTTTCCATCGGGAATATTGCGCTAAAGCTTAGACGCAATTCAGCCTCGACTTCACTATTCATTTGTTTAGCAAATAAATCGAACTCATTCGCTTCATTAAGAAGATGTTGAATTTTATTGAGTAAGATTTTGCCATTACGAGTGAACTCTGGCCGGTAAGTATCGCGATTGAAGATCTCTACCTGATAGTACTCTTCGACCTGTTTTACTGAATAAGACACGGCAGAACGCGCCTTGAAAAGACGTTCACTAGCCTTTCTAAAGCTACCTTCTTGGTGAATCACGCTTATAACGTGCAAATGTTCCAATGCAATCATGAACTAATAATATGACCATGTCCGTCGAAAAGCTATGCTTTTTTAGAATGACCTTATTGCTTAAAGTGAACTTATCAAATCGCTTCTGTCCTGATAACGCTCAACACGGCAAAGCTCAGATATGAATAAATAATTAGCTCAGTAAGGGAATAGCAATGAACCAACAAGTCCTAAGAACACCAGATAGTGCTTTCAATAATCTCGCGGACTACCCATTTTCGCCGAACTATATAGATGTAGAAGGTATGCGAGTTCACTACCTCGACGAAGGAAGTCACAACACTAAAACCATCTTTCTCCTGCACGGGCAACCGTCATGGAGCTATCTGTATCGCCATATGATCCCAGTGCTAACGAAAGCTGGCTACCGTGTTATTGCCCCTGACTTAATCGGATTTGGTAAATCGGATAAACCAACAAGCATCGATGCTCATACCTATGGTAATCACGTTCGTTGGATGAGCAGTTTTGTCCGACAAATAGGGATAAAAAACGCCGTCGCCTTTATGCAAGATTGGGGAGGAATGATAGGCCTGCGCGCATTAGCTCAAGAGCCAGAATGGTTAGACCGACTTGTCGTTGCTAACACTGCCCTTGCTGAAATGAATGGTGTTGAGAAGTTCATGGTTCCCAAAGTGCTCAAATTGCTCGCTGCATTCGCAGGAAAGCCAAATCTCGAAACCTTTTCAAACAAAATTAACTACGGCAATTGGGCGGGCTACTTTAAGCACTCATCTCAACTCGAAGTAGGAAAGATCATTCAAACACTAACAACAAAAGATCTTAATCCAGAGGAAATACGAGCTTACGACTCCCCGTTTCCAAGCTCTAAATATTATGCGGGGCCAAGAAAGATGCCTCAAATTGTCGCTTCTGAATTAGATAGCGTCAATGAGGATTGGCAGAAATTAAAGCAGTGGGACAAACCTGTACTGACGCTTTTTAGCGACCAAGACCCATTCTTAGCCGATCGTGGTTATGACACAAAATTTCAAAATAACTTTTCAGGTGCATACGGGCAACCGCATAAAACCATCAATAACGCATCACACTTTTTACAAGAAGATCAATCGGAACAATTAGCGACAACCTTAATACATTGGTTAGAAAAAACTGAATATTAAACTAGGAGTAAGCATGAGAATTTTAGCTATAGGTTCAAATGGAACCATCGGAAAAGTAGTCGTTAATCAATTACAAAAAGATAACGAAGTCCTAGCGGTAGGTCATACCCAAGGAGATTATACCGTTGACGTAGAGGACAGCCTTTCCATTCATTCTCTGTTTGAAAAAGTAGGAAAAGTAGACGCCATTGTTAGTATGGTAGGTAATGGTGAGATGGGTAATATCGAGGAAATGCCCGATTCAGGGTTCGATATGGTTATGAACAATAAAATCATGGGACAAGTTAACCTTGTTCGTATTGGTTTAAATTACCTCAATGATAACGGCTCAATTACGCTCACATCCGGTCAAGCATCAAACCATCCTATGCCAGGTACTGCCGCTATTGCCATGGGTGTTGCTGCCATCAACGCGTTTGTAGCAACAGCAGCACTCGAACTAAAGGATGGTAAGCGAATTAATGTGGTAAGCCCAAGTATGGTTAAAGAAACCATGGAGTCGTGGGGAATTGATAGTAGTGCAGGTGTAGCGGCGTCTGATGTCGCCACGTATTACGATGCCAGCATTCATGGTTCGAAAAACGGGCAAGTATATAATGCGGTCGGTGGCTCATATGAATAACTCACAGCCCGCTTATCTTGTCGCATCTCTAATCCTGCCAGAAGGGCATGCATCATTAGTCGATTACGCAAAAGCAGCAATGCCAATTTTTCAATCGTACGGAGCAAATGTATTAATTACAGGTACTTCTGAGCAAGAGGTTGGAATTCTTGAAGGTAACTGGTCAACTCAAGATGCTAAGTTGTCACTTGTGCAGTTTCCTTCGATGCAGCACTTAAAGGAGTGTATGAGTTCCCAAGAGTACTTAGCCATTAAGCACTTAAGGTCAGATGTGATTGATACAAACTTCTCTCTTGCTATTAGTTAAATGACGAAATTTAGTCGAAAAAAAAGCTGATAGGAAATCTATCAGCTTTTTTATTGTATTCAATATGCCCTAAAGCAATACTCGCTTAACGACGAGTTTTGTTACGTGCGCCCGGTTCGCCTGCAGACTTCTTAGTCGGCTTTTTACTACGTGATGGGTTGTTGCTACGACCTTTTGATGGCGTGCTAACACGTTCTTCATGACGCTTAACAGCGCGACGAATTTTTTGGCTGCGAGAACGTTCACGCTGACGTGATGTATTCTCTTTAGACTCATCAAGCATGGTGCTTTTTTCTGGGCTTAGCTCAACAAGCTCTCGAAGATAGTTAACATCTTTAAGTTCGAGCTCTTTCCAACCACCACGTGGCAGTTTCTTGTCTAAGTAGATATCACCGTAACGAACACGTTTTAATCGGCTAACGGTTGTATCTTGAGATTCCCATAGACGACGAACTTCACGGTTACGACCTTCGTTTATCGCTACATAGAAAGTATGGTTCATACCTTCGCCACCAGCGTAAACAATATCTTCAAAACGAGCCATACCATCTTCGAGCTTAACGCCACGAACAAGGTTTTTTACTTTATCTTCGTTTACTTCACCGAAAACACGAACTAAATATTCACGCTCAACTTGACGGCTTGGGTGCATCAAACGGTTCGCAAGCTCACCATCTGTGGTAAATAAAAGTAAACCAGAAGTGTTCGCATCAAGACGACCAACAGAAATCCAACGTGAGCCACGGATCTTAGGCAAGCGATCAAAAACAGTACGACGTCCTTCAGGATCACTACGAGTACATAACTCACCTTCAGGTTTGTAGTATGCAAGTACACGACAAACAACTTCTTCAGAAACCTTAGCTGCTACATTGTGACCATCAATACGAATAACGGCGCTTTCATCTTCTAGACGTTCGCCTAGTTTAGCGACCACACCGTTCACACTAACACGACCGGATTTAATTAAAGTTTCCAGTTCACGACGTGAGCCATGCCCTGCGCGTGCTAAAACCTTCTGTAGTTTTTCGCTCATTTATTTACCTAGTAATTGTCGTCTTCACAGACGTCGAATGAAATTTATTGCGACCCAAAATCGCGGCCGCGTAGTATCTCAAATTAACGATCAAAAAGCATCATTTTTTGACTACTCAAACGGAGAAGGATCGCCAGAGCCAACACGTGCTACCACGGCTTCGTCATCGCTAAAGTCGATCACTGTGGTCGGCTGTTCACCTAAATAACCACCATTTAATATACAATCAACCGCATGCTCCAATTGATCGCGAATATCTTCAGGATCAGATTCTGTATTTTCATTGCCCGGTAATATCAACGACGTCGACATTAATGGCTCGCCTAATGCTTCCAGTAGGTCAAGAGCAATTTTATTATCAGGGATTCGAATTCCGATAGTCTTACGCTTAGCGTTCATCAAACGACGTGGTACCTCTTTAGTGCCTTTAAAGATAAAGGTATAAGGCCCAGGAGTATTCGTTTTCAGTAAACGAAACGCGGTATTATCTACTCGCGCGTATAAAGCGATCTCAGAAAGATCACGACATAGAAGCGTAAAGTTGTGTTTGCTATCCAATCGGCGGATTTGACAAATTCGCTCTAACGCTTGCTTGTTTTCAAGTTGACAACCTAGTGCGTAACCTGAATCTGTCGGGTAAATGACAACACCGCCATTTCGAATAATAGCTACAGCTTGAGTGATCAAGCGAGCCTGTGGATTGTCAGGGTGTACGTAAAAGAACTGGCTCATTGTAATTCCTCATTATCGAGTCTCTCGACTCTATATTATTATTGAAACTATATAGTTGGTTCTTCACCTTCGTTCACCGGTGGTGACGAGATAATAGCCCAATCCTTCCAAACGGGTTCAACGCCAGAAGGTAACCATAAATTTCTTCCAAGCTCAGTCCAAGCAGATGGGTAGTGAAAGTCACTGCCTTGAGAGGCTAATAGTTTGTATTGTATAGCATAATCAGCAAGGGTGCGTCTTTCTTGTTGAGCTTGTTGAGGTAGAGCTACTTCCATAGCGTCCCCACCCGCCTCACTAAAGGCCAAAATTAATCGCTTAATCCACTTCGCCGTTAAATTATAGCGTCCTGGATGAGCTAGCGTAGCAAGCCCTCCAGCGCTGTGTATGGCGTCAATAGCATCATTCATTGAACACCAAGTCGGCGGCACGTAACCTGGATTATTACGAGTTAAATATTTTTTGAATACTTGCTGCATGGTCTTGGCATAACCATTATCAACGAGCCACTTTGCAAAGTGAGCGCGTGTAATCGGCGCATCTCCCGCTATCTGCTGCACTTCTTCAAACACACCTTCTCGGGTCGATTTTTGTAATCGATGCGCGATAAGCTTAGCTCGTTCGTGACGATGTAACTTCTGCTGTTCGATGAGTGCAAGTACCGACGCATTATTTGGATCGATATTGAGGCCGACGATATGAATGTCTTTGTTTTGCCATACCGTGGAAAATTCAATCCCACTAATAAGCTGAATGGGTAATTCATTCTGTTCAATGTGGTCTCTGGCAACATCAAGGCCATCAAGGGTATCGTGATCGGTAATCGCTAGGACTTTGACATCAAAGCTTACGGCTCTATCAACCAACTCTTGAGGGGTTAATCTGCCATCCGAAGCTGTCGTGTGACTGTGTAGATCAATTTTCATCTTTTTTATTCATTTTGTTTGACTTTCTTTCTTTGAACTAGTTAACTAGTACACAAATGCAAGCATCTCCAATAAGGCTCACTATGTTACAAGAATTAAACCAACCTAATAAAGATAAAGTTTCTGCTCTTTGCAGCGAACTTCGTTGGTGGCGTACTTGGACAAGTTCTAAGTGGGTACGCGTGTAACAAATCAAGCCAGATTATTTCACTAAGCCCGCTAAATTAGCGGGCTTTTTTATTTTGTCGACTAACTCACACTCAATTGACTAACAATTCAACAAATAAGCAATATTGTTCATTGGGAGTCTATGTACTTTATGCGAGTATGTACGACAGGAAGATACAAAAAACTAGAAGGAAGTCTTGTGAACAAGACCATTGATATTAAAGAGCTAGGTAACATTGAGATCATCAATACTACCGTCCCTTACTCTCAAGACCCGACGCAACTTTTTCACACTATTTGTGAAAATAAACGCGACAGTTTATTACTAGAGTCTGCCGAAATTGACTCAAAACAGAATCTAAAGAGCCTGCTGCTTATTGATTCTGCGGTTCGGATTATCTGTTATGGCCACGAAGTTACATTCCAAGCTTTAACAGCGAACGGCCAAAGCCTCATTAAACATATTCATGCTAACGTAAAATCTGATATCGAATCTGAGTATAGCTCAGAAAAGTTGGTGCTCACATTTACTCAAGCTTGCGACACACTCGATGAAGACTCTCGCCTTCGCGAACCTTCTTCTTTTGATGCCCTACGTCTTGTCCAGCATAGTTACAAAAACAACCCAGATGAAAAGCTAGAGCTATTTTTGGCCGGTCTTTTTGCTTACGACCTAGTCGCAAATTTTGAGCCCCTAGGCGATGCTGAAAGCACGAACCAGTGCCCTGATTACGTTTTTTATGTTGCAGAAACCTTATTACGCTTTGACCATCAAGTGGAAGAAGGTCACTTGCACGCTAGTAACTTTAGCCAAGACTCAGAAGTAAAAGACCAACTTGAACAGCGACTCGCTGAAATCAAAGCACTGTGCGAACTACCTCCTGCGAACGTGCAAGCAATCAAACTCGCTAATGTTGATGTAGTTCCTAGCATCTCTGATGAGGTGTTCTGTCAGACAGTACGTGATTTAAAGCAATACGTGGTTAAAGGTGACGTTTTCCAAGTTGTACCTTCTCGTCGATTTACTCTTCCATGCCCTTCTCCACTTGCTGCTTATCAAGAACTCAAACAAAGTAACCCAAGTCCTTACATGTTCTACATGCAAGATGAACTATTTACTCTGTTTGGCGCCTCACCGGAAAGTGCACTGAAATACGAAACCGATACTAACCAAGTCGAAATTTACCCTATCGCGGGAACTCGACGTCGAGGTAAACGCCCGAATGGTGAGATTGATTTCGATCTTGATAGCCGTATTGAACTAGAACTTCGAACGGACACGAAAGAGAACGCGGAACACATGATGCTCGTCGACTTAGCACGAAACGATGTTGCTCGAATATCTCAAGCAGGCACTCGCCACGTGGCTGACTTACTGAAAGTTGATCGCTATAGCCATGTTATGCATTTGGTTTCTCGTGTTGTAGGCCAATTGCGCGAAGACTTAGACGCTCTCCATGCGTACCAAGCGTGTATGAATATGGGAACACTCACGGGAGCACCTAAAATTCGTGCCATGCAACTGATTCGTGATGTCGAAAAAGCGCGTCGTGGAAGCTATGGTGGCGCAGTTGGTTATCTAACAGGTGAAGGTACACTCGATACATGTATTGTTATCCGTTCAGCCTACGTTGAAAATGGTATCGCTCAAGTTCAAGCAGGCGCTGGTGTCGTTTTTGATTCAGACCCGCAAGCCGAAGCGGACGAGACTCGCGGAAAAGCTCAAGCTGTCATTTCAGCGATTCAAGCTGCGCATAAGGAATAATTGATATGACGACGACATCAGTAAACAACGCAAACATCGTATTTATCGATAACTTCGATTCATTCACTTATAACCTTGTTGACCAATTTCGTTCGCTTGGCTACCCAGTAACGGTTTATCGTAACAATATCGAAGCAAGTGCCATTGAAAACGCAATCGAGCAATTAACCAATCCTGTCGTACTGTTATCGCCTGGTCCGGGAGCACCATCAGAAGCAGGCTCAATGCCGGAACTGATTCAACGTTTAAAAGGTAAAGTGCCTATGATTGGTATTTGCCTTGGGCATCAAGCGATTGTTGAAGCTTACGGTGGTACCGTGGCAGGCGCAGGTGAAATCATTCATGGCAAAGTGTCGATGATGGCACACCAGAATCATGCGATTTATCAGAACTTACCTTCCCCTCTGGCCATTGCTCGTTATCACTCTTTGGTCGCGACTCATGTCTCTGAGCAACTAACGATAACAGCTGAAGTTGATGGGCTCGTTATGTCCGTTGTCAACGAACAAGATAAAGTTTGCGGGTTCCAATTCCACCCAGAATCAATCATGACCACTTATGGCGCGACACTTCTTAGCAATGCCATAGAGTGGGCTCTTGAGAATCAATCTAACCACGAAAAAACGGCTTAATAAGGAAGTTATCATGGAAAATATTATTAATAAGCTTTATGACCAGCACTCTCTTACCCAAGAAGAAAGTCAGCAACTGTTTGACGTTATTATTCGTGGTGAATTAGACCCCATTTTGATGACCGCAGCACTGACTGCGCTTAAAATCAAAGGCGAAACACCTGAGGAAATCTCAGGAGCTGCGAAAGCATTACTTGCCAACGCAAGTCCATTCCCTCGCCCAGATTATGATTTTGCCGATATCGTTGGTACGGGTGGCGACGGACACGACACTATTAACATCTCTACTACTGCCGCCTTTGTTGCCGCAGCGTGTGGTTTAAAAGTCGCGAAACATGGCAACCGTAGTGTTTCAAGCAAGTCAGGTTCTTCTGATCTGCTTGCCTCTTTTGGTATCGACCTTGCAATGAGCGCAGAAGATACTCGACAAGCAGTTGATGAACTGGGTGTAGCCTTTCTTTTCGCTCCTCAATATCACGGTGGTGTTCGCCACGCGATGCCTGTTCGTCAAACACTGAAAACGCGTACAATTTTCAATATTCTCGGCCCTCTGATCAACCCCGCTCGTCCGAACATAGAGCTGATGGGTGTATACAGCGAAGAATTAGTATTACCGATTGCCCAAACAATGTTGAAAATGGGCATGAAACGCGCGGCCGTTGTTCACGGTAGTGGGCTAGACGAAGTGGCGATCCACGGCACAACTACCGTAGCCGAAATTAAAGATGGTGAGATTACACAATACATCTTGTCGCCAGAAGATTTTGGTATAACCAGTCACCCTCTAGAGGCTATTAAGGGCGGTGCTCCTGAAGAGAACCGCGCCATTATTACTAATATTTTGACAGGTAAAGGTACCGACGCTCAAGTTGGGGCAGTGGCTGTCAATGTAGCGCTTCTAATGCGTCTATTTGGTCAGGAAGATTTGAAAGCAAATACACAAAAAGCCATCGAAGCGATGAATTCAGGAAAAGCTTTCGATCTTGTTCAACAACTTGCGAGCAGAGGCTAATTCAATGACGCAACTTTCTGAACACGTATCGCTACAAGAAACGGAAATGGCTGAGGTGTTAGCCAAAATTGTCAAAGATAAATATTTGTGGGTCGAAGATCGTAAAGTATCGCAACCTCTTGGTGAGTTTAAAGCAGCACTTACACAATCTGATCGTGATTTCTACAACGCACTTGAAACAGGAAAGACTGCTTTTATTCTAGAGTGTAAGAAAGCGTCTCCTTCTAAAGGGCTAATACGTGATGACTTTAACCTAGAGCAGATCGCTACCGTTTATAATCGCCATGCGAGCGCTATCTCTGTTCTGACCGATGAAAAGTACTTTCAAGGTAACTTTGAATTTTTGCCGAAGGTTCGCTCTATCGCGACGCAACCTATCTTGTGTAAAGACTTCATGGTCGATACGTATCAAGTATATCTAGCGCGTCACTACAGCGCAGATGCCATTCTTCTTATGCTCTCAGTGCTAAACGATGAACAGTACAAAGAGCTTGCGGACGTCGCTCACTCATTAGGAATGGGTGTTCTGACCGAGATAAGTAATGAAGAGGAGTTAAACCGTGCCGTCGCCTTGAACGCGAAGGTTATCGGCATTAACAATCGCAACCTGCGTGACTTATCGACCGACCTTAACCGTACTAAAGAGCTTGCTCCACAAGTAAAATCGAAAGCACCAAATGCGATTATTATTTCAGAGTCAGGTATATACACTCATCAACAAGTAAAAGACCTTATTCCTTACGCTAAAGGATTTTTGATCGGTAGCTCGTTAATGGCAGAAGATGATATTGAGCTTGCAGCTCGTAGCGTCATCTTAGGCGAAAACAAGGTGTGTGGATTAACCCACCCTGATGATGCAGCCAAGGCCTACCAAGCAGGCTCTGTATTTGGCGGGCTTATCTTTGTCGAAAAATCTAAACGATATGTTGATCTTGAAGCCGCCCGATTAACCATGAGTGGTGCGCCGCTTAAATATGTTGGCGTATTTCAAAATAGTCACGTTGATTCTATTGTAGAAATTACTTCTCAATTAGGACTTAAAGCGATACAACTTCATGGTGATGAAAATCAAGAGTTCGTAGATGAGCTAAAAGCACGTCTTTCCGATTCAACTGAAATCTGGAAAGCTTACGGTGTGACAGATTCAATGCCGACACTATTGGAACACAATATTGACCGCCATCTGTTAGATACCCAAGTCGGTGAACAATCAGGTGGAACAGGGAAAGTATTTGACTGGGACATCATTAACCAGACACAACAAATTATGCTAGCTGGTGGGCTAAGTGCAGACAACGCACAGCAAGCGTCACTTCTTGGCTGCTTAGGCCTTGACCTAAACTCAGGCGTTGAATACCAAGCAGGTAAAAAAGATACCGATAAGTTGCAACGAGCGTTTGCAGCAATCAGAGATTATTAAGGATTATTATCATGGCAAAACTAGACGCCTATTTTGGTGAATACGGTGGACAATACGTTCCACAAATCTTAGTCCCAGCACTAGACCAACTTGAGCAAGCATTTATTGACGCTCAAGAAGACCCTGAGTTTCAAGCTGAGTTTATGACGCTACTGCAAGAATACGCAGGTCGTCCTACGGCGTTAACTTTGACTCGTAACTTGACCAAAGGCACGAAAACTAAGCTTTACCTTAAACGTGAAGACTTGCTTCATGGTGGCGCACATAAAACCAACCAAGTTCTTGGCCAAGCACTGCTTGCTAAGCGCATGGGCAAGAAAGAGATCATTGCGGAAACTGGCGCGGGACAGCATGGCGTTGCAACGGCTCTAGCGTGTGCACTGCTTGATTTAAAATGTCGTGTTTATATGGGTGCAAAAGACGTTGAACGCCAAAGCCCTAATGTATTTCGCATGAAGCTAATGGGCGCGGAAGTTATTCCAGTTCATTCAGGTTCAGCAACGCTTAAAGACGCATGTAACGAAGCACTACGTGATTGGTCTGCAACGTATGAAGAAGCTCACTATCTACTTGGTACAGCGGCTGGCCCTCACCCATTCCCAACCATTGTTCGTGAATTCCAACATATGATTGGCGAAGAGACTAAGCATCAAATCTTAGCTCGTGAAGGTCGCCTGCCTGACGCGGTTATCGCATGTGTCGGTGGTGGTTCGAATGCAATAGGTATGTTCTCTGACTTTATCGAAGAGAAAGATGTACGCCTGATTGGTGTAGAGCCAGCAGGTAAAGGAATTGATACTGACCAACACGGTGCGCCACTTAAGCACGGTAAAACGGGCATCTTCTTTGGTATGAAAGCGCCATTAATGCAAGATGAACACGGACAAGTTGAAGAGTCATACTCAGTTTCAGCAGGTCTTGACTTCCCATCAGTCGGTCCACAACATGCTCACCTAAGTGCTATTGGCCGAGCTGAGTACGACAACGTGACCGATGATGAAGCATTAGATGCTTTCCAAATCTTAGCTCGTAAAGAAGGTATTATTCCTGCGCTTGAATCAGCTCATGCTCTTGCGCATGCACTTAAGATGGCACATGACGAACCAGAAAAAGAGCAGCTACTGGTTGTTAACTTATCAGGGCGTGGTGATAAAGACATTTTCACTGTCCACGATATTTTAGAAGAGAAAGGAGTCTTATAATGGATCGCTATCAAACACTATTCACTCGTCTAAGTGAGAAAAACCAAGGCGCTTTTGTCCCTTTCGTTACTGTTGGTGATCCTAATCCTGAGCAGTCACTTAAAATAATGGAGACATTGGTTGAAGCTGGCGCTGACGCTCTTGAGCTTGGTATCCCTTTCTCTGATCCACTCGCGGACGGCCCAACGATTCAAGGTGCAAACATTCGTGCCTTAGATTCAAAAGTAACACCTGACATCTGTTTTGATCTTATCGCTAAGATTCGTGCTAAATACCCAGAGCTACCGATTGGGTTACTGATGTATGCAAATTTAGTCTATTCGCGTGACATTGAAAATTTCTACCAACGCTGCGCTGAAGCAGGCATTGATTCTGTATTAATCGCAGACGTCCCTACTAATGAAAGTGCCGAGTTTGTCGCTGCTGCTGAAAAACATGGTGTACATCCAATCTTCATCGCTCCACCAACGGCGAGCGACGAAACATTAGCATCAGTAGCTAAACTAGGCAGCGGGTATACATACCTACTCTCTCGTTCAGGTGTAACAGGAGCAGAAACCAAGGCAAACATGCCCGTTAATGCACTATTAGATCGCCTTAACCAGTATGATGCTCCTCCCGCGCTTTTAGGCTTCGGTATTTCCGAACCTGAGCAAGTTAAGCAAGCCTTAGTCGCCGGTGCTGCGGGAGCCATCTCAGGTTCCGCTGTCGTTAAGATCATCGAAACAAACCTAGAAGCACCAACCCAGATGCTCTCAACACTTCATAAATTCGTTTCTACTATGAAACAAGCTACACAAATGTAGCTAAATGTTTAAAAGTTAGATCTTTTAGTCTAAAAGACCTTCAGAGAAATTTTGAAGGTCTTTTTTTTAACATTTAACAATTCTCTTACTTCAAGCCTCATCAAAATCTCATTCACAACCCCAATCAAATACGTGCAATAAATCACCAAAACAAATAGCAAACGTTTGCTAAAAATGACAAAAAACAAACAAAAGTCATAAAAACCCATTTAAGTACTCCAATTGCCCCCCTGCTCGGTTGCCAATAGCGATAGATACGTGTACAAAGCATGACGAAATATTTATCTAATAATTTAGTAACTATTAGTATGTAATATTAGGATTTTACATTTAAGCAGCACAGGAGTAACAAAAGTGTTAAAAGAAAAGAATTTACTAAGCAACATTGGCGTGCAAGTAGTCATCGCTATGATTCTTGGTACAGTCATCGGTGGCCTGATGGGTGAAAGTGCAACGATGTTTGCACCGATGGGCGCAATCTTCATCGCATTGATTAAAATGCTGGTGATCCCTTTAGTAGCGGTTGCACTAATTTCAGGTGCAGCTGGTCTAGGTAGCAGTCAATCAGCAGGTAAAGTTGGTCTAACGACATTAGGTTACTTCGGTATTACTTCAGCACTTGCTGTAGCACTTGCTCTAGTAATGGGTGAAATCTTCAAGCCTGGTCTAGGTATCGATGTTTCTGCCGTTGAAGGCATGTTTGCGGTTGGTGACTTAGCAGACAAAGGTGAGCTTCCTACTTTCTGGGCAACCATAACTGGTATGATCCCAACGAACATTTTCAGCTCCCTGAACGAAGAAAACATCCTACAAATCCTAGTATTCTGCCTGTTCTTTGGTGTAGCACTTTCTCAGCAAGCTGCTGAAAAGCGCGACCCAATCATCAACGGTGTTAACACTATTGTTGGCGCAATGGTTTGGATGATCAATAAAGTAATGATCATCGCTCCGCTAGGTGTATTTGGTCTGATGGCTGAAGCGGTTGGTACGTTCGGTTTTGCTGCACTAATGATCGTATTCAAACTGTTCATGGTTTACATTGCTGCAATTCTAATCTTCGGCTTTGTAGCATACCCGCTGATGATCCAAATCTTTACTAAGACGTCTGCGAAGAAATTCCTAACAGCAATGAAGAAGCCACAGGCTGTTGCACTTTCTACGGCATCTTCTATGGCAACGCTTCCTGTTACTATGGAAACCGTTGAGAAAGAGCTAGGTGTTCGTAACTCAACGGCATCATTTGTTCTGCCACTAGGCGCAACAATCAACATGTCTGGTAACGCGATTTACTACGGTTTGGTTGCAATCTTCTTTGCACAGCTATTTGGTATTGATTTAAGCATGGGCGCATACATTGCGATCATCTTAACCTCTACTCTTGGTGCTGTTGGTCAAGCAGGCGTTCCTGGTCCATCTTTCCTAGTGGTTGCAGTACTACTAGCGGCTGGTATTCCAATCGAAGGTCTACCACTACTGTTTGCTCTTGACCGTGTATTCGACATGATCCGTACAGCGCTAAACATCACTGGTGACGCAGCATGTGCTGTTATTGTTGACTCTCTAATTGAAGATGAAGTAGTTGAAGCTGAACTTCAAAAACAAGAAGCATAGAGCTCGCCCATTATTGATTCAATATAGTAATCAGTGGTGCTATTAAATCATCACCTTGAACTATATGTTTCATTAAAGTGAAATATAAAGGCCCTAAGATGTTAAATCTCAGGGCCTTTTGTTCTATAAATGCTGAGATCTATCGCACGCTTCACTTAATATGCATTCGATTACATTATTCTCTGTTGTTATGCTACTAGGCCACTAGTTAACTCTGCTAAACATAGGGACAAAGGATGGCCGCGATCGATCAATCAGACTGTAACCACCAACTCGATCTCGATATCACTAAAGAAAGCTGTTTTCGCACAGCCCAATCAATTGAAGCAACAATATCAACAAGTTTTCTTGTCGATATATTGATGAATAGATTAAGTATTGCCTACTCTCTCGATCCATCTCTCCAATCCCTTAGCATCGATTCATGCATTAAGACAAAAGCGTACTTTCAAGCGCTTAATACCGATATCCCCGCTTGGCCTGAAGAGTTCAAATCACTCGAAAAATTGGCGATACAATGCTTTGATCATTGGCCTGCATTCTGGTGTGAATATGAAATATACAAGATAAAACAGCGCTATCCATCCGACAGCACTTATAAGCCTAGTGTTCTACTTATCGATGAAAATTTATACCAATCTCAAATCATTGAAGAAATAGAGACATCAAATAAGCTCTATTTATCACTTCACCATTTTGCACCAATGCCGCTAAATGATGCGATTGCCCTTATTAATCTATCCACACTGGTCTCAGTGAACAAGTGGTATGAAATTCTACCCAAATTAGACATATCACGTCAGGGAAGCCACTTTATCCTTACCTACCCGAATTCTAACGATCAAGATACACCAAGCACTATCGTTTCATCAGCTCGAATTCAAGGTTGGAAAGACGCACAGCAGTGGCTCTATTTCACATCGTTTTTCCGAAATCATTATTGGCAATTATGTTTGCCTAACAACCTGAATGAACGCTGTTTCGAACTGGGATTATTTGATGCCAAGTTCGATTATAACGGTAGCTGTAACCAACACTTTGAAGACAACTTCAGTTCCCATATCCAAGATAAAGAGCAAATATGTGAAGTGCTACGTTTAACAGTGAGCGGGACAACCACGCAAGGTGCATTCTTTCTCTTTCTTGCACAAAAACGAATTATGCCTTATCTAGCCGATAGAAACTTCAAACTCGCATACACAGTTATCGAACAACCGTGGATGATCCGGTTTTATGAAACATTAAAATACGGGGGCTATTTTCATAGTAGTTTTAGACATGTTGAAAACTCTATCAACAATACGTACAAAGGATTTTGGGTCATCCCTAGTTTGCGCTATGAGCTTGAAGATCTAGATTATCAATCTTATAAGCATCGCGTCATTGGTAGAATTAGAGAAGTGAAAGAGATTGACTATGTTTGACACACTCATTGCACCGCTGCTTTATCCAAAAGCGTTAACATTGATTGGTATCTCTTTTCTTATTTTGATCTGGGTCGGTTACTTTTTATATTCATTACGAAGTCGATCACGCTCGTTACAGGAGCCATCTAGTGGAAATAAAGCAAATACTTTTAGGTTCTATGTGTTCTATTCTATTGGGCTATTTTTTTGGATCATAAGTAATGCCTATTTTCATACCGACTTCTTAGTTATTTTTTCTGCTGAAGTCGCTGTTTTCATGGCAATACTCGCCAATATATCTGCATTTCTTGGATTTACATTCGCTTTCTTGTTCTCATGTCAGCTTCGCGCTGAGCTTTCAAAAACACCGACACCAAAGTTTCATTACGCGATATTAAGTCTGTTTGTCATTTATGCGATTACTGTAAACATCGTTCCAGATCTCACCGTCGTTGATGTTCATGTAAAAAGTGCGAGTGACTTTATAATAGTCTTTGGTCCGCACACTCAAGGCTTCTTTACCATTCTGATTTCCCTAATAGCACTCACGTTGATCAATTTGGTTTCGATAAGACACAGTGCTGATAAACTTGGTCAAGCTCGAATCAATTACATGATTCTGGGCATCGCAATTTTCATGATTTCAACAGCCGTTATACAGCTTGGTTTTACTTATCTACTCAATGATTTCTCGTTAACATGGTTACCACCTGCTTTATCAATCAGCGAAATGTTGATGGTCGGTTATGCGCTACTAACGCGTCGATTTTTTAGTGGGAAGTACATACTCTTTCTCACCCTAACATTGATTATCACTAGTGGGTTCTATACTGCACTTTACCTTTCTATCTGCCAATTTTTAACACCAGCTCAAGTAACCACAAATGTCATTATAGGTTGCATGTTTATTGGTGTTACATGGCGATACATGTTCAACAAGATTAAGCGTTATGTCAGTGTTGTACTCTATCAATCAGAACAAACACCACTTGATGAGATCAACTCTTTGGTTT
The DNA here is from genome assembly GCF_050337265.1 of Vibrio lamellibrachiae. Classification (NCBI taxonomy): domain Bacteria; kingdom Pseudomonadati; phylum Pseudomonadota; class Gammaproteobacteria; order Vibrionales; family Vibrionaceae; genus Vibrio; species Vibrio lamellibrachiae. Next base: position 579,796 of record NZ_JAKJSU010000004.1, read on the forward strand.
CAGAGTTTCAGTCTTCTCCATCAATTGCCATGAATAAGCTGTCCCTATTACTGGGCGTGCCTAAATCCCAAATACAGCTAATCCAAACTAGTGAAGAAGATGAGCTATACACCAAACAGGTTCAGCTATTCGGGAATGCGCTTATTGTTGATGAAATTAAAGATCAAATTGATCGATCATCTAGCGATCAACCTGAAGAGCTCGCAAAGTTATACGCTAAAATGAGTAATACCGATGTCGCTATGGCACTACCGCTATTTGATGATAGCCATGGCGTCTCACACTTTCTCATATCCACTCACAAAACAAGTGGCCGCTTATTCTCACAGGAAGAGGTCTTAGCGTTGCAACGCATGCTCAAAAAAGCGCAAGGCTATATCAACATGGAATGTAAAGTTAGACAGTCTCAAGCGTTAGCTAATACGATTGCGCATGAGATGAGAAACCCGCTCGCGCAGGTGTTACTGCATTTTGAAACATTACGCTCACACATTGACCGTCAATCTGCCGTCCATGAGCTAGAAATAGAGATAGATAAAGGTAAAAATGCTGTTGAACGCGGTAAGCAGCTTATTGATATCATACTAAGAGAAGTAAACAGTGCCTCATTAGACGATGAACCCTCGTCTTCATATTCAATTACCCAACTACTAAGAGGATCACTCGACCAGTACGGGTTCGAAGACACCTCGCAGAAACAACGAATTCGGCTAATCGCAACTGGTGACTTTTATGTCAAAGTTAACGATACCTTATTTAATTTTGTCATTTTCAACCTACTTCGTAATGCCATTTATTACTTTGATTCTTATCCTGATAGTCAAATTGACATTTCCATATTGCAAAGTGACAATCAAAATCACGTCATAGTCCGAGATACCGGACCTGGTATACCAGAAAAAATACAAGCTCATATTTTTAATGACTTTTTCTCTCATAATAAAAGTGGTGGTAGCGGCCTCGGGCTAGGATACTGTCAGCGAGTAATGACCTCTTTTGGTGGGACTATTAACTGCGAATCAGAATTGGGGAAATTCACTGAATTTCGATTAAGCTTTCCTGTTATCGCTGTACCGCAACCCGTGGAAAAAAGCTTTAAAAATAAAACAGATAATAGGTTTATTCCTACCGATTTTGATAATCAACAGCTAAACCATAAGCATATCTTGGTTGTCGATGATAAAGAGGTGCAACGAGCACTTGTGACGCTTTACCTTGAACATTTGGATCTAGGGCTGAATATTATTCAAGCTAATAATGGAAAAACCGCGATTGATATTTTTAGAACAAACCCTATCGATCTGGTTATTATGGATATCCAAATGCCCGTGATGAATGGGTTTGACGCCTCAATTGAACTGAAGCGGATATCCCCTACAACCCCTATCATTGCTCTCTCTGGCGAGTCTGGAGCCAAAGAGCTTTCTATGATCTCAGAATTAATGGATGACCATTTAAGTAAGCCAACAGGCCAAGATGCCCTAGAAGAAAAAGTTATAAAATGGCTTAGTAGAAATCGAGAAGTTCAAACAACTCATTAGTTGGCATTTAATATGCTTTGTATTCTATTACGTTGCGGTGGCATTTTCTTGGCTACCACTTGCTCTTCAGCAGCAACTTAGATTAGGAGCAGTTGTTATGGACATTCATCGACATACTTACTATGGCTTAATCCATCATGGGATTAAAACGTTACTCGTTGATCGTATTGGGCATTTTACTGAAATGGAATACCACGAATACTTGAACTTGATGACGGGTAAATCGTGTTGCTTTTCCATGAGCGATGCAGAGTTAAGGTCGGCAGTAGATAACCTACGTAACGAAGGGTATTTGGAAGATATGAAGCGACTGATCCCAAGGCTGCAAACGAGTGTAATTGAAAGGTAATTAATTTTAAAACGTCTCCATTTGTTTTGTATTGCCTCTGTTTTCGCTAGACTGTAGCCAACTATACATTGGAAAATCACTCAACAATGAAGCAACTAATTGACTTTATTCCACTAATTATCTTTTTTGTATTATACAAAATGCAAGATATCTATATAGCGACTGGCGCTTTAATCATCGCCTCCGCTATTCAAATCGTAGTGACCTATGCATTGTATAAAAAAGTTGAAAAGATGCAGTTCATCACTTTTATCATGGTGGCTATTTTTGGCGGTATGACGATTTTCCTACACGATGACAACTTTATAAAATGGAAAGTCACGATTGTATACGCGGTATTTGCAATCGGCCTTGCAGTGAGTCATTTAATTGGCAAGTCGGTTATCAAAGGAATGCTCGCAAAAGAACTTACATTGCCAGAAAAAGTATGGGCAAATATTACTTGGGCATGGGTTGTTTTTTTCAGCTTCTGCGCACTACTTAATATCTATGTGGCTTATGAGATGCCACTAGATTTTTGGGTGAACTTTAAAGTATTCGGTCTACTTGCTGCCACGTTTGGCTACACTATTCTCACCGGTATTTATGTCTACAAGTACATGCCGAAAGAGCAAGATAACTCTTCAAAACAGTAGTGCTGTCTACATACTTTCAATTTGGTACAATCGCTACGTTCCAGTTCTAATATTCTAAATCAGCGACCTTTGGGGTCGCTGTGTTGTTTCAGAAATACTAATTATTCAAGGTAAAACCATGTCAGATGCACCTATAGGCCAACTACTTACTCGAACTCTTGCCATGCCAAGCGACTGTAACGCAAATGGAGACATTTTCGGTGGTTGGATTATGTCTCAACTCGATTTAGCTGGGGGCATTCTTGCTAAAGAGATCTCAGGTGGCCGTATCGTTACCGTTTCTGTTTCTAGCATCACGTTTAAAAAGCCTGTAAAAGTGGGTGACGTTGTTTGTGTATACGGTGAATGTACGAAAATAGGCCGTACCTCCATGAGCATTGACCTTGCTGTTTGGGTTAAGCCTGTCAAAGAAAATGGTGTGGGAGAACGGTTTATGGTCTGTGATGCAACCTTCAACTACGTTGCAATTGATACAAATGGAAAACCTCGCGCTATTACCAAAGCTTAAACTCACATTACCATCACATTGTTGCTGGAAAATCCTGTTACTTTCGGTACATTGGTTTTCAATAAAGCATTCCCAATGTAATTAATCACTCTTTATAAGGACATACTATGTGGTACGTTATTTTCTCAACTGATGTTGAAAACTCTCTTGAAAAACGACTTTCTGTTCGCCCACAGCATTTAGAGCGCCTTCAAACGCTTAAAGATGAAGGTCGCCTTCTCACAGCAGGCCCTATGCCCGCTATAGATTCTGAGAATCCGGCTGAAGCGGGCTTTACAGGTTCTACCGTTATTGCTGAGTTTGATTCTCTTCAAGATGCTCAATCTTGGGCAGACGCCGATCCATATATCGATGCCGGTGTTTATGCCAACGTTGTTGTAAAGCCGTTTAAAAAAGTATTTTAAAATGCGTAGATTTCTTATCGGTTGTCTGGTTTCACTAACACTATTAGGCTGTTCTTCAAATGCCGAGCAGCAGCGTCATCTTGAGCTGCTTGCAAACAATAGAGCAAGCGTGTTGAGCGCAGAACTACCTTTAGAGCATGGTCCACTCTCGATCATGCGTGCCAATGCAAAAGGCACAACCATTGAAATCATGATGGTCTATAACGATGATGCTCGGGGTGCGAAGCCTATTCAGCAAGTCATGAACATGAGCATAAATAGCTATTGTGAAAATCCAGAAGTGAAGAGCAATTTGGAAGTCGGAATCAGCTATCGTATTAAAATGCGTAATAGCCGAGGCCAACTCGTCATCGATCAGTACATTGACAATAGCACTTGTAAATAGGCAGTACTTCTAAAATAGATAGTACTTGTCAATTACGGAGCAATATACGAACAAGATGAAATGATACGCTATCGTTTCATCTGTGATACGCATTCAACCCAACTCACTGATACACTTGCATACTCTATATTACGCATATAGAGTATGCGAGTCAGATCGCATCTATTGCCCCTTGTTTTTACAAGCGTCAATTGAAAATTATAAAAACTCATAGTTTGGAGTCCCCCATGAAAAAAATCGTTTCTGCTCTAGCTGTAACAGCAGCGCTTACTTCTTCGGTTGCCTTTGCTTCTACCCCAGTAATGTTCTCATCTATTAATAACTTTAACGCCCCAGACGAAAACGCTGTTGGCGGTGTTCGTGTTGCTGCGCTTTACGGTCAAGTTAATGAAGTTAAAGGTGTGGATCTAGCAATTGTTGGTCTTTCAGAAACCAATAACACAACTGGTGTAAACCTGGGTATTTTCGGTGCTTCAAAAGTTAATGAATCAATGACAGGTGCGTCTTTAGGTTTCTTTAACTGGAATACTGGCTCAACACTGGGTGCAAACGTTGGTGCAGTAAACGTCACTAATGATGTTAAAGGTGCAAACGTAAGTTTTGTAAACTACTCAGAAGGCAACACAATGGTTGATGTAGGCGCAGCTAACTTGTCTGAAACATCAACAGTGCAAGTAGGTATCTTCAACAAAACATCAAAAATTGAAGGTGTTCAAATTGGTCTGATTAACTGTGCTGATAACGGATTCTTCAAGTGTTTCCCTATCATCAACTTTGCTAAGTAGCTCTGCTTTTTCTAACTTAGAGCTTTTTCTTTGCGTTAGAATTCTTACTTTAAAAAGTTGATAAAAATGCCGCTATTAATAGCGGCATTTTTAATTTCAATTCATGGTCACTCTACCGCTACACCGCTTCAGTCCACTCTTTGCGTAACGACTTAGCCGCTGAAACAAGGTTAGTTAATGCCTGCTCTGTTTCAGGCCAGTTACGTGTTTTCAAACCGCAATCTGGATTTGCCCATAAGCGCTCTGCTGGAATCTTCTCTGCTGCTTTTTTAAGTAGATCTTGAATCCACTCTTCCGATGGAATATTTGGTGAATGAATATCATAGACACCCGGACCAATTTCATTTGGATAGTTAAACTCTTCAAACGCTCGTAGCAGTTCCATATTTGAGCGAGAGGTTTCGATGGTGATCACATCTGCATCTAACGCTGCAACTGAATCAATAATCTCATTGAACTCGCTGTAACACATGTGAGTATGTATTTGAGTCTCAGGTTTTGCACTCGCAGCTGATATTTTAAAAGCGTCTACCGCCCACTCTAGGTACTCTTTATGATCTTGCTTCTTAAGTGGTAACCCTTCACGAATCGCTGGTTCATCAATTTGAATTATGTTGATACCCGCATCTTGTAGATCAGACACTTCGTCACGTAATGCGAACGCCAATTGCTGGGCGATTTTTTTACGTGAGATATCTTCACGCGGGAAAGTCCAACATAGGATTGTTACAGGACCTGTAAGCATCCCTTTCATTTTCTTCGATGTTAAAGACTGTGCATAGGTCGTCCAACCAACACTAATTGGCTGTTCACGCTCAATATCGGCAACCACAATTGCAGGTTTCACACAACGAGAACCATAACTTTGTACCCAACCAAACTTAGTTGTTTGGAACCCAGATAAGTTCTCAGCGAAATACTCAACCATGTCGTTGCGCTCAGCTTCACCGTGTACCAACACATCTAAATCTAACGCTTCTTGACGTTTTACAGCATCCGCAATATGACCTTTCAACGCTTGATTATATTCCGTATCGGTTAACTGGCCCTTTTTATGTGCGCTACGTTGAGCGCGAATTTCACCAGTTTGCGGGAAAGAACCAATAGTTGTTGTTGGTAGTAAAGGTAAACCAAGCACATTTGCTTGATGTTGAGCGCGTGTAGCGTACTCTTCACTTCGTTCAGCTAACGCTTTGGTAATGCTGTTAATGCGTACTTCCACTTGCGGTTTGTTTACTGCAGTTGATGAACGTCTGGCTACAATTGGTTGGCTATAAGTGTCACAAGCTAGAACCGCATTGCTGTCTCCATCAAGAGCTGCGGCAAGTAGTGTTACCTCATCTACTTTCTGTTTTGCAAAAGCAAACCAAGATCGAACGTCTTCACTTAAATCAGATTCCAGCTCTAGATCAACTGGGCTGTGAAGTAGGGAACACGATGTACCAATCCATAAACGCTCACCTAACTGCACTTTGACTGGCTCTAAACGTTCAATCAAGGCGCTTAAATCAGCTCGCCATACGTTTCGACCATTAATCACACCAGCAGATAGAACCCAATCTTGCGGCAGTTTAGAAAGAACAAGATCAAGCTGCTCTGGTGCTGCTGATAAATCAACGTGTAGTCCCTGAACTGGAAGCTCTACAATTTTATCAATGGTATCAACGACAGAGTCAAAATACGTGGTAAGCAGTAGTTTTACATCACCTTGAATCACTTGATAAGCTAGCTTAAACGAGTTCAACCATTTCTCTTCTAACTCAAGCGATAAAATTGGCTCATCAATTTGTACCCATTCAACGCCCAGACCCGCTAGTTTTGACAAGATTGCTTGATAAGCCGTAAGTAAACGCGGCAATAATGTTAAACGATCAAAGTCGGGCTCAACTTCTTTCCCTAGGTATAGATAGCTCAAGGGCCCAAGCAGAACAGGTTTGACTTTGTGGCCCGCTTTAATCGCTTCATTCACCTCTTCAAACAGCTGCGGCCAACTGACTTCGAAACTATCGTCTTGGCTAAACTCTGGCACAATATAGTGGTAATTGGTATTAAACCATTTGGTCATATCAGACGCGGCATTTCCGCTCTCCTCTTTTACTTCGCTATTCCCATGAGCACTACCGCATCCACACGTATTGCTAGAATGATTTTGAGACTGGCCACGACCCACCTTAAACAGGGTGTCCAAATCAGGAAAGCCATTGTTATGACGCTTAGGCGTATGGCCCAACAGTAATGCTGTGGTTAGCACATGGTCATACCATGCAAAATCCCCTGCGGTGGCAAAGCTTAACTTTGCGTTCTTTTGGATCTGCCAATTATTCTGGCGAAGTGACGAGCCAACTTCTTTCAGTGCTTTTTGGTCGATCTCTCCACGCCAATACTGCTCTAATGCAAATTTAAGCTCTCGTTTTTCGCCAATACGTGGGTAGCCTAGTATGTGAGTCGTTGTTGTCATGTCCATATTCCTTTTGGTTATTATTTTGCTAAGCAATTCGATTTAGCCTTTAGTCTCTCTAGAATTGAAATCTAGAAGAGCTCTGGATGGCCAAACTATCTCGCTTTTCACAAACATGAACAATCTCCAATTATTCAACTTGTTTATTAATAATTCTCATGTATCAAAAGCAATATAGCCATCTAGATGTTTACACCGCTATTTATTAAAGGTAGATTAGGGTTACTAATGAATATTCAAGGAAGATGAGAGGAACTCATGATTGAGCTAAAACATTTGCGCACCCTCACCTCGCTAAGAGAGACAGGATCGTTAACCGCAACGGCGACTGCACTGCATTTAACTCAGTCTGCGTTGTCTCATCAAATAAAGGATTTGGAATCCCGGATTGGAGGACAACTGTTTTTACGAAAAACACGTCCTGTTAAATTCACTTCAGAAGGTGAAATATTGCTGAAAGTAGCAAATGAGGTGTTACCTCAGCTAGCACGAGCTGAAAATGAACTTGCTAGTTTAAAAGAGGATGTGAATGGTCGATTACATATGGCCATTGAATGCCACTCTTGCTTTCAATGGTTAATGCCTGCCTTAAAGGAGTATCAAATTGCGTGGCCTAGTGTCACCCTTGATTTTTCTTCTGGTTTTGGCTTTGAACCTCTACCTGCGCTGATGGCCGGAGAGTTAGATCTAGTAATTACCTCTGATATCCAACCTAGGTCCGAAGTTCATTATGAACCACTGTTTGACTTTGAAATGCGCCTCATTACGTCTACGACTCACCCTCTTGCAAACAAAGATTTCATCGAACCACAAGATATTAGTGATCAAACCATGCTCTCTTATCCCGTTCAAAAGCAACGGCTTGATATCGTAAAGCATTTCCTACAACCCGCTAATATTGAGCCTCAAAAGTGGAAACAGGCAGATAATACGTTAATGCTTGTACAAATGGTCTCGGCTGGTTTAGGCGTTGCTGCACTCCCAAACTGGGCAATCAGTGAGTTTTCTCGACAAGGGCTAATTAGTAGCAAGCCATTAGGTGAAGGCCTTTGGCGCAGACTATTTGCTGCTACCCGAAATTCCGAAAAAGATAAACGCTATCTACAAGCGTTCTTTTCAACGGCCAGACTACAATGTAAAAGCCACCTTGACGGAATCAAGATGGCTTAATCGTTATTAACCGAAAAAATGATAACAAGAATTAGGCTAGTATTTACTGCCGACTACTACCTGAGCCGATCAAAAGCGTATGAATTCGTTATGGACCAATTTAACGTTCGTACGCTTTAAACTGGTTAGTTAATGGATCGTATTGATAGCCCAACACATCCAACTTCCCAACCAAGTTTTCTACATCCATTTCATACATGCTCACTAGCTCTTCAAAGCTATCGCACTCTATGCGTAATTTTTCATTAACGATACCAAGAAGAATGACGCTATCAAAACGGGATACATTGCTAAGATCCATCACTACGCTCCTCTAGTTCTAAACTCAACAGACTCTAAAAGCGTAGCTGCTATTTTCCAAATATGACGTGATTAAGCTCTAAACTGTCACTAATCCTGACGAAACTGTACTCGCACTTAAGAGCAGTAAAAGACTCACAGTTAACTGCGCTTTATTCACCTCTTTATCCGTCAATAGGTGCCAACATGATACGGCGACACCAAAAAGCAACAGTACAAATAGAGCCACGAGGGGGCTCAGTATCATTGTAAGTTGAGATTCATCTAGCCCATAAATTGTAACCAATGAACAAACAACGAATGCCATAGCCGCTATAACTCCAGCCACAGGTAATACTTTATGAAAAGCTTGTAAACGCGTGCGCGCAACCGTAAGCAATAGATGAGAAAAACTTGCACCTAACAAAAAAATCAACACGAAATAAGCAATAGACTGTGAAAGTTCTGCTTGTTGGCTAACTTGAATCCCAACAAATGAGAGAGCCAAACCGTTGGCGAGATACAACAACCAAATAGGACCTGCATTACGTGTTTTCCCTGTTTGAACTTGCGAGTAAAAATAGAAAATCGCAAATACCACCATAAATACTTCAATTTGCAGTGAAGCAACGGCTAACCATAGTACGCCAATTACAGGTAATGTTTTATGGATACGGCCACGCTGCCCGGGGCAAATATCAGCTTTAACTAAAATGATGGTTAATACTAACTGCGCGCCCAAGAGCATGGCAGGAAAGAGAGAAAGTAGATGATGTACCATAATATCCGCTATTAAAATTGAACAACATATATGTATGGTGGGGATAATAGCAGACTTGCTTTAATTAACTCTACTTTAACAACGCTAAGTGACGTTACATTGCAGCAAAATATTTGAGAAGGTCTTGATGTGTTATAACGCCAAGATATGCCCCCATCTCACCAGTGATCACCCATGGTGGTTGCGCACCTTGTGCTAATAGTAAGGCTATGTCAGACACTTTTGTCGCATAGGGAACCCGGATTATATCTGTTCGCATAACTTGGTTTAAAGGTTTATTCCAAATAGCTAAGTCTTTGGTAGTTTCTATTTTTGTACCCAACGTTGGCGATAGATAATAATTCAGATTTTCTCTATCAACCAAGCCAATACAAGTTTCACCGTCCACAATAGGTAAAACGTCTAGATTCAAGCGATGAGAGTCAAAGAACTCTTTGGCCTTTTTGATCGTATCTTGGGGCTGTAACGTCGGTACATGCAGTTGAGATAAACTTAATATTCCAACACCACGCACGCTCGATTTTCGGCTAAGGAAGTCTTCCAATTGACTTTGATAACTCCACGCTTCATGAAGCTCATTGAGCGGGAGTGGTTTTGAAAAGAAATAGCCTTGTATATAGTCAATGCCGATGCCACACAATACTTCTAGCTCTTGTCTTGTTTCTACTCCTTCCGCGACCACTTTTACGTCGAGCGTATGGGAAAGCTCTGTGATCATTTTAACGATATGATATTTGTGAGACCCCACTTTTATATCTATTACAAACTCTCTATCAATCTTGAGCAGATCAAAGTTACAATCACTTAAGTAAGTAAATGAAGAGTATCCCGTTCCAAAATCATCAATGGCAACGCTCACACCGTGCTGACGAATATTTTTAATTAAAGACGATTGGCTAGATTCACTATCGAAATAAGCACTTTCTGTTAATTCAATGGTAATAAGATTTGGTGTTTTCGCGTAGTCTTCAATCATTACTTCAGCGCTTTTTAAAACAGCTTCAGCGCCAAGTTGTGTATTGAGTGAGCGATTGATGGTTAAGCCAATATTTGGGCCAAATCGTTGTTGGATATCAACTAAATCTTGCAGAGCCCGTGTGCCAACACACCAATCTAAATCCGAGACAAGCCCCATATCTTCAGCTATAGCAACCATATCTTGTGTATTCTCTAATTGCCCTTTTTCATCTCGGAAGCGGCATAACGCTTCAAATTTAACGACGTCCCAAGTATGGGTATCAACAATCGGTTGATAGAACACTTCAATACGTTTTTGTTTAATTGAACTGATTAAGAGATCTTCCCGCTCTTTTCTACGTAGCACTTCCCGATGGATAGCTCCGTGATAGAAGGTGATCATCCCTTTCGCTTGTGAACTTCGCTCTAACATGGCTTGAATGGCATGTGGCACAAGTAGCTTAGGATTATACGTATCATGGCCTAAAACAGAGACGCCGACTTTCCCTTGAACGATCGCCTCATGAATATCTTTACCTGCACTTTGATTTAATGAACTAAAGAACTGTCGTATCGTCTGATGAATCAAACGCACCTGACTAGGCCCTGCTACCTTTTCACACTCCAAAGCCGCAACGAAATGGTTGTTACCCAAATACCCGACTAAGAAACTTTGGCGGTTTTTGTCTAGTTCCTCAGACAAACGAGACTTCATTTCAAACTCGTCACCACTCGCAAAGTTTGGCACGAACGCTAATGCCATCACTATTTTTTCTTCACCACAATCCATCCAATGATTCGCAACACGTTTGATAAACTGAGATTCAGTTGGAAGTTGTGTTAGCAGCTCAACACCACCATGTTCTATATCGGCAACTCGATACAAATGGGTTGATAGATCTACGAACCACTCCAAATAAAACACACGTTCACGAATCACAATCTTTTGAATCGTTAACTCTTGGGGGATAATTTGACCTTCTGCCGTTTGAATGAGTATCACCCCACTCCAGTACCCTTTTTCAGTGACCTCTTTCCACAAAAAGTGGTAAAACTTCTCACTGTGTTTGGCAGAGTTAATGCTGTTTATTGATTTTCCTACTAAGTGAAGATTTGAATACCCTGTGTGTTGTTCAAAATACTCATTAACCAATAAGACGCTACGCTCACTGTCAGTAATCACAATGCCATGGTGTGGATTATCTAAGATCTGTTTAAATAGTGAGGCGAACGTTTGCCCTGTTGAAGGGATTGAAAGCAATGGATACAGTTTTCCTTCTACGGTTTTTCCACTGCTTGGAAATATTTGAAACTCCGCATAGCAAACTTTCCCTTTGTCTAATGAGAAGCTGCAAGCGTATTTTTGTGACGAATGGTGACGACAACTACGGGAAATCTTTTTAAATAGGTTCTCTTGATCTTCAAAGCTTAAGCACGACAGCAAGCCATTTCGAGTCAATGGTGGCAAACGAGAAGCGAACACTTTTTCACACTGCTCTCGGTCGACTTCAAACGTTTGTTCATTAATATGCCATAGCCAATCAACATGCGGTAATTGGCTATGGGTTATCAATGAAGAAAGATCATCAACCAGTGATTGAGCCACATTAGCACCTATATTTGGGATATGGATACTATTAACCGTAGGACAAAAATCAGTAACTGACAGTTATATTAGTTAACTATATTTGTAATAAATAGTTCATGACTGCTTCGGCTTCAACAATCCCTTTATAGCCACCTAGCTCATCGACTAAAACCCAAGGAAAAGGTGTTTTTTCTTCCAACAGTCGATCCAACTCTGTTAATGATAAACAGTAATCCAATTTGGAAAATTCAGTCCGCATTAATTGATTAACGGGCCGTCGCCAAATCGCCGCTTCTTTATTGCTTTCCAAGTCGGTACCCATCTGTGGAGTCATGTGGAGGTTAACTTCCGACCTAGAGACGACACCCACACATTTTTTATTGATAACAATCGGGAACGTTAGAGTTGAGTTAGTCCCAATGATGTCATTGACTGATGACAGTGGCATATTAGGCTCCAGCATGGCAAGAGACTGCGATGCTAGGACGACAAGCGTATTCGCCTCCTTCATTTTTTTAAACTCTTCCAGCTCTTTTGCTAACGTCATTCTGTAATCTAATGTTTTCGCTATATTTTCAATTCCTACGGGTTTTGAAAATAGGTATCCCTGCATAAAATCAATCCCAATAGCTTTGAGTACATTAAGCTCATTGATTGTTTCGACCCCTTCTGCGATCACTTTAATGCCTAACGTATGTGAAAGGTCGGTGATCATTTTAACGATATGGTACTGGTGAGAACCTTTTTTAATATTTTGAACGAAATCTCGGTCAATTTTCAATGTGTCGAAATGTCGGTCACGTAGATAACTAAATGATGAATAGCCGGTACCAAAATCATCAATAGCGATGCCTACCCCTTTATCTCGTATGCGTTGCAACGCTTCACCTTGTTTCGCACTGCTTTCAAAATATGCACTTTCAGTTAACTCAATAGTGATCGACTCAAAACTGTCAGCGTACTGCTCTAACATGTCTGACGTTTCCTGAAGCACGTGTTCGGTTCCCAAAGGAGTATTCAAAGAACGATTTATCGTTAGTCCAATCCCTTCCCCACATATCGCTCTGATGCTGGCCAAATCGCCTAATGCGATGATACCAACGGCGGTATCGAGCTGAGGGATCAGCTCCAAGTCTTCCGCCAGATTAACCATTTCTTGAGTGGTAAAATCAATGGTATCAACGGGAGTAAATCGACAAAGTGCTTCAAATTTTGAAATTTGCCATGTGGCAACATTAATAATTGGTTGATAGTGAACGCTAAGGTGCTGGTTTTCTATCGCCTCTCTGACGATAACTTCAAGCTGTTTTTTTCGTTCCAATTCTTGGTGTGTTTTACTGTGATAGAAGCTGATACTGGTTTGCCCATTTTTCTGGCTCTCCATCATCGCTTGCATAGAGTGTGCTATAGAGCGCTTTGGAATATCAGTGTCGTAACCAATGATAGACACTCCGATACGCCCATTGACTACACTATTATGTATCTGTTTCCCTGCTTCTGATTTCACTTCTTGGAAAAAGAGGCGAATAGACTTCATCAATGCCCGTTGAGTACTAATTTTATTTTGAGAGACACTTTCAACACACACAATAAATACGCCACTAGAGAGATAGCCCGCTAAGCTGCTGTAACGACTTCGAGATAAGGTATCAGAGAAAGCTTGGCGATATTCTAATAGACTCATTTCAGAGAAGTCAGGTTGTAGCGCAATGACTATTTTTTTACTCTCGACGGTATTTGAACAGCAAAGTTCTTCCAGTAGCTCGGTAAATTTTTCTTTAGTTGGCAACTGAGTTAAGAGTTCAACGCCCCCTAGCCCTTTATCAGCGATACGAAATAGCTGATTTGACAGATCGACCGCCATACCAAGATAATAAACTTTGCCATTACTTAGATTTATTTTCTGAATCGTCAACTCTTGAGGATTGATCGAGCCTGAGGCATGGCGACTTAATATATTCCCTGTCCAATGCCCTTCCTCACCGATCTTACGCCACATCTCTTGATAGAACTCATCAGAGTGTTTACCAGCATTGAAAATATTCGTTCTCAACCCAAGCATTTCATTTCTATCAAAACCTTTTAACTGTTCGAAATAGCTGTTGCACGTTAATATGCGAGTATCACTGTCTGTCACAATGATGCCATGGTGTTTATTCTCAAACATTGCCTGAAATATCTCACAGAGATCACTCATTGACGACAAACCAATTAAAGGGCGAAAGGTTCCGCTAATGGCATTATGCTCTGGCTTCTCCATATACACTTCAACCTGAACCAACCCGCCCCCTTTCGGCATTAAAGTGCAATTAAGGTATTCACTTTTCCCAGTTTGCAGCACTCTTACAAGAGCACTTTTCATGTCATTCTGTTGGGGGGCTGGCATGTAATCTAAAATGTCATCCATCGAATGAATCAAGCCTGGACACTGAAGCAAACCTTCAATCATCTCTCTATCAAAATCAAACTCGCGTTTATCTAAATTTAAATGCCACTCATAAGCGACCGAGGAGTTGAATATAATATCGCTATCATGTACACCGACCCCAAGTGATTTACTGTCTAACGCAGTATTCTCAGTTACCATAATTAGCCTCTCCATAGCCGTTAACGTCTAGCCTTATCGATATAGTATTGACCTATATTTTCTATTCAGCGTTATTTCTCTCTACATATGAATATAGTTGATAACCGTGATTGTATTGAGGTTAAATTGAAAAGATTTTGATCAATTGTGCTTAAAATATTCGCTTGATTTCGACTAAACTAGCTACTCACTCAACAAGTCGCTATAATCTGCCCTCGCATTTCTAGAGGTTAAAATATGCACAGCAAAATCACACCAATCTTTGAACATAAAAAATACTGGGCAGAGTGTTTTGGAACCGCTCCTTTTCTACCGACCAGTAGAAAAGAGATGGATGAACTTGGTTGGGATAGCTGTGACATCATCATCGTTACCGGAGATGCGTATGTCGACCACCCTAGCTTTGGTATGGCGATCATTGGCCGTTTACTTGAAGCTCAAGGTTTCCGCGTTGGCATCATTGCCCAGCCTGAATGGAACAACAAAAACGCCTTCATGGAACTAGGTAAGCCAAACTTATTTTTTGGCATTACCGCAGGTAACATGGATTCGATGATCAACCGCTACACATCTGATCGCAAACTCAGACACGATGACGCTTATACACCAAACAATGAAGGCGGAAAACGACCTGATCGCGCAACATTAGTTTATTCTCAACGTTGTCGCGAAGCCTACAAAGGCACCCCGATTGTTCTTGGTGGTATTGAAGCCAGCCTACGTCGCGTCGCACATTATGATTATTGGTCAGACAAAGTTCGTCGCTCTGTATTATTCGATGCAAAAGCAGACATACTATTATTTGGTAACGCAGAGCGTGCTCTAGTCGAAGTTGCACACCGCCTTGCCGATGGCGAAGAGATTTCCGATTTAACGAACGTTCGTGGAACAGCGGTTAGCTTGCCAGCCGCACCTGAGCATTTCAAAATCATCGACTCTTCGCGTATTGAAAAGCCGAACAAAGCTTATGTTCCGGTTAACCCGTACGCAATAGAAACGCAATGTGATACCAAGAAAGACGAAGAACCAAAAGCGCAACCAATAACCGTTCGCCCTTCGCGTCATGATTCTAAAACAACAGCGGTTCGCATTCCTGCTTTTGAAAAGCTAAATAACGATCGTATTTTGTACGCACATGCTAGCCGTATTCTTCATCTAGAAACAAACCCATACTCAGGCCGCGCATTAATTCAGCGCCATGGCGATCGTGAATTGTGGGTTAACCAAGCCCCTATTCCTCTTGCGACAGAAGAGATGGATTACGTATTTGGGCTTTCATACAAGCGTGTCCCTCACCCGATGTATGGAAAAGCAAAAATCCCTGCTTATGACATGATCAAAACTTCGGTGAATATCATGCGTGGCTGTTTTGGTGGTTGCTCTTTCTGTTCGATTACCGAGCACGAAGGAAGAATCATACAAAACCGTTCAAAAGAATCGATCATTGAAGAGATCGAAGACATCAAAGAAAAAGTACCAGGCTTTACTGGTACCATCTCAGATTTGGGTGGCCCTACAGCTAACATGTACCGCTTAGGTTGTTCAGACCCTAAAGCGGAAATTAACTGTCGTCGTCCTTCATGTGTTTTCCCAAAAATCTGTGAAAAGCTAAATACTGACCACCAGCACACCATCGATCTCTATCGCGAAGCGAGAAAGGTTCCGGGTGTGAAGAAGATCATGATCGCATCTGGTGTTCGTTACGACTTAGCCATTGAATCACCTGAGTATGTTCGTGAGCTTGTAACCCACCACGTAGGTGGATATCTAAAAATAGCTCCTGAGCATACTGAAAAAGGCCCTCTGGACCTTATGATGAAGCCGGGCATGGGTACTTACGATCGTTTTAAAGAGATGTTCGAGAAGTACAGCGCTGAAGCAGGTAAAAAACAATACTTGATCCCTTACTTTATCTCCGCTCACCCGGGCACAGAAGATGAAGACATGCTTAACCTAGCGATGTGGCTGAAAAAACACAATTACGAGTGTGACCAAGTTCAGAACTTCTACCCATCTCCGATGTGTAACGCAACATCTATGTACTATTCAGAGACGAACCCTCTGAAGCGCGTTAAATACAAAAAGCGTGAAGATGTCCCCGTTCCTAAGGGTGATCGCCAGCGTCGTCTGCACAAAGCACTACTTCGTTACCACGATCCAGACAACTGGAAGATCATTCGTGAAGCGCTAATCAATATGGGTAAAAAGCACCTTATTGGTGATAAACCTAACTGCTTAGTTCCGGAAGAAGATTTGGATGCACGTACCCCTGCCCAACGTCGAAAGTCAGGGCGTCATGGCGCGAATCGATTCGCGACTAAACATACCAAAAACCAACCTGGATTTGGCCCTAACCGCTCAACGCCGGATGAGGGTAATGGCAATAAAGGCCGTAATTCCAATAACCAAGGCGCAGGAAAAGCAGGCTCAGGTAAGCAAGGTTCTGGGCAGGGACAAAAGCCAAACCGCGGTGGAAAACCAAACGGAAGTGGGAAATCTGGTCAAGGTGATAACCGTAATAATGGTGGGAATAGACCGCCTAAAAGACGTTAAACTTAGTCGTATTTTAGACCCTAATAACAATGGCTAGCTAGTGCTGGCCATTGTTGTATTTGAAACAAGCGAATTGGACAGAAGAGACTAGGGTTATGTTCTCTTTTTATTGCTAGGTTTTTATTGCCTAACATTCTCAATCGCTACTTTTGTCCACAACGTAATCAATGAACGCCTTTCCTTCTAGAGGTTTACTAAAGTAGTAACCTTGAATAAATTGAATATTTTTCTCTTTGGCGTAAATTAACTGCTCCATTGTTTCTACCCCTTCAGCAACAACAGGTTTATCTAAGTTTGTAGCCAGTGACGCGATTGAATTAAACACTGTTTGTAATTTTGCATCATCAACCACATGAGTAACAAAGGCTCTATCAATTTTGATCTCGTCAAAGCTCAATCGACATAAGTAGCTCAGGCTCGAAAACCCTGTACCAAAGTCATCAATCGACACTTTAAATCCAAAGGTTTGAAGTTGCTCTAACACTTGATTTACATAATTAAAATTGTCGATTAACGCCGACTCGGTTAACTCCAATTTGATATTTTTAGGGGTAAGTTTAGCCTGCTCTATGGCGAACAATAATTTATCGACAAAATCCACATCCAATATCTCTACCACACTAATGTTAAGGGCAAACAGAAGTGTATCTGTATCAACACCTTTTGTTTCTAGCTTGGTAATGAGTTCTTGCAGCTTACGAATATTAAACTGAGTCAAAATTCCTATATCTCCAATTTTCTCAGCTATAGGAATAAACTCGACAGGTGATACCATTTTTCCATTTAACGTCCAGCGAATTAAACACTCAGCACCGGTTACTTTTTCACTGACAGCATCGTGAACTGGTTGAAACAAAACATAAAATGAATCTTCAAGGTTGTCTTGACTCACCGCTGCTCGAAACTCAGTTTCAAGATTATTTTGATGCTCTATCTGTTTGGCTAAATCTTCTTGAAACTCCGCTAAACGAACTCGCTCAGACAACACATCCAATATCGCCATTTCAGCCTTATTTAAACTTTGAGCATGGGAGTCTCCGTCTTTTTCAAGGTAGTAACCCAAAGCAACATTACTGAAGAAATGTCGGTTATTGAAATGGAAAGGTGCATTAAGCACGCTGTAAAAACTTTCCACATCAAACTGGACTTCCGGGGGGATAAATATATTAAAGCTGTCCGTTGAATGCTTACTGCATATTGCGCTTTCTACTTCAGTCGTGACTCGAGCTAATATTTCCATAAAAACGAGATTTGCAACCGCGGTTCCCCAGATCTCATTTATTCGTTGGTAATTACAAATACGGACACAGCACACTAAGCCATGATGGTACTCATTCGAAATCTTCGCTAAGAACGCTTCGCGATATAAAAGTCCGGTATGTGGGTCGAGCATCGAAAGTTGGCGATTCAGTCGACGCGTCGTGATGAGTTCCCCTTGTTCAACAGCGTGCAACATACATAAATTACCGTGATACATTATCGATAGTTTGATCCATTCAACATTTTTATCTGGGTAGCTAATGCCCACTTCAATGTCACTTGTCTTCTGTAGGGTAATCGTTTCACGAAGTAATTGAGGTAAATCGACACGTTGGTATTGATCGTCCACAAACCCAATATCAGCAGCAAACAAACTAGCGCTAATTTGTGTTCGAAATAGTAACTTAGCTTCTGCTGATAAGGACTGAACCATTAAGTCATTATCAATTTCTATGTAAGCTATTTTTAACGCTAACAACTGCTCACTCAACGAATTCATTTATCCACCAACGCCTTTTGAACTTGATAAGGTAACGCGTGAAGGGAAAATACGCCTTTTACGCCACCCTTTGCTATTGCCTCTTTTGGCATGCCAAACACTAAGCTACTTTCTTCATCTTGAGCCAAGGTCATTGCACCGGCTTGACGCAGTTCCATCATTCCTTGTGCTCCATCATTACCCATTCCGGTTAAAATCACGCCTATAGCATTTTCTCCGGCTACTTGAGCGGCAGAGCGGAATAAAACATCTACCGATGGCTTATGCCTTGAAACCAACGGCCCATCCTTTAATTCTAGGTAATAATGGCCAGAGTAACAGCCGATCATAAGATGTACCCCTCCTGGCGCTATATATACAAACCCTGATTGAAGGGCCATTTTATCCTCTGCTTCAATCACTTGATGAGCATTTTCGTGATTGAGTCGCTCTGAAAATGCTTTGGTAAATTTTGCAGGCATGTGCTGAACAATGACAATTGGCGGACTACCCATTGGAGTTTTAGCCAAAAACCGAGATACAGCGTCAGTTCCACCTGTGGAAGCCCCAAGAACAATAATACGGTCGACAGACGTCACTTTTTTATGGGTAACTTGCAGCACTACATCCGCAGTGTGCTTCTCTCTATACGCCTCTTCCCCTAGGTAGGTTAACGCTTTTACCTTTACCGTTGCAGCGTGTTTTAAAGCTTTTAAAATACAAGAAACCTCTTGCGAGTGAAGGTAATCAGAAAGGCAGCTCTGTGGCTTATTTATCACTTCAATGGCACCAGAAGAGAGAGCTTCAAGGCTTAAGTTAGGCTTTTCCTCTGTTTTAGAGGAACAAATAACAGTAGGCGTTGGATGTGTTGACATGATCTGCTTCAAAAATGTAATACCATCCATTTTAGGCATGGCTATGTCGAGTAGAATAACGTCTGGCCACTGCTTATCCATTTTTCTCATTGCCAACAAAGGATCAGGTGCAACACCAATCAGAGTGAGATCTTTGTCAGCATCAACAACCTCTCCAAGCACTTGCCTCATTACCGCCGAGTCATCAACGATAAAGACTTTGAATGGTTCTTTATTCATGGGCCACCTTTCGGTAGATACAATTGTCGATTAACTCTACGTTTGGGTTATCTCGTAAAACATTTTCACTATGTCCTAAAAATAGAAACCCACTAACCTTCAAGGCCGAAAGAATATTGTTCACTATCAGTAGTTGAGTTTCGGTCGGAAAGTAGATCAAAATATTTCTTAAGAAAATAATATCGTAAAGATTATGACCTTTTGATTGCAATAAATTGTGAGACTGAAAATGACAGAAATTTCGTAACGCTTTAATTAACGTGAAGTGGTCAGAAAACGAGCCTACGCCTTTTAAACAATAAGCCCGTCGGTAATGAGATGGTATCTTCTCTGCCAGCGATAAGTCATATTGACACCGCTTCGCTTGTTCAATGGCAAGCTCTGAAATATCAGTCCCTAATAGCGACCACCGACCTGAACCCACCACATTTTGCAATACCATAGCTAGCGTATACGCCTCTTCCCCCGTGGAACATGCCGCGCTCCAAACTTTAATTTGTCTGGTTTCACATAGACTAGGCAAAAGCCTACATAGCGCTTCAAACTGGTACTCTTCACGGAAAAATGAGGTCTCATGAGTGGTCATTTTGTCGATAAACTGCCAAAACTCCCCCTCTTCACTGTGATCAGCTAGAGACGACAAATATTGATTGAAGCTGTCACATTGATTAGTAGCAAGACGAGCCTGAAGACGGTTTTCGACCATGCTCCGTTTATGGCTAGCCAAGTGAATACCGGTATACGCCTCAACCAATTTTTGAATTTGAACAAACTGCTCGTCACTCATTACTTTTGCCATTCCGCTACTCTCTAAAGCGCAGGAGTGATTGCTGATGGCTTAACATCTCTTGATTGATGACTTGGCTATTAAGCAAAACCGGCATATCGAGAATCGGAAATACTTGCCCATGAACTCGAATCATCCGCATAACAAATTGCTCAGGAATATGAGAACCAAACGCCGGCTTATTTGTATTCATGCTGCTGTTAACCATCTCGATAGAACGTACTCGATTGACGATGAGCCCAATTACAACCAATTCTTGAGTTGTTTGATCTGTGTATTCATACAGCACTATACAGCTGAATTTATCGTATTTTTGACTTTGCTCCAGCTCTAATCGAATTGCAGCGTTAATAACTGGAACGACACTCCCTCGAACATTGATCACGCCATTAATCACATCAGAGCACATCGGAACGGTTGTTATTTTGCATAGCTCTATGACCTCTTTTACTGAGTGGATTGGAATAGCAAAGACCTCATATCCTATATCGACAAACAGAAGCCCCATACCACCTTGTTCGGTGATCTCGTAGTCGAGTAGTTCCGTCACAATTAATCTCCTGTGCCTAAAGTATCTGGCAATGATTGATCACTTGATTGCTGCGGCTCGATGTTTGGCTTTTCTTTCGGCCCGTTTTGGTGTTGTGACAACCAATCCCATTGAGCACTGCGTAACAACTGGTCAACATCGATGATAGTTAATAGCCGTGAATCAAGTTTCGCTAAACCTTTAAGCAGTGGGTTAGCTAAGTTACCTGCTAGATCTGGAACTGGCTCGAGTTGATCATCATTTATGTCAATAACTTGTGTAACCAAATCGACTTTATTTCCAATATAAAAACGTTCACCGTGATGCTCTAGCTCTGTCACTACGACACAGGTTTTTGGGCCAACTTGTAAGGTCTCTTTACCCAAGCACAAAGAGAGTTCAAAAATAGGTAGAAGTTCGCCACGTAAGTTCATCGCCCCTTTGATGTAGTTCGGCGCCCCCGTTATAGGCTCAACTTGTGGGTATTCCATGATCTCCTTAATTTTGGCGATCGGATAGGCAAATAAGCTCGAACCTACTTTAAATTCTAAGTACTTATCGTGACGATGTGTTTTGATTTCGCATTCACTCACGACGCTCTCCTAATCTTTAAAAGGAATATAACCAGATTCAGGTTTAGCTCTTTTTCCGTGCTTCTCTGATCTTACTGAACTTTGTCTCTCCCCTTGTCGGTAAGATCGATCCCCTTCAGAGGTGAGTTTGAAAAAGCTGACTGTTTTTCTAATTTCACTGGTTTGTTCCTGAACCATTACCGCTGTTGACGCGAGCTCTTCTGAAGCAGACGCATTTTGTTGTGCAATTTCATCAAGCTTAGAAACGGTTCGATTTATCTCTGCAACACTGGTGCTTTGTTCTGTAGAAGCCGCCGTAATTTCTTGTACCAAATCGGCTGTTTTTTGAATATTTGGCACCATTCGATTAAGCATGTCACCGGCATGCTGCGCCACTTTCACGCTGTTATCCGCCAATGTACTGATTTCTTGCGCGGCAATTTGGCTTCGTTCTGCCAGTTTTCGTACCTCATCAGCGACCACAGCAAAGCCTTTGCCATGCTCGCCAGCACGTGCGGCTTCTATTGCAGCGTTAAGTGCCAACAAATTCGTTTTATAGGCAATATCTTCAATAATGCCAATCTTCTCAGCGATAGCTGTCATTGCATCAACGGTATCATTTACCGCTTGCCCCCCTTCATTGGCTTCAGAGCTAGATTGCGTAGCAATACCATTTGTTACTTTAGAGTTATCGGTATTCATTGAGATGGAGGAACTCATTTGGTCAAGTGATGCACTGGTTTCTTCTACACTCGCGGCGAGCTGACTAGACGTGGTGCTGAGCATTTGAGAAGTATTAGTGACTTCATTGGTGCTATGAGCAATTGACTCTACCGAATTTTGGATATCAAGTAGAATATTCTGAAGCTTGTCGATAAACCCATTAAAACTTTGAGCTGTTTCGCCCACTTCATCTGAACCAAAGTCGGGGATCCTTCTCGTCAAATCCCCTTCACCTGAGCGTAAATCTTCCGCCGCTTCAGCAAGCGCTTTAATCGGTATGACGATACCTTTAATCAAAAACAGTGCAATGACAAATGCTAGGACTACCGCTAACCCTAGTAGGCTCCAGATTAGCGATATACTTTCTCTTGCCGCATCGATTAGGTGACTTAAAGACTCCGCACTTCGATCGTTTGCTGTTGAGCTAATTTGATCAAGAATCGTCTCTAGTTTTCGAAAGACTTCGTGCTCAAGTTTGTCGATTTGAGTGGCAGCTTCAAGCTTGTCTCTTGGTCGGTAAGTCGCAAAAATATCCTTACCACCATTGTAGATTTCCATATACATCCGTTCTACCTGGCTTAAGCTTTGTATTTCATTCGGTTTTCTCTCGAGAGGTTTGATTTGAGAAAGGAAACTGGCAAAAGTGCGAGCCTCTTTTTCAAATGCATCTACCGCACCGACTTCACCTCGCATATAGTCGTTGAGCGCCGACATCATATCGCCCTGCTCATCTATCAACTCGAGATAATATCGAACCCCAGGTAGGTCATCATTCAGTACCTCTTGGAAATCTCCCGTTCTCCCTGCATCAGCTACTTCTTCTTCCTTTAACGCATCTAGCAATCGCTCGAGTGGCTCTGAGGACTCTGTGATTAGTCGGTTATATTGTGCTACAGCATGAATTTCTAAACTCGGGTCAAACTGATGAAAGACTAACGTTTCCATGTCGCCATAATATCGTTTGGACAAATCGTCTAGCTGTCGCATTAATACCGGTTCAACCGAGTTGAGTTGCTTTAACTGCTCGAAGAAAGTCACAAATTCAGTGTAGTTGGCGACAAAATCTTCTTTCTCTTCCGCCTCTCCCGTAATGAATTCCAGTACATTTGAATTCATGTCACCAAGTTCATCAAGCATACTCAACGACAAAATCGCCGCAGGAATATCATCCTGACCAACACTCACCGCATAGGATTCAATGGTTCGGTTTTTTATCTGTACCGAGATGGCAATAATCAACAGCAACAGCCCCATGGTGCACATGGCGATAATGATTTTATTGCGTATCGACAGTTTTCCAATCATGTCTTTCTCCTCGGCTTTGTTTAGTAAACCTAAGTGTTAGTACAAGGGCACTAGTAAAAGGTGCTAAACAAAGCGCTCTGATATATCTGTTTCACTGCGACTCAAGATAATTTGAATCAATGCGAATATGTCTAAAATAATAGCGACTTCACCACTGCCTAATATGGTTGCACCGCTTACACCTCTTAGGCCTTCGAATATCGGTCCAAGAGGCTTAACCACTGTTTGATATTCACCGCTTAAAGCATCCACTATTAGGCCTGCCCTAAATGAACCGAACTGTACAACCACCAGTGCTTCCTGCTCGAACTTTGTTTCTGATTCAATGCCAAACCACTCACTTAAACGAATAAACGGCAAGGTTTCATCCCGTAAATTAACAAACTGCTTGTTGGTAATGGCTTCTATTGAAGTGATCTCTCGAAGCTCTAAACACTCCACGACATTGTCTAACGGGATCACATAATTACTTCCTGCAACTTGGAACATAAACCCATCAATAATAGATAGCGTTAAAGGCAGACGAATGATGAATCGGGAACCAATACCGACTTGGCTATCCATTTCGATAGTACCCCGCAACAGCTCGATATTTCGTTTGACGACATCCATGCCCACACCACGACCAGAAAGATCGCTGACTTTTTGTTTGGTTGAAAATCCCGGTTCAAAAATGAGTCTTTGCACATCTCGCGACGCAAGGTCACTAGAGGTGTTGATTAACCCTTTTTCTTTGGCCGTTGAGATGATGTGACTTTCATTAAGCCCACGACCATCATCTGATACTTCAATGACGATTGAACCAGAGTCATGGTAAGCATTAAGGCGGATCATTCCTTTGGGTGATTTGCCAGCTTGTATTCTCTCTTCTCTGCTTTCAATACCATGATCCATGGCGTTTCGCATAAGATGAGTTAACGGATCGCTCAGCTTCTCAACAAACGTTTTGTCTAACTCGGTTTCTGCTCCAGTGATGACAAGATCAACGTCTTTACCCAGTTCAGAGGCAATGTCTCGAACCACACGTTTGTACTTTTTAAAGGTATCGCCTATTTGAACCATTCTAAGTTGTAAGGAGCTATCTCTAATACTTTCAACCAGACGCTCTAATTGAGCCATCGCCTCAATGAGCATTTCATTACCGGTTTCATGAGCCAGTAAGTTTGTTCTCGCACCAGTAATGACCATTTCTCCAACCAGATCGATCAATAGATCAAGCTTTTCAGCCTCTACTCGTAGGGTTTTAGTGACTGCTGCACTTGGGTGTTGTTTGCTTACTGCCGCTTTAATTAGGTCTGATGGTATTTGCTGGCTATCGGTCAGAACACTACCAAGCAAGGGAGCTGGAGGGTGTGAACTACCCAGTAGCTCTTGCATGCTAAGACCCTGATTTAATTCATCCCGACTTAAAGCACCGACCTGTACTAATATCTCGCCTAATTTTTGTTTTGACTCTGGAAGGTGATGGATGAGTTCTATGTAGGCACTGATTTGACTATCTGGTGGAATGATAATTAAGGTCGCGTCATTAAGAATAAACTCAAAAACGTCGAGAATGTCTTGTCGGTTCACCGCCGCCAATAAACGGATTTCAAAGCCTAGATAGCATTTTTCAGGCTCAAAAGTTTCCATTTGGCTTAATCGTTCATCAATAACATGAACTGTTTCTAATTCACCGAGTTTTGATAAATAGCGAATAAAGGAAATAGGGTCCAAACCATCTTGGAGTACATTGACATTAGGACGAAATGATATATGCCATGTGCCACTTGAGTAGGACTTGGTATTAGACTCATTCTCAACGGTATTTTCTGTGGGGTTATTTTCATGTTTTAAGTCAGGAAGGTAATTAAGTATTTGCTCTGAAAGCGCACTCGTTTTGGATTCTAAAAGGTCTGAATATTCTGAACCAATACCTGAAATATGCAGCTTTAATAAATCGGTAGACTCAATCATCAATGACATGATCTGCATATCAATGTTGAGTTCTTTCCCTCGAAGCCGTTCAAGCAACGATTCCAATATATGGCTAAAGCTAACCAGTTCTTCTAATCCAAAAAGCCCGGCACTACCCTTTATCGTATGTATCGCTCGAAATACCTCATGCAGCCAACCCATACGCTCTTGGCTACTGTTATCCTCATTGTCCAACAGCAGTTGCTCTGTTTCATTAAGAAGCTCCTCCGCCTCTAAAATGAAAGTAGTGAGCGCCTCATTAATATCAGCACTCATGCTCATCACTTAGTTTGTGTGGATCATCGACTTTCTGCGAGCAACACAGTAAATGCTCTTCTAAATTGAGTAATTTAATATAATTTGATACCACGCTGCTTAGCGCACTCAGTGGTGGAGTAACATGATAGTGATTAGAAAGCTTAGCAAACCACACTAGAAGCTGAAAACCCGCTGTATCGAGTTCTTCAACTTCAGAGGCATCGAGTTGAACGGGCTGCTCTGATTCAAATAGTTCAAGCAGCTCTCTATGAATGTCACTGACTTCATATATCGTTAACTCTTGTGGCAATACGTACACTTTTGGCCCCATAAAATCCCCTACGATGAAAGTAACTTCGATACCGCTTGCAGCATTTGGTCTGGTTTAAACGGCTTAATCATCCAAGCCTTTGCCCCTGCTTTTCTGCTCTCTTCTTTCAAATATTCTTGGTTTTCGGTGGTGAGCATAATGATGGGAGTAAACTTATATTTATCTAATTTTTTGACCTCTTTGACGAAATCTATGCCATTCATGTTAGGCATATTGACGTCGCTAATAATAAGGTGAACACGAGACCCATCTAATTTACTTAATCCATCCACTCCATCTTTAGCTTCCAATACATCAAAACCTCCTCCACTTAAGGCAATATTCACGACCTGACGTAGTGACTCGGAATCATCAACAATTAGTATTGTTTTCTTCATCGCTTAATTTCTCCCACTAGAAATAGGTTATGCCTTCATTAGATGGATTTTGGGTGCTCTTTTCTGCTACAGCCAACTCTGTTCGACTGGTAATTCGGCTAAGTTCACTCACAAGCCAACTCTCATCCCAACTCTTTTCCTCTTGCTCTAATAAGCGTAGCTGTTCAATGATCAATTCAAGCCCTTCCTTTACCCCAGCCTGCCTCTGCAAGTTTCTATCACCATGCTGAAGTACCTCGATCAGTTCGTTGTAAGCTTGGTTCATCTGTTTTTCTAATCGCTGTTTCTCTTCACTTTGATTTTCGGACGTCATCGCATCTCTCTGTTTGACAAGGTGACTTAACTGAGCAAACAGTGTGGTGATTTGAGTAATGGATTGATTTGAATCTTGATAAGAAATTTCGAGCTGTTTATTTAACTTAGGAAGAAATACACGCTGAATGGATCGCAATGCCATTTGATGAGAACGGCTGGCATTCTCTATAGAGTAGCGTTGATGAAACCAGATCATCAGAGCAACGATCATCAGAGTGGCAAACAAGGTATTCCAGGCAAAACCAAACAGCACTAATAATATAATTAGTACGCTAGCACTCATTTGAATTGTTCGACAAATGCTGCCCACTCGCATTTTCCCTTTATTTACAATCTAGTAAATAGCCTAGTTCATATTTGGCAAGATGCGGTGAATTTGAGGGAACAGAGACGAAAAAGCCTCAATCACGAATTGTGATTGAGGCTTGGATTTTACATTCGATTTGCGCCTAGCTTGGCCACAATAGTGATTAATCACTGACTTGATACACGCCGTTTAGCTATATTGCTCTTCGAACTCTTTCATGAGTTGAACCAGTGCTTTGACACCTTCAATTGGCATTGCATTATAAATAGATGCTCTCATTCCACCAACAGCCCGGTGTCCTTTCAAAGCGGCCAAACCACGAGCCTCAGCTTGCTTTAGAAATTCACCATCTAATTCAGGCTTACTCAATTGAAAGGGAACATTCATCAACGAACGATTGTTTGGATGAACGTTATTGTTATAGAAACTAGATTGATCGATGGCATCATAAAGTAGCGCTGCTTTTTCTTTATTTACTTGCTCAATCGCTTTGACACCACCTTGTGCTTTTAACCATTTAAACACCAAGCCAGATAGGTACCATGCAAATGTCGGAGGTGTATTGAACATCGATTCTTTTTCAGCTAACACTTTGTAATTCAATATGCTTGGCAGTACATCGGTCGCTAACTCCAACAAATCATTCCGAACGATAGCAATACAGATACCTGCAGGACCAATGTTTTTCTGAGCACCCGCATAGATAACGCCATATTTGGAAACATCAATCTCACGTGAAAGAATGGTTGATGACATATCAGCGACTATAGGCAGATCCGTATCTGGAAGATCGTTTATCTCAACACCATCGATTGTCTCATTTGGACAAAAGTGCACATAGGCAGACGCTTCATCGATCGCCCACTCTTTTGCCGCAATGACAGCAGCTTTATTATCAAGTGTCGTTTTAGCGTTAAAGACGTCGGTCTCACAATAGCGACCCGCTTCAACAATCGCGCTTTCAGCCCAGTAACCTGCATCGATATAGGTTGCCTTGGTTTTTGAGCCTAATAAATTCATTGGAACAGCTGCAAATTGTGCTCGAGCACCACCCTGGCAAAACAGAACTTTATAGTTCGAAGGAATGTTCAGTAGGTCTCTAAGATCCTGTTCAGCGTCTTCTGCGACTTTAATAAAAGATTTACTGCGATGGCTAATCTCCATCACTGACGTACCTAGATTATTCCAATTGATAAATTCGGCTTGAGCCTGTTCCATCACGGCTTTAGGTAGGCCAGCTGGGCCAGCACTAAAATTAAATACATTATCCGTCGTGGGCTGCATGCGTTTCCTTGCTCCTAATAAAATAATTTCATCTTCTGACTGTGATTAATAGCACGTTTTTTTGAGGATAAAAAGCAACAAAAGAGCCCCTAGGAGCTCTTTTGTTTTTGAAATGCTATTTTTGGCTAGTTTAATACCGATTTAATTCTTTATTGCATGAGCATCGGTAACAGCAAGGCCATGAGCGGAATTTCTTGCCCACTTGAAAAGATAATATTCGCATTTTTTAACTCGGCTTTAATTTCATAGCCTTGTTCTGTTTGCTCAATAATCTCCATCACGATTGCTTCATCGATTCCCTGCTTAATAAACGGAAAATCAGTGACCAATTGGTTAGAGAAGTAAGTATTCAGCTCACCGGTTAACGCAGGCAATATTTTGGTCGGATCTTGCGAAACATCATCAGTACCTTCTGGAACACTTAGCTTCCATTTCGACTCAAATTCACCTTGACCGACTTTAAGCGACATCTTATTCATCGCCAAGTAAAAACCTTTCGAGAATAGCGACTCTACATAAGGAATCGCTTGTGCTATTTCCGCCTCTGTCATGATTGGGTTATTTTGATACATCGACATTAAACTTTCAAAGGCCATGCTATCAATGTCACCCATCGAAAAGTCCATACTGAACTCTTCTATAGAGCCGTCTGGGGTAAACATAGAACCCATGCTCACTTTATGGTTACTGTTTAATCGGCTTTGCTCGGTATTAATCCCAGAGCTAAACAGATATTGGCCTTTCTCGATTTCAAAGGCAGTTTGAGATGCTTGTAGGTCTGAAATGGTAAAACGCTCAATTGACACCGACTGCTCACCTAGCCAAAAGCCATTTTCTTGCTTACCTTCACCTTCGCCTTCGATACCCGAAAATACGATCTTTTCTCCAGTAGAGAAATCTAACTCTATCGATGGCATATCCAATTGGTAAGTCAGTTGACCAAGAACTGAAATATCTCCTTTGATGCTGGAAGGAGAAATAGAGATAGCGAGTTCTTCACCCGTTTGAGTTTGGTAATACCAACTCGCTAAGTTAACAGAGTAATCCGTATTGCCATTAAGTTGCGTGATTGTGTCAATGGTCAGTGGAAATTCACTATTATCTAAAGAAGAGTGTGCACTCAAGCTAAACAAGCCATGAGTAACGGCACTAGAAATGACAAACTCTGTCGGCAAATCATCCGCTTGAAATTGAGCAATCAGATCAGGATCCTGTAAAACGTATCGCGTTTTTATGCTTGAGCTAAAATAACCACGATCATATTCAACAATTTCTGCGCTAACTAAATCACTGCCTAAATGAGTAACCCCGTCAGTAATGACATTTTGTCCTATCTGACCAACCGCTAAAGGCCAGCACAATGTAAGTAATACAGCACCGCCAATAGCGCCTATCTTTTTCAGTTGCATCATAATGTTTGATATTCCACTATTATTTTGACCAATTCCATACAGAAAAAAGTTTGAGTTAAATCAGAGTATTGCTTTTATTTTTAATAAGAGCAAATTTCTAAAACCTAGCTCCCATTACGCTTTATTGATAATTGATACAGTTTTCTCAGATCCGTTTGTCCGAGAGAAATTAGTGAACACATTTGCTCTACTGTACCTTGATAACAATCCAATAAGCGTAGAGCAGTTACGAACTGAGCTAAGCCACTTTTCTACACGCTTTGATATCCATACTGCTGAAAGCATAGAAGAAGCACATTGCACTTTAGATTTTTGTAAACAACAAGGACAAACCGTCGCCCTTGTTATTGCCAGTCATCATTCGCACTTTAACGGAGCAGAATTTTTAATTCAATTAGATAAATCTGCACATACAAAAACAGCTAGGAAAATATTACTTAGTTGCGGACAAGATATTCAGGCCATCTTATCCGCGGTAAATGAAGGACGCCTCGATCACTGCTTAACAAAACCTGTGCAAGATAACCTTGTCTATAAAACTGTAAAAAAAGAACTGACTACGTTTGTAATAGAACAAGATAGAGATAACTTACTTTCATACAGCCTCATCTTGGATCAGCAACATCTGCTTAGAGCACACATTGATGCCAAGATGAAAAGCTATCAGGAAGGCTTTATTTCCGAGCACCATAGTCTTTCTGATTCTGAGCTCGCAGAACAAGTGATCTCGGCTTTAAACCAGTTCTTTGCCCAAGAAGACGAGACCCTAGCTTGCCGAACTTACTCGGCCGATCACCTATTAACCAAAGAAGGTGAGGAAAACCGCTTTCTATGGTTTATTACCGAGGGAAAGGTAGCGCTGTATAAAAAGGATGAGCTTGGGCAACAGCGTGAAGTGGTTCGTCATGAAAAAGGGAATATCATTGGTGGTATGTCATTTGTTACTGGTGAGCTTTCATTTTCTACCGCTCTCACGTTAACTCAAACAAAGGTGATTAAGCTCGACAGGGATATCTTTACCAAAGTCATGCACTCCAATACTCAATTACTACCGCTCTTTACTAATCTATTGCTTCGCCATTTCAATCGCCGATTACAGCGCAGTATCAATACCAAACTTAAGCTACAAAAGACGTTAGAGTCGCTCGAGTCTGCCCATCAACAACTGATTGAAAAAGAGAAAATGGCAATGTTAGGTCAGCTCGTTGCGGGGGTTGCTCACGAGTTAAATAATCCAGTAGCTGCAATACTCCGAGGTACTGAAACCCTCACTGATAAGTTAAAAACACTGATTGAACTAGAAGCAACAAACCAAAGTAATACGACTGGTCAAGCCATTCTAGAACATGCCCTTCTCTCTTCTCCTGCTTCTACCTCAGAGGAAAGAGCAAAGTCTAAGTTGGTAGAAGCGGAAATAAAGCACCGATTGCTGGCTAAAAAACTGGTCAAGCTTCGTTTAGAAAGTGATGAACAACTCAAACAAATTGCCAAGCAAGATCCTGAAAAAGCACTTCAACTGGTTAATGAATACGATGTCTATCATTCAACAGGCAGTACCCTACGATCTATTAATGTTTGCGCCCAACGAATCGCAGATATGGTCAAGAGTTTAAAGGGATATGCACGCCCTGATGACGAAGTTTTCCATCAAGCTAATGTCTATGAAGGTATAGAAGATACCTTAGTCATATTTGAAAATAGGCTAAAGCACCACACTGTCATTAAAGAGTATTGTGAGTTACCAAAGATTAGATGCCAACCTATTGCGCTACAACAAGTTTGGACAAACCTAATATCCAATGCAATTGATGCTCTCCCCACTCACGGGCAACTAAAAATTCAAACGACATTAAAGACGATGGGTAACAAACCCGGCGTATTACTCTGTTTTGAAGACAACGGCAGTGGCATATCTCCCGCGCTAAAAGAGCAAATCTTCACCCTTAATTTTACGACCAAGAAAGAAGGCAATTTTGGTCTCGGTATTGGTCTGTCTGTCTGCCAACAGATCATCCACCAGCATAGCGGAAAGATCGAAGTCGAATCAGCCACTAACGAATTCACAAGAATGAATATCTGGCTGCCTATTTAATCATCTAAATTTAACGGCAAGGAGTAATTATGAACAAATATCTTATCTTATGTGTTGATGATGAGCGTGACGTTCTCGATGGTGTTATTCAAGATCTAGACTGCTTTGAAGAGCATTTCATTGTGGAAGCGGCTGAATCGGTTGCTGAAGCTAAAGGTATTATCTCAGACAGTGCCAATGATCATATTAAGCTGGCTCTCATCTTATGTGACCATATTATGCCCGAACAAACGGGTATCAGCTTCCTTATCGAGTTAAGCCAAGATAAAGAGACTAGTACAAGTAAAAAGTTACTACTGACCGGACAAGCAGGTCTCAATGACACCGTTGAAGCGGTAAATCATGCAAGTCTTGACTATTTTATTGCGAAACCTTGGAAAGGTGATGAACTAAGAGCCGCAATAGTCGAACAATTAACACAATTCATGATCGAGAATGAAAAAGATCTTATGCCCTGGGCAACAGTGTTAGACACAGAAAAAATCTTCAACGCGATCGCAAAAAACAGAATCAACTTTGGAGACTAATGCTGTTTTATCTTACCCTAGACATATTTAGGCACTAAAATTGCGTATTTTTTGCAAATACGACAAAAGAATGACATTTTTATTGGTGCCAACGAGCACGGATGCATTATCATGTCGTGATAAATCAGAGTCATAGCGGTTCCACTGCTTAGGACAACGGAAATAACTAGGAATAGGTTCATCGTTATTATGCGTAAAACAATCATTGCTACAGCTTTATTGCTCGCGTCGGGTCAGGCATTTGCAGAGACTGATCCAAATAGCCCATCAGTTATGAGTAACTTCAGTTACGACTACTTTGAGGCCCGTATTGGTGCAAGCCCAGTGACATTTGGTGGTGCTATCAGCAAGACTATCCACCCTAACGCACACTTTATCGGACGCATCGATTCAGAGTTTGAAGGTGACTACGACGCTGCAACTGGTTTTGGCTTTCACGCACCAGTTAATAATTGGGCTGATTTCACTGGTGAAATGCTTTTTCGTATTCAAGATCTAGGAAGCACTGAAACCGGCATCGAAGTTAATCTAGGTATTCGTCAATGGCTTGGTCCACAGTTGGAAGTCGGCGCTAAAGGTGGTTACGTTTCAATTGATAAAAAAGAAGATTGGATCGGCTCTGCGCACATTCGTTTCCACTCTACAGAACTATTCTCTGTTGGTGCAGAACTACGTATCAATGATACGTACGGTGAACAAGCGATGATGACAGCAAGATTTAAGTTCTAATCAAAGCTTTGTCTACCGCCCCCCTAGATGTTAATTAAACATTCTGAAGGGGCACAGTACATACAAGAAAGCCGCTCACATATTGAGCGGCTTTTCTTTGAGTCTGATGCGAATTAACTAGTGACAACTAGCCAATAACTGGCGTTTACGTGGTTCTTGTATCAGTTTCCAGTGAATGCCTTCGACTGCACCTGCAAACTTCCATAATAATTTAACGTCC
This sequence comes from Vibrio lamellibrachiae, assembly GCF_050337265.1. Lineage (NCBI taxonomy): Bacteria > Pseudomonadati > Pseudomonadota > Gammaproteobacteria > Vibrionales > Vibrionaceae > Vibrio > Vibrio lamellibrachiae. The sequence continues at coordinate 613,332 of NZ_JAKJSU010000004.1, forward strand.
ACATCCGTTCCGTAAGCATTGCGAACCTTTGAGTAAACGGCTGGTGCGCCCAACTGCATAAAAGTATCGACATCGTCTATGCCCGCTTTTTTGACCATACGCTCAAGAGTTAACTGCATATTGGGTAGGTCGCGCAAGCGTTTACTCGCGGAAGACTTTTGAAATTGGCGCTGATCCACAGATAGCTTAATAGAGTCTCTTACGATCTCGTATAGAGCGGTATCTTGCTGCCTAAATATATGAGTTATATCGTAATAATTAACTGTTGCTGTGGTTTGTTTTTTCACGTGACGATATTTTTCACAACCCAATTCATTTAATCTTGAATCCAATTGTTCTCCACCGCGGATAAAGATCTTCTCACCGCTGAGTAGAGCAAACATTGCCTCTTTTTTAAATAAGCCTATACCACCAAACATTGAACGCTTCTGAAAAGTTCCAAAGGCACCCACATAGTCCATAAATAGTTGTTCTGTCATATCCATTGATCCTTCTAATCATGTTACCCCGATTATTTGTGATCACCAGATAGCAGCTGTTTTAGCGAAAAATATAAAACTCCGAGACGTGTATTATAGTTGATATTGAGTTCGTCTCAGTTAGTAAACAAATGATAGTTAACGACGAAAAATAAGTCTGTTCAAACTTCACATCAATTAATCAAGAAAACAATATTTATGAGACCAGAATCACAAATAGACTTTGTTATTGCTACGGAAAACTATAACAATTATATCAATACTGATATACGGACACTCTAAGTATGTAAGTTGTTGCTAATCTACAGAGCTATTAGTTACACTGTAAGCAGTATTCCTTTGGTGACCGGCTATGAATCATTTATCTTTCTATTGGCTCCCTGACAATAAGGAGGCGCTCCTTCAAAGTATTGAGAGCGAATTTTCCGAACTTATTGCTCATTCGGTGAGTACCGGCAAAATAACCTTGCCACCTATTTCAGAAGTCGTTTTACGCATTCAATCTCTTTGCACGAAAGAAACGACAGAAATTATCGACATTGCTGACTGCCTTCTTGAAGACCCTGGACTTGCTGCTATTGTTATCCGAGTAGCAAACTCTGTTATTTTTAACAGACGCAATATTACATGCACTGATCTTTTCACTGCAGTCTCCCGTTTAGGTATCCTGCGCGTGCGTGATATTGTGACTGCACAAGCTATTGAACAGTTGAAACATACTGTAAGTCTGAGCAAAGAGTGCAATCGCGTTCTTATAAAAAGCGCAGCAACCTCTAGAGAGCTTGCCGCTACTATGGTAATGGTGGCTAAAGCCTTTAAAGAGGAACAACCGAAAACGTATAAGTATCTGGAAATCGAAAAAGCGCTTTTATCGGGATTGATTGCCGATATCGGCCTATTTTGCATGGTCAACGAATACCATCAGTATTTAGAAAATGGGAACTACCTTGACCTTCAGATTGCGCTGCAGATTTTTGACTCACAGTGCTCCGCGTCTAGTCGACTGGTGCTAACTAGTTGGGGGTTTGACCTTGATTTTATCAGCGTTGCAACTAACGAAAAGCATACCCAAGACGTTGAGATACCTTTGAGTTATCTAGATATTGCTAGAATCGCTAATCATATCCTATTGTTTAGACGCCAAGATGAAGCTATTGAAGACCATTTCGTTGAATTCGACACCACTGGTGCAGATGTTTTGTATAAATTAACGAATTTGAGTGAATTCGACTTTAATATACAAATAAGTGAAGTAATCAATGCAAGTGGCTTATAACATCCAACTATTTATGAACTAATACCATTTTCATGTAACACAATTTCTGCGTAAAATAGACTCTTACGCAGAAATAGCTCACTTAAAAAGTACTAAGAACAACAATAGGATTTTTAATGTTCTCAGGGATGATCTTTATATTTGCCCCACTTTTTGTGGGGTATTTAATTTCCATATCGAAAACTAATACTCTCAGTGTTATTAATAAAATGACGTCATATCTTATTTACGTCATTTTGTTTTTAATGGGGCTAAGCCTCGCAGCACTAGATAACTTAGGGCAAAACCTGCAATTAATTATAAAGTTCACTGCAACCTTCTTTATCTGTATCAGCTTATGTAATCTGGCAGTATTACCATTTGTAGACCGATTATTTCCAATTCATACCAATAATAAAACGTCCAAATTACCTTTGGCTAGCATGGCACTAGAGTCAGCAAAACTCATTTTAGTGGTCGGTGGCGGGCTCATTGTCGGCCTATTGGGATTAATGAGCCTTCACTGGGTAGATACTGCCAGTGAATGGATTTTATTCCTTTTGCTGTTTTTCATCGGTATCCAACTAAGAAATAGTGGATTGACATTACGACAAATTCTTATCAATAAGCAGGGAATGATCATCGCCTTGGTTATTATTATTACTTCATTAATAGGTGGAGTGATCGCTTCCTACATACTGGATATTGATCTCTTTAAAGCGCTTGCTATGGCATCAGGATTCGGTTGGTACTCGTTATCTGGTATTTTGATGGGTGATGCCTTTGGTCCTGTCTATGGTGGTGCCTCTTTCATGCTAGAGCTACTAAGAGAACTTGTAGCTCTGATTATGATTCCACTGTTAATTCGTTCAAAACCCTGTACCTCCATCGGCTATGCTGGTGCAACCGCTATGGACTTTACCTTACCTGTTATTCAGTCAACAGGTGGTGTAAGGTGTGTGCCGATTGCCATAGTTAGTGGCTTTATTCTCAGCCTACTTGTTCCAATACTTATGCTGTTCTTCGTTTCTTTAGCTGCGTAGCAGTAAACTGAAGATTAACAGCCAAAACTATAAGCACGAAAAAGTGCGATTAAAGGACTTATCATGAAACGCATTGTGATTGCTGCATTACTAACATTATCTTCGGGCTCAGTCTTTGCTGCTAGCTCTCAGTGTCTTACAGACAAGTACGACGCTTATATTGATGCATCACTAACTTGGTACCAAGATCTTACTGACCTAACGTCAGAACGTTATCCAGAACTAAAAGAAGTAAGCCAATGGTTCTTAGATGGTCGTAAAAATCATTTTGAATTAAACCGAGCGGCTGTTCATTACTATCTAGAAAATGACACTTCAAAAATCGCGTCAGGACAGTCCGTTGAAGCTTGGTTACAACTAGAACAACACGATGTAAAAGAGCTTTCAGAGCGTGATGATGAATTAGGGAAAGCAGCAAAGCTCACCTTTAGTGATCGTCAAAGCACACCTCATGAAAAGAACTACGAGCTTCGCTCGGCCTTTGCTGATTTACTCAGTCACCCAAAACAAATCGATAGCGTTTTGCAAAAATACAATCAATCCATAAGTACTCTAGAAGAGATGGATTGCGAGTAATTCAGCTCGTGTTAATTGAAAAATATGCACACTAAATTAAGACGGGACATTAGTTCCGTTTTCGTTTAAATTGTGCCGTTCGCAATGGAAATTAGAAAAATAACGTAGCGGTATGGGATCAGAACAAAAAACAGTTGATGTAAACTTCGATAGTTTACTTCGCATATTTACGGTACCAGAAGGGCCAGATTCAACGTTAACTAAAATCGAGGATGGTCTCTCAAGAAACCTGAATCAATTTTTGCGTAAACATATCGTTGCCGAAGAGAAACCTCTTAGAGATATTGAAAAAGACTTCTCTAACCCCGTGATTCCGGAACAACCAGAATTCGTCTCGGATCATACTCAGCACTTGCTCGACACTTTAGTTGCGCAGTCTGTCCATACGTCCGCACCTAGCTTCATTGGGCACATGACTTCTGCACTACCCTACTTTTTGATGCCGCTGTCAAAAATCATGATTGCGCTTAATCAAAATCTAGTCAAAATTGAAACATCTAAAGCTTTCACGCCACTAGAACGTCAAGTTTTAGGCATGCTTCACCGCCTTATTTATAGCCAAGATGAAGCCTTCTATTCTCGCTGGATGCACAGTGCTGGCCACTCGCTTGGCGCATTCTGCTCTGGCGGAACGATCGCGAATATCACTGCACTTTGGGTTGCCCGTAACAATGCACTAAAAGCACAAGGTGAATTTAAAGGCGTTGAAAAAGAAGGGCTGTTTAAAGCCATGAAGCACTATGGCTACGAAGGGCTAGCGATATTGGTTTCAGACCGTGGTCATTACTCACTTAAAAAAGCGGCAGATACACTGGGGATCGGACAAGAGAGTCTAATTTCCATTAAAAGTGATGAAAACAATCGCCTATGCCCCGCTGATTTAAAAGCGAAATTCGCTCAGCTTAAACAGCAGAATATTAAAGTATTTGCAGTCATTGGTGTCGCAGGTACAACAGAAACAGGCAGTATTGACCCTCTAAAAGCCATCGCTGAGATTTGTATTGAAGAGAAATGCCATTTCCACGTCGATGCAGCTTGGGGCGGCGCGACTCTCATGTCGAATAATCATCGCCCGAAACTTGATGGTATCGAATTGGCTGACTCAGTGACTATTGATGCCCACAAGCAGCTTTATATCCCTATGGGCGCTGGTATGGTGTTATTCAAAAAACCTGATGCAATGAGCTCAATTGAGCATCACGCTCAATATATTCTACGTAAAGGATCCAAAGATTTAGGCACGCATACTCTTGAAGGCTCCCGTTCAGGAATGGCTATGTTGGTGTATGCGAGCATGCACATTATTAGCCGCCCAGGTTATGAGCTTCTCATTGATCAAAGTATTGAAAAAGCAAAGTACTTTGCAAACCTCATCGATGAGCAAGACGACTTCCAACTCGTGTCTAAGCCGGAGTTGTGTCTTCTGACCTATCGCTATATGCCATCAAAGGTAGATGCTGCATTTAGAGCTGCATCTAAAGAACAAGCGCTGAAGCTAAACGAGTTGCTCAATGAGCTCACAAAGTTCATCCAAAAACGGCAACGCGAAACGGGTAAATCTTTTGTGTCACGTACTCGTCTAAATCCCAAAGAGATGCACGACCTCAATACAATTGTATTCCGTGTCGTACTCGCTAACCCACTAACAACTTATGACATCCTAGAGGCCATTCTTTGCGAGCAAAGAGAAATAGCGAAGCAAGCACCTAAATTGATGAATCAAATCAATTTATTGACAGAGAAAATATGTCAAACTAAATCTTAGCTTGTTTCCAAAATGAAAATTTATTTCTATTTATTGTCGCTATTTTGTCAGAATTGACGGTTATTTAGCCCAAAGACTCAAATTTACTTTAAATTTTATTCAAAAATTGAAATTTAGTTTGAGGTTTGTCATATTCTCACCAATTGTAAGCAAGTAAACCTTTTGCTTAGGTTTATACTAAATTTATGGCGCTGAACTATTATTTTTGATTGTGATCGTAAGATTACACCCTTAGACGGGAATATGATCAGCTGGATGTTCTCTAGCCCTCGTGAACACTATGAACACATTAGAAAAAATACAAAAAAATCTAGAAAATTTCAGCAAATCTGAGCGCAAAGTGGCCGAAGTTATTATGGCTTCCCCACAAACTGCGATTCACTCTAGTATTGCTACGCTTGCAAAAATGGCGGACGTTAGTGAACCAACCGTTAACCGCTTTTGTCGTCGATTAGACACGAAAGGTTTTCCAGACTTTAAGCTTCACTTAGCTCAAAGCCTTGCTAATGGAACACCTTATGTGAATCGAAATGTCGAAGAAGATGACGGCCCTGACGCTTATACGCACAAAATTTTTGAGTCGACGATGGCTTGTCTTGATGTTGCGAAAAACAGCCTTGATTCAATGCAGGTTAACCGTGCCGTTGATCTATTGACGCAGGCGAAACGTATATCGTTTTTCGGCTTAGGCGCTTCATCTGCAGTGGCTAAAGATGCTCAAAATAAGTTCATTCGCTTTAACATTCCGATCACTTGTTTTGAAGATGTTGTTATGCAGCGAATGAGTTGTATCAATAGCTCAGATAACGATGTCATTGTTCTTATCTCACATACTGGACGTACTAAAAGTCAGGTCGAGATCGCTCATTTGGCCCGTGAAAATGGCGCAACAGTTATTTCAATCACGGCTAAAGATTCTCCACTGGATAAAGCGAGCTCTCTGTCGATTACACTCGATGTCCCAGAAGATACTGATGTATACATGCCAATGGCAAGCCGTGTTGTACAGATGACGGTTATTGACGTACTCGCAACGGGCTTTACATTGCGCCGTGGCACCGGTTTTAGAGAAAACTTAAGACGCGTGAAAGACGCACTGAAAGACTCTAGATTCGATAAGATGAGTCAATACCAATAAGAAAACGGAGCATTGCGCTCCGTTTTTTGTTTCTGGTCAAATAGTTAGCCTCGTGGTTATATGAGGTTTTCTTCAATAGAGTCAGACAATATTTCGACGCTACTCAGCCTCTCATTTCGCTCTTCGCTACAACTCCCTGTACAGCTACACACTTGATTTAATATATGAATCAAACGGACCTTGGTTAATGGCAAAGGATTCCCCTTAATAGCCACAGACATAAGCGCATCTTCAGCAACCTTATCAAATGATGTTGCACAAACACCAAACTCACTCAATTCCGGTAGTTCTAGTTTGTTGAGCATCATTTGAACCCATAACACGCCGTCTTCAACATGCACGTTAGTTCTACCCGTCACTATTTGCGCCAATCGCATGTAGCGCTCAAGAACATCAGTCCGGCCAGATTCTTTGGCAACAGTAATATTCTCTTTCATCACGTGAGGGGCTAATTGCCCTGCAATCACGCTGTGAGGCGCATTAAGCTTCCCCCCAAGTGCCGAAGCTAGCCCATGAGCAGCACCTAATTTTGCATTGTTCGTGGCCATTCCACCAAGCGTTGCTGCAAACGAAAGGTCGGATCTAGCCGAATAATCATCATGGCGACACGCTGCAATCACTGAACTGGATAGTTTACGTAGCCCCTCTTCGCATATCATATCGGTTAGCGGATTAGGTTCTCCACACACATACGCTTCCATTAGGTGGGTGAACACATCCATAGCGCCTCTACCCGAAGTGTAAGCATCCGTACCATACGTTAAAGTTGGGTCAACAATCGCAACATCTGCAAGCATTTCGGGACTGCGCAGGCTCACTTTTACTTGATCTTGGCCAGAACGTAACACCGCATTACGTGTCACCTCAGAACCTGTGCTCGCTGTTGTTGGTATCGCAATAAAAGGAATGGGTTTGGTTTTCAATGGGACGTCTCTTCCAACTACTTCAACATAGTCATACACATCGCCTTGGTTAGGAATAATGGCAGCAAGCGCCTTACCCATATCTATAACACTGCCTCCACCTAAGCTCACTACCATATCAGGTTTAAACTTTCGACCTACAATCGCTGTTTCTTCGATCATGGTAATGTTGGGTTCGCCTGAGATACTGACATGTTGATAGCGCATTTTTTGCGTTTTAAGATATGAAATAATTGGAGCAGATCGAGACTGCTCTTTGCCCGTAACCAATAGCACGCTGTAGCCATATTGATTAAGAATTGATAGTGATGATTGTAAAGCTCCTTCTCCGAATATAATTCGAGTCGATGTCATGAACTGAAACATACTGCATCCCTCTGTAGTTTAAATTTGTCTTGTTTTAGCTTGCCCTTATCGTTTAGATAATTGTTTGACCCAGTGCAACTTGCTTCAAATGGCCTTGTATAAAGTGGGTGTTTTTTGCGGCATATCACGCTGTTTTAAACAGTAAGAGCCACCAAAATTGTCTCTTTTAAATTCTGATAGGAAATACCTATCAGACTAAGAGGTAATTGCTTCTTTATTTCCGTAAAAGATTGGGGCATAGTTGCTTCATCAGATTAAGGGAGAGGCTTATGTCCTAGGACATACATTTATATTCCTCCTTTACATAGAAAAATTTTAATTTGGAGTATTTGATTATGTTCGTAGTTATTTTTGGTCGCCCAGCATGCCCATTTTGTGTTCGTGCTAAAGAACACGCAGAAACATTGAAAGCACAGCGTGACGATTTTAATTATCGCTATGTTGATATTCATGCTGAAGGTATCAGCAAAGCAGATTTAGAAAAAACAGTAGGAAAGCCAGTTGAAACGGTTCCACAAATCTTTGTAGACCAAGACCATATTGGTGGCTGCGATGAGTTCGAAGCTTACGCTAAAGAGAACCTAGGTTTATTCGCTTAATTAAACGGTTCAATTTGTCAAAAACTTAACCTGTCCATGTGACAGGTTTTGTTTTATTTGCCTTATGTGAAGTAATTGCAAATTATAAAAAAACTCACTTATTTTTTTAGTTTAATCCGCTACAATTCGCTCACTTGATCCTTTTCCTTTCTGGCAACAAGAGCCACTCGTGAATATAGACGTTATACAATTGCTTGAGCAAAACCCAATCCTTTTAATCTTCGTTGCATTGGCAACAGGTTTAGCCTTCGGAAAAATTCGATTTGGCAGTTTTCAGCTTGGAAGCTCCATTGGTGTACTCATCACCTCATTAATAATGGGCCACATGGGTTTCTCATTTAATCCCGAAGCATTAACCATCGGCTTTATGCTGTTTATCTATTGTGTAGGTATTGAAGCGGGGCCTAACTTTTTCGGTATTTTCTTCCGAGATGGAAAACACTACTTCATATTAAGCTTAGTGGTACTTTCTTCTGCACTCTCTATTACTTACTTTGCATCTCATTACTTCGGACTAGATTATGGTCTGTCTGCCGGAATGATGGCAGGCGCTTTAACTGCGACACCTGTTCTGGTGGGGGCGCAGGATGCGATTAATACCGGCCTTGCAACAATTCCACGAAATATGGACCTAACACTCGTGATGGAGAATCTCTCTGTCGGCTACGCTATGGCGTATCTAGTTGGTCTTATCAGTATGATCTCTTTCGCTAAGTTATTGCCAAAGTTACAAAAACAAAACCTGTCAGACTCAGCACAGCAAATTGCCAAAGAGCGTGGCCTAGGAACATCAGGACAACGTAAGGTCTATTTGCCGATCATTCGAGCTTATCGAGTTGGTCCTGAGCTTATCGATTGGACTGGTGGTAAGAACCTGCGTGAATTGGGTATTTACCGTCAGACAGGCTGTTATATCGAACGAATTCGTCGTAACGGTATTCTAGCCCACCCCGATGGGGACGCTATTTTGCAAGTCGGTGATGAAATTGCACTGGTTGGTTTCCCTGATAGCCATGCTCGCCTCGACCCTAGCTTTAGAAATGGTAAAGAAGTATTCGACCGTGACTTACTTGATTTACGTATCGTTCAAGAAGAGATCGTTGTAAAAAGCGATAGTATGGTTGGTAAAAGACTCTCTGAGCTTAACTTATCGGAATTTGGCTGTTTCCTAAACCGCGTAGTACGGGCTCAAATTGAAATGCCGATGGATTTAGACATCGTGCTCGCTAAAGGTGATGTTCTGCAAGTGAGTGGCGAAAAAAGCCGAGTACTCGGCCTTGCTGAAAAGATTGGCTTTATCTCAATTCACAGTCAAATCGCCGACCTTCTCGCCTTCTGTAGCTTCTTCATTCTAGGTTTAATGTTTGGTTTAATTACCATGACATTTGGTCAAGTCTCATTTGGGCTTGGTAACGCAGTCGGACTATTGCTATCGGGTATCACGTTAGGCTTTTTAAGAGCGAACCACCCTACTTTTGGTTATGTTCCTCAAGGTGCGCTTAACATGGTCAAAGATCTTGGTCTGATGATCTTTATGGTGGGTATCGGTTTAAGTGCAGGTGGAAAGATTTTCGAGCACCTAACGCAAGTTGGTCCACAGATCATAGGCTTGGCCTTTATTGTCAGTGTTGTCCCTGTTGTTATTGCCTATCTCGTAGGGGCGTACATTCTTAAGATGAATCGCGCTTTGCTATTTGGTGCAATTATCGGCGCACGAACTTGTGCCCCTGCGATGGATATCGTTAACGACTACGCGAAATCAACCATTCCAGCGCTAGGGTATGCCGGAACCTACGCCATAGCGAATATTCTGATGACCCTTGCCGGGACTATTTTGATTATTCTTAGCTAACGTTGTTTGTCTGGAATTAAAAATAGCTATTCAGCAAACATAAAAAAGGCGCTCAATGAGCGCCTTCTTAGTATCTGAGTCATCCTAAATAAGGGTAAACTTAGATAGCAATAATGTCTGATTCAACCGCAGGGTTAACGTCAGCGTCGTAGTCAACGCCTTCAACACCAAAGCCGAACAGCTTCAAGAACTCTTCTTTATATTCAACGTAGTCTGTTAGTTCTTTTAGGTTCTCAGAAGTTACTTGAGGCCATAATTCACGACAGTGCTTTTGAATATCTTCACGAAGTTCCCAATCATCTAGGCGTAGACGGTTCTTATCATCGACTTCTGCTGCGCTACCATCTTCTTTATAAAGACGTTGGCTAAACATACGATAGATTTGCTCCATACAACCTTCATGTACGCCTTCTTGACGCATTTTCTTGAAGACCATTGCGATGTAAAGAGGCATAACTGGGATTGCAGAACTTGCTTGAGTCACAACAGACTTAAGAACAGCAACGTTTGCACTACCGCCAGTAACAGACAGCTTCTCGTTTAGCTCAGCAGCTGCACGATCTAGGTCCATTTTTGCTTTACCTAGTGCGCCTTCCCAGTAGATAGGCCAAGTTAGCTCTGTACCAATGTAGCTGTAAGCAACCGTTTTACAGCCATCAGCTAGAACGCCTGCTTCAGAAAGAGCACTCATCCAAAGTTCCCAGTCTTCTCCGCCCATGACGGTAACTGTGTCTTTGATCTCTTCTTCTGTTGCTGGTTCAACTGAAGCTTCAATGATTAGGTCTTTGTTGGTATCTACAGCAGTCGCTGTGTACGTTTCGCCAATCGGTTTCAGTGCTGAACGAATTAGCTCGCCTGTCTCAGGCAATTTACGTACTGGTGATGCTAACGAGTAAACAACCATATCGATTTGGCCAAGATCTTCTTTGATCAGGTCAACCGTTTTCTGTTTAGCTTCATTAGAGAATGCATCGCCATTCAGGCTTTTTGAGTACAAGCCTTCTTCACGAGCTAGCTTGTCAAACGCCGCAGCGTTGTAAAAACCGGCTGTACCTGTTTTTCTTTCAGTACCTTCTTTTTCAAAGAAAACACCGATTGTAGACGCACCGCCACCAAATGCAGCAGCAACGCGAGAAGATAGACCGTAGCCACTAGAAGAACCAACCACCAATACACGTTTTGGTGCATTTTGAATTGGACCTTGCGCTTTAGTGTAGGCAATTTGTTCTTTTACATTTGCTTCACAGCCCACAGGGTGTGTTGTGGTACAGATAAATCCACGAATTCGAGGTTTGATGATCATATTCAACTTCCTTAAAAAATCACCGCTAGAATAAAAGGTTCACGACTAAATCGCATCTAATTTCTGCAAATTTAGCGAAAATAGACAAGTGGTTGGAGCACTCAACAGTGACGCTGATTCAAATTATTGGCTTACAAACGGTTTCTGACATTTTACCCAATAAAAAAGGCCTCTTTTGAGAGGCCTTTGACAATTTTCATTTCTTGACGTTAATTATGCAACGCTATTGAGTTTAGGCTGATTATTTTTCGATGTTCTTACTTCACTAAAATCGTGGCTGAAGTCATCGACTTGAATCGCTTTATAGCGGAGTCTATCAGCCGCAACAATGGTATCTACCTCTTCTTGAGTCAGAACATCGGCGGCAAGAGCTTGAGCAAGTCTTTCATTTAGTGGCCCTTTACGAACAACTGTGCCAGCTTTCACCGCTTTGTTCATCTTTCTTTCTAGGCTCTTAATGTCGTACATCGCTAGGAAAGCTTTTTCCATCAAGCCAACACTGTCATCTTCACTGTCACCGACGTAACATAAATGAGTCAGACGGTCTCGACAAGCTCCTGGAGTCATCACGCTTTCAGCAAGTTTCACCGCTAGCTCATCGCTTGGTTTCTCAAAGTGGTTACCCAGTGGGAACACAAGCAGTTTAATGAAGCGACCCACCATTTTTTGCGGGAAGTTACGGTAGGTTTCTTGTAGCGATTTAGCGCCTTCATGGAAACAGTGCTGAACCGCATAATGCACATAATCAAGATCTTGCTGCTGGCGGCCTTCATCTTCGTATTTTTTCAATACCGCTGATGCCATATATAGATAACTAAGACCATCACCCAAACGCGCTGAGATCATCTCTTTCCGCTTTAAGTCTCCGCCAAGGGTCAACATGGCAAAGTCGGCACTTACTGCAAGAGCGCGACTTAGGCGAGTGAGATCTTTATAGTAAACTTGTGTTGGTCCACTCATATCCGCTTTGACAAAGCGAGAGCCCGTCAATGCAGCACCTAACGCGCCAAATGTATTTCCGGTAGCGTGAGCAATGTGTTTGAACAGTAGCTTATCAAACTGTTTTGCGCCCTCTTTTTCATCAGGATTCGCCGCCGCTTCCATCTCTTTAAGCACGTATGGGTGACAACGTGTTGCACCTTGACCAAAGATCATTAAGTTACGCGTTAGAATGTTGGCACCTTCTACGGTAATCGCTACCGGTACACCAAGGTATGCAGACGTTAGATAGTTCATTGGTCCTTCTTGAATAGCGCGACCAGAGTGAATATCCATAGAATCATTAAGTATCGTACGAGCAATTTCTGTCATGTGATATTTAGCAATCGCGGTAACAATGCCCGGCTTCTCTTTCATATCCAATGACGTAGTTGTCAATGTTCGTGTTGCTTCAAGCAGGTAAGTCATACCACCGATTCGACCTAATGCTTCTGCAACCCCTTCAAATTTACCAATCGACATACCAAACTGCTTACGAACATAAGCATAAGCGCCTGTTGTACGAGAGGTTAAGTGTCCAATTGCCGTACCTAACGCTGGTAGTGAAATACCACGACCGGCTGATAGACACTCCACCAACATTCTCCAACCTTTACCCGCGTAATCTTGACCGCCAATTAACCATTCGATAGGAATGAATACGTCGTTACCACGTGTTGGACCATTCATGAAAGCAAGACCAATCGGATCGTGACGCTCACCCACCTCGACTCCTTCATGAGACGTTGGTATAAGCGCACAGCTGATGCCTAGCTCTTTTTTATCGCCAAGTAATCCGTCAGGATCATTCAGTTTGAATGCTAAACCAAGCACAGTAGAGACAGGCGCTAAAGTAATGTAACGCTTGTTCCAGTTAAGGCGAATACCCAGCACTTCTTTACCTTCATGAGTACCGTAGCAAACTGTTCCTAGATCAGGAATACCGCCTGCATCTGAACCCGCTTCAGGGCCCGTTAATGCAAAACAAGGAATATCAGTGCCATCTGCTAATCGAGGTAGCCAGTAATCTTTTTGATCTTGCGTACCGTAGTGTGAGATTAACTCGCCAGGACCCAATGAGTTGGGAACCATTACGGTTACGGCAGCACTAATACTTCGAGTCGCAATTTTGGTTACAATCGTGGAGTTCGCTAATGCAGAAAACTCACGTCCACCATATTGCTTAGAAATGATAAGCGAGAAGAAACGTTCTTTGCGCAGGTAATCCCACACATCTTTTGGCAAATCACGATCTTTTTTAGTGATTTGGTAATCGTCTAACATCGATAGGAGCGTCTCTAGCTCATTATCCATGAACGCTTGCTCATCAGCTGTCAAACTCGGTGCAGGGTAATTATGAAGCTTAGTGAAATCGGGTTTACCTGAAAACAGCTCTCCATCCCACCAGACACTTCCGGCTTCCATCGCTTCTTTTTCAGTATCAGACAGTGGTGGCAAAACTTTCTTAAAAAATTTAAAAGCCGGGTCACTTACCCATTTTCTTCTTAGAGAGCACATATTCAGATCCTTTTGTTCACGTGTTGGTGTGGTTTTTATATTTATTATTTTTCGTTTAGCTTTAGTTTAGTCAGTCGGCCGGCATCTTGGTTAGTCAGCTGCGACGCCGGCTGACAAATATGGGATAAGCAGGTCAACAACCGCTTTGGTATCTACTTTCCTACCGAAATCATTCTCAGCAATTTCCGCTAACGCTTGGCTTGATGCCAAGGTGAATACACATGTTCCTAACGTAAAATGAAGACGCCAGAACAGTGTTTCCTGAGTTAGTTTAGGGTTTGCTTTCAATATCGATTGAGTAAACAGCGACAAAACATCTTGATACCGCGTAGTAATGAACCAACGCAGATGCCCTTGTACGTCGGTATAACCGCGCCCAATCAACAGCATAAATCGGCTTGTTCCATCGGGCCTGACACTATTTAGTGAACGTAATGGCTGACGTAATGACTCAAAAACATCTGAAACTTCAAAGCGTTCTTGTGTATTTAATGATTCTAAAGACTGTTTCAACGCAGGCATAAACGCTTCGAGATAACGATCCAGTACGGCTCTAACTAACGTTTTTTTATCACCAAAATGATAATTAACCGATGCTAGATTGACGCCCGCTTTACTGGTAATCGTTCTTAATGAAGTGTCGTTAAATCCTTGCTCTGAAAAAAGCACTTCAGCCACATCGAGAATCTTATTTTTTGTATCGTTCTTGGCTGCCATTTCAATCACTCGTATTAAACACCTGTTTGAAATATACGTTTGACACAGGCAATTAACAAGCGATTAACATCACACTTATCGAAGTTGGTCCGACCAGGTGACTAAGGATTTGTTTAAGTTATTGAAAATTATAGGAATGAAAAATAGTTATATTTTTATTGTAGAAACATGGAACTGATTGGATAAAGCTCGGTCTGAATATGTGTAGTTAGCAGAGTTTTAAAGAGTTTTTCTGGCCGTCAAACTTGATTTTATACTGCTACTGCCGTTTAAGCTGCTTTTTCATATTAACTCCTATGTTTGTATCTGCCCAGAACCTGATTGTTCTGGGCTTTTTTTATTTTTCGCTCGCTAATTTGAAGCTGTGCAATATACGGATATGATGGTCAAAGGTATGCCAGAGTTGATATAATCACCGCAACTAAAACACCTGACCTTTGCAATGATCCTAAATAGCTCCCCCGTCACTCAACACCGCTTTCAAGATATAGAGTTTTTTCTCAAGCGAGACGATAAGCTCCACAGTCAGTTCAGTGGTAACAAAGCCCGAAAATTCAAACAGCTGCTCAACATAGAAGACCCAGCCATCACAACCATCATTGGCTACGGTTCAGCTCAAGCAAACTCTCTGTATTCTCTTGCCGCATTGGCTTGTATTAAAGGGTGGCAACTAGAGTTTTATGTTGATCGTATACCAAGTTGGTTAAAGCAAAAACCAACAGGTAACTATCGTGGTGCACTTGATCTAGGTGCTAAGGTCATTGCTGTGAGTGAGCAATCTCAAGAGTCTATTCATCCCAAACAGTTCATTGAGACGATTCGTAAGCCTAGTAATGACTGCATTTTCATTCCAGAAGGTGGCCGCTCTCCAATCGCTGAGTTTGGCGTTAAGGAACTGGCAGAAGAGATTTTGCTATGGACCAAATATGATTCGGACCGAAATTATGTTGTTGCGCTTCCTTCCGGTACGGGTACAACCTCACTGTATTTGAACAAGTACCTTAAGCCGCACGGAATCAATGTCGTTACATGTCCATGTGTCGGTGGTGCTGACTATCTCACGGAGCAATTTTCAGAGTTAGAAGCAGACTCTCATCCTGAAATACTAACCTTAGAAGACAAACATCATTTTGGTAGGCTATACCAAGAGGATTATCTTATTTGGCAACAATTGTTAGAGCATACCTATGTGGAGTTTGATTTGCTCTATGACCCAATGATGTGGCGCTGTTTGCTCGAACATAAGCAATACTTAAAAAATAAGACGCTGATTTATATCCATCAAGGTGGAATCTTGGGCAATGAGAGTATGCTACCTAGGTATCAACGTAAGTGGGATTAAAGCGCAACATAACAGTAGGAAGCTACGATGAAATATAAACTCATATTATTGATGGCAGTCTTTGCTAACCCTTTGAATGCTAAAATCATATCCACCCCAGGGAAAGCTATTATTGGTGTTAACGCCGCGGACATTGGTAAGCGAGTCTGCTACTACCAAGATCAAGCCTATTCTCTGGGTTCAATTCTCCAAGTCGGTGAGCATTATATGATTTGTAAAGAAGCGAATGATTTTGAAACTAATGGCGCTTTGAAGTGGGTTCCTCTAGAAACATCGACTCAAACGAAATAAAAAAAGCGCTACCAAAGTAGCGCTGTGATGCATTTCTATAGGGGGCTGCATCCAAATGAAGATAACATTTCTAAACAAGCCTCACTAAAAGCCTATGCTGTAGCAACGTCTTTTGCTTGCTCTCTTTGTTTCAAGAACGCATAACCAAAGCCAGTTACAGCTGTTCCTGCTGCTATCGCAACTAAATACATTAGGATTGGTGAAATCGCGCCAGGAATAAGCAATACAAATAGGCCGCCGTGAGGCGCCATAAGTTGCGCACCGAACAGCATTGAAAGAGCACCAGTTAATGCACCACCCGCCATACACGCCGGGATAACGCGCATAGGATCTTTCGCTGCAAATGGAATCGCACCTTCAGAGATAAAACATAAACCAAGCACAAATGATGCTTTACCCGCTTCACGCTCACTCGCTTCAAATTTATCTTTCGCAAGCCAAGTCGCAAGACCCATACCTAATGCTGGAACCATGCCCGCAGCCATGATTGCCGCCATTGGAGCATAAGTCTGTGATGCTAATAAACCAACACCAAATGTATAGGCCGCTTTGTTAATTGGTCCACCTAAGTCGAAACACATCATTGCACCAAGAATCACACCTAGCAGTACTGCATTCGCTGAACCCATGTTGTTCAAGAAATCGGTCATCGCAGACATGATGCCAGAGACCGGTCCACCAACGATGTAAATCATGACAAGGCCAGTAAACAAGCTCGCGACAAAAGGGATGATTAAAATGGGTTTAAGGGCTTCCATCGATTGTGGCAGTGACACTTTATCCGCAATCAGTTTCGCTGAGTAACCTGCGATAAAACCTGCGGCAATACCACCAAGGAAACCGGCACCTGTCGAGCTTGCTAACATGCCGCCAATTAAACCAGGGGCAAGACCCGGACGGTCAGCAATAGAGAAAGCAATAAAACCGGCTAATACTGGAATCATTAGAGCGAAGGCAGAACCTCCACCAATTGTCATCAATGCTGCGGCTAATGTGCCCTCTTCTTGGAACGCTTCGATACCAAAGATAAATGAAATCGCGATAATCAAACCACCCGCAACAACCACTGGAAGCATGTGAGATACACCAGTCATTAAGTGTTTGTACGCACCTTTCTTCTCTTCATTTGCACCAGACTGAGTTGCACTACCGCTATGTTGATATGGCGTAGCATCAACAAATGCTTTATTGATCTCCTGCTCGGTTTTTTTCAGCGCTAGGCTAGTACTAGTTCGGTACAGCTTTTTACCATTGAAACGATCAAGAGGCACTTCAATGTCCGCAGCTATGATCACAAGATCGGCTTGCTCGATATCCTGATCGGTTAGTTGATTCTTCGCACCAACAGAACCACGAGTCTCGACCTTAATACTATGGCCTAATCGAGCACTCTCTTTTTCTAACGCTTCAGCCGCCATAAAGGTATGCGCAACACCAGTAGGACAAGCGGTAATAGCAACAATCTTCGTCGTTGCTTGCGTACCCGCTTCTACATGCAAAGTCACAGCTTGGTTCGATTCAAGTACTTCCGCTTGTGTCACTGCTGATTTTAAGAATGCTACAGCATCAGTTGTGCAATCAGAAATCGTTGCTTGATGTACGCGTTTACCAATGAAGCGCGTGGTATCTACAGGCGTATTCGCTGCAATTACCACAACGTCAGCATCGGCGATCTGTTGCGTGGTTAAAGCTTGAATGTCGACAACGCTTGAATGACATTCAATGTATGCGTCATGTTCTAATGTTTCTGCTGCTTTCTTCAGTAAACCAGCGGCAATAACACTGTTGGCAACACCGCTTGGGCAAGCGGTAATGATGGCAATTTTCATAATGTTGACCCTTTTCCTTGTTGGCCTTGTAGCTAACGCTACTGGCTTATAATGTCTATCTGAGTTTGTGTTTGTAGAGTGTTTAATTGTTCTAGTGTTGGTATCCCAACTCCAACTTGCGTGACTGCTAATGCAGAAAGTGCCGTTGCGAATTGAAGTAAATCGGTTTGATTCATCTCTTGCATATGTCCCCAGCACAAGCCCGCGACCAAGGTATCCCCTGCCCCTACCGTACTAACGACTTTCATTCTTGGCGGTTTGGCTTGTAGCCATTGACCTTGGTTTAGCCACATCACACCATCAGCGCCCATTGAAACAACAACATTTTCAATATTTTTGTTCGCAAGAGCTTCGGCGGCTTGCTTACATTCGGCTGGTGTTGATAAAGAGGCTTCCATTAGTTGCGAAAGTTCTTCTTCATTTGGCTTAATCAACCAAGGCTCTGATTCAATACCAACCGCTAAGGCGCTACGGCTGCTATCAAAAATGACTTTTTTATTCAGTGAACGCAGTTTTTCAATCCAAATTGCACACTGCTCTGGAGAGATACCCGGCGGGAGGCTACCAGCGATAACAAAATAATCATGGTCTTCAGCGAGAGCGAGTAGTCTCTCTTCAAATTCAACAATCGCTTCCGCAGTCACCTCGACACCAGGAAAATTGATATCACTTACGCTGCCGGACTCTTCTACCAATTTAACGTTGATGCGAGTTGAACCTGCGACTCTAACAAAATGGTCTGTTGCACCAATCTGCTCAAAAAGCTGACAAAAAAGCTCTTGGTTATCAGTACCTAGAAAACCAGTCACAGTCACTTTCGCACCAAGTTCTGAGAGCACCTTTGCAACATTGACACCCTTGCCTGCTGCATGAAGCGATCCTTTATCAACAAGGCTAACGCTTCCACTGTTGATACAAGGAAGATGCCCGGTTAAATCGAGTGCAGGATTAAGCGTAATGGTGACGACCTTTTTCGTTTGATTGCTCATCGATTAACCCTCACCTAAGCCGGATTCAATCGCTTTTCCAATCGATGCAATCGCCTGTTTAGCATCATGACCATCGGCGGTGAACTTCAGCGTATAACCATGTTTCACGCCAAGTGAGATTACTTTCATCAAACTCTTTGCATTCACTTGCGCACTATCGCCATCAAGGTTGGCCACTTTAATGGTGGATTCAAACTTCTTAGCTTCTGCGACTAGCATTGCACCCGGCCTAGCATGCAGACCATGTGCATTCTTAATTTTGAACTCTGCACTGTGTATATTGTCACTTTCAACGTCTTGTGTTGGATGAGCGGATAACGATTCTGAATTCGCATTCTCATTGCCTGAGAACAATGACACCAATTCAGACTCTGACATTGAAAACAGAGAAGACTGCTGCTTGTTAAACACAAGATCAGTTAACTTGTCCAACACTGGTTGATGAACTTGATTGCTCGCCGAAATCGCGATTAACGCCTTAACTGGCTTACCATTGACATCTATATCTTGAGCTACTGATACAAAAGCCATTGCCGTTTTCTTAGCTGCATGATGGCCACTTACCAACCACAATCCACCACCTAAATGCGTTGGCTCTTTAGTGATAACATCAGAAACAAACTCAGCGTCAACACAGCCTTGATTTCGCAGTAAACCACTGGCAACAGCACTCATTTGAATCATGTCTGTTGCAGGAAATTGAAGCTGAATTAATGATGGAGAGAATTGAATCGACTGCTGGACATCGCCATTTAACATAGCAATGAGTTGCTGCTTTGTTTTTGCTTGTTTTAATTGCAATTCGACATCATCACCAGACAAAACATTAGTTAACTGCTTTAAAATTCCTAGATGCTCGTCTGACTGAGCGGCAATACCAATCGCGACATAGACGATATTTCCATCACCCCAATTAATACCTTTAGGGAAATGATGAAGTACCACACCAGTTTGACTAACCAAACCTCGTGTTTGAGTAGTTCCGTGAGGAATCGCAATACCATTGCCTAGGTAGGTTGAGTTTTGAGACTCACGATCGAGCATGCCCTCTACATAGCCACCTTTAACGTAACCTTTACTCGATAAGTCAGAAGCAATGGATTTAATGGCCTCAATCTTGTCGCTGAAAGACTGATTTAAAATAATGTCATTTGTTGTCAATGTGAGCATAACTGCTTGCCTCAATGTGATGCGATTTCGTAATTCGCACGCTGCTTATTTGTGTTTCGATGATTGCTGAATCGATTCAGCAATCAGTTAAAAAAAACCGACATCGTACATACCACACTCTCGATGCCATGAGGATTAAGTAAGGACTTAAACAAATATAAAAATTTGTGAACCTTGCTGAATCCTTTCAGCTTTTATACTGAATCGATTCAGCGTATAATGCAAGCCATGATGATCGTCGGTTTTTATTTATATGATCAATGACACAAAAAGGATCAGAAATGACATTAGATGAAGTTGCAAAGCTCGCTGGAGTATCTAAGACCACAGCGAGCTATGTCATTAATGGCAAAGCACAAAAGTACCGCATTTCACAAAAAACCCAGCAAAAAGTAATGGCCGTTGTTCAAGAGCATAACTATCGCCCAGATCATGCAGCCTCATCTTTACGGGCGGGTAGCAGCCGATCTTTTGGGCTAATCATTCCTGATTTAGAAAATACCAGTTACGCTCGAATTGCTAAAATCTTAGAGCAGAATTCTCGTAAAGCAGGCTATCAGATTCTAATCGGTTGTTCTGACGACGATCCTGAAACAGAAAAGAAAGTAACTGAAGCGCTTGTTTCAAGGCGTATCGATGCTCTTTTTGTTGCTAGTGCCTTACCTGATGCCAACGAGTTTTATCTTCCTATTCAGCAAGCAGGTACGCCTGTTATCGCCATAGATAGACCACTAGATGATGAACACTTTGCGTGTATTGTCAGCGAGGACTACAGCGCCGCTTTTGAATTAACGCAGTCCGTTATTGATTCGACTACTAAAACCATTGGGCTTATCGGCGCGCTACCTGAGCTTAATATTTCCAAAGAGCGTCAACTGGGTTTTGATAGTGCAGCTAATGATAAGAGTGTAAAAACCATAATCGGTTATGGCGATCACTTTAATCGACAAGATGGTTACGCACAGATAGCCCACTGGGTTGAGTCAGATACCCTTCCAGATGCGATAGTGACTACGTCATATACATTACTTGAAGGCGTGTTAGATATGTTCTCTGAACGACCAGAATTAATGGAACAGGTAAAACTCGCTACCTTTGGTGATAATCGCCTGCTCGACTTTTTACCGTTCAAAATAAACTCTCTGCCTCAACAGTTCGATTTGATCTGTGATAGCGCCTTAGAGCTTGCACTCAATGCCTCACAAAAGCGTTATAACCCAGGGGTGGAATTGGTTGCGAGGAAAATAGTGGTTCGTGCGTGAGAATCGTTCGTAGCATTTGTGAGCAGAAGTGAGGAGCGAATAATCCATACTATTAAGTGCCATTCATTGGTTGGCTCTTGTTTGAGTATTTTCGTATTAAATCATCAAGGCCTATTGGCTTGCTGTAATAGTAACCTTGGAGTAGTTGGCAACCGCTTTTCGTTAGCCACTCTCTTTGGGAGTCAGTTTCTACCCCTTCAGCAACAACAATTAGCTCAGACACCTCTGCAACTGCGAGTATTGAATGAACAACGTTATCAACTTGGTCATCCTTACCAATAAGATCAACAAAGGTACGATCAATTTTTATCTCTGTAATCGGCAATTGGCTTAAGTAGTTCATAGAACAGTAGCCGGTTCCAAAATCATCCAAAGAGATACCAAAACCAAACTGCTTTAACTCCTCCAATATCGTCTTTATTAACTCTACATCTTCTATGAGTATATTTTCAGTAATCTCTAGCGTGATAAAATGACTTTCAATGCCGACTTTTTCAGTTAACCGCTTTAAATATAACGCAAAGTCAGAAGCTAACAGCTGAACTGGTGAGATGTTCACCGACAGACCAACCGGCTTAATTAATCCCCTATTCAATCTTAAGATATCAGTGCACGCTTTTACAAAAACATATTCACCTATCGGCTCTATCAACCCTTTCAATTCAGCAATTGGAATAAACTGATCTGGAGGAATATTGCCGAGTTTAGCGTTATTCCATCGACATAACGCTTCAACAGATTTGATCTCTTCCGTTTTCGCGTCTAACTGTGGCTGATAGACAACATCAATCTCACTATTTGAAAGGGCATAAACAAGCTCATCTTCAATAGAGAACTGATATTGGATTTGCTCATTTATATCTTCGCTATAAAACAGCACAGCCCCTTTATTGACCTCTTTAGTGCGATAAAGAACTAAGTCGGCTTTACTAATTAGATCGGTTTCGTTATCGCCATCTAAAGGATAGATAGCAACCCCTACACTACTAGAGACTTTGAGCTTCACACCATTCAAGATAGTGGCACTGTCAAATAGAGCTTGAACTTCTCTCGACTTTGCTTCGATTTCTTCTCTGGTTGTTAACCCACTAAAACACACTATGAACTCGTCACCACCAAACCTTGCCGCGATGTCATTCTTACCCAGAATCGCTTGTATTTTCTCGCTAATGACAATGAGTAGAAGATCGCCAATCTTATGACCATACTGGTCGTTGACCTTCTTAAAATCATCGAGATCGACAAACATAACGGCAAGCATCGTATGCTCTCTATGACATCGAGAGATTGAATTGTCTATCTCCTGACTCAGCTTTATTCTGTTCGCTAAACCTGTGAGCGAATCGTGATGGGCGAGATATTGGAGCTCCTGCTGACTCTCTTTCAGCTTTAAAAAACTATCCTGAATTCTATTTTGAAATTCAAAAAAACGTCGATTAACGTAATTGCCAGCCCAAAGTGAAAGCCCACCAAGGAGCAGTGCGAAAATAAAACAGGTAATAAGTAGTTGGTATAACGCAATCTTCCCTTTACTAAGCAGTTCTTTCTCCTTAACCGCTAACAATGGATCTAACAGAGCTAGAGGAACTTCAGACACTAATGTCCAACCCCAACGTTCATATTGATTGATGTAAAACAGCCTATCTTGATTACCTTTCTCATCATCACTGTTAAAGAAAAAGCCCAGACGACTAGCATTAGCTTCTCCTACTTTCATTGTTTGCCAATAACGCCAAGTCTTACCAATTTTCTTTGTCTCTCGATGAGAAAGAACTAGGCCTTCGGAATCAATCACCGCGACATAACTGTCGTTTTCAAAGCGATAGCCTGAAAACCACTCAAGCAGTCCTTTTTGAATATCAGACTCAACATCTGCAACATATTCGCCAGTTCCAATGAACCAATCATAGGGCGCAAAGTATTTACCAAAGCCGATTTTCTCAAACTCTTCATCACCGTGACCCGGCTTTTTAAACCACCAGCGATAAAAAGCTTCTCCCGATTCGGCCTGAGCAATGAGATCGATATGTTCTTTTAAAATGAACTTCCCTTTTACATCTTTAAGGCCAATTTTTGATTGGCCTTCTATTTGAGGAAGTAAGGGGTGAAGTACATTAATGCCTTCCATTGTGAACATAAAAAAATAGCCTCGATCCTCATTAAATCGAATAGCTGAAAGCGCATCATAAATGTTTTTTTGAACTACAGAGGGAGCTTGATTAGTGTTTTTGGCGTAGATATTGGTTGCGATTTGATGAGCTTCCAGTATTCGAGTGTGAATGCTATTTTTAAGCACATCAACCGTCAGATTACGCTCATAGTCTAACTTTTTAACCGCGGCATCGACTCGTTGTTGAACGGTATTCTTTTGATTTTCAATATATTCTGACTCTAAGCTACCAACAAGTCGTTTAGTCTCTTTTTGGTTCCCATGGACAAGCATTACAACTAAGATACTGATAAATACACACACTAATGCAAAAGGAAAATAGCGTACGACTTTTACCAGCCTACTGTTCGTAACAACATCCATTATATAACCAAGCCTATACCTGTAAGATCACAGGTTTTGATCAGTGAAAACTCTTCTATTAGAAGGTTAGCAATTGATTGATGTTAATACTGTAAACAAATTGGAAATACTTTAGCTACATCACAAATATCCATATAACAGCCAACAATGATTAATCCAAGCTAATCAAAGCGTTGAGATTAAGATTCCAATTGCCTCTAATTTTCGACAAGGGCCTTGATTGGACGAAAGATTATCGAGAATTAACATATAGCCGAATAAAAGGCATTGTGATCTCTGGTGCCAAAGCCCTGTTAACTTTGAAAGATAATATGTTGCTTAGCGAAATATTCAGTTTTGCTAGTGCAGAACGCTATTTTACTAACCCCTTACTCGTTGAATCGAACCGCCCTTCGTTTATACATTTTTTCCACAGCTCATCAGATAAAGTTTCTACGTCCCCTATCCCCAAGGGAGAACAAGATATCCCTAACACAATTGTAGATATAACTTTGGAGCACGTTATGAGCAAATTAAGTATTGTTGTTATCACCCTAAATGAAGAAAAACGTATCGCTCGCTTGATGGACGATCTAAGCCACCAATACTTCCGTGATTTCGAAGTTATTCTCGTCGATTCAAACAGTGACGATACCACCTGTGAGATTGCTCAAACGTTTGAATCGAAACTACCGAATTTGATCGTTCATAAAATGAAGAACCGAGGGGTTAGCTTAGGCCGTAATCAAGGGGCCTCACTGGCAAATAATGAACGCCTGTTATTCTTAGACGCCGATGTAAGGCTTAGGGCTGATTTTCTAAGTGATACCTTGAACCAATTAGACAATAAAAAACTGGAAGTTGCTGGCGTCTATATGGGTTCACAAGCGCTCCCTTTAATACATAAATTAGGTTATACGCTATTTAACATCGGCCTATTCACCACACAGTTTTTTTACCCTACCGCTGTTGGCGCCTGCATTTTTTCCACCCAGCGTGCTCACAAAGAGCTGAATGGTTTTGACGAAGAGATAGTGCTGTGTGAAGACTGTGATTACGTTAAAAGAGCAAGTAAAACGTGGCGATTTCGTTTCCTAAATTCGACCTTTGGTTTTGACCCAAGACGTTTAGATCAAGATGGAATAGTAAGAACAGGATTCACCTATTTAAAAGCCAACCTTCGCCGTTTCTTTTTGGGTGAAATGAAAAAAAATGAGATGGAATACAAATTTGGCCACTATAACGAGCATTAATAGAGCGACGAACATTAATTTAGCTTACGAACAATAGTAGCGCCTGCTATCTACACATAATTGTTTTTATTAGACACGATCAAATAGTAAACATGTAAGCGGCTATTTCTGTGAAAAGTCATTTATAGGAACGAGTATATGGGAATTAATTTAGATGACTTTTGATGCATCGAGTTTAGGGTCGATAAGCCTATTTATGGGCGCTATGTTGGATGCACTGATTGGTCCAAACCTTTTTGTTCCTGGAGAGCCGTTTTTGATTGCTGCTGGCTATCAATTACACCAAGGAACATGGCTCGGCGTCGTTCTTGTATTAACTGGAGGCTGGATTGGTGATCAGGCCAGCTATTGGATAGGAAGAACGATCGGAAAAGATGCTCAACGGAAGCTTACTCGGTGGCAACCGAAATCGCGAAAGCCCTTGGCTAGAGCTAAATTATTCATGCTTAAAAAAGAACGTTCCGTCTTGATATTTTCGCGCCTTCTAGGACCGATAGCTTGGGTTGTTCCATTTTTGGCAGGAGTAAACCGAATACCTTATCAACGCTTTACTCTTCTATCTAGCATTGGGCTTATTCTCGGCGTAGGGCAGTTTATCATTTGGGGCTACTTACTGAGTTACGGTGTTGAATCCATCCCTTTTATTAGTGACATTCTCCTGTTTGCTCACGAGCACTTGTATAGTCTATTAGTCGTTGCTTCGACGCTTATATTTGTATTCATCGGCCTTTATAAAAAGTGGCGCTGGCTAGGCTTAAAGACCGGCGTTATCTTTACCATTGCTGCACTGCTCGCAAACTACAGTCATTTTTTCTTACGTGCTGATGATCTTGTTGCTAAGCTTGATCTTACCTCGCCTCAAGCCGAAGTTTCTTCAGTACAGGGGCTTTCACTCAAAGCATTTCCCGGTCGTTCTGCCGTTTATGATGCACAGGCGATCAACGTTATATACATTGGCGAAACACCTCGACCCGCCATGCTCAGTTTAGGTTGGATAGAAAATAAAACCTTTTCGAGAAATAACATTGAATGGAAGGATTACCTGAATCTGTTAAACAGTAAAACACCACCAGTATCGGATCTTTTTTGGAATGGTAAGCCACAAAACATGGCCTTTCAGTTGCCCGGAGATTTGATGAAACGCAGCCATATCAGGTGGTGGAGTGTCGGTACGTGGGAAGGTGGCGGCAAAGAACCATCAACAGGAAAGAAGGTATGGGTTGGCGCTTTAAGTTATGACAATGGCCTCCAGCTAACTCCGTACTCTGGGATTGTCACTGTTTTACATAGCATTGAACCCAACGTAGATTACGAGCGTGACCTACTCGCTCAGCAAATACAACAACTGCCAGATCATTCAATTCGTTTTAAGCTCGCCACCTCACCAATAAAGCACGATGAGGAACACGATTACTTTACAGATGGCAATATACTTATCATCGAAGGGGACATCAATGCCAAGGCTTAGCAGACTAACCTTACTTAACAAGTAAAGTAAGGTTAGGATTATCAATCTAACGTTTGTTAAGTAAAACGTTCAAAGCGTATTTCAGCTCTGCATCCACGTTGTTCTCTATTGGCTAGGTTAAATTGCCAACCATAACGCTGACAGAAATCGTCCACGATGAGTAAACCTAGCCCGTGTCCATCACGGTTAGGTGTTTCTATCATCCCCTCTCCTTCATCCTCCACCAACAATATTGAATCAGAGAGAGTGACGGTAACCGAACCGTTATTCGTCGCTGCAATGGCATTACGTACCAAGTTACCCAAAATCATATTAACCACGGCGCTAGAGGCTTTTATCATCGGCTCTGATTCAACAACTAACTTAAGCTCCAAATCTTTACTCGACGCTTGAACTGAATTTTGCTCAATGACCGTTTTAAGTTCTCGCTCAGTTAAAGCTCGTACGTCGGCCTCATCCTGTTCCTTTTCATACCGAACTAAACTTAAAAGGGCGTCAATCATTGTCCCCATCTGGTAGCTGGCATTACCTATTCGTTCAACCTGCTTATGTTGAAAATCACTTGGTTGGCTTTTTGTTAGCAGCCCATTAGCGCCTCTAATAATCGTTAAAGGCGTTCTCAGCTCGTGGCTTGCATAGCGTGAAAAGGCTTGTTCTCGTTTAATCAAAGAATGAATATCGGTACGGTACTTGTTAAGTCTATTCGTCAATGTTTGGAATTCAATGGCTGCATTTCCACCAATTTCAAACGGTTGCTGAGCATCACCAGACAGCTCACCTAATTGATTAGCAAGGCTATTCACTGGCTCTATCAAACGTTGAGAAAGACGATACAGTAACGCACCAAACATAAACATAAGCGCAGCAACGAAACCAATAACAAGACTGGTTGAATAAATCAGCTCATCAAGCCCAAACTCTACTCTGTCTATCTGGGTTAACAGCACAATTGGTATTTTTTGACCTTCAAACCAGTAATGCCCAACAAAAAGCATCTGTGATAGAGGGTCTAACGTGTCGCCAATTTCCCCGACAAAGCTCTCTTTTCCTTTAGCGAACTCACGATAAGGCTCAGGAAGTAAACTTAAGTCATTATAGGCTGTAGTAAGTGCGTCAATACGCAATCTACCGCTCTCTCCTGCAACATAGCGTTGAACGGCTTCATCACGGTCAATCAAAATACGTCGCTCACCAACTCTATCTTCAGACCACTGAAGTGCAGCAATAAAAACTAGAAACGTAACGACACCCACAACGGTGGAAACCAAGGTAAAAAAGAGTGCTAATCGGCTCGTCAGTGACTTTGTATTGGTAAAAAATCGGTCGACCATTACTGCTCCTCTAGGCGGAAGCCTATTTTGGGTACGGTAATGAGCATTGGCGTAGGAAAAGGCTTATCAAGCTGGTTACGTAACTGGTAAATATGGCTTCTTAATACATCGTTATTTGGCTCATTTTCTTGCCATAGCTTCTCTGCTATTTCTTCACGGCTTACCACATCGGGAGCCTTATTACACAGTAATTCCAGAATGGTGTAAGTCGTGGGGTTTAACGCTAGTGGCTTATCTTGTCGGTACGCTTGCCTCTTCTTTTGATCAATTCTTATTTGGCCGAATTGTACGCTAGCGCTGGCGACTTCTCCCTTATAACGCCTCACTAAAGCCTTCATTCTGGCTTCTAGAATTTCAAGATCAAATGGCTTAGTCAGGTAGTCATCCGCACCATGCTGAAAGCCATTCAGCATATCGTCTCTGTTATCTAGTGCCGTCAGCATTAACACGGGCGTATTATTACCCGCTTCTCTCAGCTTATTACAAACCGTTAATCCATCCATTCTTGGTAGCATCAGATCAAGTAATATCACGTCAAAGCGCCCTTCCAATGCCAGTTGCAATCCAAGCTCACCATTGTCTGCATAATCAAGGTCCATTCCGAGATACTCAAAGTAATCAAACAAAATCCCCGCCACCTCGCGGTTATCTTCCACCAGTAGAATTTTTTTCATGGTTATTTTGCCCTATCGTTCGTCGTCACTATGAATACCCAAATGACCTAGATTCTGAATACGGTTTGAAGCTGCACTCTCTATATAACGCATAAGCATCCAGATCGGATGTGAAAAAAACGTGGATGACATAGTTTTCACATGCCTATTGATATAACGCTCATACATTGCCAGAGCCGATTTGATTGACGCCACTGGCCCAGTTAACCCGAATAAGGCAAATCGTATGAGCCCGATATCACTCGTTACTCACCAGCCGAAACCGCCCGTTACCCTGTCTATCATTGTACCTTATTATAATGAGCGAGAAGTATTAGGTGAATTCCACGCTCGTTTAAATAAGGTCTTAGACTCGATAGAAGAGTCTTGCGAAATAGTTTATATCGACGATGGCAGTACCGACGACAGTA
Source organism: Vibrio lamellibrachiae (assembly GCF_050337265.1). Lineage (NCBI taxonomy): Bacteria > Pseudomonadati > Pseudomonadota > Gammaproteobacteria > Vibrionales > Vibrionaceae > Vibrio > Vibrio lamellibrachiae. Next base: position 642,375 of record NZ_JAKJSU010000004.1, read on the forward strand.
ATTGCCTCGTTGATATACTACCGATTACTTCTAGCAACGTTGTGAACATCTGTTTAAGCCGAAACTTTGGAAAGGAGTACGCAGTAACTGCGGGGCTCGAGCACAGTAAAGGCCTCGCGGTTATCTTGCTTGATGCCGACTTACAAGACCCACCTGAATTGATTCCAAGCATGCTAAAGGCGTGGCGTAAGGGGTTCGACGTTGTCAACATGCAGCGTAGAAATCGACACGGTGAAAGTTGGTTCAAACAATTCTCAGCATCGACATTTTATCGCCTTCTAAATCTGTTAGTTAAAAGTGACATACCCGAAAACGTTGGTGACTTTCGTCTATTAAGCCGTGAAGTCGTCGATCATATTTGTAGCCTGACCGAATCCAATCGTTATATGAAAGGCATCTTCGCATGGCCGGGGTTTCGTCAAACAACCCTACCGTTTGACCGAGATGCTCGCTATTGCGGTGAGACAAAGTGGAACTACCTCAAGCTGCTTGGTTTAGCCGTCGACGGTATCACCTCCTTCTCTATTCGCCCCCTTCGCTTAGCGACTATCGTAGGTGGGCTTATTGCATTCGCTGCCTTTGTATTCGGTTTAATCATCATTTCAAAAACTTTGCTGTTTGGTGAGTTGGTATCAGGCTACCCATCCATGATGGTCGTTCAATTGGCATTGGGGGGGATTCAACTATTAAGTATTGGCGTATTGGGTGAATACATCGGTCGAATATTCATTGAAGTTAAAAACCGACCGCTCTACCTCATTCAATCCGTGGTCGAACGCTCCGGACAAAACAAAAACCGTTCGATGGAGAAAAGAGCATGAGGCTTAATCACGTCTACCTATGGGCCATATTAATCTCTGTTCTTCTAATACGTTTGCTCTCTCTAGGAGCCTATCCATTAATGGATACCACGGAAGCGCGTTACGGAGAAATGGCAAGGTTAATGGTCGAAACGGATAATTGGCTTACCCCACAATTTGATTACGGTGTGCCCTTTTGGGGCAAGCCTCCCCTATTTACTTGGATGAGCGCCACGGGTATTGAACTGTTTGGCATAAATGAATTCGCAGTCCGTGCTCCACATTGGTTCGCGGGTCTCGTAGTGATTGGTTTAATGGCTTTTCTCGCTAGAAAGTCTGGATACAGTGCACTTGTCACAGCTTTAGTCATTTCAACATGCGCTGTATTTGCCGTTTCTGCTGGTGCAGTAATGACCGATATGGCACTGACCTTGGGTATGACCATTGCGATGCTTGGTCTCTACTTCTGCTGGCGTGGTAACAAAACATGGGGTTATGTCGGCTTTGTCGGCTTAGCTATTAGCTTGCTTGCTAAAGGGCCTTTGATCATCGTACTAGTCGGCCTAGCGGTTGCGCCTTGGCTCATTTTTCAGCATGGCTTTTTGGGCGCGTTTAAAGAGCTTTGGTCTCGCTTTCCTATCATTACCGGCTCACTACTGATGCTCGTTATCTCTGCTCCTTGGTATCTGTTAGCAGAGCAAGCTACACCCGGTTTCTTGAACTATTTTCTTGTTGGCGAGCACTTTAATCGTTTTATTGTCAGTGGCTGGGAAGGTGATCTGTACGGCAGCGCTCACGATGAACCAAGAGGCATGATTTGGCTGTTTTTCCTCTATGCAGCCCTTCCGTGGTCAATCGTTTTACCTATTCTTGTTTGGAAAAAAAGATATCAAATCAAATCTCTTTCGACGGAAAGCCATGGGCTGCTGAGTTTTCTCGCACTGTGGATGTTGTCTCCGTTACTGCTTTTCACGTTATCGGGAAACATACTACCCGCGTATGTTCTACCAGGCATTCCCGCGTTGGGTTTATTAATCACCATATTGACGAAAGGCACTGACCATCACAAAAAGTGGTTTCGACTCTCTGCTGCGATTATGCCGTTGATACTGATTGCTGCCGTTGTTTACATCCACCTGTTTGTTGCAGATAAACGCAGCGACAAAGGTATTTTCACTCACGCCGATCACACGCTACCCACATTCTATTTAGGCAAGCGTCCTTTTTCTGGGCAATTTTACAGCCAAGGCCAAGCAAAGCTTCTGAAAGATGGTCACGATCTCAAAACTGACGTTCCATTTCAATTAGTTGGAGAGAAGTCCGCTATTGAAGATCTTGGCGAGGAGAGGCAACTTACCTGCGTCGTCAATTATACCGCGCAAAGCGAACGAACCTTGTACACGTGCAAAGCAAAATGAACCAGCACAAAGCATTGTTCAAATTTGCACTGATAGGCAGCATCGGCTTTATTGCCGATGCTGTACTCTTTTCAATGGCGCTTTACTTGTGCGAACTCGATGTCTATTTATCTCGCGTTATCGCCTTTTTCGGCGCTGCTTGCGTTACGTGGTTTGGGAATCGTTGTTATACATTCGTCCATTCGAATAAGCAGCCTAAATTTCTGCAATGGGCCAAGTTTATAGGCTCTGCGTCAATGTCAGCTATTCCCAATTTCATTACGTTTAGAAGTGTTCTTAATGTATTAGGTGAAGGTACAATTACAGTTTACATCGCGTTAGTTATGGGCGTGCTTGTTGGGATGCTGAGCAACTTTATGTTGAGTGAACGTTGGGTATTTAAAACAAAACCGTTGTAGTAGCACGCTAAAACTGAGTCAGCGCAGAACTGGCTGACTCGATAGTTCAAAGGCAGAGGCAAATTTAGTCATTCATTCGCCATAGCTAAAAGCTAAGCCAATTTTATCTAAACAAATGAAAGACCTAACCGTATCAGTTTTATTAGCTCTATTGTGCACTAATGGGCTTTAGTTCATTTTAGATATGGCGTGTTGATCAATAATGAACGCGATTGATTCGTCATTTAAGCAAGATTTACTAACATATTGGCGCTGTTTACCCATATGAAGGATAAACCCTAAATCGGTTTGTTGAAGTTGGTCAATCTCACTCCAGGCGATACTACGTGCATTTTTACCGCTTTTATAACTCACACCGTCAAATCCAAGCTGAAATATCACTTTGCTGCCTGCTCTCCTACTGAATTTTTGTCGCCATAGCCACCAGGCTCTTTTGTAATAAAGACTGAGCGCCTCAATAACACTCAAAACGATAAAGAACCAACCAACATAACTATTGGGTAATAGCTCCAATAGTATTAAAACCGAACCAAAAAGGAAAAAAATCACTCCTTTTAAATAGGCTTTTGGAAAGGTAACAGGAAGGCTAGTTTGATCATAACACTCTGCAAAAAAGGTCTTGTCGAGGGTGTACTCTGTGGTGAATTCGAAATCTTTAGACATAGGTGGCTGCTTTAACGTTTTCGGTAAATGATCCATGTTGCGGTATCGCAAATTGATCATTGTATAGCTTCTCGGTGCATTTCTTTAGCTGTTTTTCTCTTCTTTTGTAAATCAATGATACCGACAAGGTTTACACATAACCACTAAAACAGGGCTCTCAAATACGGATGGATACCTTCGATATTAGAGGATATCGTACTTAGAAATTGGGTTCAGGTTTCCTTATCGATATAACTCCAAATCCCCGACCACTATTATTTTTTAATTTTTATTCATTAAAGCTAATAATAACATCACGGCCCCTATTAAGAACATAGTCTCCAGCCATTAAACATAGCCAAAAAAAATAAGCAACTATTAACGCTATCTAAAATAATAAATACAGTTTTCACTCAATTAAAGCGTGTGAAAAAACTTTTACTAAAGATAATTTAATAAAACGTCAACTCACCATGTAATTAAACTCAATAAGGGTAAAGGCCAAACGTTCAATAACTCTATTTAAAGGTCAACGAAAACTTGGGATAATCGCCGGTATCCCTGGTAGAAGACCAACCAACGCCATCACACCACTTAGTACAATAAACATAATACCAGGCAACACCCAGCGGCTCATTTTACTAAGTTCACCGCTACGTTCTTTACAGCCTACTAAGCCTAAGTTATCTAACAGCATGGTAAGAGACCAGCCAAATGCAGGGTTAACTAGCGCAGACGAAAATACAACAATCGCTGCCGATTGTGTAGTTTTCCCTTCACGCGTCATCTCCATTCCAGCTTCTAGCAGTGGGATAAAGACACCAACAACCAAAGCGACACAAAGTACAGGTTGCCATATCGCTAAATCCATTGGGTATCCCCAAACCGCAGCTATAATACAGAACAGAGCCGTCAGCAGAGCGCCTGCAGGAATAGGACGTTTAGCAATAGCCGCCGGTACGATATAAGTACCCCATGAAGAAGTAAAATTCGCACCACCGAGTAGAGAACCGAACGTTTGACGAATTGATGCCGTGGTCATGGTATCGTCAATGTTCATATGTACTTTTTCTGTACGCTCTGGATAGCTGATTTTTTGAAACACTTTATGCCCTAAAAAATCTGGCGACCACATAGCCACAGCGAGAATAGCAAAGGGCAATACCACCATGAAATGTTCAATCGTAGGTAAGCCTATCATCCAGCCTGTATCTTCCCCCCACCAATACATTGGATTCATATTTGGCAAGCCGGGCTCGGTTTGAAAAGAAAACGGGGCACCCATAGCAAAAGCCAAAGTACCACCCAGCAAGCAACTAAGAGGTACTGCTAACCAACGCTTACCAAAATGTTCCAGTAAGGCATATAAAATAATAGTGCAAAAGATCACGACAAAAGCAATATGACTCATACCTATTCCCTCAGCCCAAGCGAATAGATTTTTAACTTGAGAAGCCGTTCCAACAAAGCCAAGGTAGAGCAATAAACCGCCACACACACCTTTACTAGTGAGGTTTGCCAACATACTTCCCCCCTTACTGATGGCTAATATCAGGCCAAAAGCACCGATCAGTAACCCAAATGCCATAGGATGGCCGCCTGCTGCAACGACAATCGGAATTAAAGGGATGAGTGGGCCGTGTGTGCCTGCTAGGTTTGCGGTCGGCAATAAAAATCCAGAGAAAAGAATGATGAAAATAGAGGCTATGAGTAATTCATAACGCACATTTTCTAAAATGAAGCCTTCATTTAGCCCTAGAGCCCCGGCAAAGGTTGCTGCAATGGCTCCCACCATAACAACCTTACCAATGGTAGCCGCCATAGCGGGAATGGTATCTTCTAGCTCAAATCGATAATCTTTAAACGGTAAATTGGGACGCCAGCGTTTAGGCGCCATGATTTGTAATTCGTTCTCTAAATATTGTTCTCGGGAACCAAATTCCGACCTTGGTTTATGTTGTTGTTCATACGTGAGTTCATCCTCATTGACTTGAGAATTTTCTGTTCGTATATCTGCGGACTCTAAAGTACTACTCATTTTGATTCCTTTCGTTCACACTCTAAGGTGTGTTATTCCAACAAACATTATTTACTCACGACACGAAGGTTTAGCGGAGTCGTTATCTATATATTCTCTACTGCAAAGAACGAGATGATCCTATATTATTTATAAGTTATAATTACTATTAATAACCTTAATAGCTACTATTATGTAAAAATAAGCCATCAACCCATCACTAATAATAACCATTAGAATTCAGTCACTAATACTCTATACCAACCTTTAAAAAACAAACAGCTGTTAATAATTAGACATTAGTCGTACAGGCCAGAGACTAGTATGAGAAACTGCAGACGATATTTATCACTTCATTAACAACTATTCATTTCAAGAATAATAAAGTAACGCTCTAAAAAGACTGCACGCTTGCATGAAGGCATTACAAAAATAACTAGGCTAATGGATAGGCGACTACAACCATCCTACTACTCACCAAGGGAATAAACGATATGTATATCCAGCCTAGCCAGCACACTATATTTGTGTGCAACTAAGCAATAATAGCCATGATAGTTCCGATTTCAGATAATCAGTGCGACTCTAATAAAAAAGGCGTAGAACAAGAAGCCAACTGTTGAAAATGGGCTAAGTAGGCCCTAGAGCCATCATAACTAAATAGATTAGGTAAAATTAATAAGCTCGACTAAGTGAATCAAGAGGTGGTTTTATACTCAGGACAAGTGCCGGGCACATTTGAGCTAGCTATGTCGACTAACTCGAATATGGACAAAAGTTTGCCAGCGCTTTTGCTAATTTAGAGAGCTATCAATAAACACAGGTATTGCTCAGTGATTTGTGGAAAACTAGCGCTAGCTAGAAGGCTTGATTTTTGTGCGCATTACGAGATTCACGCCCGCTAATTGACAAGACTAGCAATTAGACTACGCTTTAAGAACTGGTAGAACATCATCAGTGGTTAAATGAACAAGTTTCAACGTAAACCGTAACACTGTAAAAGAAAGAAATAGTATGTACATTATAGAAAAATAGAAAAGCCACTTTTTTACATTTAGTGGCTTTTTTTCTGCCATAAAAAGACCATCTCAGTTCTTCTTAAATTTATATCGTAACGCCCAGAAGTATAACCTCCGCTCTTAAGATTGTGTTTAGTAAGCATTGCTAAATTGCATTGAATTTAGATAAGTTTTGTTTGGAGAAACATACATTAATAGTATGGTAATGAGCATTTACTCTACCATAGAGTGGGGGATTTTCGTGTTTCATGCCCCATCAGCACACCTCTGGACAAAAATGAGTTTCAAATTGGCCTAGTGAATGTCCGGAAATGGAACCGAATTACCGTCTTTAGAAACTAAATCTCTACTACGTTCTTTCCCTGATAATGATAGAATCTCCACATCAGAATTATCGAGAAACTCTATGTTTATCCATCATGTTAACGGCATCGACTGGCTGGTGATTACAGCTTTTGAAGAGCTGAAAACAATGTTCATCGAAGACGCCAGTACGATCCCCCGTTGCTTCTCTACCGCTAGCGAATTGAGCCTGATTGATCAAGCCAAGCGTACTTATGGATATTTGCCTGCACTCAGCGGCGTAATCACTGATACCGGAACTTTTCAAAGCGAGGATAATGAAGAAGATTTGAACCCACAGCTTGCCTGCTTAGTTGAAGGGCGCGGTCGTGTTTTTATCTATCACGGCGGCTTTGTGGCTTTTGTGGATGACGAGCAAACCTTTATTACCCGATTGGACTGAAAATCATTCAGTAAGTTGAAATCGGCGAATTGGCATCCCTAGCCGTTCATCCGCAAGCGTTGCGCTTATTAACGGGGCAGCTTTGAGCTAGCTAGGCTAAATAGCGCAACCCAATGGCTGGAATTTCACATTGTGGATATTACTGCTGGTAATTGTGCAAAACGTAATCCCCTCACGATTTTTACTGCCTTGAATAACAATTTCGCCGTCACTATCCCATACGGTACATTGTCCCGCAGCATCCCATCCACCAGTTTCTCCGACAAAATTTGATAACAGTACTGGCACATTAAGCTTATTCGCAATGCTTGATAGCAAACCACTATCATTTGAGAAGCCACTTTTTGAAATCAAGGCACTTACAAGATATGCATCTACATTTGACGCTTTAGCATCATTGTAATGGCGAGGATCTGTAAAATCAGCACAAACAGCGAGTGAGAACTTTACTTGATCAATGCTAAAGCAGTAATTTTCATTGCCTGCTACGCAGTATTCATTTTCTCCTTGATGAAGATACTGCTTTTGATAGTAATCAACATCTCCGTTAGGATGTAAAATAACTGCGCCTATATAAGGCTTTGCTTGCCCACTTATTAAAGGGCATCCAGCTATAATCGTTAAACCATTTGTAACCGCTGTGTTGGAAAGCGAGTCGATTAGTGGTGAGGATTGATTTATAGCTAGTTCCGCCAATAGTTCTGGTTCATAACCAGTCAATGACAACTCAGGGAACATGATTATTTTTGCGCCCAAGCATACTGCACTTGTACATAGCTTATTGTGCGCTTCAATATTCTCTGAGATATTTCCTCTCACTGCTCCGTATTGAGCTAAAGCCACCCTTACATCACTCATTATTTAACTTATACCAAAACAGTAAAAACAAAGAATCATACTATCATGCGCACAAGGTCATACATAAGAAAACTAGGGCCTATTCCAAGCCTAAAATAAGCTCAATTACCGCTCCTCTGGCACACAACGAGGTAAGTGGCTAGTTAGTATGGTGGGCGCATAGGCTCAAGAAACATGAGGTCCTCCTTGAACCCAACGCTTTAATCAAAGATCAATCGGTCTACGCTTTTTGGTACTGGATGAATGGAGCTAATTTAAACTCATTGGGTAGATTCTCAATCTTCAAGCTAGGTATCACTTCATGTTGTGGTACATAGGTCCATAAATAATCAAACCCGACTTGCTTGACTTCATTTCTATCTAGCAAAATCACAACCTGACTGATTTCAGCTAGACGTATAGCCATATAGCATAGACCGCATGGTTCACCAGAAGCGAACAAGGTTGAACCAGCCAGAGAAGTACGCCCTAACCTTTCACTAGCCGCTCTAATCGCTTGTATTTCAGCATGAGCCGTACAATCATTTAGCTCATTAACTTGATTTACCCCCTCCGCTATACAGTCCCCCTGCTGATTAACAATGACTGATGAAAAAGGTAGGCCGCCTTTTTCGACTTGCTGCTGAGCGAGCACAACCGTCTGTTTAGCAAAATAGGTGATTTTCATTGTATCTAACATGTTTTAAGCCCCCACATCTCGTTTTCGGCTAACTTAGACGCAAGTTCATCGGCTTTAAATTCTGCCATTTGCAATGATTTTTCATGCCTATTACCAGAAAACTCCTGATACTCGGATGCTATTTCGTAAATCTCAGCCGCACCTAAATATTTACTCAAAGTGCGTAAATGCGGCACCAAATGACTAGATGTTTCGTTTACTCCGCCTTTTTCGAAGCCAAACTCACCACTTGATGTAACTATGACTAAAATCTTACCTGACAAGAGAGGCGATAAGGGCTGATCACCACGCGCCAAATCAAAATCAAACGTTTTATTGATACGTACGATTTGATCAAACCAAGCCTTTAATTGCGCTGGCATTCCGTAATTATACATAGGCGACGAAATGACGATGATATTCGCTTTTTCGACCTCAGCAATAAGCTCATCTGACTGCGCCAAAATCTGTTGCTGCTGCTCTGTTTTTTCTAGCTCTGGTGTAAACACCGCGCCTATCCAGTCTTGGGTAATAAACTGAGGAGGATTTACTCCGACGTCACGATAGATGTACTCATCTATCTCAGCTTGCTCTTTAAACTGTGTTATAAACCTTTTTGCTAGATTTTTTGAAATAGAGTCGTGTTGTGGGTTTGCATTCTCGATTGCTCTAACACTAGAGTCTACATGTAGAATAATACTCATCTTAGGTGCCTTTTCTTGTTTAACCTGTCTACCATTTTTGTATTTCATTGGGTAAATCACAAACGAGTAAAATGCATTTACAGATGAGTAAAAGTCATCTAATTTTGATATTCATTGAATAGAAGGTTAGCAATCATGCAAGTATCATTACCTGCGCTTAAGGCATTTGAATCGGCTGCCAGACTAGGCAGTTTTAAGGCCGCTTCAGCTGAGTTATCCATTTCCCCAACAGCGGTATCTCATCACATAAATAAGCTTGAGCAGAGACTCAACGTTACTTTATTCACACGTACCGCGAGAAAAGTGACGCTTACTGAACTTGGTAAAGAACTCGCCGCCGCTACCAGCCATGGATTTCAATCTATTGAAACGGCAATCGAAAAAATCACGACAAAAGATAAACAAATCAATGTAACAACTACATCGTCATTCGCTGCTTTGGTTTTAATCCCCGCTCTTCAAGAGTTTTATACGCAATATCCCGAGATTCAGGTGAATATTACAAGTGGTGAAAGCATTGATGCTAATAACTTCACCTTGCCCATCCGGCTCGGGGAAGCGGACAAACAATCAAGCAGGGATATTGTCAAACTCGAAGAGTTTAATCTATTTTGCACAGCCCATGCTGCTGCTCAGTTCCACCAGACTGAGCAAATAACTATTTACACCACTGATTGGAAAAACAACAGCTTACCCAACGTGCCATTGCGTTCATGGTTGGAACTCAACGGCTTACTAAATAAACAAATTCAAATTAAACATTTCGATCAGGAGTTATTTGGTATACAGCAAGCTTTATTAGAAAACGCTTATGTGTTTTGTTCAAGAACGCTCACGCAAGGCTATTTAAAGGCAGGTGTATTAACTGAATTGAACACCCTAGTCATCGGCTCTCAGCTTTGTTATTACATAGCTAACAAAGAAAAGCGCCTTTCTCGACATAATTTTAAGTTCACAGAATGGCTAGAAGAGTTGCTTAAGGAGGGAGGAATAGCCAGTAATAAAGACATAGCCAGCTAGGCTCCTATAAACCTGGCTGTATTGATTAGAAAAAAGGGGGCTCAATATGACCACTCGCCCAATCGACGAGGCTCATAATGGAGTAAACCTATGTCAGGTAGTCGCGCCGAGCTTATCGATAACAAAATCCAGAAATACTCTTACTCTCTCAGGTTGATAGTCTCCCCCACGAAATAGAGCACTTAAGGGAAATCTCAGCGGTTTAAAACCGACATCGAGCTTTTTCAGCAGGCCATTTTTTACATACTGTGCGGCGATAATATCTGGTTGATAGCTTACTCCAACGCCGGATAGTGTTAATTGTCGGAGCAGCCTTGGACTATTACTTTTAAATACACCTCGTACCGCGATATTGGCACTATCCACCCTCTGGTCTAGAGAACGAGCCACAGGCCATCGTGCCGTAGGGTGCAAGTTGCTATCAATGAGACAGGGGACGCAATCAAGTTCAAGACCCTGCTGGTACTGTTTCGCTAGCGCAGGAGCAGCATACACAGAGCTTTGAAGAGACATAATCTTACGTTGGTTCAAGCTTGAGTCATTGAGTTCACTTGCTCGAAAGGCGATGTCGATACCCTGCTCTACTAAATCGAGTTTTTGATTGGTGACTATCATATCGATCTGAATATCTGGATAACGAGTATGAAACTCTGGAATCAACGGACTTAATAACTCTTCGGCAAAGCCCTGTGAAGCCGTCACACGTAGCGGCCCAGATATGACTTTATTACTTGAATGGAGTTGATTGTAGAGTTTGTCGACTTGTAACAAAACCTGTTGTGCTTGCAAGTAATATTGCCGTCCAGCTTGTTCTACTGACAACTTGCGAGTAGTTCGATTAAACAGTTTAACTCCGAGCTGCTTCTCAACTTGATTAACGTATTTTGAGGCCAGAGACTTTGATATGCCTAAACGCTCGGAAGCAGCAGTAAATGATCCAGTTTCTACCACCGCGACAACTGTTCTCATTCCATCGATAGTGTCCATTAATTGTCAACATATTGAAGATTATCATTCCATGTTAACGGGGTTTTTCTTCTTCGCAAGTTGTTCTTAAATGGTAACAAGACAAACACTTAGGAGAAAACAATGATCAAGCTATATTGGCACCCTATCTCAGGACACGCCCACCGTGCACATATGCTATTGAGTATGCTCAAATTGGATTTTGAGTTGATTATGGTTGACTTGCCAGCAGGCGAGCAGCAACAGCCAGAGTTTTTGACGCTTAACCCCTTCGGGCAGGTCCCGGTGTTGGTAGATGGCGAAACGGTGATTTCTGATTCTAATGCGATATTGGTTTACCTAGCCAGTATGTATGATAAACAACAGAAATGGCTTCCTCATACGCCTAAAGAACGTGCACATGTAGAGCAGTTTCTCTCGCTAGCCGCTTTCCGGTTAGCTGGCTCAGTAGCCAAACTACGTGCAGCTAACCTATTCAATCGCAGTATTGACAGTGACACGTTAACTAAGGAAGCCAATAAACTATTTGAGCAGTTACAAGGTTACCAGAAAAACCGCCAATGGTTGGTGGGAAAGGAACCTAGCATTGCTGACTTAGCACTATACAGTTACATAAAGCTAGCCCCAGAGGGTGGCGTAAGTTTAGCCAACTACCCAGCCTTACAAGCTTGGATTCTACGAATAGAAGCACTGCCTGGTTTTGTGCCAATGCAACTAACGAATGTAGGGTTACGTGCGAAAACACAAACTGGTGATACGGTCGAAGCCACGTTATAGACAGAAACCATTTAGAGTCGACAGCTTAAATAACACTCATGGCAGCTAAGTTTATGTATATCGACTTGGAAGCAGGGTAGTGAACGACCTTTAAGTTGGACATTTGAAGTTGTTGAAAAAGGTAACCCTGCTGTGGGATTCAACCCTTGGGTCATTTTGATGATAGAACCAAATGATCAGATGTGAAAAAGCCCTGCAAAAGCAAGGCTTTAAAATGTGGCGGTGAGTGAGGGATTCGAACCCTCGATACGTTGCCGTATACACGCTTTCCAGGCGTGCTCCTTCAGCCACTCGGACAACTCACCGTATTGTTGTTAACGTTGTGCGTTAACGAGGCGCTAATTTAATGATTCTGTGCGACTTGGTCAAGCGGTATTGATAAAAAAAACCATCATCATTGATCAAGTGCTTACTAATTGACACGAAAGCGCATTTTTTCTACAAACAGTTAAGCTTGTTGGCAATAACCCGGCACTTTAAACCACTTGCGACACATATCTAAGAAGTAGCCGTACAAAACACCCATTCCACAAGAAACAACTGCATTACTAGTCACGGCCGTAACGATTTGGTCGCTTGATGCGCCAACTACAAATAAAATTGCAGCGTATACTGGCGATTGAAAGAGTACGTAAGCTAAAAGGTCAGCAACATTCTTAGCGACTCCTGTATCTGAAATACGGCGCCCTTGTCTTAATACAAAATCTCTAAACATCCCATAAGGCCATGCAATTGCTATGTTCACAGGAATAGAAAGTGTTCTGGAAGCTAACGATTGCTCAAAAGTCATACCCGAAATAAAGATCTCAATGATCATACCCGATACAAAACAAAAAACGACCATCGCGAATGTATCTGCCGCTGCATGGCGAATACAAAAAGGAGCACGAGCTTTCATTACCTTCCTCTACAAAACAATAAACTGCCTAACTGACATGTTAACAATGAAATAAACCAGTCAATTCATGATGACTGGTTTATATGACTATTAAAACACAAGTTTTGTAGTGGTACATTTCAAACATCTTTAATATTGGTAAATAAATAACTAATATTCAGATAAAAACTAGAGGTTCAAACTAGAAAACGTGCGATCGCGCATGTTTTGAACAAATCAGGGCTACAAACTGAAAGTTACTTACAGTATTCAGCCAGCATGACAGTAACAACATCAATATCCGTGGTTTCAGGCAACTGCTCTAAATTTAACTTATGGCGGATATCAGCGAGCTTATTCATCAGTACCTCATTTTCACAGTCATTAAGCACTTCAATGATGCTATCAATAGCATCTTTAGCCCTTAAATACTGGTTATTGTCGAGATCGATATAAAGCCGTACCAACATCTCTTCTGATAACGACCTATCAGTAATAACTTTTGATTCTGCGTGGAATTGATAGAGCTTCCCTGCGTACCGATAAAGTGCATCGTCTAATTCAGATTCATCAATCGGTTTCGAAATGATGTAATCAACGCCTGCACCTAACATTCGCTCTCGAGTATCTTTAAATACATCAGCAGTACAGCCAAATATCAGTATCTGAGAACTGGCCCCACTCATTGATCTAATTCCCGATGAGGCTTCAACGCCATCCATCACAGGCATGTGATTGTCCATCAGTACCAAGTCATATTGGGTACTGGCTACTGACTGCAGAGCTTGCTCACCATTCTCTACACAATCACATTCGAAACCTTTAGCCTTCATGAAAGTTTCGATAATAATTGTATTGGTTCTATTGTCTTCAACGATTAGGACTTTCAAACCCTCATAGTTCAGTTTTCGGTGTACCTGCATCTCTACCGAACCGGCCGTTGTGGATTCAATAGACAAGCCCACATCAAAGCTAGTGCCTATTCCTACTTCACTCGTCACTTCTATATAACCGCCATTTAATTCTACAATCTGACTAACAATAGCCAAACCTAGTCCGGTTCCACCAAAGCGACGCGTGGTACTCGATTCAGCCTGTTCAAACGGTTTAAAGATTCGGGTCTGCGCTTCTTTAGAGATCCCTATTCCGGTGTCTCTTACCTTAATAATAAGTTGAAGTTGATCATTGATGACTTGCTCTTTCAAGTAGACTTCAACAAACCCTCGAGAGGTGAATTTCACTGCATTGTTAATAAGGTTAAATAGTATTTGTCTGAGCCTTGCTTTGTCCGCGATGTACCAGCGCCCTGCAGGTATTTCTGAATAGACTTTAAATTGAAGCCCTTTTTCAGTACACAATGTGTGATAGACACTGTTAATACTGCCAATTATGGATTCAAGTGGGAAAGCCGTTCGATCGAACTCTAAGTGACCTTGCTCAATTTTAGAGAAATCGAGAATCTCGTTAAGCAACGTCATCATGTGATCGCCTGAATCGTACAGACTATTCATATGTTTACGCTGATCTATGGTGAGATTGTCTTTTAACAAGATTTGCGCGGTACCGAGTACACCATTCATTGGCGTACGGATTTCGTGTGATAAGGTAGCTAAAAAGGCACTCTTCGCTTTCGTTGAAGCTTGAGCTTTTACTTTCTCGGCCTCTATATTAAGTGTTTTTTGGTTAATGGTTGTAATAAGCCGGCGTATTTCATCGTTACTTTTGTAACTGACCTCTATGATGCCGCCCTCTTTTGAGTCGTCGACTTTCTTAGCAATCAGAATGATCGGTTTAATTAGGTATTGATTAAGTAGGTAATAGCCCGCCATAACACAGAGCAACAAAATGGGAATGATGCCTAGTTCTACTTTAGACACCAAGTCGTACACGTCATCATTGACCGTTCGTTTTGCATTCACAACATCAACCGTCCAATTAAAACCACCGAATTGATGTGTACTGATATAGATAGTCTTAGATTTTTTAAAATTATACTCGGTAATGACTTCATTAAAGCTGTCTCGAAGAATCACACCTAGATCATACTGCTCTGCATTTTCTTGGACAAAATCAATCAAATCAACGAGCGATAAATCAACCGTCGCGACCCCTGCAAACTTCTGATCGATGTAATACGGCGATGTGGCTGTGATCATTTGAACATGAGTGTATGCATCAATATAAACTTCTGACCAAAAAACACTTCCCGGAGGCTGGTCTACCGCCACGGTATACCAAGCTTCGTTATCATAACCGCCGGCCTTAGGGTTATTCCAAGACTGGATTTTATCTACTTTTCCATCGCTAGCTCGATTGTAAAATAAGCTCATATACGCGATGTTAGGGTCGATAGTATGTGGTTCAGGCCATACCCCCCCACTAACAGCAACGCCATCAAGGTTACTGAATAAAGACAATAGAATACTGGCTTGAACGGCTTGGGAGTGATTAGCTTCACCAAGACTGGCGATACTTTGGAGAACACCGATTGAACTGTTAAGTGGCTCTTCTAGTTGTGCAGAAAGTAACTGAGTTTTTAAATCCAAGTTCTGCTCTAGCTTTGCGCGTACAGGCGGTTCAACCACGAGATAACTCACAGTGCCTATCGTTGCGATGAAAAAGCATAGGTAGACCCCAAGGGCTAAAATACTTTTCCTTTTTAAGGAGGAGCTTATTTCCATATAATTACTTGAATTATTTTCCGTTTATTAAAAATTATAGTGAATATTATCTAGCATCAAGTCTTTTTCGTTAGTATGTGAGTTGTTACTATAGGAATAACATTAATACCAAGCAATGGTACCTACTTTGACTTTAGAAAATATCCTCTCTTTGCCTGAGTTTGAAGGGAAGCTTCTGAATGAAGCTAAAACACAAGGCTTTGTCGCTTCAATGGCAGCAGCACCACATATACTTCCACCCGAAGAGTGGCTACCGTTTCTATGGGGTGGTGAGGAAGTTGCACCATTTAGCGACGGAGAACAACTAGAAAGCTATATTGAGCTTGTTATTCAAATGTGGAACGCATTCCGCCCTGCTCTACTTGAGGGAAACTGGGAATGGCCAATGCTTTGTACATTAGACGATGAAGACATTGTGTCTGAACAAACTCGCGATTTTTGCGAAGGTATGTTGCAAGGCTGGCAGCTAGCACGTGATGATTGGGAAACGATCATGCCAGAGCAGAGTGAAGATAATGCCCTGCTTGGTGGTGTTTTGCTTTCGCTTAGTATGCTTTATGACCCAGCAACGTCGATAGCAACATTATCAGAACAGGGTATTGAAGGTATGGAGCAGTTTGAAGAAATTTTTAATGCTATTCCAGTCATGCTCTGTGGACTAACCCAGCGCGGTGTTGCTCTAGTCGAACAACAGTAATCGTTTAGATTTAGAGTTGTAGTTATAAAATATAACTCTAAATAAACTGGCCTTCTCACTTTGTGTATATAACACGAATTGCAACGAGCTAGGCCAGTATTCACTATGCTACTGATTGAACTCTCTACTGGTTCATTTCTTTCCAGTTAAAGCTATCAATTCGTTCATCTGCAATATAAAAAAGTTGCGCCCCTGATGGAATATCTCGGCTCAGCTGAGGATTCAACTCAATACCGTTACCGGAATCCATCGCAATAAGCGTAGCGTCATGCGCCGCTTTCATAAATGTAAATACCCTATTCACATCAGTCTTAGTCGCATCGCTTGGGTAAACAGTAGAATACTGGGTCATTCCCCGCGTAGAAGCTAGCAACTCTTGATGTAATACACTTGAACCCGGGTCCACAGCAGCCTTTGCCAACATTTCAGCACCAACAGCAGGAATGCACTCAGCATTTGGGCAATGCTGGCTCAACAAGTGACTCAGAGCCTCGTCTTTAAAATAAGCGAGCAGATGAGCATCAGGATTAGTATTCGCGCTGTACAGAGCTGCTGATAGCGTGACATCATCTTCTAGATTATCAACGATGATGCAGCTGGCCTTATCGAGGTTCACTTTTTCCATCTCTTGTCCATCAGTGTAACTGGTGACTCTAACAAAACCTATCTCGCCAGGTAGCGGGTTTTCTATCTCAGAGCGACTGCATAAAATAATCGGTCTCTTTCCGTGTTCTTCGTGTTGCAGCATTCTGATTAAGTGCATGGTTCGTTGACCATTCCAGCCCAGCAACAAAATATGGTTTTCCACTCGCATTCTCCGTTTTCCTAATATACCAGCTCGCCAGTATTCAATAGCTGAACCTGCTACGCGGCCCAACATCGCCGCAAAAAGACTTAATCCACCAGGGATTATAAACAGTACGACTGCCCACTTTCCTACTTCTGTTTGAGGTGAAAAATCACCATAGCCGACAGTTGAAGCCGTCACCATTAAGTAATAGGCGAACGTAGTAAAGCTCTCCGTCAGTGCGGTTTCTCCCGCAAAGAAAAAAAGCAGCCAAGAAGTACCGACATAAACCAATGACAACACGAGTAGGTTTCGGTTGTTGATTTTGAACAGACTAGAATTGATCCATTTCTTTAGATGTAACCAAAGGGTCATCATTCATCCCAAATTAAATCTGATAACGTTAGGTATAACAGATAGTAAAAAGCCAGTCACAAGGACTGGCTTCAATAGTGTGATAGAGCTCAATTTATCTATTTGATAATTAAGCGTTGCCCTTCACTTTTATATTCAATTGTTCTGCAAAGTCGAGCATACGATTTAGCGGAACTAAAGACTTAACGCGCATAGTTTCTTCAACAAAAATCTCATGTTCTTCGCCGCCCTCACGTAATGCTTGATCGATCGCTTTTAGTCCGTTCATTGCCATCCAAGGACAATGAGCACAACTACGACAAGTTGCACCCGCCCCTGCGGTAGGAGCTTCAATAAGCTCTTTCTCTGGCACAAGCTGCTGCATCTTA
Source organism: Vibrio lamellibrachiae (assembly GCF_050337265.1). Classification (NCBI taxonomy): domain Bacteria; kingdom Pseudomonadati; phylum Pseudomonadota; class Gammaproteobacteria; order Vibrionales; family Vibrionaceae; genus Vibrio; species Vibrio lamellibrachiae. The sequence goes on from NZ_JAKJSU010000004.1 coordinate 660,182, forward strand.
AAGAAAATGCCTTTATCAGTCGCAACAATCAATTTTTGCTGCGGTAATTCTTTCGCAGCTTTGATCAATTGACTAGTAGAACCAACCGCATCAGCTAGCTCTACAACGCTGGCTGGAGACTCTGGGTGCACTAAAATCGCGGTATCTGGATACAACGATTTCATTTTACGTAATGCATCGGCTGAGAATTCATCATGTACAACGCACTCACCTTGCCAAAGCAACATGTCAGCGCCTGTTTTATTCGCGATGTAAGAGCCTAGGTGTCGATCTGGGCCCCAAAGAATAGGCTTATCTTCACTATCGAGCTGCTCAACAATCTCAAGAGCAATACTTGAAGTCACTACCCAGTCCGCACGAGCTTTCACAGCGGCAGAAGTATTAGCATATACCACGACAGTATGATCTGGATGAGCATCGCAGAAAGCTGAGAATTCGTCAGCAGGACAACCTAAATCTAACGAACATTCAGCGTCGAGTGTAGGCATTAAGATTGTTTTTTCTGGGGTTAGAATCTTGGCAGACTCCCCCATAAAACGCACACCAGCAATGATCAAAGTGCTCGCAGGGTGGCGATTACCAAACTTTGCCATTTCCAGTGAATCACCGACGAAACCGCCAGTATCTTCGGCAAGGGCTTGGATCTCAGGATCAGTATAATAATGCGCGATCAAAACCGCGTCTTTTTCAATCAGCAGTGACTTAATGTTAGCAATATAAGTTTGCTTTTCAACATCGTTCAAAGGGACTGGTTTTGGGGGAAATGGGTAAATTGTGTCAACGGTATCTAATATGTGGCTCATTGCTCATGCTCTATGCAACTTCCATGAATCCGAGCATTGTACACCCTAACGATAGGTAGGATCAAAGGTGTTTAATCTGACCTAACAAAACTTGGATTACAAATGAAAAAAGAGGCAACAAATGTGCCTCTTTTAAAGTGATTCACGATAGACAACCACGTAATTTATAGATTTTTTTCTGCTAGTTTTGCTGAAGCACTATTTGGGTATTCATCAACAACTTGTTGATAATACTTCTGTGCAGCCGCTTCATTGTTATTACGTTTTGCGATATCACCAAGCTTAACTAATGCATCTGCGCGTTTGTTTGAGTCTTTATAACTCACAACAGCCGCAAAGCTTTTCACTGCATCTTTATCTTGTTTCTTAGCAAAATAAAGCTGGCCTAACCAGTAGTGAGCATTTGAGGAGAAAGAGGAATCTGGGAAATCTACTTGAAACTGTTTTAGCGCAACGATAGCACCAGCGTAATCACGCTCTTTAAGAACGAGGTCAACAGCATTCTGATAAGCGGTTTGCTCATCAACATTGCTACTAAACGTGCCTGATGGCTGGGTATCTGTTTTATCAACAACTGGGGTTTCGGCAATTCTGATTTCACCACGAACCTTATCCAATTCGATAAAAAGTTCACGCTGGCGTTGCAACATCTGCTGCATGTCATAACTGTTTTTTTCCAGCTGTCCGCGAAGTTCACTGATCTCCATCGACATGTCATCAATCTGTTGCTGCATATTCAATTGAACACGATTTCTATTTTCTAGTAATCGCTCTAAACGTTGAATATCAGTCTCAGATGAGTTCACTGAGCGTGTAGAAGACGCTGATGTAGAAGTTGTCGCTGGAGTAGTACTGCTTAAGTCCGATACTGGAGCTGGTGCAGCGAACGATGTGTTCGCTGCACTTGCCAGTAACATAAGCGTTAATACTCGCTTTGAGTTACTGAACATGAGGCTATTCCTCTACTGTACGTATAACAGAATTAGTATACTAAAACCGAACGACGGTTCTTAGCGTATACTTCGTCAGACTGACCTAGCAGAAGAGGTTTCTCTTCGCCGTAGCTAACGATAGAGATTTGCTCAGCTTGTACACCAAGAGCTTGTAGGTAGTTTGCTACAGCTTGTGCACGACGCTCGCCAAGTGCGATGTTGTACTCAGGAGTACCGCGCTCGTCTGCGTGACCTTCGATAGTAACGTTAAGGCTAGTATCTTTGCTTAGGTAAGCTGCGTGAGCTGCAAGCATTTCTTCGTAGTCGCCAGCGATAGTTGCGTTATCGAATGCGAAGTAAATTGTTTGAGTTTCACGTAGAGCTTGTTCTTTAAGCTCTTGCTCTGTTAGCTCACCGTATGAATCAACTGGCGTTACAACTGTAGTGTCTACAGTGTTCTCTGTACCAGAAGTTGTTTGGTTAGTCTCAGTACCTGAAGCACTTGTTGCTTCGTCGCTAGAGCTACATGCTGTCACTGCTAATACTGGAAGAGCAATCAATAGACCTTTAAGAACTTTATTAAGCTGCATTATATTTTCCTTACTAATTAATACTTATTTTTTTGCTATAGAAACGGAGACCAAGCGGGAGCTCTTACACGCCCATTTGTCGCCGGTAATCTAGCTTTAAAACGTCCATCTATCGACACCATCGAAAGTACATTCGTTTCGTTGTAGATAGAACTGTAAATGACCATACCGCCATTAGGTGCAATACTTGGAGACTCGTCAAGCAATGTACTTGTTAATACTTGCATCGCACCAGTTTCTAAATCTTGTTTGGCCAAATTAAACCCTGTGTTGCTACGATTCACCATTACGAGGAATCGGCCGTCCGGTGTAATTTGTCCACCTAAGTTTTGGCTACCTTGCCAAGTCAGACGGTTGGTCGCGCCATCTGCCAAATTTACGTTATAAATCTGTGGTCTACCACCTCTATCAGAGGTAAAGATTAATGATTTTCCATCCGGATGCCAATACGGTTCTGTATTATTTGATCTGCCGCGGGTAATTTGAGTCAGTTTCTTTGATCTCAAGTCCAAAGTGTAAACTTGTAGACTCCCTGTTTTCGACAATACTAAGGCTAATTTACTTCCATCCGGCGAGAATCTTGGCGCACCATTGTGACGAGGATATGACGTTACTTTCTCACGCTCGCCTGTATATATATTCATGATAAAGATTTCAGCTTGTCCATTTTGAAAGCTTACATACGCAAGCTTTTTCGCATCTGGAGACCAAGCTGGTGACATCAATGGCTGCTTAGAACGTAACACTAAACGCTCATTGTACCCGTCGTAATCAGCCACTCTTAGTTGATATGGGTACGGGTCTTTATCTTGCACAACAACATAAGCGATACGCGTTAAAAATGCACCACGTTCACCCGTCAATTCTTTGTAAACTAAATCGGAAATGCGATGTGCGTATTCACGTAAGCGATGACCAGGTACCGTCGCTTTCTTATTAAACAGGACATGATCTTTAGACAACACTAGCTGGCCATCTGAGCTTAGTGCTTTACTTTGACCTTGTGTTAGCTGGCCACGGATAACATCGACTAACTGATAATTAACAATGTAGTTGTCGCCTTCACCTTTAGAGATCGTGCCTGTAAGTAAAGAGTCAACGCCTAATCCAGTCCAAGCATCAAAATTGATCTCAGATTCAGAGTAAGGTGTTTGCGGCATATTACTTGTCGCCACTGGGCTAAACTTCCCGCTACGTTGTAAATCTGAAGCGATCACCGCAGAAACATCGTGAGGTAGTGGTTTATCGCCTTGCCATTTAAAAGGCACAATTGCGATGGGTCTTGCAGAATTAATACCATCAGTAATAACAAGCTCAAGTGCCGCATTGGCAAATTGAACAGTGCTCGATAGTAACAACAAACATCCTAAAATTATTCGCTTAAACACTCGCTTTTCCTTATTACTGTTACAGTTCGACGGTTAGATTAATACTTTTTAACTGCTCAACAACACTAGGTTGTTCTGCAGGTAATGGAAATGAGTTAACTTGCGCAACCGCACGTTTTGTTGCGGAACATAAACGATTATCGCCATTGATTATCGAGAGTTTCCCTAACAGCGCAGTATCGCCTGCGGGTATCAAGCGAAGATTAACTCGACAAGACTTTCCCTTAAAACTCTCCTCAACCAATAAGTTTTGTTTGATCATTTGCTTATAAATCTCACCATAACGAGCGGCTTCTGATTGAGCAAATTTTGATTGAGCAGAGGAGTTACGCTCGTTTTCTGATTCCATACCAGCAAAGATATCGTTCAATGCGGCTTCTTGTTGTTTTCGCTCACGTTCAAGCTGCTCTAAACGAGCCTTTTCTTGACGCGCTTTTTCGGCTGCCTCTTTCGCTGCTTTTTCTTCTGCAATTCGTGCTTTTTCAGCTCGCTCTGTCGCCTCTTTTGCCTCTTTGGCAGCTTTCTCTTGAGCGATTCGTTCTTTTTCTGCTTTAGCAACAGCTGCTTGTTTCGCTACGCGCTGTTCTTCCGCTCGCTTGATTTCAGCTTCTTTGACTTTGCGTTCAGCTTCTAGCTTTTTGGCTTTTTCGCGCTCTTTTTTAACACGCGCTTCTTCCGCTTTACGTTCTTTCTCAACCTGAACACGCTTTTTCTCTGCTTCTCGGGTTGCTTTCGCCTCTTTAACTTGCTGCTCTTTCAATCTACGAATTCGATCTTCTTCAGCTTTACGGTTTTTCTCAAGCTGCTCACTTTCGCGTTTCAGCTTATCAAGTCGAGATTGCTCTTTTTTTGCAGCTGCTTCCCTTTGGCTACGTATTTTCTGAGCTTGTTGTTTCACTAAGTTAGGATCGATAACAACGGCATGCACCAAGTTACCACTAGGCTCTGGCTCTGACATTGTAAAATCAGTCCCCCAAAGCAGCGCGATAACTAATGCGACATGCATGGCTATCGAGATAACAATGGGGTTTAAGTAATCACTGTTTTTAGGTTTAGATTCTTTCATGAGTAATGCGGATCTTAATCCCTTATATCCGTTAACAGCCCAACCTTAGGAATTCCTGCACGGCTTAATTCATCAAGCACAAGCACGACATCTGCATAAGGAGTGGCGGCATCACCACCAACAGCAACCGGTGAGTCTGGTTTAATTGACAATTCAGCTTTAACACGAATCACGACATCCTGAATAGAAATACCGCGCTGAACTTCTTCGTCATTAACACTCAAACCTAAATTACCATCTCGGTCGATCTCGACGATGATGAAGCTGCTATCTGTATCGCCTGCTAATTCTGAAGCAGCCTTCGCACTGGTGGTTTTTGGTAGTTCGACATCAACACCTTGCGTAACAAATGGCGATGTCGCCATAAAAATGATCAGCAGAACTAACATAACATCGATATAGGGTACGACATTAATTTCAGCAGTCATCTTACGTTTTTTTGGTTGATAACCAGCCATGGTTAATCCCTACCCGCCATCGCTTGGCGATGCAAAATACTGTGAAACTCTTCTGAAAACGTTGCGTAATTATGTTCAAGCTTACCAACGTTACTACTAAATCGGTTATACGCCATTACTGCAGGAATCGCGGCAAATAGACCCATTGCTGTTGCAATCAGTGCTTCAGCAATACCAGGGGCAACCATTGAGAGGGTTGCTTGCTTCACTTCACCTAAGGCGATGAATGCGTGCATGATTCCCCAAACCGTACCAAACAAACCTATATAAGGGCTAATTGAACCAACGGTGGCCAAAAATGGGAGGTTAGTTTCTAGGCTATCAACTTCTCTTGCTACCGCTACGCGCATCGCACGGCCAGTGCCTTCCATAATAAAACCAGGTGAATCAGCATTCGATTTACGTAGACGAGCAAATTCGGTAAAGCCCGAGTAGAAAATCTCTTCACTTCCAGAGATGTCGTTCTTTCTCTTTTTTACATCTTGATAAAGTACCGCTAAATCAGTACCAGACCAGAACTTGTCTTCAAACGTTTCAGCATCTTTTGATGCTTGAGACAAAACTTTGCTGCGTTTAATAATCATTGCCCAAGAAGCGACTGACATACCCAACAAGATCAACATAACCAATTGAACTAGAATACTGGCTTCTAGTATCAGTTCTACAAACGAAATATCAGCAGTCACTTTCAGTTAACTCCAAAGCTATAGATTGAGGCATTGCTTTTGGCCTCATTTTCACAGTGTCGATACATGCTACCTTAACCAACGCTTTACACAATATCTTGCCGTCGAGATTTACGATCTCTTGACAGAAGACAAGTGACGCTTTTTTACGTTCGGAAATGGTAGTAAGTACATTTAGTTGTTCATCAAGACGAGCGCCCTGCAGAAAGTCCATGTCGACATGGCGAATCACAAACGCGATATTTTGCTCTAGCAAACTGCGTTGGGATACTCCAATGCTACGTAGCATCTCTGTTCTAGCTCGCTCAAAGTATTTGAGATAATTAGAGTGGTACACCACTCCACCAGCGTCAGTATCTTCGTAATAAACCGTGACCGGCCAATGAAAAGCTATGGCAGCTTGAGGCAAAATAATACCCATTATCAAAAACAATATTAGACGTACTATAACGCAACTTGTCACTATTAGTACAAGCGCTATCAATGGTTTTGAAGCCTCGCAGACAAAAAATTAGCGCTGCCTCAAAGAGGCAGCGCTAAGTTGGATGTTATTTCATCATTTGGTAGCAAAAATTGTATCGAGTTATGTCACTATCGTGAATCCATAACGTATATCAATTTGTTATTCGCTATCTTTATCCATCATTTCTGAGTGCTCTAACCAAAGAGCGTTAATGATGCCAAATGCACAAGCGAGTAATACGCCTAGAATCCATGCAAAATACCACATAGTAAAGCTCCTTAATAAAGTGAGTGTTTGTTGTCTTCAACATGTTTGTTATCAATGCGACCAAACATCTTATAGTAGCTCCACGACGTGTAGCCAAGGATGATAGGCACCATAACAAATGCAACCGCTGTCATCAGGCTAAGCGTAAGCTCACTCGACGTAGAATCCCACATGGTTAAACTATGACTAGGAACTAAATCTGAAGGCATAACAAATGGGAACATCGCTAAACCAGCAGTGAAGATGATACCTGCGTTCGCTAAGCTTGAAGACACAAAACCAAAGCCAGGTTTATTCAAGCGAGAGAACACAGATGCGCATAACGCACCAATAATTCCAACAGCTGGGGCAGCCCACATTAGAGGATAAGTCTCGAAGTTATTCAGCCAAGCACCCGCTTCGCGTATTACTTCTTTATTCAACGGGTTTGATGGAGCATTTGAATCAAGAACGCTTGTAATAACATAACCTTCGATTGATTGAATCCACACACCACCAACAATGAATAACACAACTAATACTAGGCCAGCGACTTGAGCAATACCGCGAGCTCGTTGACGCACTGAGTCAGTCGTTTTCATCTGCAACCATGCAGAACCTTGCAACAAGAACATCAGTAAGCTGATGACACCACAAAGTAGCGCAAACGGGTTTAGCAACCCAAAGAACGAGCCATGATACGTAGACATCAAGAAATCATTAAATTGGAATGGCACACCTTGCAGTAAGTTGCCGAAAGCAACACCAAAAATGATTGGCGGAACAAAGCCACTGATTGAGATACAAATATCCCATGTCTTGCGCCATCTTGGATCTTCAATCTTAGAGCGGTAATCAAGGCCTACAGGTCTCAACCAAAGCGCAGCTAACGCAAGGAGCATCGCGAAGTAAAACCCAGAGAACGATGTCGCATAAACCTGTGGCCATGCTGCAAATAGAGCACCAGCACCAGTGATTAGCCACACTTGGTTTCCATCCCAGTGTGGTGCGATCGAGTTAATCATGACACGGCGCTCTGTATCGGTTTTACCAATAACAGGAACCATTGCACAAACACCCATATCGAAGCCATCTGTGATTGCAAACCCAACAAATAGGACACCAATCAGTATCCACCAGATGAGACGTAACGTTTCGTAATCAAACATATCTTATTCCCTACCTATGCTTCGACTTGACGGTTAACTTTATCTTCAAGTGATTGCTCACCTTGCTCAAAGTGATAACGACCTGTTTTAAGGCTGCTAGGTCCTTTGCGAGCATACTTCAGCATCAGATAAACTTCAGCAATCAAAAAGACCGTATACAGAGCAATGATGAGGCCCAACGAGGTCCAGATCTGACCTGCGGTTAACGCAGACGCAGCAACATGCACAGGAAGTATTTCACCAACAGCCCACGGCTGACGACCATACTCGGCAACAAACCAACCGGCTTCAACTGCAATCCAAGGTAGAGGCAGGCTAAACAACGCTGCTTTTAATACCCAACGCTTCTGTTCGATTTTTTGACGACATGTTTGAACAAATGCCACCGCAAAAACAAACAGCATAACTACACCACACGCAACCATGATACGGAATGACCAGAATAGCGGCCATACCGTTGGGATAGAGTCATCGGCCGCTGCTTGAATTTGCTCTTCAGTTGCGTCAACTACATTCTCTGTATAACGCTTAAGTAGAAGGCCGTAACCAAGGTCAACCTTGATGACATCAAACGCTGCTAAGTTTTTCTCACTACGGTCACCCGCTCGGATTCTTTCCAGTAACTCGTAAGCCACCATACCGTTGCGGATTCGTACAATATGTTCTTCACGTAGGTCACGTAAGCCCTTTACTTCCGTATCAAGCGAACGCGTTGCAATAATACCCATCACGTATGGGATCTTAAGTGCGAAATCTGTTTCCATGGTTTCTTGATTTGGGATACCGAAAACAGTAAATGCTGCGGGGGCTTCCTCTGTGTGCCATTCAGATTCGATGGCAGCTAGCTTAACCTGTTGAACATCGCCCAACTCATAACCAGATTCATCACCAAGAATGATCACCGATAAGATTGAAGCCATACCAAATGAAGCAGCTATAGCAAACGAGCGACGAGCAAACGCAATATCACGCCCTTTCAGCAAGTAATAAGAGCTGATAGCAAGAACAAATATTGCTCCGGTTACGTAACCAGAAGCTACCGTATGAACGAACTTAACTTGGGCGACAGGGTTAAGTACAACTTCCGAGAAGCTGATCATTTCCATACGCATGGTTTCGTAGTTAAACTCTGCGCCAACAGGGTTTTGCATCCAGCCGTTTGCAACCAAGATCCACAATGCAGACATGCTAGAGCCAAGCGCCATCAACCAAGTAACCGTTAAGTGTTGTCGTTTTGATAGTCGTTCCCAACCAAATAGGAAAAGGCCGAAAAGCGTAGATTCAAGGAAGAAAGCGACAAGCGCTTCAATAGCGAGGGGGGCACCGAATATATCGCCTACGTAATGAGAATAGTAGGACCAGTTGGTACCAAATTGAAACTCCATAGTTAGTCCAGTGGCAACGCCTAACGCAAAGTTAATAGCGAATAATTTACCCCAGAACTTAGTCATGTCCTTATAGATCTGTTTATCGGTCATTACATATAGAGACTCCATGATGGCGAGTATAAACGCCAAACCTAAAGTCAATGGAACGAACAAGAAGTGATACATCGCAGTTAGTGCAAATTGCAATCGCGATAGATCGACTACGTCGATATCAAACATTGATAACTCCTTTGTGCCGGCTGAAGGCACTTTCTTCTGCACGCTAAAACCTTCAACGCACTAATAGGCCGCCTTCGGGGTGTTGCGTAAAGTTTATTTTATTGTTAAATCCATGTTACACCGTAACGATGTAGAGCCACATGATAGTACTCCTGAAAATTAAACTTATCAAAATAATTTGAGCGATTAACCCCATTAAATCGCGATTAAAAAGGTTAAATTTTGTAAATCATTAAGATATTGAGTAGAAGACTAAAAAATAGTTGAATGAAATGCGAACAATGGACGAGTAACCCCCCATGTTCGGAAGAGGAGAATGCTCTTTTGAGGCTAAATAAACGCGCTTTGAGATATCGAAGAAAATATGAGTGCTAAGAAAGGATGCTAAAAAAGCCAAGCAATGCTTGGCTATATGTTCATGACTTATCGATACCAAAATGAAGATAGGCTCGATCGGTTGCAATTCTCCCACGTGGGGTTCGCTGCAAATAACCCTGTTGAATGAGATAAGGTTCTAACACGTCTTCAATTGTGTCTTTCTCTTCACCAATGGCCGCTGCCATATTATCTAACCCAACGGGTCCACCACCAAATTTTTCCATGATAGCTAACAGTAACTTCCTATCCATGTAATCGAAGCCCTGTGCATCAACATCAAGCATATTCAGTGCTTTGTCTGCTACATCTTCACAGATGTGGCCATCACCTTTGACTTCAGCGAAATCACGTACTCGACGCAATAGACGGTTAGCGATACGGGGTGTACCACGCGCTCTACGAGCAACTTCTAACGCCCCTTCTGGCTCCATCGATAAATTTAAGCAGTTCGCGCTACGCTGAACAATATCTTTCAAATCTGCAACTTTATAATATTCAAGACGCTGGGTGATGCCAAAGCGATCTCGCAGTGGAGACGTTAATGAACCAGCACGCGTCGTAGCACCTATAAGAGTAAACGGAGGTAAGTCTATTTTTATAGAACGAGCCGCAGGCCCCTCGCCAATCATAATATCCAACTGGTAATCTTCCATTGCTGGATAAAGGACTTCTTCAACCATTGGGCTTAAGCGATGAATTTCATCGATAAATAGAATATCGTTCTCTTCAAGGTTAGTCAGTAACGCGGCCACGTCGCCTGCTTTTTCTAATACAGGGCCAGAGGTTGTGCGTATATTCACTTCCATTTCATTGGCAACGATATTTGCTAATGTGGTTTTACCAAGACCCGGAGGGCCAAAAATAAGTAAGTGGTCTAATGCTTCATTTCTTAACTGCGCCGCCTTAATAAAGATCTCCATTTGATCTTTAACGTGGTCTTGCCCTCTATAATCGGCGAGCTTTTTCGGACGTATTGCACGATCAATGACGTCTTCTTCTTTAAATACGGGGTTCTCAGGGGCAATTAAGCGATCGGCTTCAATCATAATAAGTATTAGATCCTATTAACCATTCAATTTTACTAAACACGTTAAACCATAGACTTGAGAGAGTCGCGAATGATCTGCTCACTGGTCATATCATCACGCGCAACCTGAGAAACAACCTTTGAAGCTTGAACAGGTTTATAGCCTAACGCAAGCAAAGCACTTACTGCTTCATCTTGAGCATTTTTAGGGTTATGAGCAGCAGATGAGTCCATTGGCGCGGCATCAGTAGCGGGTGTAAAGAGATCACCTTCGCCCCACCCTTTTAATCGGTCCTTCATTTCTACAACCAGTCTTTCTGCCGTTTTCTTACCAACACCCGGCAGTTTTACTAACGTTGAAATATCTTCTCGCTCAACACATGCTACAAATTGACTTGCTGACATGCCAGATAAAATACCTAAACCAAGTTTTGGTCCAACGCCGTTCGCTTTTATCACTTCTCTAAACAGAGCACGCTCTTTAACGGTATTGAATCCGTAAAGAAGTTGAGCATCTTCTCTCACGACAAAATGAGTATAGATAATCGCTTCTTCACCCAACTCCGGTAGTTCATAAAAACAACTCATCGGCATTTGTACTTCATAGCCAATACCGTTTACTTCAATTAATAATTCTGGGGGCTGCTTTTCAATCAATAAGCCGCGAAGACGTCCAATCACGTGAGATCTCTTTAGAAAACAATTTGCGACAGAATAATAAAGAACTGGATAGACATCCAGTTCTTTATTCAAATTGGAATCAAATGTTCGACACGACTTGGTCGAGCTGATGGGTTAAACGACGAACTGAATCAACTTGATTATTCAAAGCGTCACCATTTTGAGCAACAACTTCAGAAATCGATTTTGTACTTACAACACTACTCGCCACATCACTGCTCGCTTCATCAAGCTCTTTGAGCGATTCCATCTGTTTTGCCATTATATCGGTTAATCCATTTACGTCTGTAGAGATACGAGTGACTTGATCAATGATTGCGTTCATGCGCTCCGCGCTTGATGTAACGACATCCTGACCATGCTTCACCTCTTTCTCGCTACGATCTAATAGAGAACGAATCTCGATAGCCGAATTACTACTTTTTGCAGAGAGTTCACGCACTTGATCCGCAACGACTGCAAAGCCTCGCCCCTGCTCTCCTGCGCGTGCTGCTTCAATCGCTGCATTCAGTGCCAATAAATTGGTTTGTTCCGCCACAGATGTGATGAGATCTGCAACTTTTGTGATCTCTTCATGGCTACTGAGTATTTGCCCGATGGCCGATGTTGAAGCCGCTAGCAACTCAGAACTCATTGCTGCCTGCTGATGAACTTGTTGGCTTCTTAAATGAAGCTCATCAACAAATTTGCTCGACTCTTCCACTCCCAACGCCATTTGGTGAACCTGTTGGCTCATCTGCTCTGCAGCGCTCGCTTGCGATTCACAATTTATATTGAGTTGATTTACCTGACCATCTAACTGCTTTGACTGTAATTCAAGTTCTACCGATACATTTTGTAATTCAGACGAATTGGTACTTGCTTGCTCAAGAACATTCGCTAACCGATTTGATCCGGTCTGCGCTTGAGCCGCAACGCTTTCACTCTTTTGTTTGGCCGCCTCGGCAATTTCTATCGCCCCATCACGTTGTTTTGCGGTGAAAGATTGGGCAATACAGATAACAATCAACGGTAGAACTGTCCCTGACCAAACCTCAATTCGATGAGCAGACTCACTTAACTCTAATATAGGGAATGCGACACCAGAAAGGTGCAGATAAGTCATAACAGACGAAAGAGAGATAACAACGAGACTCCAAGTCAGAGCCATAATTCGAGTACCCGACAGGAAGAATGCAACAATGAGCAGGGGAACCCAAAAAGCTTGAGTTGAATTAACAACGCCACCACTTTGATAAATGATATTAAGTGCATGTAGCGCCATACCGGTGAACCCAATATTCAAAGCAATAAGTGGATTCTTTAACCAGCGTAGTGTGGCAGCCGATATTAGCTCCAAAGCGATCAATGCCATTGAAGTCATAATCAAGGCATCATGACCGTGCTTAGACCATTTAATAAAGCTGTATATACCAACAAGAAACGCAATAAAGGTGAATAGAGACAGTATGTCCGCCTGTCGTTTTTGTTTACGGTTCCACTGTGGGTTTACAGGCATGCAGGCTTTTCGCCAAAGTGTAGCAGGGTTCATCGGAGATCATCCTTGACTAGTGAATTACTAATTAGACCTCCGACCACTATATTTATTTAACATTTACACAACAAACTGGAAGTTTGAAACTGCTTAATATGTCTCACTTTTGAGCAACAATAAGAAACTGCTTTAACGATAGCGCCCTTTTTTCGCCCCAGTCGCCTTTCCGGCAAGTGCCGCTAGAGTTTTGTTGGTATTTGCATGGCAAATTGCTACACCGAGTGCATCGGCGGCATCAGCTTGCGGTTTCGCCGGTAGTTTCAACATGTGCTGCACCATGTGTTGAACTTGTGCTTTGTCTGCACCACCCGTCCCGACTACCGCTTGCTTAATTGATCGTGCGGAATACTCAAATACAGGTAAGTCGGCATTAACTGCTGCAACAATAGCACTACCCCGAGCTTGGCCAAGTTTGAGTGCTGAGTCTGGGTTTTTCGCCATAAACACCTGTTCTATCGCAAACACTTCAGGCTGAAACTGGGTGATGATTTCAGAAACACCTGCATAGATCTGTTTTAAGCGACCCGGCAACTCTTTTTCAGAAGTACGAATACACCCACTGCCTAAATATTGTAGATGACGCCCTTGCTGGGAAATGACACCGTAACCAGTGATTCGTGACCCTGGGTCAATGCCTAAAATAATTGTCATTATGTTCCTTTCTACTAAGCATTTCTGCCAACTAATACTACAAACAAAAAATGCCCACTCAATGGGGCATTTTTAATTTTGTTCACTCACTAAACGTCGGTCTTTATTCAGCGTCTTTCTTCGCTGCTGTTACCGTTACTGCAAGCTCTTCAAGTGAAGCTGGGTTCGCTACGCTTGGCGCGTTAGTCAGTAGACATGCTGCTGCTGTTGTTTTAGGGAATGCGATAACGTCACGGATATTCTCAGTGCCGCAAAGTAGCATAGCTAAACGGTCAAGACCGAATGCAAGACCCGCGTGTGGTGGTGTACCGTATCTAAGTGCGTCAAGCAGGAAGCCGAACTTCTCTTGTTGCTCTTGCTCTTCGATACCTAGAATACCAAATACTGCCGTTTGCATTTCAGCGTTGTGGATACGAACTGAACCACCACCTACTTCATAGCCGTTGATAACCATGTCGTATGCGTCTGAGTTAGCCGCAGCTGGGTTTGCTTTAAGCTCTTCAGCAGAAACACCTAGAGGAGATGTGAATGGGTGGTGCATCGCGTGCAGGTTACCTTCGCCATCTTCTTCAAACATTGGGAAATCAATAACCCAAAGTGGTGCCCAAGCTGATGTATCTGTAAGCTCTAAATCGTTACCAAGTTTAACGCGTAGTGCACCCATTGCTTCAGCAACAATGTTTGCTTTATCAGCACCGAATAGGATGATGTCGCCCGTTTCAGCTTCAGTACGCTCTAATAAGCCGTTAACGACTTCTTCGTTAAGGAACTTAGCAACTGGAGACTGAACGCCTTCAAAGCCAGCAGCGCGATCGTTTACTTTCATCCAAGCAAGACCTTTCGCGCCGTAAATGCCGACATACTTACCGTATTCGTCAATTTGCTTACGAGAAAGCTTAGCGCCACCTGGAACACGGATAACAGCAACACGACCTTTTTCATCGTTTGCAGGGCCAGAGAAGACTTTGAAATCGACGTCTTTCACTAAATCTGCTACGTCTACAAGCTCTAGAGGGTTACGTAGATCTGGCTTATCAGAACCAAAACGACGAATTGCTTCAGCAAAAGGCATTACTGGGAATTGACCCAGTTCAACGTCTAGAAGCTCTTTCCACATATCGTGAACAAGCTGCTCTGTTACATTACGCACTTCTTGCGCTGACATGAAAGAAGTTTCGATATCGATTTGAGTAAATTCAGGCTGACGGTCAGCACGTAAATCTTCATCACGGAAACATTTAACGATTTGGTAGTAACGATCAAAGCCAGACATCATTAGAAGCTGTTTGAAAAGCTGTGGTGACTGAGGAAGTGCGTAGAAGCTACCTTTATGAACACGGCTTGGCACTAGGTAATCACGAGCACCTTCAGGTGTTGCTTTAGTTAGTACTGGTGTTTCGATATCGAGAAACAGGTTCTCATCTAGGAAACGACGAACAAAGCTAGAAGCGCGAGCACGAAGCTTGATACGGTCACTCATTTCTGGGCGACGTAGATCGATATAACGATATTTAAGACGCTGCTCTTCAGAGTTCGTTTGATTGAAATCTAGTGGAAGTGCGTCAGAACGGTTGATGATCTCTAGGCCTTTAGCTAGAAGTTCAACTTCACCTGTTGCCATATCTTTATTTACTTGGCTTTCCGGACGAACACGTACTTCACCAGTAAATTTGATACAGAACTCATTACGCAGTTGGCTAGCGACTTCAAAGACATCTTTCATATCTGGGTCGACAACTACCTGAACAACGCCTTCGCGATCACGCATATCAATAAAGATAAGACCGCCTAAATCACGGCGACGATTTACCCAGCCGCACAATTCTACAGTTTGTCCCGCCAGGGACTTGTTCAGGTTACCACAGTAATGGGTACGCATAATGAATTTCCCAATCTCTTAATTATTTACTAATTTCCAAGCTGAAGGTGGACATTTCCGACCTACAAAGCAAAGGAATATTTATACGCGGAAACTCGCTTAAAATCGACCTTCCACACTCGAATTTATTGTGTTTTATCTAGCTTTGCTGCTTTTTAGTACACCAAGCGTGTAAATATTCAGCAAAACCAAAAAAATTGCGATAATTATATCTCGAAAGTACCTAATTCGGCAAAAGTCTCGTACAGTACTTTTTCATCCAATAATTTGAATGAACGTTTGGGGTTTCATGAACAATTTACCGTTACGTCTTGGTTTAACTATGTGGTCGCACTCAGAATGGCAATCTCAGTTTTATGGAAAAGGCACCAAGCCAGCTGAACGACTTGAAAAATACGCGTCTGTATTTCATTGCGTAGAGGGAAACACCACATTTTACGCGACGCCTTCGCTAAACACGGTACAAAATTGGCGCGCTTCAACCCATGAAGATTTCCGCTTCACATTTAAGCTGCCAAGATCGATTACCCACCAGCAGAAATTGCGTCATTGCCAAGCAGAGCTTAAAGACTTTCTCAACGTCATGACCCCACTGCACTCTCGTATTGGCCAATGGACAATCCAGTTACCTAATCAATTTGACCCGCAATCTTTAGACGTATTGAAAAAGTTTTGCACCTATTTCCCAAAAGAGATGAAACTTGGCGTCGAAGTTCGTCATTTAGGCTTTTTTAATAAGGGTGACGAAGAAAAACGATTTAATCATTGGCTCGTTGAAAACGACATCAACCGAACCATCATGGACAGTCGCCCTGTTTTCTCTGCACCTCCCACTACAGAAGCCGTGATAGACGCTCACCACAACAAACCCAAAGTTCCGGTTCACGCTATAGCAACAGCAAATAACCCAATGATTCGTTTTATTGGACACCCCGTTCAGGAAGCCAACTTGGGCTTTTTCGAACCTTGGCTGAACAAGTTACCGTTGTGGATAGACCAAGGAAAACAGCCCTACTTGATGATTCATACGCCAGACAACGTAGAAGCACCTCAACTTGCAGTACGTTTATACAAAGAGCTAGCCGCTAAAGTATCACTAACCCAATTAGCTGAATTCCCTTCTATGCGCGGAAACCAACAGATTTCCATGTTCTAGCCATCACTTAAAAGCACGGGTATTTACAAGTCAATTGACGCTCAATAAGAGCGCGGATGAATTCGTGACATAAGAGCAATAATTACGTAAAATACGCCCCCTTTTATTGGGTATGACAGATGCCATCCCTATTGCTTACAACCACGAGAGAAACCTATGGGCAACAAAGACACAATATTTTCAGCGCCAATTGAAAAGATGGGTGACTTTACTTTTGATGAACGTGTTGCGGAGGTTTTTCCTGACATGATTCAACGCTCGGTACCCGGTTACAGCAATATTATCTCAGCCATTGGGATGCTAGCAGAACGCTTTGCAAAGCCTCACTCTAAAGTCTACGACTTAGGTTGTTCATTGGGAGCTGCAACGTTATCTATGCGTCGTCATATCAATCAAGAAGGCTGCCAAATAATAGCGGTCGATAACTCAGCGGCGATGGTTGAGCGCTGTAAACTGCATATCAACGCTTATCGTTCAGATACACCAGTAGAAGTATTGGAAGCAGATATCCGAGAAATCGACATTAACGATGCATCCGTTGTAGTACTGAACTTTACCCTGCAATTTCTCTCGCCTGACGACAGATTGACCCTGCTTAAAAAAATCCACGCAGGGTTACGCCCCGGTGGAATATTAATTTTGTCAGAGAAATACGTCTTTGATGACAGCACAGCAAACGAGTTATTGATCGATCTTCACCACGATTTTAAACGTGCAAATGGCTATAGCGAATTAGAAATCAGCCAAAAACGTAGCGCAATTGAAAATGTCATGCGTCCTGATTCAATTCCAGACCACAAGCAGCGCTTTGATGACATTGGCTTTACAAGTAGCGAAGTATGGTTTCAATGCTTTAACTTCGGCTCAATGTTCGCCATAAAATAACTGTTCGTCATCAAGTAAGCTTAATTTTATATTGGCATGACATGGAACTTTATCTTCATCGTCGTGCCTTATTCTGTTCAATCAATATCGCCTTGGCTAAAGCATAAAGGCTTATTGATTACTTATAGAACACCAGATTTATTTACAGGAACACATGCATGTTCGATTTTGCAAACATTTATCAACTCATAGCTAAAGATGATCGTCTTCAGCCATGGCTCAATACGCTTCCACAGCAGCTAACGGATTGGCAAAATGCAGAACACGGCGATTTCGAACGCTGGTTGCGCGCACTCAAAAAAATCCAATCAGGCAAACCCGAGAATATTGAGCTAAAAGAGTCTGTTTCTTTATCAAACCACTCTGCACTGCCTCAGGGCGAAATCAAGAAGCTAGAAAACTTATTGATGACGTTTCACCCGTGGCGTAAAGGTCCCTACACAGTCCACGATATTCACATTGATACTGAATGGCGCAGTGATTGGAAATGGGATCGTGTTTTACCCCATATCTCACCACTGAAGAACCGTTCAGTGCTGGATGTCGGCTGCGGTAATGGTTATCACATGTGGCGAATGCTCGGCGAACAAGCTCGTCTATGTATTGGTATTGACCCTTCTCACCTTTTCTTGGTTCAATTTGAAGCGATTAGAAAGTTAATGGGGGATGACCAACGCACGCATCTACTTCCATTAGGCATTGAACAGCTCCCTAAACTGGAAGCGTTTGATACGGTATTTAGTATGGGCGTTCTCTACCATCGTCGTTCACCACTTGATCATCTAATTCAACTAAAAGACCAACTTGTCGCAGGTGGAGAACTCGTGTTGGAAACGCTTGTTATTGAGGGCGATGAGAATACTGTACTTGTACCTGTTGATCGTTACGCACAAATGCGAAATGTCTATTTCTTCCCGTCTGCACTTGCACTTAAAGTATGGCTAGAACAAGTTGGATTTGAAAACGTTCGAATCGTTGATGAAAATACTACAACCACTGGCGAGCAGCGTACTACCGAGTGGATGAAGCACAATTCGTTGCCTGATTATTTGGACCCAAATGACCCAAGTAGAACCCGCGAAGGACATCCTGCACCGCGCCGTGCAATTTTAATCGCAAATAAGCCATAATTGACAATACTCTAACTTGTATTTCAAGTGATGAGATATTCTTCCGCTGATATAGGAGAAATGCCAAAAGTGCTATCTCCTATATTCTAAACACCTAAATAATAACGATTAAATAGTTTTTTAAGGTTTTCAATGTTTAAAAGATTAGCCCCAGCCCTCGCCCTTGGCTTACTTTCAGGCTGTGTTCAAACCAATAGCGAACAATTTCACCAAGAAACCATTTCCGCGATTGAGGAATCGAACACACATCTCACCAATAGACTCAATAATATTGCGTTATCTGTTAGCAATCAGACTGACTATATCGACAGTCTTGAGTCAGAAATTATTTCCTTGCAGGAACAGCTTGAATACGCGGCAATTTCATTGTCATCGACTCCAGCAGAAACTGAAGAGGAAGAGACTCAACCGCTTGTCGTTCAACCTGTACCTGCAACACAAAGCATCGTATTGGGTGAAATTGAACATGTTGTCATTGACGCCATCAAGCAAACCTTTGATGCTCGTATTGATACTGGAGCCGCAACCTCATCACTAAATGCGATTGATATTCAGCAATTTGAACGAAACGGAAGCAATTGGGTGCGTTTTCACCTAGCTGATGGGGTAACAGAACTCAATGATGATAACTGGATTGAACTACCTATTGTCCGATTTGTAAAAATTCGCCAATCGACCAGTGATACGGTTGAAAGACGCGCTGTGGTAGAACTTTGGGTCAGAGTTGGCAAAATCCATGAAAAAGCTCAATTTACCTTGGCAGACAGGTCTCAAATGAGTCATCCTATCTTACTAGGACGCGAGTTCATTCGAGACATCGCGGTAGTTGATATTAGCCGCAAGTATATACATACGGAAATCACACAAAAATAATAGGTAGTTTATGACTTCAAAAATACCATTTTACCTATCAGTTGTTCTGCTGATAGTTGCAGGGATTGCACTCAGCGTATTGAGACATGATACTTACGGTGTGCCTTGGACCCCGGGGGAGAGCCGTCAAGTTTGGGATATCGAAGCCCGTGTTGAATTTACGGCTCAAAATAAACCGGTAAAAGCCTCCTTAGCGGCGCCGCTAACTCAATCTGGTTACACTCTAATTAACGAGTCTGCTTCGTCACCTGGTTATGGCGTTTCTTACATTAATACCGATTCTGGGCGTCGTGCTGAATGGTCTATTCGCCAAGCGAGTGGTTCTCAAACCATTTACTACAAAACTCAATTTTTGGTCGACCCACAAGCAGTTTTTAATGATGTAGAGCCGAGCGGAGAAATCACTAAACCAACATTTGATGGCCCGATGGAAGCCGCTGCAAACGCACTGATTGAGCGAGCAAACAAACGTTCTGCTGATGACGTGACCTTCACAAGAGAGTTAATCAAAACTCTCAACGACAGTGAAAGCCAAAACTCAGCCTTAGTTCTCAATCGACTTTCTAAAGTTGAAGCGGTTGATAAGTTACTCGCCTACGCACAAATCCCAAGTAAAGTTGTTGGCGTTATTGAGCTAGAAGATGGTCGTCGACGTCAAAGCATTCAGCATATGAACCAAGTGTGGAATGGTAATAAATGGGAACTCTTTAACCCAACGTCTGGCACGCCTGAAACTCAAGCTAATCTTCTGATTTGGGATGAATCAAACGTATCGCTACTCGATATTGTGGGCGGCCAAAATAGCCAAGTACACTTTTCGATGATTGCGCAAGACGTTTCAGCCAAGCAAGCAACTAACGATAAAGTGCAAGCTGATGGGCTGCTAAATATATCTATTCATAGCTTACCGCTGGAAGAGCAAGCGATGTTTAAAACCATCATGCTGATTCCAATTGGTGCACTACTGGTTGTTTTCCTACGTGTTATTGTCGGTCTGAAGACATCTGGTACGTTTATGCCAGTACTGATTGCCGTTGCGTTTGTACAGACTCAGCTTGTCACTGGTATTGTAGGCTTCTTACTGATTGTGGGTACTGGCTTGGTAATTCGAAGCTATCTGTCGAAGCTCAACCTACTACTCGTCTCTCGGATATCTGCGGTAATCATCACCGTTATTATGATTATTTCAGCCTTTACCGTGATCGCATTTAATATCGGCCTGACCGAAGGTCTGTCTATTACGTTCTTCCCAATGATCATTCTTTCATGGACTATCGAACGTATGTCGATTCTTTGGGAAGAAGAAGGTCCTAAAGAAGTCCTACTACAAGGTGGTGGCTCTCTATTAACAGCCGTTCTAGTCTACTTAGCAATGACTAACAGCTACATTCAGCACTTAACCTTTAACTTTATCGGTCTACAGCTGATTGTATTAGCCGCTATTCTATTACTTGGTACATACACAGGTTACCGATTGACAGAGCTTCGTCGCTTTAAACCACTAGCGGAGGACTAAATATGTTTTCACAATTTACGTCTCCGGGTAAGTTGCGACACAAAGGCATCATGGGAATGAATCAGCGTAACCATAGCTATATTGCTCGTTACAATGATCGCTCTAAATACCCTTTGGTGGACGACAAACTTAAAACCAAAATCATTGCAGAGCAAGCAGGGTGTACTACCCCAGCTTTGATCGGTGTTATTGGGCATCAAGCCGAAGTGAAAACCATCCACAAAATGGTTCTAAACTGGCCTGGGTTTGTTATCAAGCCAGCACAGGGCAGTGGCGGTAAAGGCATCTTAGTTATCGTTTCTCATAAGGATGGTGTTTACACCAAACCTTCTGGAGATACGGTAGGAAAAGAAGATGTAGAGCGTCACATAAGTAACGCGCTTGCAGGGCTCTTTTCTCTCGGTGGTAAAAATGATGTTGCCGTAGTAGAGAACCTCATTAAGTTTGATGAATGCTTTGATGGTTATAGCTTTGAAGGTGTGCCTGATGTACGTATCATCGTATTCAAAGGCTACCCTGTAATGGCGATGATGCGCTGCTCTACAGCTGCCTCTGATGGCAAAGCGAACCTCCACCAAGGCGCTGTAGGTATTGGTATTGATATTGCGACCGGACGAGCTGTTCGCGCTGTGCAGTTCGATAAACCAATTACTCTACACCCAGATACTGATCAAGAGCTGAGTCAGCTTCAGGTCCCTCACTGGGAGAAGCTTCTAACACTCGCTTCTAGCGCTTGGGAGATGACAGGTCTTGGATACATGGGCACTGACATGGTCTTAGACCAAGAAGAAGGCCCAATGGTTCTAGAGCTAAACGCAAGACCTGGTTTGGCTATTCAGATCGCCAACGGTGCGGGTTTGCTACCAAGGCTGCAACATATTGAAAGCTTGGGGACACCCGCTGAATACCCAAAACCAGCAGAGCGTGTTGCCTACGCTGCTAAGCAGTTTGGTATTTTCGCTAAAGAGATAAAAAAGTAGAATTGCTTCTAAGCAAAAAAGCCCGCACTAAGCGGGCTTTTTTATTGCGTTTAAACTGTATTTTATTGATAGCATGTCACTTGTATAAGCCATCAATGTAAATCATTAGACGATTCACTCTTTCAAACGAAGTACCCAACAAGTTAACGGTACAAATAGAAACTCGAGCCCAATGTAAAATAGTAAGATAGGCTTAGGTTGACCATCAACCAACACACTAATCAAACGACCGATAACAAGACCACCAGCGAATATTATTACCGTAACCAGTGCTGGGTTTCGATACGCTTCATGGAACGCGGCATATAACCAGAATGCACCTAAGCCAATATAAAGGCACATGATGGCCCTCAAAATATGTGCAATGTTTATATCCAATGTATTGATGCCAAGAAAAGTGGAAGCAAACCAGTTAGGGGATATTCCATACGCCAGAGCAATCGGCATTACTGCGAAAAACGAGAATATTAAGTACTTCTTTTTTATATCTTTCATCTATATCTCCCTACTTCTTAAAATAGATAAACCATAACCTTCAGGTTGGAACAGCTAAGAGTAAACACGCCTAATGATGCACTACGGCTTTTTCTACTTAAGCTTCGTTCTACTTAAGCTTTCGTCAGCTTTTCCGACAAATGTGTTCATAACGAATTGTTGAAACTTAGTGCCGTACGGGGGAGCAAATAAATGAATGGGGAACCACGAATTGACTCGTAATACTGAGCGTGAGTGACTTAACTCTCGAAACCCTTCCTCTCCATGGTAATTACCAAAGCCAGAGTTCCCTATTCCACCAAAAGGAACAGAGTGGTTAAGTGCATGCCAACCCCAGTCATTAATCGTCACTCCACCACTATGGGTATCTGTTAACAGCTTCTCTACTTGATGTTTATCATTACCAAAAATATAACAAGCTAATGGTCTTGCCCTATCTACAACATAGCGTTGAACTTCTTCTATCGAGCTATAACCGTGCACAGGTAGCAGCGGACCAAAAATCTCTTCTTTACAGATCCTCATGTCATCGCTTAGGTTTGTCGCTATGTAGAAAGGCTCTCTCCTACCTTTCCCCTGAGATGAACATTCGACAATCTTCGCTCCTTTATCACGAGCATCTTGAAGAAGCTGTTTGAATCGGCGGCGTTGGGAATCATCAATAAGACTTGTGTAGTCTTCATTTTTCACAGCGTTGGAATACATCCTGCGGCTGGCTGACTTAAGAGCCTCGACAAACTGAGCAACACTCTCTTGTGGCACGAGCGCATAGTCAGGTGCAATGCAGATCTGCCCCGCGTTGAACCCTTTACCGTGTGCAATACGAGTTGCAGCTTTTTCAATATCATAATCTTCCAATACAATTGCAGGTGATTTCCCACCTAGCTCAAGTGTCACCGGTGTTAGATTTTTGGCCGCATTAGCCATGATGGCTTTGCCACTGGTTGGTGAGCCAGTAAAGACAAGATGATCAAAAGGTAAATTCGATATTTCCATCGCTTCGGGGTGATCACCTGAAATGACACACACCTGATTTTCAGTAAAAACTTCCGATAACATGCGCTTTAACTCTGACGTTGTCGATGGACAGTTTGGTGGCATTTTGATCATGCATCGATTACCAGCAGCGATAGCGGTAATCATCGGGCCTAACGACAAATAAAGTGGGAAATTCCACGGGCAAATAATGCCTACAACACCTTTTGGCTGGTAGCGAACTTCGAGCTTATTTGTTTTGAATAGCCACTCAGTTGCTCGTCGCTGAGGCTTCATCCACTTACGAAGCTTACTGAGCACATGGGTGATATCTAAAGTCGGTGCAAGAATATCGGCCAGCATAGACTCGGTATGAGCCCTACCGGAAAAATCTTCATTCATCGCATCACATAAGACATCTTGGTAACGACGAAGTTGATGTTTCAACCGTTTCAATTGAACTTGTCGTGTAGAAAAACTCGGATAAGGTTCAGCCATTGAAGCGACTTTTAATGCTTCAAATCTTGTTTCTAAATCGGAATATTGTTTCTCTTCTTGCTGTTTCATTAGGTCTATAGATTGGGAAGCGCCCATATCGTGTTCTCCATTATTTAACTCTCTGTATTTCACCATTGGCAAAGAGTCTGAAGAAGGTTGAAAATAGACACATTCCGGTGATATTCGGACAATAGTACGTTACCATTATCAAAACTCATTATATTGCAGCCAGTACCGAACCGGCTTTATGGAGGAATAATGGAATATAAAGCGAGCTATGAACCAGACTCCCGTGTCTTTGGCATTCTCGACCTACAGCTTTTATTTCGTTATATGGATCAACGACTTCCTATAGAAGACTTACTTAGCGATAGTGGCGTGTCATTTGAACAATTACAAACGCCTGAAACTCATATTACTTTCGCCCAAAAGGCGACAATATTCACTAATGCACTGCGCAAAGCTTCAGAGCCGGGCCTAGGGTTAAAAATAGGCCAGCAGGCAAAATTTAGTGATTTTGGTGTACTCGGCTATGGCGTATTGAGTAGCAATACTCTCTTGGATGCCCTTCTTCTTGGCTTCAAATACCTTCGCTTGGCAG
Source organism: Vibrio lamellibrachiae (assembly GCF_050337265.1). Classification (NCBI taxonomy): domain Bacteria; kingdom Pseudomonadati; phylum Pseudomonadota; class Gammaproteobacteria; order Vibrionales; family Vibrionaceae; genus Vibrio; species Vibrio lamellibrachiae. Next base: position 684,849 of record NZ_JAKJSU010000004.1, read on the forward strand.
GGCCGGTTTTAAGGAAAAAGATGTGGGTTGATGATGATACTGGCTATTTTCGTGCCGAACAGATTGTCAACTTAGACGAATTACTTCCGTTCTGTGCGGAATACTGGTTCTCAGCGATTCAAAGTCTATGCACTGAAGTGTTACAGCAGCCTTTTCCTTCAACCGCTATCCACTTACCTTATAGCAAGCCTGACTATTGGAAGTTATATGAAGAAACATTCCGCTGCCCGGTATTCTTTGATAGCGATCGTATGGAGTGGCAATTTAATACCAAAGATCTCGTTAAGCCATTGCCAACCGCTAACCCTATGACATTGAAGATGTGTTTAAAGTCGTGTGATGAAATGATTCAAAGTGCCGAGTTAAGCTCACCGCTGTCTAATAAAATCACTCGAATGTTATTTGAATGTACCGGGCGCTTCCCTTCAATTGAAGATCTTTCAAGCCAACTGAATATGTCATCAAGGACATTACGCCGACACTTACGGGCTGAAGATACAAGCTTTCAAGCACTGTTAAATCATGTTCGCTATAACCTCGCCTGTCGCTATTTATCAACGACTCAAATGAGCGTTGAGGAGATATCTGAACGGCTTGGATTTTCAGACGATGCCAACTTCCGACATGCGTTTCGTAAGTGGAGCCAAACCTCCCCTTCGCAGTATAGGAAGGGGGCGACGAAGGAATCTTAAGCAATAAAAAACGCTCACAAATTTGTGAGCGTTTTTAGAAGAAGAAATACGTCTACCTTGAGTTAACTAATCAATTCTTTCGATTTCTTGTTCAAGGTTTTCTGAAGTATTGGCTTCAACGGAATCAAGAAAATCATCCGCAGTGGGCACCTTCTTAGGTTCAGAACCAAACCCTCTTAGGCCAACAACATGTACATGCTCATGATCTTTAAAGATCTTACGTACAAGCTTATAGGTTGTCCCCTTCTCTGGGCTAATATTCTCTGGAGCGGCGATCAATAGCTGCATATCCAGACGATCACACAACTCAAACAAGGTATTGATTGATTTGGTATCAAGACGAGCTGCTTCATCCAAGAACAGCAATCGACAAGGAACAATATCTTTACTGCGAAGACGTCGTGATTCTTCTTCCCAGCTCTGAATTACCATCAGCAGGATTGACTGACCCGTACCAATCGCTTCACCTGTCGACAACGCACCAGACTCTGCTTGTAACCAACCATCAGACCCACGGTTTACTTCAACGCTAAGCTCAAGGTAGTTACGATAATCAAGCAGCTCTTCACCTAATACTTGCGGTGAACGTTGCCCCATATCAATGTGCGGGTTTACACGTTGGAATAACTTCGCCATTGCTTCTGAGAAAGTAAATCGCATGCTTTCAAACAGGTCTTTATGCGTAGCCTGTTGCTCGGATAGACCCGCGAGAAGAATCTCATGGCTCTCTCTAACCTTAACGTTAAGGCGTACGCCTTTCACTTGCCCAAAGCCTATATTCGATAAACCTTGGTTGAGCATTCGAATTCGGTTTTGTTCGCGTAGAATGGTTTTCTTAATGATGTTCGCAACGGAGTCAGAACTGATCGCCAAGCGGTTTTCGCGTAGCGTAAGCTCTTCGGTTAATCGAGCAAGCTCAACTTCCATCTCTTCAATAGCTTCAACCGGATCATCCGTACGGATAATGTCCTGACGAATTCGCTCGCGTAGATGTTGATAAACCGCAATGTAGAATAGAACTTTACGCTCTGGGTGCGCATTATCTTCAGACAAACGCAGAGCGTCACGTAAGTCATCATTATTGGCGACGGCTAAACGAAGCGCACCTAATGACTTATCTGACATTGAACGGAGTTCACCTGCCGATAAATAGGCCAGTTCGCGTTTATGTAAGCGGCGTTCAACATCGTTTTCACGAGCCAAACGAAGTACAGAGCACCAACCCGCTTTTGCAGCGACAACGAAAGTACGCAGTTCGATGTACTCTTTCTGAACCTTTCTAAGTCTCTTAGCAAGACCTTTCATTTCAAGCTCAGTCGCGGTGATGGTTCTGTCGCACTCACTCTTTCTATTTCGAGTCGCGTGCAGTTGCTCGTGAAGTTCGTCTTTACGACGTTGAGAGCGCTCTAACGCACCCTCGTCAGCTGTTACACCGTACTCTTTAAGCTCTTGCTTAAATTCCTGCACTGTCTCTTGCTTGGCTTGATGTGAGCTTTTTAGTGAAGCCAATACCTGTTGATACTGACTCATTTGACCTTGAACTTGTTTGTACTCTTCGCGATGACGACTGCGCATTCGCTCAGCATCAACCAGTTTTGCTTTAAGTTGTTCGCTCAGTTCGCTACTTTTATTAAGCAGATCAACTGAATCTGAATAACTAAAGTAGTGCTTACGTTCCACAAGATCTGAGACCGCGAAGATCTCTTTTTTGAGCTGCTGAAGTTTATGATCAGCCAATTGGTACTCTTGTGTCAGCGCATCAAACTGCTCTGGGTCACTATCAAGTGCGTTGATAATGTTGGATAACGTTTGAACATCTTTGCTATGGCTATTCAAAAATACCTTCGCTTGTGACAGCTTAGAGATTTTGGTCTCTAAGTCATCAAAACGAGTTTGTAAGTTGGTATCTTCGATTAACGCAATCATTGGGGCAAGCTTATCAAGAACAGTTAGTGCTTGCTTACTGGCCTGACGTTGTGCGCTAGATTGCTGCTCTTTAGAAGCGAGTTCAGACAACAACCGAGCAATCTTAGTATCCGTATCACGATATTTACTAAGTTCTTTTTCAGGATCACTTTCAAACGCCACCTGAATATGTGCGGCAACAAAGTGATTGAAGCTTTGATATAGACGGGCTAATTTCTGAGAATCAAACGCTGCTTTAGCATGGTTTTCAACCACATCTTCACGTTGCTCTCGCAACAGCTCTAATCTTTGATCACGTGCTGCTCGACCAAAGAGTGGGATTTCAGGAAGACGAGAATAACGCATCTGACGTTCATTCAGCAGAACACAAACAGCACCTTCCAGCTCATCCGCATTGAACGAGCTGTCATCAAACGCATCGATGTCGCCTTCAATAATATAAAGATCTTCTGGACAATCATCTAAATCAACCAGCTTCTCTTTAATTCCAGTTAGATCAGAAACAACAATCGCATGACGAGCTGGACCATACATGGCACTAAAATATGGCGCATCACCAATGGTTATATCGTCATAAATCTCAGAGAGTAGAACCCCGCCTAGCGTATCCGCAAGACCTTTTAATCGAGGATCATTAGACCCCCCCGGAGAAGCAAGGCGCTCAATCTCATTGTCCAATTCTGCGCGTCTGTCAGCGAGCTTGTCTTTCTCTAGGGTAAGTGTTTTTTCTTGCTCCAACACTTGCTGCATATGCTGCATAACTGCTTGGCTATCTTGCAGCTCTGCACCACTTTGTTCTTTAAGTGTCTCAAGTGCATCATTGGCCGCAATCCAACGCGGCGCAATGCTTTCAAGTTTGCTAATTTCGCTAGTAACAATCTGTCTTTTATTGCGCTGCTCGCTACGTTTTTCTCGAATATCTTCGATTGCAAAATCCAAACTATCAATCTGTTCAGAGTGATGCTCACGCTCTTGCTCTAACGTAACTTCATCTACTAGTTCAACGTTATATTGCTTTTGATAGTTAGCAACGGTTTCGATCAGTTGCTTTTGTTGCTCAACCTGACGCTCAACCTCGCGGAATTGAGCCCTCCATTGCTGCTCATTTTGAGTTGTCTGCTCAGCATCACGTGCAGTTTTTAGAGTAGTCCGTGCTACCGAGGCAGCATCCTTACGATCAATATCGCCGTTAATCGATTTTACTAATGCTAACGCGGTTTCAAATTGCTCTGTCGCGGCAGAAGAGATATCAAGCTTATGCTTAACCGATAGCAACTGTGTTGTTTGTTGCTCTTCTTGCTGCTTTAACTGAGTTAACACTGTTGGAGCAGATTCAGCAGTTAAGCCTTCATCATTCAGCAGCAGTTTCGCTTTATTTAACGCTTGTACCGCTTGTTGATACTGCAATGCGCGCGTTTGCTGGACATCCAATGCTTGCTGATAATCGGCCAGTTGTGTTTTTAAGCTATCGACTTCTTCTTCCGCTAAGTGCGTTTGCTGCTCAACAGACATCAACTGTTCTTGTGCTTCTTCCACAACCATCAACTGCTCTTCAAGGCGCTCACTTAGCTCTTCTAAGTCACCTTGATAACGCTCAACTTTTTCTTGTTGTCTTAACGCTGTTTGCACCAATTGAAGATGATCAGATGCTCCTTGATGATCTTGCTCTAGTGCCGATTCTTTCTCTGAAATCGCTTCTAGTTCTTGTTGTACATTGTTCAGCAACTCATGTTGCTCGATTAAGGTACTTCGGGAACTAAACAGCTCTGAGCGCAATGCTAACGTACTATCTAGCTTATTCTTACGATCATTTGCGTGGCGCATGTAGTCAGCCGCAACATAGTTGGTTGACTCCATGATTAGATTTTTAAACAAGTCACGATCGGCTTGAGTGGTCTTGATAGCCTCTAACGTCATACGGTTTTCGCGTAGCGCGGATTCCATATCTTGGAACGCTTTTTTTACCCCACCATTTTGTGGCAGTAGGTAATCACGCAGTGAACGTGTTATCGCACTTGAAATGCCGCCATACAAAGAGGCTTCAATCAAGCGATAAAACTTAGAACGATCACTGGTATTGCGTAGTTTCTTAGGGACAACGCCATATTCAAACATTTGTGCGTGATAATCGACTATCGAGCTAAACGCTTTAAAATGAACACCTTCATGCTTAGCCGTAACGTCTTTAATTTCATTGATTTGACGAACACGCGCATGATTTTCTGACACACTTTCAATCAGGATATCGGTCGGTTTCACATGACTTGGCAGACCTTGAATAACAAATGGTTTGATATCAACTTTTTTATCACGACCAGCCACTTGCTGAAGCTTTACAGCAAACAACAAACGTTGATTTTTTGAATTCACGACATCGAGAGCGGCGTAGCACGCGCCTGGCTGTAATTTACCGTATAAGCCTTTATCACGAGAGGCTTGTGAACTTCCCGCTTCTGTCGTATTTCTAAAGTGGAGTAAGCTTTGATCTGGAATAAGAGCGGTAATAAATGCGGCCATCGTCGTTGATTTACCCGCACCATTGCCACCCGATAAGGTGGTCACCAAGTCATCAATATCAAAGGTACGTGCAAAAAACCCGTTCCAGTTGATCATTGTGAGTGATTGATACTTGCCTCTTTCAATCATGCATTACCTTCCATTTCATTTTTCTCTACATCACTTACTTTTTCTACATCACTGATGAGTTCATCATCGTGCTGCTGTTCTGTCTCTTCTAATTGTTCGTTATCTTGCAATAACTCGCCCTGACTTGGTTGCTGCGTATGTACGACGGCTTCACCATCACGAATCAGCCTTAATTGCGCTTCACGGACATCATCACCAATACGTACATCAGCGCCAAAGCGGAACACAGACTCACTGATTTGGAATTTTCCAGACTCGCCAACGTTTATGACCATCCCTAAGCGACGAAGACGACGCAACGACGTTCTTACTTTTTCAAATAGCTTCTCGCGATCTAAATCAGAACCTGTCGCGCGATTAGTCACAAGCTTCATAAGCTTGCTCTCATCAGCTAGATTTAATAGCTCTTCATATAGCTCTTGATTAGTAAAAATACCCTCATGAGCTAAACGCTCAGGGCTTAAATATAAGAAACACAGAACCTTACCTACCAGCATATCGAGTTCAGTCAATACACTGCGGTTAATAAGAGAAGTTGAGCGAGGACGCAGGTAGAAGAAGCCTTCCGGCGCTTTAACCAGTTCTACATTATAACGCTGATAAAAAAGCGCCAATTCTGTTTCAAAATCAGTTAATAGAGCGTGCTTATCAAGGTCTTCACTTGATATGTGGCGCCCCATTCTCAATACACTGTCTAGTTCTGGAAACAGTGGATTGGAAATCGCTTTGGCCAGATTTTCTGGCATGTATTCATTAATATCGGTCGATGACATTTGCTTGTACCTTTGCGCCAAAATCGTTAATTGCTTGCCAATCAGGTTGAACCGCTTTGTAGTCTGATTCGGAGTAACCTAAACGGACAGCTTGATCGATAACCATTCGAGCTAAATCAAAATGTTGAGTCTGTGGGTGAGCGAGTAGATAGTCTCTTAGTACCTGACCTAAATCGATACTGCTGCCCTGCTCTTTATGTGTCTTGAGCATCGAACTAATTCGGTTCGATAGCTCATCATTAACTTGTTGAACTTCTTCGTATTCCACCTCTAGTGGCACGTGACCGGTGACTTCGTCATCACGAAGTACAAGTGCTTCATCACGAAGATCGCTTAATCGCTCTGCGTCTGCATGAGTCAAATACCAAGGCATATCGAAGTAGTCGGAAACTGACTGACGTAATCGCTGGCTAAATGCACGGTTTTTATCCATATCAATAGCGGTACGAATAAACTTGTGTACATGGCGGTCATAGCCAATCCAGAGATCTATTGCTTGTTGTCCCCAGCTGATAATTCGATCTAACTTTGTTTGTAAGTTAAACAGTGTCTCTTCAACTTCTTCATGCTCTGAGTCGTTATATATGAGACCTTGAATATCAAGGATCTGAGTTTGAAGTTCATCACCTGCGGCTTGTAGAGTGTCTTGCAATTCTTTAAGCGTTGAGGATGTTTCAGATAATAACGATTCACAGTTGTTGATAGCTTCTCGCCAATCTTTATTCAACAGCTCTGCAATTTGGATTTTTACACTTTGTTGTTGTTCATCCATTACGCGTTGGTTGAGATCAATTTGATCAAAGATTTCACCAACAGAATATTTTAAAACTCCGTAAACACTTTTTTTCCAATGCGCCGAATTTCCACCTTCATGCGCGGCCTTTGAGGCTTTAGCCATTTCATCAGCTGCCATGGAAAGTTGGATCGATAATTTTAACTTGGAGAATTCTCGGTGACGGACATAGTAATCAGTAATACCGATGGCAAGCGATGATAAGCGATATATGCTTGCTCCATCCGTTACTTCACTAGTAAAGCGGCTGATCAGTCGCTGTTTAACCAGTTCGTTAATGGCGTTGTTTGCACGAAATGCAGACGCCTCACCGGTACTTTCAAACATTCGAGTGACGATGGTAAAAGCATCGTGCAGTTCACCTTCACCTAGTTCTTCCTCAAACCTATTGTCACTTAATACGGCTAACGCAATCAAAAATGCGAGTCGTTCATTTGACAAGTTTAATGAGAAATCGTGCTGCTTCACCCAGCCAACCAATTCATCAATTGGCTGCTCTGCAACATTGAGAGTCATCTCACTCATATATTTCCTGCTTATTGTTTCTTTCTTACTAATTCTGATAGTGATGATTTAAGCCTGATTGAAATCACGCTTTCAGGCTTAACGTGTTGAGGCCCCTTTTCAGAGAGAATCTACGTAAAGTTCATCATTCCATGACGGCCTAAAATTAGGCGCAAAAACTTGAAGCTCTTCCCAAACAATGACTTGGCGAAACTAATTTTTACCTAACCCATAAGATTTTTTTACAAATTTGTGGGCAATATCGTCCAATTTACAGACCTTCGCCACGGTAGTTGGGTTATCATAATAAATTGTCCCGCTATTCTGTCATAGGAATGGTAGGAATAGAGAAGGATTCTCTTATTTTTATTATCAAGTGGTGTTTTTTCGGACTATTTTTGTATGTTTGAGCTGAAAAAGATTGTTTCTTCGTTATTGATGCCTTTGCCTGCGCTACTAATCGTTGGTTTTTTAGGCTTGATGCTTATTATGTTTACCGCTAAGCGAAAAACTGGATGTTTTGTCGTATTGTTCTCTCTTTGTGGTATTTTCCTGATCGCTTTCCAACCCGTTTCAACCCGTCTTCTTATGCCAATGGAGCGTACCTACTCCGCTTTCTTACCCGTTGATGAGTCTGTTGACTATGTCATGGTTCTTGGTAGCGGCCATGTCGTTGATGACCAAATCCCACCGACATCAGAGTTAAGTCGAACTGCTTTGATGAGGCTTAGTGAAGGTATTCGTGTTTCCCGCATGTACCCCGGCGCAAAACTCATTCTTTCTGGCTACGCCGGTGGCTCAGAGTTTAGTAATGCGAGAATGATGGCAAAAGTTGCACTCGCATTAGGTGTCTCAAAGTCAGATATTATCTTACTTGAAACTGCGCAAGATACGTGGGAAGAAGCACGTCAAGCCGCTGCTTTCGTAGGACAGAAAAAACTTGTCTTAGTTACGTCTGCAAGCCATATGCAGCGCTCTTTAAATGAATTTCACTCTGCAGGTATTAAACCAATTCCTGCTCCGACGAACTACTTAGCTCACCAAAATATTGTTCAGCCATGGGAAAAGTACACGCCAAGAGCCCGTTATCTTGAACAAACTGAGCGTTATTGGCATGAAACATTAGGGACCATTTGGCAATCATTGCGAGATAAAGCCGCCAACTATGAAGAAGGCGCTTTAGACACTTCAAGCAGCGAGCTTTAACGTTTCTAATCATCGATAGTGATATCACGATTGATAGATAACAGCTAAATATTATAAAGCCCGAGGTAATGCACTTACCTCGGGCTTTTCATCTATTTACCACTCCAATAGCACTAGAATCGATTTATAAATCAATCACCAGCAAACATGTACCCTTCACCATGGACGGTAACAAAGATTTGTGGGTTCTTAGGGTCATACTCCATCTTTGATCTCATACGACGTATTAACACATCTATAGTACGATCATTGGGTGCATCGACACGATGGCTGATCATATTTAGAATTCGTTCTCGGCTTAGCACCTGATTCGGGTAGGAAGACAGCGCAACCAGTAACTCATATTCAGCCTTAGTCAATTTGACTGGGACTCCCTCTCGGCTAAGTGCACGACGCTGGATATCAAATGTCCACTCGCTAAAGTGAATTACTTTTTCGTCTTCGTTTTTCTTAACTGCAACAGACGTTGCGTTTTTAGCTGTTGAGATTCGCCATAGAAGATTCTTTACACGAACCAACAGCTCTCGTAATTCGAAAGGCTTGGTCACATAATCATCTGCGCCCATCTCCAAGCCAACAATCTTGTCTATATTGTCTGTACGCCCAGTCACAAGGATGATGCCTATATCTGACTGTCCACGAAGCTCCCGTGTCAACATAAGACCATCAGAGCCTGGCAAGTTAATATCAAGCATGACTAAATCAATGGGCTTTTTTTGTAATACTTCACGCATTTCTTCGCCATTTTCAGCTTCGCTAACTGCATAGCCTTCGTTTTGGAAGTAACCCACGAGCTTGCTACGTGTTACCGCGTCGTCTTCAACGACCAGTACATGATAAGTCATTTATACCACTTGTTTTTTAGTTGGAATGATTAAACTCATATCATTCTATTCATAATTACTCACAATTCTAGCTCTACAAGATTGAAATGAACAATTAATGAGTGTTTATTGATTCAAAACAACCTAGCCATTCTGTTAACAAATCTAAATATTTACTCAATTTTTATCATAGTCGTAGTTACCGCTATTCACTTTTATTCGTTAAACTAAAAGAAGAATTTTTGTAAAGGCAAACCAACATGCAAGAAATAAAAACATTTAACGAAAAACGTGCTGAGATCTATTGGTGGTTATCAAGCTTATTTGCAAAAGAACTGACTGTTCAAGATTTAGCACAATATCAAACTCCTCAGATCCGTTCGTTTCTTACTGGGTTAGGTGAAAATGAAACATTAAAGCCTTCAATCGATAGACTCGTAGACGCACTCAACCGATTACTCGACCGTGAAGACGCACAACTTGAATTGTCTGCTGACTTCTGTGACCTTTTTTTAAAGTCAGACAAAGACTCTGCGCTGCCTTATGCGTCGATGTACATTGGTAAATCGGGCCTTCTCAATGACGTCCCTGCAAAAGAAGTGGCAGAGCTAATGGCACAGCATGGTGTAACTGTTGACGAAACTCTTAATGAGCCCGCTGACCATCTGGCCGTTGAACTCGATTTCTTAGGTAATCTTATTATTCGTTCGAACGAGTTAGAACAAGAAAAGCATTTAGACGAAGCACTTGCAGAGCAAGAACAGTTTATCAGCACACATATTCTTACATGGACACCGCAGTTCAATGAAAAGTGTCAGAAGCTCGATGAGTTCGGCTTCTACGCATCAGTTTCTGAGTTATTGTGCGCTTTCTTAGAGCTTGATTGTCGTTATTTGGTTGGCGAATAAACAATCTGCTTCAGAAAGTAACAAAGTTTCAAAAAATTGCCATGATATTGTCTAATTGTGGTTTTAGATCACGTCAAAGTAGTCTGTTTTCGTTGCTTGTACTACGTATGACGTCTAAAATTAGCACCGATAATGACAATTATATTGAATAATAAACCGCTATTACAGGCGGTTTTTGTGTTTTAGGCACTTGGACACTTGATTTGTTTGTAGATACTAGCGATTTGTAGATGTTACCCGTTTATAAGCGCAAATTATTTACTTCGCCACTTAATAGGACAGGAATTATGGCCACAATTAAAGATGTTGCTCGCTTAGCCGGCGTATCAACAACCACCGTATCTCACGTTATAAATAAGACTCGATTTGTGGCTGAAACCACCCAAGAAAAAGTAAATAAAGCAGTAGACGAATTAAACTACGCACCAAGTGCCGTTGCTCGTAGTTTAAAGTGCAATACCACACGCACCATCGGTATGCTCGTCACGCAATCAACCAATTTGTTCTTTTCTGAAGTGATCGATGGTGTTGAGAGCTACTGTTACCGTCAAGGCTATACGCTTATCTTGTGTAACACTGGTGGAATATACGAGAAACAACGCGACTATATTCGCATGCTAGCTGAAAAACGTGTCGATGGTATTTTAGTGATGTGTTCAGATTTAACTGAAGAACTTCGAGAGATGCTTGATCGTCATGCTGACATCCCTAAGGTTGTTATGGATTGGGGCCCTGAAACGTCTCAAGCCGATAAGATCATCGATAATTCAGAAGAAGGCGGTTATTTAGCGACGAGATACCTCATTGATAAAGGTCATACCGATATTGCATGCCTAAGTGGCCATTTTGAAAAAGCAGCTTGCCAAGAACGTATCGCAGGATTTAAACGCGCTTTAACCGAAGCCAACCTTAAAATCGATGAAGATTGGATTTTAGAAGGTAACTTTGAGTGCGATACAGCCGTATTAGCCGCTGACAAAATTGTTGCTATGGATAACAAGCCTACTGCCGTTTTTTGTTTCAACGATACGATGGCTTTAGGCCTTATTAGTCGTCTAGGGCAAAAAGGCGTCAATGTACCAAATGACATTTCAGTGATCGGTTACGACAATATTGAATTGGCTGAGTACTTCTCTCCTCCTCTCACAACAGTTCACCAACCTAAACGACGTGTGGGTAAAAATGCTTTTGAGATCTTACTTGAGCGAATTAAAGACAAAGATCATGAAAAACGTGTGTTCGAAATGCATCCAGAGATCGTAGAACGTAATACAGTTCGCGATCTAACTAAATAATAGTTATGTCATTTATCGAAACTTGCGTATTTTGTGATATAGTTTAGACTCATTATTGAGACAAATTTATTGAATAAACATCACAGTAATAGAATCCAAATGTGAAGTTCATTCCTAATTGGTCGTCTTTAATAGAAGTCACGCACAGGGCAAACCATTTGAAAAAGTGGGACGCAAAGCCTCCGGCCTAAACCAGATTTTCTGTCTTAACAGAGTTTTTGATAGGTAGCGGGGTTGCCGATGGCAAACAATGCAAACACAAGTTTACTTACGAATGACACAGTTTCTGCATGTTTTGCTAATCTCTCGGACCTGATTTGGTGGCGTATTTTACATACACCGAGAACATACAGCATGGATAAACCAGTACTAAAAGACTCAATGAGGCTGTTTGAACAGCTTGGACGAGTAAAGTCTCGTTCAATGTTTGGCGGCTTCGGCATTTTTATCGAAGAGACAATGTTTGCACTTGTTGTAAACGATAAGCTTCATATAAGAGCCGATAGCAATACAGTCAAAAAATTCAAACAACAAGGCTATGAACCGTACGTCTATAAAAAACGCGGTCACCCTGTCGTTACAAAGTATTATGCTTTGCCTAATGACTGGTTAGCGAATCCGACATCCACTCTATCAGAAGCAAAAAATTCACTCGATATTGCTAAGAAAGAGAAAGAGAGCCAAGCAGCAGCAAAGCCAGACCGTCTTAAGGATCTGCCAAACCTGAGGCTTGCAACCGAAAGAATGCTCAAGAAAGCGGGCATTGATTCGGTTACAACTTTAGAACAGAGAGGCGCTGTAGAGGCTTATAAAGCCATTCAGCAATCACATGCTTCAGATGTGGGATTAGAGCTGTTATGGGCACTAGAGGGAGCGATTAAAGGCACTCACTGGTCTGTCGTACCTCAAAACCGAAGAGATGAACTTTCAGGTCGATTAAGGTAATCCCACTTTTAATCGGATTACTCAGCTAAAGCCAACGTCAATACGTTGGCTTTTTTAATGCCTTCTGTTCCTATATCGAATAATTGTTCGTTGTTATTGAAATTTTTACGTCTTAATGCTGTTCTTAATAGGCACACCCAAAACTCATCGGCTCTATATTTATGAACAAAAAACTTTTCCTCGGCCTCTTACTTATCGGCATCATTATCTTCCTTACTCTTAATTATGGGCAGCTACTAACGTTAGATAATGCAAAAGCACAACAAGAGTCTCTAGCACAATTCATTGAGTCTAATTTCTTAGTTGCTGCATTAAGTTACTTTGGGATTTATATTGTTGTTACCGCATTATCTATACCTGGCGCAGCTGTTGTGACACTACTAGGCGCTGCGTTATTTGGTTTTTGGACCAGTCTTTTGCTTGTATCTTTCGCCAGCACGATTGGGGCGACTCTTGCATTTCTTAGCAGCCGCTTTCTACTTAAAGAATGGGTACAAAACAAATTTGGAGATAAGCTCTCTACAATTAATGAAGGTGTTAAAAAAGATGGGGCTTTCTATCTATTTACATTAAGGCTTATTCCAGTCGTACCCTTCTTTCTAATCAATTTGCTGATGGGCTTAACACCTATCTCAGCCGCTCGATTTTATCTTGTAAGTCAATTGGGCATGCTACCGGGCACGGCAGTGTATCTTAACGCTGGTACCCAACTTGCGAAGATTGAAAGTTTATCCGGTATTGTTTCACTCCCCGTCATTTTATCCTTTGTCCTACTTGGTCTTTTTCCTATCATCACTAAAAAAGTCATGGGTCTATTAAAAAATGCCTCAGTAAAAAAACACAATGAAGCATAGACTCATCGATCGACCTAAACCGAGTGCATGAAAAAGAGTGAATGTGAAAGTACATCTAAACGAATACAGGCCTGCAAAATGCAAGCCTGTGTATTATTTGAAGAGCCTTAAACTTTAACGACTACAGTTTTTAATAAACTCGATAGAGTGACGATTAAACTCTTCAGGGCGTTCGACATTACATACATGTCCACAATCAGGAATTTCAAGAAGCTGACTGTCATGGTGCGCCGCTACCATCTCTTTTGCAGGTTGAATAAACATATAGTCTTGCTCTCCCATTAGATACAGAGTAGGAATTGGCATTGCTCTATGCTTAAAGTATCGCATTAATGGGTTTACTTCCGCCGTTAGAATAAACCAACGTTTAAACTCTTTTTGGCACAATTTTTTAGCTTCGCGCACAAACATATGTCGCGACTCTTTTTGATTACGCTGTGGCATAACGACATAAGCAAATAGGCGATATAACCACATATAAGGGATAATGTGCTTACTTAAGTCACCAAGTTTAATTAGTATTTGCGATCGCGTGTTGAGACGAGTTACCGCTCCGCCTAACACCATGCTATGAACACGTTCTGAAGCAATTTCTGCAATATTCTGAACAATAATGGTGCCTAAAGACATTCCGACAAAATGTGCCGAACGAATTTTCACATGATCCAGTACTTTTAAGATATCTAAGGTTACTTCTTTAAATGTGTAGCGGTTAGAAATAATATCTTTGATGAAGTGATTGGATTTACCGTGGCCACGCAGATCAAGCAACAGAATATTGAAGTGTTCTTTATAAGCTTTGATTTGTTTGAACCATATCGACGAGCTCCCTCCCGCACCATGCACAAAAACAACCCACTCGTTACTCGTAGGGTGTTCATATGTCTTATGGAAAAGTAAAGTTTGTGACATTATTCAATAAAACCTAAGTGAAATAATTATTATCCTGAGCGTAGAAGACTACCACATTACCATGCAATTACTATTCTTCGACCGCTAAAGGTACGTGAAATGGTGGACCAGCTGTCGCCCTAAGCAATAATTAGTAACATGATTGGGCCTAAACAACCGTATTTATGCGAAGATTGCTTCAGATCTGACCACAAAAAAAGCGCCCTAAGGCGCTTTCTGATAGCAAATAAAACTAAGTATTCGCGCAGACTATCGAGTACTACGGTACATCTCTAAGTAATGTTTCGCTGCTTTTTCCCAACAGAAATTCTGCTTCATTGCATCGAGCTGCAATCTACGAATTTCTGCGGTATTTTGTGCATAAAGCAGTAAAGAGCGAAGTAACGTGATCAACAATGCTTCTGGAGTTGGCTTAGTAAAGACAAAACCAGTCCCCTTATCAGGCTCATCATCATAATCTGTTACACTGTCTTTAAGCCCGCCAACACCACGAACAATAGGAAGCGTACCATAAGCCATGCTATAGATTTGATTTAGACCACAAGGCTCGAACTCTGACGGCATTAAAAAGAAATCAGAACCCGCTTCTACCCAATGGGCAAGCTTATTATTATAAGCTTCAACAAATGCAAACTTATCACCGAATTGTGCAGCGATATCTTTAAGCTTACTTGCGAGTATAGGGTCACCGGTACCCACAATCACAAGCTGTACATCATGCTTCAAGAACTCATGCAAAATAGGCAACAAATAATGAACACCTTTTTGTTGCGTTAAGCGACAAACCATACCGTAGACAGCAACATCTTTGACTGGTAACCCCACTTCTTCTTGAAGAGCCTGACGAGTCGCTTTTTTACCACGAATCATACTCTGCTTTGTTGCACGGTATTTTTTAGGCAAATAAGCATCAGTTTCAGGATTCCAAGATGAGTAATCACAGCCATTGAGGATGCCGACTAAATCGTCTTTACGTAGATTAAATTCATGCGCCATACCATGGCTACCGAGCTCAGTTTTTAGCTCTTCTGCGTAGGTAGGACTCACTGCATTTATTTTATCAGCACATATTACGCCTGCCTTAAGCATCGTAATATGTGTTTCACTCACTGCGGCTTCTGGAACATGCCTGGTACTAAACTCCGGCACAGCCTGCAATTCATCATAGCTAAATACACCTTTAAATACGGCATTATGAATAGATATAACGCTGCGCATCGAGCTATAAAAAGAATCAGCCTGGTGACGAACCTTAAGAAAATAAGGTACAAGACCTGTATGCCAGTCGTTTGCATGAATAATGTCTGGCTGAAAACCAAGTTTAGGTAACATATCTAAACTCGCCGCACTAAAAAATGCGAAACGTTCAGCGTTATCAGCATAAGCTTGATTGTTTTCTGCATACATTTCGTTGCGAGAAAAATATTTCTCACAACGAATAGCATAAACAGGTACGCCTGCAACTTCAGTTTGAACCACTTGATACTGAGTATGCGGTGACGTTTCTAGCTGAGTATCAAGCAACACTTCTGCTTTTTCAATATCAGGTATCTGACTATAAGCAGGAATGGCGAGACGAACATCTTGTTTCAAATTTAACAAGGATTCGGGCAGTGCCTTAGCAACATCCGCTAAGCCACCACTTTTGATCAATCCTTCAACTTCAGAAGCAACAAATAAGATTGAAAGTTTTTTAGTAGCCAATTTTTGCACTCTTTCCAATGACTACAACACCATCTTCTGAAACGTGATAGCGCTTCTTATCTTCTTGCAAGTTCACACCAATTTGAGTGCCCGGAGCGATATCTGCATTCTTATCAACAATAACGCGACGTAATACACAGCCTTCACCGATCTTAACATCACCTAGCAAGATACTTTCGCTAATGTCACACGCTGATGCAATGTTACTTCTAAACCCAAGTACCGATTTTTCAATTCTTGAACCGCGTACGTAGCTACCATTACAAACCAAGCTATCGATGATCTGAACTCGACCGTTATCTGAATCGGTAAACGTTGCTGGCGGAAGTGCTGGATAGAACGTATGTAGAGGCCACTTACGGTTGTATAGAGAGAAAGGAGCATCTTTCTTCAATAAGTCCATATGAGCTTGCCAGTACGCATCAATCGTACCTACATCACGCCAATATACTTCTTCTTTTTCGCCTGTGATTTTGTTGGTGCTGAAGTCATAAACAAATACGTCACCACGTGGGTACATATTTGGAATGATGTCGTTACCGAAATCGTGCGAAGAGTCTTCTTTATCTGCATCTTCGATAAGCTCAGCGTAAAGGCTGTTTGCTTCAAAGATGTAATTACCCATAGAAACTAGCGCATTCTCTGGATCACCTGGGATAGCTTTAGGGTTCGTTGGTTTCTCTTCAAAGCCAACCATACGACCTTCAATATCAACTTCGATAACACCAAACTGTGACGCTTCAGCTAGTGGCATACGGAGTGCAGAAACAGTCAGTGCTGCTTCTTTTTCTTTGTGGAAATCAAGCATCTGCTTAATGTCCATTTTATATATATGATCCGAACCAAAAATACATACATGTTCTGGTTCAGCAAGCTCAATAAACCTAAGGTTTTGGTAGATCGCATCTGCAGTACCTTCGTACCATCGTTTACCTGTTCTCATTTGAGCTGGAATCGGATCGATGAAACGATCTGTAATTCCGCTAATGTTCCAACCTTTTTTCATGTGGTGGAACAGAGATTGGGATTTGAATTGAGTCAATACGTAGATACGCATCAAGTCTGCATTTACAAAGTTATTCAGTGCAAAATCGATTAATCGATAGCTTCCACCAAAAGGAACCGCAGGCTTACTGCGAGATTCAGTGAGAGGTCTAAGGCGAGAACCTTCGCCTCCCGCAAGAATCATTCCTAAAACACCAGCCATTTTTTTCTCCATATTTATTATATTATTTATTTTTTCGCGCCATTTTTATTAGTATTGGGGGCGGCGCTATTGTCCATAACCTATGTAAAGCATGTGTCTATCGCACAATTTGCACAAACAGGCGCATATACGTTAACTGCTTCCCAAATAATTACAATTTTAAATATGCAATTACGTTAGCTAATCGCAAACTACATTCTGACAGTCTTGCCTAGCTCACATATATTTCGAGCACAAAAACAAGTTAGCAACAATTATAAAACAAGCCATTAAGGTACGACCAGCCCTTGCGCCAACTGAGTTATAACTGACAAAACACTTAGTAATCGAGTGAATATCACAATTGTTATAACATTTACTATGTACGATATTGAGGCAAAAAATGTTAATTTTCGTGAATAATAATTAGCTGATAATGAATATGTGTAACTACTTCGTTTCGGCACTGGCTTCACTTAGAAACCAGAACTAAAACTTGGATAGCTAGACTGTAGTAAAATTGTCACTCAACAATCGTAGACACATTATGTTACAACCATCTTGCGGAATATCATTAAATAGCGCAAAGCTCTCGTCCTTTGTCTCTATTCTGGAACAAAAAAAGCAGCTCAATGAGCTGCTTTTCCTTTATTTCTTCGTTTCAGTTTTCTTGGGCTTTTTCCGCTTATCGGTAATTTCCCATTTGCCGTCAATATAAAGACCGGTCCAACCTGACGGTTTGCCGTCTATTTCAGAGCGAACATAGTTCTCTTTCGACTTACGACTAAAGCGAACAACCGTTGGCCTACCATCCGGATCTTCCGTTGGAGCGTCGGCTAAATAAATGAACTTCGGCGACAGTCTCTCTTTGAATCGAGCCAATTCAGACACTAATGGCGCTCTTGTTTCACGAGATTTAGGGAAGTTACTCGCGGCCATAAACAGACCAGAAGCACCGTCTCGTAACACGAAGTACGCGTCTGAGTTTTCACAGGGTAATTCAGGTAAATGAACCGGGTCTTCCTTCGGTGGCGCGACTTCGCCATTTCGTAAGATCTTACGCGTGTTCTTACATGTCTCGCTTGTGCAGTCCATGTATTTGCCAAAGCGACCGTTTTTAAGCACCATATCTGCAGAACATTTATCACACTCTACCAGCGGGCCGTCATAGCCTTTGACTTTAAACTCACCAAACTCGACAACATAGCCATCACAGTTAGGGTTGTTACCACACACATGCATCTTACGCTTTTCATCGATAAGATACGCATCCATCGCGGTTTCACAGATAGGGCAACGTTTTTTCGCACGAAGCGCTTCAGTCTCAACGTCTTCTTCTAAAACATTGATGACGCCATCTTCATCACCTAAGTTGATTGTTGTTTTGCAACGCTCTTTAGGGGATAACGCGTAACCAGAACAGCCTAAGAATACGCCTGTTGAAGCGGTACGGATACCCATAGTGCGTGAACAAGTCGGACATTCAATATCAGTTTCAACGATATTGTTTGGCTTCATTCCGCCTTCTAACTCATCAAGGTCGGCTTTCTCTAGATCACCGGTAAAGTCAGTAAAGAAGTTATCTAATACGCCTTTCCAATCAGTATGACCTTCTGCTACTTGGTCAAGCTTAGCTTCCATTCTTGCTGTGAAATCGAAGTTCATTAAATCATCAAAACTGTTGTCTAGACGATCGGTAACGATTTCACCCATTTTCTCAGCATAAAAACGGCGCTGATCTACTTTCACATAACCACGATCTTGAATCGTTGAAATAATAGACGCATACGTTGAAGGACGACCAATACCACGCTTCTCAAGCTCTTTAACCAATGCAGCTTCCGTAAATCGTGCTGGCGGCTTGGTAAAGTGCTGCTTAGGGTCTAGAGTTTCAAGCTTCAGTGTATCGCCTACCTGAACAGCAGGTAGAATTTGATCTTCATTTTTACCAAGGGGACGCTGAACGCGTGTCCAACCGTCAAACTTTAGAATTCGGCCCTTCGCTTTCAGCGTATACTCATCAGCTTTAACACTTACTGTGGTTGAATCGTATTTGGCTTTGGTCATTTGACACGCAACAAATTGATTCCAGATCAGAGTGTAAACTTTCTGAGCGTCTGGCTCCATTCCTTGCAAATCTTCTGTTTTCACTTCAACGCTAGACGGACGAATCGCTTCGTGAGCCTCTTGAGCCCCTTCTTTGCTTCCGTACACTAGCGGTTTCGCAGGGAGGTAGCTCTCACCATATTCGCTGTTGATAAACTCTCTAACCGTCTCTACAGCCTCTGAACTCAAGTTAGTTGAGTCAGTACGCATATAAGTGATGTAACCACCCTCATAGAGCCTTTGAGCGAGCATCATGGTCTTTTTCACACCATAACCTAGACGTGTACTCGCAGCTTGCTGCAGTGTCGACGTGATATATGGCGCTGAAGGTTTGCTTGATGTTGGTCTATCTTCACGTTTACATACTTCGTAAGCGGCGTGTTCTAATACGCTAACCGCAGCTTGAGTTTCTTGCTCATTGGTCGGCTTAAACGCCACGCCATTTTTTTGAGCAACTTGTAAACGGAAATTTGTTTCTGTACTGGTCAGCGTATCTGCATGGATATCCCAGAACTCTTCTGGAATAAACGCTTTAATTTCACGCTCACGCTCAACAAGTAATTTCACGGCTACTGACTGTACGCGGCCAGCCGACAGACCACGTGCTACTTTTTTCCAAAGTAGTGGTGACACCATAAACCCAACAACGCGATCCATAAAACGACGCGCTTGTTGAGCATTGACACCATCCATATTCAACTCACCAGGTGTTTCAAATGCCTGTTGGATTGCATTTTTAGTGATTTCGTTAAATACAACTCGCTTATATCGCTCTTCATCGCCACCGATGATCTCACGAAGGTGCCATGCGATAGCTTCTCCCTCGCGATCCAAATCGGTTGCGAGATAGACATAATCTGCGTCTTTAGCCAGTTTTTGTAGTTCAGCTACAACCTTCTCTTTACCGGGAAGGACTTGGTAGTTTGCTTCCCAATCTTTAAACGGATTGATGCCCATTTTTTTAATGAGAGCTTTGCGGTCTTTCTCTTTCTTGATGCGTGCTTTCTCTTCAACACTCATCCCTTTAGTAGAAATAGCTGCAGCTTTTTTGCCGGTGCTTTGACCAGCAGTCGGAAGATCACGGACATGACCGACGCTAGATTTAACGATGAAATCTTTACCAAGGTACTTATTAATAGTTTTTGCCTTGGCTGGTGATTCCACTATAACGAGTGATTTACCCATATTGACTCAAATGTCCTTAATCGCTGCGCGAAAATTTATCGCATGACATACTTAAATGCTTATTCTTTTTTTACTATTGAGCGAGATTACAAGAAGATCAATATCTTTTTTAAAAAAATAAATTCAATTGGTCGACAATTCAGCAAATTCACCGATAAAGTGTCGAAGAAAGAAATGAATCACGCCTCAATAAGTTGGCACATACTAAACGCCCAAGTCGTTGTGTTTCTAGTACTTCACATAAAACTTAGTCGTAAATCACATAATCCGATGTCACGATTCTAATTGAAATTCCTTTTTTCTCACATACACTAGAGCCAAATAACGAATTAGCTAAAAAGATTTCAATAATGAGTGTAAAAAAACCGATTGCCCAGTTCGACCTACTACTGATTGCTAATCAAATCATTCAAGAACATGACGATTATATCGAAGGAATGAGAGCAACATCAGTTGAAGAAAAAGAAGAAGTATTGGTCTTTAAAGGTGAGTATTTTTTAGATGAAAATGGCTTACCTACTGCAAACACAACAGCCGTATTCAATATGTTCAAATATTTAGCTCTTCACCTTTCTAAAGAGTTCACTATCCAACATTAAAAAAGCTTGCCATTTGGCAAGCTTTTAGCTTCAAACTACAGTTTATCTATAAGGTAGATTTAGCGCTTAGTTCAGATAACTTTTCAAAATATCCTGGGAACGTTTTAGATGTGCACTTAGGATCATTGATGGTAACTGCAGTATCACTAAGTGCAACTAATGAGAAACACATGGCCATACGGTGATCGTCATAAGTATCAATGGCTGCGTGCTTCAATTCAGATGTCGGTTTGATGATAATGTAATCTTCACCTTCTTCAACTTCCGCACCTACTTTACGTAATTCAGTAGCCATGGCAGCAAGGCGGTCCGTCTCTTTTACTCGCCAGTTGTATACGTTACGAATAGCGGTGGTACCTTTAGCAAATAACGCCGTTGTAGCAATAGTCATCGCCGCATCTGGAATATGGTTATAGTCCATATCGATGGCATTGAGCTCACCACAACGAGAGATAACATAATCGTCTCCCCACTCAATTTCAGCGCCCATTTTTTCAAGTGCGTCAGCGAATTGAATGTCACCTTGAATGCTATTTTTACCAATTCCCGTCACTTTAATTTCACCGCCTTTAATGGCAGCAGCCGCTAGGAAATAAGAGGCGGAAGATGCATCTCCTTCAACAAGAAAATCTCCCGGCGCCACGTAACTTTGACCTGCTTTAATGATAAAGGATTGATAGTTGTTATTAATAACTTCGACGCCAAACTGCTTCATTATATGAAGAGTGATATCGATATAAGGCTTAGAGACTAACTCGCCTTCGATATTGATCGTTACATCGCCTTTTGCCAATGGCGCTGACATCAAGAACGCTGTTAAAAACTGACTAGAGATTGAACCATCAATGGATACTGAACCAGATTCTAATCCAGTCGCCTTAATTTTCAGTGGCGGATAATTTTCGTTCTCTAGATATTCGATATTCGCCCCTGCTTGGCGCAATGCGTTAACCAAGTGACCAATAGGACGCTCTTTCATACGAGGTTCACCCGTCAATACGAATTCACCTGAACCTAAACACAAAGCAGCCGCTAGTGGACGCATTGCTGTTCCTGCATTACCTAAAAAGAGCTCTTGAGCGTGCTCTACGTTAAACGCTTCACCAAGACCAACCACTTCACATACTGTCTTATCTTGCGACAATTGATAGGTCACACCCAGTTGAGTTAAGGCATTGAGCATGTGACGAATATCATCACTATCAAGCAAGTTGGTTAAACGTGTCGTACCTTTAGCAAGAGCCGCTAGTAGTAACGCACGGTTAGAGACGCTTTTTGAACCGGGCAAGTTCACAACGCCATTTACTTTTTCTATTGGTTGTAACGTAAGGCTTTCCATTAAAATTTCATATCCTCGGTATCACCGCCGCACTTCCTTGAGCTAAGCAGTGATGAAAATTCTTCGTACTTGCAGACTAACTAAAATTATTGGTGAACTCCAGAGCTAATCCATGATTCGTTATAAAAATTTTACGCTCTGAATTTATGTTTTGATCGCCAACCTATTGACAATCAAAATAGCGCTAGATTGCCAACATATACTGACAAATGGTGAAAAAGTGAATACCATTAATGAACACTCTAGCTTTCAATATTTAACACTCTTATATGGCTATCTATTTAACCGAGTTATCCCCCACTAAATTTGATTTCCCCTCTCCTTATGAAGCGTTGCCAGAGCCCAATGGTTTGCTTGCTTTTGGCGGTGATCTCTCGGCCAAGCGAATCTACGCCGCCTATCAGCACGGTATTTTCCCTTGGTATGGCCCGGGTGAGCCCATTCTATGGTGGAGCCCGGCCCCGAGGGCGGTATTTGAGCCCATAACCTATACGCCATCAAAGAGTGTAAAGAAGTTTCAAAAAAAGCAGCAATACCAGATCAGTATCAATCAGGCTACGGAACAGGTTATACAGTTGTGCGGTCAAGTTCGCCCGGCTGAAGAGACATGGCTCAACGACGAAATGCAAAACGCCTATATTGAGTTATCCAAACAAGGCCACTGCCACTCTGTGGAGGTTTGGCAAGAAGAGCACCTTATTGGTGGTCTATATGGAATACAGGTCGGCACATTATTTTGTGGTGAGTCGATGTTTAGTTTAAAAGATAATGCGTCAAAAATTGCTCTTTGGTATTTTTGTCATCATTTTCAAAAACATGGTGGGCAATTGATAGACTGCCAAGTGATGAATGCCCACCTAGAATCATTAGGGGCGAGCGAACTACCACGTGACGAATTTTTAGAATCATTGCTATTATTAAAACACCAACAAGTCAGTATGAATTGCTTTAGTGCCCAATGGTTAGCATCTCCGTTAGAGGAACATAAATGAGCTCTGATATTCAACAGATCAGAATCGGCTTAACCGATAGCCACCCTTGTAGTTATCTTGAAGATAGAGATGAACGTGTGGCTGTGGCTCTTGATACACAAATGCACTCACCTTCAAGCTATGAGGTATTACTGGCGAATGGGTTTCGTCGTAGTGGGGACACCATCTATAAACCGCATTGTGATAATTGCCAATCTTGTAATGCATTGCGTGTATCTGTTCCTGAGTTTGTTCTTTCTAAGAGCCAACGGCGCCTTAAAAACAAGGCAAACAATTATCGTTGGGAATTGAAAGAAGAGATGGATCAAAGTTGGTTTGAGCTTTACTCCCACTACATAAACACTCGCCATCAGAAAGGCAGTATGTTTCCCCCTAAATGTGAGGAGTTTGCAAAATTCTCAAATTGCGCATGGCTAAACACCAAGTTCTTACATATCTATCTGGAAGATAAGTTGGTTGCCATCGCCGTTACTGACGTTATGAGTAATAGTGCGAGTGCTTTTTATACGTTTTTTGACCCTGATGTAACTATTTCACTTGGAACGCTCGGCGTTCTCTGTCAGCTAGAATACTGCCTTGAACAAGGCAAACAGTGGCTCTATTTGGGTTACCAGATAGATGAATGTGCAGCAATGAACTATAAAGTCCGGTTTCATCGTCATCAAAGGCTAGTAAATCAACGTTGGCAAGGGTAGAATACGCTCCAACTTTACATAATTCCCATTTTAGCGGCGAGTATGACCCGTTAAGATTGCCAAATTTCTAAAGAGGATTAAATGGCTAAAGAAGACGTAATTGAGATGCAAGGCACTGTCCTTGATACTCTTCCAAACACAATGTTCCGTGTTGAGCTAGAAAACGGTCACGTAGTTACAGCTCACATCTCTGGTAAAATGCGTAAGAACTACATTCGTATTCTTACTGGTGACAAAGTAACTGTAGAGATGACTCCATACGACCTATCTAAAGGCCGTATCGTCTTCCGTGCTCGTTAATCTCTGACTGCCTAGCGCAATCTGAATTAATCGAATACAACAAAAAGCGGAGCACTATGCTCCGCTTTTTGTTGTCTGCTATTTAGTTGCTGTTTATTACTTGCCTAGTGCTTCTTTGTAGTGACGACGGCAAGCTGAAACGTAGCGATCATTGCCACCAATCGCGACCTGATCACCCTCGGCTATCGCGTTACCTGCTTCATCTGTTCTGATCACCATGTTCGCTTTACGGCCACAGTGACAAATCGTTTTAAGCTCTACAAGCTTGTCAGCCCAAGATAGAAGATATTGACTACCTTCAAACAACTCACCTAGAAAGTCGGTTCTTAAACCGTAGCAAAGCACCGGTATATTCAATTTATCGACAACTTCAGTAAGTTGATACACTTGTTCCTTTGATAAGAACTGGCATTCATCGACTAAAATGCAGTGACGCTTTTCAATCTCGTTAAGGTGTGAGATTTCTTCATAAAGGTTTGTTTCACGTCTAAAAAGCTGAGCTTCCGATTGAAGACCGATACGTGAGCTCACCTTACCAATACCATAACGGTCATCAAGAGCTGCG
This sequence comes from Vibrio lamellibrachiae, assembly GCF_050337265.1. Lineage (NCBI taxonomy): Bacteria > Pseudomonadati > Pseudomonadota > Gammaproteobacteria > Vibrionales > Vibrionaceae > Vibrio > Vibrio lamellibrachiae. Next base: position 709,798 of record NZ_JAKJSU010000004.1, read on the forward strand.
GTAAAAATAACCGGTGTCATTCCACGCTCTTGATAGTTAAACGATGATTGTAAAAGTGTTGTTGATTTACCCGCATTCATTGCTGAGTAATAGAAGTACATTTGTGCCACAGAAAGTACCTACAGTGCTAATGTGTAAATCGAAAATATAAAAAGAGATTCAAATAAGAAAGGACTAATAAATTAGCCCTTTCTTCAATTACTTACGACGCCAAGTAGTGCCATCTGCACCGTCTTCAAGAACAATGCCCATTTCATTGAGCCTGTCTCTTGCAACGTCTGCGTTAGCCCAGTCTTTTGAAGCTCTAGAGTCATTACGCAGCTTTATCATTGCTTCAATCTCAGCCACTTCATCGTTATCGGCTGAATCACCCTTTAGAAAAGCTTCCGGCTCTTGATGCAAAATACCGATAACATCGGCAAGTTCACGCATTAGGCTGCCAAGCTCGCTCGCTTTTTGAATGTTATCCGCTTTGATACGGTTAATATCACGCGCCATTTCAAACAGGACTGAATAAGCTTCAGGCGTATTGAAATCATCATTCATCGCTTCAGAGAATCGAGAAATGTACTGTTCGCCACCAGCAGCAGGAACAGATAAGTCTAGGCCTCTAAGAGAGGTATATAGTCGCTCTAATGAAGCGCGAGCTTGGTTTAAGTTCTCTTCGCTATAGTTAAGCTGACTGCGATAGTGGCCTGACATCAAGAAGTAGCGAACTGTCTCTGCGTCGTAGTGAGTCAGCACATCACGAATAGTAAAGAAGTTACCCAGTGACTTTGACATCTTTTCTCTATCAACCATCACCATGCCGCTGTGCATCCAAGTATTCACATACTGAGTGCCATGTGCGCAGCAAGATTGTGCAATTTCATTTTCATGGTGTGGGAATTGTAAATCTGAACCACCACCATGAATATCAAAGTGGTTACCAAGAATAGAAGAGTTCATCGCGGAACATTCAATGTGCCAACCAGGGCGGCCAGGACCCCAAGGTGATTCCCATGTTGGTTCACCCGGCTTCGACATTTTCCAAAGTACAAAGTCCATGCTGCTACGTTTTACACTGGCTTCTTCAATAGTCACGCGAGAACCCGCTTGTAACTGTTCAAGATCTTGACCAGAAAGGCGGCCGTATTCGTCATACTTTTTAACTTCAAACATCACATCACCATTACTAGCAACATAAGCAAAGCCACGTTCAATCAGCTTTTCAACTAATTCAATGATTTCTTGGATGTACTCTGTCGCACGTGGTTCAACATCTGGACGCTTCATATTCAATGCATCAAAATCTTCATGCATTTCAGCGATTAAACGCTCAGTCAAAGAATCACATGACTCGCCGTTTTCTGCTGCTCGCTTAATGATCTTATCGTCGATGTCGGTAATGTTACGAACGAAGTTAAGATCAAAGCCTAAGTAACGTAAGTAACGAGAAACCACATCGAAAGAGACAAAAGTACGACCATGACCAATATGACAGAGATCGTATATGGTTACCCCACAGACATACATGCCTATCTTTCCGGCATTGATTGGTTTGAATTCCTCTTTCTGTCTCGTGAGTGTGTTATATATCTTTAACATGATCTCTATCTAATATTAGGTGAAATAAAATAGTGACTCAGTATATCAAGTCATAGCTTTTTAGGTAATCCCACGACGACCAAAATCTCATGATAAACGTGAATTCATTAGCCGTTTCTATGATAATCCGCGTATTAAAATGATCGGACTTGATATAGAATCTCGAACTAATGTCAAAAAACATGAGCAAAGGTATAATCATGATCACTCTTCATACTAATTTCGGCGACGTTAAAGTCCAACTAAATGAAGAAAAAGCACCAGAAACGTGTGCAAACTTTTTACAGTACTGTCGTGATGGTTTCTACGACAACACATTATTCCACCGTGTAATCGATGGTTTCATGGTTCAAGGTGGTGGCATGGAGTCTGGCTTACGTGAAAAGCCTTCTCGTGCAACGATCAAAAACGAAGCAAACAATGGCCTAAGCAACAAAGTAGGTACATTGGCAATGGCTCGTACGATGGAACCACATTCAGCAAGCTCTCAGTTTTTCATCAACGTAAACAACAACAACTTCCTAGACCACCGCTCTGAAAGCATGGACGGTTGGGGTTACTGTGTATTTGCAGAAGTTGTTGAAGGTATGGACGTTGTTAACAAGATCAAAGAAGTTAGCACTGGCACTATGGGTATGCACCAAGACGTACCTCTAGAAGAAGTACTGATTACTGGTACTACAATCGAAGAGTAACAGAGTTAGGAGGGTACGGTTCGTACTCTCCTTTTTTATTATGACTACATTATTTATTTCAGACCTACACTTATCCCCTTCTCGTCCCGACATTACTCAATGCTTCCTCGACTTCATGAGAAATGAAGCCATTCATGCAAAAACTCTTTATGTATTAGGTGATTTGTTTGAGTTTTGGATCGGTGATGACGACAATTCTGATTTTTCCATACAGATTCAGCAAGAGTTTAAACGCTTAACGGACTTAGGGATCAAATGTTACTTCACTCAGGGTAATCGAGATTTTCTCGTGGGGAAGCGTTTTGCTAAACAAACAGGGATGACCCTATTAGAAGATGAAACCGTTATCGATCTTTATGGACGAAAAGCGGTGATTTTACACGGTGATACCTTGTGTACCTTGGATGTTAAATACTTAGAATATCGTAAAAAAGTCCACCAACCTTGGCTTCAATGGGTGTTTAATCATATCCCATTTGTCATTAAGAAAAAGATTGTCTCTAAGGTTCAAACCGACATAAAAGAAGTAAAACAAACTAAGTCACTGGACATCATGGATGTCACTCCAGACGAAGTGGTTTCAGTTATGGATAAGTACAGTGTCGACCTCATGATCCACGGCCACACGCACAGACCAAATATTCATAGGTTGAACGTGTCATCCGGTGAAGGCATTCGTATTGTATTGGGTGACTGGTATACCCAAGGTTCAATTTTGGTCTATGATGAAAATGGGTTTGATTTAAAAACAAAATCGTTTCAATAGCCAAATCAGCTGAGATGAATGAAGCGTGTGCTATATATATGTTTCATTTGCTATTTTTGTAAAAACATGTACATCAAGAGAATAATTTGAAATATTCCTATATCGCTCGTCAACCAATTTTGGATCGTGAGAAAAAGACCATTGGTTATGAATTACTGTTTAGAGATGGGCTTAATAATAGCTTTCCAGAAATTGATCCCGACCTAGCCACTAGCCGCTTATTGTCGGATCATTTCTTATCTACGCATTATTCGACGCTGGGCGATAATCTAGGATTTGTTAACTTCCCGTATCAGAGTCTCATCAACCGAGTTCCTTCATTGTTTCCTGCAGACAATCTCGTTGTGGAGATATTGGAGGACTGCCAACCAAGTTCTGAACTGTTAGAAGCGGTTAAAGAGATGGCCAAACAAGGCTACAAAATCGCACTCGATGATTTTGTTCCCAGCAAAGAGTGGAAGCAGTTTCTTCCTTATGTTTCCATCATCAAGTTTGATATTCGAGTTATCTCTATTGAGAAATCAAAACAATTTATTCAAAAAATCCCAAAAGGCAAAATTGAATTCCTAGCTGAAAAAGTAGAAACACACAAAGAATTTCAGGAAGCAAAAGACGCAGGATTCGATTATTTCCAAGGGTATTTCTTTAGTAAACCTGAGATTATCCAAAGAAAAGCGCTTGAGCCCTCTTTCATGACCCTGATTCAGCTCTGTAAGGAAGTGGCAAAAGAGGATATTGATTACAAATCTATAGAAGAGTTAGTGAGCACTGACCTAACACTCTCCTATAAACTTCTGACATTTGTTAACTCTTCGTCAACGGTCAGCACTAAGATTGGCTCCTTTAAGCAAGCGCTTGTTTACCTAGGTGCGGAAAAGTTAAGGAAGTTTATCTCGTTAGTTGCAATCGCCTCAACACAAGAGTCCAAGCCTGATTATCTTTACGGACTGTCGGTTCAAAGAGCCCGTTTTTGTGAGCTTATTTATACTCAACATCAAACTAATATTAGTGAAGGGAACGCTTTCCTTACTGGGATGTTTTCACTTCTTGACAGTTTACTCGATCAACCCCTTGAAGACCTTGTCAGTGAAATGCCAATCGAAGAAGAAGTGAAGGAAGCCTTAAGTCATGAGTCCGGTGTACTAGGGCAGACATTAGCTCTAGTGAAAGCATACGAAAAAGCAGATTGGGACAATGTTACTGTTCTATCTGGTCAATTAAACCTGACTAACGATGCCATCACAAAAAGCTATGATGAATCCGTAAAATGGACAGCTGATCTTCTCTCTGCAAGCTGACATTGTTCACTATTTTTTAAATGCAAAAGTACTCATCTAAAGCGAGTTCGCTGTAGTGATTTACTTCACTTTCTGTCACCTCTAAAATAGCGGCTCATTACGCCTTCTGGAATCTAATATGTCTGTTTGCCCTTGTGATAGCTCGTTGAGTTATCAAACATGTTGTAAACCCATCCATCAAAATCATTCGCTAGCGAAACGTCCCGAACAGCTAATGCGTGCCCGTTATAGTGCACACGTTCTAAAACTGGTAGATTTTGTTATCGCAACTTATCACTCTAGTTGCCTCGCTGAAGAGTCTAGAGCAGCGATTACAGAGTCGATACACTCTGACTGGTGCAAGCTCGAGGTGATTAACACACAAGACGGTAAGGATGAAAATGAAGGGTTTGTTTCATTTAAGGCCTACTTCAACGACGAAGGTCAACAGTACTGCATGCAAGAAAAATCCCGTTTTCTCAAACATGACGACCTTTGGTACTACATCGATGGGGTCATGGTAGAGCAAGAAGAAGCTCCTTCAGTATCTAAAGTCGGACGAAACGACCCTTGCCCATGTGGAAGCGGAAAGAAGTTTAAAAAATGCTGTAGTTAAACGGCGTCAATTAGCTCGATCATTAGAACTAAAAAAGCCGACCAATATGACTACTGGTCGGCTTTTTGCTATCTATTACCAAATGTCGTATTACTACACATCAGTCTTAACCGATGTGAGTTACGCCACCCATGTATTTCTGTAGCACTGTCGGGATTGCGATACGGCCGTCTGCTTCTTGGTTATTTTCAAGAATCGCAACCATTGTACGACCTACAGCCAAACCAGAGCCATTCAATGTATGAACAAGCTCAGGCTTCTTCTCACCTTTACGACGGAAACGGGCTTGCATACGACGAGCTTGGAAATCACCCATGTTCGAACAAGAAGAGATTTCACGGTAAGTCTTTTGTGCTGGGACCCAAACTTCTAAGTCATAAGTTTTGCTCGAGCCAAAGCCCATGTCGCCAGTACAAAGAATCACTTTACGGTAAGGAAGCTCTAGTAATTGAAGCACTTTCTCAGCGTGACCCGTTAACTCTTCAAGCGCATTCATTGAATCTTCAGGTTTAGTAATTTGCACAAGTTCAACTTTGTCAAATTGGTGCATACGAATAAGACCACGAGTATCACGACCGTATGAACCCGCTTCAGAACGGAAACATGGTGTATGAGCTGTCATCTTAAGAGGAAGATCAGCTTCATCAGTGATAGTGTCACGAACCATATTTGTTACTGGTACTTCTGCTGTTGGAATTAACGAAAGCTTACGCGGCTCTTCATCACTCACTTTCTCTACTAATGGTTCTGTATGGAAAAGATCTTTACCAAATTTAGGTAGCTGACCTGTACCAAATAAACTATCTGCGTTAACAAGGTACGGTACGTACATCTCAGTGTAATCATGCTCGTCAGTGTGTAGATCAAGCATGAACTGAGCGATTGCGCGGTGTAGGCGAGCAAATTTTCCTTTCATTACGATAAAACGAGCACCGGTAATCTTAGTCGCACTAGCGAAATCTAGCCCACCACTTAGCTCACCAAGGTCCACATGATCTTTGACTTCAAAATCGTAAGATTTTGGTTCGCCCCAACGTGAAATTTCAACGTTTTCGCTCTCATCTTTACCATTTGGAACTTCATCATCAGGAAGGTTAGGAACCGACAATGTAATCTCTTCAAGTTGATTTTGAACAACAACCAGCTCTGCTTTCTTAGCTTCAAGATCGCTGCCTAAAGAACCAATCTGTTTTTTGATCTCTTCAGCGCCTTCTTTATCTCCGCTCGCCATTTTTTGGCCGATTTGTTTGGAGATGGAATTACGCGTGGATTGTAAATTTTCAACTTCTACTTGAATGGATTTACGTTGCTCTTCAAGTTGACCGATTGTTTCTACGTCAAGTTTAAAACCGCGACGTGCTAATTTTGCAGCTGTTTCATCCAGCTCAGTGCGAAGTAATTTAGAATCCAGCATTGCTAATCCTATGCCTTATAGTTGTGAAAAACGCATCAAAATGGCTCTTATTAAAAGAGTGATACGTAAAGAAATTTTAATCGAACAAATGTATCCAAAAATGGTCACTTTTCATAGCGCTTTTGTGGGCTATTTGCGTCTAAATTAGCCAAGTAATCTAACTTTTCGCCAATTTTTGTCTCCAAGCCACGATTTGTCGGTTGGTAGTAACGTATATGACTCATTTCTGGAGGTAGATACACCTCACCGGCAGCATAAGCACCTTGCTCATCATGCGCGTAACGATATTCAGCTCCATACCCCATATCTTTCATTAAGCTTGTAGGCGCATTTCGCAAATGATGTGGCACTTCATATTCCGGATACTCTTGAGCATCAGACAGTGCTTTCTTCCATGCGGTATAGACTGCATTACTTTTTGGTGCGCACGCTAGATAGACAATGGCTTGGGCCAAAGCCCTTTCACCTTCCGCAGGGCCGACACGAGTGAAACAGTCCCACGCTGAGATAGCTATTTGCATCGCTCTAGGATCGGCATTACCAATATCTTCAGATGCGATTGCAAGTAAACGTCTGGCGATATAAAGAGGATCACACCCAGCTGAAATCATTCGAGCAGACCAATATAGTGCTCCGTCAGGGTTTGACCCTCGAATAGACTTGTGAACTGCGGAAATAAGGTCGTACCAAATATCTCCTTTGTTATCAAAGCGAGAGACTTTTTCACCGGCGACTTCCGCCAGTAACGGCAATGTCACTTGTTTAATGCCCTGCTCTTCTTCTGCCATGTCGAACAACAGTTCAAGATAATTAAGCGACATTCGAGCGTCACCATTAACCAGCTCTGCCAGTCGATCTAACACATTGTCGTGGAACTGCGCTTTGACCTCACCAAGCCCTCTAGGGCTATCATCTAATGCTTGTTGAACCGCTTGTAAAATCTCATTATTGGATAGCGAAGTAAGCTTATACACACGCGCACGTGACAACAGTGCATTGTTCAGTTCAAACGACGGATTCTCTGTCGTTGCACCAATAAACGTTACTGTTCCATCTTCTATGTGTGGCAAAAACGCATCTTGCTGAGACTTATTAAAACGGTGAACCTCATCCACAAACAAAATGGTTCTTTTACCGACTTGTTGATTTTCTCTCGCCTTCTCTACCGCAGCTCGAATATCTTTAATACCAGACGTTACCGCTGAAATACGCTCAACTTCTGCATCTGCGTAATTGGCGGCAACTTCAGCTAAAGTCGTTTTTCCGGTGCCAGGAGGGCCCCAAAGAATCATTGAGTGTATATGCCCCGCCTCTAGAGCACGACGAAGCGGTTTTCCAGGACCAAGGATGTGCTGCTGCCCAATATACTGTTCAATGGTTTCTGGTCTCATGCGAGCAGCTAAAGGGCGAAAATCCTCATCACCAGAAAAATCTAAGCTCAAGTTACTCATGGCTAGTTCCTTTGATCATCAACCTCTACACCTTCTGGAACAACAAACGTAAATCGTTCAGTGGCAGGAAGATCTAATTTCACATTGCTAAAGCTAAATAAGCCTCTCTGTCCATCTTGCTCAATGACGTTAAAGCCTTTCACAATGCCTTTCGTATTGATATCGATTTGAAATTGACCTTGAGTTGAATCAACCGATGTCGGTGTTAGTGTAAAACGATCATCTTGCTGAGAAACACTGTAGTTATTCCAATCACTTTCAACGTTTCGAGTAAGTAGTACAAAAGGCGTTTGCTCAACAGCCTGCTCTTGCCAATATAAGCTCACTTGTTCGATAAAAGGGCTGTAATACCAAAGCGTCTCACCGTCAGAGATTAACGAATTTTCGTCAGGGTATGTTGTCTCCCAACGGAATTTACTTGGTCGTGCTATTTCAACTCTACCTTGACCTTCCATAACAATGTCGCCGTCAGGGCTAACAATTTGTTGACTAAAGTCTGCGCTAAATCCATCGTTCAAAGCTAAACGGGCACTCAGTTCTTCTTTAGGTGAGGCAAATACAGAAGAACTCATTAGTACAGAACAGTTAACTAACAGTAGAAGACACCACTTTTTCATTAAAATACTCCAGATTGCTTAAACTCAAATACACGATGTATTAAGACAACAGATTCGAGAAATGTTCGCTGTTTTCATTAATTCTTTACAGGGTCGATATTCAGATTGGTTATTTTCCACAGCACTGCTTGAATTTTTTACCGCTTTCACAAGGGCATAAATCGTTGCGGCCAATCTCTTTATACGGATTCACACTTTGACTTTTTCCACCCGCCATTGCTTCATCAGCAGCTAAGGCAACTTCAGCTACCATGAGATCTAGTTGATCGATAAAATCACCGAGTGCAGGAGGCGTTTCAATTCCAGCATCTTTCATTTGCTGCTGTGTCTGCTCTTCGTCAATTGCCAACATAAACGTGGTGATCAGCGCTTGCAGCATTCGTAATGACCCATCATTCAACTGAATTACTTGCCAGTTGGCCTCTATAATTGGCCAAACCTCCATAAATCCTTCGGCAAAATCAGCTAATTTTTCTGTTGTGCTATCCAATTCCAATAGTGATGCCAGTGCATACTCACTACGTTGCAATCGGTTAAATTGAATATGTATCTGTTCCGTTACTTTACCCACCGCGTCAGGAGTCACCTCAGAGAACACTTCTCCTAACCACGCTTCTGGAGCAATAGGCTTTACCGCAAAGTTAGCGGCTAAAATAGCGCCTTCAATATATTGAGCAGATTCGTTACAAGGTAGGGTGTCTAAATTTAAAAGCTGATAGGTCATGTCATTTTGTGAAGTTAATTAAATCAGCGATTATTATAACCTGAAGCAAGGCTTTAGTGACAATCTAATCGAGAGCCACTACAATCGCGCGGCGAAAATAATTCTACAACAGTGTAAAGGCAATAATATATGCGTGTCATTCTTGGCCCTATGGAGGGCGTTCTAGACCACTTAATGCGAGAAATTCTGACAGAGATTAATGATTACGACCTCTGTGTTACTGAATTTGTGCGAGTAAGTGAACAAGAACTTCCTGAGCATGTCTTTCATAAACTTTGCCCTGAACTAAAAACAGGATCACAAACAAAATCCGGTGTTCCAGTCCACGTTCAACTACTTGGTCAGCACCCTAAATGGATGGCAAAAAATGCTATTCAAGCTGCAAAACTTGGTGCCAAAGGCATTGATCTGAACTTTGGTTGCCCTGCTCGCTTAGTGAATAAAAGCCGAGGTGGCGCAGCTTTGTTACAGCACCCTGAACTAATACATGATGTAATCCAAGCATGCCGTGAAGCTGTGCCAAGTGATATTCCCGTATCAGCCAAGATCCGTTTAGGTTGGGATAACCCTGACGATTGTTTCAACATTGTTGAAGCGATTGAAAAAGCAGGGGCCGATGAATTGACGGTCCATGCGAGAACGAAATCAGGTGGCTATAAAGCGAGTGAAATCAAATGGGATTACATTAATCAGATTCGTAAGAGTTCTTCTATCCCTTTGATAGCAAACGGTGAGATTTGGAATTATGAAGATGGCCAAAATTGCATTGAGACAACTGGCATTGATTCATTAATGGTTTGCCGTGGTGCGTTTAACGTGCCGAATCTCGGTAATGTAGTCAAACATAACCATAAACCACTGCCTTGGGCTGAGGTGGTTGATCTTCTACTGGCTTATTCACGATATGAAATGGAAGGCGATAAGGGTATGTATTACCCAAATAGAGTCAAGCAGTGGTTTGCCTACCTAAAACAGCAATATCCTCAAGCCAACGATTTATTCCGTGAAATTCGAACCTTCAAGACAGCAGAGCCGATTGTTGAGCATATTAAGCTGTACCAAGCCAAGTGTTTAGAATCAATCTCTTAGTTTAATAGATAAGCTTATTTTTACCTGACGTTTTTGCTCGATAGAGTTTTTCATCAGCCAATTTAAACAACTGATTGAAATCAAGATTGAACGTCGGGATCATGATCTCTGCGCCACCTGAAACGGTAAAGCCTTGCTCTATAACTTCCGTCGATTTTTCACTGATCGCTACTCTAACTCGCTCTAATATTTGAACTAACTGCTTTTCATCGTAGCCTTTCAAGTAAACCACGAACTCTTCACCACCAAAGCGTGCAACCGCATCATCACTTCTAATATTTTTTTCAAGCTGTTCAGAGATATGACAGATAACATCATCCCCTACATCATGGCCATAGGTATCGTTTATTGATTTAAAATTATCGATATCAAACACCGCTAAGGCAAATGTATGCTGGTGCGATGTGCGAGCTAGAAAAGCCTCAAAGCCTCGTCGATTTAATAGCCCCGTCATAGGGTCTCTAGCAGCCAAGTCTCTGAAATGACTTCTCTCAGCGTTCGTATTGACGTAAAAAAGAACTAAGACCGAAAATATATAGACCAGTAGAATAATAAGTAGACTGTACTTCTCTTGACTAAAGAACCGTTTGATCTCTTCATTTAAGTCAAAGTCATAAAAAATTAAGTGGTTAAAAACAACCCCTTCAAAGACTAACTCTCTAACCCAATAAGCAGAGTCAGATACACTATCTCGATCTCTATTGATAATACGAATTGGGCTACTTAATTCTCCCCTACTGTTTAATAAAAAATCTATATCAATATCGAGTGAAATCAGCCCTTCATACTCATCACCACTATGGACAGGAACCGTCATACTCATCACCTCTTTACCAAGTATGATTGAGTTTATAGGACCAGAAATTGTTATTTCACCTCGATTTTTCGCTGTTTCTCTCCAGTAGGGTCTAACCTTCATCGTATCTAAAAACTCTGTCGTTACATCTTGCGCCATGGTATCTGGAGAAGAGACAATATATCCCTCTTTATCAGAGTAATGGATACCAATAAGATAACTATCTAGATCATGCATAAACGAGAGAATAGGCGCCAAGGAGACTTGGCTAGAGGCTCTTTGGTAAACGTCACTTGTGGAGTCACAAAGATCTTCGCTACCAACAAGCATATAGTCAATATCGACAGCCGAGATACTGATTGATTTACCTTTAGTTCTTAATGCAGATTCAATAGGCCAAATTTTACATAGTCCATCTTCAAGTAAGGTGCTATGTTCAACAAATAGCTTACCGCCATGTCGATAATAGTTGGTAAAACTGTAATCAAGTGCTGCAATAATTTTCGACGAACGCCAAAAGGACTCTTTTAATCGCTCATATTCTAACAAAATACTACGGTTAACGAGATCATAATGACTTTTCACCACCACACTACTCAGTACCACTGACACTAATAGTGGTATAAGAAAGACAAATCGGAGGCTAAATCGTCGTTGTAACTTCATTAATAACAACTACCTAATAACTGCATTCAAAAAATAAACCCACCTCATGCATGACTTATGGGTGGGTATCTATTACGGTGCAAAGCGCCAAAGAACAAGTCATTAAATATCGATAACAACTCAATTCAAAGACTAACTAGTTTAGTAGCAAGCTATCATCAGCGAGCTCTTCACCACGTACTTTAGAGAACATCTCAAGTAAGTCTGGTACTTTCATATTAGCACGCTGCTCACCAGAGACATCTAATACAATTTCGCCTTGATGCAACATTACGGTTCTATCACCGCAAGCGAGAGCGTCCTTCATTGAGTGAGTAACCATCATCACCGTTAGATTAAACTCATGTACAATAGTTTTGGTTAAATCAATGACAAATGCGGCCATCCTCGGGTCAAGCGCAGCAGTATGCTCATCTAATAAAAGGAGCTTACTATCTGATAGCGTCGCCATCACAAGACTCACAGCTTGTCTCTGACCGCCAGATAATAATCCAATATTATCACTTAAGCGATCCTCTAACCCAAGACCAAGAATACTAATTCTCTCTTGAAACAGCTGACGTCTTTTTGAAGAGAGGGATAAACTCCAACCTCGTCTTTTACCGCGCATGTAAGCTAACGCCATGTTCTCTTCGATCGTCAGATCTGCACATGTGCCCGCAAGAGGATCTTGGAATACGCGAGCACATTGCTTCGCTCTTTGATCAACCGTGAGTCGTGTAACATCGAGATCATCGATGATAACGCTTCCGCCGATCATAGGGGTTTCACCTGTAACAGCACCAAGTAACGTTGACTTCCCAGCTCCGTTAGAACCAATCACCGTTAAGAATTGGTGCTCTGGAACTTCTAAGCACACGCTTCTTAATGCTTGGTTTTCTAATATTGTTCCAGGGTTAAATGTTACTTCAATATCTTCTAAGCGAATCATACCGCGTCTCCTGATTCTTTTACCTGCTTTGAAATACCTTGCTCAATCACAAGGCTCTTAGCAGGTCTAACGGACTTTTTTGCCTTCATGTTCCCTTTTATTTTGGGCGCAATAAGCGCAACAGCGACGAGAACAGCTGTGACTAAATTCAAATCTGATGCTTGTAGTCCGAACATACCACTACTTAACGCGAATGCGACCGCTAAACGATACAATACAGACCCAACAATAACGGCGGTAACTGCTACCCAAATTTTACGCCCAGGAATAAGAGTTTGTCCCAATATTACAGCGGCTAAACCAACGACAATAGTACCGACACCCGAGGTAACATCCGCAAAACTATTCGTTTGTGCAAATAACGCCCCTGCAAACCCTACGAATCCGTTTGATAGTGCCAAGCCAAAATAGGTATAGAACGATGTGCTACCACCTTGTGCTGATACCATTCGAGAGTTAACACCTGTCGCTCGTAAGCCTAATCCAAAGTCACTATTGAGTAACCGAACCACACCCCATGCTGAGATAAGGACTAAGACCCCTACTGCAATTGGTCGGATGTACATTGCATCACCCAAGGATTCAAATGGTGTAAGAATTGTATCTTCACCGAGTAGTGACATATTTGGGCGACCCATAATGCGAATATTGATAGAAAACGCCGCGATCATTGTAAGAATTGAAGCTAGTAAATGAAGAATACCGCAACGTACAGCAAGAAAAGCAGTGACCCACCCTGTTGTTGCACCGGCTAAAATTGCCATTCCAGTTGCAAGCCAAGGATTAACGCCTGCGACTATTGCTGTCGCGGCGACGGCTGCCCCCATAGGGAAACTGCCATCAACACTAAGATCGGGGAAGTCTAGTACTCTAAAGGTAAGGTATACCCCTAAAGCCACAAGACCATATAAGAGCCCTATTTCTAGAGCACCAAAAAACGCAAAAGCAGACATAACAACTCCCTTTCTGCTAGAAAGCCAGTAATCCAATTACTGGCTCAATACTGACTTATTTTACGCTTGTTGCGCGGTCAAGAATGGCCTGAGGTATCGTAACGCCGAGCTTTTTCGCTGCACCAGAGTTCACAACCAAATCTGAACCTTTAGCGACTTTCACATCTAAATCACCAGGTTTCTTCCCTTCCAAAATAGCAACAACATAATCGGCTGTTTGATAACCAACTTGATAGTAATCAAAACCAAGACTCGCGATAGCACCCTTATCTACATAAGAAGTGGCGCCGCCTAATACTGGTGTATTCGCTTGATTAGCTGCGGTAATCATACCTTCAATTGCACTTGCAACGGTATTATCTGTCGGGGCATAAATAACATCAGACTTAGCTGCGATGGCTTGAGTCGCTGACATAACATCAGCACTTTTTAATGCCGTCGCCTCAATGACTTTAAAGCCTTGAGCTTTAGCACTTTCTTTTAATAGCTCAACTAGTGTTACTGCATTGGCTTCACCAGGGTTATAAACAACACCAATTGATTTAGCATCAGGTAATAGCTCTTTGATTAGCTCAACATGTTGGCTAACCGGTGATAAATCAGAAAGCCCAGTAACGTTCTTTCCTGGCTGTTCAAGCTGCTTAACTAATTTTGCACCAACAGGGTCTGTGACCGCGGTAAATACAACTGGAATCTTACGAGTAGCGGCCACCAATGCTTGAGCCGTAGGTGTTGCAATGCCAACTAATACATCCGGATTCTCACCGATAAATTGACGGGCTATTTGAACGGCAATAGCGGGGTTTCCCTGAGCGGTCTTATAATCAAACTCTAAATTTTGCCCTTCTTCATAACCTTGTGCTTTAAGGCCATCAAGTAATCCTTGTCGAGTCGCATCCAAAGCAGGGTGTTCAACAATCTGTGATACTGCGACCTTGGCTGTTTTAGCCATAAGACTGGTCGATGAGAGTAATGCTGCGCCGGCAATGATAGCTGTGGCTAGAATTTTATGTGCCTTCATCTTAACTCCTTGATTTAAGCAACTTAGTAGTGAGTGTTGTGTTTGGTTATTATTGTAGTTGTGCATTTAATATACACACACAATATTAGTACCAGTTACTTAAAAAAAAAGGAAGTAGCCTTTAACAATAAGGCAACAAAAAAGAGACATAAAGACAAATTAGTCTAGATAAGCGTGGAGCAGTATATTTCGAGGCGTGACTTCTCGTGAACAAAACTGAGAGAGTGATACGTTATAGCCCTGTTGTTGCAGATATAGCGCTTTGTCGAGAACAAGCCATAACTCCAGTGGGCGTCGAAACAATTGCTGAATCAGACTGATACGTTCCATCTGCCAAAAACGCGCAATCCCTTTATTGTGATACTCAGTAAAGTTGACTGATGGAAGATTCAAGCTCTTTTTATTAGCGGCCCAGATGCAGAACGATTCAAACCCTAGCGCTAGCTGAGACTTTTTAATGCTTGGAATGGCGATATACTCTTTTGAAATGCCAAGTTCTCGCAACATGAGATCAAACCCAAGCCGATACGACATTTCTTGAAAACGATGACGCTTAACACGTTCGCCGCCTGTCACCGTTTCCTGCAGGGGTATTCGTAGCTCTTGCTTAGACAGTACCAATTCTGAAGATTGGGCTAATCGTGACATTGGCTGATATTGATCAGATTTAATTAAATGATAACAGCAAGGAGAAATCGTCATTGCTGGTAGGGATTTCTGTGTCGCCTTATAAAGCAAATTCACATGTAAATCACCACAAGCGTGAAGTGCCACCGCGTGCTGCTTGTCATTCATACAGGCTAAAGGTTCATCGGTTAACGCATCACCTTGAATAAAAGTCATTGGAAGATCAAGAGCTTCAGCTTGATTTTGACCTGCTTCACATAGTAAATGTTGAAACTCAAAGCTTGTGACTTGTTGATTTGTGCTAGCCGCTAGAATTCGACCTAAGTATCC
The DNA here is from genome assembly GCF_050337265.1 of Vibrio lamellibrachiae. Taxonomy (NCBI): domain Bacteria; kingdom Pseudomonadati; phylum Pseudomonadota; class Gammaproteobacteria; order Vibrionales; family Vibrionaceae; genus Vibrio; species Vibrio lamellibrachiae. The sequence continues at coordinate 725,358 of NZ_JAKJSU010000004.1, forward strand.
TTTGCCTGAGCACCACTCTAACCACTCCTCACCCCGGTGCAGCTCAACAGAAAGCTCGCCCATTGAGGTAATCTGTTCTAATTTTCGTCCGGGGATGCCGTTAAACAGGTGAGAATCAAACGCCAAAGGTTGAGTGTCTTGAAAAGGTAACTGAATAAGGGTGTTAATCTCTGCAAGTTCAGGACAAAAGCGCTGAATATGTTGAGATAAACTGAGCGAATCAGATTTGAACTGTTCAATATCACCTTGCTCTAATGATTCTAACCAAGCCGATAACTCTGGATGGGTTTCATCCCAAGGATTAGATGGGTTTATACTATCGTGAAAAGGCTCAAAACGCCAAAGCACTTGATTATCCAGCATAAACCGATTGAGTTTTTTAAAGGTATTTTGCATGACTCCCCCCATATCAGCGTAGTGTAAGAGGAAGTCATAATTTTAGGAAGGTTTAACGAACTGGAAGTTCAATATCTCTAAACATTTCCTCAATTTCTGCATTCGATTTTAATGATGTCGCACGCTCGACTACAGGGCGAGTCAAATGAGGAGCGAATCTCTCCATAAAATCGTACATATATGTACGCAGGAATGTGCCTCGGCGGAAACCAATACTCGTAGTACTTGCCTCAAAGATGTGGCTTGCATCAATCGCCACTAAATCGCCATCTGTTTCCTTGTCAATGGCCATGCTCGCAATTACACCAACGCCAATACCCATCCGCACATAGGTTTTAATGACATCTGCATCTGTGGCGGTAAAGACAACTCGTGGTGTTAGCCCCTCTTTATTAAACGCAGTGTCTAATTCGGAACGTCCAGTAAAACCAAATACATATGTAACAAGTGAATAACTGGCTAAATCATGGATAGTGACGTCTTTTTTATTTGCCAATGGATGATCTTTGGTCACAACAATTGAGCGATTCCAGTGATAACACGGCAACATAATCGCATCTTGATAAAGATGAAGCGCTTCGGTCGCGATAGCAAAGTTAGCCGTACCTTTAGCTATAGCCTCAGACATCTGACTCGGCGTTCCTTGATGCATGTGCAGCGAAACTTTAGGGTATCGCGACGTAAAACCTTTAATCACATCAGGCAGAGCATAACGAGCTTGTGTATGAGTGGTCGATATATTGAGCGTGCCTTTTTCCGGATGAGTATGCTCTCCAGCAACTGCCTTAATACTTTCAACGCGGGAAAGGATTTCTTGAGATATACGAATGATATCGATGCCAGCTGGAGTCACCTGTGTTAAGTGTTTTCCACTACGCTCGAATATTTCAATACCCAATTCATCTTCGAGTAAACGAACTTGCTTACTAATACCTGGTTGAGATGTATACAAGCTTTCTGCTGTTGCAGATACGTTTAGGTTATGGTTTACAACTTCAACTATATATTTTAGCTGCTGTAGTTTCATTATATGACCTCGAAATCCTTGCCGACGGTCTAGTAGGCACTAATAGTTTATAATTATTAGTTATAACGCTATTGAGCTACAATTGGTAGAGAAATTGGGAGCATGCGTTCGGTTCGTTCATTTGTCACTCAGAACAAACGGTAATTTTGCAAGCTAACCCTCATATTACTGTGCTAATTCAAACTTTTGGTTAATAATCAAATGACAAACAGTAATAATAAAAGTGTTGATATATAGGTGCCGTAACTTATTCGGATCGTGTATCCTAAAACGCTAACCATCTAACACAAAGATATGGAATTTATGAATATTGGATTAATTATCGCTCTAGTAGCTGTCTTATTAGTGTTGGTGCTTGGTTATAACATCATGCTGCAATACAAAGTAAAGGTAGAGACGGCAAAGAAACAAGAGTCAGCCCGCTATATCGCCATTATCGATGCTACTGAAGATCTCATCGGTAATGCTCACCATATGCCGTTTAGTAAAGAGCTGCTTGTCTGCCTCAATTCTCGTATCCTTGATGCTCTAAATAATATGCATGAGCTAGATCCAAAGAATAAACAATTAGCACAACGTCTAGAGAATATGAAGCAGCAGATCACTCAACTTCGAGACAATTATCAAGGTGGTGATAGCACGACATTTAAAGTTCCGAGTAGCGATAAGCAAGCGATTGTAATGCTTAAACTGGTTAAAAGACTTCGAGATACTATTCGCACTGAGCACAATAAGGGCCGTTTCGAAACCCAAGCTTATGTGGCTGAAAATGCGAGACTAGAATCTATTCAAGTTCGTATCAATATTGAAAATGTTATCAAGCGTGCCAACGATGCTATTGTTCGCGGTCAACCCGGCACCGCAATTCAATTGTTGAGAAAAGGCATTGATGCCCTTAGCTCGAAAAATGATGACTACTCGAATCAAGCTCGTAACAAGCTGCAAACTATGTTTGATGAGTTAGAGCAAAAGCGCCAAAACAAAAGTGCGGAAGATTTACAACAGATCGAAGAAAAAGAAAAAGAAGACGATATGGACGCACTGTTTGGTCAAAAGAAAAAATGGTAACAAGAATTTCTGCCCTAAGGCCGCTTGTTGCGGCCTTTTTTATTTTTAGCGATACACAATTAATAGAGAACTATGGATAACCAAACCTTACTTGCCCCTATTCTTGACTTTCTACACTGTTCAACGCCTCCAGAATGGATTGAGCAAGCCAAGCGCCCTGATAATCTAGAGATCATCTTAATTGATCACCTGCTCTGTGAATTAAAAGCAGGTCAATCTGCGATGTATCTTCTTCGAAAGTATGCCGTAGACCAATCTAGCGCTCAGCTACTATTAGATTGGTTCAAACCATTTGAAGAGTTTGCATATCGAAAGCAAGGATCGACACAAAGCTTGAAGGGGAAAAGTCAGATAACCAAAAACCTGTCAGCAAAGGATAACTCGCCATACAATCAAGATTTGATCGATAAGATGGTACTCCTAATCAAAGAAGAACTTCATCACTTCTATCAAGTATTAGAAATAATGGAAGAAAGAGAAATAGCTTATCGTCCTATACCTGCAGGTCGTTATGCAAAAGGAATGCTGACAAACGTAGCCACTTACGAACCTCAGGCACTCGTTGATAAATTAATTATTGGTGCATACATTGAAGCTCGTTCATGTGAACGATTTGCATTACTAGCACCTCATTTAGATAAAGAGATGGAACGATTTTACGTATCTCTACTTCGTTCAGAAGCTCGCCACTACCAAGATTATTTAACACTTGCTGCCAACATTGCGGGGAAAGATATAACAGACAGAATTCAATATTTTGGTAAAATTGAAGCTGAATTAATTACTCGCAAAGACAAAGACTTCAAATTTCACAGTGGATGCCCTCATTAGATAGCCAAACTTGTTTTAATAAGTCATCTGATACAAAAAAGGCCAGCACAAGCTGACCTTTTTTACATATAAACACTTGCTCAAATATAATTTAAACAAGTGTCTTATTGATTTCGCTTAACACAAACGCCGGATCCGTTGCTTGAGTGATTGGTCGCCCAATGACAAGATAGTCAGAACCCGCTTGAATAGCATCAACCGGAGTCATGATACGCTTCTGATCGCCTACAGATGCTCCTACAGGACGAATACCAGGGGTTACAAGCTTAAACTCACTTCCTAGTTCACCTTTTAACATCGAAGCCTCTTGTGCAGAGCATACAACGCCATCAAGACCTGAGTTTTTCGTTAGTGTTGCTAAACGAATAACTTGTTCTTGGGGTGCTAAATTCAAACCGATACCCGCCAAGTCACTTTGTTCCATGCTCGTTAGCACAGTAACACCGATAAGCATCGGGCGATCTTTTCCATACGGCTCTAGAATTTCTCGTGAAGCCGTCATCATTCGTTCACCGCCGCTAGCGTGGACGTTGACCATCCAAACACCAAGTTCAGCGGCAGCTCTGACAGCCTTCGAGCAAGTATTTGGAATATCATGAAACTTTAGATCGAGGAATACTGAAAAACCGCGTTTATGGAGTTCCCGAACGAAGTCTGGTCCAAACAAAGTGAACATTTCTTTGCCAACTTTAAGACGACAAGATGTTGGGTCAATTCTATCCACAAATGCTAGAGCATCTGCTTGCTTGTCATAATCTAGAGCAACGATCACTTTTTGGTCGTTCATTTTATCTCCTAAGTATTAAAATTGTTCTTATCAACTGGTTCTTACTAAAAGTATTACTTAAAAAGCTAACTATTCGCCGTCTAAGCCTCTAATCGGCTTAATAACGCCCCACCCCTTACAGGATGGACAATGCCAATACATTGAGTGCGTAGAGAAACCACATTTCCGGCAGCGATAATGTGGCTTGAGTTTAAGCTGCTCACCAACGAGCTTTTGAAGTGTACTTAAGCTGTTTTTAGCCGGGCCTTCTTCAGCGTTCGCTAAATGATAATCCATCAAACGGTAAAAGCCCTTCATTGTTGGGTTCTTAACTAGCTGGCGAGTAAGTAAATTCTGTGCCTCACCGGTACCCTCATGTTGAGCAACAAGATGAGCCAGCATTAACTCGGCAGATACGCCTGTTTTCTTGGAAATACAACGCCTCAAAAATTCAACAAGACCACTCTCATTACCAAGGTGGTAGTAGCAATCAGCTAATATAGGTAGGACTTCTCCTACAAAATCACTGTCTTGATCAAGTACGTTTTCTAGGTGCTCAATCGTTTGCTGATAGTCCTCTGACTCTAAGAATTGCTTACCCAACAATATACTTGCACGAACGCACTTAGGATCTTCACTTAATGCGCGTTGGTAATACTGAATAGATTTATTAATATTGCCATCTTGCTTCTCTTGGATGGCGAGCTCACACCAAAAATGAGCAATTGAGCTTCTAATCCGAGGTTTACCGAGTTTAACTAACAGTCCAGCCAAATGAATCGCCTTGGCCCACTCTCGTGTTTGCTGGTAAATCGCGACTAACTGTTGCAGTGCGCCTTCTCTGTGATCTGGCTCTTCGATAAGTTGTTCAAATATTTTCTCTGCTCGATCTAAGAATCCTGAAGCCATGTAATCTTTGGCAAGCTGTTGGAGTGCAATGTTTTTCTGATCGATAGTTAAACCAGATCGAGAGATTAGATTTTGGTGAATCCGAATAGCACGATCAACCTCTCCTCTAGAACGAAATAGGTTACCAAGAGCTAGGTGCGTATCTATTGTGTTGTCGTCAACTTGAAGCAATTCAATAAAGTGATCGACGGCTTTGTCTGATTGATCAGACAAGAGCAGGTTCAAACCAGTCACATATTGACGAGACATTTGATTAGAATGTTTCTGTTTATCTTGTTGAGCACTACGATTACCCATGTACCACCCATAGGCAGCAGCAATTGGTAATAACAAGAAGAGAATTTCTAACATTTAGGAAAGTCTACCGCATCTATACTTTGGGTTGGATTGGCATTTTTTCAGCGGTCGTTTTTTTTAACTTTTTATTTAACTTACGAACTTGAAGCTGAGATTTAAAATGAAGACTACCAAATATGACCCAAGCTAAAGAGAAACCAGCAACAAAAACGACACCAAGCAAGGTTGAAAGGTGAAAGTCTCCTTGCGCAAGCAAGTAGTTAAAAGTAACGACAGCTTGGTTTTGAGATCCTAAAGCAAGTGCAATAAGGAAAAGAGCAAGTACTACAATGATTTTTATAATTTTCATAATCCGTTACCCTGATATTGATAGCAGGTACGATTATGCAGGAAAATCACCTCACAAACCATGGCTATTATGAACATTCTAATGATAAAAAAACGGCTAACATTACAGTTAGCCGTTTCTTAACAATCTTATAATTAACTAATTAAGATAAGTTAACGCGTTCGCGTAATTCTTTGCCTGGCTTGAAATGAGGCACATATTTACCCTCTAATTCAACCTTATCACCAGTCTTAGGATTACGTCCAACACGTGGCTCTCTAAAGTGCAACGAGAAGCTGCCAAAACCACGGATCTCTATTCTGTCACCACTCTCTAGAGTAGTTGCCATATGTTCTAATATATCTTTTACAGCATCTTCTATTTCTTTTGCAGACAAATGTGTTTGCTCAGAACAGAGTCTTTCAATCAGTTCAGACTTAGTCATAGTTTTCCTCGTTCGCTTTTCTTTTTAGAAATTATAGACCTATCGAGAAATTAAGCAAAAAAAAAAGGAGCCTTTCGGCTCCTTTCTTAGCTATATAGCTAATATTCTCTTACGAGAAGCTATTATTCGCCTTTCGCAGCTTTAAATGCGTCAGCCATAGCATTACCGAACCCGCCGTCTTCAGACTTGTTCAGTGAAGCCATTGCTTCTTGCTCTTCAGCTTCATCTTTAGCTTTGATAGATAGGTTGATTACGCGGTTCTTACGGTCTACACCAGTGAACTTAGTTTCAACGCTGTCACCAACGCTTAGGATTAGAGATGCATCTTCGATACGGTCGCGTGAAACTTCAGAAGCGCGGATGTAACCTTCTACGCCTTCTTCAAGCTCAACAGTAGCGCCTTTAGCGTCAACTGCAGTTACTTTACCGTTTACAAGAGTACCTTTCTTGTTATCAGCAACGTATGCATTGAACGGGTCATTTTCCATTTGCTTAACGCCAAGAGAAATACGCTCACGCTCTGCATCTACTGCAAGAACTACTGCAGAGATTTCGTCGCCTTTCTTGTATTCGCGAACAGCGTCTTCGCCAGTTGCGTTCCAAGAAATATCAGATAGGTGTACTAGACCGTCGATGCCGCCGTCAAGACCGATGAAGATACCAAAGTCAGTAATAGACTTGATCTTACCAGTAACTTTATCGCCTTTAGCTTGCGCTTCAGCGAATGACTGCCAAGGGTTAGCTTTACACTGTTTCAGACCTAGAGAGATACGACGACGTTCTTCGTCAATCTCAAGAACCATAACCTCAACTTCGTCGCCAACATTAACAACTTTAGAAGGGTGGATGTTCTTGTTAGTCCAATCCATTTCAGAAACGTGTACTAGACCTTCAACGCCTTCTTCGATTTCAACGAAGCAGCCGTAGTCAGTTAGGTTAGTAACACGACCAGAAAGCTTGTGACCTTCTGGGTAACGCTTAGCGATTGCTACCCATGGATCTTCGCCAAGTTGCTTAAGACCTAGTGATACGCGAGTACGCTCACGGTCAAACTTAAGAACTTTAACTTGGATCTCGTCACCTACGTTAACGATCTCTGATGGGTGCTTAACACGTTTCCACGCCATATCAGTGATATGTAGTAGACCGTCAACACCGCCAAGATCAACGAATGCACCGTAGTCAGTAAGGTTCTTAACGATACCTTTAACTTCGCTGCCTTCTTGTAGAGTTTCAAGAAGCTCATCACGCTCAACACTGTTTTCAGATTCGATAACAGCACGGCGAGACACAACTACGTTGTTACGCTTCTGGTCAAGTTTAATAACTTTGAACTCTAGCTCTTTGTTTTCTAGGTGAGCAGTGTCACGGATAGGACGCACGTCTACAAGAGAACCAGGAAGGAAAGCACGGATACCGTTTAGTTCAACAGTGAAACCGCCTTTAACTTTACCGTTGATGATACCAACAACAGTTTCAGCTTCTTCGTAAGCTTTCTCAAGAACGATCCAAGCTTCGTGACGCTTCGCTTTCTCGCGAGAAAGTTGAGTTTCACCGAAACCATCTTCAACAGCGTCTAGAGCTACGTCTACTTCAGCACCAACTTCAACTTCAAGTTCGCCAGCAGCGTTCTTGAATTGTTCAGCAGGGATAGCAGATTCAGACTTAAGACCAGCGTCAACAAGAACGTAACCGTTCTCGATAGCTACTACAGTACCCTTAACGATACTGCCTTGTTTAAATTCAGTTTCAGATAGAAACTCTTCAAAGAGTTGAGCAAAAGATTCAGTCATTATTTAATCTTCAATTAATTAAACGTCCATGGGTATCCTACCGCATGGGGTTGATAAATTCGCCAGTCATCATCCTTGCGACCGACGTTCTCAGTTGACTGAGTATAGACTACTCAGCCAATTTAGATTCTATAAACTTCATGGCTGTTTCGACAACTTCATCGATATTCATCGAGGTCGAATCCAGCAATAGCGCATCAACAGCAGGACGTAAAGGAGCAACAGCACGGTTGCGATCGCGATCGTCACGCTCTTGAATCTCGCTCAAAAGGTCGCCAAATTTAACATCTAAACCTTTATCTTGCAACTGTTTAAGGCGTCTATTCGCCCTCTCGTCAGCACTGGCATCCAGAAAAATTTTGGCTGTTGCTTGGGGGAAAACGACGGTACCCATATCTCTACCGTCAGCAACGAGACCATTGCCATCAGAAAACGCTCTCTGGCGACGTAATAATGCTTCTCTTACGCGAGGTAATGCAGCCACTTTTGAAGCTGCCATTCCAGTCTCTTCTTTACGCAGCTCGTGTGATACGTCCTCACCTTCTAAAATAACTTTAACTAAATCACCTTCGGCAATAAATTGCACGTCTAAGTGAGTTGCAAGAGGGACTAAAACATCTTCTGATTCAGTATCCAAACCATGATGAATTGCAGCTAACGCGAGGACTCGATAAATAGCACCAGAGTCGAGAAGTTGATAACCTAATTTTTCGGCCAATAGCATACAAAGGGTACCTTTTCCGGCACCACTTGGTCCATCTACAGTAATCACTGGTGTTTCAAGTGCCATGTTTCACTCCACGTAAGTTGATCGCTAAAAGTCTAGTGTTAGCTTTGTCGGCGAAAAATTATAATGCGAATGAGAGTTCGGTGCTAGTTTCGATTCAGGTTTTCGTAAAGAAACAGATAAAATAGAATAAAAATTGGACGCTTGCCTGATCAGACAAGCGAAGAAGTATTTTACAGTAGGATTCTAGTCCTATTTTTCTCTAATATAGACTCACCAATGCCTTTGACATTGACTAGGTCTTCTGCTGTTTCAAACTTTCCAAGCTCTTCTCGGTAATCAACGATTGCTTGAGCTTTTTTAATACCTATGCCTGTGAGTAGCGCAGCTAACTCTTCCGCAGTCGCTTGATTGATATTAACGGTAATTTCAATGCCCTCATATTTGGATGAGTCTGCGGCAAATGAATGTGTGCTGGGTAAAATAAACAACATTAGGCTTAAAATAATGGATTTGATTAACATATAGGTCATCTCACTGTTGGTTTAAAGTCGTTAGCCTACCCATCTAATTTTGCATTACGCGTGAATATTTCAGATAACAAAACGGGCCGCATAAGCGACCCGTTTTAATATAAATATCAATTACATTTTAATCATTTAATTGTTCACGATTCATTGAATCATAAGATTATTGATTAACGATGTAGTAATCAATTTCAGTATTTGCTCTCAAGATACTTAGAATACCAGAAAGGTCTTGCTGATTATTTAGCTGGGTTAGTTGAGCGTCAACTTGCGAAACAAACTGAGTGTCCACGTTCACTTCAACTTTATCCAGTGCCACTATAACGATATTGCCTTCAAAGTCCTTAGCTTGCCCGTAAACAGACTGACCTTCAGTTGGCTTCGCCATAGCAAAGACAGTTTCGGCTAATGGAGCACGGCGATCAATATTTTCTGTCTCACCAAATTGTAAATCATGTTCCGCTAAGACAGCCTCATCACCGTTTGATAACGACTCAAGTACTGTTTCAGCCAGCTCGATTGCAAGCTGTTCGCCTTTAACTTGCTTAAGCGCAGAATTTACTTGCTCTGACACTTCAGAAAGTGGCAGTACAGCCTCATCACGAAGGTCGTCAACACGAACCACAATGATATGCTCTGGAGCGACTTCAATTACTTCAGAGTTCAAGCCGTCTTCTTTAACTTCAGGACTTAAAATTGCTTGCATAACCGCTTGAGAGCGCAACACTTCTGGCGCGTCTTGAGCTGAGATAAAATCAGTTGCTTGGATTGGCTGGTCGATTGCGCCTGCTGCGTCGTCTAGAGAATCTGGATACTCAAATGCAATTTTCTCAAGTTCGCTTTGAAGCTCGTAAAATTCATCAACAGCTTTTTGATCCGCAAGTTCCGATGCAATCTCTTCTTTAACGTCGTTGAACGGTTGAGCAATCGAATCCTTTAATTCATCAAGTTTAATGATGTGGTAACCAAAGTTCGATTTTACAACACCTGAGATATCACCGATTTCAGTTAAAGCGAAAGCAGCATCTTCAAATGTAGGGTCCATTACATCACGTTCGATCCAACCTAATGAACCACCCTCTTCAGCACTGCCAAAGTCTTGTGATTGTTTTTGAGCAAGTTCCGCGAAATCTGCACCTGAGTTAAGCTCAGCTAAGATATTATCTGCAACCTCTGAATCACCCTGAACTAGGATATGGCTAACTCGACGCTGTTCTTCTGTCGAGTACTTATCAAGGTTATCTTGATAGTACTGTTCGATATCTCGATCAGAAACCTGAATAGTTTGCTTAAGTTGTTCAGCAGACAGCTCGATATAACCTACTTTCACTTGTTCTGGACGCGTGTAGCGCACAGAATTTTCGTTGTAGAAAGTTTCAATCTCTGCATCACTCAACTCGATAGAGTTCGCCATTTCAGCCACTGGTAGCGTTACAGTACGAACTTCACGACTTTGCATGATAAGTTCACTTTGCGCTTTAACTTCACCGTCAAGAGAGAAGTCGCTGTTTTGTAATGCCGTTAGTAATTGGTTGCGAATTAGATCACGACGTAGATAAAGAGCAAAACTCTCGGCCGAGAAGCCGGCACGACGAAGCGCTGCTTGATAAATCTCTTGATCAAATTGACCATTATTCAGAAATTGTGGCATTTCTAAAATCATTGTTCTGATTTGAGCATCACTCACACGTAGTCCTAGAGACTCAGCGTGTTGCTCTAATAATAAATCGTTAACCATTCTGTCTAAGACAGATTTACGAAACGACTCTACATAAGTAGGGTCAGCAAGCATGCTAGCGAAATAATCGCCTAGTTGAGACTGCATGCGATTGCGTTCGTTTTGGTAAGCTTGTTCGAAATCACCACGACTGATTTCAGCACTGCCAACAGTAGCCGCCGAGTTTGCGTTTCCACCGATGATATAGCTACCTACACCAGCAAAAACAAATGAAAGGATGATAAGTCCAAGGACTATTTTAACAAAAGGGCCATTCACGCCTTCGCGAAACCGTTCCATCATAATTTAATTGCTCTCTGAAGACGAAGCATCAAACTTCGACATAAAAAATTATTTGCGTGATGATACCAGAAAAAGAAATGCGCATCAGTAGGATGCGCATAAATATCATGGTCTATAAAGCCAGTACTTGTTTTTACAGAAGCTAACTTTACAAAAGACTTGTTCGATGCTTAGTTACAAGCGTCTTTAAGTGCTTTACCAGCTTTGAATGCTGGTACTTTTGCTTCTGCAATTTGAATCTCTTCACCCGTTTTAGGGTTACGGCCTGTACGTGCAGCACGAGTACGTACACTGAATGTACCAAAGCCTACTAAAGCAACCTGATCGCCAGACTGCAATGTACCACCTACTGCTTCAATAAATGCATCTAATGCACGGCCAGCTGATGCTTTAGAAAGGTCAGCGTTCTCTGCAATCTGTTCTACTAGTTGTGTCTTATTCACTGTGATTCCCCTTTGTGCTACCTGTTATTATTGTGTAGGTAGCTATCGTTCCATTTACGTTTTTGAATTTAGCCCAAGCCTTGATACAACTGGCTTAAGCCTTAGTTGGTAAGTTAGCGTCCAAAAAAAACGCTGACAAGCATTTTTAGGCTAATCAGCGTAATCTTTTACTTATTTTTGCTACACATCACTCTTTTAGGCGTTAATTTCGACCCCAGACGGGTCACGCTCAAGTGCAACTTTAAGAACTTCATCGATCCATTGAACCGGAATCACCTTCAGATCAGCGATTACGTTGTCCGGAATTTCTTCCAAATCACGTTCATTATCTTTAGGAATCAATACTGTAGTTATGCCACCACGATGGGCTGCAAGCAGCTTCTCTTTTAGACCACCAATAGGTAATACTTCACCACGAAGGGTAATCTCACCCGTCATCGCAACTTCAGCTTTTACAGGGTTTCCAGTCAAGCTTGAAACTAACGCTGTGCACATTGCAATACCAGCACTCGGACCATCTTTAGGCGTCGCGCCTTCAGGAACGTGCACGTGAATATCACGCTTTTCATAGAAATCGGAGTTAATACCTAGTTTCTCAGCACGTGCTCTAACAACCGTCATCGCTGCTTGAATAGATTCTTGCATGACATCGCCTAAAGAACCGGTTTGAGCTAGCTTGCCCTTACCTGGCATCGATTCAGTTTCGATAGTTAAGAGATCACCACCAACTTCTGTCCATGCTAGACCGGTAACTTGACCGACTCGGTTACTATCGTCTGCCTTACCAAAGTCACAACGCTGAACACCTAAGTAGTCTTTAAGGTTATCCATGTTGACTACGACAGATTTCAACTCTTTATCCAGCAGGATATTCTTCACTGCTTTACGGCAGATCTTCGAAATTTCACGTTCTAGACTACGAACACCAGCCTCTCTCGTGTAGTAACGAATAATACCGATAATTGCCGAGTCTTCGATCGTGATCTCGTGTGGCTTTAATCCGTTACGCTGCACTTGCTTATCTAACAAGTGACTCTTAGCAATGTTCAGCTTTTCATCTTCGGTATAACCCGAAAGACGAATCACTTCCATACGGTCTAAAAGTGGACCTGGAATGTTCATCGAGTTAGATGTAGCAACAAACATTACATCTGAAAGATCGTAATCAACTTCTAGGTAATGATCGTTAAATGCGTTGTTCTGCTCTGGATCCAATACCTCGAGCAGTGCTGATGAAGGATCACCACGCATGTCCGATGACATTTTGTCGATTTCATCCAAAAGGAACAACGGGTTTTTAACACCCACTTTTGACATCTTCTGGATTAGTTTACCTGGCAATGAGCCGATATAAGTACGACGGTGACCGCGGATCTCCGCTTCGTCACGCACGCCACCCAGTGCCATACGAGTGTATTTTCGACCTGTTGCAGCTGCGATTGAGCGGCCTAATGAGGTTTTACCAACACCTGGAGGGCCGACCAAACATAGGATTGGACCTTTCAGTTTGTTGATGCGGTTTTGAACGGCGAGGTACTCTAAAATACGTTCTTTAACGCGCTCTAAACCATAGTGGTCTTCGTTCAGTGTTTCTTCTGCTTTTGCTAGGTTCTTTTTCACTTTAGAACGCTTAGCCCAAGGAACGCCAACCATCCAATCAATATAGCTACGAACCACAGTTGCTTCAGCAGACATCGGAGACATCATCTTAAGCTTTTGCAGCTCTTGTTCTGTTTTTTCTTTGGCTTCTTGCGGCATCTTAGAATCTTCGATTTTCTGCTTTAGAACTTCGAATTCATCTACGCCGTCTTCTGTTTCACCCAGCTCTTTTTGAATCGCTTTCATCTGCTCATTCAAATAGTATTCGCGCTGAGATTTTTCCATCTGCTTTTTAACGCGGCCACGGATACGTTTCTCGACTTGAAGAATGTCGATTTCTGATTCCATTTGCCCCATTAAGAACTCTAGACGTTGAATAACATCTAATAACTCAAGAACTTGTTGTTTGTCATCTAACTTAAGTGGCATATGCGCAGCAATAGTGTCGGCTAAACGTGCCGCTTCTTCGATGCCATTTAAAGATGTTAATACTTCTGGTGGGATTTTTTTATTGAGCTTAATGAAGCCTTCAAATTGATTAATAGCACTACGTACTACAACTTCTTGCTCTTTTTCATCCAGCTCAGGCGTTGTTAGAAATTCTGCATCCGCTAAGAAAAACTCATTTTCTTTAAATTCAGTAATTTTCGCTCGCTGCTGACCTTCAACAAGAACCTTAACCGTACCGTCTGGTAGCTTCAATAGCTGCAAAATCGTCGCAACAGTACCAACTGTAAACAAGTCTTCTTGTTCTGGCTCATCTGTATCTGCTTGTTTTTGTGCAACTAACAGTACTTGTTTATTGTTGTCCATCGCCGCTTCTAAGCAGCTGATTGATTTTTCACGGCCAACAAATAAAGGAATAACCATATGAGGGTAAACCACTACATCACGTAGAGGTAGGACGGGGATCTCGATACGCTCGGAACGTTCCAAGTTCATATTATTCTCTCTTCCGCTTTCATATTAAACGTATGACTGATTATGAGTATATGGGGGCTAATAATTTGGATTCAATAACAGAAATAAAAAAGGAGGTAATTGATTACCTCCTTTTAAAACAAATGCCTACTCAAGTTGACTTAATCTGCGCCAGCCGCTTGGTTATCTGTATTACTGTAAATCAGTAATGGTTCAGATTCGCCATTAATAACGGTTTCGTCGATAACAACTTTACTAACATCACTTACCGATGGTAGTTCATACATTGTCTCTAGAAGAACACCTTCTAAAATAGAACGTAGACCACGAGCGCCCGTCTTACGATTCATCGCTTTTTTAGCAATAGCTCGCAGTGCATCTTCTCTAAATTCTAACTCTACGTTTTCTAAATCAAACAATGCACTGTACTGCTTAGTTAATGCATTTTTCGGTTCACATAGAATTTGAATCAGTGCTTCTTCGTCTAATTCAGTCAATGTTGTGGTAACAGGAAGTCGACCAATGAATTCTGGAATCAAACCATACTTCACGAGATCTTCAGGTTCAACTTTCTTGAATAGCTCACCAACGGTTCGTGTTTCGTCTTTCGAACGAACGTCTGCACCAAAACCAATACCACTACCGGTGTCAACTCGCTGCTCAATCACTTTATCTAGGCCAGAAAATGCGCCGCCACAGATAAATAGGATTTTTGAAGTATCAACTTGTAGGAATTCTTGTTGTGGGTGCTTACGACCACCTTGAGGCGGTACTGAAGCTACTGTACCTTCAACCAACTTAAGTAATGCTTGCTGTACACCTTCACCTGATACATCTCGTGTAATCGATGGGTTTTCAGCTTTACGAGAAATTTTATCAATTTCATCGATGTAAACAATTCCACGCTCTGCTTTTGCAACATCGTAGTCACATTTTTGCAGAAGCTTTTGGATGATGTTTTCTACATCTTCGCCCACATAACCAGCTTCGGTTAGGGTTGTCGCATCAGCCATTGTAAACGGCACATCTAAGAAACGAGCTAAAGTTTCTGCTAATAGTGTTTTACCACTGCCCGTTGGGCCGATAAGTAGAATATTACTCTTACCTAGTTCAACACCTTCACTCGTTGTATCGCCGTTGCGTAAACGCTTGTAGTGGTTATATACCGCTACTGCTAGCACTTTTTTCGCGTAATCTTGGCCAATTACATAGTCATCAAGGTGTTCACGAATCTCTTTTGGCGTCGGTAACGCTTCAGATTGCTTCTTAGGAAGAACGTCCTTGATCTCTTCACGAATAATGTCATTACATAAATCGACACATTCATCACAGATGTAAACGGAAGGGCCTGCGATTAGCTTGCGAACTTCGTGCTGGCTTTTGCCACAGAAAGAACAGTAAAGCAGTTTACTGCTACCACTCTCTTTGCTTTTGTCTGTCATTCGCTAACCTCTTAGCCTTTACTCTTTATGTTTGAGTGTATATCAAATCTATTCGAAATGCGTGAAACAATTTGTATTAAATCACTCAGCATTTCGAGTTAATACTGAATCAACTAAGCCGTATTCTACTGCTTGATCTGCTGACATGAAGTTATCACGATCAGTGTCACCTTCAACCACTTCTAGCGGTTGGCCAGTATGGTCTGCAAGTAGTTTATTCAGTTTTTGCTTAATTGTTAGAATTTCTTGCGCGTGAATTTGAATATCAGAAGCCTGGCCTTGGAAGCCGCCTAATGGCTGATGAATCATAACGCGAGAGTTTGGTAATACGTGACGCTTGCCTGGTGCACCACCAGCAAGTAGGAATGCGCCCATAGAACATGCCTGCCCCATACATACGGTACTCACGTTTGGCTTGATGTACTGCATCGTGTCGTAAATAGACATACCTGCTGTAACACTGCCGCCTGGCGAGTTGATGTATAGGAAAATATCTTTATCTGGATTTTCTGATTCAAGGAACAGAAGTTGAGCAACCACAAGGTTTGCCATTTGATCTTCAACTTGACCAGTCAAAAAGATAATACGTTCTTTTAATAAGCGAGAATATATATCGTAAGAGCGCTCGCCACGGGAAGTTTGTTCAACAACCATTGGTACTAAAGCGTTTAGAATCGGTGACATTGCATTTTGTTCTTGTAAGCTCATATTATTATGTCCCTAAAATAAATGGTCCGAATGACAAGTATCATACGGACCATTGTTAGCAGAATAGTTCACGTAAAGTCAACCACCTACGCTACATTATGCTTACTGAGCTGGTTGCTGCTGGTTCATTAGCTCGTTAAAGCCAACTTCTTTTTCAGTAACCTGAGCTTTAGAGATGATTGCGTCGATCGCTTGCTCTTCTAGAGCTACGTTACGCATGTTGTTCATCATTTGCTCGTTCTGCTCATAGTAAGAAACTACTTCAGATGGATCTTCGTAAGCAGTTGCCATCTCTTGGATGATTGCTTTAACTTTCTCATCGTCAGCTTTTAGCTCTTCAGTCTTGATTACTTCACCAAGAAGAAGACCAACAACTACGCGACGCTTAGCTTGTTCTTCGAACAATTCACGTGGAAGCTGTTCAGCTGCTTCAGGGTTACCACCAAAGCGTTGAGCAGCTTGTTGACGTAGAGTAACGATCTCTTGGTCAATAAGTGCAACTGGTACGTCGATGTCGTTTTGCTCAACAAGGCCGTCAATTGCTTGCTCTTTGATGCGGTTTTTAACAGCTTGCTTAAGCTCACGTTCCATATTCTTGCGAACTTCAGTCTTAAGAGCGTCAACGCCACCTTCAGCTACGCCGAACTTAGAAACGAACTCGTCGTTGATTTCTGGTAGTTCACGTGCTTCAACTTTGTTTACTTTGATAGCAAACTTAGCCGCTTTACCTTTTAGGTTTTCTGCGTGGTAATCTTCTGGGAAGTTTACGTCGATTTCAAATTCCATACCTGCTGTTTTACCAGTGATACCGTCTTCAAAACCAGGAATCATACGACCTGCGCCCATTTCTAGAGGGAAGTTTTCAGCTTTACCGCCTTCAAACTCTTCACCGTCGATAGAACCAACGAAGTCGATTGTTGCACGAGAACCTTCTTCAGCTGCTGCATCTACTTCAGCCCAAGTTGCTTGTTGCTTACGTAGAGTATCGATCATCTCTTCTACGTCGCTGTCGTTAACTTCAACTGCTGGTTTTTCAACAGTGATGCTATCTAGGCCTTTAAGCTCTACTTCTGGGTAAACTTCAAAAGTTGCAGTGAAAACCAGGTCAGAACCTGCTTTGTTTTCTACTGGAGCAAATGTTGGTGCGCCTGCTGGGTTTGTTTTCTCTTTAACGATAGCTTCGATAAAGTGACGCTGCATCACTTCACCAAGTACATCTTGACGTACTGCTTGACCGTACATTTTCGCTACCATTTTCATAGGCACTTTGCCTTTACGGAAACCATCGAAACGACGATTTTTAGCGATGTTACGTAGTTCAGCTGTAACAGCATCTTCGATGTTCGCAGCAGGAACAGTAATATTTAGACGGCGCTCTAGGCCTTCTAGCGTTTCAACAGTAACTTCCATTATTTTTAAACCTCAAAAATGGCTCAGAAATCTGAGCAGGTGAGCCAACTACATAGATAGTCTATAAGTGGCTGCATCTTTCACGGCAATTAACCGTACTTAATTAAATTGAGCATCAACACTAGAGTTTTCTAGCATTGGACTAATCAGTGATATCTTCTTATTGCCATAACCAACGACTGCAACCATTAAAAACTATCGGCACATTCGAAAACACAAGCGAAGGTATCTCCTATTAGTCTCAGGACAAAATTTTAGACGCAGCATTCTAACGGGCAATAGCCACACTGTCGAGGCGTTCACCATCGTAGGATGATGCATAAGTCTAATTTCTTGACTGACTGCTTTAATTTCCACCATTGGAAATCCATCTCTGAATAAAGTGGGGTCTATGAAGAGGTTTTCAAGAGAGTCTCAATAATTTTTTAGCAAAAAATTCAAAAAGAGATCTTGCTCCGGTTTTATCGCTCATATTCGATATCTTTTTGAGTCAGTCGTTTTATCTGCAATTACTCTATCGATACAGCGGAAAAGGATTAACGCGTTGAGAATTAGGCACATTAACATTAGTTTTATCACTGTTTTTGCTTTATGCGCATCAATAGGTGTAAAACTCGTCTGGGATATACAGCAACAAGATATTTACATTGCGCATCAAGCACAGCTTGACCGCTTTTCTGAGTACATTTCGTCAAAACTCGATAAGTACAATCATATTCCTCAACTACTGTCCAAAGACCAAGAACTGCAAGATGCGCTACTCGCACCTAATAACAGCGCGCAGATAGAAATCACCAACCGTTATTTGGAACAGGTAAATTCTGTCATTCAAGCCGCTGACACTTACCTTCTGGACAACAATGGTACAACCATCGCCTCGAGTAACTGGAATATTTCAAGATCGTTTATCGGCCGCAATTTCGCATGGCGTCCCTATTTTCAAGAAGCGATGGAGGGCGAGACAAGTCAATACTTTGCATTAGGGTCAACGTCTGGTCTAAGAGGTTATTACTACTCATACCCTATTACCGTTGCAGCCGAAGTCATTGGTGTTACGGTAGTAAAGATGGACTTATCGCTTATAGAAGAGAGTTGGAGTGGTAAAGATAATTTCTTTATTGTCACAGACAGCGATAACGTTGTTTTCATGTCAAATCAACCAGAGTGGCTGTTTAAGAGCTTAACTACATTGAGCGATTCACAGCGTAATCGAATTAAAAACAGTCAGCAATATCTCGATACCAACATTCGCTCTTTGGGTTTTAAAAATAGCCTAACTCTTGGGCATGGGAAACTAGTCAGCCCGCATAAAAACGGCTTCCTCGGCAATTATTTGTACTCATCAAGACCTCTTCCTCAGCTGCCACTCACTATCCGAGTCCTAACGCCTCAAACTAATTTATTCTGGAATTCCATTGCGTTCATTCTCATTCTAGGTTTGGTTTTTAGTGTTATCTACCTCGCAATTTTATTGATTCATAATCGGCGTCTTAAACACCGCCAGCTTGAACAGCTTCAAAGCGAAGCGAAGCAGAAGCTTGAATTTCAAGTTATGAATCGAACCGCTGAATTGCACGCCGAAATCGCTGAAAGAGTAAAAACAGAAAAAGTGCTTAGACACACTCAAGAAGAGCTTATTCAAGCCGCTAAGTTAGCTGTTTTAGGGCAAATGTCCGCTAGCATTAGTCACGAACTTAATAATCCACTCGCGGCTATACGAAGCTTTGCTGATAATGGCCGACGCTTTTTAGGCAAACAAAAACTAGAAAGAGTCGATGACAACCTGTCTCGGATATCAGCATTAACAGAGCGAATGGCCAAGATAAGTGACCAGTTACGTTCATTTGCTCGTAAGAGTGATCAAAATGAGCAATCACTGGTGTCAATTCGCCCTGTTATTGAAGCCTCAATTGAGTTGATGGCGCCTCAAATAAAATCAAACTTGATTCACTTTTCAAACGAATCATCGCCTGAGTTACCCAAAGTCGTCATCAACCATATTCAGTTAGAGCAGGTGATCGTCAACTTAATAACCAATGCTATTCAAGCATTAGAAGGTATCGCGAATAAGGCGATTAACATGAGCACTAATGTAAACGAAGAGTGCCTGACGATAAGTATCGATGACAACGGACTGGGCATTAAAGCGCAGCAAGCTCAAAAACTCTTTGAACCGTTTTATACCACTAAGAAGAATGGTCTTGGTCTTGGCCTCTCTATTTCTCACCAAATCATTGAAGCCATGGGAGGTAATCTAAGCTACTGCGAATCGAATCTAGGCGGGGCATGCTTCACAATAACGATTCCTCTTCCCGATATATCCATATAGACAATGTCAAACGTAAGGAACTCATATGAGTGACGTGTATTTTATCGATGACGAACTCGATATTCGTATCGCCATAGAGCAAAGTTTTGAGCTAGAAGAGATCGATGCTCGATTTTTCGCATCAGCTGAAGATGCTTTGCTCGCCATAAAATCAGACGGCGCGCCAAAAGTCATCATTAGCGATATTTGCTTGCCGGGTATCTCTGGTGAAAATCTACTGTCGACGATTCTAAAACAGCATTCTGATGTTCCCGTGATCCTCATTACTGGTCATGGTGATATCTCAATGGCCGTGACTGCAATACAAAATGGGGCTTACGACTTTATTGAAAAGCCATTCTCACCAGGGAGACTTATCGAGACAGTAAACAGAGCCATTGATAAACGTAATCTCACATTAGAAAACGAAGACTTAAAACGAACACTTAAAGCAAGCCAAACTCTTGGTCCAAGGGTCATTGGCGACACGCCTGCAATAAAAAGGCTCAGAGAAACCATAAGTCACGTAGCTAACACTCAAGCCGATATTTTGCTCTTTGGTGAAACAGGGACAGGTAAAGAATTGATAGCCCGCTCTTTACATGAGCAAAGCGATCGAAGGGAAGAGAACTTTGTTGCAATAAATTGCGGTGCTGTTCCGGAAAACCTCATTGAAAGTGAATTGTATGGGCATGAGAAAGGCGCTTTTACCGG
This sequence comes from Vibrio lamellibrachiae, assembly GCF_050337265.1. NCBI lineage: Bacteria > Pseudomonadati > Pseudomonadota > Gammaproteobacteria > Vibrionales > Vibrionaceae > Vibrio > Vibrio lamellibrachiae. The sequence continues at coordinate 746,037 of NZ_JAKJSU010000004.1, forward strand.
TGCCGATAGTCATCGAGTGGGCAAGTTAGAACACGCTCAAAATGGCACTCTTTTTCTTGATGAGATTGAATCAATGCCGATGCAAGCTCAAATAAAGCTTCTGAGAGTATTACAAGAGAGGCAATTCGAACGAGTAGGTTCTAATAAGCTTCATGCATTGAATATTCGTGTTATTGCGGCAACTAAAATCGATCTGAAACAAGCGGCAAGGAAAGGTTCGTTTCGCGAAGATCTCTATTACCGATTGAATGTCGTTACACTCGATTTACCCCCTCTGAGAGAGCGCAAGGAAGATATTCCAACCCTATTCCACCACTTTCTTTTAGTTGCCGCTTCTCGCTATGGTAAAGCTGCAACATCTCTGCCTAACGTTGAGTTAGCAAAAATCCTTAGTCATGATTGGCCGGGGAATGTTAGAGAGCTAAGAAATGCCGCTGAGCGATTTGTTTTATTAGGACAACTTGGGCAACTTGGTGAAGAGGTCGTTAAAATCAGTCAAATATCTTCTCTTACACAACAAGTGAATGAGTTTGAGAAGGGGGTTATAGAGCAAACCTTAATGCAAACAAATGGCAGTATCAAAGAGACGATGGCACTACTGGCGCTACCAAGAAAGACACTCTATGACAAAATGCAGCGTTATCAGCTTGTTAAGGAAGAGTACAAAGACAACTAAATTGAAAAAATATATAATTCAAGGAAAAGCACCGTCAACTGACCGTGCTTTTCAATTATAATAATCGACCTAATAAAGGCTAATGGTGCAACAAAGCATCAAGCTGACCAACAACCTCAGCCCAATCTGCGTCTTCCTCAACAGCAACTTTCAAAAAATCAGCTTGGGACTTAGACCAGAACGTCGCTTCGTGTATAACTTGCCCCGCAGTCATTCCATTGTGAGCCGCAATAAATGATTCAATCTCATCACTTGAACTTCCAAGCCCCAATTGCTCAAATAAGTCCGAGATTGAATGCTGATGCATTTCCATATTCCCACCTCTTGGTGATTATGTACTTCTACAGGTAACTATAGGACACCATAAAACCAACATCTTCCTAATCACTCATAAAAAAGACACGTTACGGCAAAGCACTGCGTTGCCAGCTAGTTAAAAAATGGTACAAACCTTGAGGTGAAATGTAAGAACTCATCAATACAAGGAATAATCGATATTCCAAATGACTTATTGGGGCTATAAAAATAACTGGTATATTCATGCTCTGAAATACCTTACCCCCATAACAGCAGTTATTAAACATAGAGTATCGAAATGAAAATCACACAAATAACAGCCATATTAGGCTCAGCGATTCTACTATCAGCATGCGCCTCAATGGATCAAAATGTTTACCTAACACCAGAGGGAAATCAGGTTACTTACAGCCAGTTCTCTCCTGATGACAAACTTGATTGTGAGATGGTCCACGAGACTCAATACTTTAAAACGCCTAAACCGAGAGCTGGCCTGTTTGAAGACCAATCTCAGCTAGAGTATGACCAATATGTGGTTAATGCAGAAAAATTTTCGAACACTTCAAGCAAGTACGATGCTAATTACATCGAAGTAACCACCATTGAGAAGTTCTCTCCTTCTATGAACATCTCAACAGTTGATACCTATGGGCTAATTACAAAAGGCACCACGACAACATTCTCAATTGACTGGACACCGCAATTTGTTAAAGCGAACTATTACAGCTGTAACAATATTTAAGAATGGCTATCTAGGTGCATAAAGATATAAATAATAAACTTCTGTGCACCTAGACCCCTCCTTCTACTTGGTAATGATCTCTGGCCCCATGAGGGTAGTTGGTAACCATGTCGATACCCACGGCACATACGTTACGATGATCAAGAACAAGAACATGACGCCTACCCACGGTAGTGCGGCTTTCACCACATTCATCATCGACATTTTTGCAACCCCTGCGGTCACAAATAGGTTTAATCCCACCGGCGGCGTGATCATCCCTATCTCCATATTCACCACCATCATGATGCCCAAGTGAATTGGATCAATACCCAATGCAATAGCAATTGGAAAAACGAGCGGCGCGACGATAATCAGTAGCCCAGATGGCTCCATGAATTGCCCACCAATCAACAATAGGACGTTCACAACAATCAAGAAGGCAATCGGTCCAAGCCCAGCAGATAACATTGATTCTGTGATCATCTGTGGTATACGTTCTTCAGTTAATACATGCTTCAATATCAGTGCATTCGCTATGATAAACAGCAACATGATGGTCAACTTACCCGCTTCAAACAGGGTATGCTTCGTGTCTTTATGGACAAACGTTTCAAACACTTTGACTAGCGCTGGCTTGGTGTTGTTCTTGTCCGCAAACGGACCCATATCTTTATAGATGAAGTTCGCAATGAAGAACGCATACACAGCGGCAACCGCAGCAGCTTCAGTCGGTGTAAAAATACCTCCGTAGATACCACCAAGAATAATGACAATCAGTAGCAAACCCCAACTTGCATCTTTTGCAGCGCTGAAGGTTTCACCCCACCCTACAAATGGCTGAGCCGGTATTTTCTTAATCCGAGCAGTAATGTAGATGGCAATCATCAACATAACACCAGCCAATAGACCTGGGATGACACCACCAAGGAACATTCGACCAACAGAGACATCGGTCGCCGCGGCATATACCACCATAACAATCGATGGTGGAATCAAAATCCCAAGCGTTCCCGCATTACAAATAACACCTGCAGCAAACTCTTTGGTATAGCCATTTTTAACCATACCAGCTATCACGATACTACCAATAGCCACAACCGTTGCTGGGGAAGACCCCGATAGCGCGGCAAACATCATACATGCAACAACCGAAGCCATAGCAAGTCCGCCACGGAACCAGCCGACCATTGCGATAGCAAATCGTATAATTCGCTTCGCCACACCACCTGTAGACATAAAGCTCGACGCAAGTATGAAGAATGGGATAGCAAGTAATGTGTAATGTCCAGCAAACGCATTAAACAGTGTTTGAGCGACGGATGCGAGTGATGCATCTGAGTGCATTAACAAAAATAGGACGCTCGATAGACCTAAAGAAATCGCGATGGGTACTCCGACCAACATGAACGCAATTACCATTAAAAATAGAAATAACATGGCCATTTTCTAATCTTCCTTGCCGTTTGATTTCACATCTGAATCCGAATTTTCACGCGAAGTTGACCCTAATGGTGACATTGCGTCCTCATCGCTACCCGCCAACACATCTGCTTTCAATGCTTCGAGCTCTTCTTCAGCTTCGTGCCCTGCGATCATACGATCTAGCTTGCCGGTTAGGACTTGATAAGCGATCTGCGTGAATCTGAACGTCAGCAGTGCCATACCGATAGGGAGAGCCATGTAAGGAATGAAACGGGGTAACTTTTCGTATCGCTCCCCTTCATTTAACCAATCAGATAAAAACTGCAGAATCTCCGGCATGGGAATATCGTCAGTTTCATACCAAGCTCTTTCACTAATGAAGGGATACCAGTAATTCCAAGAGCCAATGAGTAATAGAACCGAGAAAGTAAGGCAACAGCCAACTGCGAATAACGCATAGGCCTTTCTTAACTTATCAGGTGCCATATTGATGATGACATCCACCCCAATATGAAAATGTTTTTTAACACCATAGGATGCGCCGACTAAAACCATCCAAGCAAAAAGAAATACCGTAAGCTCTAGAGCCCACAATATATTGCCGTTAAAGACATATCGAAAAACGACATTGGCAAAGGTAATTAGAGTCATCGAACCTAAAAAGAAGGCAATCAAGGACTCTTCAATGATATCGGTCACTTTGCCGATTTTTTCAAATGTTGTCTGTTCCATGAGATAAGGTCTGTTCCATGAGATGAGGACATTCACTTGCCGCTAAATAGCGACATTAAAAAAGCGCCCACAAAAAGTTTGCGGGCGCTTGAGTCTAATTATTAGAAGCTAGAGCCGCTTCAATTAGATCTGAACCAATATCTTTTTCGAACTTATTCCAAACAGGTTTCAAGGCAGTCACCCACTCTTGGCGCTGACTATCCGTCAATGTGCGAACTTCGCCACCCGCTTCGATAATGTTGTTCTTGTTCGCTAGGTTAACTTCAGAAGATTTTGCATTACGCGTCGCCGTCACTTCTTGAATAATCGTACCTAGTTGATCACGAACATCATCAGGTAGTTCTTTCCAGAAATCGTTCGATGTCACTACAAGGTAATCTAAAATACCGTGGTTGGTTTCAGTTACACCATCTTGTACTTCAAAGAACTTTTTACCGTAGATGTTTGACCATGTGTTCTCTTGACCATCAATAACTTTAGTCTGTAGACCGCCATAAACCTCTTTAAACGACATCTTTTGAGGGTTAGCACCTAACTGTTCAAATTGAGCAACTAATACGTCAGAAGCTTGCACACGGAACTTAAGACCTTCCGCATCCTGAGGTGACATCAACGGTTTATTCGCTGACATCTGCTTCATACCATTATGCCAAAACGCTAGACCTTGCAGCCCACGACGTTGCATCGCGTTTTTAAGCTTATCGCCCGACTCAGAGTTCTGAAAACGATCAACCGCTTCTACGTCTTCAAAAAGGAATGGTAAATCAAAGATACGGAACTTTTTAGTGAATTTTTCAAACTTAGACAGTGATGGAGCTGCAAGTTGAACGTCACCATTTAGCATTGCTTCCAGTACTTTATTATCATCATATAAAGTCGAGTTAGGGAAAACCTGCATACAAGCTTTACCATTCATTTCCGTGTTTACACGCTCTTCTAGCAGTGAAGCAGCAATCCCTTTCGGGTGCTTGTCTGTATTGGTTACGTGACTGAACTTAATCACGAGTTCGCCTGGGTCACAATTCGCAGCAGCATTAAAACTTGTCATCGCCAGAACAGATACAGACAGTAGAGTAAGAGGTTTAAACATTATTATTCTCCTTGGTTATAAACAGCGCCGTCTATGGGCTGATAGTTCCTATAGAGCAAGTACCACGCCAAGTGTTGATATTTTGTTACAATTACCGATATGTATAGGTTCAGGAGAAGGGGATGTTAAAAAACGGTGCTAATAGCAAATAAACCAGGAGTCAAATGAGCGGAAAATGACCCATTCAAATTCATGGTATCGGCGAATAATGACACACAACTGATTGGGGCTGTTGACCTTAGGCTATATTGAGATAAACGAGGGCTTTGAATATAAAAGCGGTTTGAAAACAAAAAAGGTGAAAGCTGGGAAGGAGTATCAGCTTTCACCTAGTTTTGATAATTAATAATTTGTTCTACAGTCGTTTTTTTCAAACTAGTTGTCATCTCTTGGCAAACAATGTGTTTTTCTTCAAGTCCAAGCTGTTCCTCAATTATTAAACTTAACCATCAAGTTCAAACTTCATCTTCAAGCCCATAATAATGTCCCAAGATTGGCAATATAACCACCTTCCCTCCTTGTGACTTTTTGTTGTTAAATACAATATCTACGAATAACGAAGCTCCACTCTTAGCCCCGCTAAATTTGAACCGTGTGTTTTTTTACCAGCGCGCTGTTTTACCTATGTACTCTTTTACCTGCGCACTCTTTTTTCATTTGTACTGATGTTTCATTTCTACTGATCTTTCATACGTACTATTTTTCATACGCACTATATAGTAATAGCACTATCTACAGTTTTATCATTAGGATTATTTGGTCATCGATGATGTGAAGAGATTAATGAATGCATGCTCAGTAAGGATACTGAATAAAAAAAGTGCACCTCCATTCAAGTATAAAATGACTTGAACACTCCCCCGAATATTTGGCTATGGCTTATTGAGGAATAAACCATAACCCAAATTGAAGGTGCACTTCAGAAAGGTCGCCAGAAAATCAGCCTGATCAACTGGCAATGAAATGAAGATTATTGGTTAGAATTCAATTCTATTCTCTGTTTGTGCATCAAAGAACACCGCCTTTGACAAATCAAAGTGCAGTGGCGCAGTCTGACCTACCGTCACTTCAAGCTCAGGTGAAAGACGACACGCTATCTCTTGATCATTAACTTTGATCATCGCGATAGTATCGGGCCCTGTCGGCTCAAGTACCTCCAGTTTTAGGTCTAGTTTCGTTGACGCGGTAGTGTCTTCCGCTGGAGAGTCGCTAATATGCTCGGGCCTTAGTCCAATCACAACCTCCTTTCCATCTTGCTCTCGCATCGATTTCGGCAGTTTAATGTGATGTTCTTGGTTATTTGAACCCGTCACGCGAATCACTGGTTTATCATCAGCATCAAGATCAACCACCGTTTTAATGAAGTTCATCGAAGGAGACCCCATAAAGCCAGCCACAAACATATTACTCGGTTTGTTGTAGATCTCTTTTGGTGTGCCTAACTGTTGCAGCTCTCCGTCTTTCATTACGGCTATTCGGTCAGCCAGTGTCATCGCTTCGATTTGATCATGAGTAACGTATACAATGGTTGTATTCAGTTTTTGATGTAATCGTTTGATTTGATGGCGCATTTCAACACGAAGTTTCGCATCTAGGTTTGATAACGGTTCATCAAATAGAAACAGTTTTGGTCGACGCGCGAGTGCTCGCCCCATTGCAACACGCTGACGTTGCCCACCTGAAAGTTGAGAAGGCTTTCGGTCGAGCAAGTCATTAATTTGCAGCATCTCAGCCACTCGATTTACTTCTGCATCGATTTTCACTTGCGGCATTTTTCTAATCTTCAATCCAAATGCAATATTCCCTCTTACCGTCATATTTGGGTACAAAGCGTAAGACTGAAAAACCATGGCGATATCGCGATCTTTTGGCTCTACACTCGCTACATCGGTGCCATCAATCACGATTTCACCCGCATTGATCCCTTCAAGCCCTGCAATGGTATTCATTAATGTTGATTTACCGCAGCCCGAAGGGCCAACCAAAATCAAAAATTCACCTGAATCGATACTAATGTCGATCCCTTTTAAGGTTTCCTGGTCCGCTTTTGGGTAGGTTTTACGGATCTGTTTAAGTTCTAGTGTCGCCATAATAATTATCCTTTTACCGATCCTGCTGTTAGGCCGCGAACAAAGTATTTTCCTGCTAAGACATAAACCACTAAGGTTGGAAGAGCCGCAATAATGGCCGCTGCCATATCAACGTTGTACTCTTTAATACCTGTACTGGTGTTAACCAAATTATTTAATGCAACGGTAATGGGTTGAGTTTCTGAGCCGGAATAAACCACCCCAAATAAGAAATCGTTCCAAATTGCCGTAAACTGCCAGATCACCGTCACCATGATTATTGGCGTAGAAAGAGGTAATAAAATTTTAAAGAAAATGGTAAAGAAACCTGCGCCATCCAGTTTTGCCGCTTTGACTAATTCATCCGGTATACCTAAATAAAAGTTACGGAAAAATAGGGTTGTGAAAGCCATGCCATAAACCACATGAACGAAAACTAGCCCTGTATTGGTATTGGCTAAGCCCAACTTACCAAGTACTGCCGCCATTGGCAGTAACACCACTTGAAAGGGAATAAAGCACCCAAACAGTAACAGGCTAAAAAACAGATTTGATCCTCTGAACTGCCATTTGGTCACAACGTAACCGTTAAAAGCGCCCAGCAATGTTGAAATGGCAACGGCTGGAATAACCATTTGGAAAGAGTTCCAAAAATACCCTTTCACACCTTCACACTTCACCCCAGTACAAGCGCTGTCCCACGCTTTATACCATGCGTCAAATACCCACTCCTTTGGTAAACTCATCAAGTTACCTGCTTTAATATCAGGCAAGGTTTTAAATGATGTAATCACCATGACAAACAGTGGCATTAGGTAAACCAAACAGAAGAAAATCAGTGTCGAATAGATAAACAATCGACCCATATTTAGCTGACTACTCATGATTTTTTCTCCCTAAGTTCGGAGTAGAGATAAGGCACTAAAATCGCAAGTATTCCCGCAAGCATCATCATTGCACTTGCAGCACCTAACCCAATTTGACCACGTGTAAATGAGTGTGCGTACATAAACAGAGCAGGTAAATCAGAAGAGTAACCCGGACCACCAGCTGTCATCGCGGTAACCAAGTCAAAGCTCTTTATCGCAATGTGTGAAGTAATGATAATTGCACTGAAAAATACCGGACGAAGGCAAGGAAGAACAATCTTTAAGTAGATCGCTGGTAGCCCAGCGCCATCAATCTGTGCGGCTTTAATAATAGATGAATCGATGCCACGTAAACCCGCTAAAAACATAGCCATTACAAACCCAGACGATTGCCAAACCGCAGCAATAACTAAGGTGTAGACAGACATTTCCGAATTCACGAGCCAATCAAATTGAAATCCGGTGAATCCCCAATCGTGCATCATTTTTTCGATACCTAGACCTGGGTTCAGAATCCATTTCCACGCCGTACCTGTAACGATGAACGACAGTGCCATCGGATAAAGGTAGATAGTACGAATTGCACCTTCGTTACGAATATTCTGATCCAAAAATATGGCTAGACCGACACCAAGTAAGATCGCAACCAACATAAACAGACCGCCGAAGAGGCCTAAGTTAGTAATGGATGTAATCCAACGGTCGTTCTCTAATAGCTTTTCATATTGTGTCCAACCAACAAAGTTGAAGCTGGGTAAGAATCGAGAATTAGTGAAAGAGAGAGTTGCGGTCCAAAAAATGTAGCCATATATGCACACCACGGTCATGAGCATAGTTGGGGCAAGTACAATCTTTGGTAGCCAGTTTTGTAGCCTATCGGCAAAGCTTTGCTTTACTGCTGGCTTTTTCTTTGACTGAGTCAAAACATGCTCCATAACGTTTCCTTGTTATATAACCGACCAAAGCGAGTTGAGCTCAAATAGGGACAAATAATGCCAACTGAACTTGCTTTGGTGAAAGTATGAATAGGTCACTACAACCTATCCATACTTGGGGGTCTTTACCTATACCTAGTCATCACTGAGGTAAGGAAGATAAACGTTAGATCGCTGCTTTCACTGCTTTAGCCAGTTTGCCAGCTGCTTCTTTAGGATCTGCTTTCGGGTCATTGAAGAAGTTAGTAACAACATCGTAGATTGCACCCTGTGCATAACTCGTCGTCGATAGACCATGCGCCATACTAGGCACTAGGTCGCCTGTATCTGCACTTGCTTTAAATGTAGACATTGAATCTAATGCACATTGGTCAAACTTAGACATATCCATATCTAAACGAACAGGAATCGAGCCTTTATTTAGGTTGAATACTTCTTGGAAGTCTTTGGTTAGAATCGTTTTCGCTAAGTCTTGTTGCGCTTTTTGATTCGCGCTATCACCTAACTCAAAGAATGCGAAGCTATCGATATTGAAGGTAAACTGACCGCTTGTACCTGGTGCTGGTGCACAGATGTAATCTTTACCCGGCACTTTACCTGCCGCTGTAAACTCACCTTTCGCCCAATCACCCATGATTTGCATCGCCGCTTCACCATTGATAACCATTGAGGTCGCTACGTTCCAATCACGGCCCGGCGAGTTTGAATCGATGTAGTCACGGATTTTCTGGAACTTAGTGAACACTTGAGTCATTTTATCACCAGACAGAACATCCATATCTAGCTCAACAAATGCCTTGTTGTAATCTTCGCTACCCAGTACTTCCAAAGCGACCGCTTCAAATACTGTAGCGTCTTGCCAAGGCTGACCACCATGCGCAAGAGGAATATAACCCGCTGCTTTAATTTTCTCAGCGGCAGCAAAGAACTCATCTAAAGTTGTTGGAACTGATACGCCTGATTTTTCTAAAACTTCAGGGTTTGCCCATAGCCAGTTAACACGGTGAACATTCACAGGTACTGCAACGTATTCGCCATCCCATTTCATCACGTTAGTGACAACAGACGGAAGAATGGTGTCCCACTGCTCTTTTTGAGCTGTTTTTTCCAAAGTCGTTAAGAAGCCTAAACCACCCCACTCCTGAATATCATGACCTTTAATTTGTGCTGCCGATGGTGGGTTTCCCGATACTGCACGTGTTTTTAATACAGTCATGGCACTTTCACCGCCGCCACCAGCAACCGCAAAGTCTTTCCAGTTATGGCCTTGCTCTTCAAGCATCTCTTTTAGAACAGCAGCCGATTTTGCTTCTCCGCCCGCAGTCCACCAGTGAAGTACTTCAACTTCACCAGCATGAGTAAATGAGGCAGCAGATAAAAGCGATAAGGTAAGTAGGGTTTTATTAATTTTCATTATTATCTTCCATGTATTGGATTAGACGACGCTCCATGAAGAGCGTTACTTAGCTAAACACCTTGCTTAACTAAACAAACCATCGAGCGTTCATGCTCGAACACCATTGAGTCTATCCAAGTATTTCCATAGTTCTGAAACAAACCGTAACCGCAACGTAACAACTACGTTACATTAAGCTTCAAGGCCTCGCGGTATATAGATTTGAGCCTTTAATCCGCGATTTTCAGTATTGTTAATAATGAGATCTCCACCATGCCCATGCAGTATATTTCGACATATTCCTAGCCCAAGACCATGCCCTTCTGAATCTGTTGCTATACGAAAATAGGGTTCAAATACCGCTTCAAGTTTCGCTTTGGGTATGCCTTGTCCATGATCTGTTACGGTGATTTTAATCCACTCTTGGGTCTGAGTAGTGACAACCTCAGCCCGCTCACCATACTTTACTGCATTATCAATAATATTAGTTATAACCCTCTTGATCGCTAATGGCTTAGCCACTATTGGTACAAGTTCAATTGGGTAAAACTTAACCTTCTCTTCATATTGATTATGCGACTCAATGACAGACTGAATGACTTCTGCGATATCAATTTGAGCGTTATTTTCATGAAGGTCTGTATCTCGAACACACTGTAATGCACCTTTTACCATGATCTCTAATTCATCCAAGTCTTTATTAAACTTACCTCTTTTTACATCACTCTCTAATAGCTCTGCTCGTAAACGTAACCGAGTAATTGGTGTTTTCAAGTCGTGTGAAATCGAAGAAAATAGATGCTCTCGATCTGAAACATAATGCCGAATTCGACTCTGCATGCGGTTAAAAGCACGTGTTGCCGTCACTAATTCACTCGCGCCCTCTTCTCTAAGTGGCGGTTGGTCGATATCCATGCTCATCTCATTCGCAGCTTTCGCGAGGCGCTTTAAAGGTTTCACCTGTCTCTTCACTAACAGATAAGTCAACAAAAGTAACAGCATGGTCGAGAGCACTAAGAAAATGACCTGTTCTCGACCTAAAATAGTGTCATCTAAGGTGACATATGGGGCAGGAAGAAGTGCTGCGATATAAAGCCATTCGTTAGTGGCTAACTCTATCTGAACAACCAAAATCGGTGGGGCAATATTGCCTAACGTTAAGGTATGGTGTGCCCACGACTTAGGAAGATCACTCAAGTAAATATCATTTTTCAAAAGCCTTAAATGCTCAGGCTTAGAAAAATCAACCGAGACCGATGACACCTTATTAAGCTTCTGCTCTAGCACTTCAGTAACCGCATTGACGGAGGTAACTTTCAATCGAGTATCAGGAATTGGCTCAACCAACAGTTTCTCTTTGTTGAACGAAACAAAAAAACGTGTCCCGCCCATATTGCGAATTTGATCAAGGACGATGTGCCGATAATTGACAGGAAGAGACTGGAAAAAGGTCACCGTCGAAGCAAACATAGTAGCCATGCTCGAAGAGGCGGAATGTATCCCCTCTATTTCTTTTTGTTTCGACTCCACATACCAAATTGACGTAGCAATCCCTTGCGCAATAACCACTGCAAGTAGAGTCAGCAATAACGTTCGCGCCACCAAAGAGTTTGGTTTTAAACGTAGCTCTAAGCCCATAATTCACTCTCGTTTTGTTTAGTATTTACTTTGGTGGGATGTTATTACTCGATCTTATGAGTCGTTAGCATTCATGACTAATTAGTTCTAATGACTAATCAGCTCTCATGACTGTTAGTTCTCATAAGTAACGGGCACAGCCAATATGTACCCATTGCCACGCATGGTTTTTATATAGTGTGGAAACTTTGCACTGTCACCTAATCGATTTCTCAAGCGGCTTAATTGAACATCGATTCCCCTCTCAAAAGGCAGTGATTCCCTTCCTTTCGTAGCAATTGAAATCGTATCTCGGTCCAAAACTTCATTCGGTCTACTGAGAAAAAGCATCAATAATGAAAAGTCACTGCCCGATAAGTCGTGAGATTGATTGGTTTCACCGTTTTCAATGCGGTGAGCCAAGGTATCCAATACCCAATCACCAAACACTATCGCTTTAGACACCCCTTCTTGAACAGGTTCGTTAATGTGAACTCTTCTGAGAACCGCCTTAATTCGAGCAATCAACTGCCTTGGATTAAACGGCTTGGCTATGTAGTCATCTGCGCCGATTTCTAATCCAATAATTTGATCTGTTTCATCAGATACCGCTGTCAGCATAATAATCGGAACCGTCGAGGTTTTACGTAGCTGTTGGCACAAACTAAAACCATCATCTCCCGGCAGCATGACATCCAATAAAATCAAATCAGGGAAGCCCTTTTGATCGATATAGGTATGTAAGCTTTCACCATCTTCAACCGTGGAAACACTGAATCCTGACTTATTCAGATACTCATCAAGTAATTCTCGAATCTCCAAATCATCGTCAACCACTAGAATATGTGTTTTGGTCTTCATCTTTGTTACCTAAATTCAACAAATATCTTACATAGTGTATAGATTAGACAAGATGCCACTTATTGATATTTTTATAAAATTTGATTGCGTCACAGACCCCGATCACATCTCGTTAAACCTACACTAGCCTCCAAGCTACTGTTAAATAGGTGAACAGAGTGGCAACTCAAATGAATGAGTCTACACTCTATTAATACTAAGAAATAATAAGGCTAGGCCATGTTTTTCAATCGAAAAATGGATTTTTTGCGCTCTTCTCTGTGCCACAAGTTTATAACCCTGAAATTTGCCCTTTTAGCTCTCATCATGAGCACTATTTCTCTCTCAGTAAATGCCGACTCACCTCGCTATAAAATCGGCATGGCGCTTTGGACAGGCTATCCTGAAAACGTACGAGGATTTAAAGATGGGCTTGCTGAAAAAGGCATAGACATAGATAACCAAGTCGAATTCGTAGAAGGGGTTATTTCTAGTGATAAAGCAATTCAAAAACGAGCTGCCGAAAAGATCAAAGAGAGCAACGTCGATCTGGTTTATTCACTCACAACGCCTGGTACAGTTATCATCAAAGAAACTCTTCCAGAAAGTACACCTATCGTATTTTCCATTGTTACCTATCCCGCTGATTCAGGGTTAATTGAATCGTTTGAATACTCAGCCAACAACTTGGTAGGGACCAGTAACTACGTTCCGCTTCAACATTATGTGGCGTTAATTTCGGAACTCGCACCCAATACCAAATCCGTCGCAATTTTTCATAGAAAAGGTGAACCGAATTCTAATATCCAAACCACTAACCTTATTCGCCTACTCAAGCGAAAAAACATTATGGCTCTGAATATTGAAGCGGTAGACATCAACGACCTCACAGAGCAAGCTAATCAGGTTGCCGGCCAAGTTGACCTTTTTATAACCACGACAGATACCCTACTGCAAAATGGTGGAGAAACAGCACTCATCAAAATTTCACTGGAGAACAAAGTGCCTATTCTCAGTTCAAACAAAGCAGGTATTCTTAGTGGTTCGACTTTTGGCCCTGTAGCCGACCTCTATGTTTTAGGCAAAATGTCCGGGCATAAAGCCGCTGAAATACTACTCAATGGAACAAGACCAAGTCACATCGAATCGGATCTACAAGAACAACCAACGTTTTTAATCAATAGCCAGAGCGCTTCATTATTAGGGCTAGAAATAGATAAAAACAGTTCCGATAAATACCAGTGGTATGAAAACGAGTAACACATGAATTTAATACAAAAGCTCACAATCATTGTTGTTGGCCTGACACTTTGTGTCATGCTGGGGATGGGCTTTACCGCATTTTCAATATCTCAAAATGCAATGGAAAAGAATACATTTAACCAGTTAAATGGAACATTAGAACTCGTCACCAATGTCATTGAAAAGAATAATAAGAACTTACAATCTATCGTAGAAATCACAGCACGTAATAGAAACATTAAAAAAGCGCTCGATTTAGGGATCAACCGAGGCGTTGCTCAAACTCTAAATGATACGGCTAAATCCTATAGCAACATCAACTACCTGTTAGTCGTCGATTATGATGGCTACGTGTTTTCATCTTCTACTTCAACAAGTGCCAAAGAAAAATTTTTTGGCGAAGACTTACTGCTTGAAAATGTCGAACAACATGAAGTTTTTCAAAGCTTGCTGAAAGATCGTTCGTATATAAGTTTGCCTGGCCCTGATCCATTTCTTGGCTCACTTCAACAACAAGATACATCACAATCAACTAAGCCCACTCCGAAAATATCTCAATGGGTCGCTAGCCCAATTAGACAGCATAATGTCTTAGTCGGCTGGGTTATCATCTCTACTAACTGGAACAGCAGCTATCGCGACTTACTCAATAACTCAATCGAGCGGCTTCAAAGTGCTTACTACCCTATTCTCTCTATCTCACTAACAAGTGGAACAATTAACACCCATACGTTAGTCGTAGGAGAAGAGGTTGAAGAGGTTGACATATTTGAAGCAGAAAAGATTCTCACACTGGATGACAGCCCCTACATTCTGAGTATTTCATTTGATAGAAAAGAAGCCTTAAGGGAGATGACAACAATACGTGACGGAATGAGTTATATACTGGTGATAGGTGCTTGCTTCCTAGCATTGACCATGTTTGCCTCTATTCGTTATCTCGTCATCCACCCGATTACCCGTTTGATCTCTCACATAGAAAAGCTAACTCGGGAAGGACTAGGTTACAAAATACCCAATTCAGGTAGTACGGAAATATCCCTAATTGCAAAATCAATCAATGATTTAGCTCAGCAACTTGATAATACCACCACATCAATGTCCCGCCTTGATGAAGAGATAGCTGAAAAAGAAAAAATAATGGCAAAGGAAGTGGAAACGAGTACTCGATTGACATCGATACTCGATACTGCTGCTGACGGCATTATAACCATCGATCGACAAGGACAAATGCTTACATTCAATCAATCGGCTAAAGCCATGTTTGGCTACGAAGAGAGCGACGTGTTAAACCATCCCGTTAATATGCTGATGGATGATGATCATGCAATGAAGCATCAAAGTTATATGAATCACTACATGCATACGGGTGAATCTAAAATTATTGACTATAAAAATAAAAAAGGAATGTCAGGAAGAGAGCTCATTGCAAAAAGAAAAAACGGTGACCTTTTTCCAATAACCTTATCTGTCGCAAGAGTTGAGACTGAGAAAGGCACTATTTTCTCAGGTATTATTAAAGATATCACCGAGTTTAAACGATCTGAAATCGCGTTAATCAAAGCAAAAAATGAAGCTGAACAAGCTGCAAAACTCAAGAGTGAATTCCTAGCTGTGATGAGTCACGAGATCCGAACACCAATGAATGGAGTTATCGGGATGCTGGATTTATTACTTGATAACGATCTCAGTACAACGCAACACCATCAAGCCTATTTGGCTCACACAAGCGCAGTTTCTCTTCTTCACCTCATCAACGATATTCTAGATTTTTCCAAAATCGAAGCGGACAAACTTGAACTTGACGAACACCATTTTGACTTACGACGCCTATTGGGTGATTTTTGCGAATCAATGGCCGCTAACGCAAATAAACCCCGTATTGAAATTATTTTAAACACCATTGAAGTCAATGAAAGTTTAGTCATGGGCGACAGTACAAGAGTTAGGCAGGTATTTGCTAACCTGCTCGGCAACGCCATCAAATTTACAGAAGAAGGAGAGATTGTTGTTGAGGCAAAATTGGTTGAAGAGTCTGACTCAACATGGCGTCTATATGGTTCAATCTCGGATACTGGTATCGGTATTCCTCAAGATCAAATTTCCAGTCTATTTGATAAGTTTAGTCAAGTAGACGCTTCGACGACTCGAAAATACGGCGGCACTGGGCTTGGATTAGCGATTGTGAGCAAATTATGTACTCTGATGGAGGGCAACGTGTGCGCCCACAGTGAAATAGGTAAAGGGAGCAGGTTTGATTTTAACCTTGTTATCGGTAAATCTTCACGCTCAGCTCAGGTGCTACCAAAAGCGGATATAAGCCAGCTATCAATATTAGTCGTGGACGACAACGCCATCAACCGTGAAGTGTTGAAAAAGCAGCTTCAACATTGGGGAGCACATGTTTTAGAAGCAGATGGTTACGATCAAGCACTAGACCGATGCCATGGAGCAAAACGTTCTAATAGGAACATGTTTGACATCGCGTTTCTTGATATGCAAATGCCGGGTAAAGATGGACTCGAGCTTTGTCAGGCTTTAAAAGCACATCCCGATTATCAATCCATCAAGTTGATCATGATGACCTCAATGGATGCTGTTGCCGACCAAAATGAATATAGAGAACGCGGTTTTACCGGCTACTTTACTAAACCCGCGACCACTTCAGATCTGTTCAACGCACTCAATGTCATCGCGACCGATAACTTCGATCGAAATCATGCGCTAGTTACACACAACTACCTCTCTAGTTTAGAGACCGCAGAAGAAGAGAGCCTACCGATTAACCCGAATCTTCAAATACTTATTGTTGAAGACAACCGAGTCAATCAAATCGTCATCAAAGGAATACTTCATCAATTTAACCTCGAAGCGACTATCGCTGAACACGGAAAAGAAGCGATAGAGATTTTATTAGAACGTCCTGATATTGATCTAGTTCTAATGGATTGTCAGATGCCAGAAATGGATGGATACGCGGCAACAAAACACATTCGAGATGGTGACGCTGGTGAGAATCATAAAGATATAGCCATACTTGCGATGACAGCAAATGCCATGGTCAGTGATAAGCAAAAATGTTTAGCGGCTGGTATGGATGATTTTCTAACGAAGCCGGTTAATAAGTTACTCGTTAAACAGAAAATATACGAATGGACTAAGCAGCGCGAACAAGCTCAAACGTCGCAAATGGCATCTATGAGATCTGAAAACTAAAGGGAAATACGTTTATTAATTAGGTTTAGAGAGAAGATACCTATAATGACAATGCATTCATAATAGGCTTCTCCTTATCTGCTTTCTAGACGGTGTTATCTTGCTAACCAATAGCAAAAAGAATAGTGAGTACTGAAAAAAGTGAAAATAAGCAAGTGCGGCTAACGACGCCGAAATTTGAAGGTTGAATCATTTCTTGATGTTGTTCCATATACGCTCCGAGTTTCTGTGACAGTGTCATTACAATATGATGAATTTCCGAAACTTTCTCAACCACATTAAGATTAACTTTTTATTACAGTGCCTAAATTAGTTCTACTATTTATAATCTTCCTCTCACTTCTTCCGCAGGCCGTTACGACCAGCTATCTTAGTAACTTAAAAATTAAATTGAAAACTTGCATGTTATGTCGTTCTTCTTCAAATGCTGCTTGATAGATTTGCCATTGCCTTAAGATTTTTATCTACTCCTTGAAAGCTGAAAAATCCTTATTGAAAATAGAAGTAGGAACCTCATGACCCCTTTAAAGTTTGCTGTTGATGACGGCTCAACCAATGTAAAAATTAGCTGGATTGAAAATGGTGAAATTCGCACAGTTATCTCACCAAACTCGTTCCGTAAAAGTTGGAAAAGTGCGGCATTAAGAAAAGACAAAAAAGTATTCAACTACACGATAAACGCCACCAAATACACTTACGACATGACGTCTGACAAAGCACTAGAAACTACCCATGTTGACTATCAATATGACGATTTGAACCTTCTTTCTGTTCATCATGCGCTACTTCAAACTGGCATTAAACCCGGCCCTGTAAAACTGGTTGTCACCCTACCTATCACAGAATATTACGACGCTGAAGATTGCCAAAAAAATGAAGATAAGATTGCTCGTAAACGTGACAACCTTATGCGTGAAATTGAGCTCAATAAGGGCCAGCTTTTTGATATTGTCGATGTCGAAGTGATGCCAGAAAGTCTACCTGCAGTTCTATCCACTTTGTTGATGCAATCTGTCAGTCAGTTTAACCGCTCACTGGTTATTGATATTGGCGGAACTACACTTGATATGGGAGTGATTGTCGGTGAATTTGATGATGTGTCGGCCATTTATGGTAACAATGAAATCGGTGTATCAATGGTCACCGATGTTGCTCGTAAATACCTTGCCGCCGCTGACAGTGATTCAAGCTATCTGGTAGCCAATGAGCTAATCAAACAAAGAGATAATCTTGATTTTGTGCGTGAAGTCGTCAACGATGAAAGCCAAATATCTCTTATCATTAGTAAAATTGAAACCAAAATTGAAGAGCTTGGTAAACAGGTGGCTCATGAAGCGAATAAGTTCTCTAAAAACCCTAATCGGGTTTATCTTGTAGGTGGTGGCGCAAGCTTAATCTACCCTGCAATCAAAGATGCGTATGGCACCTTAGGTGATAAAGTCATCTTAGTCGATAACCCACAAGAAGCACTTGCGCGCGAGCTGTGCCTTTACCATGCAGATGGAGAAGCCGTTTCACTATCAACTAACGAACTGTCAACAAACGAACTAACAGAGCAAGAATTCCCAGCTCATGACGTGCCAGTTAAAGAGGTCGTTAATGTCTGATCGACTAAAGCGAATAAGCTATTCAATACACCTCGACCCGCTAAATAACCCCGCCGATCTGTACGCAAGTAAGGTTCTCCATCAGCTTGCGGATAAACAGAAAAAGCTATGTTCTGATTCAATTGAAGATAGTGGACTAGCCCTACACGAAGCTAAAAACATTCATAAAAACATATATTTAAGTGGCTTGTTTTTACATTTGCTCAACCCTGAGTTGTCTCAACGTTTAAGTGCTCAACTGACAGAGCAGCAAATCACAGGGTTTACTTTGGAAAAAACGTTACAAGGTCTCGGGTATAATCTTTCAAATCAAGATCTAGAAAGTCATGACGCATTAAATGCGGAGCGATTTGAAACTTTAGCGACGACGATCTGTAATCGCGTAGCGAAAGAAGCAGCCTTAACCCGTGAGCACGTCGCCTCCATCCCTGAATCATCTACAAAGGGCAATGTAGATAACATCAGCAATATTGATTCAGACATTATTATGGCGACTAAAGGCCAAAATGATCATTTGATTGATATGGTTAACGCGCAGGCAAAAGAGTTAACTGAGTTAAAAAAAATGGCATCAGACCAACACCAACTGATTCGTTCATTAACAAAATCAATAGGCTCAGACCAGACTCAAAGCCTTAAAAAGACAGTAGAAGAAGAGAGCTTTCCCGTGATTGATCTCAATGAACGATTGGCGCATGTTCAGAGAGTCAAAAAGAAGGGATTATTTTAAGCCTACAGATTCTCTTATTTTTGATAACAAGAAAGGCGATAGCCTAAGCTATCGCCTTATTCAGGAGAAAGGTGAACAAAATATTGGGGGACTAATATTTTTTGAGAATATCAACGATATCTTGTTTGTTATCTGCTGCGATGATGGCGTCAATATCGTCATCGTTTTGGAACAATTCTGATAACGCCATAATTGTATTAATGTGACTGTCAGAGTCCATTGCAGCAAGTGTAATAGAGAGGTAGACATCACCGTTGTCTTCCGACTCTAAATCGACCCCTTCTTTAAATACCGTTACTTGCAGAGCAGCTTCATTTACACCATCTTCAGGGCGAGCATGAGGCATGGCAATCTTTGGTGCTAGAACATAGTAAGCGCCAATATCTTTGTGCTTCTGTTTGATTGCATCTAGGTAACTAGATTGAATCTTATTGTTTGCAAGCAGTGAAGAGCATGTCACTTCCAGTGCGGCATCAACCGTTAAGTCCTTCTCAGAGTTGATCACTACACCTTCGTTACCAATCAAATCAAATAGGCTCATGAAACAATCCACCCTAGAATTAAGCCAACTACACCAAAGTCAAAATCAGCAAACGTTGTTGCTTCAAGCCCTAAACCACCAAGTACAGGAAGTAGCAACATTGGTAAGAAAGAGATACACAGACCTTGAGCAAACGAACCTAGCACCGCGCCACGTAGGCCGCCAGTAGCGTTACCGTAAACCCCTGCTGCTCCACCTACGAAGAAGTGAGGTACAACGCCTGCGACAATGATGGTCCAGCCAAGAGCGCCTTGAACAGCCATTGCGAGTAAACCTGCGGCAAAAGAACATAGGAAACCGATTAGAACCGCGTTTGGTGCAACTGGGAATACCATAGGGCAATCGAGCGCCGGTTTAGCACCAGGAACCAGTTTGTCCGATATTCCCTTAAACGCAGGAACAATTTCAGCAATCAACATATTTACACCTTGCAGTACGATATAAACGCCACCAGCAAAGATAAGTGACTGCATGACTGTAAATACGACCCAGTTCTGGCCACTTGAAACTGTTTCTACAAATTCGCCACCCGCGATCACAGACGCAAGCATAAAGAAAATAGACATCGTAGTTGCAACAGCGACTGGCGTATCACGCAAGAACATTAAGCTCTTTGGTACTTGAATATCTTCCGTTGTTTTCGACGTGTCGCCAAATTTACTACCAACGAAACCTGAAACTATGTAAGAAAGAGTTGAGAAGTGCCCGATAGCAAGCTGGTCGGTACCCATCACTTTCTCAGTGTATTTTTGGCCTAGAGCTGGCATCACAACCATTAGCGTACCAACTAAGATAGAGCCAATGGCGACGAGAGCGGTGCCTGTAATGCCTGATGTAGATAAAATAACGGCTACCAGCATAGACATAAACATGGTGTGGTGACCAGTTAAGAAAATATATTTTAGTGGCGTCAAACGAGCCCAAATAATATTAACGATAAACGCGAAGAACATAATTAAGGCCATTTCATAGCCGAATGCTTCTTGGGCAAGTGCGACAATTGCCTCATTATTAGGAATAACACCACTTACTCCAAACGCCTCAGAAAATACAATTGAAAAGTTATTTAGTGCTCCAACTAGAGCACCCGCACCAAACCCTAATATTAGGAAACCCATTACGGTTTTAATTGTGCCTTTCAATATTGTAGATACATCTGCTTTCTGCGCAATCAATCCAATAAACGCAATTAAGCCGACCATAATTGCTGGCTCTTTTAATAAACCAAGCATGAACTCGAAAAAGTTTTGCATAATTATAACCCTACATGAAAGATTTCAGTTGTTCTTCAATCGATGCCTTGTCAAAGATATTCTTAAGGCTAATAATATTCTCTTTTCCTGATTCTTTTAACTGGTTAGCCACGTCTGTTGCGGCTACCCAAATATCCGCAGTACTTGATGCTGCTGATGATCAATCTCAGCTTCGAAGCCAATTTTTTTAGCCACCTCTTTAACTGCCATTTCCATCATTAGTGAAGTACCAAGGCCGTTACCGCAAACTACAAGAATCTTTTTCATAATATTTGTCTCAATTGGATTTAATGTTTGAGAAATTTCATTCTCTTATTGTGTGAGAGCATAATAAGCGAAACACCACCCACCAAGCGCGACTTCAATCACAAACCCAGGATGGGATTGTGATGAAGATCACCAAATCTAGTGAGTAAATTTCAGATTGAGATCTTGATCAAACTTAGGTTTTTAACAAAAATATGAAACTTTGTTCACAATGGGAATTAGACCGCCTTGGGGAGCTATCTAAACGGAGAGAGTTTTATGAATAGCGAATAGAAGGTTAACGATTATTACTTTCCGTAATCTGTAAGCATCTTTTTAAGCATGCTATTAACATCCTTCGTCTTTTTATTTCTTTTAGTTAATTGGCTTAAAGAGGTCGGTAACGGAGTGATAACTGATTCGCTGACTTCATCTTCAACTTTATCTTTCATTTTCTGCACCGCAGGAAGTAGCATGCGAATTTCTACATTTTCACGATTAACAAGGACAACAATATTGTCTGATTCCACTTGCGTAATCGTTAACAGCCCATGCTTTACTGATTCAACCTGTTCGCCAATCATAATAGATTCTGGTGCAACATCGCGATCGGTAAGTTGCCCTATTCGTAATTTAGCAGCGCTGATTGAGCGTATATTCCCGGTATTATCAAACGTTACGATAACAGTATGCGTGTTATAATACTCAACCACTGTCACATAGCCATGCCTATTTGTTTTGAATCTAGCCCCTATTTTCATATCATGTGGAGCTTCCATTTTCTTCACGTACATACTCTCTTAATCACTTTAACTTAATATCTCAGTAGCTATATTTTTATCTTCGTGATGATATAATTATTAGATCGAGTAAATTATATACCCATACAAGCCCAAGATGAATCGATAAAACGTAATGATTGACAGAAAACAGACTTAGTTTTCGTTAATATCCTATCGATAAATAATCCATGACTTAGATCGTTACCAAAACGTAAAAAACCATTTCATATGCTTATATTCACGCTTTTGACTATTGTACTCCTCAAACATTAGTGAGGTGCCTTTACGATAATCAATAGATTGACCTACCCATAATTAGGACAAACACCCTACACAATTTACTATGTTCATTGGTCAGTATCGCTGTTTACATCAAACACTACTTTAATCTCTACACCTGTACCAAGTTTTGAGTGGCAAGTAATCTCACCATTAAAGCCATATTTAACTATGTTATAGACAACACTCATACCTAAGCCACTACTGCCCTTACCCAGCTTACTGGTATAAAACGGATTAAATACCTGCTCCACCTGCTCTGCTGCCATTCCATTTCCATTGTCCCGATACAATAACTCAACTTTACTTCCCTTGTGATGAACACTGATATTGATCTTCCTGTCGTCTACCTGATCGAAGGCATGAGTAATTGAATTTTCAAAAAGATGATAAAAAAGCTGCTCAAGTTGCTTTCCATTTCCCATTACAAAGAGCTCACTAGCAATATCGACATTTACATTTATAGCTGGTTCTAGCTCTTCAACGTGGAGGTTTATTTGAGCTGCTTCGACATACTCTTTTATGTTTAATCGCTCAGGCTGGGTATCATATTGCTGGGAATCTAACTCCTTGAATCGCCCAACGAGTAAAGTAGAACGTTCAATGTTCTTAGTTATAAATTGAACCGCTTCCGTTGCTTCTTCTAAGTACTCCAATAATTGATCTTTTGATACCTCATCGTGGGATAAGTAGCTTTCTATTTCGGCAATCTTATCTCCCACACATGTATTCGCCGTATAAGCGATACCCAAAGGCGTATTCATTTCATGTGCAATCCCCCGGACAAGGTAAGCAAGTGCAGACATTTTTTCTGTTTCAACAAGCTGCTTCTGCATCTCTTTCAGTTTTTTGTACGAGGTTTTGATTTGCTCGTTGTTTTCCAGAATAAGTTCATTGGCGTTAGATAATTCACAATTGCTCTCTTCTAGCTCTAAAGTACGCTCACGAACAGTCTCTTCTAACCCTTCTTGGTAACGCTTTAACGCAGCTTCATTTTGAGCCAAAGCTTTGACTGTGTCGTTAAATCCTTGACCCAGCTCCCCAAGCTCATCGATGCGTTGAACATCAAAATCAACCTCTCTACCCCCTTCTCGAACCTCATTTGCCGCAACAGTCATGACACGTATTGCTTTAGTTAGACCACGTGCCAGCAATATTGCAAAAAGGCTCCCTACCGCTACCGCTAGAAGCATATAAAAGTAGCCATTCCTATTAATGACTTGCAGGTTATCAACGATATGTTCTCGGTTTAAACTCACTCTCGCCCAACCGATTTTTTCTCCATTAACAAAAACAGCAGTCGCAATATCTATCTGATTATTACTCTCAAATAGAATGAGCGTACTGAGTGAACCCTCTAACATTCTTACACTTGTCTCATCGGATAGGAAAAGACCAACATGCTCTCTTTGACTATGGGCTAACACCTTGTTGTCGTTATCTGTAAATAGAGCAAAGTTTAAGTTTGGAAAAAGCGACTGGGAGTTGATCACCTCCTCCATTCCAATGTAATCGTCTGCCAAGATCCATGATGTCCCATTTGCCGCCAACGTTTTTACTAAGGCAATAGATTGCTCTTTACTTTGCTCGTATAAAAACTGCTGCTGCTTATCGACTAAATCAATCACAAAGATAGTCATCAAAATGGCATGAGTTAACGCTACCCCCCAGAAAAGCTGGCGAGATACTGTCTTGGTAAATACCGTTTGCCACCAAGTAAGCCTATTGCCGTCATTCAGCGCTATGTTCATTGCTCTATCTTTTTAACCTGCTTATCGTACGTCTTTATAAAATCGCGAATCACTTGATAAGTTTCGTCCGTCGCCAACTCAAATTTTGACAGCTCAATGCGCTGTAAGATTTTTTGTCCTTCACTGTCCTCGTGCAAACCAATCAATAACTCAGCAACTTGCTCGACCATTGCTTTAGGAATATCCTTTCTGACTACAAAGCTATTATTAATCAAGGGTTCTGTTTTCCATTTCACTATTAATTCTTCTGCGAGTTCAGGGCGTTCCTTACTAAGGGCTCTCCACGGTGGCGGCCAAGTAGAAGCAGCGACCGTTGTCCCTAGATAAACATTCATAATGGAGGATTCTTGTGAGCCAACGTAATGATTATCGAGCTCTTCCATCACCTCGACACCATTTTGTTGAAGGTAAAGCTGAGGCATCATCGTGGCGGCCAACGCGGTGGGTGCAGGATAACTAACGGGCTTGCCTATTAAGTCGGCGGGGGTATTTATATCGCTATCCTTGCGGATAAGAATAATGCCACGAAAGTTTTGATCATCTCCCATTTTGGCAAAAACACGGTATCCATCGTCGATTGCATTGATGGTCTGAAACGGATTAGGTAAAGAGAAATGGAATTTTTTATCCGCTAGCTTTTTATCAAATGAAGCATAGTTTCTCGAAGCCTCTAATCTGAACGTAACACCATCACTATTGTCGTTGAGGTACTTCATAAGGGGAGAAAATACCTCATGCAAGCGCTGCGGGTTATGCAGAGGATGAACGCCGACAATATAGACAGTATCGGTACGTACCGATGTTTTCGAATAGGTCGGGTTATAACTCACAGGCTCCGGGCTACAAGCGCTAATCATCAGAAAGCTGATAAAGACAAGGCACCTTTTCACGAGTACACCAACACATCAATTTATGATGACTTTAGTATAGTCGAGAAAACGCTGGAGTTATGCTGGGGAAGCAGTTTGCCGTTGTAGGTATAGGCGAGGTAGATTTACTTACTATGTCAGTCAAACTCAATTGATTTAGTAGTAATCAACTGACTACTTTGTCTTTGGCCTCAGAAACGAAAAAGGCCAGATAATTCATTGAATTATCTGGCCTTTAGAATATGGCACGCCCTAGAGGATTCGAACCTCTGACCACATCCTTAGAAGAGATGATTGTCGCGAACACAGTGAAACATCACGAACTATTAAAACTCGAATTTACACCACAATTACAACAAGATAGATAGCATCATGACATAAGTCAAGATTCATGATGTTTCACCCTATTCCATATTATTCCATCCTTACTTGACTAGTTACTTGACTATAAACCGCCAATATTCGATTATTAAGTGACCATGCAATTCTCACTCAACCACCAATACCGGAGATAAGTGATGCTGACAGTTGTAGAGATCAATGCCCTACCAGCAAAGAAAAATCCCTACTACGTCTGGGATAAAACAGCTGAGCGTGGAAAAGGTCGTTTAGGTATTCAAGTAGCACCGACCGGAGCAAAGTCCTTCAAATTTCGCTACTTCAAAGATTCAAAAGCTGTTTTTATTCCTATCGGGCGATTTCCAGGGGTCACTTTAGCTAGAGCTAGAAAAACGGCTGAGTCATATAGCGAATTACTATCACAAGGTATAAACCCTCTTGATTACTTGAAAGAAAAAGAGTCAGAACAAGAGTACTTAGCGCAAGAATTACAGCGTTCAGGTTCATTCGAGCAATTAATCGAGCTGTATACACTAGACAAGTGCAAACGTGGCAAAAGAAACTATGAAGATGATAAGCAGAAAATCATCAGCAATATCTACCCATATGTAGATAAGACACGTAGGGCGAAGGAGTTTGAGCCCAGTGATTTCATGGAAGCACTCAGCATTCCTATCCAAGAAGGCTATGCCCCTAAAAGTAATAAGCTTCGTTCCTATTTGCACGCCGCCTTTGAATTTGGATTAAAGAACGACAACGATCCCGCCAGCAATAATTCAAATGTGAAATTTTCTCTTAAGTACAATCCTATCTCTGCTATTCCTAAGCAAACTTATGCAGACAAAGCCGGAGATCGTTTTCTCAGCATAGAAGAGCTTATTCAGCTTCTCTATGACATGAACAACCGCTACCACGACTTAAAACTCGCGCCTTCTACTCGACGTTTTATCAGACTTTGCTTTTACTTGGGTGGACAGCGCCCCTACGAGTTAGCGAATACTAAATGGAGCGATATTAACTTTAGAGATAGAACCTTAACGATTCGAGCTGAAGTCTTTAAAACAAACCAGCCACACGTAATTCCTCTCACGGAAACGGCGATGGGGATACTTCAGGAATGCCAAGCAGACAATGCATTTAATAGTCCTTTCGTTTTCCATAAAAAAACCAAACCAACCGAAGCTATGCCCAGTAATACGTTAGCTCAAGCTATATTGACCTATAAACGGAATACAGAGATAGAGAACTTCATCGGTCGAGACTTCAGACGCACATTTAAAACACTGGGTGGTCAATTCAAAATCAGCAAGGAGATTCGTGACAGAATTCAAGGTCACGCTATCAGCGATGTATCCGGTAAGCACTACGACCGCTATGAGTATTTAGACGAGAAACGGGACGGGCTCAAACTGTGGGAGCAAGTCTTGAATAATAGGCTTGAAGAACATCGACAGCAGCGACTGTAACCAAATAAATGGCTAGAACAAAAGCTCAGTCATACCCAATAAAGCCTAATTTGTAGACTAGTTAAATATTACCCTCATCAGAAGTCTGTACTTCTAGGAGCTCCTCAATGGGGACATCTAAATAGGTACACAGCTTACCGATCACATCCAACTCTACTCTTTCAGCTTCATCGTAATAAAGTCTAGTAATCGTTCCTCGGTTAATTCCAGTGTCCCTAGAGACTATTGATATCTTTAAGCGCTTCTCACCCATAATCCTAGATAAGTGGCAAATCACTTTAGTCCTAAAAATCAAATTATAATCTCCTATAGGTTAAATTAATTTGCGAATATACAGCTACCTACTAATATTAATCTATAGGAAGGTATATTTTTTACTTCCAGACTAGATTGCATTTCTTTGAGTATAAATTGCTCTTCATTAGTTAACCGTGATCCTAGTCTCGAGTGTGGAAAGATCCACATATACTCAATTAGCTATTGGAGAATATGATGAACGTGACACCTATAGAGATTCAAACCGCCAGTATTTGCCTAGATATTACTGCATTTGAAAGCTTCGACCGATTAACCGAGGAAGAGGTCCGAGAATACCTACCATCAATCCGAAGCAAGATTTGGGAGCATGAGACACATCTCAATTGCCATTTAACGGAAGGGTATGTTAATCACTTATCTGAACGTGCGATTGATATTCTATTGCATTTCCGACGGGGCGCCCCCCTGCTCGACGCAGGGTGGATTATTGAACAAATATCATCAAAGAAAAAGCAAACTTATCTTCATTGATTTGCTTTAAAGCCACCAGTGTTGCTGGTGGCTTTTTTCTACCGACAACAACAGTCTAGTTCATACCATTGTAGTGAGTTGGTAAGTTCGGCCATTTAGTTAAAGTGCTAGGGATTAGGTACTTTAAAGCGAATAGAGAGAACTAACATCAAGTTAAATCACAACGTGTAAAAATTCAGTCTATGACGGTTCTGGACAAAGGCGAGTTGCGAACTATAGAGCACACTGATTTTCCGGATGACTTCTAGTATCGTAATCATGCGACCAGCCTAAATATGGCAGGCCAAATTCCCTTATCTATCACACTACCGAGTAACCCCAATTTTCTTGGAAAGAAGAACGTAATTTATCTATTAATACTGGGGTCGAACCTTCACAAGTAATCCCAAAAAAAGTTGCTGCACGAGTTGCACCAACGTAAAGGTATTTATCAAAGAGTTCAGGCTGACTTTCAGCTAATACATCCGCACCTACAAAGAATACAGCTTCAAACTCAAGCCCTTTAATGTGCTGAACATCAAAAACTCGAACGTCATTACCTTCCCCTAAGGACTGCCCATCACTACAAGCTACCGCTCTAATATTTAAGTCTTCTAATTCTTCAGTTAAAGCTTCTGCTAATGGTTTAACTTCATTTTCATGGTTCACCAAAATTGCAATACTAGGTAGCGTATCTGCTGTCTGTTCAACTTCAGATATTCTATCTTTTAACCAGCGCACAAGCTTATAAATATCACGCTCATTCTCCAACAAGACAGGGCTAACACCTTGATGGTTCGATTTATCTGGTAAATTCCCGCTATATTCAACATTGCCGCCCATTTCCTGAAGAAGCGTCTTGGCGAACTCGTTTAGGCATTTGCTTTGGCGGTAAACAATGTTGATCGGTTCAGTTCTTAGTTTTGACGATACCCAACTGAGCTGTTCCGAGGACTTAGTTCCCAACTGAGTTATTCTTTGGTTAAAATCGCCACACGCAAAGAAAGAACCTATAGAAAGCGTTGTTAGCGATTCCATACATGCTAATTGAATAGGTGAAAAATCAGTCGCTTCATCAACTAATACTTGGTTTCTAAATGTTTCGTTAATCAATTGAAGTTGACTGTAAGAACTTGACTCAACTCTTTGGCGAACGAAGTTTTCATTAAGCAGTTCTCTTGCGATTTTTAGCTTACTTAAAATAATCACATCCAACTCTGCTTGCTCGATATGATTAGGTTTTACAGGTGGATTATCAAACCAAATTTGAGAAACTTCTTCAGATTTCCTAAAGGCTTTATAGTGTTTTGATGTATTTTTTAAATACTTCAACTCAGCACTTTTGAACTTCCTTAACTCACGCATTTGAATGGCTAATGAGCCAAGATTTTGAAGTTTATTGGTCTCAGGTAGTCGAGAACCTAGCCACTGTATGATCGTGTTAGGTAGCCCACTTTTTGGAAGGCTTCGTTTTAGGTATTTAGCTCGCGCTAATGCATTAATAGCTTTCTTATATTCGCTAAAAGCTTGTTGTTGCGGAGTGGAAATTTGCTCATCTTCATCATCTTCATCATCTTCATCATCGATGATTAACTCAGACAGTTTGTTCTTTTTCCAATCATTAATCACATCAATCAAATCAGAAATAAAGCCTTTATCTGTATTTACTTGATAGGCTAAAGCCCCTCGTAGTAATGATTCAGAACTATCTTTCTGTTTTTTTAAGAGTACTTGAATATCATCTTGAAACTTATCAAGACTTTCATAGAAAGCAATTAGCTTGCCCTGTTCCAAATACTTTACTACCGATTCTATTGCGGACTGTATGCTCCTTAGATCTGCACTTTCAAGCTTGTTAAGAAGCTCGACGCTAGCTAATAACTCTTTCGTGACGGCTGTTTTATGGAAATCAATAAAATCTTCATAAAACTGAGGCAGATTAGAACATGCTTTAGAGTTGAGGTAACTATCATCCTTTTTGACGAAACCACCACTACCTGTCGATTGTAAAATGGAAAGAACATTTCGCCCTAGATAGTTACTGTAAGTTCCCCAAGTTTTGATTTGTTCAGACGATGCAGGTACTTGCTCTTTAGCAAAAGCTTCTTTCAAGTAGTGTTTTAATAGATCTGTCGGTGTGAACATGATCCAACTAGTTTTATGTTGAGCTTCTCCACCAGTTGAGTTCTTGATTTTGGTTTGTTCGTCAGGTGCTAAATATTCAACATTGAGTTTTTGACCTAGGCGCTTAATTAGTGTGGTCGTTTTACCCGTTCCAGGCGGTCCTAGAATGATTAATTGACTGTCTAAAGGTAAGCGAAAAATTTCTGACTGAAATTTATCTAAGACTGGTTGGTCTCTAAGGCTCATTGCTGTACGAACTTGGTGCTTAACACCCATCGTAAAATCAGTTGAAGAATCACCACCACTAAGCAGCGAATCTAAAAAAGACGTATCGGATAGATCTTTTTCTTCTTCGAATAATCGACGTAAAGAAGGCTCATACGTTCTACATTCCTCATCTTCTGATGTAAAAATAGAAAATGAAGAATCCCAACCATTAGTGCTTTTTTGAGGTTTAAGTGTCAAAGTTTCTAACACTTCTAATAATACTGATTTACCACCAATATTTAATCTTTCCTCATCACCAACTTGTAGTGAAGCTAAATGACCGAGTGGGGAATCATAACTAGCTAGTGCTATGTCTCCACCTAATTTGAGAGCACTCTTACGCGCGATGTAGAGTATTTTAGAGTCAACCCCATCATGATACAGGACTCTTGCAATAGCTGGCTCATTCTGAAGAGCACTATACCCCGCCTGATTAGAGCTAGAAATCTTACGCATCTTATTAACAGCGTGCGTGTCAGTGAACGTGTTGATACTTGCTAGTTGAGGCTGCCCATTAGAAGTTTTTGATCTGTTTGCAAACTCCTCAGCAGTATTGGACACATTTTCCAGTACATCGACAACCTCACTAGCAATTAGCTTTATTTGTTGTGCATTATCCATTATTTATTCTCTATATAATTAGCTAGTACTTTGTTGAGAGTCGGATGGCTTACACTAAAGTGCTTAGCAGCTTCCGTTTTGGTCACTGATACATCGAGTAGCATCGCTTGTACTTTAAATCCATCAAGGGCTTCGTCCTAGCCTATCTAAGCGCTATACAACGACAATATCACCTTCCCGTAGGGCATCAATCATACGTTCTAATTCAGGACGTTGCTTTGACTTACCGCTACATTTCTCGATATAGATTCGTTCACAACCTGCAGACTCTAAAGAATTGATTTGTTAATCTTATTTCTGATCTTCTAGGCTAACTCGTGCATATCCAATTTTCATCGAAGGAGCTAAAACCAAGTCAAATCTTTCTCTGGCACGTTTTGGAGAAAAGCCATTTAGAGTATTAGCACTAAGGCACTCTTGTCCCACAGCACTCTCGATTGAACTAACAGAGGATTATTTGTCTATAACTATACATGCTTGTTCAACTTGTTTTTTCCATATTGCCTATAAGAGCCTCAACCTCATTTGGATTTGTGGCGTTCCCATGGAGCGTACCTGCACGATTTATATACTCATGCAGTCCACTGCGGACTTGATTGCCGGATAATTCAAATTTAGTTGCAGTAGCTTTCAATGCGTCTACCCTGCTCCAGCCTCCCTTCATCAAAGCAACGATAAACTCAGCAAGACGGTTATTTCGTAATGTCTGTTTTGACATTTTTTTATTCTGCGATTCGAATGATGCAAAAGACGATTTTTTTTCATTATGCCTGCGCTTCGCTAGACTTGTATTTGCTGTGACCATAATTAACCATCAAATAATTACAATGCTGCTCAACTACCATTGAGCTAGGGAACAAGCTGGGAAGCTCACAACGCTCACCAGAGACAATGTTCAGAAGTGACTAATGTACTCCATTAATTCAAATCATGTTGCATTTCCGCGTATCTATAGATGACTGTATAGACTACGTACACTAAGGCACTTTTATCCCAATGAGCCTCTACTGTATTCTACCTAATCACCTAACCAAGTCATAAAGGCTGAGGAAAAGCAAAGAACGAACCTGAAAACTAACTGCTTACTAAATGTTGTTAACTTGAACCTGAAGCATTATTGTTGTCGTATCTGCTACGGAGTAGAACTCATAACGGTAATGTAAATTCTTCCACTTGCGTTTGACTGAGTTCAAAGCAGAAGCAAACTCCTCTGAAGTTGCTATGAAACGTTCTACCCCATCGTTGGGAACAGAGACGCTACAACCTAGATTACTTAAATCACTTTTTTCCTTTCCATTTTGACCCGCTCGGCTAGATGCTACATCACAAACTTCTATACGTACTTTGGTAGCTCCATCATTATCAACTAGAACTATATCATTCCCCTCAGGATCGTCACTGGTTGCCGGGTGGCATTGATCAACCTGTAAAACGGGATAACTTCTTGCACACCAATTTAAAGCATCTATAGTTCGTTCGACAGTTGCGAGAATATTGATCAACTCAACAAATTTTTCAGACTCTTTTTTAATTAGCGGGCTAGATACACTGGTGAGATCAACTGATAATCTTTTAGTTTGTATCCCCCAATGCAAAGTAGAATTTGTAAAAGTATCAGAGTTATTTATTGCTGATAGCAGATCACAGTGAGCTTCCAATAGCTGTTCTACTGCGCCATAAATTGTCTGGTTGCGAATTGTATCTATGATATGAGCCAATGTTCCCCCTAAGAACTTAACGATCAACTAAGTCAACAGTATACAATTGCAATATGTCGACACTGAACGGGATTTACTGACCATGATAAGCCGCTCGTTATTTTTCTAAAATAATAACCTAGCAAGGTTTGGGCGTTGTAGATATATTTAATCTAAGGCGCTTTTGCCCCCAAGCTGAGCCAATAACTACTATCGATGCCAGCTATTGATTTCCATACCGTGAAGGCCATAAGTACCATTGCGGAACTTGGATTGTGGCTCTCCAAATGGCTTCTTTTCTGGTGTTTCCGGGTTCTTCGTCACATAGTCTTTGATATCACTGTCTGTGATAATATCTTGCTTTAGCACCTCAAGAACGCCACTCCGTGTACTATCTCTTTCGATGGCCGCGCAGCGGCACTTACCTAAGCTCAAGTGGCAATACGGTGACTCTGTATCTAAATATGGCTGAATAATATCTTTGACAATAGTTACCATTTTGGGGTCTATTTCTTGATTGGTTTTAATTAATATTTTGATGGTTTTTTCTAGAGATTCCCTGCTTTGGTAGTTAAGTTGATAATCTTCCATTATCTTTTGTGATTTATCTCTATCATATACCCACAGCTCAAGTCCACACTCTCTTTTTTGCTTCTTTATTGGTATAAAATCGATATATTTACTTACGCATTCATAGTCGACATTTAGATATGCACTTACTCTGCTTATGTCGCCATAAATAATGGATTTCGCAACGTCATTGACGAACACGTATTCTTTGTAGAACACTATGGTATCAATTAACTGACTGGTCAGTTTGCTCATAACTGAAACTCCGGGGGCTATTATTCTAGGGTGTCGGCATTAGTTAGTGGTTTCATAACACTCAGACTCACACTATTCAGGGTTCTCAGTTCAGTCACCACCTGTTGCTCCGTCTGTTGAATCAGCACCACCAAATGCTGTAAGTAGTACTAGTGAAACGATGGTTAATGACTTCATGTTTATCCAAGGTCAGGAAAATATCTAATATCAGGCAATTTTAAATAAGTTCACTCTTAGTTATGGAATATTGCTTATTCCAGTTAGTGTAGTGGCATAGTGAATTGGGTCACATAGTTCGAGTTCAAGATATAAGGAAAAGTAAGTCTAATTTCGGAAGTTGAAATCAAATTCAATCCCTCACTAGCACACATTGTGACACAAACGTTTTAGGGCAATTATGCTAAGGCGCTTCTGTCCCGAATAGCGATGTCATTACATAATAAGCTTGCTTCAGGTTTGAATTAATATCTAATTCTCTTATGAGGCCTGACATAAACTAAGGTGCCATTTTTTAGTCGACGATAATGGCCAGACACATACTGTAATCCGGTAAGATTATCGCTGTTATCGTAGTAAGAGCATTCTTGCTCATCAAAGCCTTTATATTTGACCGATTCTTCAAAAGGAAAGTCTTTGACCAAGGTTAATTTTTTAGTCACAAGAGTGTTTTTTTCTTTTGGTCTTTCACTAGACGCATACTGGACACTATTCTTTGGTTCATATGAAACTAGTGAATCTAAACTTTGCCACTCAATGCAATATCTGTATTCTTCTGATGAATAATTAGTTGCATCATCTTCTTCTATTATCTTGAAGAAATAAGGCCAATCAATTATGTAGCCTTGACACTTTATGATGTCAGGTGCAACCTTAAAAAAGTCAGGCCACACGATTACATGGTGGTCTCTACCGAGAGAATGACTGCTACTAATTAAAGTGGCTGGGTCTACAAAAATTGGCCAATTGATCACATAAATACCCTCATCAGCAGCAAGGTGTGATTGGTTGCAAAGTAATTCGAATAGATCGGGCCACTTAATTTTATGTTTCATTCCAATCGCTATCGCTGTAACACAAAAGTTTGAATGCAGATTATCTTGCTCTCTTAATTTGAG
Organism: Vibrio lamellibrachiae; assembly: GCF_050337265.1. Lineage (NCBI taxonomy): Bacteria > Pseudomonadati > Pseudomonadota > Gammaproteobacteria > Vibrionales > Vibrionaceae > Vibrio > Vibrio lamellibrachiae. The sequence goes on from NZ_JAKJSU010000004.1 coordinate 780,442, forward strand.
CTAAATTGACAAGTTGACTTACTGTTTTTATGAATGTGTCACACAAAAACAGTGACTCTATTAAATTGAAGAATTCATCTTTACTTCCACATGTTAACCTAGAGTGAAATACACTCTCAAAATTTTGTACTCCAACCTCTTGGGCTATGGCATTATCAAAGATACATACGGTAACAGGATACATCGAAATTCCATACTTAAACTCAACAACATCTAATTCATATCCTGCAACCAAGTCACTCTTCAGCTTGCATTTAACAATGAACTCATTTTTAAACTCAATTTGAGATGTCTTTAACTCTACATACCCTTTAGTCGCATCGCTAAACTTAGAAATAGCGTTGTCAAAAAATACTTTCGGCAGCTCAATGCTCATCGTTATATTCCAACCACATAGTTTAATATAGTACCTAATTATTGATTTCAAGCTAGTTGAGGGGTTTTGTAACCTCGTCAAAGTAGGTTTATAATGACTCAGCCGAATTTAAATAACTTAAGCCACTAACTCACACATTTCAGTTGGCGTTTTCGTGTCGAGTGCCGAATGACGGCTCTCGTTGTTGTGAAACTCATGCCGTTTTCTGAGGTGTATCAGAGTGAAAAAAATAACATGTTCAACTTTTGTCTGAATTATTACACGCCTGATGTAGCAGTAATGCTTCAACTTGCCTTGCCCCATATAGATTCGATTTCGAATTGACTACAAACCGAAGCTTTACTTAGTAAATGCGCCCTCTAAACTCCAACCAGCGGCATACAAAATATGCTTATCTTTTGCCATTTCAGCGTTTGTATGTTTATCTACTACAACGTCCTTAGCTCTTACCTTTGGAATGACTACTTGAGGCTCCAAACCAAGCCCGATACGAGGTCTATGACTTACGGCTCTCGCAATACCTTTCGATCCCGGCTTAAGTTCGTTCTTTTTTCTTTGCTGCGCTTTAACTTCAGAGCCATACAACTTGGATAAACGGGATATTTCCTCCTCAATATCATTCTTTAACTGATTGAAAAATTTATCTTTATAGTGTTTTTTCTTTTTACATTCAGCGTAAGTTAATATTGGAAACTCAGTATGAAGCCGCTCCCATAAGTTATCGGGGCATTTATAGTGCCCAAGGGATTTTGCCTCTGCTAAGGCTAATTTCCTGTATTCTTCCGAAATATCTAATATGGAGGCTCCTGTTGATATCCCCCAAACACTCAACAGTTTAAACTTCACAAACAGCTCCTAATGAGGCAGGTAATTTCCAAATAGTGTACATATCTACTTTTCTAATTACTTACCATTTTACGCCACCAAATAGAGTTTATAATTCATTTAAGAACTTGATGTTAGATTCTCAATGGGAAACTAAGGCTCTTTTGTCCCAAAATCATTCTCTGAGTAAAAACAACTATGAAGAATATAGATTTAGCCCCACTTTACGAAGCGATTGAAAAACACCACCTAATGGATGTATGGCGCGGCAGTGTATTAAGTGCTTTCGATTCCCCAGAGGAGCATGCTGAGAAAAAATTGGGCGTTGTAAAACAATCATTTACTAGAATGATGGTATCTCCTAAAAGCGATGGTTCAACTAACTTCCAGTTATGGGCAATTAATACGGCCCTAGGTCTAAAGGTTACCCATGGATACAGTGCACAAGCTATTGGTAAGCAACATTGGCAGCCATGGGGAGTTGACTCCAAAAAACGTAAAAAGAACACAAAGTTGAAACGTTCTCAGTAGCTTAAGTAACGTTGCAGTTCACAACCCGCTCGCTTTGTCCCAGAACTATTCCCAAAAGGCCTCACGCAGGCATACGTAGCATAAAACTAAACCACCTCTCGATTTCCACTGTCCAGCTAATCTTCGTTATCTAAACATTTCACAATCGCTAGTGGCGCGTAATGGTAATTACTTTCTCCCAAAGCCCTTATAATGCACACATCAAACACCCCACCCTAACCCCCAGTTACACAAAACTGGCCAAAGAGGAATGCAGAGCATGTTTAACAAGAAACTAGATGGCCGCACAATCCAAGAGTGGCGTAACACTGCGATCACCGCTCTAGATATGGCAGAGACTCTGACCGATGCAGTTGAGAGCACGCAAGTGATAGCTGCCCAAAGAGAGGAATACCACAACAAGTATCACCAGTTAAACGATGCGGTGCTTCCCTACTGTGAGGACATAGCGACACTAAGTAAATTGAAGAGTCAGGGCATCACGCTTGATCAAATGATCCAAGATCTGAACATTCAAGTTGACTAACCACCTAGCAAACGTCCATGGTCTCCAAGAAAATCAGATTTTTGATATGGGGATACTTGTTTATCAGTAGTAGTTTTAGAGGGTGTATTCTAAGGCGCTTTTGTCCCAAAGCGACCACGTCTCTGGTTCTACACACTTCTGGACATTTTTGAGTTTGGTTTTACAGACAAAGATATAGAGTCGGATTAGCTTGGGGAATGATACCGTTTTAGGGAAGCATGGTATTGGTGCCATTATCACTATTTTAGAGGGTAAAACTCGTTTGAAAGTGCCAATGGCTTATTAATACTATACGAAAAAAAATGGGACAGACCTCGGAACGGTCAGTGACGAGGATATAGAAAGTACAAAACAACAGATCAACTACAGTCCGAGAAAGTGTTTAGGATTCAAGCAGACTACTCTCATTTTAAAAGAAATGATGCCTGTTGGTTGAATATTGAAAATGTCGTGGTTCGGCATTGAATTCGGGGCTATTATAAGCTATTGTTTTCAGTGGTTTAGAATACCAACATTTTCGGTGCAACGTAAAAATTTTCTAATTGTGAATAGACTGCTTAAACAACGAGCACAATCTCGCCACTCATTATAAATAGCACCGATAGTTATTCGCGCTGCATTGTGTTTCGAGGGTTTACTCATGGAATTATCTGATGACGCAATTATTATAACACCTGCACAATTCAAAAAGGTATGCCGTAACTTACGGAACAGATTTGACATTATTTCTAGCTCGTTCTCGCTATCTCAGTTGCAACAGCAATTAGCTAAATCCCTGGGTTTTAGTTCCTACCAAACTCTGAAACTCAATGACAATATCATCGTCGAATTAGAATATCTCAGAAAATCAATAGCTAACAAATTCCCTTATGAAGGTAGCATTCAGAGAGGCATTCACAATGAACTTTTTGCGGACCAGCCATACCTCGTCATTAATTCTGGTGGCACTCTGCAGGTTGAGATATCTAACTTAGGCTCAGATGGGTGCTGGGTAGACGGCACTCCACATGTAGATTTTGGTCAGGGGCAATATTTCCCTGGTAGTCGATTTATAGAAATTGCTCCTGCAGGTATGCTCAGCCGCGAGGCGTGGAGCAACTTTGTCACTGCTGCAAACACGGCACTTATCGATGCCCCCCAAATTGACGAGGATTCTCAGCTATACATCATTGTCTCTGCCTTTGAGGTCGTTGCTCAAGAAGAATGTCATGAATATTTTTTCGCTGGCGATCTACTCAATAATTACCCCGAGATATTAGCAGAGCTGATGGTGGAAGGGATTACAAGGTCTGAGATGCTAAAACTACTCGCAAACTGGTACGTACCAGATGCACATGCTGGTTGCCCTCTTGGCGAAGTTATTGAGTTCTGCGAAGGCCAATATTTATAAGACTGATTCAGAAACAAATGTCAGAGAAAACAATACGGGGGTTTCCTGACTGCCTTCTCTCATTATCCCATAGAAACTTGAGGTTACCTTGGGATAGCTACGCTACACGTATTAGTCGAACTAAGTCATGTGACAAACCAACCAAGTACAAGCTCAATTAGCTCTGGCACACTATGGAGCAAAAGTGGTTTAGGCAACCGATCAGAATTCATTCTTAGTTGCCAGCAGGTTTATGGCTAAATTTTTGTAATACCCCATTTTTAGTCTCGTATAAGGTATTAATCCTTTCGGGGCATTATCGAGCTAAATAAAGCCGACTAAAACTATTCAGTCACAAGACCAAGGTCCTTGATTCTAGAGCTAGTAAAATACATTAATGACTGAATAATGTATTATTTATTACCGTCTGGTTCTTTTGGTTTAACCTTGTTGCGCTCCACCAGCCGCGGCTCTTCGTTTAGCTTAGAATTAACCGAGCACTCATAGCGGAACAATTTATTATGCAAATCGCTAATTTCCTCATCCATACGTTCAATTTCAATCATTAAAGCTATCTCTCTAGGGTTAGCACATTGCCTTGCATCATCTAATTTACCGCTCAACTTTGACAGATCACCTTCAACTATTGTTAATTCATTACCGCAACGCACTAGTTTTTCATTGGTAACGATTAACTCTGATTTAGTGTTATTTAATACCCGGATCTCTTGCTCACTATCGGTTAGTACCTGGCTCAACTCACCTTTAAGTTTCGTTAATTGCAGTCTAAGTAGATTTACTTTTTCAGTCTCTTGTTTCGAGTTCGATTCTTTGACCTTCAATTCTTTATTCTTTTTTTCCAAATCAAGCTCTAACATTAAGTTCTTAGTAAATTTCTCTCCTAGCTCCTCTTCTACTTGGATAACCTTGCTTTCAATCTTGCTCACTTTATCTCTCAACGTATTGAACCGCTCCAACGCTTCATTATAAGAAATGTTAAGAAATTCCATTTCCATCTGCTTTCGTTTACATTCAGCCTCTAATTCTTCTACACGAGTAGCTAAGAACTCGGCTTTCTGCTTATGCTCCCTGCCAGTAATTTCCTTGGATATTCCACGTTCAAAACCTAGTGCAGCAAAAGCTTCCCCTGTAATATCTTGAAGCTTTTGCATTTTTTCCTTTCCCATCATACGAAATGGATGCACCAATTTTTCAAAATCAAAATTGAAAAAAGTCATATGCAAATGAAAGTTTTCAATAAATTCCTTACCTCTGAAATAGCCTTCATCAGTATGAAAATCAATTGACATCAAAAGTAACCCGAAATGTTTATTAATACTGCTTGCGAGTTCCTCACAGCATTCGATGATTTTGTCTTTCCAGTTAGATGAATATTCCGACTGCACAACCATAACTTGATCTCGTGAAAGTACGACAACGTTATCCACGATCACATCGGCATTCTTAGAAAAGTTAATATTGCAAGCCCGCTTACCTGCACCTAGTTTTGCTTTCTTCATTGCCACTTCACAATTAAAAAAAGTCAGCTCTTTTGAAGTGTATATATTCCCAGAACTGAAAATTGGGTAGACATTTTTATCATCTGTTATCTCTCTTGTATTGTGCTTTCTCAGAATTGAACGCTGACTTTTTTTAAAACCCTTCATTGTGCTTGATACATAACGTTTCATGATGAAATCCTGCTCTTTCATTTACGATACCAAATGAATTCGCACATTGTAAACCCTGAAAAATCAATTCTAAATCAACCGCTTGTGAAGTTTAATTCATGCTGTACCATGGTGTTTCAGGATGTTCTATTTCATTGATAATTAATTTTACTAACACATGGGGATTCATCAAATTAACACCCTAACTTCTTACTCAGGACCTATTGTTACGACATTTTTAAAGCCAACGCCTAGCTTAATATGCTCTGGTATTTCTACTTCCGGACTAGAACTGATCTCTGAGTGCTGCATATGCTTACGCAAAACGTCATCGTGTGCTTCTCGATATGACTTGGGTTATTGAATGGTGCAGGAGTAAAGCTTATCTTTCCCCTAAAGAGTGTCTAGAAGACCTCAGCGCCTAGCTCAATATGCTTTGATATTTCTACTTTCGAACTAGAGCTGTATAAGCGTGTTGCATATGCTTACGCAGAACGTCATCGTGTGCTTCACGATATGGTTTAGGTTATTGGATGGTTGCTGGAGTAAAGCTTATATGTCAGCTAAAGAACGTCTTTAATACTTCAGCGCCTAGCTTAATATTCTCTGGTATTTCTACTTCTGGACTAGAACTGATCTCAGAGTGCTGCATATGCTTACGCAGAACGTAATCGTCTGCTTCACGATATGACTTGGGTTATTGGATGGCTGCAGGAGTAAAGCTTATCTGTCACCTAAAGAATGTCTAGAAGACCTCAGCGCCTAGCTTAATATGCGTTGGTATTTCTACTTCCGAACTGGAATTGTATCAGCGTGTGTATGCTGTAACAGAACGTCATGCTTATAGACATACTGCCTTCACGATATGCCTCGGTTATTGGATGATTTCCAGATGTAGTGCTTAACTTTCCCTTAATGAAGGTCTAAATGACCTCAGCGCCTAGCTCAATATGCGATGGAACAGTTCCAAATATCAATCAGTTAAAGCAGCACAGAATTCATCGTATTGTTCACACTACCCATGCATAACGGTATTAATCAAACATTTGAAAAAGGAGTTATTATGACTTTGCATTCTTAGATCGTAAGAGAAGAATTCCTACGTAAATGCCTAGGATTATACATACCACCGTTGATAGCCCGGCCAGTGAGAGAACCGGCATCGCGACTAGCAGCTGAGTATCATTTCCTCCACCAGCCATTACTGCCCCTAAGCCCATAAGTACACCTGCGATTAAGTGCTTCCATATCCGTGTCAAAGAGCTAGTCCTAAGCACAAATGATTTAGTAACAAGAGCTGCACTGACCATTCCCAACGTAAGTAAGGCTACTAATATAAAACGCTCGATTCTGGGCCACTCTTCTGGTTGTCCTTGCCATAATGAGCCCCCCATTGATTTTAATAATCCACTTGGTGTCCAATGTGGCTCATACAAAAAAACAAAACCAGCCATCAACCCTATACCTAACATTGAAATCCATAGTCTTCGATTAGTCGCACTCATAAAACAACAACTGACCACAATGATGATAGTTAGAAAACTGAGGAACACATATCTTGAAAAGTCGGATATTACCAACTCACCACCTTTAAGCTCGTTAGGCAAAGCTGGCGCAAAAAACAGCCATGCAACAAACCACCCTATTACCGTTGCGAGCATAACCAACTCACCTCGAGCCAAACGACTTACTGTTGAGACTCCACATCCACTATTAATCGCCGCCCCTAGGCCAAATAAAAAGCCTCCGACAAGTGAAAATAAACTAGGCCAAAAAGCAGCAACTATAGTTCGGCCCTCAACTATCCATCCGATTGTCATGGAAACCCAAACTAGCGAACCGCTGAAAACAATCGCGACAATAAACATTGGCGATCCTTTCTCTGCTTCTTTTACCCCTCTAACCATGCAGAGACCGCTAGTTTGAGCAAGGTACCCCAATATAAAAATGCAGATTAAGGCTAGAATGAACACTATAAATTAACTCCAATATCAAAGTTGATTTTGCGGTTATCGTTCGTTAAATATAGTAATAAGAAAAACTTTAAGGGCGGAAATATGAAAGGAAAAGTGGTTGATTGGTATCAATTTCGACACCCTTCTTATTCGGGAACGAATGCAGTTAACGTACATTCTGAGATTGAACTGCAATCTTTAGCTACTCGAGTGTTGCAACCTGTCGCTCAATTCTTTGGAGAAATACAGGTAACCTACGGGTATACAAGCCACTCTCTGTTAACGTGGATTTTAAAAAATAGCCCAGGTGATATGGCGCCCAACATTGACCAACATGCATCAATGGAACTCAACTCACGTGGTAATCGTATTTGCAAACGTAATGGTGCAGCGTGTGATTTTTATGTTGAAGGTTATGAGCAACGTATGGATGAAGTGGCACAATTTATCTGTAAAAACTTAGAGTTCGACCGTCTGTATTTCTATGCCAAGGATAAACCTATCCATATCAGTATCGGATCTGATAATTCAAAATATGCACTGATTCGAAAAACTCGAAGCGATGGAGTTCGCATCAATACAAAAAGTGCAAAAGGGAACGCCACACAGACCTTCTTCGATGACATATAATCGAAAAAACATCAGAGAGGACAAGGAATGAACGACGAACTGTTTGCAGAGTTAGTTGCACAAATTACAGTGGGGAAACAACTGCCTGATGCAGTTTACCTTCATAGAGATGCCTTTAGTGCTCTTCCAGACGTCCTCGCTCAATTCATCCCTGCTGTCGCAAAAGCCGTTAGTTTAAATGACAGCAACTGGAACCTCGTAAAGCTATTCAAAAAAGATTTCCGTCTATCCCTACTGAACTACCCTGATTTCTACACCGACTCTTACCCTGCTTTAAAGCAGAGTTTAAACGTCGACCTTTCTAAACTCAGTCATAAAGTCACAGACTACGGAGAATCTGAAAACCCACCGATTCTACATAGAAAAGAAACCATGATTTTACCGAGTAGTGAATATTACGAACACTTTATCTCACTAACACAAGAAGGAGAAAGTGCCGGGCTTTATGAGAACAGCCGCCTGATTGGGTTTAAGCGATCATGGGAGAACTTAATTGGTCACCATGGGTATGAGCTGGTGGATGGACGCTTATTTCGCAGCTCTGCTGTTATTTGTAAAGAAGAAAATGGTATCGACAGGCACAAGACAGCAATTGTGAGACATGAACTATCGGCGCCGATGAAAGCTCTTGTGAAATATGGCTACCTTGAAGGCGAACATTCTATTTTCGATTATGGGTGTGGGCGTGGAGATGATCTAAGAGAACTCGAAGCTCATGGCCTCGATGCGTTGGGATGGGACCCAAACTTTCAACCCGATAACGACAAAGTAAAATCCGACATCGTTAATATTGGTTTTGTGCTTAATGTCATAGAAGAGCAAGACGAACGCCTTGATGCCCTGCTTGGCGCTTGGGAGCTAGCAGACAAATTATTAGTCGTATCTGTAATGCTTGCGAACGAGAGCTACATTGCACAATTCAAATCTTATAAAGATGGAGTGATCACCTCGCGTAACACCTTCCAAAAATACTATGCTCAATCAGAGATAAAAGCGTACATAGAAAGAAGCCTGCAAGAAGACGCGATTACTGTTGCTCCGGGTATCTTTTACATTTTCAAAGATAAACTCGAAGAACAGCAATACCTACAAAAAAAATACAAGCGTTATCATAAGTGGAATCAGCTCACCTCTCCTGAACCAATAGAGGCAAAAGACAAAGCGAAGTTACTCATCACTAAGCATCAGGATCTCTTCAATGACTTTTGGAGTAAGACCCTTGAGCTTGGGCGTATTCCTGCTAATGAAGAATTTGATCATTCGGAAGTGGTACGTGAACTGATTGGTTCACATAAAAAAGTGTTTAGCTTGCTACAAGAAATGTACAGTACCCAAGAGTTTGAGCAGGCTGAGAAAAACCGTAAGGAAGATCTATTACTGTATTTCACGATGGGCCTATTTGAAAAGCGCAAGCCTTACACACAACAACCTGAAGCACTCAAAAGAGATATCAAAGCACTATTTGGTGAGTACAACACAGCATTGAACCTCGCTACAGATTTATTATTTGCTATAGCCGACACAGAGCTCATCCTTCAGCAATGCCAGAAAGCTAATCAACAACTAGATGCTAGCTTAATGAACGAAGGTCACTCCTTAGTTTTCCATAAAGACTACATCGATGACTTGCCACTGTTACTCAGAGTTTATGTTGGTTCTGGCTTGCAAATGTATGGTGAGCTAGATGAAGAGATAGATTTAATCAAAATACACATCACATCAGGAAAACTCACCTTGACCGCTTATGATGATTTTGAAAAGTCTGTACCCTTTTTAGTTGAGCGAATCAAAATCAAGATGGCCGATCAGGACATAGACTTCTTCGATTATGTAAATGAAGCTCGTAGACCCCCACTACTCAATAAGCACCTTTACATGCCAATCAAGCACGAAAGCTATAAAAAACAACAGAGCTTTGATAAGCGATTAGCCAAACTGCTCGAACATAACTTTGATAAAGAGAGTTTACTTACAGCGATGGAATATCATGTATTGCTAGGAAAAGAGGAGAAGAGAGTAAAAGGCTATAAGATTGTCAGTGTTAACTGAACTGCGTTAAAGTAGTACACCAACCCATTGAGCTATAAGTAATTATTAACTATGCTACCAATAAACCCACAGTTAAATATAACCGCATTAGCAAGACTTTTTGACACAACAACTAATTCATATAAGTTGTTATTTTTTAGAGCTCTAATAGAAACACTCAAAGAAACAGAGTTCAAACCCAGACAAACTATAACTGTAGAATCATTGTGTGAACGGATGCTGTTTTTATCTCTGTATCCTAACCATTACTTTAAGTTAAGTTTCGGACCACAAGATATGATGTCGCAACATCTTCAATCAGTTGGTTTAGAAGACTTGGACACATCTTTAGTCAACGACAAAGTACTCTCCAAGGCTAAACAGCTGATTAAGCAAAACTTTAAAAACTCTAGTGCCATCGAGTTAAAGAAGTATGTACCATACCGTCTCCTACAACCTTTCTTTTCACAAGGCCTAAAAGGTAAAGCCGATAACAAAAAAAATCAGCTTACCATTGAGCTTGCTAACCAAAACTTTGACCTAAATATACCTATTTATCGTTTCACTGAAAGCACATCTAAAAACGTAGAATTAGAAGTTCACCCATTATGGATAGGATACTTTAAGGAGAACTACAAAATAGTAGAAAGCTGGGCTGAGTTAAATTGGATTCAGTTCTTACAACGTAGAAACCCCAACACACCAGCAATAACAAGTAAAATATCCCCGCCGCTAAATCGAGAAACTCTAACTAAACAGAGGAAGTTTTGGAACGACTACATACTGCATAATGGTTTGAATTGTATTTTCACTGATACCCCCATCACACCGGATAACTTCCAACTAGACCACTTTATACCTTGGAGCTATGTCGGTCACGACCAACATTGGAACCTCATACCAATTATACCTTCAACCAATCTAGCTAAGAGTAATAACCTGCCTTCTAAGCAATATCTAAACAAGTTTGTAGAAATACAAAAAAACGCTATCCAATATGCGATAACAAACAACAAAAAATCAGTCATTGAAGACCACTTAATTGGCTTAAAATGTACAGAAGTTGAGCTAAAAAAATACTCTCATCAATTAGAAACTCGCTTCCTAAAAACAATTGAATCACTTATCGACATGGCAGAAATACAAGGGTTTGATAGCGACTGGAAACCACACTGATTTTTGATTAGCTAACGATAGATATTACTGATAGCTTTGTGTAAAATAGCCAGATTAATTTGGCATACCCATATGGTTTTCTGTAATCTCCAGCCACTACATAACATACCAAATTGAATAGTTTGTCATTTATGGCATACCAGACTTTACAAAAATGACATACCAACTAAAATTATGTCATATCATCTTAACAAACTAATAAGGTATGTTATGCAAAACCAAGATTCGGGATACTGCTATTCATTTCCTGCAGTAAGAGGGATTCAAGCGGGACGCCCTTTTTACATTGCGACTTGTCCATTGCGTATCATCCCTAAGATTTTCAGCTATAACGAAGATGATGTTCCGCCAGAATTACGAGCGCAAAGGACTCTCAACAAAACTCGTATTCCTGAGATGGTTAAATACTTATTAGATAACCCCAAAGAATACGTATTTTCAGCGTTAACCGCATCTGTCGGCGTTGATATATCATTTGATGATTATGAAGGTGCTCCCAATTTAGGAACTCTCAAAATTCCTATGGATGCTCAAATCTTGATTAATGACGGTCAGCATCGACGTAAGGCAATAGAAGAAGCTCTACGAGAGAATCCAGACTTAGGACAAGACAATATTCCAGTTCTTTTCTTCATCGATGAAGGCTTAGGTCGCAGCCAGCAAATGTTCGCTGACCTAAACAAATATGCGGTCAAACCGAGTCCATCATTAGGCACTTTATACGATCACCGTGATGAAAGTTCAGAATTAGCACGTGAGTTGGCGAAAAGCGTTAAACCATTTATTGGCTTAACTGAAATGGAAAAATCTAATATCAGTCCTAAGTCCAATAAACTCTTCACGCTTAGTAGTATTAAACAATCAACTCGAGCCCTTTTAAGTAAAGGGCCAAAAGAAGGTTTTACGGAAGAAGAGAAAAAGCTAGCAGCTGAATTTTGGGAAGAAGTTACACGCTACATCAAGGACTGGCAGTTGGTAATAAGCAAAGAAGTGTCACCCGCTCAACTGCGCCAAGAATACATACATGCACACGGTGTAGGTTTGCATGCAATAGGTGTATTAGGCAAACACCTGCTATGCCAAGAACCTAATAACTGGAAAGGGAAGCTGGAAAAGTTATCAGAAGTAAACTGGCTAAAAACCAATCCGGAATGGATAAAGCGTAGCATGAACCTCGGAAAATTGAGTAAATCTACTATGAATATTCAGTTAACCGCCAACGCTTTAAAAATTGAACTCGGGTTACCATTAACCCCAGAAGAAAAAGCTCTAGAGAAGCAACTATCATGATACACGAGCTACAAATGGCGGAAGATCTCGCCGATGAATATCAAGAATTCATTAATTCTGAAGATTTCGCAAACAACAAATTGAGCCATTACGTCGCAGATGTTCAGCGCGTCTATTGTGCAGACAAAAGGCCATGGGTTATAGGTTACAGCGGGGGTAAAGACTCCTCAGCAATCATGAGCCTTGTCTATATGGCGCTCCTGGGACTTGAAGAGAAAGATCGCATTAAACCTGTCTTTGTCGTGACCTCTGATACATTAGTGGAAACTCCAGTTGTTGTTAACCATATAAACAATTCTTTAGATGCCATTAGCAAAGGCGCCAAGCGCGATAATCTCCCGATTACTTGCCACAAAGTAGTACCTGAATCAGATCAAACATTTTGGTCTAGCCTATTGGGGAAAGGTTACCCTGCACCAACACGTTCTTTCCGCTGGTGCACTGAGAGAATGAAAATTAACCCTGTGAGTGATTTCATCAAATCTAAAGTTTCTCAATTTGACGAAGTGATCGTGGTATTAGGCTCACGTAGTGACGAAAGTGCCTCCCGTGCTCAGGTTATTGCAAAGCATAAAATAGAGGGGTCACGTTTGGCCCGTCATACAACGCTTTCAAACGCGTTTATCTTTACACCTATTGATACATGGGGTGTTGATGACGTTTGGAAAATTTTACGTCTTTGCCGTTTAGAAACAAAAAAAACAGCCCTTGGCATTAAAAACATTTGGAAAAACGAATACGATTTAGAATGGGAAAACCCTTGGGGTGGCAAGAACTTAATTCTTTGGAATCTATATAAAGATTCTTCAGGACAAGGCGAGTGTCCTTTAGTCATCGACGAAACAACACCTTCATGCGGTAACTCTCGCTTTGGCTGCTGGACTTGTACGGTAGTAACCAAAGATAGAGCAATGGAAAGCCTTATCCAAAATGGTGAAGACTGGATGTTACCCTTGTTAACGTTCAGAGATGAGCTTGCTAAAACTGGTATTCCAGAAAATAAAGATGAATACAGGAACTTTAAGCGTCGAACAGGGAGAGTTGCAAACCAAGCGTCCTATAAAGGTGGAAAGCTAAAAACTCTAGAAGACGTAAAAAACAGTATTACTCTAGATGAAGGGCAACACCTTGACGTTTCTGATGATGAAACCCAAGTTCAGCTGTATCAAGATGGTCACTTACTTGAACATTATTCATATCAGCTAGTCAAGAGTACCGCTGCTCACCCTAATCCAACCGAAATTGCTTGGCATTTAATCCGATTTATTCCTGGCCCATATTGGCTAAAATATCGTCGCCAATGGTTACGTGAATTACTTGAGCTTGATAAAAAATATAAAGCTGAAGGTCGTGAAATTGAGCTGATCACAGTGCCTGAACTCCATGCTATTCGCCAAGAATGGATTCACGATCCAAACGAGCCTGACTGGGACGACTCATTACCTACTATTTTCAGAGATGTTTACGGCTATGACCTCGATTGGGTATATGATGATAATGCAAGTTTCGGCAAGGGTGATGCACAGCTAATCACAGAGTTAAGTGAAGATTTTGACGTCACGCCTGAGATGATCATGAAGCTTATAGAGCTCGAAATTTCTATGGAAGGCCTAAGCCGTCGTAGTGGTATTAGCAATAAAATTGCTTCACTTCTTAAAAGAGACTGGGGAAGCCTAGAAGAAATCAAACAAAAGCACGAATTGCTTCAAAACAAAGCCGAGTTTGATATTCATCAACAAGAAATTGAACGATACAACCAACAACTGACCGATATCGACAAGCAGCTACAGAAAGAGTTTTAAGTAAATTATGCTGATTACAAAATTAACATTGAATAATTTTCGTGTTTTCCGTGGAGTGCATGAGATTGATTTGCGTCCAGCTCCAGCAAGACTAAGTAAATTAGGCCCTATTGAAGGGACAGAGCGCCCAATCATTCTCTTTGGTGGGCTAAATGGTGCCGGTAAAACCTCTATCCTTACCGCTGTACGTTTAGCTCTGTTTGGACGCCAGTCTTTTGGGCAAATCCTCTCTAATGGTGAGTATGTTGAAGCTCTCAATGAGCTCATTCATAAAGGCATTGGCCACGGTGGTGTTCAAGATAATGCCTCAATTGAGTTAGAATTCAAGTACAGCCAAAACGGAGAAGAAAGCACTTACAAGATCATCCGAGGATGGAAGAAAGACAAGAAAGATAACCTCTGCCTAGAAAAAGATGGCCGTCAAATACCAGAGCTTAACTACGAACAATGCCAAGGCTTTTTGAATGAATTAATTCCCACAGGTATCGCAGATCTTTTCTTTTTTGATGGTGAGAAAATAGCAGACCTAGCCGAGGATGAATCTGGAACAGTACTGAAGACAGCTGTACGTCGCCTGCTTGGGTTAGATGTAATCGGTAAGCTAAAAAGTGATTTGGGTATTTATCTAAAAAAACAAGGCTCATCAACGCTTATTCAATCTATCCGCGAAGAAATGGATTCACTTGATGCAAAGCGTATTGAGCATGAACGAAATTCAGAGAAACTACGTGGCGAAGCGGATATCGTAATTACTCAAATAAAGCTCACATCGACTGATATTCTAACTCTAGAAAACAAGCTTTCGCAAAGTGGCGGGGCATGGGCAAAAACCCGTGAGGCTGAAACGTTAAAAGTTGATGAGTTATTAAAAGAGAAAGTCGAATTAGAAAAACAAATCCGTATGGAAATGGAAACCAGTTTACCGTTTTCTCTTGCATCAAATACGATGCTTGTACTGCTTGAAAAAATCAAACAAGAGCAGAGCATTAAGCAAAAGCAAAACTTTGGTCAAGAATTAGACTCATTTCTTGAGACGCTACGAGCTAAACTATCATTCAACCTGAGTAGCTCGGCTCCAGCTGCAATGGATGCAATAACAGATAGCCTCACAGATCACTTAGGTGATGTTTCACAGCAAAATTTGTTACTTGATATATCCGACCGTCAAGCGGCTACCATAGACTACCAAGTGAACCAGCAGTCTTCGCTCTCATTCAGCCGGTTTGACGAAGCTAGAACTCGCTTAAAAGTAGTTGAAGATGAAATCGATAATGCGTCTAACAACATTGCACGTGCGCCAGAACAAGAACAAGTTCAAGGCCTGTTTTCTAATGTGCGTGAGCTAGATAAGAAGAAAGAAAAACTGATTATTAAGTATCATGACTTATTAGAAAAAGCAAAACGTGAACTTCGTTTAGCGCTTGAAACAGCAAGGCAGATTCAAAAGCTTCATGACAAAAACAAAGATCAGACAAGTAAAGACAGCAGCGTCGCCAATGCCCAAAATGCAATGCTACTTCTAGACAAATTTGCGGAACAGTTAACTAAAGCTCGCGTAAAGCAACTAGAATCTGAGTTTGTTGCTTCGTATAAAAAACTTGCTCGTAAAGAAGACTTAAAAATTTCTGCATCCATTAACCCTGCAACATTTGATGTTGAGTTAATCGATGAGCATAGTATTAAAATAAACCGAAAAGCGATGTCTGCAGGTGAAAAGCAAATTTACGCTATATCAATCCTCGAAGCACTCGGTAAAACATCAGGCCGCAAATTACCAATTATTATTGATACGCCGCTTGGACGTTTGGATTCACACCACAGAGATAAGCTAGTAGAAAACTACTTCCCTACCGCAAGTCACCAAGTGGTTATATTGTCGACGGATACCGAGATTGATAAGAACTACACAAGCATGATTCAAGATGATATCGCTCGTACTTATGAAATCTGCTTTGATGGCGCAACCAAGTCTTCATCACTGAAACAAGGTTACTTCTGGAAAGAGCCTACTAAGGAGGCTGTATAATGCTGCCTAACCGCATGAACCTGACCCGCTCTACCGAAGAACAGCTTAAGAAGTTAAAAGGTTACACGGGTATAACACCTAACGTCTCCGCTCGTATTGCCTTCTTTCGGTCTATAGAAAGTGATTTTCGTTATCAAGGTCAAGAAGCTAAATTAGATGGCTCTCTTGTATTAGACAAATACACTTGGCTTGGAGAAACCAGTGATGTCACTGAATTAGTATTGAAAATGCACTACCCAGAGCTAGATACAAAAGGGTATCAGCAAGCCTGGGCCGCGCATATAGAAGATGGGATTGCTTCACTGAGAAACCATAAAAGCTGTCTTAGCTTAGCTCAAAAACTGTAATACTTTTCTGATAGGTGCGGTTAACAGACCGCACTGGTCAAATAAAACATCGATACTAATAACCTCAGCAAGCCTCTTTACTCATCTGACTTTAATATCAACCCTCCTAATTAATTATCTTCATCCCTTTTATCTGTTCAGCTAATGCTCATAAATACACTTGCTCAATGCAACAAATGCTTTTTCCATGTGACGAAAGTACTAAAAATTAAAAAACACAGCTATTGTTTTTTAAAACCAATTGTAAGAGTGCAGAAATATAGCTAATGTTTGAAAAACAAAAAGGGAACTGTCATGTTTAGATGGCACCAATATAGATTAAACCAATCTGCTAGGTTCAACATTCCAACGGAGCCTGGTGTATATGTGCTTATAGAAAACCAAATAGTAAATGGATTGCCTCTAAACAATAGAGCTCTATATGTGGGAAAAACCGAAAATCTAAGAAGAAGATTTAATGATTATTCTAATCCCCAAAAAGTACATAATGAGTTAGTTGGCGAGCGCATAATGAACAATCAAGTCGAGTTTTGGTACACTAAAGTTTCATCTCACGATCTAGACCGAGTTGAAAGGCTATTTATTCATGACTTCAATACACCAATGAACAAAATTAAATACAAGGAATATAATCGTGACAGATCAGATTGAGAACATGGAAGAAATTCAGGCTGAGATTGAAAAAGCAGAACGTAGCAAAAAACGCATATTGAAATCAGTGCTTGATGATTTACAGCAGGAAAGAAATACTTTCATTTCTTTAAAGGGAGAGATGGGCGAAATCAACACGAATATGGGGAAAGTAATTAGCGCGTCCTCCTATTCGGTTGTCCATGATTTAGACTGGATAGGCCGACACATAAAGATGGGGTCAGAGATGCCTCTAATGAAAAATAGTCTCGACCCTGCAACTGGTAGACTGATTATTGATGAAGCAAATGCTGAAGAAATAAAGCAGAGGGCTCCAGACTTTAGTAGGCAAGTTCCCTTAACCATCTATTTATCTACGGATAAAAATAGGAAATTTGGCTCCATATTAGCTGTTATATCTCCAAACTGGGTCGATGACCCATCCCATGACAACTGGGGGATTGATGGTAGAGCGCTTCGCAACGCATTTGAGTATCACGCATTGGATACATCAGGAAATATCGGAATGCTTAACCTGAATGGCCATACAGTATTCGCACTCGATGGCCAGCATCGAGTCATGGGAATCAGAGGCTTGCAAGCATTAAGTGATGGGCCATTATTTTTAAAAGGCAAAAATGGCGAACCAACAAAAGGTTTCTCATTAACATCTGATCATATCGCTGAAAATTATGATCTAGATTTAAATTTTGTATCTAAAGTGTTAGCTGAAAAGTTAACGGTTGAATATATTCCGTCGGTCATTATTGGGGAAACACGAGAGGAAGCATCAAGAAGAATAAGGGATATTTTCTACAGTATTAATAAATATGCTAAAACCCCTGATAAAGGTGAACAAATATTGCTCAATGAATCTGATGGTTACGCTATTGTTGCTAGAAAAGTTGGACTAAAAAATGGTTTTTTCAAAAGGGAACAAGCAGGAGATCGGATAAACTGGAAAAATACATCTATTTCAAAGAGGTCTACAGTTTATACAACCTTGCAGCAGTTATTTCAAATGTCAAAAATTTACCTTCGCGCACTCGATATGAGCCAAGGGGGCGCTAGAAGTAAAAAATGGGACCCCATTATTAAAGGTTCAGCTCCCGTTAGACCTGATGAATCAGAGATAATAGATGCAACTGAAGAGCTGTCCGATTTTTTCAATGCTGTAGCCACTTTACCAGTATTCCAAGGGCTAAATAATTCAAAAGATAAAGATATTGAGAGAGTTAGAGAGTTTTCATACAAATTAGGAAAAGAAACAGTAGAAGGTAAAGGACACTTACTGTTACGACCTATAGGGCAAGTTATCTTAACTAGAACTGTCGCTATGCTACTTTCTGATGGGTACCAGCTGGAAGATATCTTTGAACTAGTTTCAAAATTAGATCACTCAGGTGGTTTTGAGGTAATTAATCCAAATAGTATTTGGTATGAAGTTACATATGACCCTACCAAAAAGAAAATGATTATGACTCATCAAGAGAGCCTAGCACCCTATTTACTAAAATATATGTTAGTAGGAGGGGATAGTGATGAAAGAAAGAAATTGATTGATAAAATAGTTACTCTCAGAGTGCGTGAAGATGAAAGTTGGATTGACTTCGATGGTCACATTAAGACAATAAAATTTTCTGAGATCGAATTACCTAGTCCAGTTAAGTAGTAATAATGTACTCAAATAATCAATTAAAGAACTTAGGAAAGCGAATTAGAAAAGGCAGCCGTTCAGAGGATGATATGTCAATGCTCGCCAATTATAAAGCGAGCTTTGATGAGGTGTTATTTAGCCTTAATTCTATTTTATTTAGGCACTTTTCAGATAACGACACACGAATAATATTATCTGGCAGGTCTAAACGAAGTAAGTCACTAATTAGAAAGCTATGCAGACCTAATAATAAGGGGATGGATCTATCTAGAGTTGATGATATTGTGGGGCTAAGGCTTATAGTTCGCGATCTAAAGCTACAAGAAAAAGCGCTCGATTTAATCAGACAGTTATCTTATGTAAAAAAAATCACCGACTATAGAGAAGGTGAAAAACCATATAGAGCAATACACGTAGTCTTAGAGGAAAATAATAAATTAGTAGAGCTGCAAATAAGAACTTGTGCTCAACATCTTTGGGCTGAAGAATCAGAAAGCTTTGGTGAAAAAACAAAAGAAGGAAATGGTACCCAAAATATTAAGTTGTACCTATCTGAACTTTCGACAGTCTGTAAAAGTATCGACAATGATGAGCCCATTAAGGCCTTAAAGCATGAGTTATTTAACTCAAGAAAACCTATAAAATTAATTTATCCTTATTTATTAACGGCCTATGATCACGCTTTAAAGAACTCGTTGAAATCTATTTCAGATTATAGCTACTTGATTACATATGATACTAAAACTGCATCTTTAATCGATAAAGATAAATTCTGGAGCGATCAACGTCAGGAGTCAGTAAAAGAATATAAAAGAATTACAAAAGTATTAGATGAAAACCGGTATGATATTTTATTATTCAACTCTAAATCAGATGATGCTCTTTATGTAACTCATTCGAGATACTTCCCTAAAGGCCTGATTAGATAGAATATAATTAACATTAAGTAATAGACAATATCAATTTTTGATGTTGTCTATTACTTCTTATAATGAAACTAACTAGATTTATGAAGGTTTCAAGTCAAAGAAAAACTCAGATAGCATTCTTCCCCAGTTACCACGAATATCTTGCATATCTCTTCTTACACGATCCATCGCTTCACTTTCACAGCGAGCCCATGAAGAAAGTAATAATTTTAATAATTCCCTATCTGATTCTGGTAATTTGTCATAAAATTCGTAAAATTCGTGATCTTCATTAATCGTTACTAAAGTTATCCCGGCTTTTACGACTACATCGAAAAAAGCTCTACTATCTAACCTAGCCTCTAAAAACTTTAACTTTTGACCATTATCAATAGTTTCCAATGCCTTTGTTTCTGCTTCTTTTTTTGAAATACTAGTTGTAAACTCAAACTCTTTAGCAAGTTCACTGATCTGATCTATCTTGCTAATTTTCGTAACTTCTTTTTCTGATTTTGTTTTATACCCTTCATTTACACGAGACTTAATAACAGTGTCGGATATTTTTTCAGCATAAGACAACTCTTTATTTCCATTTTTACTACTGGCTATGCGTTTGTCGTTTGGTGTTTCTTTACGTAAGTGTTTAATATTTGTCTTTATTTCTGAAACTATCTTATGCATAAACCAACGATAAGGATCTTCTTGTTTAAAAACCTTTATAAACTCAACCTCTTTATCTTCATACCCGTTTAATATTGCTTCTTTTTTAAGATCAATATCTTCGAAATTTACAGCTGCTTGTTTATTATTCGTTACACCAAAAAATTCATCTAACGCAGGGTCAAAAGCGACTTCAACGCCCCACCACCGCTCTTGGGGCTTACCATTTGTTAATATCTTAGTCAGCTCCAACTCTCTCTTTGCACGTACTATCGAAATACCAATGTTGTCAGCACAGTGTTTGCCCCATTCAGTTCCACCTACTTCTGTATTTATATCATCGAGCTCTCGAATACTTCCATGACACTCTTTATCTACATATGAGTAGGTGATGCTCACAACTGATGATTTTCCTTCTCCTAAATCCACTTCGATCTCTTGTGGTTTATTAGACATCGGTTTGAAAAAGGAATGACCTTCATACGGGCTAGGTAGTTTTTTTAACGACGTATTTTGCAATAAGTAAAGTGGATCATTAGCCTTGAACGTCTTGTCTAGCGTTATAGCTAATGCAACCTTTTCTACATAAGATTTGAACAATATTTCACACTTATTTTCTTGTATAAAGTGTCTATACATTCGGCCGACTAATCGCTCTGAGTGTGTATAAATTGATTTACTGGTCTTCCAATTTACACGGTCTAATTTAGACCAAACGATTAATGTTCCAGATTCAGACTGTGGAGCTTTACTAGCGTCCAACCATCTCTCTGGTAAAGCTTCCTCAACAGGCTCGGGCACAAATTCTTGCCCTTTTGACTCAATCAAATCAACATCTAAAAATGTTTTGTATGTTTTCCCATTTTTCCAACTCCACACATCCACACGTCTACATTGAGAAATCGATGCATTAGGTAAACCCATTCCAAATTTACCTATACCATTAGGATCATCACGATGACTTGAGCCACCAAACTGTAATGCTTCTTGTAAAATTTTAGGGCTCATACCAATGCCATCATCTAAGATAGCGATCTCTTCCAATTGCTGAAGTTTTCTCTTTGTATTCACGGTATAGCCATCTATACAGATAAGTTGTACTTTTTTCGCTTTAGCTTGAATACTGTTATCAATTAGCTCCGCAATAGCGTGAGCGGCTGTTTTATAACCGTTATCACGCATAGATTTTATCGCTAGTGATGCGGGTATGATGTTATGTGACATTATATTTCCAAGTTTTATTCATTAGTATTATTAACATCAATGTCTGTAACTCTACTTCCCAAGTAGATATGAAGAATCTAGTCGTAAGTATGACTACCAACCTTCAAATATATCCTCAGCTTCGCTCTGTTCTGACTCGGCGATAATAGCTTCGATTGATACAAGTGCCGTTTCAGGGTCCACCACTGACTTTATATATGAAAGACCGCCATTTGCGTACTCTTCGAAAATTTTCACAGCTTCTTTGAATTTTGCTTTAGTCATCATTGAGATGTCATCCGTCTCCGCCAATGCTAGTGCGTAAATGAAAGGTATATCTGTATTATCATCAAATATACGCAACATGATTGGCTCACTAGTCTCATCAAATGACCGTCGTTGTTGCTTTTTAAAACCCAAGGAAGCAGCAAAGACTAGTGCATTTTTATTCGATGAAAAAATCTTTTCTTTTTTTAAAAGTTCTAGTAAATCGTCATGTTCCTTGGGGCGACGTATTCTTATATCGTCCAATCTTTTATTTTCCGTGCTCACTAGGCTTCCTCCAGAGTCGAAAACTCGACACCTTCATTTGAATATCTTAGGTACTCATTATTTTCAATATTCTTTGCTAAATCTGTTGTTGAATGATGAATTAAGCGGTAAGAGTTTCCTACCCGCTCTTCACATGCCTTTTTCACATTACCGTTCCATTGGGAGTTTGAAACAAAAATAATGACTTGATCTGCAAGGTTAGCAACACTTTCGGCCACTTTAAAACGATAGTCATCATCTAGCGCACCAAAAGGAGAGTCCATGACAAGAGGGTATAACCCCCCTTTAAAGAACTTGCCATTTTGTTCATGCTTCTCTTTTGCTAGCGAAATTATACTTGAAATAAATGATAGGCTGGTAACTTGTTTTTCTCCAGTTGATTGCTCTTTGGCTTCGATTTCCCCATGCTTTGACTGTTTTTCAACTATTAATTTAAAGTCATCATCTATATATGCTCTTGCATTTTTTCTAATAATACTCCCAAATGTATCATTTACTTTCGAAGACAGGCTGTTTCTTACTTGATCAGTAAAACACTCATTCAATTCGTTGAATGCTCTAGCTACATTATTAGTAGCTGTAATTCGGTTAACAATAAGAGAGTGCTCTTTTTGTTTCTTCTCAAGCTTTTCAAGTTCTTTGCTTTCTTTTTTTAGTTTGGCTGCCACTTCTGGAATATCACATTCAAGCTTACGAATGTTAAAGCTCGACTCACCTAATTCACCTTCTAGGCGATCTCTTCGCTCTTCAAGTGTAGCGACTTCACTATTTTTTATTGAGCCTATTTTTAAGCTAATCTCGGATATTTGTCCCTTGTTGGACTCCATTTCTTGTCTATTATTTTTCTGTTCATCACTTAGTTCTTGCAGTGACAAACTATATTCCTGATAGCTCTCACTTTGATTTTTTAAAAAGAACGAAACACCAGAATAAACTTCGTCTAGCTCATCATTTCCGGCTGTTTTTTTTGCTTGAGTTAATGATGATAACGCTTCTTCATTACTATGGATGCTACGACCACATATACACATATCTTGCTCAATTAGATCATCTATAAATGGAGCTCGCACCCTATATGGTAAAAGTCCTTTTTTCCTATTTAAATCAACCAACTTTTCACATTTTTTTATTAAACTTTGAGATAAAACAACTGCCCTATTTTTATCAATTAGTGCTTTACGTTTTCGCTCATTATCACTAATAGCAAACTCCAACTTTTCATTCATGTCGTTTAATAAGTTGCGTTGCTCTTGTAGTAATTTCGATTCGTTAAATGTCGCTAATTTTTTTTCAACATCTTCTTTTCTTTTCCTATTGGTTTCATGTTCCAATTTTAGTTGCTCGAGATTTTTTTTAGACTGTTCAAGCTCTTCATTTAGATCTGCAACACTTTCCGATAAAGTTTGGTAATGTTGATCTGAAGATTGTGCATTCTCTTTCCGAAAAATAGCTGATGCTTTCTTAAGGTGCCTCTCAGCACGCTCTATTTGTTTTAACCCCATTAGACGTTTGATAGCTTCTTTGATCTGTCCACTTTCATTAACACCAGCTAACTTTTCAATTCGCTCACCATTAAAGAAAAAGTAGGGGTGTAAACTTTCTGGTAATACTTTATTGATGTCTGATTTTGGCGTATCACTAGTTTTAGTTTCACCTTTACTCGTTGTTTTTTGAATTTTAAATTCAATGGCTTTCAAATCTTCGACTTTATTGTCTGGCAATTTCCTGTACTTTGCCTTCCGCACCACATCATAGAAACAACCATCTTGCTCAAACATAACTGTTATATTCAGCTCAATTGTTTGACCTGTGGTAGCGTGTTGAATTGCCGCTTCATTTAATATATTTTCTGTGCCAGTATCAAAATCAGTTTCCCCATAAAAACACCATTTGAATGCATTTAATAATGAGGTTTTACCACTACCGTTAGAGCCATGAATAACGGTAACATTTTTTTCATTTGATGTTGAAAATTTAATCGACTCTGTTTTCCAAAATTGTCTAAAATTTGTAATGGTGATTTTACTAATTTTCATTTAATCACCGCCTTTTTAATTAAACTGACAACACTATTGACAGTTTCTTTCTCTTTGGATTTATTTTTTTCCAGATCATTTATATATAGGTTACTCTGTTCCAACGTCATTATATTCTGTAATATTATGGCTTCTTCTTTTGACAAGGATTCCATTATTTCTTTATGTGTTTTCATTATAAATCCACTCCGTGAAGTTCAGCTAGGTTTAATAGGATAGACTCATTTTCTTCTTTATTTTCCGCTAGAGAATTATACTCCAGCCCACGCTTTACTTCCTTTTCAATAAGTGCAGGGTTAACTTCTTCACCAGCGGGTGGAACAACTATAAAATCATAAATTATAGCCATCTCTTTCCCAGGAGAACGCCTCAGGACGCGCCCTCTGCGTTGAATAAATTCGCGAGGATTTGAAGTTGATGATATAACAAAGGCTTGTTTTGTAGCAGGGACGTCTACTCCTTCATCTAAGCATTTTATAGCCACAATTGCATCAAGTTCACAGCTAGCAAACTCATCAAGTATCTTTCTTCTTTCCTCTAAACTTTCCGTTGCTGTGAATTTTCGTGTTTTTACCTTAAGCTCATGCCCTAGCATACCCAGTACTTTCTCTATCTGCCTACTGCCTTCATCATCAGTATGAGAACCACAATAAACTAAAGTATGTTGTAGCTTATTATTATCCTTTAACTTTTGGAGTTCCTTTCTTAAAATTATGAGCTTATTAGAGGCTCCACCTAATAGCTCTTCCAGCTCATTATCAGCATCAAATTTACTTTGCTCTTCATTTTGTAATTTTGCTGTTATCGCTTTGTAATCCTGATATTCGTCATAATTGAATTCACAGACAAAAGGAAGGTATTGATACTTAGTCAAATACCCCGCCTTAATTGCATCATCTAAAGAGAACTCGAATACCGCATCACCAAAGTAATCAAATAAAGCTTCTGTACCTTCTTCATCATTATGCCTTAATGGGGTCGCTGTTAGTCCCAATCTATAGGTTGCATTTTTAGGTAGCGCATTTAAGTATGTTGGAGAGCCCAGGTTATGTGCTTCGTCAGCAACAACCATAATTGGCACAGTCACACTTCGTACAATTCTCTGGAAGTTTTCGCTGGCAAGCGAAGCATTCGTAATCATCGCTTTTACCACACCCTGATTTTGAATTGCTTGCAGTGATAGCTTTTCAGCGAGTGGCTCACGCCAATCTAGACTGTTTTCATAACATTTTACTGCATCAAAACCAAATTCAGCGGCTTCTTCGTACCATTGATCAAGTAAGTGTTTTAAAGGTAAAACAAAAATTATGAATAAAGGCTTTTTTTGCTCGTCTAGCCTACTTATTAGTTTTTTAACAGTGGCTAATGCTGTTATCGTTTTCCCTGACCCTGTAGCCATAACATACATTCCATGCCCTTTGTTAGCTCCCCAATTTTTAATAGCTTCTTGCTGATATGGGCGTAGGTTTATATGTTCAGTAACGGTTTGTTTTGGATATCTATTTTTATTTTCATTGGAAAACCCTTCGATACCTACTAATAGTTTTTTCGAAGGAGTAAATACTTCGTAATATACATCTTGCCCTGCCCAGAGTGTTTCAAATCGATCTTGTATTGAACTAATTCTTTGTTTTTCTCTAAGCGTTTCATCAGTGAACACATCAATGTGTTCCCAGTTACCTTTGGCATTTCCTGTTAAATTAAACGAGCCATTAAACGCGAGTAGACGATCTTTACTATCTTGAGCAACTCCGATCTTTGCATGAAATAGGTTATTTCCAATTTTTCTTGGGTAAGATATTTTAAAGTCTAAAACTCCTGCAACGATTAGGTTGCTTAACAGAGTGCGACTGTCAATATCCATTAATGCTAGCTCATCCAGTATTAAGCTTTCAATTTTTGAATGTTCTTGCTCGCTGGACTTTAGTTCAATGCCATCATTAATAGCTTTTGCATCAGATTCATTTAAGTTAGGTGAAACTATCCAACGGCTCCTCCCGCCATTCATTGCAAAATTATGAATCCCACTTTTTACATCTTCAATCCATGCTGAGGAAAAATAGCCTACAGCAACATCGAATGTTTTGGCGCAGGACAACACTGGCGAGAAAAAGTCATCATTTGGGTCCTGGTAACCTGTTGTCAGGCTTAACGGAATAGTTAATTCACTAAACATAATCAAAAAACCTCAAATTCGCTTAGCATTTCATCAAGAGTATTATCGCAATTAATAACAACATCCTCATCTTGAGTTACAATAGTATTGTTATTAGCCAACTCTATCTTTCGCTCTTTAGCAAATTCTCGTAGATCTTTTGCTACTGTATTTGTAGGAATTCCGGTAAGCCTATAAAACTCAGCTAGAATCAACCTTTCACTTCGGTGAACTTGCTTATCAGCTATAATTATTGACTTTATTATAGATATCACCTGAAGCTTTTCGCTCTCGTTTAGTTTCGCGAATTCATGCAATAATCGGTCTTTAGAGGAATTCAGATATAAAGAATAGATACTGCGAACAAAGACGTCGTATTTTTCACTTTCTGTTAGAAAACTGAAGTCGTATATTTTTGATTTTATTTTAGTAACTTCTAGCGGGTCAACTTCTCCATCAACTTTAGCTAGCACTGCAGATATCCGCCCAACCAACAAAGCATACCTGACGCGTGATGTATGCCTATCAATAGCAGGTCTTCTGTGATAAAAAACTATTGGTATACCCAAAATACTGCGTTCAAGATTAGCTACTGAACCATTAACAATCTTAGGTAAAATTTGAAGATTGGCCTCATCCAACAGTTGATTAAACTCCAGCCTACCAGCTTTGCTTTCAACATCGATATCTGAGTTGGCATAGAGATCGCTAAACTCACAGACATGATATCCGTTTTCAGTTACTTCACTTATTAGCTCATTTAATTTCATAATGACTATTCTTAATTATTCCAAGAAACGTGCTCGATTAAAGCGTATGTGAAAAGTTATTTAAAACATATAAAAAATGGATAAAACTTACGAATTCCAATCAGTTACCAACTTAGTTTATCTTTGTCCACGTAGCTAGTTTTCATACAAAAAGCCATCCTCTTTCAATTGAAAAAAACAAAAAAACAAGGCTAGGTCACAAAATCATCATGCTTGTCGTCACTAGATAGTAATCGCACATCATACTGTAAGGTTCATTTAGGAACTAGTAGAAACCTTTTTCTTAACCCTTGAAACAGTTGCCACTTCCGGATCATTTTATTTATCTAGTTCTCTGACACAACCGGATTTTTGGTCAATGAACCCCCTTTCTATAAGATGGCCTAGTATATTGTGAGAATAATTTTTCTTGGAATATTACCTATTCCTTTTCATCTATTATGTAAGATAAACACTCATTATTCTTACCAATTTGCGCCACTAGGTCTAGACTGTAGGATCACTCAAGACTCATGGAATCACAAAAAAGTACTCTATTACAGCTAGGATTGTTGGAGCGCCTAGTCACGTGTAATTAGTTTCGATGAGCCTTCTTTGCCAACTTGCGCTTTTGTTTAGTCTTTTTCTTTTCAGCAGCGTTCTTCTTCATCTTACCTAGACTAGTAAAACCAGTTTTCTTAAGTACTGCCTTGCCCTCTGTGCTGTTTATATACTTACGTGCTTCGGCATGCCCAGCATCAGCTGCTTCTTGTAGTAGTGTTGGGATAGGCTTTGGGGTATTAACACCCTCTAGCATTTTGAACTTCTCTGCTGCTTTAACTAGAGCTTGTTTAACAATTGCGTACTTTACATCCGCTTTTTCAAGTTCGTCACTCGACTGTTTTAATGCCTCATGATATATGTCCGTCATGATCTCATAGTGCTCAACATCATTAGAAATCTGTTTAAACAGACGAAGTTCGACACTTAGGTACACTGGTAGATATTTATAGTTGTCTATTAGTACCGTTACTGACTTCTTGACGTTTTCAGTCTCATACACCGTAAGTTCAACGTAACTCTTGAAGAAAGCCATACCCGGCGCTTGGCGGGCTTGACCTGAAACCAGTGCTGATCGTAGCGCTTTTAGTGATTCATCGGTCTGCTCGCCTTCATACTTTTCAAGTTTAATATAGGTATCAGCGGTAAACGACTCTGGTAGACGGTGTTCCAGTGAAATGGCTAACCAATGTTCAATATCATGGCCAGTTCTAAAAGCCTTGTTCAGCAGGTACGAAAGAGCATCATGATTGCCCTTTGCTGAGGCTTGATGGATATAGCCCTCACCAAGTTTGTACTCTTCACAACGAATAAGGTGTGAACCAAACTCAAATGCGGCTTCACCTTCTTCATCTGACTTTAACGCCTGTTTAAAACATTCTTTTGCATTACGACCTGTCTCTTCTTTGAGCAATTTATTGGAGTAACATTTAGCAAACAATAGCCAGCTTTGTGAATGGCCTTGACGGTGTGTTTTCTCTAGCCAGTAACTAAGGTCTGCCTGCTTATCAAAATACTGTTGTTTCTGCCACCAACGATCCACACCAGTCTGTTTACTCATTTCTAGTAGCTCTGAGTAGAATTTGTTTGCAAGGTAGTAGCTTGCGTCTTTGGATCCTTGCAACGCACTGGTTATAAATGACGACAGCTCACATGGAACTGGCTCTTTCCATATGTATGAGTACTCTTGTTTGTTACCTAAAATAGCTTGACCAACATATCGTGCAATTTCATAAAGGCTATTCATGTTCTTTTGCATACGTGAGCGAGATACCTTCATCTCAGCCACAAATGCGCCATTCACTTCTGTCATATGAACAGAGCGATTTCCATCATGGCGTAGTGCGTTCATCTCATCGGTTACCCACGCTTCAATACAGCCTGATGCTTGTAACATTTTAATCTTGTTGGATAGTTCACCATGTACAGGCGGACGCAGTTTGAAGTGTTTACCTAACTCATGGCATGCTAACTCAACAAATAGACGTATTTTCACCATACTCGATTGAGGGTCGGTGAAGTAGTAACTATCAGCTAGTACGGCTTGCTTATAAAGCTCACTTAATCCGTCTTTGAGGAAAACAAAATTGTCGTGATTGTAATTATCAAAGTGTGTTTGATATTGCATCTAACGCTCCTAAATCCAACCTATGAACGTTATACTAATTAAGGTGGCGACAATTAGTGTCGCTTGTTCTTTTTTTTCGGCAGTAAAGTATGAGTAAACAAATTCAGCGATACCAAAAAGTATTAGAGTCTATCCCTTGCTACCCTGACTCTATTTCAAGCATAGAGCTAAGAGATATTTTACTTTCGGCAGATCTATTACCAGCAACCACAGAAGAAAAAAGCCAGCTTCGAACTGTCCAACGCTGCATTAACAGCGTTGCGGAAGATTACACTAGTATCGAGACTGAAGATGAATTCCGCCCCTATCGCTATCAAATTGCCAAAGGTCATCGCCACCCAATTAAGCCTGACGGAATGTCTTCTGTAGTTTCACTGCAAGTCATAGAGAAAGAAATAAAGTCTATGCTGCCACCTACACTACGCTTAGATGTAGACGCCATATTCTCTTCGCTTAAACAAGAAGATACGAAACAAACTAAGCTCTGGAGTGAACGTTTCTGTTACTTTCAACGAGAACTACCACTTGAAGCCCCCAAAGTAGGCAAAGAGTTTTTCAAACAAATTGAGCAAGCGCTGATTGACAAAAAAGATATTGAATTCACCTATCAAAAGCGAGGAGCAACAAAACCAAAAGCTTATATAATCACTCCTCTTGGTCTCTTTCTTCACGGAAATAGTTTTTATTTAGTCGGTCTAAAACCAGATGATCCAAATGATATTCGTACCTATGCTCTACACAGGGTACACACTTTAAAAATAAGCTTTAGCAGTGCCAAAACCTTGGCTGAATTTAATGTCAAAAAATATGTGGAACAGAACGCACGTCACTTCTCTGGTGGTGACAAGAAAAAAATTGTCTTGAGAATTGAAAACCTAAGAGGATTGCATTTAATTGAAGAGACACTACTATCACCAAATCAGAAAATAATTATTCAAAATGATCAGTACACAATCATAGAAGCCGAAATTCGTGATAGCCTAACCCTTGAATGGTGGCTAATGAAGAATGCCAATATTGTTGAAGTTATATCTCCATCATCATTGAGAAATAAGATAATTCAAACACTGCATGCTGGCCTGAAGCTTTACAGCCAAAACTAACTTTGAACGAGGCTAAAGAACGACGTAATTAACTGCCTTTTTACGATGTCTAACTCTTAGATTGTTCTCCAATATTCGTTCTAGCTTTATGCTTTCCCGGCTTATTTAAGTGCTACTGCTAAAGTTCTTCATATGTTTGACTCATATTATCTCAATTCTTTTATCACCTCCTTAGTGATTGTATGCACTTAATTTAGTCCAGCTGTAGGTATTGACCATGAATGAACAACGTAAAGTAAAACATGTTCTCGGGCTGTCAGGTGGTAAAGATAGTGCCGCCTTGGCGGTCTACATGGCAAGAAACTATCCTGAGATAGACATTGACTATTTTTTTACAGATACCGGAAAAGAGTTGCCCGAAGTATACGATTACTTAGAGCAGCTCGAGATTGTACTAGGTAAGCTAATCTTACATATCCGTGATAAAAAAGGCTTCGACTATTGGCTTGAGCAGTACAATAATTTCTTACCAGCCGCTCAACAACGCTGGTGTACAGTTCGAATGAAGCTTGAGCCATTTGAAAAATGGGTCAAAACCTTTTTAGATGACGGTTATGAAGTCGTATCTTACGTAGGTATTCGCGCTGATGAACCGAGGCTAGAAGGTTATCGCCCAAATGAAAGCCAGAAGTATCTGAAAATCAAAATGCCATTTGCTGACGAGGGCATCAAGAAGCAAGGCGTTCTTGATATCCTCGATAGCGCTGGACTAGGCCTACCAAAGTACTATGAATGGCGGTCACGCTCTGGTTGCACATTTTGTTTCTTCCAACAAAAAATAGAATGGGTTCGCCTTATGGAACGTCACCCTGAATCGTTTGCAGAGGCGAAGTCATACGAAAAACGTGCAGAGACAAGTGCGAATGGTGAAACCTTCTTCTGGATGGGGCTAAATGACCCTCTAGAGTCACTTGAAAATCCAGAGCGAATCGCCCAAATAAAAGCTAACCATGAAAAAGTCCAAAAGCGCTTCGAGAAGAAAAAAGCTCGCGAACGTAAAAGTCGCTTAGGTATGCATGCAATAGTCAATGAAAACATGCTGATTGATACTTTAGATATGGATGCGATGTATGACCGTGAAGAAGGCGGTGGCGCCTGTGCAATTTGTTACAAATAGATTCACCCCAACTTGAATCTAGTCAGTTGAGGGAGATATCTTCCTCTAACTAACGTCAGACTTAGTGTGACAACCAGCGTCTTATAAAAGGTATTACCAAAGTGTTCAATCTATACTGTCAGCTTTTGTATGCCCCCCTGGCTAGCATAGACAACTTCTCTTACCGAATATGTACCTGCCGATCCATTACTAAGTCACAAATATCTATAGGTTTACAACATCATAAAATAGTAAGTTGAATCTGAGGTGTCATCTTCTAATGCTCAAGTTAGCCTCGCGGCCAACTTGATTTATGCAGCGTTTTCACGCGTTTAACTTATTATTTTGAACAAAGTGTAGGAGTTCGTGTTCAATCCAACGCGGACAGCGTGGCGAGACAAAAACCGGCCTTGGAAATGCCTTGTCTTGGCGAAGGCGCCAAAAGGTTGTTCGACTGATGCCTAAAGCGTCAATTACATCATTAATAGTAAGTAAATTGATCATGCATAATGTACCTCTCATAACCTACAGTAATTAGCTCCAGGATGGCTCTAACCCCTAAACTGGCTATGTTTGTCTTTGGTGCTATTTTATCGCACAAAAAACAATCATTCAAAGGCAGTCCTAGTCAGTACGTAGTCAAATATCTTAGTATTACCCACAATTTTTAGATTGAAAAACTGGACAAACACAACAAAGCAGCCTACCAGTCCTGGCACGAAAATATATCTAGCTTTAAATGTCGTTTTTTAAAAGAAAGGCAGTGTAAGATTTTTAAAGTGTAATCGAAATTGATGATATCAGCCTTAAGATTCGACAACCACGAAATAATCTAAATTTAGTTAAAATAAATTTCAGATCATTCTATGTAACACTATCTGTTTCATCATGGTTCGTAACGTTCGTTATAGGTTCATCGTTACTTGACTAGTTACTTGACTATAAACGCCAGAAATGAAAAAGGCGCTAGCAGTTACTAACTGCTAGCGCCTTATCGAATATGGCACGCCCTAGAGGATTCGAACCTCTGACCACATCCTTAGAAGGGACGTGCTCTATCCAGCTGAGCTAAGGGCGCGCTACAGGAAAGGATTATACGAATTGGATTGAGTAAAGCAACGGGTTTATCTTACTTTGTTGTTCAAGTGCCTAAAAAAGAGTCATGCGACTATTATTCCTACAATTCAACGCCGACGCAAACGTTTGCTTATGGAGTTTGTTAACAAATTCTGCGACAATAGTTTTATAAGTATTAACCATCCTAATCAAGGAACGTCATGACTGCTCAAAATATAGACGGCACACTTATTTCTCAAACCGTACGCTCTGAAGTTGCTGCTCGAGTCAAAGCAAGAGTTAACGCTGGTTTAAGAGCTCCAGGGCTCGCTGTAGTACTCGTTGGTGAAGATCCTGCCTCTCATGTGTATGTTGGAAGTAAACGTCGTGCATGTGAAGAAGTCGGCTTTGTGTCTAAATCTTTCGACTTACCTGCTACTGCTTCAGAAAGTGAACTGCTTGAGCTTGTAGGCAAGCTTAATGAAGACCCTGAGATTGACGGTATCCTCGTTCAGCTTCCTCTTCCAGCAGGTATTGATACTACTCACGTGCTAGAGAGTATCATCCCAGAAAAAGACGTTGATGGTTTCCACCCATATAATGTAGGCCGACTTGCTCAGCGTATGCCAAAGTTACGTTCTTGCACGCCTAAGGGCATAATCACGTTGCTCGATCGCTACAATATCGATCTTCGTGGCAAACACGCTGTTGTTGTTGGTGCTTCAAATATTGTTGGTCGCCCAATGACACTTGAGCTTCTATTAGCGGCTTGTACCACAACAACGTGTCACCGCTTTACCAAAGATCTTGAAGGTCACGTACGCCAAGCTGACATTGTGGTTGTTGCGGTAGGTAAACCAAACTTCATTCCTGGAGCGTGGATTAAAGAAGGCGCTATCGTGGTCGATGTGGGTATCAACCGTTTAGAGTCTGGAAAACTCGTTGGCGATGTTGAATACGATGTCGCCAAAGAAAAAGCCAGCTTCATTACTCCAGTTCCTGGCGGTGTGGGCCCAATGACTGTAGCTAGCCTAATTGAGAATACCATGATGGCGTGTGAGCAGTTCCATACTAAGAAATAGATTCAATTCCTGATTAAATAAAAAGGCTCCTAGAACAGGAGCCTTTTTAGTATTTGTCTATGTCGTGCATCGGAAAGTTCGCTTAATACTTAATGCGATCAGCTAAATGACTCACAGCCAATGCAAAGTAGTACGAGCGATTCCACTTCATTAACACATTATAATTGTTGTAAACAAGGTAGGTTCTGCCATGGTGATCATCAGGCATGATGAGCCATGCTTTGATATCTTCATCAAGCTTTGGTAATGGGCGACCATCATAGCGGGTAATTCCAAGCTCACCCCATTGCTGAAGGTATTTGCCCTTCTCCGCATCGCGGCCTTGCATTTCAACATCCACCGATTCAGGCACCTGAACTTGACGTCCCCAAGTATAGGTATCGTCCCAACCAGATTGGCTCAAGTAGTTAGCAGCTGAAGCGAAAACATCCGCTTTAGTGTTCCAGATATCTTTTTTACCATCGCCATTACCGTCAGCAGCGTATGCTAAAAATGAACTCGGCATAAATTGAGGCTGCCCCATCGCTCCAGCCCAAGAGCCTTTCATTGCATCCGCTGTAATGTGCCCTGCATCTAATATAGTTAATGCGGCCATCGCTTCTTTACGGAAGAACTCTTCTCGGCGCCCTTCATATGCAAGCGTTGATAATGCATCAATCACACTATAGCCACCTGTTAAAGCACCGAAATTACTTTCGACCCCCCACAAAGCAACAATGTATTGAGGTTGTACGCCATACTCATCACTAATGCGTTTCAACTCTGCATAATGCTTGTTGTATAAGTCTTTAGCCTGTTTCACTTTCCAGTCAGGAACTGCACGGGGAATATACTCATCCAACGTGAGTTTTTTCTCTGGCTGGTTTCTGTCCGAACTGACGGCTCTTGGTCTGTAGGTGACGTTTTCAAAAGCTTGATCAACTATTGCTTGAGAAACCCCCTGCTCGACCGCTTGTTTCTTTAATCCTTCGACGTATTCTTCAAAGCTCGCCTCATTTGCAAACGCTGAACAAGACAGACCTAAACCTAATATTACTGACAGAAATTTTTTCAAACTGCCCTCCTTGAGCAATTATCTCGACTATTTTTGTTGAGCTTTTCGTTCTTTATACTCTTCTAACAAGTTCTCTTGTCGTGGCGGTAACTGTAAGAAAAATCCTTCATCAGCCAAAGATTGAATCACAACTTCTTTATTCACCTGAGCAAGATTATGTTTATCTAATTTAATCACCATCACGAATATAGGTTTACCGAACATTTGCATCAAGGTGTCAGGAACTTGTGAAAAATCGTCCTTCTTCGGAATGTACAGGTAAGTCCCTTCTTTCTTAGAACTTTTATATATAGAACAAAGCATAAGTCGCCTTTTGATTAAATGTTGAGTCATTCAGAAAAATAACGTTAAAGTTTTGAAAATTAACAGCTACAGCGCTTGCCGTTGCTAGTTATGGAATATAACATGATATCCCTAGCTTCCGGCAACGCCCTTGCAGTAAAGGCCGCAAATAAAATGTCAAATACTCCCGACTTAAAAGGCAGCAGCTTCACTTTGTCAGTGTTACACCTTTCTGATAGTGAAGTCACCAAATCTGTTACATTTCTTAAAGAAAAAGTTGCGCAAGCACCTGCGTTTTTTACCTCTGCTCCAGTTGTCATTAATGTAGCTAAAGTTGAAGGCGACATTGACTTTGCGACACTAAAAAATGGTATTGAGCAGATTGGTATGATTCCAGTTGGAATTACAGGGTGTAAAGATAAGCGCCTTCAAAACCTAGCATCTGAAGCCGGTTTTGCCGTTATGTCTGCAACCAACACACGCAAGCAAGCCCCTGCCGAAATGGCACCAACCAAAGTTATTCGCACGCCAGTTCGTTCTGGGCAGCAAGTCTATGCCAAAGACGGTGATCTGGTGATACTAAACCATGTAAGTGCGGGCGCAGAAGTCATTGCC
The DNA here is from genome assembly GCF_050337265.1 of Vibrio lamellibrachiae. Taxonomy (NCBI): domain Bacteria; kingdom Pseudomonadati; phylum Pseudomonadota; class Gammaproteobacteria; order Vibrionales; family Vibrionaceae; genus Vibrio; species Vibrio lamellibrachiae. The sequence continues at coordinate 816,019 of NZ_JAKJSU010000004.1, forward strand.
GATGGTTCTATCCATATTCATGGCACACTAAGAGGCCGTGCAATAGCGGGCGCTAGTGGTCAAAAACAAGCCAGTATTTTCTGTAACGACTTACAAGCAGAGCTTATTTCTATCTCTGGGAATTACTGGTTAAGCGATAAAATTGAAGAGACGTTTTGGCAAAAGAAAGTCATGATAAGCATGGATGATGATTCTTTAAAGCTTGAAACTCTAACTATATAAATAATAAGGAATAACCATGGCTCGAATTATTGTAGTCACGTCAGGTAAAGGCGGCGTTGGTAAAACAACCTCAAGCGCAGCCATCGCATCAGGACTGGCACTCAAAGGACAAAAGACCGCTGTTATCGACTTCGATATTGGCTTGAGAAACCTCGATCTTATTATGGGCTGTGAACGCCGCGTCGTTTACGACTTTGTAAACGTGATCAATGGTGAAGCCACATTAAACCAAGCACTGATTAAAGATAAGCGTACAGAGAACCTATTCATCTTACCGGCTTCTCAAACACGTGATAAAGACGCGCTAACAAAAGATGGCGTACGTCGAGTTTTTGATGACCTAGATGAAATGGGTTTTGATTTCATCATCTGTGATTCTCCTGCGGGTATCGAGCAAGGTGCGCTAATGGCGTTGTACTTCGCTGATGAAGCGATTGTTACCACCAACCCAGAAGTCTCATCTGTTCGTGATTCAGACCGTATTCTTGGCATTTTAGACTCTAAGTCTCGACGTGCAGAAGAAAACCTGCCTCCTGTTAAGCAGCACCTATTATTAACACGCTACAATCCTGCTCGTGTAACTCAGGGTGAAATGCTAAGTGTGGAAGACGTAGAAGAGATCCTGCACATCCCACTTCTAGGTGTTATCCCAGAAAGCCAAGCAGTATTGAACGCATCGAACAAAGGTGTTCCAGTTATCTTTGATGATGAGTCAGATGCGGGTTGTGCCTACAATGATACGGTAGAGCGCTTACTCGGTGAAAAAGTGGACTTCCGCTTTTTAGTCGAGCAAAAGAAAGGAATCTTTAAGCGATTATTCGGAGGTTAACACTATGTCATTAATTGAATTTTTCCGCCCACAGAAAAAAAACTCTGCAAACCTAGCGAAAGAACGCTTACAGATCATCGTTGCAGAAAGACGTAGCCATAATGACCCTGCGCCTTCTTATTTGCCACAGTTAAAAGAAGACATCTTGAAGGTCATTGCAAAGTACGTAGAAGTTGACCCATCAATGGTTGATCTTAGCTTTGAGCATAAAGATGATGATATCTCTGTTCTAGAACTGAATGTCACTCTGCCAGACGAAGAGAAATAGCCGTTTATTACTTGGCGATTTCACGTAGCTGGAGCTAAGTATTAAATACTCAAAAAGCCTCCCACGTTATTAACCTAGATTAGTAACGTGGGAGGCTTTGTTGTATTTAGTGTCGTTGTATAAAGGAAGCTATACCATGTTGATTCTGCTTTAATCCATTCCTTCACTCACCTGTTGAACTAAGTATGATCCTGCTGGCTCGATGGTTCCCACCAATGACTTAACCTTTTCAATCGAGTTTGTCGCATGACTATTTTTTCGGTAGCTAATATATATAGCCCTTGACCACGGCTCCGCACCATCCACTTTATACAGCTGTTCAGCCTCAATAAATGGCTCTGCCAGAGAGTATGGTAAATACGCACAGCCACCCTTCTCCAAAATAAAGTCTAACGCTATACGACCTGTCGATGTTCTTAAATACGGTGCCGGTATATTCGGGTGCCGATCTGCATGTTCAAAAGTAAAGAGCGTCCCCCAATCGATATATACATATTTACTATCAAAAGCAGTTTCAACCGATACTGGCTCAGTCGATACTAATACAAGGGTCAAATCGGCTATTTGCTCACTAATAAACTCATCAAGCTTGAATGGATCAAATGAGAAAGCAATATCAAGTGAATGGTCAAGTAAATTGCGATGCAGCTGTTCACGGCCTTGCGATTCAGCCATAAATCCGTACCCGTGCAAAGCACCAGTCACGACACTCAAACAGTTTTGTAAATATGCATCCCAAATATTCGGTGTACCGCCGATGGTCAACTGCATCACTTTATTGCTCTCTAGAGATAACTCAAACCTCGCTTGCTTTAGTGTAGATACCATCGTTTCCGCATAACTCAATAGACGCTGTCCGGCAGATGTCAGCTGAATATTGTTACGGTGACGAATGAACAACTGCACATCAAAGTACTCTTCTAGTTGTTTGATGCGAGCACTCACCGCCGCTTGAGTAATATAGAGGTTTTCTGAAGCCCTTCCAAAGTGCTTCTCTTTAGCGACTTCTAAAAATGTCTGAAATACTTTTATGTCCATTATTTACGCCCATTCCGGTGCAACGTTTACTTATTTAGAAATAAGGAGTTTAGAAACAAAGAGTTTAGAAACAGAGAGTTTAGTAATTAATCCCCGTTATATTATGGTGTCACTAGCTAAGCAATATCAACACACTGATCAATAACAAAAAATGTTTTGTCATTGCGATAAAAATTATTCGTTTTTATGACAAGCGTCTGTGTCCTATTCTTGTCCCAGAGAGTTAATAGCTCTAGCGGCGCCACATCGGTTGGTTTTCCATTCAATATTTATTCTGCTTCTTTTGAGGTTAGCATGTTTGATACTCAGTTTCGCCACGGCAAAAAACGCTACTACGATATGGTGAAATTTCCGCACGGGTTTGCTAAATCGGGTGATTTCACACTCCTAGAGAGTGAGATCTTAATGACATTTGGAGAAACAATGCTTGCATTGGAAATAGGTGATATCACACCAGATAACTCGGAGGAAAAACACTTTCTAAAAGTCATAAAACACCCAATGAAAGCAAAAACCAAACTGGAGCATACATGGGTTAAATATACCCACCTAGCTCGTGGTCGAAAGTCATTTCACACACTAAATAGCCGGACAAAGTTTCATGTTTCGCTGCCAGAGTTCGATTTTGAGACCAATGATGACGAAGTAACCGAGGTGGCGTAATGAAATAAACAATCTTTGACTTGATGCGCTCCACGCATTCAAACTGATAACGCTCCATTCTTTCCCCCAATGAGATTAGAGCGTTATTTTTCCGACTATTCCCCGACCAAAAATGTGTGGCTTGGGTCGACATACACTTTATTGCCCATCGCTTCACGCCCTAATAGCATCATATACGTCATATCATTTCGATTACTCAGTGTAAGCTGAATAGGCCAGGACTTATTCCCTAGCTGAAACGTTGTTTCTATCACAACACGCTGCTCTACTTTACCGTTCGATGATTTAATGCGTCTAGAGTCATAAACGAGTGACTCACAACGTACCACTTCATCAAGTTGATAGGCGTCAGGGTGAAGATCATATTGAACATACAATCTGCCCCCCTTAACAATTCGTTCGATATTGTCCACATGAAGCGACGATGTTTTCGCTCCGGTATCAATACGTACCTCTAAATCACGGATACCTAAATCGGGCAGTGAGCACAGCTCTAGATTTCCAATAATCATTCGTTTCTTAAATGTATCTGGCATAATTGCCTCTGTCTTATCTTTCTAAATAAATCGCTTAGCTCAACTAATTGAGTTGGCAAGAGTGCCTAACTTGCGGGCTCTATGGCTACGATCGCATCTTGCATCATCTCAATATGCTCATAAACATCGTCAGCACTATCCCCAAAATACGCAATGTGGTACATCGCTTCACCTTCTTGAACAAGTGGGATATTTTGTTTGCCAATAATGATCCCTGAACGTGTCGATATTATTTGGCTAATATGATTGCCTAACGGACCATTAATATCTGCCAAAATATCCCCTTTCTCAACCATAGAGCCTAGTGCAACAAACTCTTTCACAAAGCCACTCGCATTAGCCCTAGTCCAATCACTGCGGTTAGCGACAAACGGTTCAATATTTACTTTACTCATTCTCTTACGGATCATGCCAAGAGCTCTTAATACGCGAATGACCCCTTTCACCCCAGTTTGAATTGACAGCTCATCAAAACGAAGGGCTTCACCTGCTTCATAAAGCAAGACTCTAGTGTCATTGCAGACCGCAGCCCCTCGTAACGAACCATCACGAATGTTGGCATTAAGAAGCACAGGCACAGCAAATGCTTCAGCTAGACGCTTTGTCTCTGCATCATCTAAATTGGCTCTAATCTGAGGTAAATTAGAGCGATGAATAGCACCTGTATGCAAATCAATTCCATAGTCGCAATGAGTGACAATACTGTTTAAAAACGTATACGCTAATCGCCCAGCTAATGATCCCGTCTTAGACCCGGGAAAACATCGGTTTAGATCTCGTCGATCTGGCATATAACGACTTTGGTTGAGCACGCCATAAACATTCACCATAGGCACCAATATTAATGTTCCTATTTGCAGCTTTAGGTTCTCTTGTATCAATCGGCTTATAATCTCGATACCGTTGATCTCGTCACCATGTACCGCCGCACTGACAAACACAATCGGTCCTTCTTTTTTTGCACGAATAACTTGAATAGGAAGGCTCATCTCAGCATCGGTATAGAGTTTAGCTACTGGTATTTCGATTTTTTTTCTCTCGCCAGGAGAAATTTCAACACCAGCAATCATCAACTTCTTAGCCATTAGGCCACCTCCTTTTTGCCGCTATTAACGCCATTAAAGACATCACCGTCATTATGAAAAACACGACTTTCAAAATCTTCATATCCCAAAGCCATATCATCCATGTTATTAATACCTTGAGAGTTCTTTTCGATGAAATCGAAAATCAAACCAGCTACGTCTTTACCAGTGGCTAACTCAATCCCTTCAAGGCCAGGGGAAGAGTTCACCTCCATAACCACAGGGCCGCGAGCCGATTGCAAAATATCGACACCGCAAACATTAAGTCCCATGACTTTAGCTGCATTTACCGCTGTTGCATTTTCTTCATCTGTTAGCCTCACTAGCTGCGCAGTCCCACCACGGTGTAAATTTGAGCGGAACTCACCTTCGCCCGCTTGACGTTTCATGGCTGCAATAACTTTTCCACCAACAACGAAACAGCGAATATCCGCGCCTTTTGCTTCTTGAATAAACTCTTGAACTAAAATGTTGGCCTTCAACCCCATGAACGCTTCGATGATGCTTTCTGCCGCCTTATTGGTCTCAGCTAATACAACACCGATACCCTGAGTACCTTCGAGTAGCTTGATCACGACCGGCGCACCACCAACATTTTTGATCACGTCTTTGATCTTGTCTGGCTTACTTGCAAAGCCTGTTCTTGGTAGACCGATGCCCTCTCGTGAAAGCAGTTGTAACGAAGACAACTTGTCACGCGAACGGGTAATCGCTGTCGAGTCATTAATGCAAAACGCATTCATCATTTCAAACTGTCTGACTACTGCGGTTCCGTAAAAGGTAATGGAAGCACCAATTCGCGGGATAACTGCATCATAGTGAGGTAGATCCTCGCCCATATAACGAACCTTAGGGTTATTGCTAGTGATATCCATGTAACACTGTAAAGTATCGATGATATCGACTTGATGACCTCTCGCTTCGCCAGCTTCTTTCAAACGACGAGTTGAGTACAAATTTTCGTTGCGTGACAAAACCGCAATGCGCATGGCAGTATCCTTTTATGATGAATTAACCCGTCGGTTCAGCCCTTCGGAAAGTGCGCGAACTTTAAGAGTTATTTCAGCTTAAATACAACGAATAGTTTTAGTCATCACGACAAGAAATATTTATTAAGAAGGGGGATATACCGGTGAATTTTTGTCTTTTATATGTGGCAGGCAAGAAGGTATAAAAATAAAAAAGAGCCAAACAGCAATGCTGATTGACTCTTGATATTCAATTTAAGTCTCTAAAAAACCTTAACAGAGACAGAGATAGCTACTTCACTAAATCAACTAGCTTTTCACCCATCAATTCTAAACGCCACCCCTGCATAACATCAGGTAACGCACTTGGATTTCGATCTTTTTTCCACACCCACGTCAAAAGCTGATTAAGTTGCTTTTTAGAAGCGAGAAATTCAGTAGCAAGACCCGACTTTGAAGACGCATGTTTCACTTCATCTTTTAGCAGTTTAAATAGCTGTTTATACCCAGGGTAATCCATTAAGCGATCGATGGCTTCTGGGTACTCATCTTCAGGTGTTTGCTCTGCAGACTTAATCATAGCGATGATACGGCTTCCATGACGGCGTACTGCTCGGCTATCAATACCTTCTTGCTCCATATGGTGCGAGCTTTTAATCGCATCACGAGCAACAAGCAATAAGTCCGTTTCCTTAAATACAAAGTTCAAGGCTAAGTCACGCTTCATCGCTTCTTTATATCGCCATGTTGCCAGTGGCTTTAAAATCGCCAGTTGCTTTGGCTTTAATTGCCAAGCACCTTTAATATCGCGATAAACGTTATTGGCATCAATATTTTTAATTCGTTTGCTAACCAATAGCTCTGACTCTTGCAACGCAGCGTCCCACCAGTCTGCTTCTTGTAGTTTCTCAAGTAGCTTTTCATACAGCGGCATTAAATAGAATACATCAGCAGCGGCATACTCTAATTGCTTCACGCTTAAAGGACGTGCCATCCAGTCAGTGCGAGACTCGCTTTTATCCAACTCAACACCAATATATTCATTAACTAGCGCAGCAAAGCCGGTAGATAATCCGTAACCTAAAAAGGCCGCCATGATTTGAGTATCGACCATAGGAAACGGCGTACAACCAAAGGCATTTTGGAAAACTTCTAGATCTTCACCACACGCATGTAGAACTTTTAATACTGACGTATCTTGCAATAAGTCAACAAACGGTGACATATCATCAAACACTGTCGGATCGATAAGAGATAAGTTCTCTCCATCAAACAGCTGTATCAAGCCCAGTAACGGATAGAAGGTGCGAACTCGCACGAACTCTGTATCAAGCATCACAACATCAGACTGCTTAGCTTGGTGACAGACGCGTTCTAAATCGGACGCTTGGGTAATGATTTGATAGTTCACAAAGTGCTCGCTATTGATTTTTACGGTCAGTTGACCTTTAAGATAGACAATAAAATGCCGACGTTTATGTCGGCATTCTAGCACTAATTGCTATTGAGTTTCTGCATTGTTAATTTGCATTCATCAAGATGGCAAAAGCTTACGCACTTTCTCGCTGCGCGACTTGAGCGTCATTCTCTTCTCGAAGAACGCGACGAAGAATTTTACCTACGTTAGTTTTCGGCAGCTCTTCTTTAAACTCAACCAGTTTTGGAACCTTATAACCCGTTAGTTGTTCGCGGCAATGAGCAATGACTTCTTCTTTAGTTAAGCTCGGATCACGCTTAACAACATAGATTTTCACTACTTCACCTGACACTTCATGAGCTTGACCAATCGCAGCAACTTCTAATACCTTGCCGTGCGATGCGATCACATCTTCAATCTCATTCGGGTAAACGTTGAAACCAGACACCAAAATCATGTCTTTTTTACGATCAACAATATGTAAGAAGCCTTCATCATCAAACTTAACGATATCACCCGTAGATAGCCAACCTTCCGCATTTATCACGTCTTTGGTTGCTTCAGGACGCTGCCAGTAACCTTGCATCACCTGCGGGCCACGAACTTGCAATTCACCGACCTCTGAATTTGCTACTGGGTTACCTTCATCATCAACAATTCGAACTTCCGTTGATGGTACAGGTAAGCCAATCGAACCGTTATATTCAACAAGGTCGTAAGGGTACGCCGAAACCAGTGGGGCACACTCAGTTAAACCATAACCTTCAAGTAAGTAACAACCTGAAATTTTATTCCATTTTTCAGCAACGACTCGTTGAACCGCCATGCCACCGCCGACAGATAAACGCAAGTTACTGAAATCAAGCTCATTAAAGTCTTCGTTATTCACTAGTGCATTGAAGAGCGTATTCACCCCAGTAATAGCCGTGAACTTGTATTTCTGTAGCTCTTTAATAAAGCCCGGAATATCTCTTGGGTTAGTGATCAATAAGTTGCTGCCGCCAATTTCTAAGAACAGCAAGCAGTTCACCGTTAACGCAAAGATGTGATAAAGCGGCAGTGCCGTTACAACAAGCTCGCGCCCATCGGTTAATACTGGACCGTAAGCGCCTTTTGCTTGCATCACATTCGCAATCATATTGCGGTGAGTAAGAATAGCGCCTTTCGCAACACCGGTAGTACCGCCTGTGTATTGTAAAAATGCAATATCATCACCTGACATATGCGGTTTTACATATTGAAGTCGACGTCCTTTGTGGAGTGCCTGACGCATAGAAATCGCACCCGGCAAATTGTACTTAGGCACCATGCCTTTTACGTACTTCACGACAAAATCGACGATTGTTCCTTTTGCTCTTGGGAGCATTTGCCCAAGGCTAGTGAGAACAACGTGTTTAACCGGTGTCTTGTCGACAATCTGCTCTAATGTGTTAGCAAAATTAGAAACGATAACAATGGCTTTTGCATCGGCATCGTTTAATTGATGTTCAAGCTCACGCGGGGTGTACAGCGGGTTTACATTCACCGCAATCATACCTGCTCGAAGCACGCCAAATAGCGCCACTGGATATTGAAGTAAATTTGGCATCATTAACGCAACACGATCGCCTTTCTTCAACTTTAATTCGTTTTGTAAGTATGCAGAAAAAGCACGACTACGCTCTTCCAATTTGCGATATGTCATGACAGAGCCCATGTTCATAAACGCAGGCTGATCGGCAAATTTTTGTACCGATTGTTCAAACATTTCAACCAACGATAAGTATTGATCTGGGTTGATAGTTTCAGGTACATCTTCTGGGTAGCGTGAGAGCCAAGGGTTTTCCACGGTATTACTCCTTGTTATTGGCAGGCTGGTTCGACCATTATTATTATTCGTCTATTACAGCACAGCCAAAGCGTATGAGCACGAAAGACTCAAACACTTGTTTAAATTTTGTTAAGCGCGCCAAAGATCAGATCAGTTACGGTAGAAGGGTGTTGAAGATGACAGTGATGACCGCCACTAATTGTCACTACATCACACCCTTTATTAGGTCTGTGTAATGAGTACTTTAAGCGCTCATACCCCTTATCACCTAAGATGACCAGTTGAGGGCATTGAATGCTTTTGATGACTTCTTCTGCGTGTTCAAAAGACATGCGATATAACGAGTCACTTTGAAGGTGACTATCATGCCGCCATTGCCAAATACCATTTAGGTTCACCATGCCACGCTCAACCACGGGCTGTATTAAATGAACGTCTAGATGGTTTATGGTTGCTCGACGCTTTGCCATCTCTTCAATACTGCCTAAATCTCGAATTGGCTTACGCCTAGTTCGTTGCCGACTAAGCACTCCGTTTCGTAATCTATCGATGCTATTTTCGGTCGATTCAGCTAATGGACCAAAGCCTTCTATTTGCACTAATCCTGCGACTTGCTCAGGAAACGCGGCACTATAGCAACTTGCGATTAATGCACCAAGTGAATGTCCCACCAATATCAATCTGTTCGGTGATAAAGTAGACAAAATCTGGTGAAGATCGTCAATATAGTCATGAAAAGGATAAAATGAGTCAGTTCCTTTGTAACTAGACAAGCCATGACCCGGCAGATCGATCGCACAAAGATGCAAATTCTCATCAAGCTGAGACAGTTTAGGAAGGATTGAGTGAAAGCTAGCGGCATTGTCTAGCCAGCCATGCAAAAAGACCATCGTGGTATGGGCCGTGTCTGCGTTCCCTAACTCTAAAGTCGCGATATCACCACTGGCAATAGATATTCTATTATTTCGCATTATTTAACTTCTTGGATCACTCGACCATCGGTAGGCCCAAAGTAGGATTGACGACAATGTAAGCTTCGACAAGGGTATGGATAAATTCTGACGTCATTGATTTGCACACGCTCTTGAATCTTCCACAGATGGTGACCGCTTACCTTCATAGTTGGCACAACTTGCTCTGATTCACCAACCATAATCTTCTCAGTTCCTTTACTTTGACCAAGAACACTAATCAACTGACCTTTTCCATAGGCCAAAGGTTCTAAGAAACCGTCGACATAGCCAACAAATCGCCCATTGGGCTGCTGATTAATATCGGGCTTGCCTGATGAGCTGATTGGCAAATTCACCACTTCAATACGCGTTTTATCTGCTAGGTTGGTTACGCTGGCAATCACACCGCCGAGACGTACTTGAGGTGTTGTGACAGGATCGACATTAACCCATGTTTCGTAGTCAGACACTAACGCCTCATCTGAAGAGCTTAGTGATTCAGGAAGCGTTGAACAGGCACTGATAAACAGTAAGATCGTGGAAATCAAAGCTGCTCTAAATAGAGAGGTATTCATATTGCGCTCTTTTGTTTGTGAGGATACAAAGAATGTCACTAATTTGAGTTTGGCATAACCCATTTTAACTCAAGATAATTAGCAAAAAAAAGAGTTAGATGTAGATATCGACACCGAGTAGTTTGGCAAGTTCATCACGTTTTGATTGAGTCATGACAGAAAGGTACTCTTGCATCGCTTTTCGGCCTTGCCCTTCAGGAAGGTCATATTGGACTTGCGCTCGATGAATATCGGACTCGTTAACATGACGAATAGAATTGGAAACAGCATCCGCGACTTGGGTCGTTTGACCAACTGATGTCGTAGTTTGCCCTTTTTTTACCTCACTATTTTTACTCGCCTTGCTAGTCTTAGTCGCCTTTGTCTTACTAGAGGCCGCCGGGACTATCGAAGGAGGTAAGCCATTGATTGAGACCATACTCTTCCTTAATGAAAGGCTAGCGAACTAGCCTTATTTCACTCATAACTGTTAGTAACAGGCTTCGTTGTTTATTCTCTTCCTGGTAGTTTTTTCCACGTGACCTTATCACGCAGATAAACAGGGCTCGCGTGCTCTGCATTTACCGTATTACCATTAGCCCATTCGAACTGTGCTAAATAGGCAATATCAATCGCTTCTGGATAGAGAACCGTGCCTTCATCACTCGCTATTTCTACACGTTCTAAAGGTAACGCGGTTAACGCTTCTTCGTAAGCAGCCCAACCGGTGCCTGCTGTGTACCAAACCGAATCATCTTTTTCAATTTGTTGCACTAGCTCACTTGGTGGAATAACACACTCAGCATCAAGCTCAATCCAAGTGCCGTTTTCTTGACGACTATAACGTCCCCAATAAACCTCACTCATTCGTGCATCAATCGCACACGCAACCTTGGTATGACCTAGCTTACGGTAACTACCTTCCGCCATTGCCGCCAATGTTGAAACGCCAATCATTGGTAGATCTGCACCAAACCCTAAACCTTGTGCAATACCAATGCCAATACGAACACCCGTAAAGCTACCCGGTCCACGCCCAAACGCCAATGCATCGACGTCAGCGAGCGATAAGCCTGCTTCTTTTAATACCTCATCAACCATAGGTAAAATTTTCTTGGTATGGTCACGCGGTGCCACTTCACTTCGTGCGAATATTTGTTCGCCAACAGTCAGGGCAACAGAACAGTTCTCTGTTGAGGTATCTAAAGCAAGAATTTTTACAGTCATTGATAACTCTATCTTTTTAATTAATCTGATTAACTTTTATTGATCAAGCTGTTTGAGAAACGCTTGAACACTATCTAAATCCCGAGTTCTCGGAATGGGTGGCAAACTGGCTAAAAACAGTCGCCCATAATCTTTGGTCACTAAGCGATTATCGCAAATGATCAATGCCCCATGATCGCTGTTATCTCGAATCAATCGACCTACCCCTTGCTTCAACGTAATAACAGCATCGGGCAGTTGAACTTGAGCAAAAGGATCACCGCCTTTTAATCGGCAATCTTCGATTCGAGCCTTCAATAATGGGTCATCAGGTGCGGTAAACGGCAATTTATCGATGATAACACAGCTTAATACGTCACCTCTAACATCTATCCCTTCCCAGAATGCCCCTGTGGCAACCAGTAACGCATTCCCAAGCTCCATAAATTCCGCCAGTGTTTTCTGTTTACTGGTTTCACCTTGAAGCAGGACAGGTACAGACAATATTTCTCTAAATCGCGATCCTAACTCTCGCATCATGCTGTGAGATGTACATAAGAAGAAGCAGCGTCCTCCGTTTGTTTCAATCACGGGGCCAAGCATTTCAACCAGTTTATCTGCCATCCCCGGACTGTTTGGTTCTGGTAAATAGCGAGGTACACAAAGCCTTGCTTGGGTTTGGTAATCAAACGGACTGGGCAAGGCGAGCTTTTGTTTTGGCTGCAAACCTAAACGAGCAGTAAAGTGACCAAAGTCCTCATTCACAGCAAGCGTTGCAGAGGTGAAAATCCATGAGCCTTGTTTAAGTTCAATCTGCTCATGGAACTTATCAGCAACCGAAAGCGGTGTGATATGAAGCGTAAAATGACGAGGCGTGGTATCAAACCAATAGGAATACCCAGTGATAGACACATCACATACCCGCTCAATTCTGGCTTTGATTGTATTCGCTCGTTCAAAAGCGGTATCCAACAATTGGCTTCTTCCTAGAGCAAGTTTGAGCACTTCTATTGCAAAATCAAGCGCATCCTGTAGTCGACGTAACTCTCGCGCAACCACTGGAGAGCTCACCGCTTCACGCCAATTTCCGCGGAAATTGGCATCACCCAACATAATACGCAGCTCCATCGCGCATTGAATGAGGCTATCGCCCACCTTTTGCAGCTGGCGCATATCTTTCGCTTCAGTTCGGTAAGCGATTTCAATATCTTTAGCGAGCTCTTGTACTTGCCTGCTTGAAACTGACTGACCAAAATATTGGCTCGCAATATCTGGCAGTTGGTGAGCCTCATCGAAGATAAATACATCTGCTTCAGGAATAAGCTCCCCAAAGCCCGTCTCTTTAATGGCTAAATCGGCTAAAAACAGATGGTGGTTGACAACGACCACATCGGAATCCATGGCTCGCTTTCGCGCTTTTAAAACAAAGCAATCGGTAAAGCTTGGGCACTCTTTGCCAAGGCAGTTGTCATTGGTAGATGTGATGGTCGGAATGACTGGGCTGTCTTCTGCGATTTCATCACAATCACCAAGATCACCACTTTTAGTTTGAGATACCCAACTACGAACTTTAATCAACTGAGCCAGTAAAGTCGGATCTGCTGTATTGGTATGACTCTCTACCATTTGGCGGCTTAACCTATCCAAACAGAGATAATTTGAGCGCCCTTTTAACAGAGCCACTTGCCCATAAAAACCAAGCGCATCCACCATTAATGGGAGATCGCGGTGAAAGAGCTGCTCTTGAAGGTTTTTAGAACCGGTACTGATGATCACTTTCTTGCCACTCATCAACGCCGGAACGAGATACGCGAAGGTTTTACCGGTTCCGGTACCCGCTTCCACAACCAGTTGGCTTTGCTTATCAATGGCGTCATAAACCGCTTGTGCCATATCAAGTTGAGGCTGCCTTGGTTGAAAACCAGGAATAGCTTTACCCAGAGCACCGTCGGCAGAGAAAGTTTTTAAGATCATGTAAAAAGACTAGAAAAAAGAGATGGAGAGATTATGTCAGCTTTAGTGAGCCGGCGCGAATCAGATTATGACCCGCACCGGAGGTGTTTGGTTTAAGGCGAGGTGAAATTGGTTACTTTCTATTTAAATAACGTGATAGCCACGCTGGCCCATCAAATCCGTTATCTTCACTGAGTATTGCTTTCGCTGCGTCGCTTGGCGAGGCTTTGTTTTCCCACAGTTCAATTAACATTGCTTCATCAATTTCATGATCGCCAACAAGGGCATTCACTCGTTCAACATACAATTTTCGCGCTAGTAGTTCTTTATCCATATGACAGCACCTTTGATACTTCTTACGACAGAATCCACAACAAAAGGAAAAAACCTTGATTTTGGCAACGATCTTTTGTTGAAACATGCTCGATAATAGATTAATTATAGCAGGTATATTGCGGGTTACGTCACCGTTCACGGAACCTGAAATTAGTTTTAAGCCAAAAAAAATAATTCATGGAAGCAAGACACAAATGGAAAAAAAAACACTCTTAACCCACTGCAAAGATGCACCTGGGCTGATATCTAAAATCACCAATATTTGTTATAAGCATCAGCTCAATATTATTCATAACAATGAATTTGTTGATAACACCAGTGGCCACTTCTTTATGCGTACTGAGCTTGAAGGCTATTTCAATGACCAAACTCTACTAGCAGACCTTGACCAAGCACTGCCTGAAGGAACAAAGCGCAACTTAGTGAATTCAACACGCAAGCGCATAGTCATCTTAGTAACCAAAGAGTCGCACTGTTTGGGTGATATTTTGATGAAGAATTACGATGGTAGTTTGGATGTCGACATCGCAGCCGTTGTTGGGAACTACGATACTTTGCAGTCTCTGACTGAGCGTTTTGACATTCCATACCATGCTGTTTCGCATGTCGGGCTAAATCGAGAAGAGCATGAAGAAAAAGTGCTCGAAGTGATTGAGCAATATGACGCTGACTACTTAGTTCTGGCTAAATACATGAGAGTACTTACTCCAGGATTTGTTGAGAAGTTCAACCACAAAATAATCAATATCCACCACAGTTTCTTACCGGCATTTATTGGTGCAAAACCTTACCAACAAGCCTACGAGCGTGGTGTAAAGATCATTGGCGCAACCGCTCACTTTGTGACTAACGATCTCGATGAAGGCCCTATCATTAAACAAGACGTTATCCCTGTGGATCACAACTTTAGCGCACAAGATATGGCTCGTGCTGGTCGTGACGTAGAGAAGAACGTATTAAGCAAAGCACTCAACAAAGTATTGAACGACCATGTCTTTGTTTACGGAAACAAAACCGTCATTCTTTAAAATTTAAGCTTAACGTAGATGTAAAAATGGCGCATCGATTGTCTCTCAATCAATGCGCCATTTTAGTCTTCAATCTCAGACGTAGCGATAAATATGCGATATTGAATTACAAGCGTATCGCCAATTCAACGCCTTGCTTAATCGCTCGTACTGCATCAAGTTCACCAGCATGGTCTGCGCCGCCAATGACATGCAGTTTCTCTCCGAGCTGTGACCATTTATCTTCAAACGGACGAACCGATTCCTGCCCTGCACAAATTACGATTTTGTCAGCATCTAACAGTTGAGGCTTATCTTTCATCACGATATGTAAACCTTCGCCGTCAATTTTCTTATATTCAACACCACCAAATAGATTCACACCTCGCTTCTCAAGCGTTCGCTTATGAATCCAGCCCGTTGTTTTCCCTGGGCCTTTACCAACACGTCCTTGGCGTCTTTGCAGAACCCAAACGGTTTTATCGCTCACTGAAGGCGGATAAGGGTACAGCCCACCAGAATGACCGATCTCTTTATCAATACCCCATTCATGAAGCCAGTCATCAAGAGTATTGTCTTCAGGTTCAGTGATCATCGTTGCGATATCGACACCAATGCCCCCAGCACCAACAATCGCCACTTTTTCACCCACTGGGGTTTTCTCACGAATCAGCGTTTGATAATCAATCACTTTATCCGTGTCATCAATACCAGAAATTTTCACTTTTCTTGGTTCGACACCTGAGGCCATGACAACCTCATCGTACTCCTTTAAGCACTCAAATGACGCTTCAGTATCTAGCATTAAATTAACGCCTGTTGCATCAATCTGATTGGCGAAATATCGAATCGTCTCTCTAAACTCTTCTTTTCCTGGGATTTGCATTGCAAGCCGGAATTGGCCACCGATACGGTCATTTTTCTCAATCAGATCCACATCATGTCCACGCTGCGCTAAGGTCGTCGCGCATGAAAGTCCAGCAGGCCCAGCGCCGACTACAGCAATTTTCTTCTTATTAGTCGCAGGCTGAACAACGATTTCAGTTTCATAACAAGCACGAGGGTTCACTAAACAACTTGCACGCTTACCTTTAAATACGTTGTCGAGGCACGCTTGGTTACAACCAATACAGGTGTTAATGAACTGGGCTTGGTCTTTCTCTGCTTTGACCACAAATTCAGGGTCTGCGAGAAACGGTCTTGCCATAGAAACCATATCGGCCTGACCAGAGCTTAAGATTTTCTCCGCTTCCTCTGGGGTATTAATTCTATTACAGGTAACGACTGGGATATTTACGTAGGGTTTTACTTTCTCTGTTACCCAAGTGAATGCGCCACGAGGTACTTGTGTTGCGATAGTCGGGACTCGCGCCTCATGCCAGCCGATACCCGTATTTATAATAGTAACGCCCGCTTCTTCTAGTTTTTGCGCGAGTAACACCACGTCTTCAAACGTACTGCCCTGCTCAACCAAATCGAGCATCGACAGCCTAAAGATAATAATGAAATCGTCACCAACCGCTTTACGAACTTTACGGACAATTTCTAAAGGAAAGCGCATACGCTTTTCATAGCTACCACCCCACTCGTCGTAACGCATATTGGTGCGTTTACAGATGAATTGGTTGATGAGATAACCTTCAGAACCCATGATCTCAATGCCGTCATAGCCTGCAAGTTGCGCCAGTTCAGCGCTGTTAGCAAAGGCATCAATGGTTTTGTTAATCTGCCTTGGGCTCATTTCACTTGGAGTGAACTTCGCAATCGGGGCTTTCATTCCAGATGCACTTTGAGCAAACGGGTGCATGGCATAGCGCCCAGCATGAAGCAGTTGCAGTGCGATTTTACCGCCATGCTTGTGTACAGCTTCGGTTACAACTTTATGCGATTGAGCATGTTTAGGCTTACTAAATTCAGCACTGAAAGGCGTCAATCGGCCACGTAGATTCGGCGAAAAGCCTCCAGTTACAATCAGCCCAACACCGCCCTTCGCACGCTCTTCATAAAAAGCAGCAAGCCTATGCAGACCTTGTTTGTCTTCTTCTAACCCAGTGTGCATTGATCCCATCAAAACGCGATTTCTCAATTGAGTAAATCCCAGATCAAGTGGTTGTAATAAGTTTGAGTACATGGCTGACATCACTATATCTATTATTATTCGTGGTCTGACCAGAATATTCACACTTCAAGTGAAAATCAAACAACCGTTTACATTTTTGCAACACTCGTCAACATCGAACTTGAAATACCTCTACACTAAGTACTGTCATTAGGTATTTTCCTGCTTATCTCCTAATGACTTTCTACTAATGCCCTAATTACTTTCTATCAATGCCATAACAACATGCGGTTGTTTGCTAATTTGAGATGGCGTAGGATGTGAATCAGCCCTTCAAACAGCATCATGGACTCTGTTAGGTCAACTACAGTGAAGACTCGATGAAAAAACTATTCAAATTTATTGGTTTGATTTTTAAAGGTATTTGGAAACTCATTACCTTTATTCGCCTTGCGTTAACAAATCTAATTTTTATTCTCAGCCTTGTTGTTATTTACTTTTTGTTTACAAGTGTCGATACACCGACGCCAGAGGTGAAGCAGCAATCGGCATTGGTTCTAAATCTCTCTGGCCCTATCGTTGAGCAGCGAAGCTACAATAATCCAATGGATTCGATCACTGGATCAATCTTTGGTCAAGACATGCCTAAAGAGAACGTTTTGTTCGATATTGTGGATACGATTCGACATGCGCAAAATGACGACCAAATCCAAGGATTGGTACTCTCACTGCGTAACCTCCCAGAGACAAATCTCACTAAACTCAGATATATCGCTAAAGCGCTGAATGAATTCAAAGCATCGGGTAAACCTATTTATGCAGCGGGTGAGATTTATAATCAAAGCCAATATTATCTTGCAAGCTACGCTGATAAAATATTCCTTTCACCCGATGGTGCAGTGCTACTCAAGGGCTACAGTGCATACTCTCTATACTACAAGACACTATTAGAGAAGTTTGATGTCAACACGCATGTCTTTAGAGTGGGTACTTACAAATCAGCCATTGAGCCTTTCATTCGAGATGACATGTCAGACGAAGCAAAAGAGTCTGCCGCTCGTTGGTTAACGCAACTTTGGGGTGCATATGTCGATGATGTGGCAACCAATCGCCAGATGGATGCGAAAGCTCTGAACCCCTCTATGGATGAGTTCCTTGCACAGCTTAAAGCTGTTAACGGTAATTTGGCTGAACTTTCTCTACAGCTTGGGCTAGTTGATGAACTGGCAACGAGGCAACAAATTCGAAGTGAACTAGCTGACGTATTCGGAAGCGACGGCAAAGACAGTTACCAAGCGATGGGTTACTACGAATATCGTACAACCATGTCTCCACAATTTAATCTCGAATCCGATGATATCGCGGTAGTCGTGGCTAGTGGCGCGATCATGGATGGTAAACAGTCACGTAATAACGTTGGCGGTGATACGACTGCTAGCCTGCTTCGCCAAGCGCGTAATGACAGCAAAGTAAAAGCCGTGGTGTTACGTGTCGATAGTCCAGGCGGAAGCGCTTTTGCTTCCGAAGTTATTCGTAACGAAATAGACGCACTACGAGCTGCAAACAAACCTGTGGTTGTTTCTATGTCGAGCCTTGCGGCATCGGGCGGTTACTGGATCTCAATGAGCGCAGACAAGATAGTTGCACAACCCACTACATTAACTGGCTCGATTGGTATTTTCAGTGTTATCACTACCTTTGAAAAAGGGTTGAATAACCTTGGCGTATACAGCGATGGAATTGGTACTTCACCATTCTCTGGTGTTGGCGTCACCACTGGTATGTCACAAGGCGCCTCTGATGCCTTCCAGCTTGGCATTGAACACGGCTATAACCGCTTTGTTGGTCTAGTAAGTGCTAACCGTGATATCTCGCTAGAGACAATGGAATCCATTGCTGAAGGCCGAGTCTGGACCGGTCAGGATGCACTGGCGCATGGCCTTGTTGATAAGATGGGCGATTTTGATGATGCCATCAATTTAGCTGCAGAACTTGCGGAGCTAGAAAACTACAACGTCTACTGGGTTGAAGAACCGCTATCACCTGCTCAGAAATTCTTCCAAGAGATGATGAATCAGGTCTCTGTTCGATTCGATATTGATATGAGTAGCCTGTTCTCTTCGAACCTATTTCCAGCATCATGGCAACCAATGATGAATCAAGTCGCGACAGACATATCTTTGCTTGATAGCTTTAACGACCCTAAAGGGCAATACGCTTTTTGCTTAAACTGCCAAGTTCAGTAGCCGTTTAACTTCCGTCAAATAAGCTAATAATAAGGCCAATTATCATTTGATAGTTGGCCTTTTTCATTCAAAGCGATCATCGGAATTAATTCGTTAGAAAGTCGTCTAACGCTTGGGGATCTCTGATTGCGACTAGTCCACCTTGCTTTACAAGCAGATCCATATCAATTAGCTGCTTTAGCACTCGGCGATACACTCTCTCTGAACAACCAAACCTGTGCGCTTCTTTACACACTAGATCAAAGTTAACAGGCTCTGCTAACCCTTGCTCTCTTTGCTTAATATCCCAAGCGATATTATAGATCAACGGATGTAAAAACCGTTTCATCGTCAAGCTCATCCCTTCTTGGTAGCGACAAGCCAAAGATTGGCTCAACCACCATGATACTTGCGGGTTATCAGAAAGAATCGATGTAAATACATTCACAGGAAGAACAAAAGCTTCCACCGCCTCGCTTGCTACAACGCTAAACTGACACGCTTGTTTACTCAAGAATTCGACTTCCCCAAAGAGGTGCTGAGAGACGAAATGTCGACCGAGACTATAGGTTCTTCCGTTTTCAGCCACGCAATCTAGACCAAACTCACCTAACTCGACCCAATACAAGTGATCGATTTTCTGTCCCTGCCTTAACAAGGTATCCCCTTCTTCAAGGGTAATTGACGGTAACATCCTTTTATTGATTTCCTGTAAAAAGGTCTTCAATCCGATTGAGGCTAGTGTGTTTATATCATTCATATTCTCTCAAACTTAGAGCTAAAACGGTCATTACGGACAAATGTCCTACTCGGTACTTCGTCATTTTAATAATCTAACATTTTAAGACATAAGGACCGAATAATGACCCCACATATTAGAGCCAAAGTTGGCGAATTTGCTGAAACCGTACTCATGCCAGGAGATCCTCTAAGAGCCAAGTTTATCGCAGAGAACTATCTAGATAACCCAAGGCTCGTCACCGATGTACGCAATGTTCTTGGTTACACTGGCGAATACCAAGGAACCCCAATATCCATCATGGCACATGGTATGGGGACACCCTCTATCTCTATTTACCTACATGAACTCATTACAGTATATGGCGTAAAAAAAGCAATACGTGTCGGCAGTTGTGGCGGTGTCGCGGATCACTTAGATCTTAAAGATATTATTGTGGTGACTGGCGCGGGCACAGCCAACGCAATGAACCGAGCCAAATTTGCAGGCTATGATTACCCCGCTACGCCTGATTTTAATCTTCTTCGTCAGTGCTGGACGAGCGCAGATAAACTCGGTATTAAACCGACCTTTGGCAATATCTTCACCAACGACTTTTTCTATGACGATCCAGAAGCGCTACTACCTGCTCTACAACGCTTTAACATCCTCGCCATGGATATGGAAACCTCAGCGCTGTTTACCATTGCAGCAGAAAAACGAATTCAAGCGCTGAGTATTCTTACCGTTTCTGACCACGTTGTAAAAGGCGGTGAAATGTCACCAGAAGAGCGCCAAGCGAGCTTTGATCAAATGATTCGATTAGCGTTAGATACATTAGCTATTGAGGAATAGCTTAGGAAATATATATATTAGCATCAACTATTGCGAGAGTTCTTCGAGTCCATAAACTTCAACGTTTCTATATCCCGTAGAGCTTTAAAAAGGAGAGAAAGTAACGCGTAATTTGACTCTATCAGCGATTTATCATTATAATTCTTATCAATATTTTCCACCTCAATAATGTAGTCTTCAGCATTTATATACGAGAACGTGCCTTTAACTGAGTGTAAATTTCTCTTAAATTTATCATCGTCAATTTCGTTTAAAGAAATATCTATATTTCTCCCTATTTTTTCATTCAATAAGAACAACAAGTCATCTAAAGAACTATTCTTTGAAATAAAATTTGAAAAATCACTCCTCCTTAACGCACGATTTTGATGAACCTTCTTATTATAACAATCAGAGTCGTTAACGCTTAATATTCTAGACACATCTCTAGATGAAACGGGTTTATTCAATACTTGAGTCATGCCGTTAGACTCAAAAAGCAATTTCTGCTTATCATCTATGCCTGCGGTCATACCATATAAAACAGAAGATGGTCGATCTGACTTCATAATTTTAGCTAATTCCCCACCGTTGATTCCGGGCATTAAACAGTCGAGAAGAATCAAGTCAAATTCCTCAGATTTAGATTTATCAATCGATAAAAAAGCATTATCACAAGTGCTCACTTCGAAATCTTTGGATAATAGACCTTTTTGTAACTCAATTGTAAGAGGGTCATCATCAACTATAAGTATTTTCTTACGTGGTTTATTTTCGATAGAATGACAACTTTTAAATAGATTAATCTTCCCCTCAGCATTACAGGAAAATAAATATATATACTCTTTATCAAGGTCAATTACTCCATCTGAATTTACAATTATAGCTATGTCTATAAAATAGTCAGTATTCTGCTTGCCTTTACTATAAGATAGATCTAACTTATCAATTGATTTTACGACGAAAATCTTTGATTCCGGTGAGATTGAATTGAAATAATTTATAAGTCTCTTGATAGTATCAACAGACTTACTTACTATGACTTTATACATCGAGTTCCATTCTTTTCATAAATCGAATGACTAAGGATAGCTTTTTATGACCGCTTTTTCTATCTTATTGGTTGAAGACGATATTTTTATTAGTCGAACCCTAAAAAATTATATGGATGACAAAGGACTTATTACGTACCAAGCATTCGATTCAGGATCAGCAATAAATCACATTTTGAGCTACAATCCAGACGCGATAGTCCTAGATATCAACCTTCCAACGGAGTCCGGCCTAGTCCTCATCGAGAAAATTAAAAGTATTTCAAGTGCTCCAGTTTTGTTTTATACATCACATGAAAAGATTTCCATAGAGATTCAAGCCATATCTAATGGTGGCAACGATTTTATAAATAAGTCCCGCGGTCCTGATGTACTTTACAGCCGCTTAAGCAACTTACTTAAAACAACTAAAGTAGAAAGAAATATAGAGTCCAGAGATTCTATAAAACTATCAAATTTAGAAATAAATATCACCACAAGTACTTGCTTAAATACACAGAAAAACATCGAAATAAAACTGACTTCAACTGAACTCAATGCTTTATTTTATTTGGCAGCTAAACACCCTAATATTGTAACTAGAGATGAGCTTTCCAATGCAACAAAAGGGGCTAACTATGATGGTTTTTCAAGAGGAATTGATTTATTGATTAGTAGGTTAAGAAAAAAACTATTTAAAGCTGATAGTCATTTAAACATTGACTCCATCAGGGGGAAAGGTTACAAGCTAAAAGATAGCGAAGAAAGTTCTGATTATTAACCATATGACTGATAGATATTTCATCAATTATCTATCAGCCGTATTATATTAACATTGATTAATTAGTGTATATAATTATATCATCCACTTTATACACCTTAATTTAAATTGAATTGAATTCCTTCGACTAACCATCCGTTGGTCCATACCTTTACTTGGCTGATTGAAGAGCCCGAAGAAAGATCGAAAGTTTCTTCATACGAACTTACTGCATAATCAGTTGACCCAACTAACTTCAACGATCCATCATCATACGTAAATTTAATAGCCAATAAATGCCTTCCACCATACTTAAATTCTCCAGAGATTACCGAAATAGTAGCAACGCGATTCAAATCAATTTCGGTTAGATAGTCACCACCAGTTCCGCCAGCCATCGCTGTGGGTTTAGTGCCAATAGAGTCAATTGCAGCTCCATGCTTTATATATAACTGACCACTTTCGTCAATATTTTGTATAAAAATGTCTCCTACAGCATCCCCAAATACCGGTGTATCATGCTTGGGACCAAACACATTCGTGTAGGACGTCAACGTTCTAGTACTCACTTCTTCTTGTTCCGTAAAGTATAAACCTAGATCACCTGTTTTTTTGTTATGCCCTAAAATCTTATAAGTTTCGATATTATTGAGCTCATCACCATTGCTAGCCCACTCCCAACGCTGACTTAAACTAGAGTTACACTTTTGCAATTGGTTGAGTAATTGCCCGTCTATACACAAACGTGTGTTAATCGCACTTACATAGCGACCTAAATGATCATAAATAAATGACTGTGAACTGCTAGTTTCCTCACAAGTCTTGTTCGAGAGAAAGCCTTCAACATTTGCATTAATACAGCGATTGTTGAAACTACCAAGCTGAAGGTTAACTGGCCTCCCTCCCGTAAAAACCGGATGATCCCAGTCAACTGTAAAACTAGTAACTTTACCCACCCTTCGGCGTGAAGAGTCTTCTAATCCGCGGTAAGACTGATGAGCACCGATAACATAATAGTGCTTGTATGCGGCATTGTAGATAGGGCGGATATTAACTGAAGAATCTATTGTGAATTCCGTTGTGCCTGTTACATCTGAATTTGCTTTATAAATAACATCCATTTTAGGAACAAAACTCGCGTAACCAATAGGATTTATTTTTCTGGTGTCTACTGGATATTTATTTTCCCACAGCGGGTTTGTCGAGTGCTTCAGAATAGACTTTGCTGTCGCATACTGGTCTCTATTCCATTTAAAACTGACGTGTTGAGGATTATTTGAGCTTCTTTCGACCCGATAATCAGAAGTATTGTACGTTAACCATCGACTTTGGCTATAACTGGCACTAGCCTCTAGTTTCGCTTTGGGTCCACCTTTTCCGGCCTCTGCGCTAGCACCAACCCCTAGTTCAAATCCGGAAACCTCCCTATGTGTAAATTCTTTATTCAAGTTTTCACGCGGATATGTCTTAAGTATCTGAGCTTTGTCGTTTGAAGCGTCAAAAACAAACTGATAATCTTGGGCTATCGCATCAGTCGACCAATCGCGAAAATAACCAACTAACGTTTTATATCCTGCTTTGCTAGTACGGTAGTCTAGCCTGTCGTTTAAATGAATACCAGTACCACCCGTATCATCATCTAAACTTATCCTTACAATTTTAGCATCGGGCGTCACCCCACCAATAGTTCCATATTGTAAAGATCGCTCTATAGTAACTCTAAAGATCAAAGAAATATTAGGATTATCACAAAAGTTACGACTCTCCTCCCCCCAAAAATAAGAATTTCTAAATGTGCACTCATCCTCTGTAATTAAACGGTTTACATTCAAATAGAATGATATGTGTGGTAATACGTTTGTTCCAGATTCATTGGAAATTACTCGCTCTCTAACTAACTCAACACTGTTTTGGTTGATTTCTTTTTTTCGTGAATCACTTGCTCCCATAAATAAATTACTATTGCGAATTTTATTAAATTGTGGGTACTTTTCTTCCAGTAAACCAACCCCCATGTCTATTTCATTGTCTATAATTGTATACATTAGTTCATTTTTATATTCACTAATGATAAACATATCGCTGGAAACTGAAAAACCAAGTCTACCTTTTAGTAATTCTTTTAAATTATACCTTTCATCTTCATTATAGATATTAGTAAAATCAACTAAATAGCTATACCCTGACTTAAGAACATCAGATTTAATTTTAAGTAAAGTGGGCGGTTCTTCTTTGCCATCTAACCAATAATTAGCATTTATATACCTAATATTATTGTTATCATTTATTATTTCTATTTTTTCGACACCGCCTCCTATAGTTTCACTCACGTTTGCCATTGCTATATTCGATACAGAACCGAACAACATAACTACAGAAACAATCATTATCTTATTGTCAATTTTCATATTAAATTCGACCTAACTAATATATGGATAATTCCGTTCTACGGATTTTCACACTGTATCAAGTGAATTAACCGGAAAACACAAGTTGTAGTTAAGTAATGATGGGCAATGCAATCAATCCGGAATGAACATTAATGAACTGGGATAAAAGTCTCATTATTATCGCCAATTACGGATATACACATCAAAATAGCCGATTTTAACTTATTAATAAATCTCACTCTTCGAGTCGAGATAGAGACAAGAGATCTGTACTCATTAGACTGGATACTTTGTTAAGCGACATGTTTTTTTTCCAAGTTAGCTTGGCTTAGATACCCAAGAGCCCTGTGCCTTCTTGTTCGATTATAAATCAACTTCTATGTATTCCAAAAACGGTCGGCTGATCTCTTCTAGCGTCATAACAGGCTCATATGGGATAGCTTCAATTTTCATTGAGTGGAAGAAGCTTTCGATACAAGTGTTGTCCAACAATTTCCTTTCCTACTCATACTTTGCTCTAGTTTAGTAGCTGCTATCAACTCTCGGTAATCCCTAAAACAGTATTAATTACCACGACGTTGTGAATAATCACACCCGCAGGTAAACCTGCTGGCAGACCCATTGAGAGCACTTCACAAACCAAAGTTGATGTCATTCTTGTACTCATAGACCAACCTATGACTTATCTAGAATAAAGATCAATAATTACGTCGAAGTACATCCCGCCTTCACTTGCTGCAAGATAGTTTATGTCTCCAGCACATTTTTGATTTTGTGCAGTTACATTGAAATCTTACCCAAGCAAGTTAGGGGTAATGAGAAGCTTATGCCTACTAATCTGTTGTACATTTGTACTTACGAGCGGCCTTCGCCACAAAGTCCCGTAGCCTCATGCTAGCCGCCATGGTTTTTACATCGTGTTTGTTACCATTTTCTTCAAGCTCTTTTTGAATACGCCTTACACCATCACGTTCTTTTTAAACATCAAAAACCTCACGACCTTTACTACCAGTTGCCGCGGTGCTCGTTACGTAGAGTGACTTTATTGCGATTATCGACCCAATAATAAAACCCACTTCTCGAAACCCCAAACACCTTAGCCATACAGACAATCTTATATCGCTCCAGGTGTTCGAGCATAAACTCATAGCAATCTAGTAGAGATTTCACGCGAAGTAGGTATCGGCCTTTTTTTCAAAGTCGAACTCTTCGGCTTGCCTAGCTAATAATCGTTTAAGATTGGCATTTTCAATGGCGAGTTCTTTTTCTTCATCGCTGGTTTTCGTGTTTTTTTGACAGCTTTTCGCCATCCATCGATTTGATATTCATATAAGGGTAGCTGTTTTCCGCCACAGCGACGCCCACTTTTCGGTTAGTTTGAATGCTTCTTCTTTAAATTAAGGGGCATGCTTGATACGTGTTTTCTGAGTTGTCATTATTCATCTCGTTAGTGATTGTACTCACTTGACTCAGTGTCCAAAACTATTTGATCGGACAGTGATACACAATTGATACAATAGACAGTTATATAAAATTTAAGATATTCCCTACACTTTTACTGTATAGCGATATCGTGCGATGAATTACAAAACTCTAACATTTACAACAATAACATCAATGCTCCTTACTGCCTGTGGTGGTTCAGATACTTCACCTACTAATACGCCACCACCAAAAAAAGACGACGGTGTCTACTCGGTAAACAAAAATAGTATTTGGTATGGTACAGAGGCGACAGCAGGAGAGCTCGAAGTAATTTGCTCAACTTGTACTACAGATGAGTTCACTTACACTTGGATATCTGACAGCAATAATGATGGTATATTTGACCCGAATACAGACTATGTTGTGAATATGGCCGAATTCTCAATTAACCAAAATTCTTATAACAAAGTAGTGAAGTTAATCGTAGAACACCCGCAAATGACATCACCACTTATTAAGTACTATACACCAAATTCAATAATTACTGACTTAGTCTCTACTGACAGCGCTTTTGCAGCTTTAAGATCAGATGGTACCGTCGTTGCTTGGGGAAAAGAAAATAGAGGCGGCTTTGACAATCCTGAAAAATTCATTGTAAACGTCAAGTCAATACATTCAAATAACAATTCTGTTTTTGCTGTAATCAAAAATGACTCTACCGTAGAAACCTGGGGAGATTCGGACTCAGGTGGGGACTCATCTAGCGTACAATCTCAGCTTACAGATGTAAGAACGATATACTCCAATAAGTCGGCTATGGTGGCTCTAAAAAATGATGGAACCGTCATCACATGGGGTAATCCAAATTACGGTGGATATAGCGATCATGTTAGCGATAAGCTTAGTAATGTAATTGACATAGTAGCAAATGCGGGTGCATTTGCTGCCCTAAAAAAGGACGGTTCAGTCGTTGCTTGGGGCTCCTCCGATCATGGTTCTTCTACAGTTTTCGTCGATCATAAACTTACACAAGTAAATTCGATCTTTTCAAATGTTAATGGAAAAACTTTTGTTGCTTTGAAAGAAGATGGCTCGGTTGTGCCTTGGGGAGATCTTACCCTAGGTGGGGACCATAATAATTTACCAGCCGGCGTAGAAAACGTCATAGATATTACTGTAAATGAAGGGGCAGTAATGGCATTAACTTCCGGTGGTACTGCCTATACTTGGGGGAACTTCGCATATGGTGGTGATAATGCCGTAATCAATGTTAAATCAATACACTCTAATGCAGGATCGTTCACTGTAATAAGAAAAAATAAGGATGCCGTATCGTGGGGATTATGGATGCCAAGCTATGAATTTACTGTCTCAAATACCTTGTCAGTCGCTTCGAACTCAAATACTTGGGCGGCAATAAGAACTGATGGGACTGTTTATACCTGGGGAAGACCTGATATTGGCGGAGAGTCTGGCCACGTTGCGGATCAGTTAGAAAATATTACAGAGATCTTTCCAAGTCCAATCGGTTATACGGCAATTAAAGAAAATAGAACTGCTGTAACTTGGGGAAATAGTACTGGGGGCGGAGATTCTAGTTCAGTTCGAGACCAGTTGAATAATATAGCTGAGATTGAATCCACAGAAGGAGGTTTCTTTGCTCTAAAATACGATGGTACATATATAACCTGGGGCAATACTGACGAAGAGTATGGTATAGACACTACGAATATTGATCACATATTATTACCGAAACAAGAAGTTGAATCAGATAAAATAAATTAATTATAATAACAAACCAGATAAATATTAAAATAGGTTTAAATTCCGGCAGTCCTCATCTCCGGAATTTAAACTACACCATCAGATTAAAATAAAATAAACCAGATAAATGCTTAGATACCTATCTCATTAGACTCATAAAACAGAGATAACCAGTTATATTAAGCTATAAAGAATTGTTTAATAAGGATTAAGTATGCCAAATGAATATATAAAATCAAGTTCATCGATACAATTTGATATTAATCAATTCAGTATACTAACGGAACACTTCAGTATATTAAAAGAAATAGCAAACATATTAAGGACAAATGTAAAAAGTGAGATCATAATAAGTGGCTATACTGATAACATTGGTAGCATGGAGCATAACTATCGACTTTCAAAACAAAGAGTTGACTCTACCAAATTATATTTTATAAATTATGGCATTCAACCAAATAGAATTTCCTCCTTGATTTATGGTGAACATTTTCCTAAATCTACCAATCTAACGACAGAAGGAAAAATAAAAAATCGAAGAGTTGAATTAAATATACTTTGATACGACCATCGTAAATATATTGAGCTAATTTTGTCTATAAGGTTAATCATAATGTCAATAAGAAAGCATACTGATAAAATATTCATATCTAAATCTATTGATAGATGGGGAGACAAGTTTGGATACGAAAACTTAATTTATATAAATAGTAGGACCAAAGTTATACTTTGGTGCAAAAAGCATAAATTATACTTCAACCAGACTCCAAAATCACACTTTATAACCAAGCATGAATGCTGCCCGAAGTGCTATAAAGAGATATCAGGACTGTACCAAAATGAATGGAGAGAGAAAAAAACAAAGGAAATTAAAATATACACACTAGTATCAAGTAATGCTTTAATTAATAATATATTTAATTAAAAACAATTAAATAAATGACGTTTAATTTGCACTATATTATTAACCAGTACAAGAAAATAGCCATGAAAATAAACAATACCCAACCATACTTGTACTCTAGAAAGATAATAGTTACATTTATTTTCGTTATAATATCATTGATAATAATAACGCCGCTATCAATGGTAAGTAACTATCGTTTATTTACTTCAATTGACAGGTATTCCGTCGCGGGAAATCTCTTACTAACAATTGATGCTGCAAGATTAAATGAGCTAATATATAGTAGAGATCATATAGAAAAATATTCAGAAACTACTATAAGGCATATAGACAACGCTAAAGATATTGCCATTTATTTTCATGAAAATAGATTAAAGGATGGAATGGGAACGTCTGAAATTGTAAATTGGATTACGCAGTATAGAGCAAGCTTTGTTAGTTATGTACACCTTACCAATTATGTAAATGACCAAAGACAAAAAATGTCCATAGTAGCTAATAGATTACACTCTAGCTCCAAGAAATTAAAGGAAACCATATCAAAATCAACAGACGTCGTCACTTTTAATATCAAACATCTTCAGAATAAAATCAACAACCATAGAAGCGATATTGATTTATCAGATAAATTAATTGAAAATTTAAACAAAATAAAAAATTCACTATTAAATAATCACCTTACTATAAACACAAGCAGTATTGATAGTTTACAATCAGAATATAAGGTACTAACTTCTTGGGTTGAAATAGATGTTCTAAATATAAAAAATACAGCTAACGATCGAGATTTACGTGAAATCATTGAAGATTCCACTATAGAAATGGAAAAAGTATTCACCTTATCTGACAATAACTCAAATTTGTTAAACTCGTTTAACTCATTAGACAATATAATATCAAATCTATTGGCGTATAAAGATAGCAAACAATTAGTTATTGAATCGTTACTTAGTAATATAGAACTGGATGCAATAAAAAAGTCAGAACTTGACCTACTTAATGATCTGGTTACATTACTATTAGAGGATATATTAAAATCTAAAGAGCTTCATATCGGTTTTTTTTCATCGAGACCTATCACAGATCGAGATAAATACAAAACACTTTTGGAACAAATATTGGGATCAGCAATCAATCGTGCAAATTATATATATAGTAGATTAAGAGAAGTCGATCAAACGATAACGACATCTAAATCAGTCCTTTCAGATTCAAATTTATACCTAGTTAAATTTGATAAAGTTTCAGAAATATCAGATGAATTAGATTCAATATCTCAAGAAATGGTCAAGACTGCAGTCATGGTAGGTGAGAAACTATCATATCTAAGAAAAAATAGATTTAATGAAATGCTAGAATCAAAAAAAACTGCCAATTATACAGCGTATAGCAGTTTGATATTTTTCATTCTAATAATTTGGCTTTCATATATCATGATCAAAAATCAATATAGAATAAGCTCTATAAGCAAGAGATTGCGTCGTGCTAATGAAAAAGCGCAGAAATCAAATATACATAAATCTAGGTTTCTTGCGACAATGAGTCATGAGATCAGAACACCAATGAACGCAATAATAGGAATGACCCAGCTATTATCCATCACAAAAACCGATAATAAGCAAGCTCACTACCTAAAAAACATAGACAGTTCATCAAATTATCTTTTATCTATTATTAATGACATACTAGATATTTCAAAAATTGAATCAAATAAATTCAACTTGAATGAAATAGATTACAGGTTAAGTAATTTAATTAGTGACATAAGAACCATATTAGAAGTTCAATCCAATGACAAAAATATATTGTTAGAATTTTATTTTGATAACAACATACCTGATACTTTAACACTTGATGAAATAAGATTGAAACAAGTAATTATAAACCTAGCTTCAAATGCTATTAAGTTCACTGACTATGGAAAAGTCATCATAAAGATTAGCCTAATTGAAGTAATTGAAAAGATTGCGATGATAGAGTTTTCAATTTCCGATACTGGCATAGGAATATCTAATGACCAGAAAGAAAAAATATTTAACTCTTTTACGCAAGCAGAATCATCCACTAATAGAATTTATGGTGGAACTGGTCTAGGGTTATCAATATCTTCGAGTATAATTAGAATAATGGGAGGAGAAATTAAACTTAAGAGCAAAGTAAATCACGGATCTGAATTTTCATTTTGCCTCGGAATAAAAATAGGAAAATCCAATCCAATTATTAGTGATGAAAAAACAAAAATCAGGGAAGTATGTCATAGCGAACAGGATCACAATTTCAGTCAAGAAACTACTAATAATTTAGACCCGATGATTATTATTGATAAATACAAAGGTAATTTAAAAAATAAGAGAGTTTTATTAGTTGAAGACAACATAATAAACCAGGAGATATCTATTGAATTGATGAGTTTGTGCTCAATTAACGTCGAAGTAGTTAGTAATGGAAGAGAGGCCATTGAAAAATTAGGAACTGTAGGAAATATATTTCATTGTATACTTATGGACTGTCAAATGCCTGTTCTAGATGGCTATGAAGCGACCAAACTAATTCGGGATACTATGCCGTTTATTGACGCTCCGATTATCGCACTTACAGCAAATATGATGGACGATGAATTAGAGCGAGCAAAAAATTCTGGTATGTGTGACGTAATAAATAAACCAATTGAGATCAATTCTATGTTCTCAACCCTAGAGAAGTGGGTATTGCGTCACAATCAAATAAAAGATCCAATTAGGGTTAATAACATATGTCCAAACATATCTTCACTTTACAAGACATCAACTATATTTGAAAACCTTGAATCCACAGGGCAATTTGACATTAGGAAGGGGTTAGTTCACCTAAATCAAGATAGTCATCTTTATATACGATTGCTTAACCGTTTTCTCAATGAGAATTATAGTAAATCTAGATTCATGAGTGAAGTTTATACTAAGGACT
The DNA here is from genome assembly GCF_050337265.1 of Vibrio lamellibrachiae. NCBI lineage: Bacteria > Pseudomonadati > Pseudomonadota > Gammaproteobacteria > Vibrionales > Vibrionaceae > Vibrio > Vibrio lamellibrachiae. The sequence goes on from NZ_JAKJSU010000004.1 coordinate 847,923, forward strand.
CACTTATCTTTCATACAATCCGTGGATTGTCAGATAACCTTGGGATGAGTAAATTGAATTACTTAATTGAAGGTATTGATTTAAATCCACCAAACGAGGAAAAACAATTACATTTACTTTATGAAGAAATTGGAAACGCTTTAGAACTAGTAAACAAGTCAATATTAGAATCAATTTCAAATAGCAATAACCATAGTGTTTTGGATGGTAAACATTACAACAAAGATATAATTACAGTTAAAAATCTTCTTAAGGAAAATAATGTAGATGTATTATACTTATTTAATGGTATAATAAATAATTCTGACCTAAATATCTCCATGAAAGAATTTAATTCTTTAAAGGTATTAGTTGATAGTTTTGAATTTGAAGAAGCACTTGATAAACTTGTCACTTTCTCTCAACAATATAATCATGAAAAATTGGGATAACTATGGGTTCTTTTTTTGAACACCATCACATTAAATCTGAACGAACTTTTCTAGTCTGTTTAGAGTAGCTCAATATTCTATCGGTGAGTTTCGATGAAGATAAAGTCATTAAGTGTACTTGTAGTAGAAGAAACAGAACTTATGAGAAAAATGCTCAGCGAACAACTGAGGCAATTTGGCTACGGGGATGTAATTCAGGCCAGTAATGGCCAAAAAGCCATAGAGGTATTGAAGGAATACCCTATTTCATTGATAGTATCTGGTTTAGAACTACAAAAAATTAATGGCATTCAACTACTAAATATTGTAAGAGGTTCAAATGATATTAATGGAATATCATTCCTTATGGTTACTAGCGAAGCTAACAAGGATACTATTAAAACGATAATTCAAGCTGGGGTATCAGAGCTGTTGGTTAAACCTTTTAGCGCTGCCATTTTGAAACAAAAGCTTATCTATCTTGAAAAACAATCTTATCACCCCTGTGTTTTACCCTCATTTGATAAGGATGGATTAGATAAAATTACGGCTAATGCAACAAGTATCGAACAAAAATCAGTAATAAAAGAAAATACCAACAAAATTCTAATTGTTGATGATACGACTGAGAACCTCACTCTAATTCGCGGCCTGCTGAAAGATGATTATCACGTTATATTTGCTAAAAATGGCAAACGAGCACTTAAGCTGTGCGCGGAAGATACCCCACCTGATCTAATTTTGCTTGATATACTGATGCCTGAAATGGATGGGTTTGAAGTGTTAAAAAGAATTCGTGAAAATCCGATGACAGAGCATATTCCCGTTATTTTTGTTACAGCTTTAAGCCAGCAAGATGACGAAATAAAGGGATTAGAATATGGAGCAGTTGATTACATAAAGAAACCTATTCAACCCACCATATTAAAGCTTCGCATTAAATCATTGTTAGCAGGCATTAACCTTCGTAAATCTTTACAACATGAATATGATCAGATGCTGCAAGAGTCCAAATCAAAACAGCACGCTAATCAAATGTTGTTTGATGAATTAAGGCGCCCACTCGAAGTCTCGTCAAAAATGCTGAACGATATGTCATTTGATAGAAAAATTAACGAGTACGTTAGAGATAAAGTAGGTATTCTGCAATCTCTGACCTGCCAAACTGCGCTTGTTCTCGACCAGTCAAAAGCGTTAGAACAAATCGAGATGGGTCAATATACACCAGAAAGAAAACGCTTCTCTTTGCACTCACTGCTCGCTACGCCGTTATCTATCATGCAAGAGGTATACAAAAATAAAAGCCTTCTTATCTACAGTGAGCCTGATGAAGATATCGACAATCAATTTTCAGTTCGAGGCGACCAGAAACTCGCACAGATCATCATCTTCAATATCCTCAAAAATGCATGCCACGCCGCCTCTACTCGATCTAGAGTGTCACTGAAGTTATCGAACCATAAACGCTATTGCTGTATACAAATCGAAAACACTGGCGCGGTATCGCAAGAGATGAGGGACATATTTTGGCAAAAATACGCCACATCAGATGCTAATCATAATCTTGGTTTTGGTACCTATATCATGAAGCTTATGACAGAGATTCAAAAAGGAAAGATCGAAATGGCGGTTGATGATGAGCTTAACACCACTACAATCTCGCTGTATTTACCCCTATAGCCTGACAATACTAACTTGCAGATCATTAGCCTCTTTCAGGGCAGTTTTCAATAAACAAACGCTTAATGGCCAGACCATATCACATTTTAGAAAGCGTCCTAAAAGAATGATTCTTAAGCGCTTTTTGACCGCTTTGTGAGCGACATCTTCCCTATCAATCTATAAATAGCATAAGATTCATTACAACTGGATGTGAAACAAGGCTACGCATGGATAATTGCACCACAATACTAATCGTTGACGACTCTCCTCAAAACCTATTGCTGCTCAAGGAGTTACTCTCACCTGACTATAAAGTGCTTGTCGCGCCTAATGGTCATAAAGCGATTGAAATTGCGAATGGTAAAATCAAGCCAGACCTTATTCTCCTTGATATCATGATGCCCAATCTCGATGGTTTTGATGTGTGTGGCATTTTAAAAGCCAACCCACTGACACAAATGATCCCTATAATCTTTGTCACCGCTAAAAGTGAAACCATAGACGAAGAAAAAGGGTTTAATCTAGGCGCAGTGGACTACATTACCAAACCCATCAGCCCGCCTATCCTTAAAGCTCGAGTCAAAACTCATTTATCCCTACTTAATCATCAGCGTGATTTGGAGCAACAAGTCGACACGCGTACTAGTGAGCTCAAGCAAACACAGCTAAAAATCATTAAGCGATTAGGTAGAGCCGCTGAATTTAAAGACAATGAAACTGGCTTACATGTTATTCGTATGGCTCGATTTGCCAGATTGATCGCCAAACAACTCAATGCCCCCGAGCGATGGTGTCAGCTTCTCTATCAAGCAGCGCCAATGCATGATGTGGGTAAGATTGGCATTCCTGAGTCCATTTTAGGAAAACCTGGAAAGTTGACCGATGAAGAGCGTAAAATAATGCAAACACACTCGAAAATAGGCGCTGATATTATTGGTATCGACAGCAGTGAATTGCTTATTTTAGCGCGTGAAGTGGCACTTTTTCATCATGAAAAATGGGATGGCAGTGGTTATCCACACCAACTCGAAGCAGAAGACATTCCACTATCAGCTCGCATCGTCGCGGTCGCCGATGTGTTTGATGCACTGACAAGTTGTCGCCCTTACAAAAAGGCGTGGAGTATAGAACGGGCGACAGACCTGATAAAAGAAGAGTCAGGGAAACACTTTGACCCTGCTGTTGTTCAAGCATTTATCAGGTGCCTACCAGAGATATTAGAAGAGCGTAATGCGTTACTCGATTAAGGAAAATTATTCGATGGAATCAACCCAAGATCGCCCATCATCAATTTGGCTCAAGCTAAAAGACAAAAACAACCGAGTTTTAATAGGGTTTGTTGTTTTAGGTATGGCACTCATTGCCATAGGGGCTTTTGGTTGGGGAACGTTAAACACTCTGTTTAAAACCATGGATCGATACAATGGGGCGAGCCTGCTAGAGAGTCTATTGGATGACGCTCGGATCAATGAACTGGTCTTCACTCGTGATCTTGACCTAAGTGCCGCTAACAATGCAACAGAAGCAATAAAAGAGTCTATAAAGTTGCTCGAAAATAAGGGCGGCAACAGTATTGCTTCACAGGAGATTATTGCAGCACTGAATGAGCGACTAAAAACATTCCAAAAAGGTTTTTCTCAATATACTAGTTTACGCCTCAACAGCGAGCAGATGCACCGGTACATGGTAAGAGCGGCACGAAAGGCGACCTCTAGTACTAATGCCCTTAAAGAGTTGCAAATCAAATATATTCGTTACGATAAAGGTGAGATTGAACGTTACCGTATTTTAATGGATAGAGCCTCAAAGTCAGTTAATATTTCCCATGAATTGCTCATTCTTTCCAAAGAGCTCGAGATTCGCGATGCCATTTACTTGAATAGTAATAAAGCTATTGATAGCCAATTATTGCAAAACCAAGAAAGTAGAATTATCCACCAGCTAGAGTCACTAATTAAGCTCTCTCCAACACCGAAGAATAAAATGATCATTGAAGAGATGCAGATTATTACTGAACTCCATTTTGATATGTTAAATACTCTGATTAGTAAAAGAGAGAGCGGAAGTCTATCGCAAAATGATATTAGGGCACTTGAGGACAATTTGTTAGAACTCGAGAGCAATGCCATCGATTTACGCTATGACAAAGAGTTTCAATTTGCGATCTACCAGCGACAAATTAAAACAATACAGGACATATTAAACGCTCGGCTTGTACTGTCACAAGAGGTTGATAGTTTAACGACAACCATCGGCAACGCTAGACAACTTGATAGAGACTTTTTAATGGCACGTTCTGGTGAAGCCCAAAAAGTATTATCCAATCAAGTTAAAGGGCTGATTGATGATGCGCTCTATACGGCACTACGAATCAAAAAACTCCTCATTGAGCAAGATGAATCCTTAGTGTTTAAAAGCGTTGTAGAAGATATACGCTTCTATAAAAGTAACTTTGCGAGAATGGTTGATGTCAGAGAGCAGGCTACCGAAGTTGGTAATGATATGGTCTATAACATACTGGCGACTGATCGTTCATTAAGTAAAGTACGCACTGCGAGAGCAGTGTTAATGAATAAGACGAAAACATCATCACAGCTTCTTGCTATTAGTGGCATCGCCTTTTTAGTCAGCCTATTTCTATTGGCTTATCTAGTGCACCGCTCTCAGATCACTCTCGTATCCCTCAATAATAAATTGACAGAAGCACGCGATAAGGCGGAGCTTGCAGATCAAAGTAAATCTGATTTTCTAGCGAACATGAGCCATGAGATTAGAACACCAATGAATGCGATTATAGGAATGAGTTATCTCGCATTGGAGTCTAACGAGTTAAAACCAAAACAGAAAAGCCATATAAAAATTGTTCATCGATCAGCGAAATCACTGCTTGGCATTATTAATGATATTCTTGATTTTTCCAAAATCGAGGCGGGAAAGTTGGAAATAGAACAAGTCGATTTTAGAGTGCAAACGGTTATCGACGATTTTTCTAATATTATCGGTTTAAAAGCGAAGGAAACAGGGCTTGAACTTAGTATCGATATTGCCCCTAATTTCCCAGAGCATATTGTCAGTGATCCACTCAGGCTAGGGCAAATACTGCTTAACCTAGGAAGCAATGCGGTGAAGTTTACCAAACAAGGTGAAGTCGAGCTTTCCGCTTGTGTAAAAGAACAAACACCGGCACATACTATACTCCAGTTCTCTATTCGAGATACTGGGATAGGGATGAATCAGGAGCAACAAGAAGCACTGTTTCACTCTTTCCAACAAGCCGATACCTCTATTACTCGTCAATATGGCGGTACTGGGCTAGGTCTTGCTATATCCAAACAACTGAGTGAATTGATGGGTGGAGGAATTGAAGTAATGAGTGAACCAAATATCGGCTCAACCTTCACCTTCTGGATATTCGTGAAACCCAGTACTCAAACAAATTCAGCCAGCAAGGATAACATCCGTCAATTCCACGATAAACGAATTCTCGTTGTTGACGACAGCGACTCAGCTCGGAAAATTGCAACCAAACAACTAGAACGATTAGAAATCAACTCGAGCTGCGCCAATAGTGTAGATACAGCAATGGCCGCTATCATAGACGCTGACAAAACAAACAACGCTTTTGATGCGATATTATTGGATTGGAAAATGCCTGAAGAGAGTGGTGTTGCGCTGATTGAAAAACTCAATGCTAACGATAATGCTTTCACTGTCCCTCCTATCATCATGATCACCGCGTATGAGCGAGACGATATTAAGGCTGAACTCTTACGACTAGATTTATCGGTCGAAAAGATTCTAAATAAGCCCACGAACACAACCCAGTTATTTAATGCGTTTGCAAAAATATGGAGCCCAGAGGATCAAGTAACCACCGCGAAAGAGAACGAAGAACAAATCCACCAAAATAACCTATCAAGGCTAGCAGGGAGCCACGTTTTATTAGTTGAAGACAATTTGATGAACCAAACGCTGGCTTGTGAGTTACTCTCTACCGCTAACATCACTTACGCTATCGCCAATAATGGGCAAGAAGCACTAGATTTATTAGAAATTCAAACATTTGATGGCGTTTTGATGGATTGCCAAATGCCTATAGTCGATGGCTATCAAGCGACGTACAAAATCAGATCTGATCTAGGTTTGGTGAAATTGCCGATTATCGCAATGACAGCAAGTAATATGGCAGGCGATCGAATAAAAGTTATCGATTCTGGCATGAATGACTTTATCTCGAAACCTATTGATATACACGACATGTTCGCAATTATGCGTAAATGGATTACGCCAGCTAGCCCTACTACTTCTGATGAAATTGTGACTAACCTAGAGCAAGTTGAGCAAGCAAAACCTTCCGATAGTGATGCTGATGCCTCGTCAGTCGACCCATTAACAAACTTAACCAGTATCGACTGGAAAAATGGGCTAAAGCGTTGCAATGATCAAACCGCGCTGTATCACACATTACTAAGCCAATTTGTAGACCACTATTTACCGAGAGACGTCGCAGAACAAATTGATAGCCAGTCCATTGAAGAGCGCTATTTACATACATTAAAAGGCGTTGTCGGAAATATCGGCGCTCGAACGCTGCATCAAATATGTTGTAATTTAGAGAGTGCTATTCACGTTCTAGACTTTGCAAAAGTTGAGGAATTAAAAGCTGAATTGCTCACAGAGTTTAACGATGTGCACTTACAGCTTTCTCACTATTTAAATGCAATTCAAACCGATGAAACTACGCAAGATCAGCCTGTTAATGTATCAATCGATCAAGCTAAACAACAGAAATCCAATCTGATCCAGGTTCTAAAAGACGCAGATGCTGATGCTATTGACCTTATCAACAATATGTCATATCACAGTGAACTGGGAGTTGACAGTGCTAAGTTCACAGCGCTTAAAAAAGAGATCAATAATTTTGATTTCGACGCTGCCTTAGCACTCTTAACCGAACCAGAGTAAAAATAACCAAGTTTAACCAATAAATTGTGCATATATGCGTAGAATTAATGGAATGCAACGGTCTATAATCGCCGCCTGTTCCCAAATTACTAAACGGTTTTCATCATGACGAGAAAACACATCTATATCGCCTACACAGGCGGTACTATCGGTATGCAAAAATCTGATCACGGTTTTATACCTGTGGCCGGTTTTATGGAAAAACAACTTGCAGGTATGCCTGAGTTTCATCGCCCAGAAATGCCGGAATACACTATCCATGAGTATGACCCGCTAATTGACTCGTCTGATATGACTCCAATGGATTGGCAACAGATCGCTGATGATATTCGAACCAACTATGATAAGTACGACGGCTTCGTCATCTTACATGGTACCGACACAATGGCTTACACCGCGTCGGCGCTGTCGTTCATGCTGGAAAACCTAGGAAAGCCAGTGATCGTGACAGGTTCACAAATACCGTTGGCTCAGTTGCGATCAGATGGCCAAGCTAACCTGCTCAATGCACTGCATATTGCGGCAAACTACCCAATCAACGAAGTCACTCTTTTCTTCAATAACCAACTGATGAGAGGAAATCGTAGCACCAAATCTCACGCAGATGGTTTTAGCGCGTTCACTTCCCCAAATATGCAACCACTGCTTGAAGCAGGGATCAGCATTAAGGTCAGTAACGATGTAACGGTAGACCAGAAACCTGAAGGGGCTTTTAAGGTGCATAACATTACGCCACAACCTATTGGTGTGATCACAATGTATCCTGGAATCTCACACGAAGTGATCCGAAACACATTGCTTCAACCCGTTAATGCGATGATTTTGCTGACCTTTGGCGTAGGTAATGCGCCGCAAAACCCTGAGTTATTGGCGCACCTAAAAGAAGCATCAGAACGTGGTGTTATTGTCGTTAACTTAACTCAGTGTTTAGCCGGAAAAGTAAACATGGGCGGCTATGCGACTGGCTGCGCACTGCAAGATGCTGGTGTTATCAGTGGTTTTGATATGACCCCTGAAGCGGCGCTAGCGAAGTTACATTACTTGCTTAGCCAAGGGCTGTCATATGAAGAAGTCAAAGAGCAGATGCAAAAAGTACTACACGGTGAGATGAGTCTGTAGTTTGAGCTTAAACTAAAGCCTACTTGCTCTATCAATACCTAAAAATTTAAAAAGCTATCTTAGTACTTCACTAAGATAGCTTTTTTTGTTTTTTCAGTTCCGACAACTGTTGTTCCGTTTACTTGGCGCCTATGCCCTGCTCTTCGTTAGGGTTTACACGTAAAATGTCACTTTCGTTCTTTTTAAACTGCTTTTTTAGTTCAGACTTTGACTTGAAGCTGATCTCACCGCCCGCTGCGACTGTCATATGTGGCGCGTCTACATTATGCTTAGATTGATAGAGCATCACTGCTTGCATACAAGAATCTCGTTGGGATTGAGAAAGACGACCACCTTCTGGCCACTTTCCAGTTTCAACAGCATAAATTAATCGCTGATAAACTTCAGGTGTAATAGCATCAATTAATATTTCAGCATCCATGTTCTATCCTTACGTTATGAGGCTGTACCAAAATATAACGCTCATCAATTGAGTCAAGGTTAGTTAGAAGAATAAGAGTAATCGATCACAAGCGAACGTATGAATTTATCTAAAATAACAATTACCATCTTTGCAACGCTCTCTTTGTCTGGATGTTTCGAAATCACTAAAAACACTGATCAACTGTGTGAAAGTACACCCGCACTTCGTTGTGAGCTACTTAACATGAACGATGGTCAATGCCGCCTTCCAAGAACAGATTTGATTTGGCACCGCTACGAAGTGTTCAAAGATCCAAGCGATATCAATGTTATTCAAGAATACGAATTTGCAAGGCTATATAGAAGATGTTTAGAGCTTGCCGCACAAATACAACCCATTGATCAAAGTGGGCTCAAGCAACGCCGATTTAATGCATTAATTCATTCGGGTGACGAACTCGAACGTATTGTTGAAGAGCTGAAGCAGTCTCGTTCTCCTGAAACGCTCTATTTCTTATGGAGCCAGGTTGGCGATGAGCAAGCTCGCAGAGAGTTTTTGCAACTAGAAGGCTCCCCCCAATTAGACACAGCCGAAATGCAATATGCGCTCGCGACTTTTTATACTAGCCGAGATCATTTAAAAACCATCGACCTACTAAAACGATCACTTGAACTTACCCGATCAGGTTCTGTGAACACCGAAATTCTCAAAACTCTTGCCAGCACCCATTATCGAGTTCAAAACAAAGAACGTGCCTACATCTGGGCTATGGTGGCTAAAGATTTTGATGTCCCTATCGCTTCCGATCAAGAAATACAGCTTTTATACGGTTTTACAAAAGATAAATACCAAGAATTGGATGATATTGCAGATTCAGTCGAAGATTCTATTAGCTCAGGATCGTTCAATAGAAACGTAATTCCTCAAAATTTGAAATAAACCAACCAATTTAAAATTATGTAACAATGAAACAGAAAGCGGTGACTATTCACCGCTTTTATTACTTTTGTTGAAAATTAACGACACTGAATTCACACAGTAACGTTCACCGGTTGTCACAGGGCCATCTTCAAAAACATGCCCTAAATGGCTTTCACACTGGCTACATCGTATCTCCACACGCTTCATACCGTGACTCAGGTCTTCAATATAACGAATAGCCTCTGCACTGACAGGGGCATCAAAGCTTGGCCAGCCACAACCTGAATCGTATTTGCTGTCAGAGTTAAATAATGCTTTTTCACAGCAAGTACAATGATATATACCTGTATCTTTATTATGTAGCAAAGCACCGCTGAAAGGGGCTTCTGTTCCACCTAAGCGACAGACACCAAATTCGTCATCAGACAACTGCTCGCGCCAGTCCTCATCTGACTTGTTAACAATTTTTTTGTTCTCGTTATTCATAAAAAACTTCTCTTACTCTCATATTTTATACAAACTTTTTTTTCGAAAGACTTGCGAAACCAGACTGTTGTAGCACATACTTTCTTGCCGTAACAAGAGCGTTACGAATTAATAGATCGCTTTAATATTTTAAAACATTTTTCGATAGCTGAGTTACATACAATCTGTAATTAAGTACAAAAAACCATCATTTGCGACAAAATGTGAAAAAAAGCGACAGTTTTTTTTGACATTAAACAAGTAAAGCCTGATTATCAGTTGCAGATGCAAACTGGATTTTGTAATTTTACTACCAGTTATCTTTATTCAGAAATTAAGTTGTGGAGCAACTATAATGACTATCAAAGTAGGTATTAATGGTTTTGGCCGTATCGGTCGTTTTGTATTCCGTGCAGCGCAAGAGCGCAATGACATCGAAGTTGTTGGTATCAACGACCTTATCGATGTTGAGTACATGGCATACATGCTTAAGTACGATTCAACTCACGGACGTTTCAACGGTACTGTTGAAGTTGAAGGCGGAAACCTAATCGTTAACGGTAAAACAGTTCGTGTAACTGCTGAGCGTAACCCTGAAGATCTTAAGTGGGATGCAATCGACGTAGACGTTGTTGCTGAAGCAACTGGTCTTTTCCTAACTGACGAGACTGCACGTAAGCACATCACTGCTGGTGCTAAGAAAGTTGTTCTTACTGGTCCTTCTAAAGACGCAACTCCAATGATCGTTATGGGTGTTAACCAAGACACTTACGCTGGTGAAGATGTTGTTTCTAACGCTTCTTGTACTACTAACTGTCTAGCGCCTGTTGCTAAAGTTCTTAACGACAAGTTCGGTATCGAATCTGGTCTTATGACTACAGTTCACGCTACTACAGCAACTCAAAAAACTGTAGATGGTCCTTCAGCTAAAGACTGGCGCGGTGGCCGTGGTGCTTCTCAAAACATCATCCCATCATCAACTGGTGCTGCTAAAGCAGTAGGCGTTGTACTTCCAGAGCTAAACGGCAAACTAACTGGTATGGCTTTCCGCGTACCAACTGCTAACGTTTCTGTAGTTGACCTAACTGTTAACCTTAAGACTCCAGCTTCTTACGAAGCAATCTGTGCTGCTATGAAAGAAGCATCTGAAGGCGAGCTTAAAGGTGTTCTAGGTTACACTGAAGACCAAGTAGTATCACAAGATTTCATCGGTGAAGTTCAAACTTCAGTATTCGATGCTAAAGCTGGTGTTGCTCTAACTGACACATTCGTTAAAGTTGTATCTTGGTACGACAACGAAATCGGTTACTCAAACAAAGTTCTTGACCTAGTTGCACACATCTCTAAGTAATTAGATTTGTAAACAATTAGCGATACTTGTGTTTGAAACATAAGACGTAAAAAAGGCGGCTCTTGAGTCGCCTTTTTGTTATCTAAATTTTGTCTACCCCAGATTCCAACCCAATACTTTCTTTAAAACTCTTACATTTTCCGTCATTGAGTATTGGACTGTAATTTCTCAAATTGAGGACATATCGATGGACTTATTATCATTACCCGCGTTAACCGTACTTTCAGACAACGTCACTATTGTTGAGAAAGATGGCGTTAGAATTGTTCGAGTCATCCACGAAAAAGCAACTGCTGGCATTGCTCTACATGGTGGTCACGTCGTTTCCTTCAAGCCTCAAGGGCAAGAAGAGCTTATATGGATGAGTGACAAAGCAACCTTTGATGGCAAGGCGGCGCTAAGAGGCGGTATTCCTGTCTGTTGGCCTTGGTTTGGTCGTATCGCAGCACCTGCACATGGCTTTGCACGTTCAAGTGAGTGGGCGCTTGTTGAGCACCGTGAGAATGACAACGGCGTGATTGTTAGCTTAGGTCTAGCAACAAGTGAAGCAACGCTGAATGTTTGGCCACACCAATTCAAAGCGAGACTTAATGTTGAAATCTCAGACACATTAAAAGTAACGCTTGATGTGACCAACACTGACGACCATGCTTGGACATTCTCTGGCGCACTACATACCTACTTGAACCTAGGCGATGTTCGCGAGTCCTCTACAACGGGCATGGGTGACGAATACATCGATAGCCTGCAAGCAAACAAGATATGCCTTGGTGATTCTGAGCTCGTTCTAACAGATACCATCGACCGCGTTTACACTCGCCCAACAACATCTATTGACGTTAAAGACATCAAACTTCAACGTACAATCTCAGTTGAAAATGAAGGTCATAACTCAGCGGTATTATGGAATCCGTGGGCGGAAGGTGCAACGGCAATGGGTGATATGTCAGACGACGGTTATCTAGGATTTCTATGTGTTGAGTCGACTCTACACGCGCCAACTATTGAGTCCGGAAAGACACTACAACCAAATGAAAGTCATCAACTCGTGACGTCAATCTCTGCAAAATAATAGGGATTCTCTTTGTTACTATAAGAGCAGCAATCGCTGCTCTTTTTATTTGTATCTATAACCGATAGACTTACCGCCTTCACTACTCTTTTGAGGTCTTTATGGCTTACCAATGCCCACTTTGCCACCAGCCCCTTATACTTTCGGAACGCACTTTCAAGTGTGGCAGCAACCATCAGTTCGATTTAGCCAAAGAAGGCTATGTGAATTTGATGCCAGCTCACCATAAACGTTCGAAAGACCCGGGCGACAATAAAGAGATGATGCAAGCACGTCGCGCCTTCCTACAAGCGGGTTATTACGACCCTATGCGTCAAGCTATAGCAAATCTATGTAAAGACCACATAGAATCAGACCAAGCTCAATTACTCGACATTGGCTGTGGTGAAGGGTATTACACCGATCAAGTTGCCTCTACACTTAAGTCAAAAGTCGCCAATGCCGAAGTCTACGGGTTAGACATATCAAAGGTCGCAATTCGTTATGCGGCGAAGCAATACCCTCAGTGTGACTTTAGCGTCGCGTCTAGTCATCGCCTACCTTTTTCAGACAACTCTCTCGACGCTATTTTAAGAATATATGCGCCGTGTAAAGCCGATGAATTAGCTCGCTGTTTAACCGACGATGGTAAAGTTATCACGGTAACACCGGCAGGAAGACACCTCTATCAGTTAAGAGAAAAAATCTATTCTGAGGTCCACCTTCACAGTGAAGAACTTGAAGAATTAGAAGGGTTTGAATTAGTCCACCAAGAACAGCTCAACTACACGATGGAGCTGGCAAAAGGCGATTCCTTACAGCTACTTCAAATGACACCATTTGCATGGAAAGCAGACGAAGAACTAAAAGCTGAACTGGCTGCATTAGTAGTATTCAATTGTGAGGCTGATTTCATGCTTCGCGTGTACAAAAAGCTATAATTAAATAAATATTCAATGACTAAGATGCAGCGTCAAAATTGACTCTGCATCGCAACCTTCAATCACTTCTCAACGTTCCTACCTGACGAAAACCATTCCTAAAAAATAGGCTCGGATTTTGCTTAGCTTTTAGTTATACAAATTATGGATAAATTTACACAAGTTTTTCATATCGTGGTCGATATAGTGACAGTAGCGTGTAAAGGAGATATGTATGACACCAGTAGGAATGGGGCCAGCTCAGCTGTCTCAAGCCCAACAGGTCAAGCCTCAAGGAAGCCAAGCAACGTCAGAGAACGGCCCTGCCCCTCTGAAAGTTGAACAGAATAAAGTAACTTTGTCGGATGAAGGCAAGGCGTTACTTGCTGCGCTTAAGGATTTAGAAAAAGAAGGAATTGATTCAGACAAAACAACCACCTCTAAGGTTGAGTCTTTTGCCCACGGTGCATTGGGAATGGATCATCCAGATAAAATCAAAGAAGAGTCAGATGGGTCGTACTCGGCGGGGCAATATCTTTCCGCAGCGGCAACCATTGGCGGCATCATTTTAATGTTGGCATAACAGCTTTTCGCTAACGGCTATGCCAAACATTCAACAACAGACCTATTCTTGGTTTGCCATTTTTCACGTCTACTCAAAGCATAGATTTAATGAAATCATCTAGAAGGATGATTTAAGATGTGGTCTTCCCAATCTTGAACATCTATTTCGTACACGACTTTATTACGTACACTTTCACCGGCTGCATGCATCTCGGATTTAGAACCAGTAATCAACGGGTGCCATACTGGAAGTGGGTTATTTTCAGCCAACAGACGATACGCACATGTATCCGGTAACCAATGAAACTCTTCAATTTTATCGCGAGTCAATTTCAGGCACTCTTCGCCTGACTTAAAACGATTTGGATAGTCTTTACATGAACACGTTTTATCGTTTAGTAAACTACACGCTACGTTGGTGTAATACACCTCATCACTGTCTTCATCCATAAGCTTATGTAAGCAACACTTACCACAACCATCACAAAGAGATTCCCACTCTTGCTCGGTCATTTCTTGGAGAGTTTTTGATTGCCAAAATGGAGAAGTCATAGCTTTTATCTTCGATTCAAAACGGATGCGTTTTATACCGTTGCTGCTAGTAAACTTCAAGCTTAATCTTTAATTCTCTACATGCCTTACTATTCAGCATTAATAAATCCCAAATACAAACGTCATATCTGCGCAGTAAAATTTGAGTAACCCATATTTGATGGTTCACCGCTTTGGAACCTGCTTATCAATAAAGGATTACATAATCATCATGGAACAATTAACGTTGCAACCTATCGAAAAAGTATCTGGGACAATCAATTTACCAGGTTCAAAAAGCATCTCTAACAGAGTACTGATATTGGCTTCTCTTGCCGAAGGTACAACCCAATTAACCAATTTATTAGACAGTGATGACACAAGGCATATGCTCAAAGCCTTGTCCCAATTTGGCGTTAGCTACCAGCTATCACAAGACAACACAGCGTGTACTATTCATGGTTTAGGCAAGCCATTTACATCACCTACACCAACGGAGGTTTTTCTCGGTAATTCAGGTACATCAATGCGATCACTAGCCGGAATATTATGTTTAGGTAAAGGCGAGTTTACCCTAACGGGTGACCCTCGAATGAAAGAGAGACCTATTGGTCACCTTGTTGATGCATTAAGTGAAGCTGGCGCTGAAATCGAATACCTAGAAAGCGAGCAGTACCCTCCTTTAAAGATTAAAGGGACAGGTTTAGTCGGCGGTAACATTTCAATTGATGGCACTATCTCCAGCCAGTTTTTAACTGCGGTTCTAATGGCGTTACCATTAGCAACAAATGACAGCCAAATTAAGATTATTGGTGATCTGGTTTCCAAGCCCTATATCGATATTACCATTCAAATGATGAAGCAGTTTGGCGTTGAAGTTGAAAACCACGACTATCAGGCCTTTACGATAAAAGGAGGTCAGAAATATCAATCACCTAAGGAGTTTCATGTCGAAGGTGATGCGTCATCGGCTTCTTACTTCCTTGCTGCAGCAGCGATTAAAGGCGGCGAGGTGACAGTCACGGGTATCGGAAAACACAGTATCCAAGGTGATATTCAATTTGCCGATGCGCTTGAGAGAATGGGTGCAGAAATTGAATGGGGAGATAACTATATAGCCTGTCGCCGCAATACATTAATGGGAATCGACATGGATTATAACCACATCCCTGACGCTGCCATGAGTATCGCAATCATCGCTCTGTTTGCTGAAGGTACGACAACCATTCGCAACATATACAACTGGCGAGTGAAAGAAACCGACCGTTTGTCTGCAGTTGCAACGGAATTAAGAAAAGTGGGTGCTAACGTAGAGGAAGGACATGACTACATTATTGTGCAGCCACTCGACATCTTCAAACATGCCAGTATAGACACCTATGATGATCACCGAATTGCAATGTGCTTTTCTCTCATTGCACTAAGTAGTACTGCGGTTACCATCAACGATCCTAAATGCACGTCTAAAACATTCCCTGATTACTTCGACAAGCTTAAAGGCTTATGTCTATAGAGGTCTGTTGTTTGTGGCACACATAATTATATGTGCGTCTGTAGCTGGAAACCATGTACAACGCTAGATTAGAACCAAAAGGTGCCGAGGCGAGTATTGTTTGCTATTATCCGCATCCGTTAATTATTGGTGTTATTAGTATGGATTGTCGTCTTGGTTGTGGTGCTTGCTGTATAGCACCGAGTATATCGTCTGCTATTCCTGGAATGCCAAACGGGAAGCCGGCAGGACAGCGCTGTATTCAGCTAAACGATGACAACCTCTGTAAGCTTTTTGGTAAAGCGGAACGCCCTAAGGTGTGTCATATTTTTCAGGCTTGCCCTGATATTTGCGGAAAAACGACCGATGAAGCTTTATTAAACATCACTTTCCTTGAACGTGTCACTTAATATCATTTAAATTCACTTATTAAATGAACGCACTGTAATAAGTCGTACTTATTAACGAGTTGCAAATTCCAAATTAGAACTCTTCGTTTTAAATCACAATAATACTTTCTCATTCTCCCTGTTTAATTGGATATATTAATGAAAAAAGTATTACTTACACTTTCTATCGCTTTAGCAACGTCTCCAGCCGCATTTGCAACAGAGTTCTTCATCGGTGGTGGTGCAGGTTACCACGATGCAAAAATTGAATTAAACGACTCAGAGTTCGGCACAGCGACTGAAAATGCTAATGGTGCATCTTTTCACATTCGAGCCGGTGCATATTTAACTGAGAATCATCGTGTAACTACAACTATCAATCACATGGGTGATTCAAATGTATACCGCAATCGCTTATCTGATGTGCCGGAAAACATTGATGTTCAACTAGAGCTTGCTCAAACTGAATACCTCATTTCATATGACTACATCTACTCCGTAGGTGATAAACTGTCTATCTTCGCCGGAGCAACTGCAGGTATTGTAAATAACAAAGCGAATGGTTTTATCGTAGAAAAGCCAACGTCAGGTGATCAAACTGAGTTTTCTCACAAAGGCAGCGAAAGTGATTTCACTTACGGCCTTCAAGTCGGTACTCAATACAAGATCATGAATAATATGTCACTTGATTTACAATATCGTCATATGTTCGAATCTTACTCACATGCAACGAACTGGTCTGAAGGCGAAACAACAGAGCTTTCTATTCCAAGTCATAGTGAGCTATCTGTCTCACTAGATTACCGCTTCTAAAGATACCTATGAATTTTGATGCTCTTCGCATTAGGGAGAATACTTTGGGCATCAATTTTTGGAGCTTTCATAATATAAAGCAGAGTAAGGCTAAATCAACGCAGTACAAGATCCATTCTGATGTATGCAATATCGCGCAGAAAATAACAGCAACTTGTGGCCACGCCAGTATGGGCATTGATTCCTGAAGCTTTAAGCCATCCCCTCCCGCTCCAACCAAACCCAACACAGTTGATTCACGAATATTGATGTCCCATCGTAATTATGTCGTACCAATAAAATTAGGCAGTACCTTCGGCACAATTGACAGATTTACTTATTGTCGATGGCAGATTTAAGTCGATATGTAACTGGTTGCTGCAATTTCGGTTCAAAAATATGTACCCACCTAGCTTTGTTCTCTCAAGGTGGTAGGTAATGACAATATCGCCACCTAATAGAGCACTCATTTAACACCTCATAACTAACAGTTAACACCGACATATCTAGAAGTCATTAGTGCCACTTGACTCATATCTGCATAATCCTCCACCAAATCGCTCCCAACCTTTGGATACAGAAATGAACAAAACACTTTTAGCGTTAACAATCACAACTCTTGCTGCACCTTCAGCAATGGCGACAGAATACTTTGTAGGTGGTGGTCTTGGTTACCACACTACAAAAGCTGAAATTGCGAATAACGGTCATGGATACACTGGTAAAAATAGCGGTTTAGCTCTGCATATCCGAGGTGGTGCATATATCACAGAAAACCACCGATTAACCGGAACTGCCAATTTTGTTCTTAACGATGAGGTCTACGCTGAAAGTACCCCTGGATTGTCTGGCTCTGACTACACTATAGATTTCAAACAAACTGAATTTTTGATGTCTTATGACTACATTCACTCTATCAGTTCAGACTTTTCTGTTTTCGGCGGCGCTACAGCCGGAATGGTTAAAAACACATTAAAGGAAGAGGAACGATACTATAACTTCCCTTACCTAAGTTATAGTGTTGAGGAGAGTAAATCAGATTTTACTTATGGGTTACAAGTTGGCGCTCAATATAAACTGACTAATGACCTATCTGCAGACCTGCAATACCGTCATATGTTTGAGTCATTTTCTTATACAGAAGGTAATTATAAAGAATCAATTTCTAATCACGGTGAATTTACTATCTCTCTAGACTACCGTTTCTAATTAAGAACAAAGTACTGCCTAATGCCTTAAGTATAGGGAGTGTACTTAAGGCATTATTTTGTTCCTTAGCTAACTCTGTGTAGCGAAGAATAAAAAGCCCACCTAATTGAGGTGGGCTTTTTGCTATCTAATCAAAACTGAAGTTAGCCTTTATTTTGCTTCGCTTCAAACGCGGCCATTTGCTCTGGTGTCGCTTTAGGCTGATGGTTCTGTTTCCACTCATCGTAAGTCATGCCGTAAACACGCTCTCGTGCATCATCAATATCTAGCTCTAAACCGTTCTGCTCTGCTTCCGCTTTATACCATTTACTAAAACAGTTTCTACAGAAGCCAGCCTGAATCATAAGGTCGATATTCTGCACGTCTTTATTTTCATCTAGATGAGAAAGTAGACGGCGAAATACAGCCGCATCGAGTTTATCTTGCTCTTGTTGAGATAAGTTTTTGTATTTAAATTCAGTCACTTTTACTTCCTTGCTGCTTGTTTTATTTGTCGTCTGATTATGTGCATTTGTTTTAAATTACTCAAACAAAAAATACAGACAACCAAATTAGCTGTGAAAGCCAAAGTAAGCACTAACTTCTGTATTGAATATGAGACGCACATAAGTAACGCCACCATATTCATCAAATTTAATATTGCTATCACACTGCTCTGACATTGCTGCATTACATTCCTCGCGTTTCGTCAATCAACAACAGTAGGAAAATTCATGAACAAGTATTTAGCAGAAGGTTTTGGTACATTTTGGTTAGTATTAGGCGGTTGTGGTAGCGCTGTATTAGCAGCAGGTTTTCCCGATGTTGGTATCGGTCTATTAGGAGTGTCACTCGCATTTGGTCTTACGGTTCTGACTATGGCTTATGCAATCGGACATATCTCTGGTTGTCACTTGAACCCAGCGGTGACTGTTGGCCTTTGGGTTGGTGGCCGTTTCGAAGCTAAATATGTTCTTCCTTATATTATTGCTCAAGTCATTGGTGGTGTAATTGCTGGGGGAGCCTTGTACCTAATAGCGACAGGACAAGCAGGGTTTGACGTTACAGCTTCAGGTTTTGCTGCTAACGGATTTGGTGAGCACTCGCCAGGTCAGTACGCAATGACTGCTGCCATTATCACAGAAGTAATTATGACCATGATGTTTTTAATCATCATTATGGGCGCAACAGACAATAGAGCACCACAAGGCTTTGCTCCAATTGCTATAGGGCTTGGGTTAACTCTAATTCACCTAATCAGCATTCCAGTGACGAACACGTCGGTTAACCCTGCTCGCAGTACTGCTGTTGCTCTTTATGTGGGTGACTGGGCAGTGTCGCAGCTTTGGCTGTTCTGGGTAGCGCCTATTGTCGGTGCTATTCTTGGAGCAATCGCATATAAAGCAATTGCCGGAAAGCAAGAAGCATAATTAGCAACGATTTATTCCATCATCAAAAAAGCCCGATATGTAATCGGGCTCTCTTTTATGCAAAACACTGAGTGATTAGGTAACGGCCGTTTAGCCTTGAATACCAACAATCAACCAAGGTGCATTGTCTTGAGTTAGATCGCGCTCTAAGTGCCAGATATCCGTAATATCTTCTTCAACACCTTCCGTTGTATCACGGAAGCGACCGCTAAATTGCAAGCTTAACTGAGCTTTACTCGCGTCGTAATCTGCACGAACAATTTCAGCATCAACATACATTACGTCGGTGTGCTGTTCGCCTTGCGCTTTGGCACGTTCCGCTTTTAAATCTTCAAAAAGACTTGGCGAGACATACTCTTGAATCGTATCTAGTTGATTATGATTCCAAGCGCCTTGAAGGATACGATAGTGCTCACGTGAGCCATCAACAAATGCCGTTTTATCAAACGACGGTGGGTAGTTGTGTGGGACATCGCTTTGTGTACCAAAGCCACCCGCAGAATTCGCAGTGCCTTGGTTTGAATTATTCGCTTGCTGCTCAAAATTATGAACGTTTGGCTGTTCAAATTTCTGGTTGGTACCACCAAAAGCAGGCTGTTGACGTTGCTGATTCATACTGCCTTGTTTCGAGCCGAGCATGCCACGCAAGAATTTAAAGGCTAGGAAAGCAATCAAACCCATAATTAAGATATCCATAAACTGGATACCGTCAAATGCACCACCAAAGAATGCTGCTAATAGACCACCGGCTAACAAGCCGCCCATTAGACCACCCATTAACCCCCCCTTACGGCTAGTATTCTGTGCTGCGCCCTGTTCTCTGTTAACACGGCTAGTATTGGTGGTTTGCTGACTTGGTGCGGGAGCTGTTTTAAAGCTCTTACCGAATGACTTACCGCCACCCATCCTTTTCGCTTCGGCTAGCGGAGCGACAGCGACTGATACCATTAGTAACGCTACCAGTGAAAAAATCTTTTTCATGCTTTTCCTCAGGGAAATAATTATAGAAGCACGTTAATCATAACGACTTCGTAACACTATGCAAACTATCAAATTAGATTGTGTGTATCAGAATATTGCAAAAATTGTGTGACTTAGTTGACGCCTCCCTCTTCGTTCCCTAGAATATTGAACGTTGTTCATAATTATAAAGTTATCATGGCCCGTAGAAACGATCACACCCGTGAAGAGCTCGTCGCTCTTACTCTTAACACTGTTAAAGATTTTTTGGCTGACCAGCCACATCACGACCTAAGCTTGAGAAAAATAGCGAATATGATCGGCTATGTTCCGAGTACGTTGGTGAATGTATTCGGTAATTATAATTTATTATTACTCCACGCTGTTGCTCAAACTCTTGACGAATTAGGCGTGGAAGCTCGTGACGTTGTCGAGAACAGTGCTGATCCACAGTCTGCGCTTTATGAACTTGCCTATTGTTATCATGACTTTGCTCAAAAGCACCCCCATCGTTGGCAGCTGATTTTTGCTCATAACATGAATGGTGAGACATTACCTCAATGGCAATCAGAACGTATCGATAACATGACAGGGATGCTCGAAAGCTTACTGCGAATTGTCGCGCCTCAAAGAACTGAAAATGAAATTCTACAAGCAAGCCGAGTATTGTGGTCTGGTGTTCATGGTATTACACTTCTTAGTGTTGATGATAAATTCTTCGCAGCAGCCCCTATCGATGGTAAAGAGCTGATCGAAAATTTACTCTCTAATTATCTCTCCAATTGGTAATAATAAGGACCTGCAATGCCGGAGCATCCTCAGGCTTCTTTACTGACTAAAAAGCGCTTTTTACCTTATTTTATTACCCAGTTTTTTGGCGCTTTTAACGACAACATATTCAAGAATATCCTACTTCTCCTTGTCGCATTTGCTGCGGTAGGGAGTTTGCCGTTTTCTAGCAACTTGTTTATTAACTTGGCCGCTGGACTTTTCATCCTGCCGTTTTTCCTTTTTTCAGCGACAGCAGGTGTCCTCGCGGATAAATACGAAAAGTCCCAACTGATTCGTATTATAAAGCAATTTGAAATCGGCATTATGTGTTTAGGCGCGGTTGGGTTTATTACTGAAAGTTACTTTATTTTGCTGATTTTGCTCTTCCTTATGGGGACGCAGTCGGCATTTTTTGGCCCAGTAAAATACGCTTTATTACCACAGCACCTAAAATCTGATGAACTTGTTCAAGGGAACGCCCTTGTCGAAACGGGGACATTCTTAGCCATTTTATTAGGTACAGTGGCCGCCGGCGTTATTGCCTCTTCAGAGGGTGCTAAATACATTGCCGCTTTCTGCGTAATCGTTTCTGCAATCATTGGTTATCTCGCTAGTCGTTCAATACCCGAAGCCCCTGCAAGTGCTCCAGAGTTAGAATTTAAATGGCAGCCAATCAAACAAACGAGACAAACATTAGCTATCGCTAAATCAGACCGAGTGATTTTTCAGTCTATTATGGCGATCAGCTGGTTCTGGTTCTTAGGTGCGACCTATTTAACCCAGTTCCCAAATTTCACGAAGGTGTATCTCAACGGACAAGAAAGTGCCGTTTCATTTCTATTGGCACTTTTCTCTGTAGGCATAGCCTTTGGTTCACTAGCTTGTGACAAGTTATCCAACCATAGAATTGAAGTGGGCATTGTTCCACTTGGCAGCCTAGGCATCACCATTTTCGGTTACTTAATGATTGCTGCTATTCCAGAGTCATTACCTATCTTTACGACTTTTTCTGAATTTGTTTCTTATCAACCGCTTTGGTCCGTCTTTGCGTACTTGTTACTGCTTGGCGCTTCAGGAGGCATCTTCATTGTTCCTCTGTATGCTCTATTGCAGCTTCGAGCTCAGCCTAAAGAGCGAGCACAGGTCATTGCCGCTCTAAATATTTTTAATTCTCTCTTTATGGTAGGCAGTGCAATCCTAGGCATTGTTTTCCTAAGTGTGCTTGGACTTAGTATTCCCCAACTGTTTACATTACTAGCCATACTGAATCTTCTGGTTTCTATATACCTGTGTATTCAAGTACCTATTTTTGTTATTCGGTTTTTAATGTGGATTTTGACTCACACTATGTATCGAGTTAAGCATAAGAACCTTCAGCACCTACCTAAAAAAGGCGGGGCTCTTATTGTCTGCAACCATGTAAGCTACATGGATGCCCTACTCGTTAGTGCTGTCTGCCCTCGTTTGATTCGCTTTGTTATGGAAGAAGAGTACGCAAACCTTCCACCTCTTAAAGGCTTTTTAAATCGAGCGGGAGTGATTCCGATCTCCGCAAGTCGAAAAACCTCAATCCGACGAGCGTTTCAAGAAGTTGAGGAGTCACTTAACGAAGGGCACATTGTCTGTATTTTCCCTGAAGGCAGCTTAACATCGGATGGTGAAGTCGCCGAGTTTATGCGAGGCATGGACATCATACTCAAACGCAGCCCTGTGCCCGTTATCCCAATGGCACTGAAAGGCTTATGGGGCAGCTACTTTAGCCGCTACAAAGGCAGTGCATGTAAAGGGCTGCCAAGAAGATTTTGGTCTAAGATTGAAATTGAAGTGGGCCCTCCTGTTGAGCCTACTGACGCAACGGCAAATTATATGAGAGACAAGGTCTCTAAACTTCGTGGCAACTTCCAATAGAACTCACGCACTATATTTAGGTGTGACTCTAAAATTGATGTGCAGAAACAAGCGTTCAGCTAAAGTGAACGCTTGTTCAAAACATTAAGACTGACTGATCTACTTTTTCCTATACACTAAACGCTCTTATCGCCAATGAACAACACTATGACCCAATTAAAACATCAACTCCCTTTTTGGCTTGCTGGCATATTCTGTTTAACGCCTTACGTTTCATCACCAACAGCGCTAGTTATTGGGTTCCTTCTAGCAAGCTTTGGGCTAATACCTAAAAACATCGCCATAGGGAAAATGACGAAAAAGCTCTTAGCGGTTTCGATTGTGGGTTTAGGGTTTGGTATTCAGTTAGAAGAAGCGATAGCCGTTACTTCGAATGGCATCGGCATCATTATTACGACTATCGCCGGGACGTTAATCATTGGGTGGTTCTTTGCCAAAGCGATTGGGCTCGATAAAGTAACGGGTTACCTAATTTCAGCAGGTACAGCGATCTGTGGAGGAAGTGCCATTGCCGCTGTATCACATGCTATTAAAGCCGATGATGATAAGACAGGATTAGCCTTAGCCGTTATTTTCGTTCTCAATTCTATTGCGTTGTTTATTTTCCCTGTCATAGGGCACGCTCTTGGGCTTGACCAACATACTTTTGGGACTTGGGCAGCGATTGCTATACATGACACATCTTCGGTTGTTGGGGCTGCTTCTGCTTACGGTGAGGAAGCTTTAACGACAGCGACTACATTGAAACTTGCTAGAGCACTGTGGATTGTACCTGTCGCTCTTATTAGCTCATTTATATTCAGTAGTGAATCAAAAAAAGTAACGATTCCCCTTTTCATCGTTTTCTATTGTGTTGCAATCGTTGTCAGCGATCTTCTGCCTCAATTTGAATTCATTTACCAAGGAGTATTTGCAGTAGCGAAACAAACTCTGGTTGTGTGTTTGTTTTTGATTGGGTGTGGGATTTCACTTGAGAAGCTAAAAGCAGCTGGACCAAAGCCGTTATTATTTGGGGTTACTTTGTGGGTGTTAATTTCGACAACATCTTTAGCATGGCTAACGTTATTCTAATATCACGTAAGACTCTTTTTTCAGGCTGAAGGTGCGTTATAGCTCTTCAGCCTCGACTCCCACGCCTACCTTTCTTTTATGCTTAACACTAACCACAAAGCTAATTAGGCTTAGGAAAGCAAACAGTTCAGCAAGCGCTTTTACTAAACCTTCACTATAGAGTGCTAGCGCGATCATTAAGATTGTACTCGCTAAAAATATTGCTTTCATTTTACGCCTATATTCATAATTCGTTAATTCATACCTTCTATTATGAGTTAACGCTATATAGAGTAAAATTCTGTTTTGGACTATTTAATGCCAAAATTAACTAACCTAGGTTTGAGTTAGCTTAACTGCCCTTCAATCCAGTTGATAAACGTCCTTACTTTTGGCCTCTTTTCAGTGCCTAACGGACAAATCAATTCATAGCCATGCTCAGTATCCATTGCTGAATAAGGCGTAACTAGCTCTCCAGAATCAAGGTATCCTTTGACAAAATGAAGACGCCCCATCGCTACACCGATGTTGTTTAAGGCACATTTAACGCCCATCTCTCGGTGGCTAACACAATAAAAGTGTTTGAAAGGGTAAAGTTCAATATTAAAATGTTTAATCCAGCGTTGCCAAGCATCAGAACCCAGTGCGTGAATGAAGTTGATTCGATTTAGAGAGTCTAATCCATCTTCAAATATCCGATGTTTTTTTGCATACTCTGGTGTACAAACCGGGACATACTTTTCGCCAAAAAGTCTATTTCTATACATATCCTTCAGATCGTCATCACCGTAGTAAATTGCTATATCCAATTGATTTTTATGAAAATCCTGCTCTTCCTGGGAAAACAAATTGAGATTAAAGTTAGGGTATCGCTGTTTAAAGTCAGCTAGGCGTGGGATCAGCCATTCACTTGCAAAAGTTGGGCTAGTACCAATGTTTATTTGTCCATAAAGATCAGCATTATTGATATCTTCAATCTCTCCGAAAATAGTACTTAGCGACTTAGACAGTGTTTTCTGAAATCGCTCGCCCTCCTCTGTTAACTCAAGTTGTCGAGTGCCTCTAACAAAAAGACTGAAGCCAAGCTCGCTCTCTAACACTTTGATTCTATGGCTTATTGCGCCTTGTGTTAAATGCAGCTTTTTAGCTGCAAGAGTAAAGCTCATCTTCTCAGCTGCAATATTAAACGTATGTAAGTTTCTCAATAGTAATTGATGGTTAGCCACAACAAGTCACCCATTAAAAATTTTAATCCATACTACGATCCATTTCGTTTGTTTGCATTAAAAAATAAGTTTCTAATGACGCTAGAACAGAAAAGTGTAAGCGGTATCAATTGATGACTACTTTTGATTCGTTTGAACGCATTAAAAAAATCAATCTATAGAAAACTTAGGGGCATACATGAATATTCTTGGTTATATGCAAAAAGTAGGTAAGGCGCTGATGGTACCAGTTGCTACGCTACCTGCTGCAGCTATTCTAATGGGGGTTGGCTATTGGCTCGATCCTGTTGGGTGGGGTTCTGAAAGTATCCTAGCCGCATTCTTTATTAAATCTGGCGCGGCAATCATTGACAATATGTCTGTGCTATTTGCCGTTGGTGTTGCATTTGGTCTAAGCCGTGACAAAAACGGTTCTGCTGCACTTTCCGGTTTCGTCATGTTCTTAGTCGTGACAACGCTACTCGCACCGGGTGCTGTCGCACAGTTAACCGGTGTAGATGCGGATGCTGTTCCAGCAGCATTTGGTAAGATCAACAACCAGTTTATCGGTATTCTTGTCGGTATTCTTTCTGCTGAAATCTACAACCGTTACTCGACTGTTGAACTTCCACAAGCACTCGCATTCTTTAGTGGTAAGCGTTTAGTTCCAATCCTAACGTCTGCTGCTGGTATGGCACTTTCATTTGCGCTGCTTTACGTTTGGCCTGCGATCTACGACACACTAGTTCTTCTTGGCATCAAACTAGAAAGTATGGGCGCAATTGGCGCTGGTCTATTTGGTTTCTTCAACCGACTATTCCTATCTGTTGGTATGCACCACGCTCTTTACCCTGTATTTTGGTTTGACGTTGTTGGTATTAACGATATCCCTAACTTCCTTGGCGGCGCAGAATCTATTGCTAACGGTACTGGTATCCCGGGTAAAACGGGTATGTACCAAGCTGGGTTCTTCCCAATTATGATGTTTGGTCTTCCAGGTGCAGCGCTTGCTATGTATCACTGTGCTGACGCTAAAAACAAGAACCAAGTATTCGCAATTATGGTTGCAGCGGCTACAGCTTCATTCTTCACAGGTATTACAGAGCCGCTAGAATTCAGCTTTATGTTCCTAGCGCCGCTACTGTACCTTTTCCACGCAATCCTAACAGGTATCTCACTATACATAGCAGCAAGTATGGAATGGAT
This sequence comes from Vibrio lamellibrachiae, assembly GCF_050337265.1. Classification (NCBI taxonomy): domain Bacteria; kingdom Pseudomonadati; phylum Pseudomonadota; class Gammaproteobacteria; order Vibrionales; family Vibrionaceae; genus Vibrio; species Vibrio lamellibrachiae. The sequence goes on from NZ_JAKJSU010000004.1 coordinate 874,676, forward strand.
GGCAGGCTTTGGCTTCTCGGCAGGTTTTGTAGACCTCGTACTTTCAAGCCAAAACCCACTAGCAACTAACTGGTACATGCTAATTGCACAAGGTCTCGTATTCTTCTGTATTTACTACGCGGTATTCCGCTTCGCTATCATTAAATTCAACCTACCTACGCCAGGACGTGGTGAAGAGATGGAAGCAGAAGGTGAAGCAGGTACGACTGAAGAAGGCCTAGCGGCTCTAACGGAAAGCTACATCGCAGCTCTTGGTGGTGCAGAGAACATCCTTGAAGTTGATAACTGTATTACGCGCCTTCGCTTAACCGTTAAAGATTCTTCTGTAGCAGACACTGACAAGCTGAAGCAACTTGGTGCGGCTGGTGTAGTGAAAGTTGGTAAAGGTGGATTACAAGTTATCATCGGGCTTGGCAAGGTTGATAAAGTTGCCGAACAGATGAAGATTGCTTTAGCCAACTAACACCAGCTGAGCAGAAATATCTAACTAGCAACAATTTATAATTGTGGTGGCCTCACCTCCACCACGCCCCCCGAAGTGCAGGAACGATTAGTCACCGATTCTGCACTTCACTTTACTCGGCTTTCTAGCCACTTCTTTAATGCACTTCTCGACACTTTAATACCGGAATTCAGCATCTCCTGTGGCATAAGATAATATGAAACAGGCCATTTAAATCTTTCTAATCTATGCTGCAAATAATCCACAATATCGAGTTCATCTATAGGTATAGAGCTTTCAATGATAGCGACAGGACGATGACCAAATTCACTATCTTCAATCGGGACTATGATAGACTGAACAATATCGGGATGTTGATTCAATTGCGCTTCAATTTCTTCACAGTGAATATTCTCACCGCCAGAAATAAACTGGTTATCAGCCCGACCCATAATACGTAATTCGTCACCTTCCCATTGACCCAAATCTTTACTGTCAAACCAACCTTCCAGATCAATTAATGGTGTGATGCTTCCTTGAAAAAAATAGCCTTTTGCTAGTGTTTCACCACCAATATAGATCCGGTTACCTTCAATTTTTAGGCGTCGATTTGGCAACAATTTTCCTGCTGTTGGATTATCATCAATCTGTTTGGCGGTTACAGTAGAAGCCGCTTCTGTCATACCATAACCTAGCCATGTATCGATACCGAAACTCGCACATTTTTTTGTCAATTCTTGTGGTATATGACTTCCACCGAGTAGAACTCTCGATAACGCCAAAGGCTGGTCGCTCGCGATCAAGCGACTTAATTGCGTAGCAACAAGTGAAGCATGGGTCACATCTTGTATATCTTTGCACAGATCCCCTACGCCTAACTTCAAACAACCACCAGCAGCCAACCAACGGTAAACGATGGCCAAACCAGACACGTGATACATCGGCAAACTCAACAGCCACGTATCCGCAGTACCATAACTAAATTCTTTCATTAGCCCTTGAGCTGAAGCAAAATGCTGAGCAAAGCTATGAGCGACCGCTTTAGGCAAGCCAGTTGAACCCGAGGTGAAGATGACTGATGCTAAATCATCGGTGTTTATTTTACTAAGAGGCTCAACTTCGGATCTGTCGGTAGACGTATCGAACGCCAGCAAACTGCAACTGGTTTCTAAGTCTTGCTGTTCTTGATCTGAAAAACCGAGCCAAACATCATCGGTTAACCATAGATATCGAGACTGCTGTTGTTTGTACAAACAATTAAGTTTTTGAGTTAACGCAGACAAAGGCTGTGGCATCGTTAAAGCAGTAATTGCACCTAACTCACAACAAGCTAAATAGACAAGCAGTGATTCTGTTTGGTTCTTACCAACGATGGTGACCACATCGCCCTGCTTTACACCTTGCGATCGTAGTTGCGCAGAAAACTGATGAATTTCACCAGTCAATTGAGCCCAAGTGTAATTATGTTCGGGGGTAATGAGTGCGCAAGAAAATGGGCTCCTTTGAGCCCATTTTTTAATAGATACCGTTGTCGTTGACACTATGACTGCCACATCAGTTGTTGGTCATCCAAACGGGAAATGGGTAGAGTAGAGTCAGGCCAAGGTGTTTCAAGCTGGCTCTTAAATAAATTTAACGTATCTAAGCCAGGAACTTCTTCTGGAAGTTGCCATTTAGAGAAGCGAGCAAGTTGATCTAAGCCAAGGCTAGATTCGATACTTGAGCTAATAACGGCTTGTATGCTCAGTACTTTTGCTTTTTCGATTAATTCAATACAACGCTGAACCGAACCAATTAACATTGGCTTAATAACAATCGCTTTAGCTCCGGTCAGATCTTCTAAAGCAAAGTCGTGTTTTTGTACGGCATGCTGAAGTGTTTCATCCCAAGCTATCGCTATTCCTGTATCCATAGCCAAAGAAAAACTATCTCCAGGTGCCATACAAGGTTCTTCTAGGTAGTTAATTCGCTGGCGAAGTGATGGCGCTATATATTTTGCAAATTTCTGCGCTTGATCCAAAGACCAAGAACGATTTGCGTCTAAGCGTAGAGAGAGATCGGGAATAGACTCTAGTAATAAGCTAACAATCATTCCATCACGAATAGGTTCGTATAAACCCACTTTTACTTTCGCAACTTTCTTTCCTTCCATCGCGCTCAATACAGGAATCAATTCATCTGGGTCTCCGCTGCATAAAGGCGCAGCGCGGTAGTTACCTTCTTTCGGTAATTCACCCGACAGTTCAAGTTCTGCCATTGAAAGACCAAACGCGACAGATGGGTACAATTCGTTGTAGTCAAAGCTTTGCCCAGAAACCCACATCTCTAGCTGTTGCTGAGCTTGAATTCCGGCTTCTTCTGTTGTTTCAACACTAAAGCCTAGAAGTGGGGCTATCTCACTGCGTCCTGTACGGCCATTTTCGGTAAGTTCCACCACGTAGCCAACACGCTCGGTCAGCTTATGGTTTCGTAGAATAACACCGCTATCCATAGGTAATTGATAACGATACAGTTTGGCTGATTTCATATAAGATTCCGCTTGTTTGATGCGCGATCATGAGTACTACATAGACCATCTAATCAGGTCATAAGTTCATCTCTAACTTACTTAATCTAAAGCTTCAGTTTAAATAGACCGCAGAATGCCGATATTTCTTTTCTCGATAAACAAAATGCACCTCAATACTTCGTGCATTTTGCCTATCGGCTATGTATCACTCGAGCAATAGCTTACCTAAGCAATATATAGGTTACTTAAACAACGTATAGTTTTGGCCAAACCTTTTTAAGGATTACGCGGGTACTTATCGAAATCAGGTCGACGTTTTTCGTTAAATGCATTGCGCCCCTCTTGACCCTCTTCTGTCATGTAGAACATCATCGTCGCGTTACCCGCTAACTCTTGCAAGCCGGCTTGACCATCACAATCAGCATTGAGTGCCGCTTTCAAGCAACGAAGTGCCATTGGACTATGCTGCAGAGTTTCACGAGACCAACGAATCGCCTCTTTCTCAAGGTCTTCAACCGGAACAACTGTATTCACAAGGCCCATATCTAGCGCTTCTTGTGCATCATAGAAACGGCATAAGAACCAAATTTCGCGAGCTTTCTTTTGGCCAACAATCCTTGCCATGTAAGAAGCTCCCCAACCACCATCAAACGAACCAACTTTAGGTCCTGTTTGGCCAAACTGAGCATTTTCAGCGGCAATCGTTAAGTCGCACATCATATGTAAAACATGACCGCCACCAACAGCCCAACCAGCAACGGCTGCAATAACAGGTTTAGGACAGGTACGAATTTGACGCTGGAAATCCAAAACATTGAGATGGTGTGTACCGCTATCATCTTGATAGCCACCATAGTTACCACGAACTTTTTGATCGCCCCCAGAGCAAAATGCTTTCTCACCTAAACCCGTTAGGATGATGACACCGACTTTTTCGTCATATCGAGCATTCGCTAATGCATCAATCATCTCTTTTACGGTCTGCGGGCGAAATGCGTTATGCACTTGAGGACGTGCAATCGTGATTTTTGCAATGCCATCTGCAGATTTATGATACTGAATATCTTCGTATTCGTTAGTACAATCTTGCCATTCGGCAGGTGCATAAAGTTCTTCTTCGGTAATGCCTACAGTTTTTGCCATCTTAATATCCATTTGTTCAATTAGTCGCTCGTTTTAGCGAGCATAATGTCTTGCATCGTTATAAATTCAACATCACATGTTCATTTATAATTTGCACAAAGGCGTGCGGGCTCTCTTGATGAACGTTGTGCCCAACACCGATTACTTGATTAAATGACAGACCACTTTCACGAGCAATCTGACTAAATTTATTGTCTTTCTCACCACAAACATAATGCACTTGTGTCTTCTGCTCTTTGATCGCTTCTAACAAATGATCTTGCTTCGCTAATGATGTCGCGAGCAGCATATTGGCAACAGAAGAGCCAAGATTAGCACTACGCTTGAGTACTAATACTTGTCTTTGCTCATGATTTAGTGAAGAAAAAACACCTTGCTGATACCAATCGATTAACACCTGCTCAATTGGCTCATGAATGAATCGATTAGCCCAATGAGTATCACTCACTAGCCTTACTTGTTTATCGTTTTGATTCTGAAGACCAAAGTTACCACCTTCAATAATCAGACTCTGAAGGTTTAGTGATAAAAAGTGTTGATTAGCAACACCGTGCATCGTGACTCTTCCACCCATGGAGTAACCAATTAGAATCACAGGTTGATTAGGGGGAAGTAATGAGTCCAGTGTGTTGGAAATCATAGCGCAACAATCATCAAAGTCGTAGCACGTCATGCTCGTACTTTGACCATGACCGGGAAGATCGAGGGTAATACACGAATATTGCTTAAGAAGATCAATACAGGGCTGCCAATCACTGCCACTACCAAGCAACCCATGAAGAAAAACCATCGTTGGTTTTTCTATAGTGTGCGGTCGATTATACTGATGACTATGAAGCATGAATAAGTTTATAGAACTCTTTTAGCTGGGTGGAGGCCTGATTTGGCGGTGTTTGAACTTCAATAATTAAAGCGCCATGCCCTTCAGTGAGATGGTTTGTCATTGTTTCAAGACAAGTTGAAAGAGTATTCGGCCTATCGTAGGCCAAACCAAATTGCTTAGCTGCATACTCAAATTGGTAGCCATGAGGCATTTGATAAAGTGCCTGCTTTTGCGCTTCAGGTACAGGCAGTAGATCGAAAATTGCTCCGCCATCATTGTTCGTAACCAAAACCACAACGGGTGTCTCTTGATGAGTGAATAACGCCAATGAATTGAAATCATAAAGCAGCGACGTATCACCGATAAATAGAATCATTGGTTGTTGTGTTGAGCGCTGTACACCGGCCGACGTGGCAACCAAACCATCAATACCGGACGCCCCTCTATTCGTAAATATGTCACGCTTTTCCAATGATGAAAACATATCGACAAGACGAACAAAAAGGCTATTCCCAAAGAAGAATGAAACCTCTTTAGGCAACGATTGTTGAAGCTGTGTTATTGAATAGGCCAAACTAACTTCAGTTAGATCATCACCGCTCTCTAACTGATTACGAGCTTCAATCTTTACTACTGTCGATAGAAATTTAAGATCATCAGCCCAGCCACAATTCCCAGCCTCAACATTGGAGTGGGTTAACCTTTTTAACTGCGTCTGCACCCAGTTCGAAATATTCGCTACACAATGAATTTGGTTCAAGTGTGATTGGTTATTTCGAACAGTACTTGGATCAATATAGAAATAATCACAGCCTGTGGTTGATATGTGTTTCTCAAGCCAGTGGTTGAGTCGTTTAGAGATAACTCTTGAACCGAACTGCACAACGGCTTCACATTGGGTCAGAATCGATTGAGACTCCATTGATTCGCTTTTCATCTGCAGCCACAAGTCATAATGAACCCAATCACTGCTCACACCAGATTGTGGGTCACACAACACCGGCCAGCCTAATGTCGAAGCAAGTTCCAACGCTTGGTTTGCCTCATCTAAGCTCACACTACCGATAATCACCATGCCCTTTTTAGTAAAAAGATCAGGGTGAACTAAATGATCAATGTGACCACAACATTGTTGTGTGTAACGCTGTGTAGAGTTCTGCCACATTTGTATTGTCGTAAGATAATCATCAAATATGCTTTTATCATGAACCGAGTAAAGAGGTTCAGGGAATGGACAGTTAATGTGTACCGCTGAACCAACTTGGTTTTGCTGGTGCATGACCTCATCAATACTCGATAGCAACCAATTTAAACTGACGCTATCCGATGGGCTGGGAAGATTAAGAGCGGCACTCGCATGCGATGAAAAGATACCTTGCTGGGCAATGGCTTGATTAGCACCACAACCCACTAATTGTTGTGGCCTATCAGCCGTCAATACAACTAACTTCTCGCCGGTTAATTTCGCTTCAGCTATAGCAGGAAGTAAATTAGCAACCGCGGTGCCAGAGGTGACGATAATAGCAATGGGCTTTTTGCTCGCTTTGGCCAAACCTAACGCCAAAAAACCTAAACCACGTTCGTCAAAATGGGTATGTATGTTTAGCTTAGCGTTCGCATCAGCTTCAAGCGTTAATGGTGTTGATCGTGAACCGGGAGCAATACACACGTCAGTAACACCAAAGCGAGTCAACTCTTCTAGAATCACTTCACACCATATTCGATTCATCACTGCTTGATGAGCCATTATGATGCAACACCTAGTGGAGTACTGTCTGAAATTAGCGAGAGCAGCGTAGACATTTTTTTATCCAACTCTTGCCACTCATGGCTCGCGACAGAACCCGGTACAATGCCTGCCCCAGCAAACAGCTGAACTTGATCATTAAGTACAAGTGCACTTCGTATAGCAACACAAAATTCCGCTTTTTGATGACTCACATAGCCAACCGAACCCGCATACCACCCACGGGCAAAAGGTTCATGTTGACGAATAAATTCGATTGATTCTTTACGAGGCAACCCCGCGACAGCAGCAGTAGGCTGGAGGGCACTTAACAACTGAACACCATTGGTACCTTTGTGTAAATGCGCTCGAATACTTCGTTTTAGGTGCTGAACCTTCCGCAACCTAACCAAACGAGTGTCTTGCTCAACATAGATATCTTCGGAATGCGGCGTTAAGCGATCAACGATGTCATCCACAACATACTGGTTTTCATTCAGGTTCTTTGTATCTTGCGAGAGCCAATTGGCTAATTTCATATCTTGAGTCGCATTGACACCGCGGCCAATCGTACCCGCTAACGCTTCTGTATGAAGCTCCTGACCTAAACGAGAATATAAACGCTCTGGGGTTGAGCCCATGAAGCTGTGTTTCTGATCAAGTGACATCAAGAAGTGAAAACTGTGATGATTTTTTTGGTAGCTGGCTTTGAGTAATTGAGCAGCGCACACCGGCTTATCAAGCTGAAGTACAGTTTTTCTAGCGAGCACAACCTTTTTAAAATCACCAACTGCGATGCCATACAGTACCTTATCGACTAAATATTGCCATTCACTGTTACTTGGTGTGTGGCTAACACTGTCGATATGAGAAGACAAAGGAAGCAGTGGAGTTACATCGCCTTTCAGTTTGTTTAATGTTGCTAAAGTACGGTGTTTGTCTGTTGTGATATTAGCGGCAAGAGACCAAGTATCATCAAATCGAATCAACTCAACCTGTGGTAAAAAGAAAAACGAAGGCATGCAGCGGCGGTTTTTTTCCGTATTACCATCAAACGATCGACCACCCCAGATGCGTTGGTCTTCACCTAATATGGCATAAGCAGGAGCGGGATCAGAAAAAGTATACAATTGGCCGAGTGCAACGACCTCTTCACGAGTATCTCTTGATTGCCAATAAAATTTTGGAAAAATTGGCTGCGCTTCTAACCAGTCTATAAAAGCAAAATTTGGGTTTTCCTCAAGAACTTGAACTAGACGTACTTCGCCCTCTTTGGCGCTCTTTACACGTTCAATAAGTTCAGAAACAGCTTGATGAAAATGAGACAAACCAACCTCTTATATCGATGACATTGCTATTATTAGATGGCTACTTTATTTATAGACTTCCCTCAAATCAAGGCTGTCTCCCATTTTTTACATATTCCTGTGATAACAAACGTACAAAGATTAATCATCAGCTAAATAAATGGCAGATTTTAATTCTATCAAACCCTAAATTAAGATACTTTAAATATAGAATTGAATCATTTTTAGGGATTGTGCAATGGAAAATATCGGGATGTCGTCAAAACTCGATAATGTCTGCTACGACATTAGGGGTCCAGTACTCAAACATGCTAAACGCATGGAGGAAGAAGGGCATAAAATTCTTAAGCTGAATATTGGCAATCCCGCCCCATTTGGTTTTGACGCCCCAGACGAAATCCTTGTTGATGTAATTCGTAACCTTCCTACTTCTCAAGGCTACTGTGATTCGAAAGGGATCTACCCTGCTCGTAAAGCAGTCGTTCAGCATTATCAGAAAAAAGGCATCCACTCTCTTGATGTCGAAGATGTCTATATTGGCAATGGTGTCTCTGAGTTAATCGTTATGGCGATGCAAGCGTTGCTAAATAACGGCGACGAAATGCTAGTACCCTCACCAGACTATCCACTTTGGACGGCGTCTGTTGCGCTGTCAGGCGGTAAAGCCGTTCACTACATGTGTGATGAAGAGTCTGATTGGTATCCAGATCTTGATGATATTAAAAAGAAGATCGGGCCAAAGACTCGCGGTATCGTTCTAATTAACCCAAACAATCCAACTGGTGCGGTGTATAGCCGAGACTTCTTGCTTGAAGTGATCGAAATTGCCCGTAAACACAAACTGATCATTTTTGCCGATGAAATCTATGACAAAGTTTTGTACGACGGCGCGACTCACACCTCAATTGCAACACTGACAGAAGACGTATTGGTTGTGACGTTTAACGGTCTATCTAAAGCTTACCGAGTGTGTGGTTTCCGTGGTGGTTGGATGTTCTTAACCGGCCCTAAACATACCGCCGCAGGTTATATATCCGGTTTAGAAATGCTCGCCTCAATGCGTTTGTGTGCCAATGTGCCGATGCAACACGCAATCCAAACTGCGCTTGGTGGCTACCAAAGCATCAACGAGTTGATCTTACCTGGTGGTCGTTTACTAGAGCAGCGTGATAGAGCATGGGAACTAATTAACCAAATTCCCGGCGTTTCTTGTGTGAAACCAAAAGGAGCGATGTATCTATTCCCGAAAATCGACACCAAGAAGTACAGCATCAAAGATGACCAAAAAATGGTGCTCGACTTTTTGATTCAAGAGAAAGTTCTACTTGTACAAGGGAGTGGCTTCAATTGGCCTAAACCAGATCACTTCCGTATTGTGACTCTGCCACATATAGAGGACCTAGAAACCGCTATTGGACGCTTTGAACGCTTCCTGACGACGTATCGCCAGTAGCTAGTTTACTGATAATACCTGAAGCCATGGAGAGCGCTTCTTAATGGATACTTTTTCATATATGAGTGATTACTCATAAAGTGAGAGAGTGTCCATTTTTGTTTAAGACAATTTAACTTATGCTTTTAGCTTATGCTTTAAGAAAGAGTGATACTTAAGGATGTCAACGCTATGGAAGATAAGTCCGCAGTAAAAGAGAGCCATTTTTTTGCTCACCTCGCACGTATGAAGCTGATTCAGCGCTGGCCTTTGATGCGCTCTATTTCAACCGAAAATATCTCAGAGCACAGCCTTCAAGTCGCTTTCGTCGCTCATGCGCTAGCGGTTATCAAAAATAAAAAATTTAACGGACAACTCAACCCAGAGCGTATCGCTATTTTGGGGATGTACCATGACACCAGTGAAGTACTCACAGGCGATCTTCCTACGCCTGTTAAGTATTACAACGCCGAAATAGCAAAGGAGTATAAGAAAATCGAGGCCGCGGCGGAGAAAAAACTGTTGTCAATGCTGCCTGAAGAGTTTCGCGAGGACTTTGCCCCCTACCTCATTACGCAAGAAGCCCACCCAGAAGACGCTGCCGTGGTAAAACAAGCAGACACCATCTGTGCATACCTAAAATGCTTAGAGGAACTCAGTGCGGGCAATCATGAATATGCGTTGGCCAAAAAGCGCCTAGATGTCACTCTAAGAGAGAGGCGCACTGATGAAATGGACTATTTCCTCAATACCTTTGCTCCTAGCTTCGAGTTATCCCTTGATGAAATCACCTAACGGCTACCAACTCTTAAATGCTTAACTACACTTTACTCAATAAGCATATTTATAAGAGGACGGTTGTGTCTTTGACTGGTGACCGAAAGCTTCTATACCTGATCAAATATCTTCCGATGATAATCATTGGCATTTTTGTAGTTATATTAATTACTATCATTCTCTCTGCCAATCGTTCAGCCCTACGAGAAGACATCTCATCTCTGCGTGACAATTTTTACCAGACACAGCGAGAGGCGATTCAATACCGAGTAACCAATATCAGAGAGCAGATTGAGTTTGAGAAAGCCAATACTGAAACCATTCTTAAACAAGACATAAAAAATCGTGTTGATGAAGCGATAGCAATCGCAGAAAACATCTACCTACAAAACCCAGGGCTTAGCGAGTCGGCTGTTACGGAAATGATCACCGACGCACTACGTGAAGTACGTTTCAATAATGGTCGTGGTTACTTTTTTATCTACAAGCTCGATGGCATCAATATCATGCACCCTATCTTGACTCATATTGAAGGAAAATCATTGTGGGATTTGCAGGATGTTCGTGGGTCATACGTAATTCAAGAGCTCTCCAATGTCGCGATTAGTCAAAAGCAAGGCTTTCACCGCTGGTGGTGGAGTAAACCGGATCAGGTTGATAAGGAATTCGACAAAATTGGTTATGTCTCTCACTTCAAACCATTTGATTGGTTTATTGGTACAGGCGAATACGTTGTCGATGTAGAGCAAGATATTAAGTCTCGCCTTTTAAAACGTATATCCGGCTATCAATATGGCAATGGCGGATATGTTTATGTCATGGACAGTAAGGGCGTGTTGCTTTCTCACCCTAACAAAGCACTTATTGGTATTGAGCGATTGGGTGCGCAAGATATCAACGGTGACTTTTATATAAAAAGGATTGTTGATAAAGGACTCACAGGCGGTGGCTTCATAAACTATAGATCAAGCTATCTACCTGCTGGTACTACAGAGCCAGACAAGCTTAGCTATCTTAGCTACCTTCCAGATTGGGATTGGATTCTTGGAACCGGTGTCTACACCCAAGAGATCGAGAGTTTTATTGATAAAAGGCAATATTCTATCGAGCAAAAGAACTCTGAAGAGGTTCTAAAAATTACTTTTTTTAGTCTCATTGCTTCATTGCTGTTGGCCGCGCTCTCCTGGTATATAGGTGATGCCGTAGGGCGACGTTTCATGCGCTTTCAAAAACAGATTAAACAAGACTTCCATGAACTTGAAGAGACCAAAGATAAACTCCAATATCTTGCACTGCATGACAGCTTAACCGAGTTGCCCAACCGACTATTTCTTATTGAGTTCATCGAACAACAACTTGAAAAAAGTCGAGACAATGGAAACTTTTTAGCCATTATGTTCGTCGACCTGGATGATTTTAAAAAAGTGAATGACGCATTTGGTCACTCAACTGGGGATCGCCTGCTGGCTAAAGTTGGCTCTCAGTTTGAAACATTACTTGGCAAAGAGGATATTGTTGCACGATTTGGCGGTGATGAGTTTGTATTCTGCTTTTCTAACTTATCCTGTGTCCTAGATGCTGAAAAAATAGGGCTCGATATTTGTGACCTATTAACCAAAGATTTCACCATTTCAGGAAAAGTGATCTCTTCGAGTTGTAGTGTCGGTGTCGCTCTTTACCCTCAAGATGCTCATTACGCCGAAGATCTTATTGCTAAAGCAGATACCGCACTTTACACCTCGAAAGCTCGTAAAAAAGGTCATGTTCTTTTCTACGATGAATCGATAAATCAGCAAGTTCAGTATGAGCTCTCTCTTGAAAAAGAACTTCGCTGCGCGCTCAAGAACGACGAACTATATATGGTCTATCAACCTCAAATTGACCTAAATAGTGGCAACCTTAAAGGCGTGGAAGCACTTATTCGCTGGGAAAACCCCATCTTAGGTCATGTTTCACCCGTTGAGCTAATTCGCAAAGCAGAAGAGATTGGGTTGATTCATGAAATTGGCCGATTTGTCATTGAACGTTCTTGCAAACAAATTATTGATCACTATCCAAATAGTGCTGAGAGTATTGATCTTTCAATTAACGTCTCTCCAAGCCAACTCATCGCTAAAGGCTTTGTCGAAGAACTCACTGCGATTGTGGATTCAAACGGCATAGACAGAAAGCGTATTACCGTTGAGATCACTGAAAACGTGTTAATTAACGATTTGGAACTCGTTACTCCAATACTGAAACAGATCCGCGAATGCCAGTTTTCTATTTCTCTGGATGACTTTGGAACAGGGTTCTCTTCATTAAGCTACCTATGTAACTTGCCAATAACGGAAATTAAAATTGACCGAAGTTTTATCGACAAACTGTTAGTTAGCGAACAAAGTGATGCACTGGTTAAAGCGATCATCGCGATTGGTGATTCTCATTCGTTAAAAGTCGTCGCAGAAGGAATCGAATCTTTAGAGCAATATCGTAAACTGAATCAATATCAGTGTAACCTTGGCCAAGGTTATTACTTTTCTAGACCTATTCTAATGAGTGACCTTGTAAACTATCGTAATGACCGTACATTATAGTTATACAGCCTAATATTCTCCTTTAGCATTGGGCTATCTAATCTGGTTAAAGGTAATCCATTACAAAAGGATCATGAGAATGGAGTCTGAATTAAGCCCACTTTGGCAAGATAGACATGACGATGAACATAAAATCAGGCGAGATGATCACCGCAGCCCGTATCAAAGAGATCGCGCCCGTATTTTGCATTCTGCTGCTTTTAGACGCCTACAAGCCAAAACCCAAGTTCATGGTGACAGTGTTGATGATTTCCACCGAACACGCCTTACTCACTCACTAGAAGCCGCCCAACTAGGTACTGGTATAGTCGCTCAACTTAAGAAAAAGCAACCTGAGTTTCGAGAGTTACTCCCTTCTGACAGCTTGATTGATTCACTTTGTCTTGCTCATGATATTGGTCACCCGCCTTATGGTCATGGTGGAGAAATTGCACTCAATTATATGATGCGTGATCACGGAGGATTTGAGGGTAACGCGCAAACATTTCGTATCGTGACACAGCTTGAGCCCTATACCGAACATTTTGGTATGAACCTATCACGAAGAGCACTGCTAGGGCTTATCAAGTACCCTGCTTTTCTTAGTCAAACCCAAGCAAAAGAGCGGCCGAAAGCAATCTCTGATCAGCGCCGATTAAAAACAAAAGAGTGGCATCCCGCGAAAGGCATCTATGATTGTGACAAGCACTTCTTCGATTGGGTCATTAAACCCCTATCTAGTGATGAGCAAGCCTTACTGTGTGAACTGCGTACGCCTGCATTGTCTAGCCACCAACACAATAAAACTCGCTTTAAATCTCTAGATTGTTCAATCATGGAGCTTGCCGACGACATCGCCTATGGCGTTCATGACCTTGAAGATGCAATTGCGCTTGGAATGGTCAATCGTAACCAATGGGTAGAAGCGGCAGCGAGCCTCATTTCTGAATGCGGAGAGCCTTGGTTTGAAGAACATATTGCCTCTATCACCGAGATGCTATTTTCAGGTAAGCACCACCAAAGAAAAGATGCGATTGGGGGGATGGTTAACGCGCTACTGACTAGCGTCACCATTCAAACGGTTAATGCTAAATTTGAGAGTAAGTTACTCGCGTACAACGCCTATTTGGATCCAAAAATGGCCGACGCACTCGATATATTAAAACGTTTTGTTAGCCAATATGTCATTCAGATCCCACAAGTTCAAGTGGTTGAATACAAAGGGCAGCAAATCATCATGGATCTGTTCGAAGCGTTAAGCGCAAATGCAGAACGCCTACTGCCAGACGTTGAAAAGAAGAAATGGCAACTCGCTGCGGGTAACCAAAGTCTTGAATTACGTGTTATTGCAGATTACATATCAGCGATGACGGATGGTCATGCGAAACGACTCCACCAGCAGCTATTTTCTAGTAGTTAGTCCTTAATCAGACAGGCTTTTGCGATAATTACGTTCAAAGACACCTTCCGGCATTTGATTGATATGAAATTGAATCATATTATCAAATGCCGTCAGCAAAGGCGTAAAGTCCAGCTCTGGCTGCAAGATGCTTAACAAGTGATAACCTGCTTCTACCGTGGATAGGCTATTGTCTGTAGGGGCTTTACGAATTCGATAATTCCCCTTCAGCCCTTTAGGTAAATGCAGCATTGAAAGACAATGTAAGTTTTCTGATAACTGCCACATCTTGTAGGCTTTTTTCCAAGTGCCATCAAGCAAAATGACTCTTATTTTTTTATGTTTTGATCTACTTGTTGAATCACTGGTGTTAGATGGTAACAACGCAGGTGAAACACATTGAGAGTCGTCACACGGATACATAATATAATGGGTATATTCTGGATCACTAAGTAAGATATTGAGCTTTGGTTCTTGGCTAAAGTCTTCACCAACAAAGCAGTAACTATTTGTTAGTGAAAGCGTTAATATTTTAGCCGTTCCCATCGGACGTTGTGTTTCACTCGAATGCTGAAGGATGATCAATTCCACATTCGATGTTAGGCTTTTAATCCAACTACAAATACAAGCTTTGTGTGATTTTCCACATTGTAAACAATATCGGTACATATCTTGCGCGTTTACCTTTTGTTATCTGTCATCAGTATCATCTGTTTCGGCTTACAGTTTGAGCCATTACAAACCTATGTCGAGTGGAACGCTAACGCCATTTATATAGGGCAATGGTGGCGCATCCTAACAGGAAACCTCACCCATACCAACTTTGCGCATCTAGCGATGAACCTTCTCGGATTATGGTTCATTTGCTTCATTTTTAAACCCAGTGTAAGAGCGCTTATTATCCCACTTATCTTGACTAGTGTTGCTGTAGGCACTGGCAACCTATTTACCGACATGCAACTCTACGCAGGACTGTCTGGAACACTACATGGCCTGTTTGGTTATTATGCACTTCGTGAGAGCCTACAAGGTCGTAAAAGCAGTTGGTTTCTGGTGCTAGGATTAGCCGGTAAAGTCGTTTGGGAGCATAGCTTTGGCGCTTCAGCATTGACCAGTGGTTTAATTGAAGCTCGCGTCGCCATTGAATCTCACCTGTTTGGCGCTTTATCAGGCTTAATGCTGGCTTACATTGTTCATTTATACCGCACAAAAAAAAACGCCTAGCCTTTCTTCTCTGTTAACAAGAGCTTCAAGCTAAACGTTTAATTTTATGTTGTTACCTGCACGCTAATGACTATGCGTAACTAAACGATCGGCTTTTGTCCACGAGCAATCAGTTTCATTAATACACTGTCAGCCGCTTCACCTGCAACGCCAGCTAGTTTGTCGGTGATTTTTTTCTTCTGCACATAATGAATCGACAATACTGTCTTATCTTTGCATGCTTCAACAACCACATCGTCAGATGTTTTGATCTCGTCGACTAAACCAAGCTCTTTGGCTTGAGTACCAAACCAGTGCTCTCCGGTTGCCACTTTTTCAAGATCAAGTTCAGGGCGACGCTCACGAATAAAGTCTTTGAATAGTCCATGCGTCTCTTCAAGTTCTTGCTTGAATTTATCACGTGCTTTATCGCTGTTTTCGCCAAACATGGTCAGTGTGCGTTTGTATTCGCCAGCCGTTAACTGCTCAAATTCAATATCGTGCTTTTTAAGCAGTTTATTAAAGTTAGGAAGCTGTGCAATCACACCAATTGAGCCAACAATAGCAAACGGTGCTGAAATAATTTTGTCGGCAATACACGCCATCATGTAACCGCCACTTGCGGCTACTTTGTCAACTGAGATGCTTAATGGTAATCCAGCCGCTTTAATACGATCAAGTTGAGACGACGCCAAGCCATAGCCATGTACCATGCCGCCACCAGATTCTAAACGAAGTAGCACTTCATCACCTTCACGTGCAACCGCCAAAATAGCCGTGACTTCTTCACGCAGCGACGCCACTTCTTTGGCATCAATACTGCCATTGAAGTCCAAGACAAACAGGTGTGGTTCGCGTTTTGAATCAAGCTCACCTTCTTTTACTGCTTTTTTAATGTCTTTTTCACGAGACTTGGTTTTCTCTTTCTCGCTTTTCTTCTCAGCTTTATCACGTGCTTTAAGAAAAGCCTCATCGTGTAGATGATGTTCTAACTGCTCAACACGCTCTTTGTGCTGCTCTGTCAGATTAGTAATCTCTAACTCACCCTTAGTCCCACTTCCTTTACCACTAACGGCTTTAGCAATAACTAAAATCGCAATAATCGCGACGACGACAGTCGCAATCTTGGCCAAAAACAGGCCATAGTCCAACAAAAATTCCAATGTCATATCCTCAAATGTGCGAATTAGTGTATTGTTCGTTCTACTCGGTTATTGTAACCGTCTTATCACAAAGAAAAAAAGAAAATCATAACAATAAGGAAGCTTACGGTGGATTATTCAGTTTCTGCAGACGCCCTCAAAGATAAAGTTATTTTAGTCACAGGCGCTGGTGCAGGCATCGGCAAACAAGCAGCCATGAGTTTTTCTGAGCATGGAGCAACGGTTATTTTACTTGGCCGTACCGTTAAAAAATTAGAGCAAACTTACGACGAAATCGTCGATGCAGGTTTTTCTCAACCCGCTATTGTCCCTTTGGATATGAAAGGCGCAACAAAACAGCATTACATCGATATGGTTGAGACCATTCAAGGTCAGTTTGGCCGTCTTGATGGTGTCTTACATAATGCCAGCCTTCTTGGCGTTATTAGTCCATTTGACCAAATTGGCGAAGACACGTTTGATGAAGTCATGCAGGTAAATGTCAAAGCTCAGTTCTTGATGACTCAAGCCTTGCTACCACTGCTACGAAAATCAGACGATGCACGCGTGACGTTTACAACTTCAACCGTTGGACACGTTGGCCGTGCTTATTGGGGTGCGTACGCTATCTCTAAATTCGCCACTGAAGGCATGATGCAAGTTCTCGCTGATGAAGTCTCTGACTCAACAATTCGAGTTAATGCCATCAATCCAGGTGGTACTCGTACAGGTATGCGCGCTAAAGCCTTCCCTGCTGAAGACGTAGAGCTGCTAAAAACGCCAAAAGATATTATCCCACTGTACGTCTACTTAATGGCACCAGAAGGGAAAGAACTACACGGACAATGTATTGACGCACAGCCTAAATAACTTAATAAGTTAAATGCTCTTTACGTATTTCACAATGCCTCACCAATACAGTGGGGCATTTTCTTATCTGAATTCTGCACTAACTCCTTTATTCCAAAATCCTGATCTTTTTATTGCTGCATGCTTCCCATGATATATACTGTATAAATGTACAGGTTAATTATGTGTGCACTGATATGTGTGAACTGATCGAACAATTGAAAAACAACCAAATGATATGGCAAGGTGCCCATACCCCTATCTCTGGTGAATACTTACCAACAGGGTTTGAAACTCTGGATCAAAAGCTTGAAGGTGGCTACCCAAGACACGGGGTCGTTGAAGTTCAATCTCTCAGTGGTATTGGTGAGCTTCGCTTGATGTTTCCCCATATTAAACAGAACGATACTGAGCGGTTGTCGGTATTTATTCAGCCTCCCGGTTACTTATGCGCTGAACAACTTGAAGCAGAAGATATTGATAATCAAAAGGTTCTGATTATGTACCCTCAAACTCAGCAACAAGCATTGTGGGCGGCAGAACAGTGTTTAAAAAGTGGCGCTTGTAGCAACGTATTTCTATGGCATTCAGATCTAGAAGTTCATCAAGCTCGAAGACTGCAAGTTGCCAGTGAAGAGGGTGACTGTTTACAGTTCATTTTCCGTCAGCAACAACAAGGACGCTTTTCACTACCCGTGAGTTTGAGTATGACATTAGCTCCTCATCGAAGTGGCCTTGAAATGACGATTACCAAACGCAAGGGAGGATGGCCTCAAGGAAGTTTTATTCTTCACATGGAACATTTATGGCCAAGCCTAACCCTTGATCAAACGTCTCCGATCATTGTCCCTTTCCCGCTGTTGAAACAGGGTTAAACGGTGCAATTGTGGCTCTATCTTCATTTTCCATACTTACAACTCGATGCGCTTTTTTCCGAGCAATCGACGTTGCCTTTAGTCATCGTTGAGGAAAAGAAACATCAGATTGTCCAGTTAAATGAAGAAGCTCTCAATCAGGGGATTAAGATAGGAATGGGCCTTGGTAGTGCTGCTGCTCTGTGTTCAAACCTGCAAGTGCATGCCTACGACGGAAAAACAGAGCAACAAACTCTAACGCATATTGCTCAATGGCTTTATCTAAAGACCTCCGACATTACTCTGTTCCCATCAAAAGGGATTCTACTCAAAGTGACCAATATGCTGTCGCTTTATCAAGATCTTGATAGCTACTGGCAAGCAATACACCGACACTTAAATAAGCTCAACTTTCGCTATCAATTCTCAACTGGGTTTTCGCCCTATTCGGCGATGTTACTTTCAAAATCAGCGAAGAACTGCATTTATAACGACAAAGAATCGATTATTGAAGAGATAAAGTCTCATTTTTTAACCACAAGTGAGCTTGATAAGAAGCAAGTTGAACAACTGAGTCGAATTGGCATTAAAACGTTTCAAGAGCTACTTGCTCTGCCAATGCAGGAGTTGGCTAAGCGCTTCAATATCGACTTAGTGAATTATGTTGGACGCCTACTCGGCCAATTTAAGCACCCTGTTGTCTTTTATCATCCACCTGAAGCCTTTAAACGCTACTTAGAGCTACTGTTTGATATTGATAACGTGCTATGGCTAGAAAAGCCCCTTATGAAGCTACTCATGCAACTAGAGCTATTTTTAACACTGCGTAATCAAGTTGCCTACGAGCTGTGTTTAACACTTCACTTGCGAGATAAAGATGATCAAATGATCTGCTTTACTTCGGCTAACGGAGACTACTTAGCAGCTAAATGGTCGACATTGTGCCGGTTATCTTTTGAATCGATGGCACTGAATGCCCCGACTCACGGCATCACATTAACCATTGCTCGAGGTGGTGAGCGCCAAAGCACCACACAAGATATTTTCTGCGGGACCAGTTTTCGTGGAAAAGAAGGCCAACAAACCGAATTAGAACTGATCTCATTGCTGCAGGCCAAGCTAGGGCTGGATCGGGTATGTAAGGTCTACAAAACACACGATCCACGACCAGAAAAGTCCACCACTTTATGTGACCCCACTTCAATTCCGAAGGATAAAACCTCACGGTTAACTCCTAGATTACGACCTTCTATCATGGAGCCTGTGCCATACCCACTGACAGAGAAAGCCACCATCATCAGTGGGCCAGAACGCATTGTGACTGGTTGGTGGGACGCTGATGAAATGACTCGTGACTACTTTATTGCCCGTAGCACTGAAGGACGTTGGATTTGGGTGTTTAGAGACCATCAAAAGCAGTGGTTTTTACACGGCCAGTTTAGCTAGCTGTGTCTGATTTAATTGAGCTTTCTCTAACTAGGTAACGCAATGAAATACGCTGAGCTATTTTGCCAAAGTAATTTCTCCTTTCTAACTGGGGCTTCTCATGCTGAAGAACTTATCGTTCAGGCAGATTTTTTACGCTATCACGCCTTAGCGATCACAGATGAATGCTCAGTTGCAGGGGTCGTCAGAGCACATACTGCGATTAAGGATCATCAACTTGCCATCAAACAAATTGTTGGCAGCATGTTTTGGCTTAATTCCGAATGCCAATTGATCTTACTTTGCCCAAGTAGAGAAGCATACGCGGAACTTTGCCGCATTATTACTAACGCAAGAAGACGAGCAAGTAAGGGCGAATATCAGCTTTCTGAATGGGATATTATGTCTGTTCAACACTGTCTTATTCTGTGGCTACCTAGCTATGAACAGAGCGATCATCATTGGGGGAATTGGCTCAATCAACATCACTCACATCGCCTTTGGGTTGGTTTACAACGACACTTAAACGCCAACGATAAAGAGTACATTGCGCATTGCCAGATGCTCTCATCAGAGTTTCACCTACCTATTACCGCCTGTGGTGGCGTTCTAATGCATACCGCAACAAGGCTTCCACTGCAGCACACGTTAACCGCAATCAAACACGGCAGTACTCTTGATACTATTGGTCAGCACATGATCACTAATACTGAGCGAGCACTGCGCAGCCGTGAAAAAATCGCGAAGCTTTTTAAGCCAGAATGGATAGCAGAGACACACGCGATTGCTCAACGTTGCGATTTTGAGCTGAGTTCACTTCGTTATGAATACCCAAGTGAACTCATTCCAAATCAAATGACACCGATTAGCTATTTGCGTCAGCTCACTGAACAAGGTAAACAGCGTCGATTCCCTAATGGCGTTCCAAACCATATTGAACAGATCATCGATAAAGAGCTGATGCTTATTGAACGGCTCAAGTATGCGTTCTTCTTTCTTACTATCCATGACATTGTGATGTTTGCTAAGCGACAAGATATTCTTTATCAAGGTCGAGGATCAGCGGCCAATTCTGTGGTTTGCTACTGCTTAGAAATCACGTCTGTCGACCCAAGGCAAGTCTCCGTCTTGTTTGAGCGTTTCATTAGTAAAGAACGCAATGAGCCGCCTGATATCGATGTAGATTTTGAACACGAAAGACGTGAAGAGGTTATTCAGTACATCTATAAAAAATACGGCAGAGAGCGTGCTGCACTAGCGGCTTCCGTTATCTCCTATCGCTTAAAAAGTGCGATTCGTGACGTTGGAAAAACCTTAGGGATAAATGAAACCCAGCTGGATTTTTTTATAAAAAACATCAACCGTCGAGATCACCAACTCGGTTGGCAAGCTCAAATAGTTGAACTTGGTCTAAAACCCGATTCATTAAAAGGTCAACACTTTATCTCGCTGGTCAATGAGGTCATGGGCTTCCCGCGTCATCTATCTCAGCATGTTGGCGGTTTTGTTATTTCATCAGGGCCTTTATATGAACTCGTTCCTATCGAAAATGCAGCGATGAACGATCGTACGGTGATCCAGTGGGATAAAGATGATTTAGAAAGCCTTGGGCTACTTAAAGTGGATGTCCTTGCCCTTGGCATGCTCACGGCAATTCGAAAGTGCTTTGCTCTGGTAGAAAAGCATCACGGGAAAACGCTCACTATTGCGGACATTACGCGAAAAAAAGATGATCCCAATGTCTATGCCATGATTCAACGTGCGGACACCGTTGGCGTATTCCAAATAGAATCACGAGCGCAGATGAGCATGCTGCCACGGTTAAAGCCAGCTTGCTATTATGACTTAGTCATTCAAATTGCCATTGTTCGTCCTGGTCCTATTCAGGGCGATATGGTGCATCCCTTTTTAAAAAGGCGTGATGGCATTGAAGCTGTTACCTATCCATCAGAAGAGGTTAAAGAGGTACTTTCTCGCACTATGGGTGTGCCTATTTTCCAAGAACAAGTGATTAAGCTTGCGATGGTGGCGGCAGGATTTACTGGCGGTGAGGCCGATCAGCTTCGTCGTGCTATGGCGTCATGGAAAAAAAGTGGAGAGCTGATTAAGTTTAAAACCAAACTGATTGATGGGATGCTATCTCGTGGCTATGACCGTGATTTTGCGGAACGTATTTTCGATCAAATTTGTGGTTTTGGTGAATATGGATTTCCCGAAAGTCACTCAGCATCCTTTGCCGTCTTGGCGTATTGCTCTTCATGGTTAAAACACTACTATCCAGAAGCATTTTACACGTCACTACTCAATAGTTTACCGATGGGCTTTTACAGCTCAGCTCAACTCATCCAAGACGCAAAACGACATAACATCACCGTACTTCCCATTTGTGTCAATCACTCAGACTACCAACATTTAGTTGTTCCTCACGCCTCAGGGTTAGCCATTCGCCTTGGGCTGCGGCAGATAAAAGGCGCAAGTAGAGATGGGATGAAGCAGCTTATCAAAGCACGCCCTACCTCTGGCTATCAACACCCAAGTCAGTTACAGCACATTGGCTTAAACAAGCGAGATATCGAGCTCTTGGCCTCTGCAAATGCCATGCACGAGTTTGCTCATAATCGCTATCAGGCTCGCTGGAGCATGATGGACTCTATTACTGACTTGCCACTTTTCCAGAGTATGAATGACTCAGATGAACGCCAAATTGAAGCGCCCAGTGATATGCAAACGCTGTTAGAAGACTTTTCAACAACTGGTGTCTCTCTTAACCAACACCCTATTACCTTACTCGACAAAGCCAATCAACTTGGGCGATTTACTCGTCAAAAAGACCTGATTAAAAAACCACATCAATCCATGGTGACGGTTGTTGGATTAGTAACAGGAAGGCAGTCCCCCGCCACGGCAGCAGGCGTAACATTTTTCACACTAGAGGATGACACGGGCAACATAAATGTTGTGGTATGGAAAGCAACAGCAAGAGCACAAAAGCAAGCTTACTTAACTGCGAAAGTATTGATGGTGAAAGGCATATTAGAACGAGAGGGCGAAGTCACACACATTATGGCAGGGCGATTAATTGACTTAACGGAACATTTTGAAAAGCTAGATACACACTCTAGAGATTTTCATTAATCTCAACAGGTAATGACATTGTTCTGTGTTGTATTTAAATCTAAACATACAATATTTCAGGCATAAAAAGGGAGGAGAACCTCCCATTTTAATCCGTGGTTGAACCTGTTAATTACAATTCAACTTCTGCTTCCGTGCACCTTTTCTTCCATACTTTCCACAATAACATGCTTAATGTCGTTGCAATCAAGATCATAGAATGAAACTACCTAAAAGTATTTAAATAAAAGAGTACAGATAGTACGGTTTTTGAAACCTTTTAAATTGTAGCAAAATTGATGAGTTAGCTTCCAAAAACAGATAAAAACTGAGATCTAGCCGGATAAAACATTTCGTAATCTGTCCTGAGCAACTTGTACTAACAAGTCAGGTTGAAACTTGGAGATGAAACGATCACACCCAACTTTTTCCACCATAGCCTCGTTAAAATTACCACTTAGAGAAGTATTAAGAGTAATGTACAAATCCTTCATTCTTGGGTCATTTCGAACTTCATAAGTCAATTTATACCCATCCATTTCGGGCATTTCAGCATCGGTGATCATCAAGAGTAGCTCAGAATAAATGTCTTTCCCCTCATCACACCAAGACTTAAGTAAATTCAGTGCTTCAAGACCATCGCTGCATTCAATGATATTAAGCCCTAGCTGAGAGAGCGTCCCCTTTACTTGGTTACGTGCAGTTGAAGAATCATCAACAATCAGCACATTGCGTCCGATCATTTGCGATGCAAGATCCTCATCTAGGATACCTTCAGAAATAGACACATCGTAATCAATGATTTCTGCCAATACTTTTTCGACGTCAATGATCTCAACAATATGAGAGCGGTCATCTTCCTCAACATGGGTAATTGCGGTTAAATAATTGGCTCGGCCTGTCGTTTTTGGTGGTGGCTGGATTTCAGTCCACGCGGTATTCACAATATTACGAACTTGCCCAACCAAAAATCCCTGTGTTGAACGATTGTATTCAGTAATGATCAGGTTTTGTTCCTGACAGTCATCTTTCGCAGGAGGAAAACCAATAGCACTTCGAAGATCAATCACAGGGACAGACTCACCACGAAGTGAGGCAACACCAGTAATATTATGATGAGACCCTGGCATCTTGGTCATAACAGGCACCTTAAGTACCTCTTTGACCTTAAATACATTAATGGCAAAAATCTGACGGCTATTTAAGCTGAACAACAACAGCTCTAGACGATTTTCACCGACTAAATTGGTACGTTGGTCAACTGAATTAAGAACTCCGGACATACATTCTCTCGGGATTACTGGCCTATAAATAACATAGTCCATAGTGTAGTGCTTAGACAAAAAATAAACCCACATAACAGAGATGTTATGTGGGTTTATTTTCAATATGTAGTGTTGAACTGCTTAACCTTCAATAACTTTCATTAAAAGTAGCCCATCAAAAAGAGCCTGTTTAACCAGTGCTGCTCCAGGCATCGTAGCTTGCTTATAAAAACGAGATTCCACCAGCTCTAAATCTTGGTGATATACCGGTAAGCTTTGCTCTTTAATGCAGGTTAAAACGGCGGGATAAAGCACACTTTTGGCTTGATTAATAACGCCACCAATCAAGATTTTTTCTGGATTAAACAGATTAATCACAATAGCAATTGCAGCGCCTAAATAACGACCCAGCTTCTCGATAACATCAACCGCAAGCGCATCACCTTCTGCAGCCGCAGAACAAATCGATTCAATGGTCATCTCTTCGAGGCTACTCAAAACAGACTCTTCACCGTTTTCAATACGCTTTGCCACTTCTTCACGAATCGCTTGAGAGCTCGCGACCGTTTCTAAACAACCTTTATTTCCGCAGTGACACTGTTTTCCATTAGGATCAATCTGAATATGGCCTAACTCACCAATGTTGCCATGACGACCTTGCAAAACTCGGCCATCAAGAATTATTCCGGCACCTAAGCCGTGGTGAATTGAAATTAAAACAGAATTGTCATTATCTTGAGAGTGACCAAACAGCTTCTCGGCTAGCGCCCATGCTCGTGTGTCATTCGCAACAAAAACTGGCAGCCCAGTCGCTTTGTAGATCTCTGGACCTAGTGCCAAGTTTTTCACGTTGTAGTGCGGCATCTGCAACACGATACCATCTTCAGAGTTCACCAAACCAGGTAGAGTAATAGCGATACTCGTCACCCTATCTAGCTGATCTGAATAGGTTTGAAAAAATTCATCAATTTCATGCAATAACCGAGCTAATACATCTTCTTGGTCAAGTTCATGAATGTCGATTTTGGTATCAATAAGAACATCACCGCCTAATTCATGAAGTGCAATCGTCAAATAGCCACGACCTAATCGCATCGACAAAAACTGCCAACCTTGATTATTCACTTGCAGACCAACCGCAGGACGCCCACGACTAGTCGACTCCTGAACCGTTGTTTCATGAATAAGATGAGACTCTATTAACTCACGTGTGATTTTTGTAATACTTGCAGGTGCAAGTGAGCTCTCTTTCGACAGATCGATTCGAGAGATGGGACCTTTTTGGTCTATGAGTTTATAGACTCGACCAGCATTGACTTGCTTAATATGATCAATGTGACCGGGTTGGGCGATGTACATGATGTACTCCAAAATTCAACAACATATTAATTTTTTTACTTTGCGAAGTAATTGTGAAGTGCTTTGATATATTGCCGTGACAAGCATCACGTAGAAACATTCATCTTTGCGGAAGATGTCGAATTGTAGAGTAAAAATCATAGAAATCTTTTTTATTGTCGCGAACTAATTCATCGCTCTATGTGGGATTGTGAGGGATCCGTCACCCCAAATTATCAACACCGCATATACTAAGAAAGCTATCTGCAATCTAGGAGAACAGGATGACCCCAGCAACACGAAGAACAAAAATTGTAACTACCCTTGGCCCTTCCACTGATAAAGACGATAACTTACTCCAAATTATTAAAGCGGGTGCCAATGTCGTCAGAATGAACTTTTCTCATGGCACCGCAGAAGATCATAAAAATAGAGCCGAAAAAGTACGAGCAATTGCTGCTAAATTGGGTATTCATATTGCGGTATTAGGTGACTTACAAGGGCCTAAAATTCGTGTTTCAACCTTCAAAGATGGAAAAATAGAATTAGAGCCGGGTGACCGTTTCACTTTAGACAGCGACCTTGGCCTTGGCGAAGGCGATAAAGAGTCCGTTGGGCTAGATTACAAAGAGCTTCCCAATGATGTTGTCCCTAATGATCTATTACTTCTTGATGACGGTCGAGTTCAATTAAAAGTCGTCTCAGTCGAGGGAAACCGCGTTCATACCATCGTCACCATAGGCGGTCCTCTATCGAACAACAAAGGGATCAACAAAAAAGGCGGCGGGCTTTCAGCCGATGCATTAACAGAGAAAGACAAACGAGACATTCTTCTTGCCGCTGAACTCAAAGTTGATTATCTGGCGGTATCTTTTCCCCGAAATGGCGAAGATATGAAATACGCCCGACGTCTAGCTCGAGATGCGGGGCTTGAAGCAAACCTTGTCGCCAAAGTGGAACGAGCAGAGACCGTAGCAACAATAGAAAATATGGATGATATCATCATGGCGTCAGATACCGTCATGGTAGCCCGTGGAGACCTCGGTGTTGAAATTGGTGACCCTGAGTTAGTCGGTGTGCAAAAACAGCTTATACAGCGTGCTAGAGCCCTTAATCGCACTGTTATTACCGCAACTCAGATGATGGAATCGATGATTTACGCTCCTATGCCAACTCGAGCAGAAGTGATGGATGTGGCCAACGCCGTATTAGATGGAACCGATGCTGTTATGCTCTCAGGGGAAACAGCCGCCGGTGCTTACCCTGTTGAAACGGTTAAATCGATGGCAGAGGTCTGTGTTGGGGCAGAGAAAAAGGCACTCGAAAACACGTCAAGCTACCGCATTGATAAAACCTTCATGACCGCGGAAGAGACAATCTCGATGGCGACAATCTACTCTGCCAACCACATGGATGGTATTAAAGGCATGGTAGCATTGACTGAATCGGGCCGAACTGCACTGATGATGTCGAGATTAAACTCTGGCTTGCCTATTTTTGCTCTATCTCGAAACGAAGGCACGCTTAACCGCTGCAGCATGTACCGTGGAGTGACCCCATTGTATTTTGATACTTCCGCTGAATCCGGCGTCGATATTGCGATTGAAGCACTTAAATCACTCAAAGAGCGTAAGCTTGTCGAATTTGGTGATATTTTGATTATGACTCAGGGTGATATCATGGATGTTGCAGGTTCCACAAACTGTCTAAGAATATTACCGGTTACTTAGTTTCATTGGCTTGGTAGGTCATCGAAGCTTAATAGGTCTTAGAGCTTAATCAAAATTATAATGCAGAGGCTCATTCAATGAGCCTCTCTTGTTTTCAGCATTCAGTTCTACTTTGGTATACATGTCGACAAACTGATACCCAGCATCAAGACCCAATTGATAATCATGTAGAAGGTCTTCTTTACTGCTCATAAGCGAATTGGATTTGAGCGGACTATCTGGTTTTATCTGGACAATAAAGCAGTCATCTGGCGGGTTATGTAGAAAGTCTTGTGTTAATGAATACGTTTGATAATGCGCCATCAGCATGTCAGCTAAACCTGAATCAAATTTGTCGCCAATCAGATGACTCAATCGATAAATGTCATCGGCACCAAATAACCAGCGGCCTCCATTAATCGACTCTAAATGGCGATGCTCATGTTTTTGTTGTTTAGACTTCAATACCTGTTGCTGAAAAAAACCATTCCAATCTAATTTCCACTGTCCTACTTTTTCCTGCCACTGCTCTTGGATTGAGTTTAGCGATTCTCGATACCACTGAATATCGGCAGGTGACGTTAGAATTTCAGAGTCAGCCTCAAGATCAGCGCCTTCGGTTCGAATTACAATGATACAACGAGCTTCATTTCGCCAAGCTTGTTGAACAGGAATAGCGGCAGAAACGCCACCATCCACATACCCTTCACCTTCAATCTCGACTTCATGAGGATATAAACGCGGTATTGCACAGGTTGCCACCATCACTTTATACCAATCTTCATTAAGCATAGGTAAGTAATGATCATGCAACGTCGTTCCATGAGTCACCGCAGCAAAAGCTCTACGTTCACCCAATATTTTTCGCCCCATATCGATATCGAGTTTATACGGGTAGCTGCTAATACTGTCGAGCGCCCATTCAATGCCTAGATATTGCTTACGACGGATATAGTGAAACAGATTAAAAAAACGAGAGTCTGTGGTGAGCTCAACTAGAAAAGAGTGACCTAACCCTTTCTGCCGACAAAGAAAGGCACACAAGTTTAAAGCGCCTGCTGATGTACCATAAAATTCATGAAATGGATCGAAATTCGACACTAGAAACGCATCAAGAACACCGGAAGTAAAAATACTTCTCTGCCCTCCTCCTTGTGCAACAAGCGCGTGTTTTCCACCGATGTATTGAGAAAGCTGATGAGCATCAACTTGATCTGATAAATTGGTAATAACACCACTGTTTTTCATAGATAACACCCCACTAGTGAGTGACGACAATTGCTCCAAACGTCAATAAAACAGTAAAAACAATCACCGTGATAAGAAGCGAGTACTTTAATTCTTGTTCCATAAATTCCACCTTGTGTATATTAAAGTAATAACAGCTGTGTGAAGCATCTTCAAATTATGTGCATTTTCCGTGCACAATTATGCCATTAGCTTCACACTTGGTTAACTGCTTGGCCTTTAAGGGAACATCGTTATGAACCATAAAATTATCACTACAGGATTATGTACTCTGTTCGCTAGCACATTTGTCCATGCAGATTTCTACCTTACGCCATGGGTCGGTTATACAGGAGGTGGCTCTGTGGTTGACCAAGATGAGGTCGAATATGACCTTAAGGGCTCTGAGAGCTATGCACTCACGCTTGAAACAACGCTAGATAAAGGTCGGATCGGTCTATTCTATGGCCAACAAAATAGCAGCATTGAAAAGCTCAACGAAAAAAGTGCCATCAAATATTTGCACTTTCAAAGCAGCATTTATTACCCCGTCCAAGATAAATTCAAAACATATGTTGGTGTAGGCCTTGGAGCATCATATGTTGATGTTGATTGGGCTGATGACAAATACGGCTTCTCTGCCAGTATGTTTGGTGGATTCGAGTATGAAATTAGCGATACCATCTCACTCAATAGCCAACTTCGCTGGTTAGGTACTGTCGTCGACAACGAAACTACAGGGATCTGTAACCTTCCAACGTCTGAAAGCTGTACCATCCACTTTAAAACGGATTGGATGAACCAATTCTCTGCAAATATTGGATTAGTAGTACGTTTCTAGCCAACTCTAGCTGCAGCACGTTAATCTTAATAAATGGCTACTTTATAGTCATACATTCTTATAATTAAATTAGTTGTATAATTCAGTAATATTTTTAAAATCAGCCTATAACACCATTTATTCCCACCTAAGCAACACGTTACATCGATCAAGCTCATAAAAATCAGCACTTTCGCAAAGCCTGCGATATATTCAACTGAACATATTCTATTGCACAATAATAGTTATATCGGTAATCTCACTCTCAATGCGCAGCTGATTATTTCAGTTTACGCAAACACACATTAGACAATAAAGAACAATATTCTGAGTTTTCTTGTCGCAGCTAGAATATACATCTAGTTTATCGCTATATCACGGATGATAGAGCAATTATTCAGACCAAACTTGGTCGCAGTGTACTTCATCCTTTTATCGCCTTATCTGCCTAAGAAAAGCTTCATACCTCAGAGTTTGTAAAGGAGTTCAATATGAAGCGAGAACAATGGGGATCTCGAGCTGGATTTATTCTAGCCGCTGTAGGATCTGCAATTGGCCTAGGAAACATTTGGCGTTTCCCTTATA
Source organism: Vibrio lamellibrachiae (assembly GCF_050337265.1). Taxonomy (NCBI): domain Bacteria; kingdom Pseudomonadati; phylum Pseudomonadota; class Gammaproteobacteria; order Vibrionales; family Vibrionaceae; genus Vibrio; species Vibrio lamellibrachiae. The sequence goes on from NZ_JAKJSU010000004.1 coordinate 904,320, forward strand.
TGGCATATGAAAACGGTGGTGGCGCATTTTTTATCCCTTACCTTTTTGCCATGCTCACCGCTGGTATTCCATTTATGATCATGGAATTCAGTATGGGCCAAAAAAATCGCGGTTCTGCACCAATTTCACTATCTAAAATTCACAGTAAGTTTGAATGGCTTGGTTGGTTCCAAGTAGGTATTGCTGCTGCAATCGCTGTTTACTACGTGGCGGTTATTGGCTGGTCAATCTCATACTTAGGTATGTCATTTAACCAAAGCTGGGGAACCGACACAAACGCATTCTTCTTTAGCGAATATTTAAAGCTTGGTGATAATTCACCTTCTAATCTTGGCTCTATTCAGTGGAAAATCGCTGGTGCTATGCTGATTGCATGGGGTGTGACTTATGCTGCCATTGTTGGCGGTGTAAAATCAGGAATCGAACGTGCAGCTAAAATCATGATGCCAGTACTGTTTATCATGGTTATCTTACTAATTGGGCGTATGATTTTCCTACCAGGTGCTCTTAATGGGGTTAACTACCTATTTGAACCTGACTTTAGCAAAATCTGGGATCTGAAAGTTTGGGCTGCGGCTTATGGTCAAATCTTCTTCACGCTAAGTATTGGTTTTGCAATCATGCTGGCTTACTCAAGCTACTTACCTGAAAAGTCAGACATCAATAACAACGCCTTTATGACGGTATTGATTAACTGTGGCTTCTCTATTCTTGCCGGTATCATGATTTTCTCTATTCTGGGTTACATGGCTCATGAACAAGGGAAAGAGCTTACTGACGTTGTATCTGCAGGCGTTGGCCTTGCGTTTGTAACACTACCAGCGGCGATTAATGAACTTCCAGCACCGTACATTTTTGGTCCACTACTGTTTTTAGCTCTAACCATTGCAGGATTGAGTTCTCATATTTCAATCATTGAAGCAGTTACATCAGCTATCATCGACAAACTGAACTGGGGCCGTAAAAAAGCAGCAACTATTGTTTGTGGTGTAGGCGCTATCGTTTCACTTGCCTTCGCAACAAATGGCGGATTGCTACTACTTGACCTAGTTGATTACTTTACTAATAACATCGGTATCGTTGTCAGCTGTTTTGTTGAGTTACTGCTAATGATTTGGGTATTCAAGATCTCTAATGTTCGTAGCTACGTAAACAAAGTCTCTGATTTTGAAGTCGGTGGTTGGTTTGAAATATGCCTACGCTTCATCAGCCCTGCAATTCTAGCAGTGATCGTCTTTAATACATTGAAAACAACACTTGCTGAAGGTTACGGCGGCTACGCTCAGTCTGACCTATTACTACTTGGTTGGGGTCTATTAGCACTGCTGTTTGTCGGTGGCGTTATTATCAACCTAACGAGCAAGAAGGAAGCTTAATTATGACAACTAGCGCAATCATTATGATGGTATTAGGCCTTGGAATCACGTGGGGCGGTGCTATTTACTGTATTCGAAGAGCAATGAATAAGCAGTAACACGCTCTTCTAAAGACAAAAGCCAGCATCATAATGCTGGCTTTTTTACATTCTGAATTAGTGTCAAAACGAGTCACGATTAGAACGCGTATTTAATACCGACCGCTGCACCAATTTGAAGCTCAGCACTTTTATAAAGGTTGAGTTCAGGGTGTACTTGAGCGTACATATCCCAGCCTTTTGGTAAATCGACCTTCAGGCCTAACGGAACACGAGCACCAAAGTCATGATCCCATTCACCCCACGCGCCTGCACCCACATACCAAGACAACGGTAAGTCAGCATCAAAGCTGCCTCGTTTGATTATGTAATCAAAAGCAGCGCCTTTGTTACCAATAGTAAAGCGATATTGGCTATCTAGTTCAACCACAACACTGAGTTGCTGATCTACTGCCATTCCCACTGAAAAGTTTGTTGAGTTAGAAGACTCTTCAGAGAGAACAGAAAAGGAAGCAACGGTTGCAAATAAAGGAATTAACTTTTTCATCATGTTCTCCAAAAATATCACCCGTATTCTATTTTGAATACCGTTCAAAATGTCAGGAGAAGGTAAATGCGAAGAAGAAACTTAAACTAAGGCGATCAAAAAAGGAGGCCGAAGCCTCCTTTTGTTAGATATGAATCGAATTATCCGTTAGTACGAATCCACTCATCCATGTCTGTTTTCAGGTTATCAGATTTAGTACCGAAGATAGCTTGAACGCCACCTGATACTACAACTACACCTGCAGCGCCTAGCTGTTTTAGTCTGTCTTGGTCAACTGAATCAGTCTCTGCAACAGAAACACGTAGGCGAGTGATACAAGCATCTAGGTTAGTGATGTTTGCTTTACCGCCGAATGCAGAAACTAACTCACCTGCAAGCTCAGAGCCTGAAGTAGCAGTAGCTGCATCTTCTGTTTCGTCTTCACGACCAGGAGTCTTAAGATCCATCGCCTTGATTACAGCGCGGAATACTACGTAGTAGATTGCCGCGTAAACAAGACCAACACCAACCATTAGTATCATCTTCTGAGCGTTGCCAGAAAGAACTAAGAAGTCGATTAGACCGTGTGAGAACGAAGTACCGTGTACAAAACCTAATGTGTTAGCAACAACGTAAGCAGAACCCGCTAGAAGAGCGTGAATTGCGTAAAGAACTGGAGCAACGAATAGGAATGAGAACTCGATTGGTTCTGTAATACCTGTTAGGAAAGATGTTAGTGCCGCTGAAGCCATGATACCCATAACTTTCGCGCGGTTCTCTGGCTTCGCAGAATGTGCAATTGCGATTGCAGCAGCAGGAAGACCAAACATCTTGAACATGTAACCACCAGCTAGCTGGCCAAAGCCATTACCTGCAGCACGTGTCGCTTCATCAGCAACTAAGTAACAAGTAAGAACACCCGTATTTGCTTCGCCTGCAGCGTTTACACAGCTACCAGCTTCGAAGAAGAATGGTACGTTCCAAACGTGGTGAAGACCAAATGGAATTAGAGAACGCTCAACGATGCCGTAGATACCGAATGCCACTTGTGGATTCTGGTGTGCAGCCCAATCAGAGAATGAACCGATTGCAGCGCCAATAGGTGGCCAGATGATAGAAAGTACAACAGCTAGTGCGATAGCAGTGAAACCTGTGATGATTGGCACCGCTCGTTTACCAGCGAAAAAGCCAAGGTACTCAGGAAGCTGTAATTTGTAGTAGCGGTTGAAAGCCCATGCAGCTACACCACCAACAAGAATACCGCCAAGAACACCAGTATCAATGCTCTCTACGCCCATAACGCCAGCCATAACACTTAATGTCGCTGTCATGATGCCGTAACCAACGATTGCAGCAAGACCAGCTACACCGTCATTATTTGTAAAGCCAAGAGCAACACCTACTGCAAACAGTAGTGCCATTTGACCGAATACCGAACCACCAGCTTGTTCCATTAAGTTTGAAACGATTTCTGGAATAAAACCTAGATTGGCAGCGCCCACTCCTAACAGAATACCTGCAACCGGTAAAACTGATACTGGTAGCATCAGTGACTTACCGACTCTTTGCAAATTAGCAAAAAGGTTATTAAACATAATTGTGCTCCTGAATAAATTATTAGAATTTTTCAAGGTGCTAACTGCATACCCCCGTAGCTTTGATGTTAGCACCCAGCGAAAATGTAACCACGTATTGCATTATATTTTTCGCCTCTAAATATATATTGATGCCCTTCATACTTTCTATACAGTTACGAAATTTAGTTTCAAAATATTGGATAGATCACAGTTAGTGACGGTCGTTAACATAGTCAAATAACACCCTATCCAATTGATAAATATAAAAATAAGATTAATAACGATTAATTTCACGAAGTAAATAAAATAGACCCGATTGTTATTTTATGTAACAAAATTACAATTCAACCAATTCATGCCTATATTTCAACATATTTCGTAAACAACGAGATTTTTGCGTGCTTCATCACTTTTGAAACAAAAAAAAAGAGCCTAAGCTCTTTTTATATCCAAGTTACACTTTCTATCGCAAAAAAAGATTCGAGAAGTTTTCGGTTGTTTTCTGCCCAACCTCAGACAAAGAGATACCTTTTAGCTGTGCAATATAAGCAGCAACCTCGACAACATACGCTGGCTGGTTCTCTTTTCCACGATGGGGAATGGGAGCGAGATAAGGTGAATCGGTTTCAATTAGAAGGCGATCCAAAGGCAAAGATTTAACGACTTCTTTAAGCTCTTTCGCTTGGCGAAAGGTAACAATTCCAGAGATAGAAATGTAAAAACCCAGATCCATAGCAGCTTCGGCAAACTTTAAATCTTCAGTAAAGCAATGAATCACCCCACCACACGATTGAGCGTTACCTTCTTTCAAAATAGATAAAGTGTCGGCCTGTGCATTACGCGTATGAATAATCAGTGGTTTGTTGAGCTCTACCGCTAACTCCACTTGCTGAGAAAAACGCAACTTCTGTAAATCAGCCGTTTCTGGTTTGTAATGATAATCAAGCCCAGTTTCACCGATAGCGACAACTTTGTCGTGCTTTGCATACTCATGAAGAATATCCAAAGCAAAATCACTCTCTACATCTAGAGGATGTACGCCACAAGACGCGTGCACATGATCAAACGGCGCTATCATCTCAATCATATTAGGAAATGAATCTAGCGTGACACCAACCGAGAGAAGCTGAGTAACATTCGCATTTTTTGCTTTCTCAAGGACATCTTCTATTCCTGAGTGACACTCGTTGTAATCTAGTTTGTCCAAATGACAGTGTGAATCTACGAACATACTTCCTCATTAAATTTAATTAACCAATCTGAAATCAACAGCTCATGATTAAGCCCAGGGAACGTTCGTAGCTGAGTAATCAAAGCACTAAGACTTTGTGTTTGTTGATACAGTAAATCATAGCTTACATATTGTGACAGCTCATAAGCAGCAGAATGTGATGATGTTTCCGCGACCTGAAAATGCGCTTTTTGCGCCTCACAGAGTAGATACCACAACCACTGAAGCTTTTCGACTGAGCCGTCATTTAGGTTCTTACCCAACGTTAAAAAACTATCTTCACCCTTAACCATGGAAAGCATTGAAGCTTCGATCGCGTTGTAACTCTTTAGATGATCTTGCTTGATAAATGCTTCTAGCTTTAGCGGTGCATTATCATTTAAATGAGCAATATACTGGGGAACATCCTGTTTTAATCGCTCAGCAACCCACAAAGAAGCGACTTCAGAGCTTGGGGCTTTGACATTCCACTGTTGGCAACGGCTGACTATAGTCGGTAGCAACAGTTCTTTCCGCTGAGTCACTAACAAGAATAAACACTGATTTCCGGGGGACTCAAGTGTTTTTAACAGAGCATTCGCTGCTGATTCATTCATCGCTTCTGCTGGCTGAATGACAAACAGACGGAAACCCGATAACTGCGATGACTCTTGGGCAATTTGATTACATTGGCGAATTTGATCGACCGAAATACTTTTTCCTTCCTTCTCAGGAGAGATAAAGTGTACATCAGGATGATTAGACGATTGCATCAAACTACAGCTATGACAGAAACCACAAGCTTGAGTTTTGTCATTGCTACACATTAGCGCCTGACTAAAGCGTTTAACTAACTGTTCAGCCCCAAGACCATCACGAGCAACAAGAAGTGTTGAGTTGGTAAACTGATCGTTTTCTAAGTTTCGTTGCCAGTGTTGCCACGTCTCATCTAACCAGGGGTAAAGCAATTGCATCTATGAATTCTCACCTAACCAAACAAGTAACGCATCTTTAATATCAGCGGATACCTGTTCAATATTCTGATCTGCATTAATGACAACCACACTGCTGTCTTGTGCGGCTAGCTCTAAGTATTTTGCTCGAGTTCTGTCGAAAAACTCAATGTTCATTTTTTCAATTCTGTCTAACTCTCCACGACCTCGTGCTCGTTCTAGCCCTACTCGTGGGTCTAAATCTAAGTACAGTGTGAAATCAGGCTTAAAGCCCGCTAAAGTGGTTTCTTTAAGTGCTAGCATTGTTGATGCTGGAATCTGTCTTCCACCACCCTGATACGCCTGAGAGGACATATCGTGGCGATCGCCCACAACCCATGAGCCACTGTTTAATGCGGGCTTAATGACATTTTCAACGAGCTGTACGCGAGCCGCATACATAAGCAGCAACTCAGTCATATCTTGCAGTTTTTCGCCTTGATGCTCTCCTTTGACTAAAGCTCGCATTTTTTCGGCGAGAACCGTACCGCCAGGCTCACGAGTTTGAGTGATGTCAGCAATACCTGATTGACGTAATGTCGCCAAAATAGCGTTAATCGCAGTACTTTTACCTGCACCCTCTAAACCTTCAACTACAACAAATTTTGCTTTATTCATTTTTGACTTCTTATCTCTCTTAAGTAGGCTCTTACTGCCGTGTTGTGGTCTTTTAAGTTTTTAGAAAATACATGACCACCTTTACCACTTGCTACAAAGTATAAATAATTACCATCTTCAGGGTTGAGTGCTGCTGCAATTGAAGCTCTACCCGGCATTGCAATTGGCGTTGGTGGTAAGCCGTAAATGGTATAGGTGTTATACGGTGTTGGCGTTCTAAGCCCCTTTTTACCAATTCTTCCTTGGTAACTATCACCCATTCCATAAATGACCGTCGGATCGGTCTGTAGACGCATTCGTTTATTAAGGCGATTAACAAACACTGATGCTACCCGTTCGCGCTCTGACTCTACGGCTGTCTCTTTTTCAATGATCGACGCCAAAATTAAGGCTTCATATGGCGATTTCAGCGGTAAATCAGACTGCTTCTCTTGCCACTCTTCATTAAGTGCTTCGTTTAGCTTTTTATGGGCGCGCTTTAATATATCAAGATCCGTTGTACCCAATGTATAGTTATAGGTCTCTGCAAGCATCAAACCTTCAAGTTTTTCATACTCACTACCCAGTTTGGCTGCGATCTCTTCTTCACTGAGTTGACCCAGTGTATGTTCTAGATACTGATCAGACGCCAGTGCTTCAAGCCACTCATCAAAGCGTGTACCTTCAACGAAGGTGATCGAAAACTGATGCTCTCGGCCCTGTATAAGAAATAACAAACCGTCTCGTAAACTTTGTTCAGGCTTGAGTTGGAACGTCCCTGCCCGGATTTGTGTGAGATCAGGATAAAAACGACGTACTAGAGGTTTAAATTGGCTATCTTCTATCCAACCTTGCGCTTTAAACTTAGACAAAACACCATTAAAGCTTGTACCTGATTCAATAGTAAAAATCTGTTCAGACTCAAGGCTAAGCGGCTGATCTAGATACTGATCGACTTCCCCTGTTACGTAAAAAAAAGCACCTACAACCATCGCTGTAAGTACTACTAATAAAATAAATAACTTCTTAATCACGAATTAAAATTCTCCTGAAAGTTTCGTGTATTCGACCCGATAGTGAATGTCGATTTTTTAATTTTGATGATAGGAACGACCGTACAAATAGAATTTGTTATGAAAATTTCGTCCGCTTGCATCAGATCAGTTAACGAATACTGGCCAACCTTAATGGGCATTCCCTGCTTCTTTGCGCAAGTTATGACTAACTGTCTCATCACGCCAGATACACCACTATTTTCCAGTGAGGGAGTATATAGGGTGTCACCCGTTACCCAAAATAAATTGGCCATGGTGGTTTCAATTATTTGATCATGAATATCAAGCACAATGCCATCTAAAAGTCCTTGCTCATCGATATCTTGCTTTGCAAGCACTTGCTCTAATCGGTTGTTGTGTTTGTGTCCTGCTAGGGTTGGGTTGAGCCCAAGTCGGCGATTGCACATGCCAAGTTCAATACCCTGCTCTGCCCATTGCTCATAATGAGTTGGATAAGCAAAATCGCTGATCACCACATTCATCTCAGATATACCTAGTGAACTATAGCCTCGCCCACCTTCTCCGCGCGTTATATTAAGCCGAAGTCCTGATTTTGGATCGTGTATAGCGGCATTTTTTAACCATTCGTGGACTTGCTTCCAATCCGGTTGAGCAATATTTAATAGTTCAAGGCAACGCTGCATTCGAGATTGATGTTGTTGCCAATGTTGTATCTCACCGTGAGCCGTGAGCATTGTGGTGAAGCAACCGTCTCCGTACTGAAAAGAGCGGTCGGTCAATGAGATGGTGTTACAAGGTAATCCATTTACCCAAAACATATTGATTCCCTTTATCCAGATTGACGAGATTACAAAAACAGAAACGGCTTAATGCTAAGCATCAAGCCGTTTCAATACAAGTCAATTTAAGACTTTCGCCTGTTTAGATCTTCTTAAAGATTAAACAACCGTTTGTTCCGCCGAAACCAAATGAGTTACACGCAGCGAATTCCATATCCACTTTGCGAGCGGTATGTGGAACAAGATCGATATCTAAATCGTCTTCTGGGTTATCAAGGTTAATCGTTGGTGGAACAATCTGATCAACTAAAGACAGAGCGGTAATGATTGCTTCAGTAGAACCTGCAGCGCCCAGTAAGTGACCCGTCATTGATTTCGTTGATGATACCAATACTTGTTTTGAACCAGCTTCGCCTAGAGCACGTTTAATGCCTTTAACTTCTGCAACATCGCCTGCTGGAGTTGAAGTACCGTGAGCGTTAACGTAGCCAATCTGCTCACCAGTAATACCAGCATCACGCATTGCAGCTTCCATTGCTAACGCACCACCTGATCCGTCTGCGCTTGGTGATGTCATGTGATAAGCATCACCAGACATACCGAAACCAACAAGTTCAGCGTAGATTTTTGCTCCACGAGCTTTAGCGTGTTCATACTCTTCAAGTACCATCATGCCAGCGCCATCGCCAAGAACAAAACCGTCACGGTCTTTATCCCAAGGACGAGAAGCTTTTTGAGGTTCATCATTGCGAGTTGAAAGCGCTTTAGCTGCACCAAAACCTGCCATACCAAGTTCACATGATGCTTTTTCAGATCCACCAGCTAGCATAGCTTCAGCATCACCGTAAGCAATCATACGAGCCGCATGACCAATATTATGAAGACCTGTAGTACATGCTGTAGAGATAGCAATATTTGGACCGCGTAAGCCACGCATGATAGATAAGTGTCCAGCAACCATATTTACGATTGTTGATGGAACAAAAAATGGGCTTACTTTACGGGGACCCTTTTCGAGAAGAGCATTGTGCCCTTTTTCGATTAATTCTAAGCCACCAATACCTGAACCAATTGCTACGCCAACGCGTGGAGCATTTTCTTCAGTGATTTGTAGGCCAGAGTCATCCATTGCTTGGATACCTGCCGCGACGCCGTACTGGATAAATAAATCCATCTTACGAGCATCTTTTTTAGACATATACTCTTCGCAGTTAAAGTCTTTAACTAAACCTGCAAAACGAGTAGTAAAATTGGTAGTGTCAAAGTGATCGATATCAACGATACCGCTTTGACCGGCGAGCAGGGCTTTCCATGAAGATTCTACAGAGTTGCCTACCGGTGACAACATACCCATGCCAGTGACAACAACACGACGCTTGGACACGATATAATTCTCCGGAATTGAAATTGTTCTATGAAAGGTATAGAAATACTAGAAAAAACACAGGCGGCTAGAAAGCCGCCTGGGAGAGATATTACTGAGCGCTGGTTACGTAGTCGATAGCAGCTTGAACAGTAGTGATCTTCTCAGCTTCGTCATCTGGAATCTCAGTATCAAATTCTTCTTCTAGAGCCATTACTAGCTCAACTGTATCTAGAGAATCTGCACCTAAATCGTCAACAAAAGAAGCTTCGTTTTTAACTTCTGCTTCGTCTACACCTAGCTGTTCAACGATGATTTTTTTTACGCGTTCTTCGAGGTTGCTCATTTTTCTTTTTCCTTTACAGATGTCGCCTAAATGCGATGATTCCGTAGTTTATTCAAACTATTGAAAGTTGCAAGAGAGACCTTGCTGGTCAAACCACAATTTTAGCGATTTTAACCGAAATTCAGTACATTTTTGACTTAAATCATGCACAACTCTTGAGCATGATGCAGTCAAGTTCTCAACAGTGTAGAGCAAGTTTAAATTTAAACTCATTCTAAATGTCAAAAACTGTGGTATTAAACCATATACATGCCGCCATTAACATGCAAAGTTTCACCCGTGATGTAAGCCGCTTCAGGAGACGCTAAAAATGCGACTGCTGATGCAATTTCACGTGGGTCACCTAAGCGACCTGCTGGAACATTTGATAACGTAGCAGCACGTTGCTCATCGTTCAAAGCTTTCGTCATATCTGTTTCAATAAAACCCGGAGCGACAGTGTTAACTGTGATGCCACGAGAAGCTACTTCACGTGCCATAGACTTAGTGAAACCGATCACGCCTGCTTTTGCCGCTGCGTAGTTTGCTTGTCCTGCGTTACCCATTGTGCCAACAACAGAACCAACGTTTACAATACGACCGTTACGCTTTTTCATCATGCCGCGAAGCACCGCTTTAGACATGCGGAAGATAGGCGTTAGGTTAGTGTCGATGATATCGTTCCACTCATCGTCTTTCATACGCATTAGAAGATTGTCGCGTGTGATACCTGCATTATTTACAAGAATATCGATAACGCCAAACTCGTCATTGATTGTCTTCAATGTTGCAGCGATTGAGTCTACATCAGTCACGTTAAGTGCAAGACCTTTACCATTCTCGCCAAGATACTCGCTGATTGCAGCTGCGCCATTTTCACTTGTCGCTGTACCAATCACTGTAGCGCCACGTTCAACCAACAACTCTGCAATTGCACGGCCAATACCACGGCTTGCGCCTGTAACTAGGGCAATCTTGCCTTCTAGGTTCATCATTTGTTATTCCTTGTGTTCTTAACGACTAAAGCGTTACTTGATTATGACTTAGCGGCATCTAAAGATGCACTGTCATTCACAGGTGCTGCTGTCAGTGTTTTTACGATTCGTTTCGTCAGGCCAGTTAAAACTTTACCAGGGCCAAACTCTAATAATTTTTCTACGCCTTGCTCACTCATCAATTGAACGCCTTCAGTCCAACGAACTGGGCTGTGCAATTGACGAACTAAAGCGGCTTTAATTTTTGCAGGATCTGTTTCTGCTGCTACGTCGACATTGTTAATAACAGGCAACGTTGGTGTATTGAACTCAATCTCTTCAAGAGCAACGGCAAGTTTGTCTGCAGCTGGCTGCATTAGAGCACAGTGAGAAGGTACTGAAACAGGAAGTGGGAGCGCACGTTTTGCCCCTGCTTCTTTACATAGTGCACCCGCGCGAGCAACTGCATCTTTATTACCAGCAATAACGACTTGGCCAGGAGAATTAAAGTTCACCGGAGAAACCACTTCACCTTGCGCTGCTTCTTCACAAGCTTTTGCAATTGACTCGTCATCGAGACCAATAATTGCGTACATTGCGCCAACACCTGCAGGAACTGCTTCTTGCATTAACTGGCCACGTAGCTCAACCAATTTGATTGCTTGTTTGAAATCGATAACGCCTGCACATACTAGTGCAGAGTATTCGCCCAAGCTGTGACCCGCTAGGTTTGCAGGTTGCTCAAGACCAAGCTCTTGCCATACGCGCCAGATAGATACTGAAGAGGCGAGTAATGCCGGTTGAGTACGGAACGTTTGGTTTAGATCTTCAGCAGGGCCGTCTTGAATTAAAGCCCAAAGGTCATAACCTAGAACATCCGATGCTTCAGCAAAGGTTTGCTTAACAACATCAAACTGTTCACCTAGCTCTGCAAGCATACCGAGGGCTTGAGAACCTTGACCTGGAAATACGATAGCAAATTTGCTCATTGTTATTTTCCTTAAACATATTTATGAAAGAGAAAAGGCACACCAACGTCGGTTTAACCTCGACAAGTGCGCCTTAACCTAAAAATTATTAAGAGTTTAGAACTTAACCAGTGCTGAACCCCAAGTAAAACCACCACCAAATGCTTCCAATAAGAGCATCTGACCACGTTGAATGCGCCCATCACGAACCGCTTCATCAAGCGCTGTAGGGACAGTGGCTGCAGAAGTATTACCGTGTCGATCTAGTGTAATAACGACCTGATCTAACGACATCGTTAGTTTTTTAGCTGTCGCCGAGATAATTCGATAATTTGCCTGATGTGGTACTAACCAATCAAGCTCAGATTTATCCATATCATTTGCCGCTAAAGTGTCTTTAACAAGCTTCGATAACTGAGTTACCGCAACCTTAAAGACTTCATTGCCAGCCATATGCAACCATTTATCAGCATCGCCACCGCGCTCAGGTACACCAAGGCTTAATAACTCACCAAACTTACCGTCTGAATAGATGTGAGTAGATAGAATGCCCGGCTCTTCACTTGCACCAATAACAACTGCGCCAGCGGCATCACCAAATAGAATGACGGTTGAACGATCGGTTGGATCACACGTTTTAGACAGTGCATCGGCTCCAATCACTAGCACGTTTTTACACATGCCAGTCTTAATATGCTGGTCTGCTACAGATAAGGCATAAACAAAACCAGAACATGCCGCGCCGATATCAAATGCAGGACACCCCTTAATACCAAGCTTACCTTGAACTTGGCAAGCTGATGAAGGGAATGCATGGCTACTACTTGTTGTCGCGACAATAATTAAATCAATATCGTTCTTATCGATGCCTGCCATTTCAATGGCATTTTCCGCTGCATGATAAGCCATATCTGCAACCGTTTCGTCTTCAGCTGCAATACGACGTTCTTTAATGCCCGTACGAGTCACGATCCATTCGTCGCTTGTCTCTACCATTTTCTCTAGATCTGCGTTTGTACGCACCTGAGATGGCAGGTAGCTGCCTGTGCCTAATATTTTGCTATACATGAAAACTAATAATGCCTCTCGAGTAAAACCGCTTCTAAACGATCGCTAATACGACTAGGAACTTGTCGCTTGACCTCATGTACCGCTTCGCCAATCGCATTAACGACGGCAGATACATCGGCACTTCCATGACTTTTAATAACAATACCGCGCAATCCTAGCAAACTTGCACCATTATACTGGTCGGGGTTCAATGTTTTTAACTCGTCAAATAGACCTGAAAATAATTTCCTAGCCACCCACCCTTTGATGGAACTCTTCATCATGCTTGATTTGAGCTTATCGATAAAGAGTTGAGCGGTACCTTCACATGCCTTTAAACACACATTGCCTACAAACCCATCACAAACGACCACATCTGCCGCGTCATGAAGCAATTGATTGCCTTCTATGTAACCAATGAAGTTAACAGATTGAGTTTGAGATAGCATTTCTGAGCAGCGCTTAACAAGATCGTTGCCTTTGATTTCTTCTGCGCCAATATTGAGGATAGCGACGCGCGCTGGCCTTGATAAATACTGCTCTGCTAAGGCACTCCCCATTACAGCAAACTGAAAAAGGGAATCAGCATCACTAGAAACATTAGCCCCTAAATCTAGCATCCAAGTCTTGTTTCCTTGGGCTGTGGGCAACGCTGAAATTAATGCTGGTCTTTCAATTCCAGGAAGTAGCTTTAAACGAAAACGAGACAACGCCATTAAAGCACCTGTGTTTCCGCCACTGAGACATGCATCGGCTTGATTGCTAGCAACAGCATCAATCGCCATTCGCATCGACGTACCAGCACTGTTACGTAAAGCTAGAGAAGGTTTTTCGAAATTGGAAATGACTCGGTCACTATGTTCAATGATCAGGCGATCATTGGTGTCATAACCAAGTAAAGATAATTGAGTTGCGATCGAAGTCCGATCACCTATTAAAATGACTTTTAGCTCTGGGAAAGACGACAGTGCCTGCACGACGGCAGGCACTGTAACACGAGGACCGAAATCCCCGCCCATTGCATCAAGCGCAACGGTTATATTTTGCAAAGGTCAACCTTACTTGTTGATAACCTTTTTGCCACGGTAAAAACCTTCGGCAGTCACGTTGTGACGTAGGTGAGTTTCACCTGAAGTTGCATCTACAGAAAGTGCAGCTGTAGTAAGTGCATCGTGTGAACGACGCATGCCACGCATTGAACGTGATTTCTTGCTCTTTTGTACGGCCATTGACCCTACTCCTATGTAAATTCTTAAAGATACTTATTTGTTAATAAGTTAGCGCTTTAAGTTTTTTAAAACATCAAAGGGGTTCGGTTTTTCTTCTTCCTCAATAATTTCTTCAGGAATTTCACCAAACACCATGTTATTTGAATTAACGCTACAATCCGCTTCGTCATGCATTGCTATTTGTGGCAAATTTAAGATGAACTCATCTTCAACTAACTCAATCAGGTCTAACTCACCGTACTCGTTCAGATCTACCAAATCGTACTCTTCCGGTGCTTCCTCTTCACTCTTCTCATTACAAGGAGTATATGTGAATTGGACATCACAACTATGTGTGAAAACCTCATTACAGCGTTGACATTCCAAGTCGACTTCGACGTTAGCTTTACCAGAGATAACTACGAGTCGCTGTTCATCAAGCCCAAATGACACTGAGACTTCTGCGTCGCGTTTAACGCCTTCGGTTGCTTCCTCTAAACGTTTCAGAAGACTGACTTGGATGATGCCATCTATGTCTGTTCTTCTTTGTGCCGTTTTTGCAGGATGAACCGTGCGTTGTATTTTTACCTTTTGCATAGGGCGCGAATCTTATCTTTCAAAATACGTTTAGTCAAAGAAAAAGGTAAAAAAGTTAGACTTTTTTGCCTTTCAAGAGAGAGAATTATAAACAACAGTAACGATTAAGTTATGCTGTGGTCTAAAACCCACACATTGTATCTAAAAATGCACAATTACCAACTAATATTGGCCTCGACTTCGCCATTTAGGCAACAGCTGCTTAGTAAGCTATCGATTCCCTTTGAAACAGCGCAACCAGATTGTGATGAAACACCGCTCCCAAACGAAAGCCCTGAGGCGTTAGTCTCGCGCCTTTCACAAGTAAAAGCCACATCTTGTCACGTTGAAAAACCAAGCTTGGTAATAGGCAGTGATCAAGTCTGCGTCATCGACGGTAATATCGTTGGAAAGCCTTTAAATCGTGATAAAGCAATAGCTCAACTTAGTGCCCAGAGTGGAAAAAAGATCACATTTTATACTGGTTTAACCGTTTATAACTCGGAAACAAAACTTTGCGAGACCATTGTTGACGAATTTCATGTTCACTTTCGTCAATTAAGTAAAAGAACCATTGAGAATTACATAGACAAAGAGCAACCGTTTTATTGCGCGGGAAGTTTTAAGTGTGAAGGATTAGGCATTGTTCTATTTAATAAATTAGAGGGAAAAGATCCAAACGCATTGATTGGATTGCCGTTAATTGAATTAGTGAGCATGCTTAATTCACAAGGGTTTGATGTTCTAGGTTAGCTATTATTAGGAAATATGAATTGAAAAAGCAGCTAACGTAATCTGTGTGTAGATTAGCTGCTTTTCATTAATGGTAATCGTTATCTATTTTTTGATTTAAGTGACTTAATCACACGCTCTAGTTTCGCTTCCATCGGTGCACTGATATCCACACTGTCTTCCGTTGATGGATGAATAAACTTGATATTGGCAGCATGTAAAAACAGTCGGTCTAAACCACATTTTCCGGTATAGGCATCAAAGCGACGATCACCATAACGGTCATCCCAAGCTATCGGGTGACCCGCATACTGGGCATGAACACGAATTTGGTGTGTACGGCCAGTTATCGGACTTGCTTGAATTAACGTCGCATCATCAAACTTTTCAATAATTTTAAAACGTGTTTCAGACGCTTTCCCTTTCGGGTTAACACGCACAATACTATTTACTTCATTTTTCAGTAACGGTGCATTGATTACCTTACACGTACCCTTCCATTGACCCATCACAAGAGCAAAGTAAAACTTCTTAACCGTTTTTTCTCTAAATTGAGCTTGCAGATGGCGAAGAGCTGAACGTTTCTTAGCAACCAATAGAATGCCTGACGTATCCCGATCGATACGATGCACTAACTCTAAGAACCTTGCTGTTGGGCGTAAAGCACGTAACGCTTCTATTGCACCAAACTTCAAACCACTTCCGCCATGAACAGCTAAACCTGATGGCTTGTTTAAGATCAGAAGGTGATCGTCTTCGAAGATGATATTGCTTTCAAGCTGCGCTACCTTGTTTAGCTTGGTACTAATGACTGGTTCATCATCTTTCTCTTCAAGCGTAACGGGAGGAATGCGAACAATATCTCCGGGTTGGAGCTTGTATTCAGCTTTAATGCGTTTTTTATTTACTCTTACCTCACCTTTACGCACGATTCTATAAACCATGCTTTTGGGAAGATTTTTCAATTGGTTGCGTAAGAAGTTATCAATACGCTGACCAGCCATGTCTTCATCGATATCGACAAATTGGACTTTAGTTCTAATTTCACTCATTTCGCTATTGTATCACCCAAACACGCTATATTTCATATTTTCTTATGCAAGATATATTGATATTACATATGAAGTAACCCTTAAGCGGTATTCCACTCTTGGCTGTGGATAAAAAATAAACGCCCTATCAAACATTGACCTAATGAAGATAGAAATACACAGGAAAACAATAGAATACCGAGCAATTGAAAGAGTAAAGTTTGTTTTTTTTTGCCTGTTTATAACAAAGCAGATTGCTGTGATTTCTTTGCACTGCTATAGTTCACAGCTGCAATTCACGCTTCGATGATTATTTAAACAAAATCAAACGTGATATAGCACAGTTAACTGAGTAGATTACTTTATTCCGTAGTGCCGCAACTGGCGTAAGACTCTTCTGAATTAAGTCAACTTATTGCTCTACTCGTCGTATTTTCATGTTGAGTATTCTCCGCAACTCGCGGGTCACAAGCTTTAGAGTTTGTGACAACTGACGTGCCCATAGAGCATCCCCTCCAGCCGGGAGGCTGCACTTTTTAGCCATGGGATCTGGCACCGTGAAAACGAACTAAAGCAATAAGAACAATTAATATAAAGAAAGATAACGAGATTATTAAATGAAAAGAATGTTAATTAACGCAACTCAAAAAGAAGAGTTGCGTGTTGCTTTGGTTGATGGCCAGCGACTGTTTGATTTAGATATTGAAAGTCCTGGGCACGAATCAAAGAAAGCAAATATATATAAAGGCCGTATTACCCGCATCGAACCAAGCCTAGAAGCTGCTTTTGTTGATTATGGTGCAGACAGACACGGTTTCCTTCCTCTTAAAGAAATTGCTCGCGAATACTTCCCAGCAGGTTACACCTACCAAGGTCGCCCAAACATCAAAGAAGTATTGAAAGAAGGACAAGAAGTTATTGTCCAAGTTGAAAAAGAAGAGCGTGGCAGCAAAGGTGCTGCATTAACGACTTTCGTTTCACTTGCGGGTAGTTACCTAGTTCTTATGCCAAATAACCCTCGTGCTGGCGGTATCTCTCGCCGTATCGAAGGTGATGAGCGTACCCAACTTAAAGCAGCACTGAGCACACTTGAACTACCACAAGGCATGGGACTAATTGTTCGTACTGCTGGTGTTGGTAAAAGTGCAGAAGAGCTAGAGTGGGACCTTAATGTTTTATTAAACCATTGGGGCGCTATCAAACAGGCATCTGACTCTAACTCTGCGCCTTTCCTTATCCACCAAGAGAGCAACGTTATTGTACGTGCAATTCGCGATTATTTACGTCGTGATATTGGTGAGATACTGATTGATAGCAACACTATCTATGAACGCGCTCTTGAGCATATTCGTTTAATTCGTCCTGACTTTGTTAGTCGCGTTAAAAAGTATGACGGTGAGGTGCCTCTATTTAGTCACTATCAAATCGAAAGCCAAATTGAATCTGCTTTCCAACGTGAAGTTCGTCTTCCATCCGGCGGCTCAATTGTTATTGACCCAACAGAAGCTCTTACTTCTATCGATATCAACTCTGCTCGTGCAACTAAAGGCGGCGATATCGAAGAGACAGCATTAAATACAAACCTTGAAGCGGCTGATGAAATTGCTCGTCAACTGCGTCTACGTGACTTGGGTGGCTTGGTTGTTATCGACTTCATCGATATGACACCAGTTCGCCACCAACGTGAAGTAGAAAACCGCCTTCGTGATGCCGTTCGTCTAGATCGTGCACGCGTTCAAATTGGTCGTATCTCGCGATTTGGTTTATTAGAGATGTCACGCCAACGCTTAAGCCCTTCATTGGCAGAAGCTAGCCACCATATCTGTCCTCGTTGTACCGGTACTGGTGTGGTACGTGATAACGAATCTTTAGCGCTATCTGTACTTCGTTTAATTGAAGAAGAAGCACTAAAAGACAATACAGCTCAAGTATTAGCTGTTGTTCCTGTGCCAATCGCCTCTTACCTTCTAAATGAAAAACGTCGCTCAGTTAACCACATTGAGAAGAACCAAGAAGTTAAGATCACTGTTGTTCCTAATTCAGATATGGAAACACCTCACTTCGAGGTTATTCGTGTCCGTGAAGGTGAAGAATTCGATCTTCTTTCTTACCTACTTCCTCAAAAGATTGACGCTCTAAAAGAAGCAGAAAGCAAAGAACCTGCTGAGCAAGAAGTTAAACTGCGCAAGATTGAAGAACCGGCTCTAAAAGGCTTTGCATCTCCAGCGCAAACCGCAGCGACACCGGCTCCGGCACCAAAACCTGCTGAAATACCTAAAGCATCTGTTCCTGCTGAAAAAGCAGAACCAGGTCTTATTTCTCGCATGCTTAAAGCATTGAGCGACTTCTTCTCTGGTTCTCCTGAAGAAGCTAAAGAAGAAGTTAAGGAAGAGAAGCCCGCTGAGCAACGTAATACACGTCCACGCAGAAACCGTAATGATCAACGTCGTCGCAATAACCGTGACAACAGAGATAATCGCGACAATCGTGATCGTAACAAGCGTAAACCGGCTCGTGACGAACAAGCTCCTACAGTTGAAGAGAAGGCGAAACAAGAACGTAAGCCTAATAATCGTAAACCTAAGCAAGATCGTCGTAACAACCGTGATGAAACAAAAGTATCTAAGGTTGCAGAGCAAGGCCAACAAATTGCCGCAGATGCACAAGTTGACCAACAAGAAGCACGCCCTGAGCCAAAGCCGGTAAAACTTAAAGAACGCCGTCAGCGTCGCCAGCTAAGCAAGAAGGTTCGCTCTAATGCTCAACAACAGCAAGCTGAAGTTGAAATTAAAGCTGAAGAAGTTGCTATAGCAGTCGTTGCCGCGGAACAAGTTGAAGTAAACGTTGAGTCTACAGACGCCGCTCAAGAAGAGCAGCCGAAGCAACGTCGTAACCGCCGCTCTCCTCGTCACTTACGTGCAAGCGGACAGCGCCGTCGTCGCGGTCGTGATCGTCGCCCTAACCCATTCCGCCTACGTAAAGGTGGTGTAGCTTCTCCTGAGATGGCTATGGGTAAAGTGATGCCTCGCTATGACTTAGCTAAACCTAACTACAAGCAGCAAGCAGAAATTCAGCCAGCTCTAGTTGAAGAGACAAATGTTGTCGCTTCAGCCGGTTTCGCTATGCCTGAGATGGCGATGGGTAAGATTATTGTTCGTTCAACGAAGGTTGCTGAATCAAAACCGATCATAGAAGCAGCAGTAGTTACAACCGAAGTGACTGTTGACGCTAATACTGAAGTGAATGAGACGGTTATTGAAAAACCTGTTGTGGAAGTTCAACAACAAGCTAAAGCTGAGCAAGCACCAGTGAACGCAGTTGAAGTTGAAGCTCCAGCGCAAACTGAATCGACTCTAGAAGTTCAACCAGAAGTTACTCCTGTTGTTGAAGCGCCTGTCGCGGAAACAAAGGCTAAACCTCAGCCAGCTCAATCAGTGAAAGCGAGTCGTGTAAAAGCACATGCTACTTCAGTGATGACAAAGGCTCCTGGACCTCAAGAGATTAAAGAGATTGAAGTTGTTGCTATGCCATTGAAAGCAGAACGCTACCAAGCGAAAGGCGCTGGCAGTCAAGTTGCTCGCAGCCAAGCTGGTGCGGGAATGACGAAACCTCAAGGTTACTAATAGCTTGAGTTGTTAATAGCTCAATAAGTATCGAAAAGGCTGCTAATTTAGCAGCCTTTTTTTTACCATATCAAACTAGCCATAGACGAAATTAATCTATACTAGGTTAATCATTGAACTTAATCACACTTTTCGGTAGCATGCGCCGATTCATACTTATTCACACTTAGTCACACTTCAAAATAGATTGTTCTTCTATCTCTGATTTTTGCTCTATTTATAGGAAGTGTTGTTTAAGGACAAACCCACAACCGACGATACTGAGTAACCATGTTCGAATTTCCACAGTTTTCTAAACATTCTGTAAAAAATGATGTCCTATCGGGGCTAACTGTTGCGCTAGCACTCGTGCCTGAAGCCGTTGCGTTTGCTTTTGTTGCAGGCGTTGACCCGATGGTTGGCTTGTATGCCGCCTTTATCGTTGGCCTTATTACCTCTATCTTTGGTGGCCGCCCGGGCATGATATCTGGTGCTACAGGTGCGATGGCCGTTGTTATGGTTAGCCTTGTTGCTACTCATGGCGTTCAATACTTGTTTGCAGCCATTATGTTAGCGGGCTTGTTACAAATTTCTGCCGGTATCTTTAAGCTCGGTAAATTTATTCGTATGGTTCCACATCCGGTCATGATCGGGTTTGTTAATGGCCTCGCGATTGTTATCTTCCTTGCGCAACTTGGACAATTTAAAACACCCGATGCCTCTGGTGTACTAGCTTGGTTACCGCAAGGTGAAATGATGGTTATGCTTGGGCTAGTTGCACTTACTATGGCAATCATCCACTTTCTGCCTAAGTTGACAACAGCAGTCCCTTCTTCACTAGTCGCGATTGTAACTGTCACCTTGCTCGTCATGGGCTTGGGTTTAGACAC
This sequence comes from Vibrio lamellibrachiae, assembly GCF_050337265.1. Classification (NCBI taxonomy): domain Bacteria; kingdom Pseudomonadati; phylum Pseudomonadota; class Gammaproteobacteria; order Vibrionales; family Vibrionaceae; genus Vibrio; species Vibrio lamellibrachiae. The sequence continues at coordinate 925,150 of NZ_JAKJSU010000004.1, forward strand.
AAATACCGTTGTCGATTTCCTACGTACTATGTCGGGTGACGACAACGCGACTCTTGCAGGTTCTCTACCAACGTTCTCTATCCCGATGGTACCGTTCAACTTTGAAACACTGCAAATCATTCTGCCTTACGCGATTATCCTTGCTGCAATCGGTCTTATCGAGTCTTTGCTAACGCTTACTGTACTTGATGAAATGACCAACACTCGTGGTAAATCAAACCGAGAATGTGTAGGCCAAGGTCTTGCAAACGTAACTTGTTCTGTCTTTGGTGCAATGGGTGGCTGTGCAATGATTGGTCAATCAATGATCAATGTAAACTCAGGTGGTCGTGGTCGTCTATCTGGTATTGTTGCCGCTCTTGCCCTGCTCGCATTTATTCTTTTTGCATCGGCCCTTATTGAGATCATCCCACTAGCAGCATTAGTTGGTGTGATGTTTATGGTTGTGATTGGCACGTTTGAATGGGCGACCTTTAAGCTAGCACGTCGCGTTCCTAAGCAAGACTTCTTCGTTATTGTACTGGTGACTATAGTAACGGTACTTACAGACCTTGCTATAGCTGTCGCAGTGGGTGTTATTGTTTCTGCTCTGATGTTTGCATGGGAACACGCAAAACACATCTACGCAAGCAGCACATTAAATGACGAAGGCTCAAAGGTTTACCACATCAATGGCCCTATCTTCTTTGGTTCAGCAGCTAACTTTTTAGAACTGTTTGATTTTAAAAATGACCCTCAAGACGTCATCGTTGATTTCGCAGGATCTCGCGTTGCCGACCACTCAGCGATTGAAGCTATCGAAACCTTGGCGGTACGGTACTCTACTCTAGGGAAGACTCTGCATTTACGTCACTTAAGCCCTGATTGTCGTGCATTGCTACACAAAGCAGGTAGTCTAGTTGAGATAAACGTAAAAGAAGACCCAAGCTACAAGGTCGCCACTGACGTATTAGCTGGCTAACTCTAGCATCACAGCCAACTGACACTGCATGAAATCATTATAAGGCTTACCTAAGGGTAAGCCTTTTTCATACCCACTAACCTCGACGTCCAAACTGTAGGTAATAAAAAAGGAAGCACATCGCTTCCTCTCAAGGTTATCTTATATTTTCACTATTAATTCAGTACAACATAACCACGGTTTGTCATGCAGTTACGCATTACGGTTTGCTGATCTTGTTCATAGTTCTCTTGATTCTCACGTCGATCACGGCTTCCGCCAATTACGCCCGCACCTAGACCAACAGCCGCACCTTTCTTAGCACCTTCAGACCCTGATCCACCTGCAATGGCAACACCAGCAGATCCAATTGCAGCACCTTTTAATGCACCGCCTACCGCACCACGAGAACGTGTATCTTTTTGTACTTGATTAGACATCTCTTCACATTGGTGCATGTCGTAGACATAGTCTTTCTCGTCAACACCAGATTTATCAATAATTAAGTTAGCATTGGCACTTAATGAAAAAGCCATTGCCAATGATAGTAGAGTTACACGTTTCATACCTAGGTAGTCCTATTGAGCCAGAGTTATCCATAGAGTATAAAGAAACAATGTACAATTAATGGAATAACGATTATTCCTCATGTAATAAAGGGGACTAATTTCCAAGCGTTAAATATTTAGTCATAAAAAAACCCCAACCAAAGGCTGGGGTTTTGTAGTCAATATTTCGTGCTAGCGAAACATCTTATAACTTAAGAAGTCTTACTTCTTTTTTGCTGCTTTTTGGTCAGCTTTTTTCTTAATTACAGTCGTACCTTCAAAAGTTTCGCCTTCAACATACGCAGTACCGAAGTATGCAGTTGTAAGAACTTCTTTTAGCTCTGTAATTAGAGGGTAACGAGGGTTTGCACCAGTACACTGGTCATCAAACGCTTCTACCGCTAGTTCATCTAGTTTAGCGATGAAGTCTGCTTCGTTAACACCCGCTTCTTTAATAGATAGTGGAATGTCTAGGTCTTTCTTAAGCTCTTCTAACCAAGTTAGTAGACGCTCAATCTTCTGTGCAGTGCGGTCACCAGCTTGGCTTAGGCCTAGGTGGTCAGCAACTTCTGCATAACGACGACGTGCTTGCGGACGATCGTACTGAGAGAAAGCAGTCTGCTTAGTTGGGTTATCGTTCGCGTTGTAACGTACAACGTTAGAGATAAGTAGTGCGTTAGCAAGACCGTGTGGAAGGTGGAACTCAGCACCAATCTTGTGAGCCATTGAGTGACACACACCTAGGAAAGCATTCGCAAACGCAATACCAGCGATTGTTGCCGCATTGTGTACTTTCTCACGAGCGATTGGGTCAGCTGCACCGTTTTTGTAGCTAGAAGGTAGGTACTCTTTAAGCATCTTAAGTGCTTGAAGAGCTTGACCGTCTGAGTACTCGTTCGCTAGAACTGAAACGTAAGCTTCTAGAGCGTGAGTTACTGCATCGTAACCACCAAACGCTGTTAGAGACTTAGGCATGTTCATTACTAGGTTAGCATCAACGATAGCCATGTTTGGCGTAATTTCGTAATCAGCTAGTGGGTACTTAGCACCAGTCTTGTCGTCAGTTACAACAGCAAACGGAGTAACTTCAGAACCTGTACCTGAAGTAGTAGTAATACATACTAGCTCAGCTTTTTTACCCATTTTAGGGAACTTGTAGATACGTTTACGGATGTCCATAAAGCGCATTGCTAGTTCTTCAAAGTGCGTTTCTGGGTGCTCGTACATAACCCACATGATCTTAGCTGCATCCATTGGAGAGCCGCCACCTAGAGCTAGGATAACGTCAGGTTGGAAGCTGTTCATTGCTTCAGCACCTTTCTCTACTACAGATAGAGTTGGATCCGCTTCTACGTCGAAGAATACTTGAACTTCGATGCCTTGAGCTTTAAGAAGGCGAACTACGTCATCAGCGTAACCGTTGTTGAATAGGAAACGGTCAGTTACTAGGAATGCGCGTTTCTTACCTTCTAGGTCGCCAAGAGCGATTGGAAGGCTACCACGACGGAAATAGATAGACTTAGGTAGTTTGTGCCACAACATGTTTTCAGCTCGCTTCGCTACAGTTTTCTTGTTGATAAGGTGCTTAGGACCTACGTTCTCAGAGATAGAGTTACCACCCCATGAACCACAACCAAGAGTTAGAGACGGTGCAACGTTAAAGTTGTAAAGGTCACCAATACCACCGTGAGTAGATGGGATGTTTACAAGAATACGTGCTGTTTTTAGCTTGTCACCAAAGTAACGAATACGGTCAGTATTAGTATCTTGGTTAGTGTAAAGACCAGAAGTGTGGCCGATACCGCCGATTTCAACCATAGTTACCGCTTGAGCAACAGCGTCTTCGAAATCGTCAGCGCGGAATAGACCAAGTGTTGGAGACAGTTTCTCGTGAGCAAACTCGTCTTCGATGCTTACTTTACCAAGACCTTCACCTACAAGTACTTTTGTATCAGCAGGAACTTTAACACCGGCCATTTCTGCGATTGCAGGAGCAGGTTGACCAACGATTTTCGCGTTTAGGTTGCCGTCGATTAGAAGAACTTTACGTACTTTATCTGCTTCAGCTTTGCTTAATACATACGCTTTGTGAGAAGCGAAACGCTCTTTCACTTCGTCGTACACTTCGTCAACTACGATAGCTGCTTGCTCAGAAGCACATACTACGCCGTTATCGAATGTTTTAGACATTAGAATAGAAGCAACTGCACGTTTGATGTCAGCTGTTTCGTCGATAACGATTGGCACGTTACCCGCACCAACACCGATAGCAGGCTTGCCCGAAGAGTATGCTGCTTTAACCATGCCTGGACCACCAGTCGCAAGGATAAGTGCAATACCGTCGTGCTTCATAAGCGCGTTAGAAAGCTCAACTGAAGGTTGGTCAATCCAACCGATGATGTCTTTTGGAGCACCCGCTGCTACTGCTGCGTCTAAAACAAGCTTAGCTGCGTCGTTTGTAGAGTTCTTAGCACGTGGGTGTGGAGAGAAGATGATGCCGTTACGAGTCTTCAAAGAGATGAGAGATTTGAAGATTGCAGTAGACGTTGGGTTCGTCGTTGGAACGATACCACAGATAATACCGATTGGCTCAGCGATAGTCATTGTGCCTAAGCTGTCATCTTCTTCTAAGATGCCACACGTCTTTTCGTCTTTGTATTTGTTGTAAATGAATTCTGAAGCAAAGTGGTTTTTGATTACCTTATCTTCAACAATACCCATTCCAGACTCTTCTACCGCTTGTTGCGCTAGAGGGATACGAGCATGGTTAGCTGCTAATGATGCTGCGCGGAAAATTGCATCTACTTTTTCTTGAGAAAAAGTTGAGAACTCTTCTTGAGCCGCTTTTACGCGAGCTACTAGAGCATCTAGTTCAGCTAAGTTAGTTACAGGCATAGTGGATCTCCTAAAATAAATAATATTAAAAACTTTTTATTAAGATTGCGTTGGGAGGCTGATTAAAACCTCTGTCAAGGCCGACACTTACGACACAGACTTAGTAAATTGCTTTCAGGACTGAGTATAATATTTCATACCGCGAAAGAAATTGACTCAGATCAGTTCTCAAATGGCAATTACCTACAAAGTAGTGCTCCAAACCTAGATCCTAACATAACCCATTGAATATAAAGGGAAACCAAACAAACCTTAAATGTTGAAAAATTACACAAACAGACAAATAAAAATATATAACTTTCAAAAAACTGTAAAAAAATTTCATTTTCCTACAAAAAAGCACACATACCGGAACTTTTTCCGTGCTACGAGCTTATACTTTTTTGAGATGGATGTGACATTTATGACCGTTATAAATGTCATAAATGTGGGAATGAACGCATTTTTTTGCGGAGCGATTTAACTTTTCGCGCAATGCAACACGATGACCAAACGCTAATAAATCGGATTAGTTAAATTACATCAGTAGACCAAGAAAAAATCATTATATTCACGGCCAATAACCCTCGTACAACGTAAGGATTTATCCTAGAATCGCCGCAAATCATCCACACTTACTTTTTTACAGAGTTATTGCTATGACTTCATTTGAGATCGCTATATTTTTGCAGTTTTTTCTCGGACTTGTCGCGGCTGTTAATCCAATTGGAATTATGCCGATATTTGTCTCTTTGACTGGACACATGACTGCTGAAGAGAAAAACAAAACAGCCCGGACTGCCAACATCGCCGTTGCGATGATACTCATCATCTCTTTATTAGCAGGTCAGGTGCTATTAGACATGTTTAGTATCTCTCTCGATTCATTTCGCGTGGCAGGCGGCCTGCTGTTACTAAGCATCGCCTTTTCAATGATGAGTGGTAAGCTCGGTGAAGATAAGCAGAACAAACAAGAAAAATCAGAGTACGTAACGAAAGAACAAATCGGCGTTGTTCCTCTAGCCATGCCCTTAATGGCCGGCCCAGGTGCAATTAGCTCAACAATTGTTTATGGCTCTCGCTACCCAAGTGCTTTAGATACGGTAGGCATCATCTTTACTATAGCGCTTTTCTGTTTTTGCTCTTGGCTGCTATTTCGCTCGGCACCGTTGATCGTTCGCTTCCTTGGTCAAACAGGGATTAACGTGATTACTCGTATCATGGGCTTGATTCTTGGTGCACTAGGCATAGAATTTATTGCCAATGGATTACGTAATCTATTTCCCGGGCTAGCTTAATTAAATTGAGGCGAGGGATCATACTCGCCTCTTTATTGCGAAAATTGTATTATAAGCGTATTGATTAGAAATCACGCGACCATTCATGCCACGCCATTCTTTAAAACATCATCTTTACGTCATTATCTTCGGTACACATACACCAGCCGGACGAATCTTTGATATCAGCCTTATTGTTGCCATTATTGCGTCGCTGATCGTATTGGTTCTGGATTCTATTCCTGCACTAAACGCTCAATGGGCTAGTACTTTCATGTATCTAGAATATGGCTTTACCGCGTTATTTACCGTTGAGTATTTACTACGGCTATATTGCTCACCAAAGCCAACAGCCTATGTGCGCAGTTTCTATGGTGTCATTGACTTACTTGCTATCCTGCCGACTTATATCGCCATTTTCTTCCCAGCGGCATCGTATATCAGTGCAATTCGAATGCTGCGTGTAATGCGTATTTTCCGAATACTAAAGCTGGTGAGATACCTGCAAGACTCTAATATATTGCTGCGATCACTGCTTATGGCAAAAAGAAAGATCCTCATTTTCTTTAGCACAGTAGGAATTCTGGTGATTATTCTTGGCTCAGTGATATACGTAATCGAAGGGCCAGAAAATGGTTTTACCTCTATTCCACAAAGCATCTATTGGGCAATAGTGACCATAACCACCGTTGGTTACGGAGATATCGTTCCTCAGACACCTTTTGGCCAAGCCATTGCCTCGTTAACTATGCTGCTCGGCTACTCTATACTCGCCGTGCCAACGGGGATCATCACCGCTGAGCTCAATCAAGAAATGAATGCACATCGTAACTTGGTACGCTGCCCAAATTGCTCCAAATCCGGACATGAATCCGATGCGCACTTTTGTAAGTATTGTGGCGGGGAATTAGCAGACCCAGATAAACGCATCATCCCCATAGACGATTAGAGCAAATTCCTCGCTACTCTAGTTACAAAAAAAGCGCCGTAGAGGCGCTTTTTTTAAATGGAACTTATATTTACAATTACTGTTTTTCAGCAAGAATAATACGCAGTGTACGGCGTAGTGGTTCTGCTGCACCCCAAAGTAATTGGTCACCCACCGTAAATGCGTTTAGGAAATCGTTACCCATAGACATCTTACGTAAACGGCCGACAGGAACTGACATTGTGCCGGTTACTTTTGCTGGTGTGAGTTCTTGAGCCGTGATATCACGATCATTTGGAATCACCTTAACCCAATCGTTGTGAGTGGCGATGATCTCTTCAATCTCATCCATTGGCACATCTTGCTTAAGCTTAATCGTCAATGCTTGAGCGTGGCAGCGCATGGCACCGATTCGTACACAAGTACCATCAATAGGGATTGGTTGACCATCTAGGCCTAGAATCTTGTTCGCTTCAACACCCGCTTTCCACTCTTCTTTGCTTTGACCATTTTCACGCTTAACATCAATCCAAGGAATTAATGAACCGGCCAGTGGTGCACCGAATTGATCCGTAGGAAACGAATCTGAACGGATAGTTTCCGCAACTTTCTTATCGATATCCAAAATTGAGCTTGCTGGGTTTGCCAGTTCAGAGCTAACAGAGTCGTTGATCACGCCCATTTGAGAGATAAGTTCACGCATGTTTTTAGCACCAGCGCCGGAGGCAGCTTGGTAAGTCATTGCGCTCATCCACTCAATCATGCCTTTTTCATAAAGGCCGCCAAGAGCCATTAGCATCAAGCTCACGGTACAGTTACCACCAACAAACGTATTAGTGCCGCCGTGAATCCCCTGTTGAATTTGAGCAAGGTTAACAGGATCTAATGTGATAATTGAGTCGGCATCCATACGTAAAGTAGAAGCCGCATCGATCCAGTAGCCTTTCCAACCCTCTTGGCGTAGCGCTGGGTAAACTTTCTCAGTGTAGCCGCCACCTTGACAAGTAATAACCGCATCAAGTTGCTTCAAGCTTTCAATGTCAAATGCATCTTGCAACATACCAGCGTCATTTTTACCTAGCTTAGGTGCTGGAATGCCTATCTGTGAAGTACTGTAAAAAACAGGTTCGATTAAATCAAAATCCTTCTCTTCTACCATACGCTGCATTAGTACTGAACCAACCATACCACGCCAACCGACTAAACCGACTCTCATCACAAAACTCTCCGTGTATTTTAAAAAGGGGATACACCATCTATAAGATTTTCAGCAAAAGAACTCAAGAAATAATTGCTAAAAGTTACAATTTTCTCCCTCAACCTATGAAAAAGTCTCTAAAGTAGCTAAAAGTCGATGTTTATGGTTTGAATGTTCCAATGAACTCATACCAGTGCTCGAGAGTCAAAGTTACTCAAGTGACGTTGACTAAAATTAAAAAAGCGCCACATTTTGGCGCTTTTACTTAATCAGATTTACTTGCAGAACGCTTCCCTAAAAAGTACCCAATCCCTAATGGAGCAAAGAAGATAACCACAATGAACAGAACGAAATAGAGCAAGACACTCTTGATGAGTTCGATCAGTTTATCAATGGCCAAAGTCAGCACGTCTTGAGAAACTTTATCCAGATCCTGAGCAAACTTTTCGCGTTCGCTAGTGACGATTGCAGCAATGGCATTTCTCTCTCTCTCAATCATATTAATCAGTTCGATACGCTCTTTTTCCACCATTTTTTCAAGCGCTTGACGTTCAATACTGAGCTGGTTGAGCTTAGCATCCGTTTTATCGTCAATATCATCCACTAGCGGTTGCAGTTCTATGGCCATCTGCTCGGCAAGGTTTCGCATATACTCAGGGTTGTTTTCGACAAAGTCTTGAAATGACCGCGAGCTCGATTGCAAGCTTTGAAGGGTTTCAGATAAGTCTTGCCCACTAATACTGCTGTTTAATGCGATTAGCTGAGCTTTCCAAGTCATCACTTTAGGCGTTTGCTCTGAAACCAAGCTGAGTTTGTCTGATACATCGCCTAGTGCTTCCGGCATGGTACCGAGTGTGGCTACGGCTTCTTCACCTTCAATATTATTACTTTCTAACCATTTTCGGTACGCTGGCGCGCGAGTAAATGAGACATCATTAAATGGATTATTAATGGAAAATTGAGTAACAAATTCTTTAGTCGACTGGTAAGTGTTGCCCTTCAGTAGAGATTTGGCCAATTGATCCATCTCTGTGGAAAGCTGTTTCGAGACTAAAATCGCGTCTTCGACATCGAAGAGGTTTTCACCTGCCCCACTTTCAAAAAAGAATGTCATTTGATAGCTAAATACCCAACTATCGATAAGAGCCGCCATAGGTGCAACTTGATATGCGGCTCCCTGAAGGCCTTCAGAAGCGTTAATTTTCCAAAGTAATAGGTGAGATTGATTAACTGTATCATCAGAAGGGTACTGCAAGGCCATAGTGTCGGCTGTTTGTTCAACCTGAGAGAAAAATTGCTGTGCGTACTCTCGAGTTAACAAGCGCATATTGAGCTCTTGCTTGGTTAATGGTGTTGTTTGACTGTCTATTTTTACTTCAAGAAGTGAACAACCACTAACGCTGAACACACAAAACAAAATAATTGTTTTATACCAATACTTAACAAACATAATCACCCCAAACACCACCAAAAATTTCGGCCGAAATTATGAGGTTGCAAAGTCAGAGTACTATCAGGATTTCAAAATAAGCGTGATCTTTCTTCCAACTCTACCGATTGTTCTCTATATACTCTTTTGCGCTTTCTATTGTAGAAGACAATGCTGTAACTAACTGTTCTAGTTTTTGTTCACTGACCTCAATTTCATCTTTTATATCAGACTCAATTAACGTCGCTACTTCTTTTAATAGCTCAGCTCCTAAGTTAGCTGCTACCCCTTTTAAGCTGTGTGCTTTTCGCATTGCATGTTCCATATCAGACTTAAGCAAAGAAGGTAGTTCTTTTGCATCGTCCTCATGATCCTGAATAAACACATCCAAAAGTAACAGCACCGACTCTTTATCATCGTTTAAACATTGAAGCATATAGTCAATGTTCACTTCTGGTGAAGACATTGTTTGAGCATCATCCACAGCTATTTCATTAAGCTCGTACTCCTTGGAATCTCTTTTATCTAATTTATCTATAGGCACTGTATCGCTCGACGCTATAGAATTACTAGAGTTCATAGGTGCCTGAACTGAGCCATCCTCATAAGCAATTTTCTCGGTTTGTATATCAGTCGTTAAAGGCATCGAAGTTGAGTTCGCTCTGGCAGTCGAGCCAGCAGCACCACTATCATTTCGATTGGCTGTTTCATTCGTATCAACGACAGCACCTGATGGGACATTTGTCTCGATTGTATTAGTGGTTAACCCTTCATCTACCCATGCAATATTCGTTTTTTTCATCAATATCATAGACAATAAAAACATCGCCAACGCGCTTATTAAAGTAACAATCATGAAATAGCGCTGTGCCAATTCATCATATTGATCCCGGATTTCAGATTGAAGCATGTTGACTGGGTGGTTAATAAGCTTCTCGACTAGATAGCTTCCTTTGGCATAGCCGCCAAGGACAGAGGAAGTTTGAGCTAAAGCTAGCTGAAGTTTTTCTCCATCTTCTGGAGACATTAATTGAGACTGAACAAAAAGATAGTCTAAAGATCGATAGATTTCAGGGCTTGCAGATGAGTGGCTAAACATTGCCTCAAAAACCCGGGTACTCAATTGGTAATATAGCGCTTGAATCTCAGGCTGCTGTTGATAGCTATCTCGAATCGTTTTTAAACGATCAACCAGTTCAATCACTTCCACTTCAGAATCGTTGAATTGTTTCACAAGTTCTATAAAACGATCGGTGGTAAAAATGAGTTGATTGATATCCGGTTGAAAGTAGCTTCCTTCGTAACTGCTCTCTAATTGCAACCTAAGAGAATAAATTAACTGGATTTTTAACGATATATCATCCGCATGCTTCATTCTGTATTGAGTATCAAGGTAGAGCGTACTTCTAAGCTCTTCTAAGCTATTGCCTAGCTCCTCTACACTCGACAAGTTCTCTAAATTCGTTCTTGTGAGCATGACTATGGAAAGAATCACGGTAAGCCAAATGCCAACAATGGCGGAGAGTTGTTTTTGATTAGTTTTCATTGACTGCACTGCTTTCACTGACGGCATAGTATTGATCGATTCCTTCGACATAGAGATAACCTATTATTTTCCATGGCATAGCGTTGTACCTATATAGATTAAGACACCTTTGTAAATAAATAAAAAAAGAGAGAGCAAAAGCTCTCTCTCGTCACTAATTTCGTGTTAATTGGTCACGTAAATTAGGTGGCGTGCCCTTAATGGTTAGCGTATCTGTCTCCGGATCGTAAAAAATACGTTCGCCAAGTAATAAGCTATCAAAACTAACGTTTAATCCTCCACCCGCACCAACATACTTAGTCAATTTGCGCATGGTAGAGCGATCGGCTGGGAAGCTATCTTCCAACTCGTAGCCTTGCTCTTTGGTGTAATCTAAAAAGCTTGTACCTTCTTGGCTCTGAGGCAGCTCACCAGATAGCTCACGAACCTGAACTTCGTCACCAGATTTAATTGTTTCATTACAGTAATCGTAAACTTGCTTCTTGTAGTTGGTTGCCTCTTCTTTTTCCAATTTAGAGTCACTACAAAAATCTTGAACTGCTTGCATTAGCACTTGGTTTTGCTGCTTAGTATCAAGCCCTACTTCCGCCTGAAGGAAATCGAGGAAAAAGTCTGCCACTTTTCTTCCGACTCGACCTTTTATGTAGGCCAAATAGCGGTTTGATTCTTTGTCTGTTTCATAACTCGATAAATCAATACGCGCAACGATATCCATCTTATTAATGTCTAGATAATCTGTAGCACTAATTTCTAGACCTTCTGTCACTTTAAGACTTTGAATTGATGGAAGTAAAGCGACAAAAAGATAATCTGTTGCTAACGACTGATATTCAGCAATAACTAAGATACCTTCATCCGCAAAAGGGTACTTTGCTAATTCTTGTTTCAGCCTATTTGCACTAAGTTGTGAGAAATCGTAAAAATTCTTGTCACCTTGGCGAAGTTCTTGCAACCACGATTGAAATTCGCTGTCAGACTTAAAAGATCCGAAGCCTTTGCCTGCTTTTGCATTAAAGACACGATGTAGTTCAGCAACGAGGTGCTCTGTAGAACCATCGTTTTCTAGAGAATGAGAGCGAAAATTAACAATCAGTTCGTCCTGATCGTTTTTCGAAAGTTGGTGTAAAATGACGTTGGATAATTGAAGGCTCATAGTGAAAATATCGTCGTTCTAGGTTTCAGTTGTTAGGCATTGTAGGTTATCATAAGCCGCTTTTACTATCATCTATAGAGTCTTTATGCCTATTACATCTAAATACAGTGACGACCAAGTTGAAATCATCCTTGCTGAGGTGGCTGCAATCTTGGAAAAACATGGCGCGACTCCTGAGCTTTCTTTAATGATCGCAGGAAATATCGCAACCAATGTCTTAAATCAAAACGTTGCTGCTTCACAACGCAAAGCAATTGCTGAAAAATTTGCACAAGCGTTGATTTCTTCATTAGAAGAACAAACACATTAATCTTAACGGGCTGCAAAACGACTAATGGTAGATAGCGGAAATACATATAGTGAACGAGTTTCTCGTTTAGTGGGTTGGGGGCACTGGTTTGCCTTCTTTAATATCATCGCAGCAATGCTGATTGGTACCCGCTATATTACACAATCTCCTTGGCCAGAAACCTTACTTGGGCAGTTCTACCTCGCTGTTTCTTGGGTAGGGCACTTTGGATTTTTGGTCTTTGCGCTTTATTTACTGGTTTTGTTCCCGTTAACATTTGTGGTCCCATCACGTAAGTTATTCCGTTTAGTTGCAGTCTGCTTTGCGACAGCTGGGTTAACGATATTACTGATTGATACACAAGCCTATCAAACCATAAATCTACATCTAACTCCTGTGGTGTGGGAACTTCTGTTCAGTGATGACAATAAAGAAGCCGGCGCAGGGTTACAGCAACTGTTTATCGTTTTACCGCTAATATTTTTACTTCAGTTAGGTTTGTCGGAATGGGTATGGCGTAAGCAACGTAAACTTTCCCATAAACACGTTGGTCGACCAATTACTGCCATCTTTTTTGTTAGCTTTATTGCCAGCCACCTTATTTATGTATGGTCGGATGCGTACTTCTACAATCCGGTTACTACTCAGAAAGCTAACTTCCCACTGTCTTACCCAATGACAGCCAAGTCATTTATGGAAAAGCATGGGTTACTTGATAAAGACGACTACCTGAAACGCTTAGCTGAAAGTGAGCACAGTAGCGATATCGTTCGTTACCCATACGAGCCGATCCGTTTTGATCGCCGTGGCAACAACCTTAATATTCTAATGGTTAACGTAAACAGCTTAAGAGCAGATGCGTTAACGACCGGCTCGATGCCCCTAACATCTGAATATGCTCAGAATGCTTTGAACTTCACCAACCACTACAGCTCTAGTAATAATATGCACGGCATATTTGGCCTGCTTTACGGGCTACCGAGCAGTTATGCTGCGAGTATAAAAGCGCAGGCTAGCCTACCTGTACTAATGAGCACGCTAGAAGAAAAGAAATACAGTTTCGGATTGTTCAGCGGCGATAACTTCGATGATAATCTTTACGCTGAAACCGTGTTTAGAGGCATGACCTTTACCGGTGTTGCATTTGATGAGTCAAAGTCGGAAGACAGCCAAGCAATTCAAGCTTGGAGCGATTGGGCAACTACGACAAAAGGCCCTTGGTTTGGCTTTATCGAATTATCAACGCTTGATAATTACACCTCTTCTAAAGCCAGCGGCAGTGCAAAAGATCTATTCAAGAGTAACTACCAAGCTTCAGTACAACAGGCTGACGAAGAGCTAGGTGTCCTATTCAAACAAATTGAAGAACTACAGCTCGATAAAAATACCGTGGTGATCATCACCTCAAATCACGGCACTGAATTTAACGAAACGAATAGTAATACTTGGGGAGCGAGTACCAACTTCAGTCGCTATCAACTTCAAGTGCCGATGATCATTAACTGGCCGGGTAAACTGCCCGCTACTTATACTCATCGATCTAGCCATTTAGATGTGTCTGTTACTTTGCTGCAAGACTTGTTAGGCGTCTCATCTAACCCCACTGATTACAGCAGTGGCCGAAACATTTTTAATGAACGCAAGCGAAAGTGGATTTTGGCAGGAGATTCTAGAGAGTTGGCCTTGATCACTGATACCCAAACGACCGTCATTGATAAGTTTGGTAACTTCAAACTCTATGATAGCGAGTATAAAAGGCTTAAAGATCAAAGCCCTACTCTACCAATTCTGATGCAAGGTTTAACTGAGCTACAACGCTTTTATATTCGTGAAGACTAAAAATTGATGGGTCTATTGCGAAGTCATTAACCTACTGTTATCAAAATAAAAAAAGAGCCTTGGCTCTTTTTTTATTTTCACTGACCCAGCCTAAATAAGGTTGACACTTTCCAGCTATCCCCTAAAGAAGTGTGTTGGGCATGTTTATGCGAAAACAACGTCATCACTTCGTGCTCGATCATTCCTATTTTCATCACACGCATCTAACCAGGTCAACGTATCCTGCCAGAGCTCGCTATCTTTTGTAGAGTGACCAACCAGTTTCTTATAATAAAAAGCTTCTTGATAATGTGCCGATTCACTCATAATACCGAGTGATTTAAACTGGCGAAAATTACTCAGTAACTTCTGTACGCTTAATAAACGTTCATCACCAGGATAAACACGATTAAGTACAAAGCCTACTTTGATCTCGCGACCTTTATAAAGATGTTGGTCGATCAGGTTATTAATAAGCGGTAATGACGAATGAAGATCAATTGGAGATGGCTGCATTGGGATGACGATATAATCCGCATATTTTAGATAACGGAACAATTCTCGATCACTGAAGTTTGCAGGTGAGTCTATAACAACGTATTCAGAACTAGTATTAACCTTTAATGTAGACGCCATTTCCGAAAAGCTTTTTAATGCTGGGTTATACGTTTGGCATACGACTTCTGGTATTGAGTTTGCCCAGCTATAAGAAGACTCTTGGCGATCAAAATCAATTAACTCTACGTTATGCCCTTCAGCGACGAGTTGACTTAACAGCCCAGCCGTAAACGTTGATTTTCCAACTCCTCCCTTTAAGTTCAGGGTAATGATTCGCTTGGCTTTTGTATGAGCTATACTCACTTTATTCTTATTTGTTAATGAGGAACCTAGCCGGTTATTATACGGCTTAATTTGACCTCTAGCTTCGTTCAAACTATTCATTGAGAGTTAACCTTACATTCATACACAACCAAAAACAGAAGCCCATATCGCTATATATTCAAGCTGATTATCTGCCCAAACTATCAGTTCTGCATAATTAACACATATAGATAAGCAACTTAATTCACCATCTAAATAACCAATAGTTTTACTTTCTGTATACTAATATCGCATTACTCGTAATCATATTTAACTATCTAGATAAGCAGATCTCTGTGCCAAATATGCACAAAAGCCAATTTTATTTAGTTTGCGATTAAAGATATTCAATTTATGCTTATTATCCAAATAGTTTAGTTATCAATTCCTATTATTATACTTCCGAATTTTGCTCACTAAACACCCTACCAAAAAATAATTCCTTTATTCTGTATAAATTTAAGGCAAACGAATTAGTTAGCCCTTTACAACATCAATCTCTCGCTATAGTATGCATTCCAACAACGGAGAGATGGCTGAGTGGTCGAAAGCACCGGTCTTGAAAACCGGCAAGGGTTTGTAGCCCTTCTAGGGTTCAAATCCCTATCTCTCCGCCAAATTAAGAAAAAGCCCGCTAAGAAATTAGTGGGCTTTTTCGTTTCTGATGCTCTCCATCCTCAGCACCTTTGTTTATTTATAATTTAATCAATAAACACTTCATTGCCTTGAACCACGACTATACTTCATAAAGTTTGAAGCTTAACGTTGACTCGTCACCATAACTCCAAATAAATGTTTAATCGTCAGAGCGCTGCTCTGTGTTTTCGTTTGCCATGATGACATTGAGAGGATTATGAAAAGATTCTTGTTTTATTCTCATGATAGCTATGGGTTAGGCAATATCCGTCGCATGGTTGCTATCGCCAACTACTTAGTCAATAAACACCGCGATCTTTTTATTTTGCTCGTGACAGGCTCACCAATGCTTCATGCTTTTCGAACCCATCCACAGATTGATTACATCAAATTGCCATGTCTTCAACGCTCTCAAAGTGGAGCCTATAACGCGAAACTCACTTGCATGAAAAACGATGCCATATTGCAACTACGAAGCAAGCTTATTAAACATACGGTTGACGGGTTTCGCCCAGAACTAATTTTGGTTGATAAAAAGCCGGAAGGTTTAAATGGTGAACTAAAAGAAACATTAACTCTAACTCGCGCACTAGAGCGCAAACCACGTTTAGTATTGCTATTAAGAGACATTCTAGATTCCCCAGATCAAACACATCAAATCTGGAGCAAAAATCAATACTTCCAGCGCATTGAAAAAGATTACAACGAAGTCGTCGTGGTCGGTGAAAGAGCTATCTTTGACCTGACAAAGCAGTATCATTTCCCTGAATCGGTAACAAAAAAAACCTCCTTTTGTGGCTACTTAGAAAAATCCAACGATGATACTCACCATCAGACCATTCGCGCTCAACTAAATATCCCAGAGAATAAACAAATTATCGTTGTGGCAGCTGGCGGAGGAAATGATGGCAAACAAATACTCGCCACCTATCTAGAAGGTTTGAAAACATATTCCTCTTTCAATCACCTCATTCATAGCATTGTTTTTTATGGGCCAGAAATGAGTGAGCAAGACTCTACTGAGTTACGACACCTAGCTCGTGGATTTGAATCGGTGACACTCACTGAATTTACCCACAACTTTATTAGTCACTTATCAGCAGCAGATCTGGTTATTGCCATGGGTGGTTACAACACAATTTGCGAAATATTATCGCTTAAAAAGCCAGCGATAATTATTCCTCGAGTAAAACCGGTTAAAGAACAGTTAATACGCGCTGAATGTTTAAGTCAATTAGAAGCATTCGACTATATCCACCCAGCTGAATTAGAAGCGAAAACGCTAATGGCAAAGGTCTCAACTAAACTGTTTTCAGACACTCCTACTTTGCATACGACCAATATCGAAGTAAACGGAATGGCAAAGTTAGAACAAAAATTAATGACACACTAAATAAAAACAAAACGTTAACTGGCTTAGAGAATTGTATTGATTGATACCAAGGAGTAGAAGCCATGCGCGTCGCCTATATAGTTAAGCGCTATCCACGTTATTCAGAAACCTTCATTGTTAATGAAATCCTTGCTCATGAAAAAGCAGGACTTAACATTCATATCTATGCGCTACTGCCTCCGCAAGATACACATTTTCAGGATATCATCTCGAAAGTCAAAGCTCCGGTGACCTACCTTCATGCCAAAGCGGAGCGAGCAAGCAACTTCTGGAAGCTACAAAAAAAAGTGGCTCGTCAATTTCCTTCTATGTGGTCAGCATTGGGTCTTTTTCCTAAAGCGAGTGCCCGAGAAGTCTCACAAGCACTTGAGCTAGCAATATACATAAACAAGAAACGCATCACCCACTTGCACGCTCACTTTGCTACAACTTCAACAACGGTTGCTCAAATCGCATCGGTGATCACTTCCGTACCCTTTACCTTCACTGCACACGCTAAAGATATCTTCCATCAAGACAATGACTTTGAAGTACTGAAAGAAAAGTTCCAACAAGCTGAGTTTGCTATCACTGTTAGTAAATTTAACGTTCAATATTTGACGGATGATTTACAAATATCAGCGTCTAAAATTAAAAAAATATACAACGGTATCGATTTAGATGAATTCCCATTCGAGTCTCCCACACAGCGCCCAACGACCATTTGTGCTATCGGTCGCCTCGTTGAAAAAAAGGGCTTTAACAATCTAATTGATGCTTGTTTGATATTAAAAAACAGAGACGTTCAATTTCAATGTGAAATCATCGGTGAAGGTGAGTTGAAATCGAGCTTGGCCAGCCAGATAGAGGCGCTCAATATTAGTGACCGGATAACAATGCACGGTTCACTTCCGCAAGTTGAAGTTAAACAACGCCTGTATAACTCCGCTGTATTTGCCGCGCCCTGCGTTGTCGGCGCCGATGGTAACCGCGATGGGCTACCTACCGTATTGTTGGAATCAATGGCTCTTGGGACTCCCTGTGTTTCGACAAATGTCACTGGCATCCCAGAAGTCATCGTTGATGGTAAAACAGGGTTAATGGCTAAACAAAATGATGCAGTGTCGTTAGCCAATGCTTTAGAAACATTACTTCGCAAACCAGAGCTTAGAGTGTCTCTTGCTAACAACGCACGTGAACTCATTGAGCAGGAATTTGATATAGATAGGAATACAGAAAAAATACGCCACTGTTTTAAAAATCATGCACTAGACGCATCAAGAATTACGGAGGACACGCTATGAGAGCCGCATACGTGTGTTCCGACAGAGGCGTCCCTGTCTTTGGTACCAAAGGTTGCTCTTTACACGTTCAAGAGATAACTAAAGCCTTTGAAGATAAAAGTATCCACATCGATTTAATTGCCGCCGCTTTAGGTGGCGAGTGCCCAAAAGACCTTAAGCTCGTTGATACTCATCATCTAAAACACGCAAAGGTGAGCGATAGGCAGCGACGCGAACAATCTGACATTCAAGATAATAATAAAGTGATGCAAGAGCTGAAAAGCTTAGGGGGACTGGATTTTATTTACGAACGCTACTCGTTATGGAGTCATGCGGGGATGACCTTTGGCTACGAAAATAATATCCCTTCTATACTTGAAGTAAATGCACCATTAATTGAAGAGCAAAAAAAATATCGCGGACTCATTGATGAAGAGAGCGCAATAACCATCACACGAAAATGCTTTGCTGCTGCGAGTTTAATCATCACTGTATCGATTGAAGTAGCTGAGTACGTCAATTCATTTCCTGAAGCCGATGGAAAAGTACATGTGCTGCCCAATGGGGTTAACCTTCAACGATTTTCAAATGTTCATTGCGGCTCAGAAGATGAGCATTCTCACTTCACTATCGGTTTCGTGGGTACGTTAAAGCCTTGGCATGGCGTAGAAAAACTACTGGAGTCCTTTGCTCTACTCCATCAAAGTCACCCCGAGACCCGGCTATTAATCGTCGGGGATGGTCCTATGAGAAAGGAGCTTGAATCGCAAATTAGAGCTCTCAATTTGGTAGATGTAGTTAAGCTAACTGGAGCTGTCGAGCCTAGCAATATTGCCCATTACTACCAAAAAATGGATGTCGGCGTTGCCCCTTACCCTGGAGATATTCATTTCTATTTTTCTCCACTTAAAATTTATGAATACATGGCTGCTGGATTACCTGTAGTGGCAAGTAACGTAGGACAAATATCAGATTTAGTCGATGACCACCACCATGGGCTGCTCTATTCCGCCCAAGAATTAAGTCAGTTAACTGAAGCCTTAACTTATCTAGTCGAGAACCCGTCCATTGCGCACGTCTATGGCCAGTCAGGTCGTCTAAGCGCAATGAAACATCATAGTTGGCAAAGCCGAGTTGAACGTGTTCTTGACTGGTCAGGCTTAGTCAAAGGGTAATGTGATGGCTCGACCAAAAGGACTCATAAAGTCCATGCCGAACCTTATCCACTTTCTAAAATATGTTCGCCCATACATCAGACAGAAAAAGTGGCTAATCATAGGTGCCTTTGCTGGGCTATTTGCCCAAACTTTGCTGAGGTTACTTGAACCTTGGCCGATGAAATACATCATCGACCGAATAGTTTCACCCGAGTTTGATCCTAAAACGGGTCTACACATATTGGCATCTTTTGAACTATCAACCTACTTCGCGGCACTAGCATGTGCGTTAGTCATCATTACAATACTGCGCGCGTTAATGACCTATTTTACCACCGTGCTAATGGCCCTAGCTGGAAACCACGTCATCATTAGCCTGAGAGAACAGCTGTTCAATCACCTTCAAGGACTCTCTACGGTATACCATCAGAAGCAACGAAGTGGCGATCTCGTGGTTAGAATCATCAGTGATATGGGGATTATGAAAGAGGTTGCAATCACAGCGGTAGTTCCACTGATTGGGAACAGCTTTATTTTTATCGCTATCATTGGCGTCATGCTATGGCTGAACTGGCAATTGGCTCTTATTTCATTGAGTACTCTTCCTATTTTGTGGCTCGTTACTTTAAAAAAGAGTAAGCGAATCCATAACGTTGCTAGAAAGAACCGTCAAAGAGAAGGCGTCATGGCCGCTGCCGCTTCTGAATCCATCAATGCTATCAAATCGGTACAAGCGCTCGCCTTGGAGGGGCGATTCTCGTCTATTTTTAGTGATGCGAATAAGAAAAGCCTTAAAGAAGGTGTTCAGGGGAAAAGACTCGCTGCGGGTTTACAGAGAAGTGTTGAAATTCTTCTGGCAATATCAACCGCCTTAGTACTTTGGTTTGGGTCACTTCAGGTGATTAACGATGTACTCAGCCCCGGTGAACTGCTCGTGTTCATTTATTACTTGAGACGGGTGTTTCGGCCCATCCGAGACTTTACAAAATATACTGCCCGACTCGCAAAAGCATCCGCTGCTGCAGAAAGAGTCATTAAGGTTCTTGAGCACCCACTTGATATAAAAAATGCACCGAACGCAAAACCCTCTCCAGCATTCTCAGGTGATATAGAGTTTGAACAGCTAAGCTTCTCTTACTTAAACAATGAAACCACCAACTTAAGAGAGATTGATCTTCAAATCCCGGCAGGTCAGAAAATCGCGATCGTTGGTCCTTCTGGAAGTGGTAAATCAACATTGATTGCCCTTCTTATGCGGCTGTATGACCCACAAAAAGGAAGAGTATTGATAGATGGTAATGATATTCGTCACTACACCTTTGAAAGTGTCCGCAGCCAGATCTCGGTCGTAATGCAAGACACAGCGCTATTCGCAACAACTATTTTCAATAACATAACCATAGGACAAGATGATATCGAAAAAGAACGTGTAATACGTGCCGCTCAACTGGCGAACATACATGACTTTATCATTTCATTACCAGATGGATACGAAACAGATGTGGGCGAGCGAGGTGTCACATTATCAGCAGGACAGAGACAACGCATTGCGATTGCTAGAGCGGCTTTGAAAAACGCACCAATATTAATCTTAGATGAACCAACGACTGGGCTTGACCCTGAGACCGAGAGGTCCGTAAGTCAGGCTCTACTAAAATTAGCACAGACAAGTACAACCATACTCATTACCCACCATAAAGAACTGGCTGCGAAATGTGACCAAGCCATAGTTCTTATGCAAGGTGTAATCATCGAACAAGGGAGTAATAACGAGTTAATGGCCCAAGACACACACTATGCACGCCAATTCTCTTCAAGCAATGTTGATAGTGTCCATGCTGACAGAAGATAAATCCTTAATCGCCAGAGACCCTGACATTGTCGCTCTTGAGATAATTCTAAATGAGCAATTAATGCTACCGCTCATCAAGCAGCATTTTCCTAGGTTGAAAGCCGTTTCAGCAAGTAAGCAATATATTCGCTATAAGACCTCAACGAACTGCTTAGTAAAGTATCAAGTGATAGGCACGGATGAAACCCATGAACTATACGTAAAAGCCTTCACCCATAAAGACGACATTAAATTATTAAACCTCAGTAAACTTCAGGAAGACCAAGCAAGTCATACTCAAGGCACAAATATTAACCGCTATGTCGTACTGGAATATAAGTTGGTTTTTTATGGTTTCCCATACGACGAAAAACTGAAAATACTGCCTCGACTCATCAACGATACCTCTAGAGAGGAGTTACTTCCACGTGTGCTTAAGGAATCATTAGATTGTAATAATACTCAGATAACGACCCTACAATACAAACCAGAAAGACGTTTTGTTGCCAAATTAACTCTGCCATCAGGTGAGCATTCACTAATCAAAGCCTACACCGCCACTCGCTATCACCATGCAAATAAGATGTGTCAATTAAAGATGGATTCAAAACGCTTACTTACTATTACAGGGCGCAGTAGTAAACATCACATGATGGGTTATCGATGGATAGAAGGCTCGAGCCTCACTGAGAAATATCAATTATCCGATTTTGATCCAGAATATATTTCAGCGACGGGACGTTATTTGGCTCGATTTCACCTATCGAAAAAAAAGGATTTAGTAGCTCATAATCAGCACGCGTTTACCGATACTCTTTTTCAACTCGGAGTGGGCATTAATCAGCTACTGCCTGCATTAAATACTCGCATCACGTCATTAGTACCAGCGCTTATTGAAGCGGTTCAGTCCTTGAATTCTAAACAAAGGCGTATTCATGGCGACTTTTACTCTAAGCAAGTATTGATAACAGACCAAGGCATCCAGCTAATTGATTTTGATGACATGTGTTTATGGTTTCCAGCTTACGACCTAGGCTTGTTCATTGCTCATTTAGAACGAGACAATTTGTCAGGTTTACTTCCAGACCACCTGGCTACCACATACAGTGATGAACTATTGAAAGGCTATCAGCAAGTGAGTAACTACTCACAAACAGAAGTGGAGTTATTTACTGCGATAGGACTATTACAATTAGCACATCACCCATTTCGTAACGCACATAAACAATGGCCTCAAATCATAGAGGCCATAATTACTTTGTGCGAAGAACACTTTCAACGCTATCTAACATTACTATCGGCACATCAAACGCAAAACAATAGACCAGTGTGTCTCGAAAAATTGAAAGATACGCAGTATATGCAAACGCCCCTAATTGAATTATTTCAAACAAAGCAAAACAGAGGGAAAATTACACGGCTTGAGTCAATACGCTTGCTTCGTCACAAACCAGAAAAACGTAGCTTACTAGAATACAATTTTTATGTAGACGATGGAGACAAAAGCCACCACCTAACCATATTAGGTAAGGTCAGAACTAAAAGCTTCGATAAACATGCTTGGAAGATCAATGCTGAACTGTACAACG
Source organism: Vibrio lamellibrachiae (assembly GCF_050337265.1). Lineage (NCBI taxonomy): Bacteria > Pseudomonadati > Pseudomonadota > Gammaproteobacteria > Vibrionales > Vibrionaceae > Vibrio > Vibrio lamellibrachiae. The sequence goes on from NZ_JAKJSU010000004.1 coordinate 947,879, forward strand.
ATAACTTTAATGAATTGAGCCATGACCGAATACAAGTACCTCGACCCATGGGCCAATTGCGTTCATCTAATATCTGGTTTCAACGTAAAGTCGACGGGGAAACCATATTTTCTACCCTATGTGATGACACGGGTGAGGGTTTGGCCCATAAAATTGCGGAGTGCTTACATAAGCTACATACGAGTAGAGTTAAAGTGACTCGTACTCATACCATCGATGATGAGATGTTAGCCCTTGAAGATTACTTAAATAATGTAGGGAATAATAACTCAAAGTGGCGAACAGATATCGATATCATTTTGCTTCGTTGTCGCTCTCTATCAACATTACTGCCACAGAACCAGCAATGCATCATCCACCGAGATTTCTATCAAGATCAACTCATTATCAATGGTGATTCACTGTATTTACTCGATTTGGACTTATGCTGCTTAGGCGACCCTGCCCTAGATATTGGTAATTTTATTGCGCATATTCAAGAGCAGTGTTTACGCGACTTTGATGACTTAAATTACGCCAATATCAAACTCGACGCCCTCTCAGCTCACTATCAGCAATTGTCCAATAGGAATCTAAATATGGAGATTGAGATTTATTCGCTGCTCTCGTGGGCGCGACATATTTTTATCAGCCAAAGAATTACCGATCGTAATCCATTTACACCTGCGATTATTTCACAATGCTTTACTCTCTCATCAGAACTATTAGTTAAATACTCACTCGACAGTAAAGTGTAATCACGCCCTAATCATTGCCAAACAAATCTCGGCTATAAACTTTATCAAGAATGTCCGATAAATCCGCAGTGATACGATTGATGAGTCACTACTTTTTAAGCGTATAATGACTAAGAAACATGCCCGCTGATTGCTCGGCAATAAAGGTCATATCTTCGGAATTTAGCATCGGTTTCATCTGCATCAGTTGAGGCCAAAATCCACTGCCCTTAATTAAGCTGTGTAGTTGTGAGTTAGCAAAATCAATATCCATTTCTTTCAAGCGCCCATCATCCACAGCTTCCTTTAGCCAGCGATGAATGGCCGTTTCTTGAGCCGAAAACTTGGCGACTTCTTGTTGAAGCGTTTCTGAATCATAAAAGAAATGACCAAAGGCTACGCGTGATAAATCGATGTATTCTGGCGATGAAAGCAGGCTAAGTTCCTTCGTCAACAACGTTGATAACTGCTCATGCAAAGGACGGTCTGAACGATACTCAAATACAATATCCACCAGCGCTGCTTTCCATAGCTGGGAAATAAGCTCCATGACTAAAATTTCTTTGGTTTTAAAGTGGTTATACACCGTTCTTTTGGATACTTGCGCAAGCTGAGCAAGCTTATCCATGCTGGTTGCTTGAACGCCTTCAGATTTAAACGCTTCTGTTGCAGCCTGTAATATAGCGTCGCGTTTTAACTCACTTCGTGTTTTTTTCAATTCGGTCATGGTTCACATCAATCCATTTTTCATATTCGGTTATTTTACACTGAGTAGTTTACTTTTCAAAATTTTCACATAAACTACACCGTGTAGTTTACTTTTGAGTCTGTAATAATGAATAAGTTAATGGTGATCGGGGGAATAATTATGACGGTAGCAGTAGCAGCGACAATGACGTCTGAACAACACAACGATAAGTTTGTGAATTCTGAGGTTCGTTATCAAACCGATGCCAGTAATCTTTGGGATATAATGAAAGCATATTTCAAGTCAGAAAGACAAGCCGCAACACCGTTACAGGATGTTCCATTAATGCCAGTGACAGCAAAACAACTTACCCTAAGTCATGATGCCATCTATCGACTTGGTCACTCAACACTGCTTATAAGGCTGAATGAGACGCTCATTATGACTGATCCGGTCTTCAGTGACCGAGCATCTCCTGTTCAATGGGCCGGGCCTAAACGATTCCATGAAAGCCCTATATCTATTGCTGACCTACCACCTATTGATGTAGTGATCATTAGTCACGACCATTATGATCATCTTGATAAATCCGCCATCAAAGACCTTAAAGAGAAGGTGAAAGTTTTTATCACACCACTTAAAGTCGGTCAGCGCCTTATTAATTGGGGGGTACCAAGTGAACAAGTCATCGAGTTAGATTGGTGGCAAGAAACCAAAGTGGAAGGCATCAATATCGTAGCTACACCTTCACAGCACTTTTCTGGTCGTGGGCTGTTCGATAAAAATGAGACATTGTGGGCAAGTTGGGTGATACAGAGCAGCGACAAGAATCTTTTCTTCAGCGGTGATAGTGGCTATTTCAGTGGCTTTAAAGAGATTGGTGACAAGTATGGTCCTTTCGATGTCACCATGATGGAGACTGGTGCTTACAACAAGTTATGGAAAGAGATTCATATGATGCCAGAAGAGACTATGCAAGCACATATAGACCTTCAAGGGCGATATTTACTTCCAGTTCACAATGGTACATTCGATCTCTCTTTACATGATTGGTACGAACCATTTGAGCGAATCGTCGCGCTAGGGGAGACAAACAATGTTCCGATCTTAACCCCTATATTCGGCCAAGAGGTGAGGCTTGTCGATGTCACTAGTGAGAGCAAGACTAGTAAACTAGCGAATGAGACAACACCATGGTGGAAGCCGTTTATTGTCTCGAATTAATCCGCCCACGGATTCCCAAGCATTCAGTTGATTTAATTAAGCATATAAATGATAATGATTATCATTTATATGCTTGTTGCTTACTTTTATGTCTAAACAATTATTTCTCTTTTTGGGTGTTATCTCTGGCGCTATTACCGCCGTCACTTTATTCTCTCTCATGATAATTACCAGTTACTGGTTCGTTATAGATGTAATGATAACTTAAGATAATAAGGCTTAAACATGACTGTGAAATCTGTATTTATTACCGGCGGAAATCGAGGAATAGGCCTTAGTTTAGTGAAGTATTATCTCACTGAAGGGTGGTATGTACATACTAGCTACCGCTCGACTGAACAGTCTCAAGATCTTCTCGAACTTGAAGCTCATCAGCCTCTTTTGAAATGCCATCAATTCGATATCACTGATTACCCTAAAATTAGTCAGCTAGCGGGATCACTTCCTCCACTCGACCTCTTAATTAACAATGCGGGCTACTATGGTCCTAAGGGGAGTACGTTTGGTCAGGTCGATGAAGATGAATGGCGTAAAGTGTTGGAAATCAACACCATTGCTCCATTAAAGCTTGTTGAGTCTTTCTACACCAATTTACTCGAAGGAGAATTAAAGAAGATCGCCTGCATATCTTCAAAAGTCGGGAGCATGACAGAAAACATGTCTGGTGGAGGGTATATATATCGATCTTCCAAAGCCGCACTAAATTCAGTAGTAAAAAGCTTAAGTAATGACCTAAGCTCCCAAGGGTTCAAAGTTGCCGCCCTTCACCCTGGATGGGTAAAAACTGAAATGGGCGGACCAAATGCTCTCATCGATACTGAAACTTCAGTGTCTGGCTTAACTCAGGTCATCGAGTCACTTACAGATGCACAAAGTGGGCATTTCATTAACTTCGATGGCAGTAGTATTCCTTGGTAGCGCTACTTATACGCAAGTGTCATTACGAACTCGTCTTTGGCTTCTTAGAATAACTGCGCTTTTTACGTTTAAAGGCTGGGCGCTCAACTTTAGGTAGAGAACGCAACGACTCGGGAACAGCATTCACTTTTACCTCAGACATAATAGACGTGACGCGCTGTTCCAAAGCCTGCATAAATGGTGAATATGCTTGGTTCTTCTCAGCCATACCTTGCAGCTGATGCTCCCAATGCGCCGTCATATCAGGGAATGTAGACTCTTTTGGCAGAGCATGAATGAGCCCTCGCCCCGCTCCACTTCCCATGATGCTTTTTCCTTGTCTTACCAATAGCTGCCTTTTAAATAAGGTATCAAGAATGCCTGCTCGTGTTGCTTCCGTTCCAAGCCCATCTGTTTCCTTGAGTATTCCCTTTAGGCTTTTATCTTCAACAAAGCGTGCAATTCCTGTCATCGCCTGCAGTAAAGTTGCTTCGGTGAAGTGTTTCGGTGGCTCTGTTTTTCTATCGTGAATCACGCCTTCTCGGCAAATTAATTCAGTGCCTTTAGGAATCGCAGGAACGGTATCAATCGAAGAATCATCATTGTCACTTTTTCCCATCAAGACTTTCCATCCGGCCTCAATCAGTTGCTTGCCTTTCGCGATGAACACACCGCCCGCAATATCAAACTCTAGCTTGGACTCTGCGTAAACGGCTTCAGGATAAAATTGCATCAAATACTGGCGAGCAATCTGCAGGTAAATTTTCATTTCATACGCAGACAATGAATTAATAGATGCTTTTTTAGGCGTCGGGATAATCGCATGGTGCGCGTCCACTTTTTTATCATTCCACGCTTTGGATTTAATCGACAAATTAGCGTTATTTACTGCATCACTTAGCTCTTTTGCATTGCTGGCTATCGCTTGGGTAACTACCGCTGCTTGTCCGTAATGTTCAACAGGTAAGTAACGACTATCTGATCGCGGATAGGTAATTAGCTTATGTTTCTCATAAAGAGACTGACAGGTATCAAGCACTTGTTGCGCGCTCATACCAAAGCGTTTAGCCGCATCAATTTGAAGCGAAGATAAAGAGTAAGGTAGTGGTGAGAATTGCTTAGTTTTCTTCTGCTCTGACTTAGTGACTGTCGCAGGCTGATTAGCAATACGCTGCGCGACATTCTCAACCAGTTTTCGATTTAGAATTCGACCTTCTTCATCCTGCCAAGGTTCACACGCTTCACTTGGTTTCCATTTCGCCACAATATCAAAGGGTTTCGTTGCATCCTGATAGGGGATCAATGCATCTAGGGTGAAATAATCTTTTGATACGAAGTTTTCGATCTCTTCATCACGACGAACAACCAGGCCCAATACAGGCGTTTGTACACGCCCTACCGATAACACGCCTTGATAGCCTGCTTTTTGCCCAAGTAAAGTATACGCCCGCGTCATATTCATGCCATAAAGCCAATCAGCTCGAGAGCGTGCTAAAGCAGAAATGGATAAAGGAATAAAGTCTCGGTTACTGCGCATACTAGAGATGGCTCTTTTCACCGCGGGAAGGTTCAAGTCACTAATAAGCAATCGCTGCGCAGCTTCTTTCTTCCGCTTTCCTACTTTGCAATAATCAAGAACCTCATCTACTAGCAATTGCCCTTCTCTATCTGGGTCACCAGCATGAACAATTGAGGTCGCCTCTTTTAATAGCTTTCGAATGACAGTGAGTTGCTTACTGGATGTTTTTCTCGGTCGAAGTTGCCATTGGTCTGGCACTATTGGTAAGTCAGCAAGGTTCCATTTTTTATAACGATCATCATAAGCATCCGGTTCAACTTGTTCTAAAAGGTGACCAATACACCACGTGACTATGTCGCCGTTACCGCAACGAACAAAACCTTGATCCTTTTTTTGAGGACTTGATAAGGCCGCGGCAATTGCTCGACCTAAACTGGGTTTTTCTGCAATAAATAGACGAGACATAAAATAATCACTTTAAAAACAATGAGGGCCACATTTTAAAATGTGGCCCTCATATTACAAGCAATATTGTGTATTTATACAGTATTACTCAGCGTCGTCTTGTACGTTCGCCATCGCTTCTTTAACTAAAGGCTGTAGTTCGCCTTTTTGGAACATCTCTAGAATGATGTCACAACCGCCAATTAGCTCACCTTCAATCCACAATTGTGGGAAAGTTGGCCACTGTGCGTAAGCTGGAAGCTCGGCACGGATATCTGGGTTTTGTAGAATATCTACGTAAGCAAACTTCTCGCCACAAGACATTAGCGCTTGTGATGCTTGAGAAGAGAAGCCACAGCTAGGTAGCTTTGGAGATCCTTTCATATATAGAAGGATTGTGTTTTCTGCGATTTGCTGTTTGATTTTGTCGATAGTTTCCATTGCTTCCTCTGTATCGATGTCCTGCGTTTAGTCCGTCATTCTAAGACCATTGCCAAAGAATAAAAAGCTTTGATATTGTAAGGTTATTAAATTGTTCTCAATTCGCACTAAATTTGTAAGAAAACCAATCGCAAACCTTTTAATAAAGTAAAAACTTGCTAAACTAGATCGCAAGTCGCCTTGGCAGACAAAAATAAAATAATATTGGAAGCAATAAAGAGAGTGAGCACTCTCAACTAACTGGAGAATTAAGCAATGTCATTTGAACTACCAGCACTACCTTACGCAAAAGACGCACTAGAACCACATATCTCAGCTGAGACTTTAGATTTTCACCACGGTAAGCACCACAACACTTACGTTGTTAAGCTAAACGGTCTTATCCCTGGTACTGAGTTCGAAGGTAAAACACTAGAAGAGATCGTTAAGACTTCTACTGGTGGCGTATTCAACAACGCTGCACAAATCTGGAACCACACATTCTACTGGCACTGTCTTGCTCCTAAAGCAGGCGGCGAACCAACAGGTGCTGTAGCTGACGCGATCAACGCTGCATTCGGTTCTTTCGAAGAATTCAAAGCTAAATTCACTGATTCTGCAATCAACAACTTCGGTTCTTCTTGGACTTGGCTTGTTAAAAATGCAGACGGTTCACTAGCTATCGTAAACACGTCTAACGCAGAGACTCCTCTAACAGAAGAAGGCGTAACACCACTTCTAACTGTTGACCTTTGGGAACACGCTTACTACATTGATTTCCGTAACGTTCGTCCTGATTACATGGGTGCGTTCTGGAATCTAGTAAACTGGGATTTTGTAGCACAAAACCTAGCGAAGTAATTCGAACGGGTTCTTAGCTACGGTTAATTCTTAAGTATATAAGTCCCCCGCTCAATTTAGTCATATTGAAAGCCTGCACTTACTTTATATAAAGAAATGCAGGCTTTTTTTGTTCAAGCTCCACTCACACTTTCACAATGTCTTTACCATCTAAAATAATCCTCGCTACTTAGCAGATAAACCTAAAGTTATCCAAGTACTTGCCGTTAAAAGTGAATTCAACGGGGAGTGTTATGCAAGTACATACGTTAGACAAAGCCGGTATTATCAACGAGCTACAATTTGGCACGGGGATCAATCATGCCGTCCATGCTGGTAGACGCGCTGATTTTTCGCTCATTCTTTCGATGTTCTCGGACGATGTTCGTGATAATACGCCCGTTGAAAAGATAGAAGAGCCAGAAATCACCGATCAAACTCTGCGTAAACGGTTTGAGTTACAACCTCCACAGCAACTTCGTTCCGATCAGAGTTCCTATGACATTTCGGCGAGCCAAGCGAATGCGTTCCATAAAGGTGGGATGGCAAGTGCTAAGTTAAATCACTACCTAATACCTGAAACGTTGACTTACCTACCGGAAGATACTCATGATCTACCAGAAGAGGTATATCACAACCTTTCTGGTCATCTTCGACGGCAACTCTCTGAAAATAAACCCAAAAATCTATTACCTGTGGATCTCTATAATCAGCTTGTTGTTGCCCAGCGCAGCTTTGAAATACGCGCGCAAGCTTAATCTATCAATCTCACTATTAAGACCCATTCGACAAATGAATGGGTTTATGTGACATCAGACTAACTTTCGTAATTAATGTGCTTCATCCACAGCTTATTTGATGTTATTCACACCTAAACCACAGTTAATGAACCATGCTATGTGGACAAAAAAATCCCACCAATAAAAATAGACAAGGGGTATTGTCATCAATGGATATTAAAAGTGCTGTCATATTAATTACATCTGCCGGTTCGTTGTTAGGGGGAACACTGGCAACCCACTTTGCGTCACTGGGCGCGAAGCTTGTTTTGTGCGATCAAAACATTCAACTACTCAATGATACCTATAATCGCTGCAAAGCAATCTCAGATGATGTGTACTTTTATAAGGTTGAAGACTATTCATTAGACTCTATTCATCAGCTATTTGATTTCGTTGATGATAAATTTCAACGATCACCAGATGTTCTTGTCAATAACTGGCCGAACGCCCCTTTACCGGGATTAATCGGCAACCAGTCGGCAGAACAGTTTTCTCATAAAATAAGCACTCTGGCATCAACACTGTTTGGCTTTGGTCAAGCCAGTGCAGAGCGAATGTGCCTTGAGAAGAAGAAGGGCGTGATCGTAAACGTGATTTCTGTGGATGATGGACACGACCTAGAAGGCTTTGAAAATGCATCATCTATCGTGACTGGTTTTACCCAAAGTTGGGCTAAAGAGCTAACGCCTTTTAATATTCGTGTCGGTGGTGTTGTACCTGCTCTTAGCCATTCTTCTAAAACGCATGATTATCATTGGCCACAAGTACGAGACGAGCTGATTAGAAATACAGAGTATATTGTTGCCAACGATTACTTTAGTGGCCGTATAATGTCGGCAGAGGCGTCTTAATTGCTACATAACAATCGTTCTAAAGCTAACTAACTATGCAGCTGCTTCAAAATTTGTTCAGCTGCCTCTTCAATCAAATCCAACACCAGTTCAAAACCTTTATCCCCACCGTAATAGGGATCTGGGATCTCATTGTAATCAGATTCTGAATAACTTAAAAACAGCGCTAATTTATGCTGATACCTATCAGGGCAAACATCATAAAGATCAGCCAGATTCGCCTTATCAGCCGCTAAAATCAGATCAAATTTTTCAAAATCACTGCTAATGACTTTTCTAGATTGAATACCTTTAAAGCTGTAACCTCTTCGCTCCCCTGCTTCCATAGCACGTGAGTCAGGCGCATTTCCCTGGTGATAGCCAATTGTTCCAGCAGAGTCTATTTCTACAGCCACTCCCTTCTCTTCTGCTTTGGTTCTTAATACTGCTTCACCTGTTGGCGAGCGACAAATGTTTCCCATGCAAATTATGAGGATTTTTTTCATTACTTATCCTTAAGTTATTTACCTGATTAGAGTTTATTACGACTGCTAACTTCAGTTATGATATCTAAAATTGCTTCAATAAAAAGGATTTACCATGTCACTTGACGACAATAAAGAATCACGTCACAAAGCCCGCCAGCAAAAAGTAAAAGAAAAAGTCGATGAAAGAATCGCCGCAGCTCAGGAAGAGAAAGGTTTACTGCTTATCATCACAGGAAATGGCAAGGGCAAATCAACGTCTGGTTTTGGTACTGTCGCTCGCGCTGTGGGTCATGGGTTAAACTGCTCAGTCGCACAATTTATCAAAGGTACTTGGGATAACGGGGAAAAAAATCTTCTCGAAAAGCTGGGCGTTGAGTTTCAAGTCATGGCGACAGGGTTTACTTGGGAAACCCAAAATAAAACGTCAGATATCATCGCAGCTCAAAAAGTGTGGCAAGAGTGCAAACGCATGCTTCAAGACGATGCTATCGACGTTATTCTTTTTGACGAACTGACCTACATGGTGAGCTACGGGTATATTGAGCTAGATGAAGTCGTCGAAGCGCTGAATAACCGTCCAAAAATGCAATCGGTGATCATCACTGGCCGTGGGGCTCATCGTAGCTTAATTGAAATGGCGGATACCGTTTCCGAAGTTAAGAACGTGAAGCACGCTTTTGAATCGGGCGTCAAAGCGCTTAAGGGCGTCGACTGGTAACCTAGCACCTTCTTAATGAAGAATTGAAAGTAATAAAACAAAAGGGCCGCACTAAGCGACCCTTTATATTTTTAAAAGCGGTTTAATTAAATAACCCTTTCAACGCACCTCTTATCGCGTCTTTGGTCTTCTCATCACCAAGCTTGTCGCCGTATTTCTCTTCCAGCTTGTTCAAGCCGCGATCAATCTCTTTTTCTGCTTTCTGTTTCAATACATCATCAAAGATAAGTGAGAATTGAGGCTGAGCCCAAGTACCATGAATACGGATAGGAATAGTCACATCTTTTAGCTCATCAATGTTCTTTCCACCTTGACCTTTTAAAGAACCAACAACCGATGTACTGATCGTCATATCAACAGTTTCATTTATATAATTAGCCTGCCCCTCTCCTCTCACTCTGAGTAAAGGAGATTGAGCGGTAAGGTTATTTGTTGTTACCACACCTTTATTCAGTTTCAGCGTCGCTTTCATTGCACTAAAATCAGTTTTCTGCGGCTCATCATGATCATCAATTTGTCCACCAGTAAAGCGAGCGTAATTATCACGAATCACCTGAGCAATGTTAATACCATTCACCGCCCCATCTTCAAAGTTGATATCAACTGTACCGACCAAGTTTTTCTTAATGCCTGCTGGCGTTAAGCTCTTGCCTTTCACATCAACATTGATGTTACCCGTGCCTTCTAGCATTTCATTTTGAGCAACATCTTTTAGCAGTGGTAAAACTTGTACGCCCTTAATTCGCTTCTTAGCGGTATAACTTGCCGGGCTCTTACGTGCATCTAATTTTGCCGTCGCCGTAATAGAACCGTCGTAAAGCTTCGAACTAAATGATGTCAGTTCTGCTATGCCACGATTTACTGAAAATTGAGTAGTAACGTCCTGCATCTTAGCGTTGTTTGCTTTGAACTTATCGATCACTATCGAGCCTTTTACATCTAACGTTTTTAATGCTGAAAGATCGGGTTCAACTTCAGCGCTACTTTCATTGGAAGTAGGCTTAGCTGATGATGTCTTGGCTGATTTTGACTCGCCAGCTTCTGGTGACTCTGGGCTTGTAGCACCTTTAGCTTGTGTTTTCTCTTGGCCTAAACCTAAGAATTCATCTAAATCGATATTTGGGCTATGGAGATTAAAGCGAACTTTAGGAATATCCAACAATGTCACATTCGCTTCGCCATCTAATTCAATTGCATTCGCCGTCAGCTTTTCAAGAATAAACTGAAGATGGTTTGTGGTTAGGTCAAAGCTTAAGTCGGATGCCATATCCACTTTCATTGGGCTTTGAGGAAGAGAGTCCCCTTTGAATGTTGCATCAAGTGTTAGCTTATTCAGCAATACCTTAGAGATTGCACTATCGACACTTAACTGACCTGCCCCTTTCATATCAAGATCCAATCCTGCCGCATTACCAGCAATGATATAGGTCAGGTTATTTACCTTGTCGAACTCAAAGGTATCTAAACCAATTTTGGCAGAATCTATAGTATTCGCAGGGTCACTAAAGCTTGCGTCTAGGTCTATATTCTTCAACGCGTAATGGGCAAAGTCAGACGCCAATTTAAACTCGGCTTGACCTTTTGCTGCAAATTTCTGTTGGTTACTTTGACCTTTAGCGGCAAAGGTTGCTGTCGTCCAGTTATCAAATTCAAACTGAGTTAAGCCAAGCGATACATCGTACAACTTAGTAAATGATCCCGCTTGATGATCTTGGATATCAAGCACTGCATTTGAAACCGTCACACCCGCTAGGTTAATTGTCCATTGCGACTGTGTTGCGTCTTGAGAAATTTCAGCTTGACTAGCCGTAGTCTCCGATGAGGCAGAAGCACTAGATTGAGTATCCTGAGATGACGTGGTACTCGTTTGTTCTGGCTTGGTCGCTTCATTTTGAGCTTGGGTTAGCGCGTCAATATTACGAACGCCAGATTTTAGCGTTTCTAGATAAAATTCAGCACCGTCTAACGTGACATTACCAATTTCTAGCTGCTGACTAAATAGTGGCATAACAGACACATCAATGCCGATTGACTCCACTTTAAACAGATTTGGTTGGCTAAAACCTTGTGGATTCTTTAGTGCTGTTTTTCCTAATTCAAAACCAATAGAAGGAAAGAACTGCCAGCTAATATCACCCTCAATAACTAAATCTAACCCTGTATTCTGTTTTGCTTGTTCAACAATCAGCGGTTTAAATTGATTAGGATTAACGAAAAATACGAGGGCTGCAATCGCAACGATAATTGCGAATAGTGGGATGGCAATGAACAAAAACAGTTTTTTCATTAGCTTTTTCCTTGCTGGAAGTAATTCCTTTCAATCATTGTCTAGGAATTGGAAAAAAGAAAGTGGCACTTAAAGTGCCACTTCTCTTAATAAAAATAAAGACTCATTCGCTATCTAAACGTGAGAATTTGGTCAATCTTAGGCTCTAGTAACCTTAAGATTTTAGTAATTTAGCAATATGCGCTTTTAACACATCAATCGCAATACGGTTTTTACCACCGCGTGGAACAATAATGTCCGCGTACTGTTTTGAAGGTTCAATAAACTGCATGAACATAGGGCGAACCGTCTCTTGGTATTGAGTCAATACCGACTCCATTGTACGTCCACGTTCCTCAACATCACGTTTAACACGACGAAGTAAACAGATATCCAATGGTGTATCCATAAAGACAGTTGCATGCATTAAATCGCGTAAACGAGGATCAGTCAGCAACAAGATACCTTCTAAAATGATGACTTTCTTTGGCGTTAGTGTGGTGGAGTTTTCCATGCGAGTATGCTCTGAATAACTATATTCAGGTACTTCTACCGCTTCGCCTTTTATCAGCTGCTCTAGGTGTTGACACAATAGATCGTGATCGAGAGCTTTAGGGTGGTCATAATTGGTTTTTACACGTTCTTCCATGCTGAGGTGGGTTTGATCGTTGTAATAACAGTCTTCCGTGATGACACCAATTTGGTCATATCCTACTTTGGCACACAGTTCTTTATAGACCGTACTTGCGATTAAACTTTTACCAGAAGCAGATGCGCCAGCAATTCCGATGATGACACATTGATTATTCTCAGACATTATTATACCCAGTGATGATTTGGAGGAACAGATAAACGGCCCGATTATAGGCAGTTCATTCATTAGATTCTAGTCGTCTACTGAGTTTAATGTCAGCTTTTAAATAAATAGAATAACAAACCGCCATGCAATCGATTACCTGGTATATACCGCTTGCTGTTATTCACCAATTAGCTGAAAACTGATCGCGTCAGGTTTAGGTTCTCCTTGCCAAAATAAGCAACTACACACACGTTCAGCCAATGCTAAGTAACGCTGGGTATGTTCACATTCAGCATCTGGAATATCACTGGATGCCACCGTTGGTAGGCCACGGTCGATATCTTCACGTACTTTTATATGCAATGGGATTTGTGCCAATAACGACAATCCATATTCCGCAGACAAACTTTGTGCACCACCAGCTCCGAAGATATGTTCTTTCTCACCGCAATGGCTGCAGATGTGATAACTCATGTTTTCAACTAAGCCGACAACGGGAACATCCACTTTTTTAAACATCGCGGCACCTTTACGTGCATCGGCTAAGGCAAGATCTTGTGGGGTGGTCACGATGACTGCGCCAGTGACCGGAATTTGTTGTGAAAGCGTTAATTGAATATCGCCCGTTCCCGGTGGCATATCTATGACCAAATAATCGAGATCTGGCCACTCCGTCTCATTCACTAATTGCGCTAATGCTTTCGACGCCATTGGACCACGCCAAATAGCCGCTTCATTTTTATCAACAAGATAGCCGATTGAATGGGTATGAATGCCGTGCGCCTCTATGGGTTGCATCCACTTATTATCACGAACTTGCGGCTGCGCATCCTCTTTTCCCATCATCATAGGTACTGAAGGGCCATAAACGTCGGCATCAAGCAGTCCGACTTTCGCGCCCGACTTAGCAATCGCCAGAGCCAAGTTCACCGATGTGGTGGATTTACCAACCCCACCTTTTGCCGATGTCACCGCGATGACGTTTTTCACCCCTTTAATGGGCTGTGATACTTGGGTTTTAAGTGTTTTGATCACCGCTGAAACTGAAAACTCAAAGGGCGCGACGAGCTGTTTCTTCTGTGCTGATTCAATCCAATGCCTAAGTAAATCAATCAGTTCATTGGCTGCAAATGGAATAGAGATCTGAAAAATGCCACTCGGCAATACAGTCACTAGGCCAGTTTGATTAGCCCAACCTTCGATTAGATTCTGGTGTTCAAATTCATTGAGCCACTGGCAAAACTCTTGTTTAGAATGAAACTGACGCATAACTTCTCCTTTTTTAGCAATCCTAACACTCGCAGAGTCTTGACTGAACCCCAAAAAAACTGAGGGAATAGACTCTGCCATGCCTTGGAGTTAATCGCGTCATGCGGTAGTATTAGCCATCATTTTTATACCTATCAATTAAAGCGAATAATTAACTATGGCGACTGACTCAAGAAACCTTCCTTCAAGAAAAATGCTGGTAACTTGTGCCCTTCCGTACGCTAACGGTTCAATTCACCTTGGTCATATGCTTGAGCATATCCAAGCGGACATTTGGGTTCGTTATCAGCGTCTACGTGGCAACACTGTAAACTTCATCTGTGCAGACGATGCTCATGGCACGCCAATTATGCTTAAAGCACAACAGATGGGTATTACTCCTGAAGAGATGATTGCGGCAGTTAGCGAAGAGCACCAAAAAGACTTCGCCGGTTTTGATATCAGCTTTGATAACTACCACAGCACGCACTCTGAAGAGAACCGTGAACTGGCTTCTCACATCTACCTAGAGCTTAAAAAGAACGGCTTCATTTCTAGCCGTACTATCTCTCAGCTGTTTGACCCAGAAAAAGAGATGTTCTTACCAGACCGTTTCGTAAAAGGTACTTGCCCTAAGTGTAAGTCTGACGATCAATACGGTGACAACTGCGATAACTGTGGCGAAACATACAGCCCAACTGAACTGATTGACCCTAAGTCAGCAGTATCAGGCGCAACGCCAGTAATGAAAGATTCTGAGCACTTCTTCTTTGATCTTCCTCAGTTTGAAAGCATGTTAAAAGAGTGGACTCGCTCTGGATCGCTACAAAACGAAACTGCAAACAAAATGCAGGAGTGGTTTGAATCAGGTCTTCAACAGTGGGATATCTCACGTGATGCGCCTTACTTCGGTTTTGAAATCCCAGGCGAGAAAGACAAGTTCTTCTACGTTTGGCTAGACGCACCAATCGGTTACATGGGTTCATTCAAAAACCTGTGTGACAAACGTGACGATCTTGATTTCGACGAGTACTGGAAAAAAGACAGCTCTACTGAGCTTTACCACTTCATTGGTAAAGACATCGTTTATTTCCACAGCCTATTCTGGCCTGCAATGCTAGAAGGTTCAGGTTTCCGTAAACCAAACAATGTATTCGTACACGGCTACGTAACGGTGAACGGCGCGAAAATGTCTAAGTCTAAAGGGACATTCATTAAAGCGGGTACTTACCTAAACCACCTAGACCCAGAATGCTTGCGTTACTACTACGCAGCGAAACTGAACAACCGCATTGACGATCTTGATCTGAACCTTGAAGACTTCACACAGCGTGTAAACGCTGACGTAGTAAACAAGATTGTTAACCTTGCTTCTCGTAACGCAGGTTTCATTTCTAAACGTTTTGAAGGCAAGCTGTCGGCTAACTTCGCTGAACCTGAACTGTACAACGAATTTGCACAAGCCGCTGACCGTATCGCTGAGATGTTTGAAGCGCGTGAATTTAGCCGTGCAATTCGTGAAATCACAGCACTGGCTGACAAAGCTAACCAATACGTTGATGAAAAAGCACCGTGGGTTGTGGCGAAACAAGAAGGCCAAGATCAAGAGCTGCAAGACATCTGTTCTGTGGGCATTAACCTGTTCCGTGTACTAATGACTTACCTTAAGCCAGTTATGCCTGAGCTTGCTGCCCGTACTGAAGCTTTCCTTAACGAAGAGCTAACGTGGGAAGGTGTTGCATCTCCACTTGTTGACCATGAAATCACTAAGTTCAAGGCGCTGTTTAACCGCATCGACCCTAAGAAAGTAGAAGCTATGGTCGAAGCTTCGAAAGAAGATGCCGCTGTTGAAATGGCAGCAAAAGAGAAAGCAGAAGCTGACAAGAATAAAGCAAGTCAGACTGAGCTAGACAAAGACCCAATTGCAGAAGAAATTGAGTTTGATGCCTTTGCGAAAGTGGACATGCGTATTGCTCGTATTATCTCTTGTGAAGAAGTGCCAAAAGCCAACAAACTGCTGAAATTCCAATTGGATATCGGTGGTGAAACACGTCAGGTATTCTCAGGTATTAAATCTGCGTACAAGCCTGAAGAACTAGAAGGTAAGCTTACCGTTATGGTCGCGAACCTTAAGCCTCGTAAGATGAAGTTTGGTATGTCTGAAGGCATGATCCTAGCCGCTGGCCCTGGTGGCAGTGACCTGTGGATCCTTGAGCCACACGAAGGTGCACAGCCTGGTATGCGCGTTATGTAATATCCACTTCTAGCTTCTAATGATGAAGCTAAAAGCAGGAAATAGAACTCCCCGTTATTGCTATCTAAATTTGGCATCAAATAACGGGGATTTTTTTGTCTCTAAAAAAGCGAACTGTAAAGGGTTCGTAAAGTTACGTATTGGTATATTGTAATAACGCTATACGTTCTATAGGCTACGGCAATCATGATGATAAATTGAGTGTGTAATGAGATTCCTAGTATTGGCAACAACCGCTTTATTAAGCACAGCAGTAACGGCTAAGCCCTTTGTAAACGCACAAATTGGCGTAGGTTCAGATAAAGCCAACAAGGTTTCAATCGGATACTCAGTCGATAAGCATTCAATCTCTCTGGGCTATATGGCAAGCGAAGGAAAGAGCGACAAAACCTATTTAGACAATTCAGGAAATGCTACAGAGCGACATGAAACAGAAGCTGAATTTGCAACGATTGACTATTCGTACATCCTCGGTAGTTTTGATGGTTTTGATATGTTCTTAAATGCTGCGATTGGTGTTGGTAATAGCGACAATACTTTCATCGAGACTGAGTTTTCTCCGTCAACAGAGACGAAAACAGACAGTAAACATACTGCGACTTACTACGGGCTACATTTCGGATTATCACGTACATTCGAAAGTGTCGATAACCTGAGCCTATATGGCTTAGTTGGAATTGATTCATACGACTATGAAACCTTTGATAGCGGTGGCCTTTCTGGAAACATCGGACTTCGATATACATTCTAAAACGTAAAAAGCAGGCTAATTAGCCTGCTTTTTATTTATCCGTAATCGGTCTCGATAAAGTTATGATTACTGACTCTCTGGCTGCCACCACCATTGGTAAAACTTACGGCTTCCACTCTTAATATCGTTCAATACTAAATACAGAATTGGTACTAACAATAAGGTTACGAAGGTAGAGAACAGAATACCGAACGCCAGTGACACCGCCATAGGAACCATAACCTGAGCTTGAAGGCTGGTTTCAAGCATCATCGGTACCAAACCAAAGAACGTGGTTAAAGAGGTTAAAATAACCGCTCTAAAGCGGAAGCAGCCCGAGTCAATCGCAGCCTGTGCGATACTCCTACCCTCTGAACGGGCTCGGTTAACATAGTCGACTAAAACCAATGAATCGTTCACGACGACACCGCCTAAAGCGATAATCCCCGTCATACTCAACATACTCATCGACAGCCCTAAGAATAGATGCCCAAATAGCGCACCAATCATGCCAAACGGTATGACCGACATAATGATCATCGGTTGAGTATAGGATTTCAACGGAATAGCGAGCAGAGTATAAACGGCCAGTAAAACAAACAACGCTCCTTGAGCTAAAGCGACCATCGACTCTTGCTCATCCAAGCTTGCACCGCCCAGCTTGACTGACAAACCATCATATTTTTCAGTAAGCTCTGGAACAAAGTTTGATAGCACATCATCGACAACTTTCTTAGGCTCTGCGACATTAGTATTCACATTAGCAACGATCGTCAATGCACGGCGATTATCTTTACGGTTAATCGACGAATATGAATCGTCCAGCTCCACCTCGGCAACCGTTGAAAACGGTACACTCTCACCGGAAGGCGTGCGGATTAACATGTTTTCTAAGTGACCAATACTGCGCCGCTCTTCACGTGGGTAGCGCACCATCACCTTCACTTCTTCTTTGTCTCTCAGCAATCGTTGTGCTTCATAACCAAAGAAGCCATGACGAACCTGAGAAGCGAGATCGAGTAAGCTTAACCCTAAGGCTTCCGCTTCAGGTTTGATCTGTAGGCGAATCTCACTAGAACCTGACGAGAAGTTGTCAGATACATCATAAAGACCATTATATAACGCGAGCTTTTCTTTTAACTCTTCAGAAGCAGACGTTAGCGCGTCTAAATCATCCGATGCTAGCTCAAATGTCACAGTATTGGTTTGAGCGCCCCCTCCCGCGTCAAACGAGAGCTTGTTGACTCCGACTAACGTTGGTAGTTCTGCTCGCCATTTATCCGCAATCTGAACGCCATCGATCTGGCGATCTTCCGCTTTAGATAGCTCAACAAAAAACTCAATGTTGGTGAGTGAGGCTTTCACTACAAGATAGTGGTCGACAACAGAATGCCCAAACTCTTCCGTCACTTTTTCATCCATTTGATGAAGCGATTTCTCAATCAGCTGCGCCGTTTCTATAGTGCGTGCTTCCGAAAAAGCGGGCTCCATCTCTAATGTGACATGGATATAGTCAGACGGCATATCAGGGAAAAACACCCAGCGAACCTTGCCGCTCATCACTAGCGCGACTGAGAGCATTAACACACCGAAAAATACCGCTAATACTCGATACCGATATTGAATACACAGCTCTAGGAATGGTTTATACCGCTCCACAACAAAGCGATTTACTTCTCCATTAAAAGCTTGTTTCGCTTTCACAAATCGATTCGGTTTCTTATTCGGATTTAGCTTCATGTGTGCCAAGTGCGCTGGCAATATCAGCTTTGATTCAATCAGTGAGAAAACAAGGCAGAGAATCACGACCCAAGCAACGGCCTCACTCAGGCTTTTCATTGGCCCAGAGATCATCAACATTGGAATAAACGCCACCATGGTCGTCAATACACCGAACGTGGCGGGTGTTGCTACTTTTCGTACACCTGTTACGACGCTATCAACGCTATGACCATTTTTTTCAATTTCTTGCGCCGCACTTTCACCGGTCACGATCGCATCATCAACCACAATACCCAACACCAAAATAAAGGCGAACAAACTGACCATGTTGAGTGTGACGCCAAATGGCGGGTGAGGCATTAAGAAGAATGCGCCTAGGAAACAGACGGGAAGGCCCATCATGACCCAAAAGGCCAATTTTACGTTCAAAAATAGAGCTAATATTGCAAACACTAGGATCGCACCAAACACGATGTTCGAAATCATCATGTCGAGTCGGCCATCAAGGTAGTGTGTAAGATCTAACCAACTGTCCATAAACACGCCATCGGGTAGCGCTTTCTTATGCTCATCTAACCATGCATTGACCTGTGTAGAAATCTCAACGGCATCTTGGCTGTCCACACTATTCACTTGAATAATGGCAGCAGGATAACCATTAAAACGAACGTAGTTATCCCAATCAATAAACCCATCTCGAACATCGGCTACTTGTGAAAGCAAAATTCGACTTCCGTCTGCATTGGCAGCAACAACAATATTGGTAAAATCGCTTTCTCGGTAGGCTTGCGCCTTAGTGCGAAGCAAAATATTACCGTCATCAGCGCGAATTGAACCACCAGGAAGATCAAATGAAGAACGCTGAACAGCTTGAGCAACTTCATTGAACGTTAGTCCGAATTCACGTAACTTTTGTTCGCGAACTTCAATCGCAATTTCGTAATCTAACGCACCAATGAGATCCGCGCTCGATACTGCGGGTAACGACGTAAACTCATCACGAGTCTGCTTAGCCAGCTCTTTCATCTCATGATCAGTTAAATCACCATAAATAGAGACAAACATCACCAAGTTCTTCGGCTTTATTTGGAAAATATTTGGATTTTCAATGCTATCGGGAAAGGTCGAAATAGAGTCAACTTCTAGCTTAATTTCATCCAAAATATCTTTTGGCTTGTAACCTGAGTCCACCTCAACGGTCACTGTACCTACACTGTCTGCCGCCACCGAAGAGAGCTGCTTGATACCACGAATATCTTTGATCGCCTCTTCGATTTTGATATTAATGCCCTCTTCAATCTCCTGAGGCGCAGCTCCGGGGTAGGCAACGGTTACTTGAACAAAGTTAGTCTCAATCGTTGGGAACACTTCTTTATTGAGAGTAAATACGCTAAACAAGCCACCAATAATCAATAACCACATGATGAGGTTTGCTGCTACTGGGTTATGAGCAAACCACGCTATGATGCCACGTTGCTGACTCATTGCTCACTCTCCTGAGCATTAATAATAGTGACTGTTTGATCGGCTTTGTACTGACTAATCGGCGTCACTGATATTCTCTCACCATCGGTGAAGCTTGATTGAATGTAGGCAAACTCTTCATCTTGGCGAATGATATTAACGTTCCTAGGTTCGAGTTGTTCTTCGCTATTAACCACATAGGCCTCACCATTTCGTACAAGGTTTCGCGGCAGTACGACAACATCTTCAACCGTATTTGCTACTACTTGCGCAGTAACATAGCTGCCAAACTTCAAAGACGGCTGATTACATGTAGGCTGAGCAAGACAATACGGGTCTTCAATTTCGGCAATTAAATTGAACATACGAGAATTTCGGTCAATAACACGCTCACTTCTCGCTATCACGGCTGGGTAATCAAACTTCTGTCCTGCATATCTAACTTGCAGCATGCCTGATAAAGAGACGTCATCATTGATTGGCAGGTAAGCAAGGTCGTTATTGGAAATAGGCAGTGAGACCTCTGCTTGCTTAGTATCATAAATGTCGGCGATTGGTGCACCGACAGTTAAGTACTCACCTAAACTGGCATGACGCTCACTCACTAAACCGTCAAAAGGGGCCCGAATAACGGTTCTTTGAACATTCCGTATCGCACGTTTAACTGCGGCCTGAGCAAACTTCACATTCGCTTTTTCTCGTTTGACCTGTGGAACCCGTAAACCCAATTTTGGCGCTTTCCCCTCGCCAACGTGAGCCCAATCTCGCTTAGCAACTTCTGCTCTAGCCAGTTCTTCTTCTAGCAATGCTTTCGCCTGAGCAAGTGATGCCTTAGCCTGCTCTAGATCGGCTTCATAATCAGAGGGATCGATATTAGCCAGTACTTGACCTTTTTTAACCAAACCACCCACCAGCAAATCAGGCGCTAACATGACGATTCGGCCTGAAATTTCACTCACAATTTTGGACTGGTATTTCGGTTCAACAAAACCATAAGAATCGACGTGAAAAGTAACGGTTTCAGGATTGGCTTCTAATACTTCGATACGAAGTACTGTTGGCTCAATAGCTATCTGCTCGGGTTCTTCTTTAGTCGCGATAAGTATCTTAGAAGCAATGAAAAACAGACCTAGAATGATAAGCGGCGCAGCTCTTCTAGCTATGAGTGCTAAATTCATGAAAATCCTTAAATGGGAAAGCAATAATTAGTTTTGAATTGTGATGAAAAAATCACGCAGTATTATTCCAGTATATAACGACTGATACCCTGCTCTTCCTCAATAATACGCTTTTGCTATTGTCTCGTCTTGAATACATAGATAAAAAAAAGCCACTGATAAGAATCAGTGGCTTTTGAATCAATAACTTGCCAAAGGCAAGCTAACTGTATTTCTATATGATAAGAATCGTTACAGCATCTTACGTGCAGCTTCTACTACAACTTTGATTGAACGCGCTTCTGTCGTCTTCAACGTTGCGTGATCTGGTGTCTCTTTTTGAGTACGGTTGATAATTACACCCGCAACACAGCCAGCTTTCAAGCCAGAGCTTGCACACATGGTTAGTAGCGTTGCTGATTCCATTTCAAAGTTCAGCACGCCCATGTCTTGCCACTCTTGCATCGAACCTTGGAAGCGCTTAACTACGCGACCAGAGAATGTATCGTAACGCTCTTGACCTGGGTAGAACGTATCGCTTGAAGCAGTTACGCCCATGTGTACATTTGCACCTGACTCTTCAACGGCTGCTTTCATTGCTGTTGCGACTTCGAAATCAGCTACCGCAGGGAACTCCATTGGAGCAAAGTGTAAGCTTGCGCCGTCTAAACGAACTGAGCCTGTTGAAACAATCATATCACCCACATTCACATGCGGCTGAATTGCGCCAGTGGTACCAACACGTAGGAAAGTACGAACACCTAGCTGCGCAAGCTCTTCAACAGCGATAGACGTTGATGGGCCACCAATACCGGTTGAACAAACTACAACTGGTTTTCCATCTAGTTCAGCACGATAAAGCGTATATTCACGATGGCTTGCTAGAAAAACTGGATTCTCCATCTCTTCAGCAATTTTTTGTACACGTGCAGGATCACCTGGGATAATCGCAAGTGTTGCGCCTTGTAGATCAGCTTCAGTAATACCTAAGTGGAAAACAGCTTGAGACATAAGTCACTCCTTTTGCAGCTTATTCAGCTATGGTTTATTCGTTACGTTAATTGGACGAACTGTAGGTTTATTGTTCACAGGGTTACTGTATCTAACCTCACCACAACAAAGAGTGATCACAATCACAACCAAAAACCACAAGTGACATTTCATTTCACAGAAAAACGATTGGCATCACACTTTAAGTTCAGGATTGAACAATTGGTTTCATAAAATTGATAGCCACTTCGATTTGAAGTGGCTATCAAATTACATCGTTTATATTTTTCATCGATAGAGTTGTGAAAGTGCCATCATGACCTAATCACTAAACTTCGATTTAAACTTCAATAATCGTAGCGCGTTTAATGTCACTAATGCTGTTGCTCCACTATCCGCCAATACCGCAACCCAAAGCCCTGTAATACCCAATAAGCTAGTGACCAAAAATACGGATTTTAAACCAAGTGCTAAAAACACGTTTTGTCTGATGTTAGCGAGCGTCGCTCTTGAAAGCTCAATCATGCCCGACAATTCAACCAATCGGTTATGAGTAATAGCGGCATCGGCGGTTTCTAGCGCAACGTCTGTACCACCACCCATCGCTATACCGATACTGGCCGCTTTCATCGCAGGCGCATCATTGATGCCGTCGCCAACCATCGCGACATTGTCGTTTTGAGAGAGTTGTTCAACATAACTCACTTTATCTTGGGGAAGTAAGCTAGCTTTGAAATCGATATCGATTAACCCACTGATCGCCTGCGCACTGCGAGGGTTATCACCGGTTAACATAATTGAGTTAATACCAAGAGATTGAAGTGCTTTCACCGCCTGTTTTGCGTCTTCTCTAAGCGTATCTTGCCAAGCAATGATGCCAATGCATTCCATATTGCCTTTAATGGCGACGACAACCGTTTTACCTTCGTCTTCTAGCTTCTCTATCGTTGCTACGGTTTGATTATCTAATTCAAAGTCAATCTTACTTGGGGCACTCACTTGATAGTGCTCACCATTCACAACGCCGCGAACACCACTGCCAATCAAGGCTTGTTTCTCAGTTGCCTCAGGCAGTGAAATTCCCATACTCTCAGCTCGTTTCACTAGGGATACAGCCAGAGGGTGGCTTGAACCCACTTCAATCGCACCGACAACTTCGAGTAGTGACGACTCTTGCCACTGATCAAACGCAATAACATTCGTCACTTCAGGCTTACCCTTAGTTAGGGTGCCCGTTTTATCGAATGCCACGGTTTGTATTTTACCAAGTTGCTCTAATGCCGCTCCGCCTTTAATCAGTGCACCTCTACGCGCTGCCGCAGCAAGACCTGAGGTTATAGCTGCAGGTGTTGAAATCACTAAAGCACATGGACACGCGATAAGCAGCAAGGCTAAACCACGATAGATCCATGTTTCCCATGGCTGTGAAAATAACAAAGGAGGCATGGTAATAACGGCTAACGCGACAACCATCATTAACGGTGTGTACCAACGGCTGAATTTATCTAAAAAACGCTCTAACGGAGCTTTGCGTGATTCCGCTTCTTCAATCAAATGCAGAATTCGATCAATCGCATTTTCACCTTGTTTTGAGGTAATAGTGAAACGAACGACTCGATCCGCAACAACGGCACCCGCCATGATAGCTTCGCCTTTATAACGTTCGACAGGGATAGATTCGCCCGTTAGCGCACTTTCATCAAAACTAGCGGCTTCATCGTGAAGCGTACCATCTGCAGGAAGCCTAGCACCGGGTGAAACCTCAATGACATCACCAGGGTTAAGCTCGCTTACTGAGACATCAACACGTTTACCATCAACAATTTTCGTTGCGGTTTCTGGAACCAAAGCCATCAAAGCTTGAACACCACTTCTTGCTCTTGATGCAGCAAAAGCTTCTAAACGTTCCCCGATAAGAAACAAGAGTAATACCATCGCCGCTTCAACAGTTTCGCCAAGATACAAAGCGCCTAAAGCAGCAACGCTCATCAGTGTTTCAATCGAAAAAGGGGTTCCGGATTTAGCCAGCAACAGTGCTTTCTTCCCAATCGGGTACAAACCAGCTAAACAAGTAAAAACAAATAACCATTCACTTACTTGAGGAAGTGTCGGCTTAATTAGTGCGGCGAACACCATCGCTAAAGCAATGGCGATAATTTTGATGTTTTGCTTAATGACTGACTGCCAACCCATTTGGACCTCAGGCTTTGCAGTATTGTTTGGAGAGGTAAAGGTAAAGCCTGCATTGATCACGGCTTGTTCAATGCTATTGACGATAGATGGGTCGTTAAACTTTGTGACCAATTTTTCCGTCGCGAATAGAACTTTAGATTCTACAATGCCATCGATTTTATTAACGGCTGTTTCTACTTTTCTTGCACATGCTGGACAATCCATTCCTTCGATTTTCCAGCTTTGGCTCAATAACGTTTGTGCTGTTTCTTTAACAGGTGAAGCAGTAGCTGTGGACCCACCGGACTCACCTTCCTCATCATTAGGGCTCGCGCCACTGTCACAAGAGTCTGAAGCACAGCAACCAGATTCTGACGTCGCAACACCTGCCATTTGAATTGAGTTTATTTTAGGGGCAGCGCAAGAGCTGCTTGCTGTTGCAACTGGCGCTACCTTATTTGAGCGGCAACCCGCATGTTTTGTGCACATATTGTTCTCTCCGTAATCCATGTTCAAAGAATGAGCTATGTTTACAGAAAGTATAAACCTTTGAGCCTACTCCAAGGTCAAACGGTTTATTTCGTTTTATTGGTTTTTTTAATATCAGGGTGAATGACGGCCATTAACTCTTCATCGATAATTGCGTCATCAATTAAAACAGCATCATGTGTACAAAAAGGTTGAGAGTTAACACAGGTAAATGAAGGATCATCATCTATTTCTGGCTCTTGCCCCTGCATCATTCCAGCAATGTGTTTCCTGAGCATAAACATCGCGATGACACCAAATACAATCGTACCTACCGCTTGCCCATACAGAACACCTAGCGCACCAAACCACTGCGCACCAAAGTAGACAAAAGGAAGTGTTCCAATGGTTGCTTTACCTAGGTTAAGCGCAGTTGAATACAATGGCTTACCTAAATTGTTAAATGAGGTATTGGCGACGAACAGGGTCCCATTAAACACAAAGCTTATCGCCACGTAAGTACAAAAAGCAGCAACAATGATCGCCGCATCACCTTCAAGGCTAAACATAGCAACAATCAGATCTTGAGCAAAATAGAGAACAGCACAAACAATTAAGGTGTACGTTGTAGTCACAATTAGCGAGTTGTTCAGTGTCTCTTTTACCCTATCAAAACGCTCTGCACCGAAGTTCTGCCCGATAATAGGGCCCACAGCGCCAGAAAGAGCAAAAATAACCGCAAAACAGACGGGAATAAGGCGTCCTATCACCGCATAGCCTGCGACAAAATTCTCACCAAACTGAGCGATTGAAGAAGTCACTATTGCGTTACCCACTGGTGTTGCGATATTAGTAATAATCGCAGGTGCAGCAATGGCCAAAATGACTTTCAAATTGCGTTGCCAAACGACAAACGAAGGTCTTGCGACCAACTTATGAACCTTGATCAGTGGATACAGAGAGAAGAACAGTACGGTGAAACGAGCGATAACCGATGCTAAGGCAGCACCTTCGACATTCCAACCAAAGCCAAAGATAAATAACGGATCTAACACCGCATTCACTAACCCGCCCGATAAGGTTGCCCACATAGACCGCTTTGCATCACCCGCCGAACGTAACCCTGCGCCCGCAGCCATTGCTAGAGCAATTACAGGTCCACTAGGTAACAATATCTCTAGATAAGCTTGAGCCCTTTCCGCTGCGAATCCCTGAGCGCCAATCAGCGCAAGTAACTCTGGGATATAAACATACATCAGCGCACAGACAATCGAGCTAATAACGAAAGCTGTCGTCATAATGCTAGCACTGAGCTGCCGCGCATAATCACGTTTCTTAGAACCAATGGCCTTCGAGACCAATGCCCCCATCGCAATGGACGTACCAATCGATATTGATGTTGAGAAGAACACTAAACTACCAGCAAACCCAACAGCTGCAGCCAATTCAACTTGACCGAGCATACTGATAAACAGCATATCAAGCAGATCGACTACAAAAAGTGCCATCAAACCAACAGACCCCGCACCAGACATGACAAGGATATGCCTCATCGTTGAGCCTTCGACAAATTTAGCGGTCTGGTTTGACATCGTGTTCTCCTAGAGCATTGCTTTTAGTAAAAAAGAAAGGCGCATTAAATTATGCGCCTTACATTTTGTTACTTTTATATATTAGCTACAAACTATCACACAGGATGCTTAAAGCAATCATCAATACTCTTTCCGATTGCACGCAGAACATCACGACGACTGATTATTCCGACCAATTTTTCATTATCAATCACCGGATACACCTTAGGTTTACCAACTTTCATTTTGTCGGCCATCTCTATAATGGTTGTTTCTGGTGATACCGAGAGCACTTCTTGGTGCATACAATCACTCACTAGGTGCGTGTCTTGGCAGAAATAGCTAACTTTTACCAGCTTATCGAGTAAGTCTTGCTCAGATAGAAAACCGATCACTTTCTCCTGATCATCTATAACTGGACCACCAAGATGCGTACATTTCATTACTTTCTGTAAAGCCACACTTAATGACATGTCAGGCTTAAATGTTACCGCCTGAAGCGTCATATAGTCTTTTACTCTTTGTGATTCCATAACTTACTCCTTAAGCTACAATTTTTACTGCGTATAAGGTAATTGTTGTCTAATTTCTTGATTTTACTAAATGGTTTTGGCCAATTTTATCAATAGATTTTTCCTATTAATCGGTTAAGCCCCATGTGGCCTGACTTCTAACTAAATGACTTAGCCACTATTTTTCTGTTCTTGTGCGATATCTCTCATTGTAATCACACTGCTTACCAGTGAAACGCCGAAGGGAACACAGTAAGTTAGAACCGCTTTTAGCCATTGAATGGCCACGCCACCAAAAATTGCGTCGTATTGGTTAATGATATTTAGCAATGTTCCTACGATCAGCGCAATCAACACAGCACGTTTAATCACTTTTCTGCTTACCACGCCTTAAACTCCCCTTCGCTCACCTTTCTCTAGTATGGCAAAACTATTGATCTCATCTTGTGCTGCATGATCAAAAAAGGTTAACCGAAGTTAACCTTTATCTAAGCATTTTCCATGCCTGCTATTTGTTATTCCACCGCTCTGCAGCTTTAGCATCTGAGTCTCTCGATTCCACCCAGCGAGTTTCTTCCGTGGTTCGTTCTTTTTTCCAAAACGGAGCTTTGGTTTTCAGATAATCCATAATGAACTCACACGCTTCAAACGCTGCACCTCTATGTGCACTAGAAACACCGACAAAGACAATCTGATCACCAATATCGAGATCACCCACACGATGAATCACACGTAAGTTTAATAACGACCATCGGCTCTCTGCCTGATCGCAGATCTCTGACAGCGCTTTTTCAGTCATGCCAGGGTAATGCTCTAGCGACAGTCCGGTTACGTTATCGCCCAAGTTCATATCGCGAACCTTACCAATAAACGTAACAACAGCGCCGGACTGGGTGCCCTTAGCTAAATAGTCATATTCATCCGCTACAGAAAAATCTCCATATTGGACGCTAACTCGGTTATCCATCTTTAACCTCCAGTAACGGGAGGAAAGAAGGCAATTTCATCGCCATCAACAATTGATGAATCAAGCGGAACAATACTTTGATTTACTGCCGCCAATAGCTTGCCTTGTTCGAGTGCTATGTCCCACTTACCTTCTTGCTGTACTAAGTGAGCACGTACTTGTTCTACTGTATCAAACGTCGCGTCCAATTCGACACTATCAACACCCACCAACTCGCGAGTCTGAGCAAAAAAGAGAACCTTAATCATGACTCCACCTTAAAGTGACCAGATTTACCGCCACTTTTCTCAAGCAGACGTACTTGCTCTATAACAATGTCTTTTTGTACGGCTTTACACATGTCGTAAATAGTCAGAGCAGCAACCGACGCAGCGGTTAATGCTTCCATTTCAACGCCAGTCTTACCGGCCAATTTACAAACAGATTCAATACGTACTTTATTCTCAGCTTCTAAGGCTTCCAACTGAACTTCTACTTTCGTCAGTAACAGAGGGTGACATAGTGGGATTAGATCCCAAGTCTTTTTAGCCGCCTGTATGCCAGCGATACGCGCGGTAGCAAACACGTCACCTTTATGGTGCTGACCTGAAACGATCAAGTTAAGTGTCTCTGCCGACATAGAAACAAAAGCCTCCGCTCTTGCTTCACGAACGGTTTCTGCTTTAGCCGATACATCAACCATGTTGGCTTCGCCCGACGCATTAATATGTGTTAATTCGCTCATAGTTGACTCCTCTATACCGAAAGATGCGGCATAAAGTTACATGGGCGATGGCTTGCATCCAATTGCTGTTTGATGATCTTAGTCCACGCGGTACGGCAAGCACCTGTCGAACCTGGCATAGCGAAAATCACCGTATGATTTGCAAACCCTGCAATTGCACGAGATTGAATCGTCGAAGTGCCAATCTCTTCATAAGAGACTGTGCGGAACAGCTCACCAAAACCTTCAACTTGCTTATCAAACAATGGAACTAATGCTTCAGGGGTGCTATCACGAGAGGTAAAGCCAGTACCTCCAGTAATGACAACTGCTTGAACCGATTCATCAGCAATCCACTGTGAAACAATCGCACGGATTTTGTACATGTCATCAATCACGATTTGTTTGTCTACAACATTGTGGCCAGCTTCTTTTGCCTGTTCAGCTAAGTAACCGCCTGACGTGTCGTTCTCTTCGGTACGAGTATCTGAAACGGTAAGAACTGCGATATTTGCTGCTTGAAATTTGCTTTCTGCGTGACCCATTTGTTCACCTATTTTTAAGTTTTTAATAATTCATCTGTGAGGCGTGTATATCGAGCGCACTAGGGCGCTCGTCTTCTAGTTGACCACTAAAAGTCAACTAGCCACCAATCGATGCTAAATGAGGAGTAATTCCTGAATTGCCATCATGTAAGAAATGGCTCTGGGATTTATTTTGCAACTGCTGTGAGATGCGAGCCATGAGCGCATTTTGTTGAAAATCGCTCTCTAGTA
Organism: Vibrio lamellibrachiae; assembly: GCF_050337265.1. NCBI lineage: Bacteria > Pseudomonadati > Pseudomonadota > Gammaproteobacteria > Vibrionales > Vibrionaceae > Vibrio > Vibrio lamellibrachiae. Next base: position 977,244 of record NZ_JAKJSU010000004.1, read on the forward strand.
AGTCGCGTAACTCTACGCCGTGATCGCCGAACAAGCACATATGTAGCTTGCCTCGCGCAGAGACGCGTAATCGGTTACAGCTCTCACAGAAGCTTTTCTCGTAAGGCATAATGAGCCCTATTTCACCTTGATAATCAGGATGAACAAAAACCTGAGCAGGGCCATCATTAACGGCGCGGACTTTTAAAATCCAACCGTTGGCAATCAGCTGATTACGTATTGCGACACCAGAGACATGGTGCTTATTGAAAAGGTCGTCCATCTCACCGGTTTGCATCAGCTCGATAAAGCGGAGCTGAATCGGGCGGTCTTTAATCCAATTAAGAAAACTTGGCAGCTCGTGAGCATTAAGGTCTTTCATCAATACGACATTGACTTTCACCTGTGAGTAACCCACTTCAAAAGCCCGATCGATTCCACCCATCACTTGAGCAAATTTATTTTCGCCCGTGATTTGATGAAACATGCGAGGGTCTAAACTATCGAGGCTCACATTGATATGGGTAAGACCAGCTTGCTGCCAGTCTGCGACCTGCTTTTCCATACGGTAGCCATTGGTCGTCGTTGCCACTTTTTCAATACCAGAAGTTGAAGAAACGGCATCAATGATATCAATAAAGTCTTTACGTAGGCTTGGCTCACCGCCGGTAATACGCACTTTTGAGGTACCGCAGTCAGCGAAAGCAGAAACGACACGTTTCACTTCGGGAACGGTTAAAAAAGATGAGTTTTTCTGCCCCGAAGGCTTATAGCCATCAGGTAAACAGTAATTACATTTGAAGTTACAGACATCTGTAACAGATAACCGCAAGTAATAAAACTTGCGGTTAAATTGATCTTCGAATTGTTGCGCCACGGAACACCTTTCCAAATACGGGAGGCGGAATCATTTCTAATTCAACCCTGGTGACTGTTAGTCACTGGCTCATTCCGCTTATCCTTACCGACGTGGTGAACTTAGCTAAATGAGCTCGGAGTTATGGCAACCAGTGCAGCTAAAGCACACTACTGGTAGCTATTTTATAAAATACTTAATATTTCAATACGATTCTACCCTCGCGGTCAAAAAATTATCGTCCCGAACAAAAATAACCACTTTTGAGTATTTAAAGCCTCATAATTACACTAAATTTATAGAGATATAGCGGAGTTGACTTAGTATCGACCCAAATAAGGCGAAATATGCGAAATAACGCCCCTACAGAAAGAAGAATGACATGACTTTATACTCATCTAAAAAAGTGGTTGCCATTGGTGGCGGTCACGGATTAGGTCGAATGCTTGCTGCGCTTAAAGATTTTGGCTCTAATGCTACGGGGATTGTTACCACGACAGATAATGGTGGTTCAACAGGTCGAATTCGCCATTGCCAAGGCGGAATAGCATGGGGAGATACTCGAAATTGTATCAATCAGCTCATTACCGATCCTTCCATTAGTTCAATGATGTTTGAGTATCGATTCAAAGGCGCTGGCGAGTTAGATGGGCACAACCTTGGTAATCTAATGTTAACGGCTCTTGATAATCTATCAGTTCGTCCATTTGAAGCGATTCAGCTAATTCGAAATATGCTCAAAGTCGATGTAAATATCGTACCGATGTCTGAGCACCCTTCCGATTTAGCGGCTCTCTCTACGGAAGGTAAATGGGTCACAGGCGAAACAAACGTTGATGAGATGACCGATAACCTGATGCGATTAGATTTATCACCTGAAGTGCCCGCAACTAAAGAAGGTGTTCTCGCTATTGAAGACGCGGACTGCATCGTTTTAGGACCAGGAAGCTTTTTGACCAGCATTATGCCGCCACTACTCTTGCCTGAAATTGGAAAAGCCATTGCAGCAAACAACAAGGCTAAATTGGTTTTCGTCGAAAACTTGTCGCCAGAGTTCGGCCCTGCAGGACGAATGAGTTTAAAACAGAAGTTAGAGTGGTGTGAGAGAGCTTGCCAAGGTAGGAAGATAGACGTTGTACTTGGTGATACGCCTCATCCGGAGATTGATAAGGATTGGTACTGTTTGACCACCGAGCTTGCTTCGCCAAATCGAGATTGGCGACATGATAGAAGCAAACTTCAATCTGCGGTGGAAGATCTGATTAACCGTTAGTTCGTTCACCATAACTAACGAGTGCTAAATAACGCACCTTTTGTGGTTATTTAGCACTAATGCTCGCTATTTGGCTACGAGTGACTGATAAGCCTCTCTGGTGGTATCGAGAATTTTAATCATCTGAGCAGCATCAACAACGGGGTTGAGTTCTATGCCTGCTTTTATTTTGCTATCTAAATCGATAGAAAACTGGCATAGCTTATCGGCTCCGAAACTTGCGGCACTGCTTTTTAGCGCATGACTTATTTCCCTTAGGTAATCTGCCTTATCTAACCCTTCTTCGTCGAGAAGCGTTTTCATATACAGATTCAATTCACCAAGAAATATATCCAATAATACGGGCACATTTTCTTGTCCAATCTCATTCGAGAGTCGCTCGATTTTTTGGCTGTTTAATATATCCATCGTTACTTGTCACTGTTCCATACTTGCAATTTTCTATAAATCGTTGATGGACTGACATCCAAATATCCGGCTGCCCGCGGTATATTCCCTTCACACGCTTCAATAGCTTGTTCAATCGCTGTTTTTTCCGTGAGCCATAGCGGGAAAATTTCATGCACTGATACTTGCTCTTTAACGCTTGGCTGAACGCGAATCTGGTTATCGATCGGTAAATTCAGCGGTGGTGGTAACATGTTTAGAGTGATCTCTTTACCATTATTGAGTACCACAACATTTCGCAATACATTCTGTAATTGCCTTACGTTACCGGGCCATTCAAAGCGATTGAAACACTCCACGACCTCTGGCGATAAACGTACAAACCCTTTACCTTCTTCGTTAGACATGAACCCCAATAAAGAATAGGCTATTTCAATCACATCTTCACCACGCTCTCTAAGTGGCGGTAAATTCAAAGGAATAACGTACAAACGGTAGTAGAGATCCTCTCTAAAGCGACCTTCTTGGACTTCCTTCCACGGGTCTCGATTGGTCGCACATACAAAACGAACATCGACACTTTTCATTTTCGATGAACCGACTTTCTGAAACGTGCCTGTTTGTATAAAGCGTAACAATTTTGTTTGTAAGTCGAGATCCATTTCACACAGTTCATCAAGAAATAGTGTACCGCCATCGGCTGCCTCTGCTGCGCCTTGCCTATCGGTAGCCGCGCCAGTAAATGCGCCTTTTACATGACCAAATAACTCACTTTCAATAAGGTCTTTAGGAATGGCGGCACAGTTGATCGCAATAAAGGGCTTGTCACCCCGTTTGCTCGCCGCGTGAATCGCTTCTGCACACACTTCTTTACCAGTACCACTCTCGCCTGTAATAAAGATACTCGCTTTACTCATGGCTGCGGAATCGATCGTCCGGTAGACGGCTTGCATCGTTTGACTACTGCCAATAAAGCCTTGGTAATTCTGATTGCCGGGGTAATCTTCTTTATTCTTGAGCTTACTCGCTTTGCGAATGGCGTTATTCACCGTGACACGCAACCGATCCGCTTCGCACGGTTTAATTAGGAAATCCTGTGCGCCCAAACGCATTGCTTCAACGGCCGTATCAATAGAGCCATGAGCAGTCATAAATATAACAGGTACATCAGGGTGGATGTGTTTTACGCTCTCAAGTACATCCATGCCCGTCATATCCGGCAGTCGTAAATCGAGAAGTATAAGGTCAGGTGTGCGATTTTTTAAGCTATCAATAGCATCACGCCCTGTACCGACAATGTTAATGTCGAGACCAAGAGGAGTCAGGTAGGATCGATAAAGAGCGGCGACGGACGCCGTATCTTCCACCATCAATAAATATTTTGATTTGTGAACATCTGATAATTGCTGCATAACCTAGCCAATAGTTATTTGCATTTTCCTAAATAATTGCATTACGAATTGCATTTTGCAAATAGCGACCACAAATATAACACTAAAGGGTTAGGTTTGTGGCGAATATCATGAATTTTTACTGGTCTAAAAGATGCTTCTATCATTATGACCTTAACAGGTTACCTAGCCAACTGACGTTGTTAGTGGATACAATATCCACAAATTACAGCCAATAGACGTATTTATCTATTGGCTTTTTTTTACCTGCTCAGCCCTTTCTACCACTAGTAGAACCTCTAGCTAGTGGTTATAAACTGTTTTAACTATTAGTTATAAACTGCTCTCGTAATTTACCGATTTGATCCCGTTTATCAGCAGCAAGTTCAAACTCTAAATCTTGAGCATGTTGATACATCTGAGCTTCCAATTTAGCGATCTCTTTATCCAGTTCTTGTGGAGTGAGTACATTGTATGCCATTGAAGGCTCGGCCACTTTAGACAGCGGCACCTGCTTATTCGCCTTCTGGTTTCTTGTCTTAGCAATATCACCAATTTCCATAATGTCTTTCACACTACGCTTTAACGCTTGCGGGACAATACCTTGCGCTTCATTATGTGCTTGTTGCTTTTCGCGACGACGATTCGTTTCATCCATCGCTTTTTTCATCGACTTAGTAATCCGGTCACCGTATAGAATCGCTTTACCTTCAAGGTTACGTGCTGCACGACCAATGGTCTGTATTAATGAACGCTCAGAACGTAAGAAGCCTTCTTTATCTGCATCTAAAATAGCAACAAGGGAAACCTCAGGCATATCCAAGCCTTCTCGAAGTAAGTTAATACCCACTAACACATCAAATTCACCCAGACGTAAGTCGCGTATGATCTCTACTCGTTCAACGGTATCGATATCAGAGTGAAGATATCGAACTTTGACATCATGCTCGGTCAAATACTCGGTTAAATCCTCTGCCATTCTTTTCGTGAGCGTGGTAACGAGTACCCTTTCATCTTTCTTAGAACGAATGCGAATTTCAGATAATAGATCATCCACCTGAGTCGCAACCGGGCGCACTTCAAGCTGTGGGTCTAATAGCCCTGTAGGACGTACAACTTGATCTGCGATGTCATCGGCTGATTTTTCTAACTCATAGTTTCCTGGTGTCGCGGAAACGAAAATAGTTTGCGGCGCTAACGATTCAAACTCTTCAAACTTTAACGGACGGTTATCAAGAGCAGAAGGCAGTCGGAAGCCAAATTCAACTAAGGTTTCTTTACGTGATCGGTCACCTTTAAACATTGCCCCTATTTGAGGGACGGTTACGTGCGACTCATCAATAATAAGGACACCATTATCTGGTAAGTAATCGAACAATGTTGGAGGCGGCTCGCCCTCTTTTCGTCCACTTAAATAACGAGAGTAGTTTTCAATACCAGAACAGAAACCAAGTTCATTCATCATCTCTAAATCAAATTGCGTTCTCTGGCTAATTCTTTGCTCTTCAAGCAGCTTGTTGTTATCCAACAGGTAGGTTTGTCGTTCTTTTAAATCGACCTTTATATGCTCAATGGCATCTAGTATTCGATCTCGAGGCGTTACATAGTGAGTTTTGGGATATATCGTATAGCGAGCTAAATCACGTTGTTTAATTGCACCGGTTAGGGGATCAAATACACTAATGCAGTCGATTTCATCATCAAACATTTCAAGTCTAACTGCATCTTGTTCTGACTCTGCGGGGAAGATATCAATGACCTCTCCACGCACTCTAAATTGCCCCCGTTCAAAAGCGACATCGTTTCGTGAGTATTGAAGCTCTGCCAAGCGGTGTAAAATATCACGCTGATTCATGACATCGCCACGAGTAACGTGAAGCATCATTTTTAGATAAGATTGAGGGTCACCCAAACCATAAATGGCAGAAACTGAAGCAACGATAATGGCATCTTTTCTTTCTAAAAGTGCTTTCGTTGCGGATAAACGCATCTGTTCAATGTGTTTATTAACAGATGAGTCTTTTTCAATAAACGTATCCGTCGTTGGAACGTAAGCTTCTGGCTGATAGTAATCGTAGTAAGAAACGAAATACTCAACAGAGTTATTGGGGAAAAACGACTTCATTTCGCCATATAATTGAGCAGCAAGCGTTTTATTCGGTGCAAGTAAGATAGCAGGGCGTTGAGCCTCAGCAATAACATTCGCTAAGGTAAATGTTTTTCCTGATCCCGTAACCCCAAGCAAGGTCTGATGAGCCAGGCCAGAATCTAAACCATCAAGTAGCTTCTCAATCGCGGTTGGTTGATCGCCTGCTGGTTGATAATCAGACTTTAAATTAAACACTTTACTCATCTTTTCCCCACTTCAATGACATCTCATTTTCATCATTGTCGCTGTATGTATATACACCTGCAATAATTATATTTTGATATCTTCTAAAAAACACATTTGAATCTATAGAAATGCCAATTTGTGAGATCATTAGACTGGATATCCCAACCTCAGTCTGATATTATCTTTCGCCCTGCACCAAGAACACCATGAAACTAACCTCTGTTTTATTCACATGATTTCCCCATTTTTGCGTAGATGATCAAATATTCTTTGTTTTAGTTGTTCTATTACATTACCGCTTCCTCTTACCTTTTCTAAAATTTATTCTTAAATAACAAGCCATTAGATCAATCCTTCTCTGTCGCCAGCATTAGAGTAATAGCACCACTAAAGCGGGTCAAAGGCTGTTTTACCACTTAATTAACACACTTATCCACAATTTTAGTGGATAAGTAAACGTAGCCCAACAACGACAAGGCATTAGAGAAAGTAAAGAAAATTCACTTAAAAAAATTAACTATTTTCTTATCCCAAAGAGTTGACACTATCAAAAGCTGTCGTTAATATTCGCCCCGCTTTACAGCAATTCCCCTTTAGTTCAGTTGGTAGAACGGCGGACTGTTAATCCGTATGTCGCAAGTTCAAGTCTTGCAAGGGGAGCCAAATTTTAAGGCCCAGTCTTTTGACTGGGCCTTTCTCGTTTTTCGACACAGAAACTCTTAATATAACCAATCGCGTTCAGGCTGAAATCTAAGATTTCATACTAGATAATTGTCACTTTTATCAGAGCTACGCTGGCTAAAACCTTAGAACTACTAATTTTTCACTCAAAAACAGTAAAACCTTACTGATCGTCAGTTGTTATTAGCCAAGCAAAGCACGATAATATTAGGATCGGAATTTCAAATACATATAATTATGACCGAATATTTTTTGTTGTTGATTGGCACTGTGCTAGTGAACAACTTTGTACTGGTAAAGTTTTTGGGCCTATGCCCGTTTATGGGCGTATCGAAAAAACTCGAAACGGCGATTGGTATGGGGCTTGCGACCACATTTGTGCTCACGCTTGCGTCTGTCTGTGCCTATCTAGTTGAAAACTACCTGCTAGCACCTCTAGGTATTGAATACCTTAGAACGATGAGTTTTATCTTAGTTATTGCCGTTGTTGTGCAATTTACTGAAATGGTCGTTCATAAAACAAGCCCAACGCTGTATCGATTACTTGGTATTTTCCTGCCTTTAATTACCACCAACTGCGCTGTACTTGGTGTTGCTTTGCTTAATATCATCGAGAATCACACATTCATCGAATCTATTATCTACGGATTCGGCGCAGCCGCTGGCTTCTCACTGGTTCTGATCCTTTTTGCTTCAATGCGAGAACGAATAGCTGCCGCAGATGTACCTGCGCCATTTAAAGGTGCTTCGATTGCCATGATCACCGCAGGATTAATGGCTCTAGCATTTATGGGCTTTACTGGTTTGGTGAAGTTATAATGATCACTATTGTCATTGCTGTTATTGCGCTTGTCTCTCTTGCTGCTCTGTTCGGTGCTTTACTAGGATTTGCCTCGATAAAATTCAAAGTTAAAGCTGACCCTATTGTTGAGCAAATAGACAGCATTCTGCCACAGACTCAATGTGGTCAATGTGGTTACCCCGGCTGCCGTCCTTATGCTGAAGCTATCGCCAACGGAGACAAAATAAATAAATGTCCACCAGGTGGCCAAGCGACAATTGAAAAGCTTGCAGACCTTATGGGTGTTGAAGCAGAAGAGTCTGCCCATGACCTTGAAGATGCAATAAAAACGGTCGCCTATATTCACGAAGATATGTGTATCGGTTGTACTAAGTGTATTCAAGCTTGCCCTGTTGATGCCATTGTTGGCGGAACCAAAGCGCTACATACCGTAATCAAAGATGAGTGTACAGGCTGTGACCTGTGCGTTGCCCCTTGCCCTACAGATTGTATTGAAATGATCCCTATAGCCCCAACGACTGACAACTGGAAATGGCAAATGAATTCAATTCCTGTCGTCAACATTAGCGACTCTGTCCTTCCGAAAAGCCAAGTGGAAGGTACTTCGAAATGAGTATGCCTTCACTGATTGAACAAATACAAACAGGGACTCTGTGGGATTTCCATGGTGGTGTTCATCCACAAGAAAATAAAACTCAATCCAATAAGTTGCCTCCTATTAATACGGAGTTACCTTCAGAAGTTATTTTGCCGGTAAAGCAACACATCGGAAAGCCGGGCAACTTGATTGTTAAAGCGGGTGAAACGGTTCTAAAAGGACAGCCTCTTACAAAGTACACAACCACAATGATGCTTCCTGTTCACGCACCAACCTCCGGCGTGATCACTTCGATTGAACCAAGAACAACCAGTCACCCATCAGGTTTTAGTGAATTATGCATCGTCATCTCACCCGACGGCCAAGAGCGTTGGTGCGAGAAAAATATCATCGACAATTTTCGTAATGAGTCTGCCGACACGCTCATTGAACATATTCGTTTATCTGGTATTTCAGGTATGGGCGGTGCGGGCTTCCCTACTGCAAAAAAAATCCAATCCGGACTATCAAAAACGGATTTGTTGATTATCAACGCTGCTGAGTGTGAACCTTTTATTACGGCTGATGATGTATTGATGCAGCATTACGCGGATGAAATCTTACTCGGTATCGAGGTTGTTGAGCATATTCTCACGCCGAAACTTACCATTATCGCCATAGAAGACAACAAACCTGAAGCTATACAAGCACTAGAGTTAGCCGCAAAAGATAAAGACATTGTGATTCGAGTTGTACCCACTAAATTCCCATCAGGTGGTGAAAAGCAACTAATTAAGTTGCTCACCAATCAAGAAGTACCCAATGATGGTATTCCTGCTGATATAGGTATGTTGGTTCAAAATGTAGCTTCAATGTACGCTATCAAGCGAGCCGTTTTCGATGGTGAGCCGTTAATTGAGCGCATAGTGACTTTAACTGGCGATTGCTTTCCTCAGCCACGAAACGTATGGACCCTTATTGGTACCCCTATTGATACGTTATTGGAACAATTCAAATACAAGGCTCTAAGAAAGAACCCTAGGATTATAATGGGTGGGCCTATGATGGGCTTTACTCTTCCGCACACCCTTGTACCTATTACGAAAACAAGTAACTGTATTCTTGCGCCTAGCGCGAAAGAGCTGCCGTCAAACAAATATGAGATGGAGTGTATTCGCTGCGGGCAATGTGCCGAAGTCTGTCCATCGTCTTTATTGCCACAACAGCTACAGTGGTATGCTAAATCAGAAGAGTATGAGAAATGCACGGAGCTTAATCTTCAGGATTGTATCGAATGTGGTGCTTGTGCCTATGTTTGCCCTAGCGAAATACCTTTAGTGCAATATTACCGCCAAGCCAAAGCAGAAATTCGCTCACGTAAAGAAGAAGCTCAAGCTGCAGAACGTGCACGCCAACGCTTTGAAGAACGAAATACTCGACTAGAAAGAGCAAAAGAAGAAAGAGAGAATCGATTTAAAAAAGCGGCGGATAAACGTCGAAGCGAAATGAAAAAATCCGATGGTGACGATGCTGTCGCTGCGGCAATTGCTCGAGTTAAAGCTCAACAAGAATCCAATGCTAGCGAGAACAACACGCCCACCGCTAAACCTGCCGTTGCGGCGGCGATTGCCAGAGCTAAAGCTAAGCAAGCTCAACAAGCAACGGAATCGGGTGAACCTGATAACTCAGATATGAGTCGACTGCGAGCCGAGCGAAAACAGCAAGCGAAACAGAAAAAAGCACTGATGGAGTCATCAGGAGCTGAAATGCCGACTACAGAGCAAGCTTCTTCTAACGACAACGACTCTAGCCAAGGCGATCCTAAGAAAGCTGCTATTGCTGCAGCCATTGCCAGAGCCAAAGCTCGTAAAGCGGAACAGAGTACCGCTGAAGAATCCGTTACACCTGAACCAACTAACTCTAGCGAAGACGACCCTAAAAAAGCCGCTGTTACTGCCGCCATTGCCAGAGCCAAAGCTCGTAAAGCGGAACAGAGTACCGCTGAAGAATCGGTTACACCTGAACCAACTAACTCTAGCGAAGACGACCCTAAAAAAGCCGCTGCTGCCGCTGCCATTGCCAGAGCCAAAGCTCGCAAGGCGGAACAGAGTACCGCCGAAGAATCCGTTAAACCTGAACCAACTAACTCTAGCGAAGACGACCCTAAAAAAGCCGCTGTTGCCGCTGCCATTGCCAGGGCCAAAGCTCGTAAGGCAGAGCAGAGCAAAGCTGAAGAGTCCGTTAAACCTGAACCGGCTAACTCTAGCGAAGACGATCCTAAAAAAGCCGCTGTCGCTGCAGTCATTGCCAGGGCCAAAGCTCGCAAGGCTGAGCAGAGCAAAGCTGAAGAATCCGTTAACTCTGAACCGGCTAACTCTAGCGAAGACGACCCTAAAAAAGACGCTGTTGCCGCTGCCATTGCCAGAGCCAAAGCTCGTAAGGCCGAGCAGAGTAAAACTGAAGAATCCGTTAAACCTGAACCGGCTAACTCTAGTGAAGACGACCCTAAAAAAGCCGCTGTCGCCGCTGCCATTGCCAGAGCCAAAGCTCGCAAGGCACAAAAAGAGCAGATACCGAATGAACAAAATAATTCTGAGGAGAAACAGTAGTGGCCTTTTTTATCGCCAGCTCCCCACATACGCATAGCAAAAAAAGCACCCCAGATTTAATGAAGTGGGTAATGCTCGCGGCGCTACCCGGCCTTGTGGCACAAACTTACTTCTTTGGTTGGGGCACTATTATCCAACTATTGCTTGCTCTCTTTATTGCCGTCCTACTTGAAACAGCGGTCTTGCTGATTAGAAAGCGCCACCCTTTGTCTGCTTTACGTGATTACAGTGCGTTAGTCACAGCTTGGTTGCTTGCTGTTGCTATCCCACCCTATTCACCATGGTGGATCATCGTTATCGGTCTCATCTTCGCGATTATTATTGCCAAGCATCTCTATGGCGGTATCGGGCAAAACATCTTCAACCCTGCCATGGTGGCCTATGTTGTACTACTCATTTCCTTTCCAGTACAAATGACCTCGTGGATTACACCTGTAGAGTTAAACCAAGATCCTGTTTACTTTATTGATGCATTTTCGCTTATATTTAGCGGTTTTAACCATGAAGGATTGTCTCTCGCCCAGATTCGTACGGGTATCGATGGCGTGACTATGGCAACACCTTTAGACGCTTTTAAGACAGCGCTTCATTCAGGTAGCACTGCATCAGAAGCAATGAAGCAGCCTCAATTTCATGGCTTTGCTGGAATTGGTTGGGAGTGGGTAAATCTTGCCTATCTCGCTGGCGGTTTACTGCTAATAAAACTCAAAGTTATTGACTGGCATATTCCTGTCTCATTCTTAGCCAGTTTGATTATCGTGAGTAGCTTCTTTTTCATGATAACTCCAGGAGAAACGGCAAGCCCAATTCTTCATATACTGTCGGGAGCAACCATGCTTGGGGCATTTTTCATTGCCACCGACCCTGTATCAGCTTCTACAACAGTAAAGGGGCGTATCGTTTTCGGTGCCTTCATTGGGTTCTTAGTCTTCGTCATCCGTAGCTGGGGCGGCTTCCCAGACGGTATCGCATTTGCAATATTACTGGCTAATATGTGCGTACCTATGATCGACTACTACACCAAACCACGTACCTATGGGCATTAAGGAAAATTATGTTAGCGGCGATTCGTAAAAACGGACTGACACTGGCAATTTTTGCCTGCGCAACAACAGGGCTCGTTGCAGTGACTCACCACCTGACGAAAGATACCATCCGTCAACAAGAAAAAATTCAGCTACTCACTATTTTGAATCAAGTGATCCCGGAATCACTCCATGACAACGATCTATATCAATCGTGTAGCTTGGTCACTCATTCAGCCCTTGGTACGAATGATCCAATGCCAGCCTATTTTGCTACATTAAATGGGCAACCTAGTGCTATTGCCATTGAAGCCATTGCTCCTGATGGTTATAACGGTGCTATAAAAGTGATTGTTGGTATTAACCAGCAAGGGAACATTACAGGTACACGTGTTTTATCTCATCAAGAGACACCGGGACTTGGCGATAAAATTGACCTACGTATTAGCGATTGGATCTTAGGCTTTGTCGGAAAAACAGTGACTGATACGAATCAAGATACTTGGAAAGTCCGTAAAGATGGTGGTCAATTTGATCAGTTTACTGGTGCAACGATAACGCCTAGAGCGGTCGTGGGCGCAGTTAAAAATGCAGTTTCTTTTGTCAATGAGAACCACCAACAACTCACCAGCCAAGCATTCAACTGTGGAGGTTCTAATGAGTGATCATAAAGAGCTAATGAAAAATGGCCTATGGGATAACAACCCTGCCCTCGTTCAATTGCTTGGGCTTTGTCCATTATTGGCAGTCTCTTCGACCGTCACAAATGCATTAGGGCTGGGTATTGCAACACTATTGGTGCTTGTAGGCTCAAACGTAGCGGTCTCTTTACTAAGAGAATACGTCCATAAAGAGATTCGTATTCCGGTCTTCGTTATGATCATAGCCTCTCTAGTTACTTGTGTTCAGTTACTCATGAACGCCTATACCTACGGTTTATATTTGTCTCTGGGCATTTTTATTCCACTGATTGTGACTAACTGCGTGATCATTGGCCGAGCTGAAGCTTTTGCATCTAAAAACAGTGTTCTTCCCTCGGCTTTAGATGGTTTGTGGATGGGGCTTGGGATGACAGCCGTTCTAGTTTTACTAGGCGCAATACGTGAAGTGCTTGGTAACGGTACACTATTTGATGGTGCGGATATTTTATTAGGTTCTTGGGCTCAATCACTTCGAATTGAAATATTCCAGTTCGATAATAGCTTTTTATTGGCTCTTCTTCCTCCTGGTGCTTTTATTGGTGTGGGTTTCATCATTGCGATAAAAAACGTCATCGATTCACAAATGGCAGCTCGCAAACCTAAAGCAAAAAAAGCGGCCATCGAGCGAGCACGAGTTACAAACTAATGCCTGTGATGCTATTAATTAAGATGTAAGCGAAACTAAAATGAATAACGAAAAGCGCGCAGAAATTTTAACTCGCCTTAGGGACGATAACCCTAATCCTCAAACCGAGCTTAACTGGGATACCCCTTTTGAGCTTTTGATTGCCGTATTATTATCCGCTCAAGCGACTGATGTCAGCGTAAACAAAGCAACAGATAAGCTCTACCCTATTGCGAATACGCCACAAGCGATCCTCGACTTGGGTGTAGACGGTGTGAAAAAGTACATCAAAACCATCGGGCTGTTTAACTCTAAAGCAGAAAACGTCATCAAGACCTGCCGAATGCTGGTTGAGCTGCACAATAGTGAAATCCCTGAGAATCGTGAAGCGCTTGAGGCCCTTCCTGGTGTTGGGCGTAAAACGGCCAACGTTGTTCTCAACACCGCTTTTGGTTGGCCAACAATCGCTGTTGATACTCATATCTATCGTGTATCTAACCGAACCAAGTTTGCGATGGGAAAAACCGTCGATGATGTCGAGAAAAAACTCCTTAAAGTTGTTCCAAAAGAATTTAAAGTTGATGTACACCACTGGCTTATCTTACATGGTCGCTACACCTGTATAGCCAGAAAACCACGTTGTGGTAGCTGTATGATCGAAGATCTCTGTGAATTTAAAGAAAAAATATACCCAGAAAGCTAGGAGCCCACTATGTCAAACGGAAGAATTCTTCACACGATGCTACGTGTTGGAGACTTAGATAAATCCATTGAGTTCTACACAAAAGTTATGGGGATGACCCTGCTTAGAACCAATGAAAACAAAGAGTATGAATACACACTGGCATTCGTCGGCTATGGTGACGAATCGCAAGGCTCAGTTATCGAACTTACCTACAATTGGGGAACCAGTGACTATGAGCTAGGTAATGCCTTTGGCCATATCGCAATTGGTGCTGATGATATATATACGACTTGTGAAGCAATAAGAGCAGCAGGTGGTGTTATTACTCGTGAACCAGGTCCAGTCAAAGGTGGAACCACTGAGATTGCTTTTGTTAAAGACCCAGATGGCTACATGATTGAGCTTATTCAAAGTAAAAGTGCATCTGAAGGATTAGGCAGCTAATCTTTGAGACTCATACCCAATTAGGTGACCTAGCGTTGCCTTTTTATTAATTAAGTGATAGAAATGGTTCTCATTTGCATTTAATCAAAAGAGAAACAATCATGAGTGTGAGAGAGTGGGAAGAACATACACTGCTTGCTGACGTAGCCATGCAGCAAAGTGATCACCTAAGAAGTATTCTTCACTACCAACAAGCCTTAACTATAAGTGACCAGCTGACACATGTCGAAGACATAGAAATTGAAGAGCGACTCATTGTGTCTGTCATCTCCTGCCATAACATGGCAAAATTTTGGCGAACAATAGGTGATGAAAAATATGAGCTAAAGTATTTGCAACTCGCTTCGGAGAAAGTACTTTCCCTTGTTCCTCAGTGTGCGAATAGTCAGTGTGAATCGTATATCGACTCATTAGGTTGCTGCAAAAAAGCGTTGATTGAATTTCTCAAGCGTCACCCAAACCCTTACATCGCAAAACAAGTTAGTCACCTAGACTCGGCAACTAACTGTAATCTCATTTCAATGTTTAAGCTGAACTAACTAGTTAGACTTACCGCTATACCTGTGTTCGTCCTAGCGAGATAACCACACGGCGGTTCTTATCTTTTCCGATAGGAGACGAGTTATCGGCAACTGGGCGACGCTTACCGTAGCCTTGCACTTCAATTCTGTCTTCAGGCAAGCCAAGAGATTCAAAGTAATCACGTAAAACCTCGGCTCTTTGCTCGGATAGGTTTTGACTGACACTTCGGCTATCAACGGAGTCCGTGTATGTTGAAACCAGAACTAAATCGATATCTTGGTTGTGTCGAATGTACTCTGCTATTTGAGCTAAACGTTTTCGAGACGCCTTATTTAACTGAACACTACTACGATCATAATGCAAAATAGTAAACGCGATATCTTCGAAGCTGTAAGGCAATAAGTTGGCGATACAGTCACTAAATACATTGTATTTTTGTTGGAATAGCACTGATGATAACGCAACTTCAATACGCTGATCACGGCTTTGCCAATCTTGATAACTGAACGTCGGGTAACGCCCCTTTTCTAGTTCGCCTAATATCCCCCAAGCTGTTTGACCTCCAATGTAGCCGTCAAACTGTTTAAAGAACTTAATGTTGGTGATGCGTTCTGCACTCTCTCCCGGACGCCATGATGGTGGCAAAGAAACAAGACTAACATTCCTTGTCTCCCCCATTGGACGACGCATTTTCAACTCAAAATCTAGAATGATTTTTTTACTTGCTCTTGATGAGAACTCCGCATCCCCATAGTTTGGGATTGGATGAACTAAACGACACTCTAAAGGCGTATTCGCAATCATCTGCCATGTAGACTGTATGGGCGTAGCAACATAACGTTTATCCAAGGCAAAAGCCGTTGGAGAAACCATTACATTTGTCATTAATACAGCGCTAATCGCGGCCCATTTCTTCATATTTACTGTTCTCTTCATACTACTGAGCAACGGCGATTGATTGCCGTTGTAATTTCCTTCTCCAAAGAATGCAAAATTCTAGCCAGTTATCACAGTAAATTCCGTTTCATTCTTAGATTCTTCGGTTTTGCTCAATGCAAGAATCTGCAATAATGCACGGCTTGTTCATCCAACTAAAATAATTATGACTGTAGAAAATGAAACATTAACTCTCAATAAACGCTTTCGCGGATATTTCCCCGTGGTCATTGATGTCGAAACTGCAGGCTTTAATTCTGAAACAGATGCGCTATTAGAAATCTGTGCAATAACATTGAAAATGGATGAACACGGTGATCTTCAACCTGCTTCAACTATTCACTTCCATATTGAACCATTTGAAGGTGCAAACCTTGAGAAAGCTGCACTTGAGTTTAATGGAATTATAGACCCTTTCAGCCCGTTAAGAGGCGCAGTGTCTGAAGAGCATGCATTAAAAGAAATCTACAAGCTAGTCCGCAAAGAGCAAAAAGATGCAAATTGCAGCCGCGCAATTATCGTCGCTCATAACGCTACTTTTGATCATAATTTTGTTATGGCTGCGAGCGAACGTAGCAAGTTAAAAAGAGTCCCATTCCACCCTTTTGCAACTTTTGATACCGCCGCATTAAGTGGCCTTGCTTATGGCCAGACCGTTCTAGCCAAAGCTTGTAAAACTGCAGGGATGGATTTCGACAACAAAGAAGCCCACTCAGCGCTATACGATACCGAAAAAACCGCCGAGCTTTTTTGTGGCATCGTTAATAAATGGAAAGCCCTAGGCGGCTGGCCACTTGTTGACAATAATAATTAAAAACAAACACAACTAACCGAGAAAACTATGAATCCTGTTGTAATTTCTGTCTGTATCATGTTGATACTCGCTTTGATGCGCGTGAATGTCGTTGTTGCTTTGACATTCAGTGCCATTGTTGGCGGTCTTGTATCTGGCATGAGTTTAAATGACGCAGTTTCTGCTTTCGAAAGTGGCTTGGGTGGCGGTGCAACTATTGCATTGAGTTACGCTATGCTAGGTACTTTCGCTGTTGCTATTTCTAAATCTGGTATTACTGACCTACTTGCACAAAACGTGATTAAGCGAATTAATGGCAAAGAGAACGGTACGGCTAGCACTGGACTAAAATACGCGGTACTTGCTTCGCTTATTTTGGTAACGATGTCATCACAAAATGTCATCCCCGTTCATATCGCCTTTATTCCAATTTTAATTCCACCTCTACTGGGCGTATTTGCAAAACTAAAGATGGACCGCCGTATGGTTGCGTGTGTTCTTACTTTTGGTCTTGTCACACCTTATATGATTCTTCCAATCGGCTTCGGTGGTATTTTCCTAAACAACATTTTGCTTAAGAACTTACATGATAACGGTCTAGAAGGTGTTGTTGCTTCTCAAGTTCCTACTGCAATGATTCTACCTGCGCTTGGCATGGTGTTTGGTCTATTGACGGCTATTTTAGTTAGTTATAGAAAGCCACGCGAATATAAAGAGACAGCACTAACTCACGTTAATGAAGAGCCTAAAAGCATTCATATGAAGAGTATTTTGGTCGCTTGTGTTGGTATCGTTGTTGCCCTAGCTGTACAGCTTTCGACTGGCTCTATGATCATCGGCGCTTTAGCTGGCTTTATGGTATTCACTTTTGGCGGCGTTATCGCTTGGAAAGAGACTCAAGACGTCTTTACTAAAGGCGTTCATATGATGGCTATGATCGGATTCATAATGATTGCTGCGGCTGGATTTGCAGCAGTAATGAAGCAGACAGGTGGCGTTGAATCGTTGGTTGAAGCTCTGTCTACAACTATCGGTGACAATAAACCACTCGCAGCATTATTAATGCTTGTTGTTGGCCTATTAGTAACAATGGGAATCGGCTCATCGTTCTCTACTATTCCAATTCTAGCGACGATTTACGTGCCATTAGCTGCTGCGTTTGGTTTCTCACCAATGGCAACCATTGCATTAGTCGGTACAGCAGCTGCGCTTGGTGACGCCGGCTCGCCAGCTTCTGATTCAACATTAGGTCCAACATCGGGCCTAAATGCTGACGGTCAGCATGAGCATATCTGGGAAACGGTAGTACCTACATTTATTCACTACAACATCCCACTGATTATTTTTGGCTGGATCGCCGCGATGGTTCTTTAAGGATAAAAACTATCACTAAAAGTATCAGGCACAAAAAAACCGAGCTTAATCGCTCGGTTTTTTATTAGGGTTTGGTTAGTTTACCAACCGGTTACTTCACGTAGACCTTTACCAATCTCAGCTAGAGATTTAACAGTCTTAACGCCCGCGGCTTCAAGAGCTGCAAACTTATCTTCAGCAGTACCTTTACCACCAGAGATGATTGCGCCAGCGTGGCCCATACGTTTACCTGGAGGAGCAGTTACACCTGCGATGTAAGAAACAACAGGCTTAGTAACATTCGCTTTAATGTAATCTGCCGCTTCTTCTTCTGCTGTACCACCGATTTCACCAATCATTACGATTGCTTCAGTTTCAGGGTCTTCTTGGAACAACTTCAAGATATCAATAAAGTTTGAACCAGGAATTGGGTCACCACCAATACCGACACAAGTCGATTGGCCGAAACCTTCATCAGTAGTTTGCTTAACCGCTTCATAAGTTAGTGTACCTGAACGAGATACGATACCAACTTTACCCTTCTTATGAATGTGGCCAGGCATAATACCAATTTTACACTCATCAGGAGTAATAACGCCCGGACAGTTAGGGCCAATCATGCGAACGCCAGTTTCATCTAGCTTCACTTTGACATCAACCATATCTGTTGTAGGGATGCCTTCTGTAATCGTAACAATCAGCTCGATGCCAGCATCAATTGCTTCTAAGATTGCATCTTTACAGAAAGGTGCAGGTACGTAGATAACAGTCGCTGTTGCGCCTGTTGCTTCAACTGCATCGCGAACAGTGTTGAATACTGGTAGGCCTAGGTGAACTTGACCACCTTTACCAGGAGAAACACCACCAACCATTTGAGTACCATAAGCAATTGCTTGCTCAGAGTGGAAAGTACCTTGTCCACCAGTGAACCCCTGACAGATTACTTTAGTGTCTTTATTAATTAGTACAGACATTATTTAGCCTCCGCAGCAGCAACAACTTTTTGAGCAGCATCTGTAAGAGACACAGCAGCAATGATATCAACATCAGAATTAGCAAGAACTTCACGACCAAGGTCAGCGTTAGTACCTTCTAAACGAACAACAACCGGTACTTCAACACCGACTTCTTTAACCGCGCCGATAATACCTTCTGCGATCATGTCACAACGAACGATACCACCAAAGATGTTTACCAGTACCGCTTTTACATTGTCATCCGATAGGATGATTTTAAATGCTTCAGCTACACGCTCTTTTGTTGCACCGCCCCCTACATCAAGGAAGTTAGCAGGCTTACCACCGTGCAGGTTTACAATATCCATTGTACCCATCGCTAGACCGGCACCATTAACCATACAACCAACGTTTCCGTCTAGAGCTACGTAGTTTAGCTCCCACTGAGCAGCATGTGCTTCGCGCTCATCTTCTTGAGAAGGATCGTGCATTTCACGTAGTTTTGGCTGACGGTACATTGCATTTGAGTCAATGTTAATCTTCCCGTCAAGACAAAGAAGGTCACCTTCTTTCGTTACGACAAGTGGATTAATCTCTAACAAAGCAAGGTCGTACTGAGCAAACATGTTACCAAGACCTAAGAAGATCTTAACGAACTGTTTGATTTGATCGCCTTTAAGACCTAATTTGAACGCTAGTTCGCGACCTTGATACGACTGAGGGCCAACTAGTGGATCAATCGCAGCTTGATGAATAAGCTCAGGTGTCTCTTCAGCAATCTTTTCAATATCCACACCACCTTCAGTCGATGCCATGAAAACGATACGACGAGTCGCACGATCAACAACTGCACCTAGGTACAATTCATTGTCAATGTTAGATGCTTCTTCAACAAGGATCTTAGTTACAGGCTGACCCTTTGCATCTGTTTGAAACGTTACTAGGTTTTTACCAAGCCATTTTTGAGCAAACTCTTTAACACCTTCTTTTGTGTCATGCAGTTCAACACCACCTGCTTTACCACGGCCACCCGCGTGTACCTGACACTTAACGACTTTCTTTTCTGTGCTGATACGGCCAGCCGCTTCAAAAGCTTCTTGGGCTGTATCACAGGCGAAGCCTTCTGGTACAGGCAAACCGAATTCTGCAAACAGCTGTTTGGCTTGATATTCATGCAAATTCATTGTGTATTTCCATTTGTTTATCCCTTAAGGGATTTATTATTTCCATAACGCCGCTGTGTGATGCGGAACGTCTGTAGGGTCTTCTCATTAAAACGCTATTTACTTGGGCATAAATAGAGACTTAAATGAAGGCCAGACCGTTGAGCTAGCCTAGCCGTTTAAATTTTATCAGTCGAGTTAACAAGGCTAACTCGACTTTTTAGCGATACTAAACGTCTAATAGCAGACGTGCTGGATCTTCTAGTAGCTCTTTAATGGTCACTAAGAAGCCAACTGATTCACGACCATCAACCAAACGGTGATCGTAAGATAGCGCTAGGTACATCATAGGTAGAATCTCTACCTTGCCATCAACCGCCATTGGACGGTCTTGGATTTTATGCATACCCAAGATAGCCGATTGAGGTGGGTTAATGATTGGTGTCGACATAAGTGAACCGAATACGCCACCATTAGTGATAGTAAAATTACCACCAATTAGCTCTTCAACTTTTAGCTTACCGTCGCGACCTTTAATCGCTAACTCTTTGATACCTTTCTCGATATCTGCAAAGCCCAAAGTATCGCAGTCTTTTAGTACTGGCGTAACCAGTCCACGTGGCGTTGATACTGCCATGCTAATATCGAAATAGTTATGATAAACAATATCCGTACCATCGATAGAAGCATTAACTTCTGGGTAGCGTTTTAGCGCTTCCGTTACAGCTTTCACGTAGAAAGACATAAAGCCTAGACGAGTACCGTGACGTTTTTCAAACTGCTCTTGGTATTGCTTACGCAATTCCATAATAGGCTTCATATTAACTTCGTTGAACGTCGTTAACATAGCCGTACTGTTTTTCGCTTCCAACAGACGGTTAGCTACCGTTTTACGTAAGCGAGTCATTGGTACACGTTTTTGACTACGTGCCGCAGCAGGTGCTTCTTGTACAGGGGCTTCTGCTGTTGCAGGTGCTGATTTTGCAGCAGCAAGGTGCGCTTCAATATCTTCACGTGTGATTCGACCACCAACACCAGAACCTTTCACCTGAGAAGCTTCTAAATTGTGCTCCCCTAATAGGCGACGTACCGCAGGGCTAAGAGCATCATTACTTTCTTCTGTTAATGATGCTTTGTGGCGTTTATCTGGTGAAGATTCAGTTTCATCAGTCGTATCAGCAGTTGGTTCACCAGCTACAGCACCCGGCTTTAACTTAGCAATCAACTGTTTTGACAGTACCGTAGCACCTTCTTCTTCGATAATTGCTTCTAAAACACCAGCTTCAGGAGCTGGAACTTCTAGAACAACTTTGTCTGTTTCAATATCAACGATAACTTCATCGCGAGCCACAGCTTCGCCTGGCTTTTTGTGCCATGTGGCGACTGTCGCATCTGCTACTGATTCAGGTAAGTCTGGAACCAGAATTTCAATAGTCATATTAGTGTCTTCCTTTTACTTCTAGTTCTTATTTCGAAACTTCGGGATTAATAGTCAAAGCATCTTCAACCAATGCTTTTTGCTGTTTCAAGTGCACCGACATATAGCCAACTGCTGGCGAAGCTGATGCTGGTCTACCTGTGTATCGTAACTTGCCGCCAGCAGGAATTGCGGCAAGGAAGTTATGTTGACTGCTATACCAAGCACCTTGGTTTTGCGGCTCTTCCTGACACCAAACAAACTCTTTCGCATTCGAGTAAGCCGCAATTGCAGCCTGAACTTCTTCTAATGGGAAAGGATATAGCTGTTCAATACGTACGATAGCAACATCGTCTTGCTCATTGTTTCTACGTTGCTCTAGCAAGTCGTAATAAACTTTACCTGAACAGAAAACAACCTGCTTAACGTTGCTCGCTTCTAAGTCATCAACCTCACCAATCGCGGCTTGGAATGTTCCTTCAGCCAAATCTTCAAACGAAGAGGTACACAGAGGATGACGCAACAACGATTTTGGTGACATTACGATCAGAGGACGACGCATAGGGCGTACTACCTGACGGCGAAGCATGTGATAAACCTGCGCAGGTGTAGATGGCACAACTATCTGCATGTTTTGCTCTGCACACATCTGTAAATAACGCTCCAAACGTGCAGATGAGTGTTCAGGGCCTTGACCTTCATAACCATGAGGAAGAAGCATTGTTAGGCCACACAAACGTGCCCACTTCTGCTCACCCGAAGAGATGAATTGGTCAATTACAACTTGAGCACCATTGGCAAAGTCACCAAATTGCGCTTCCCATAACGTTAATCCGCCAGGTTCAGCGGTTGCGTAACCATATTCAAAGGCAAGTACCGCAGCTTCTGAAAGCACCGAGTCATAGACTTGGAACGGACCTTGTTTGTCATGAATATTACTTAACGGAACGTAAGTGCTTGCATCAATTTGGTTGTGCAATACAGCATGACGGTGGAAGAATGTACCACGACCAGAATCTTGCCCTGATATACGAATACGTTTTCCATCATCCACTAAGGTAGCGTAGGCCATTGTTTCAGCCATACCCCAATCAACACGTTTCTCACCACTAACCATCGCAACGCGATCATTTACAAGCTTGTTAACACGGCTTTGAAGTTTATGGCTTTCTGGGTACTGACAAATGCGATTTCCAAGCTCTTTTAAGCGCTCAACATCGATCTTGCTGTCCCATTCCATATCCCAATCATGACCAAGATACGGTGACCAATCCACAGAGTGAAGAGCCATCGGACGCCACTCTTTCACAACAACTTCGCCATGGTCTAGAGCATCACGATAACCATTAACCAACTCGGTCGCTGTTTCAATATCAAACTCACCACGATCGATTAACACATCAGCGTAAAGCTTACGTGGTGTCGGGTGTTTCTTAATTTTTTGGTACATAAGAGGCTGAGTTGCGTTCGGCTCATCAGCTTCGTTATGGCCGTGACGGCGATAACAAACGAGTTCGATTACCACATCACGTTTAAATTCATTTCGATAATCCAAAGCTAAACGAGCAACAAAAGCAACGGCCTCTGGATCATCTGCATTAACGTGGAAAATCGGTGCCTGAACCATCTTAGCGATATCAGTACAGTACATCGTTGAACGAGTGTCACGAGGGTTTGAAGTTGTGAAACCAACTTGGTTATTCACAACGATTCGGATTGTACCGCCAACACGGAAACCGCGTGTCTGAGACATGTTGAATGTCTCTTGTACAACACCTTGCCCTGCAATTGCTGAATCGCCATGCACGGTAATAGGAAGAACAACACTACCGTCTTTATCATTTAGACGATCTTGACGTGCTCTTACTGACCCGATAACTACTGGGTTCACAATCTCTAGATGCGATGGGTTAAATGCCAACACTAAGTGAACATCGCCACCCGGTGTTGCGAAATCAGCCGAGAAACCTTGGTGATATTTAACATCACCAGTACCCCAAGTATCATCGTGTTTACCAGCGAATTCATCAAAAAGATCTTGTGGCTTTTTACCTAATACATTGACCAACATGTTAAGTCGGCCACGGTGAGCCATACCAACGACGACTTCACGCATTCCCTGACCACCAGCATGGCGTATCAGCTCTTTAGTCATTGGGATTAGCGCATCACCACCTTCAAGAGAGAATCGCTTCGCGCCCGGGAATTTAGCACCTAAGTAGCGCTCTAAACCTTCAGCAGCAGTTAGCTCTTCTAGAAAAGCTTGTTTCTCATCTCGATTAAAGGAAGGCTGACCAGAAACAGACTCTAAACGTTGTTGTATCCAACGTTTTTGCTCTGTATTCGTCATGTGCATGTATTCTGCACCGATAGATCCGCAATAGGTTTGCTTCAGTGCTTTATAGAGATCTCGAAGAAC
The DNA here is from genome assembly GCF_050337265.1 of Vibrio lamellibrachiae. Lineage (NCBI taxonomy): Bacteria > Pseudomonadati > Pseudomonadota > Gammaproteobacteria > Vibrionales > Vibrionaceae > Vibrio > Vibrio lamellibrachiae. Next base: position 1,001,173 of record NZ_JAKJSU010000004.1, read on the forward strand.
CATTGTCTCTTGCCCGATAGCAAAAGAACCAACGTTAAAGGTTTCATCAAAATCTTCTTCGGTAAGATTGTGGAACGAAGGGTCTAGGTCTGCAACAGCAGGCCTAATCCATAAACCAAGAGGGTCTAGGTTTGCAGCTTGATGCCCTCGAAAACGGAAAGCATTGATAAGCTGTAGTACTTTTACTTGTTTAACATCGACATCAGGATCACTAACTTGGACATTGTAATGCTTAGTCTCTTGAGCGAGTCGTCTGAAGTAGTCACGAACACGTGAATGCGGTTGTTCAACCACTTCTGAAGATTGCGTTGGCAGATCTTCAAATACACGTTTCCATTCCTCACTGACCAGATCGGGATCACTTAGATACGTTTCGTAGAGTTCCTCTACATAAGTTGCATTGGCGCCAGCCAAGTGTGAAGACTCGAGCCATGCCTTCATCACGCCGTTCTGCATATTTTCCCTTAACCAGTAGTTTTCACGTTTGCGTCGGTCGAGCCGAGCCAGTATTCGTCGCCCTATTACAGGGCGACAATCTCATCATTTAAACCGAGCGATTCACTAACATGGTCTTAATATGACCAATAGCTTTCGTCGGATTTAATCCCTTAGGACAAACACTTACACAATTCATGATGCCATGGCAACGAAAAACGCTAAATGCATCATCAAGATTAGATAAACGTTCATCTGTCGCTGTATCACGGCTATCAATTAACCAACGATATGCAGCTAGTAGCCCAGCAGGTCCAATAAACTTATCTGGATTCCACCAAAATGACGGACAAGATGTTGTACAACATGCACACATAATGCACTCATACAAACCATCTAAATGTGCGCGTTCATCTGGGCTTTGTAAGTTCTCGCGTGATGGTGGTAAAGCATCGTCCGACACCAAGAATGGTTTAACTTTAGAGTAGTTATCGTAAAACTGCGTCATATCTACGATTAAATCTCTAACAACAGGTAAACCCGGTAGTGGTCTAATCACGATTGTGCTTTGATCCATCAGAGCGGATAAAGGCGTGATACATGCCAAACCATTCTTACCGTTCATGTTAAGTCCATCAGAACCACAAACACCTTCACGACATGAACGTCTAAATGAGATGCTGTTATCTTGCTCTTTTAGCAAAATCAAAGCATCTAGCAACATCATGTCTGAGCCGTCATCAACCTCTAGCTCATAGTCCTTCATGTACGGCTTTTGATCCGTATCAGGATTATAACGGTACAAAGAGAAATTCAATTTCATAATCTGGTCCGCTCCTTAGTACGTACGAGCTTTAGGTGGGAATGCTTCACGATGGATAGGCTCCATATTTACACCACGTTTAGACATACTTTCTGTCTCTGGGTTATAAATAGAGTGGCATAGCCATTGTTCATCATCACGATCAGGGAAATCGAATCGAGCATGAGCACCACGACTTTCTGTACGGAAGTTTGCCGCAACAGCGGTAGCAAATGCCGTTTCCATTAAGTTCTCTAACTCTAGACACTCAATACGTTGAGTGTTGAATTCCGTCGACTTATCCGATAAGTGAGCATTACTCAAACGTTCTCTGATAACCTTAAGCTCAGCAAGCCCTTTAGCCATAGCATCGCCTTCACGGAAAACTGAGAAGTTGTTTTGCATACATTGCTGCAGGTCTTTACGAATAACCGCTGGATCTTCACCATCGGTACTATTTTCCCAACGATTGTAACGCGCTAATGAGCGTGCAATATCTTCATCTGTTGCCGGCTTCGCTTCTTCTTGTTTCTTCAGCGTTTCACCTAGGTGAAGTCCTGTTGCTCGACCGAATACAACCAAATCAAGTAGCGAGTTACCACCTAAACGGTTTGCACCGTGAACGGAAACAGAGGCAATCTCACCACAAGCAAACAAGCCTTGAACTTCAACATCAGCACCAGATTCGTCTTGCTTAATCGCCTGACCAGAAACTTGAGTTGGAACACCACCCATCATGTAGTGACAAGTAGGGATAACTGGAATAGGTTCTTTAACAGGGTCAACGTGTGCAAATGTACGAGATAATTCACATACACCAGGTAAGCGAGACTCGAGAGTTTCTTTACCTAGGTGGTCTAGTTTAAGCTTAATGTGTGGTCCCCAAGGGCCATCGCAACCGCGACCTTCTCGAATCTCAATCATCATTGAACGGGCAACAACGTCACGACCTGCTAAATCTTTAGCATTTGGTGCATAACGCTCCATAAAACGTTCGCCGTCTTTATTAAGAAGATAACCACCTTCACCACGACAACCTTCAGTCACTAATACACCAGCGCCTGCGATACCTGTCGGGTGGAATTGCCACATCTCGATATCTTGCATTGGAACGCCAGCGCGAATCGCCATACCAACACCGTCACCAGTATTGATATGCGCATTAGTCGTTGAAGCGTAGATTCGACCTGCACCACCGGTTGCTAAAATCGTTGCTTTCGCTTTGAAGTAGCAAACTTCACCGGTTTCCATACATAGAGCGGTTGTACCTAATACGGCGCCGTCTTCGTTTTTCACTAAATCTAGCGCATACCACTCCGAGTAAATCGTCGTCTTATGCTTAATATTCTGTTGGTATAATGTATGAAGCAAGGCGTGACCAGTACGGTCAGCTGCTGCTGCGGTACGAGCAGCTTGCTCTCCACCAAAATTCTTTGATTGGCCGCCAAAAGGACGCTGATAAATAGTACCATCATCAAAACGAGAAAATGGTAACCCCATTTTTTCTAATTCAATGACAGATTCAGGGCCATTTTTACACATGTACTCAATCGCATCTTGGTCTCCGATATAATCAGAGCCTTTGACCGTGTCGTACATGTGTTGTTCCCAATGATCTTCATGGGCATTGCCCAGTGCTACTGTAATGCCGCCTTGTGCAGAAACAGTATGAGAGCGAGTTGGAAACACTTTAGACAGCAAGGCACAAGATAGGCCTTGCTCAGAAATTTGCAGTGCAGCGCGCATACCTGCACCACCAGCGCCAATCACTACGGCATCGAATTCACGAACTGGAATAGTCACTTACGCACCCCACAAAATTGAAAAACCAGAAAAGAAGTAACTCAATAGAGTGATTACAACTACGAACAGTAACCCTCCACGTAATTTTGAGCACTTAATATAGTCAGTTAGAACCTGCCATAAACCAATCCACGCATGAATCAACACTGATGTTAACGCTAGCATGGTGAATATTTTGGTAAATGAACTACCGAAAAATTGGGTCCAAGAGATATAAGAGATATCACCAGAGAACGCAAAGAAACTAATTAGGTAGACGGTATAAAGGGTCATAATAATGGCAGTGGCACGAATCAGTAGAAAATCGTGCACCCCATTACGTCCGAATGACGAAACATGCTTTACCATACTAATACTCCTGCAAGAAGTGATAGAACGGCAGTGGCAGCGAAAGCGACTTTAGCACTTAAAGCTCCAGTATCGAGTTCTTCAAAATAGCCAAAATCCATCATCAAATGACGGATGCCACCAACAATATGGTAGGCCAAGGCAGTAGCGATTCCCCACAAAATAAACTTCACAAAAAAGCCACTGACGAGGTCACTGGCTTCTTTGAATCCAAGCGGGGATTCGAGGGATAGAGACAATAGCCATAGTAATATTCCGATAGCAACAAACGTAATCACCCCAGCAACACGGTGCAGGATGGATGCGATTGCAGTTATTGGAAAGCTAACTGTCTGCAAATCTAAATTAACAGGTCTTGACTTTCTTTCATTCACGGGCTTGCTCACTCAGCTCCATTGAGCATTTATTGTTATTAACGAATCTCGTGCGAAAACCGACAAAAGTTAACATCAAAACAACAAAAAAGGTGATAATCGCACCAGTTAATTGTAAATAAAATGTTAACAGCAACACTAGAAAACCTACCTCTTAATTGTTTCCAGCCTTGAATTTATAAGGATTTCACCGAAAATTTCAGCTTAACTATACGACCGGCAACATTCTAATACAATTGATGTAACAATTTTTGCTACATAGAACAGACTTTTAACTTATTTGCTATAAAAAATTGCGTAAAGCGCACACATCGAAGGAGAAAAATTGACTTTGAAGGCGAAGACACGTAAAAAAATGCACATAAACATCCTGGATGGATTAATAATAAACAAAGGAGAATGTTATGGCGGATAAGAAAGCGACCCTTCACATTGAAGGTTTAGCGCCAATCGAGCTACCAATTATGGACGGGACTGTCGGCCCTGAAGTAATCGATGTTCGTAAACTTGGTTCAAATGGATATTTCACATTCGACCCTGGTTTTCTTGCCACTGCATCTTGTGAGTCTCAAATCACTTATATCGATGGTGACAAAGGTGTTCTATTACACCGCGGTTTCCCAATTGATCAATTAGCGAATAATGCAGACTACTTAGAAGTATGTTACATACTTCTTTATGGTGAAGCCCCAGATCGTGAGCAATACGAAGACTTTAAACGCACAGTAACACGCCATACTATGGTTCATGAGCAAATTGCTAGTTTCTACCACGGCTTTAGACGTGATGCTCACCCAATGGCTGTTATGTGTGGTGTTGTTGGCGCACTTGCGGCGTTCTACCATGATTCACTTGATGTAAATAACGATACGCACCGAGAAATCGCGGCTTATCGTCTATTGTCAAAAATGCCTACACTAGCGGCAATGTGTTACAAGTACTCAATTGGCCAACCGTTCATCTACCCAAGAAATGAACTGAGCTACGCTGAGAACTTCCTGCACATGATGTTTGCAAACCCATGTGAAGAGTACGAAGTAAACCCTGTTGTTGCTCGCGCAATGGACAAGATCTTCACGCTACACGCGGATCACGAACAAAATGCTTCAACGTCAACGGTACGTCTAGCCGGTTCATCAGGTGCTAACCCATTTGCTTGTATCGCTGCGGGTATCGCATCTCTGTGGGGACCAGCTCACGGCGGTGCTAACGAAGCGTGTCTACGTATGCTAGAAGAGATTGGCAGCCTAGATAATATTGAAGAGTATGTTGCAAAAGCGAAAGATAAAGACGATCCATTCCGCCTAATGGGCTTTGGTCACCGTGTTTATAAGAACTACGATCCTCGCGCAACGGTTATGCGTGAAGCATGTCACGATGTGCTTAAAGAGCTTAACATTGACGATCCACTGCTTGATGTTGCAATGGAGCTGGAACGCATTGCTCTTTCTGACGAATATTTCGTTGAGAAGAAACTGTATCCGAACGTAGACTTCTACTCAGGCATCATCCTGAAAGCGATTGGTATTCCTATTTCAATGTTTACCGTTATCTTCGCAATGTCTCGTACTGTTGGTTGGATAGCTCACTGGAGCGAAATGCACAGTGATCCAACAAACCGAATCGGGCGTCCTCGCCAACTGTATACTGGTCAAGAGAAACGTGATTTCCAACCTCTACATGAGCGTGACTAATTACTGTTTCGTTGTATTTATATAACGACCAACTTCAGTTAAATATAAAGAAAAAGCTTGCCTATTCGGCAAGCTTTTTTACTTTCTTTCAAATATAGCTCTTAGACGGGGTTATCAATATCAACAAAGATCACTTCAATCTGGTGTTCTTTTTCCAACCACTCTCCTAATGCTTTAATACCGTAGCGTTCTGTCGCATGATGGCCCGCCGAAAAGTAATGGATATCTTGCTCACGTGCGGTATAAGTCGTTCGCTCTGAAATCTCCCCTGATATAAAGGCATCTAATCCACTTTGCGCTGCTAACTCAATGTAATCTTGCCCTCCACCAGTACACCAACCAACCGTCTCAATCAACTTGTCAGCGTTATCAGGGGCAATGTGTAACGGAGTGCGATTTAGAACTTGAGTGATTTTTTGTGAAAGTTCTGAACCACTTATAGGCTTCTTTAAACGGCCATACATAGCAACAGACTGGGCATGACCTTCCAGGCCGCCTTCGACATCAATATTAAGTAATCTCGCCAATTCCGCGTTATTACCAAGCTCTGGGTGGATATCTAAAGGTAAGTGGTAGCCATATAAATTGATGTCATTTTTAATTAGGCTACGAATGCGCTTACCTTTCATACCACGAATTGATTCAGGCTCACCTTTCCAGAAGTAGCCATGATGTACGATTAATGCATCAGCGTTTAGGTCAACCGCTTTATCGACAAGAGCTTGTGAGGCTGTAACACCTGTAACCACGCGTTTTATCTGCGCATTACCTTCAACTTGAAGACCGTTAGGGCAGTAATCTTTAATAAGATGAGGCGATAGCTTGCTATTGAGGATTGTTTCCAGCTGAAGATTGTTCATTGTTCATTCCGAATAATTCTAGTTTGGCCAAAGTGTATACTTAACTCTGTTATGGGTACAATGGAAGCTTAGAGTGATAATCAGGATTAGGGATGAATCAACTTCAATACTTTTACCAATGGATTGCATCAACGCCTTCACTATTTGAACTGCGCCCTCCCTTTGTCGATTTTCGTCATCTAGAACCAATATCAGTCCCACCATTGGAACGATATGTGGGAAACCCTAGACTAGGGTTTCTTTATCAGCACTTATGTACAACGTTGATAGAAAATACACAGCGATATAGCATCGAGATTGATGAAGTTCAGATAAACGCATCGTCAGGTCAAACTCTAGGTGCTATCGATTTAATTCTTCGTAACCAAGAAATGAATCAGTTTGAGCATTGGGAAGTTGCAATAAAGTTCTATCTTCTTCATCAAGGTATTTGGTATGGGCCAAATGCGCAGGATCAGTTAGATAAGAAGCTTGATAGAATGTTATCGCACCAACTTAAAATGAGTAAAGTTGATGAATTTACGCAACATTACCCACATTTAGGCGCATTATCAGAGCATCTTCTTATGCAAGGGCGTTTGTACATAAACCCTTTTTCACCAGAAACAATTCCTAAAGAGTGCTTGGGATTTGAGCTTAACTCGTCTCAAATATCCGGATACTGGTGTTATCAACATCAGTGGGAGCAAATCCAGGAACCGTTATACGAATTAAAAAAACCATATTGGGCAACAGGTATCACCGACCACACAGATATCAATGAGTCTGATCACGTTATGAAAATGCCGATAGACCGCTTCATTCATGCTCAAACAGTAAATGGTCAGTTTTGGTTTGTCGTTCCCGATACTTGGCCTAACTAGCATTCTCTATGCTAAACATTGCCTAGTTTGTCAGATACAAAAAAGGCGACCACTGGGTCGCCTCTTGTTAGTAGATAGTTTTACAAGCCTGCATCTGCAAATACTTGATTAACAATCTGTTGTGCTTCTGCTTCTATTTGGGCTAAGTGCTCTGCACCTTGAAAACTTTCACAGTAGATTTTATAAATATCTTCAGTGCCAGAAGGACGCGCAGCGAACCAGCCATTTTCAGTCGTCACTTTTAGACCACCAATCGCGGCACCATTACCTGGGGCGTGTGTTAAACGAGCAGTGATTGGCTCACCTGCTAGCATCTCTGCAGATACCATTTCCGCTGACAGTTTCTTCAATATGTCTTTTTGCGGACCATTTGCTACAGCTTGGATACGGTTATACTTAGATGCGCCATGCTTAGCCGCTAACTCTTCGTAATAATCCTGTGGGTTCTTACCCGTAACCGCTGTAATTTCAGCCGCGAGAAGGCAAAGCAAGATACCGTCTTTATCCGTTGACCACGGGGTACCATCTTTACGCAAGAAAGAAGCACCTGCACTCTCTTCGCCACCAAAGCCAAACTGGCCGCTGTATAAGCCATCTACGAACCATTTAAAGCCAACAGGTACTTCGCACAGCTCGCGGCCTAAATCGGCAACGACACGGTCAATCAACGCACTAGAAACTAGCGTTTTACCAACAGCGACATCTTTACCCCAGCCTTCACGATTACGATATAGATAATCAATACAAACAGCTAAGAAATGATTTGGATTCATTAGCCCTTTTGGCGTTACGATGCCATGGCGATCGTAATCAGGATCATTACCAAACGCTAAATCGTAATCATCTTTTAATTCTAGCAATCCAGCCATCGCGTATGGAGATGAGCAGTCCATGCGAACAACACCATCTTTATCAAGCGACATAAACTGGAACGAAGGGTCAATAGCTTCGCTAACAAGCGTTAAATCAAGATCATACGCTTGACCAATCTGACGCCAGTAATCAATACCTGAACCACCTAGTGGATCGACGCCAATTTTAAGCCCAGACTTTTGAATCGCTTCCATATCGACTACGTTCACTAGATCGTCAATATATGGTTTAACCAAATCAAGCTCTACGAATAAGTCAGATGCCTTTGCTTGTGCAATTGGCAGGCGTTTAACACCTTCAAGATTAAGGCTGATCAACTGATTAGCACGATCTTCAATTGCTTGTGTTAGCTCAGCCTCAGCCGGGCCACCGTGAGTTGGGTTGTATTTAATACCACCATCTTGCGGAGGATTATGAGATGGCGTAATCACGATACCGTCAGCTTTAGCATCATGCTTCAGATTATGAGTCAAGATAGCGTGTGATACACCTGGAGTCGGCGTATAACCGTTATTTTCCTGAGCAATGACTTTAACACCATTAGCTACAAGGACTTCGATTGCCGTCAGAAATGCAGGCTCAGAAAGTGCGTGAGTATCTTTACCTAGAAAGAGTGGGCCTGTTGTACCCGATTGTGCTCTTACTTCCGCAACCGCCTGAGCGATCGCTAAGATATGATTTTCGTTAAATGTTGATTTATCAGCCGAGCCACGGTGACCTGACGTACCAAACAGTACTTTTTGATCATCGTTTCCGGCGCTAGGCTGAAGTAAAAAATAATTTGAAACTAAAGCTGGAATGTTATGCAAATCTTGTTGTATTGCTTTTGTTCCTGCTCTTGGGTGCATAGCCATTAGTGACGTCCTTTCTTAGTAATTTTAAAACAATAAAAAAGCCTCACAATATTTTACTAACTAAGCGCATTACTGTGAGGCTCTTATAAAAATTCTAAATGGTATTCGTTACCTTTTCGATTAAGTCAGCTGGAAAGTTCATTCTCGTCATCAGCTGCTCAGTCATTTGTCGTTTTCGACTTGTATTATTATTAGTGATAACCCAAAACGGAGTACTTGGAATCGCTTTAGGTTTGGTTGTATTGCCATTTGCCAGCAGTGTTTGTTCATTATCAGCAAAATAAACACGCTTGCGACCTTTGACCTGTGTCGCTTCCGAGAAGCTCGCTGGGTTAATGCGATGCAATGTTGATAGTACCAACATAAAGCGATCGATTGCTTTTTTTAAGCCTGCAAATTCATCTGATATCAGCAGCGAACGCATCTCTTTAATGCTATCAACGACTGGTGCTTTTTCCACATCTTTACTAACGACAATACCTTTAGGCTCAACGGGTGTTTTATGTTGAACAACCGGAGTCGCAGCATCATTTTCAATTAGAAGACGACGTAATATATCCGACGCGCTCTCACCTATATGCTGAGTCTGGCTAGCAATATAACGGTATAGTTCTTCATCAACCTCAATTGTTTTCATTCGCTTTTCACAATCTCTATGTTTAAACTCTTGGGGATTATAGCGAGATCTTTGCTGATACTCTACGTCAAACCAATCATGAATAAGATAAAAATGTCTCAACTACTCAACTATAAACTCGAAGGCTCCGGCCAAACTCTCGTTTTACTCCATGGCTTGTTCGGTAACTTAGATAATTTGGGGCTTCTTTCTCGTGATCTCGTCGATGATCATCAAGTTTTAAGCATCGATTTACGAAACCATGGACTCTCCTTTCACTCTGAAGAACATAATTATCAGAGCATGGCCAACGATGTCTTAAAGCTCCTTAACCACCTAAATCTCTCAGACGTTACTCTTATTGGCCATTCAATGGGTGGAAAAGTCGCGATGAAAGTCGCCGACATAGGTCGTCAGAAAATTAAAAAATTAATCGTCTTAGACATGGCCCCTGTCTCCTATAAAGTCCATCGTCACGAGAACGTACTCAATGGCTTACAAGCCGTAATTGATGCAAAGCCGGCTAGTAGAAGTGAGGCTATGGGACTTCTTTCCGAACATATAGAGATTGATGGTGTAAAACAGTTTTTAAGTAAATCTCTCTATCGCCAAGAAAGCACGATGCTTTGGCGTTTCAATGTTGAGTCTATTCTTACCAATTACTGGGAAATTCTTGGCTGGCACCCTATCCCACCAATCGAAACACCGACTCTATTTGTAAAAGGCGCTCAGTCTGATTACTTGCTCGCAGAGCACCAACCCCAAATACAACAGCAATTTCCAAACGCCAAGGCTCATATTATTTCGAATACAGGTCACTGGCTTCATGCAGAAAAGCCCAAAGAAGTGCTTCGCGTGATTCGAAACTTTATATAGGTTGTTTTATCTATTTGAACTGAGATCTTGGTAAATAGCATCCATTAACATTAACGTTTAACAATGGTATAGTGCGCGCAAGTAAATTGGCATAAAGGGAAATCATGCTCTACGACTATATGAACATACTCGAGTCTATTGGCTTAGACTTACTTTTTGCATCTATCTTCTTCCTTATTGGTATGGCGATAAAAGATGTTCTCAAACAGGGTAATGTTCCACCATTTGGGCGTCGTATTGTATGGCTAGTTCTGTTCCTTGGCTGTGCTGGATTCATCACTAAAGGGTTGATCCAAATTAGCTGGGAAGGTACGGGATTAGGGTAAACACCATCTCATTGTCACCCGATTAAGATTAATATTTAAGGTAATGATTCTATGGCAAGTGTAGGTATCTTCTTTGGTAGCGACACCGGCAACACTGAAGCTGTTGCAAAGATGATTCAAAAGCAACTAGGTAAACAACTAGTTCACGTTCAAGACATTGCAAAAAGCAGTAAAGAAGATATCGATAACTTTGATCTGCTTCTTCTTGGTATTCCTACTTGGTATTACGGTGAAGCTCAATGTGACTGGGATGATTTCTTCCCTGAATTAGAAGGCATTGATTTTTCAACTAAACTCGTTGCGCTATTTGGCTGTGGCGATCAAGAAGATTACGCTGAGTACTTCTGCGATGCTATGGGTACCATTCGCGATATCGTAGAAGCTAAAGGCGGAACAATCCTTGGCTATACACCGACTGAAGGTTATGAGTTCGAAGCATCAAAAGCTCTAGTTGAAGGCGATGAAAGTCAATTTGTTGGTCTATGCATCGATGAAGACCGTCAACCTGAACTGACTGATTCACGAGTAAGCGCATGGGTTTCTCAAATCCACGAAGAGATGTGTTTAGCTGAACTCGAAGGTTAATCACTTCTGTTGATTATCAAAAAACCTCCACTCTTGGAGGTTTTTTATTGTTCTTTTTTCGTTGATGGTTACCCACAACCTACTCACTCCGAAACTTTGGTTTTTTTCTTACGTAAAGCTTTCGCTGCACCTCAGAAACAATCTCACCATTTTTATCCTTAACGTGAATAACAAATTCTGGGAAGCATTTATCTCCATTCATCGTCGCCTCGAAGATTGAATCTAGTTGAGGCTGTGAAATCATGAAGTCAGCGTATAGGTCGCTACCACCAGGCTTGATAAAGTTAATGCTCGCCTCTTTGTCCCAAACAAAATACTGTTCACCTAATATACCCATGAGCATTAACGAGTAAACGGGATCAGTTAGCGAAAAAATACTGCCTCCATACTGAGTTCTATTAGCATTTTTATTCCACCATCTTAGCTTAAGTTTCATGCTAACTTCTCTGAAGTCATCACTGATTGACAAAATCTTAATGCCTGGGCCCCAAAATGGTGGCCAAATATTAAGGGCAAACTTAACTATTCCTGGCTTATATACTTTTGATAAAAATGCGTCCATTCCAATGCCAACTTCGCTATAAGTGACTTGAATTGTTACACAAAGGTTACTGGTCGGATATGTTTAATGGCTATTTTTGCAACGTTTATCATGCATTCGTAATAACCCTTTGAACTTGACGGTTTATTGTTGAGGGACAGTGCCTTATAATAATAGGAATATTGGATTCTGTTACGACCGCAGAGCATCAACAGGAAAGTATATGTCAGACAATAACCAAGCGCTAAAAAATGCGGGTCTTAAAATAACCCTACCAAGGCTAAAGATTTTAGAGATACTGCAACAACCAGCTTGTCAGCACATCAGTGCTGAAGATTTATATAAAAAGCTGATCGATCTTGGTGAGGAAATTGGTTTAGCAACGGTTTACCGTGTTCTTAACCAATTTGATGACGCTGGTATCGTAACCCGCCATCACTTTGAAGGTGGAAAATCAGTTTTTGAACTATCGACTCAAGAACACCATGACCATTTAGTTTGCCTAGATTGCGGAACTGTAATCGAGTTTGCCGATGACCTTATTGAAGAACGCCAAAAGGAAATTGCAAAGAAATTTAATGTCGTACTCACTAACCACAGCCTTTATCTCTACGGTAAATGTGCGAGTGGCGACTGTAAAGACAGAGCTGACGCTCATAAAGCTAAATAGAGTTTTAAGCAGAATGAAAAATGCCAGCATATATATGCTGGCATTTTTATTTTTGGGTATTTAGAGTACGAGCTTAGCCAGCCCAAGTATCACGTAAACCAACCGTGCGGTTAAACACTAAAGCATCTGCACTCGAATCTTTAGAGTCTACGCAGAAATAGCCAGTACGCTCAAATTGATAGCCTTGCTCCACTTTAGCCGATGCTAAACTAGCTTCTACAAAACCATTCATCTTCACTAATGACTCAGGGTTAATCGTCTCAGAGAAGTTATCTTCTGCTGCTGGGTTAGCAACCGTAAATAAACGATCGTATAGACGAATCTCTGCAGGCAATGCTTTATCAGCAGAAACCCAGTGAATAACGCCTTTCACCTTACGGCCATCAGATGGATTCTTACCTAATGTTTCATTATCGTAAGAACAGAAAATCGTCGTGATATTACCTTCAGCATCTTTCTCAATACGTTCTGCTTTGATCACATAAGCACCACGTAGACGAACTTCTTTACCTAAAACCAAACGCTTGTATTTCTTGTTTGCTTCTTCACGGAAATCGTCTTGCTCAATCCAGATTTCACGCGTAAATGGAACTTCGCGAGTACCCATCTCTGGCTTATTTGGGTGATTAGCAACGGTTAACGTTTCAACACTAGCATCATCAAAGTTTTCAATAACAATTTTGATGGGCTCAAGAACAGCCATTGCACGAGGGGCATTTTCATTAAGATCATCACGAATACAAGACTCTAGTGAACCAAACTCAATCATATTCTCTTGCTTGGTAACACCGATACGCTTACAGAATTCACGAATTGAACCAGGAGTAAAGCCACGACGACGTAGGCCAGAAATCGTAGGCATACGCGGGTCGTCCCAACCTTCAACAAGATTGTCTACAACAAGTTGATTAAGCTTACGTTTAGACATCACCGTATATTCTAGATTAAGGCGACTGAACTCATATTGACGAGGCTGACACTCAATAGAAATATTGTCCAAAACCCAATCGTATAAACGGCGGTTGTCTTGGAACTCAAGCGTACAAAGAGAGTGGCTAATACCTTCAATTGCATCCGAGATACAGTGTGTAAAGTCATACATTGGGTAAATGCACCACTTATCACCTGTTTGATGATGATGAGCAAAACGTACACGGTAGATAACTGGATCACGCATGACCATGAACGATGAGCTCATGTCGATCTTAGCGCGTAGACACGCAGTTCCCTCTTTGAAGTCACCGTTACGCATTTTTTCGAATAGCGCTAGGTTCTCTTCAGGACTACGATCACGATACGGGCTCGCTTTACCTGGCGCTGTCAATGTGCCGCGATATTCACGGATCTGCTCAGGGCTTAATTCATCAACATAGGCTAAACCTTTATTGATCAGTTCTACAGCGTAATCGTAAAGAGTATCGAAGTAGTTTGATGAATAGCAGATATCACCAGACCAATCAAAGCCTAACCAGCTTACGTCATTTTTAATAGACTCAACGTATTCAACATCTTCTTTTTCAGGGTTTGTATCATCAAAGCGTAGATTACACTGTCCCTGATAGTCCTGAGCAATACCGAAGTTCAAACAGATGGATTTAGCGTGTCCAATATGCAAATAGCCATTCGGTTCCGGTGGGAAACGAGTATGCACGCTAGTGTGTTTGCCATCCGCTAAATCTTTATCAATGATCTGGCGAATGAAATTCGATGGACGAGCCTCAGCTTCAGTCATCTATAGCACCTCAATATTGTTTAGTATTGTTCAGAATATATAGTCGCTCATGATCCACAATTCTGCGCCTTTACACAATAAGAACTCGCACTAAATTATCAATTAGTCATCGATTCGATGAACATTAGAGCGATCTTCATTCAAATCTAGCGAATCTAAATATTCGTGCAGGCACAAAAAAGCCTCCCATATAGGGAGGCTTTCAATTTTACTTACTTGTCGTAATTATCGACTAAGGAAGTTTAACTTCAGATAGGTCTTCACCAGCACCGATTGCTTTCATTTCGCCAGCAACGATTTCAGCTAGTGGGCCTAGGATAACTTGAAGGTTGTTTTCACCAAGTTTCACAACACCTTTAGCACCTAGCTTCTTAAGTACTGCTTCATCAGCGATAGAGCGGTCTTTAAGAGTTAGACGTAGACGTGTGATACATGCGTCGATAGACGTTAGGTTATCGTGACCACCTAGAGCTTTTAGGTATTGACGTGCAACGTCACCTTTTGGAGCGTCACCAGCAGGAGCAGCTGCTTCGTCATCATCTTCACGGCCAGGCGATTTAAGGTTAAATGCGCGGATAGCAAAGCTGAATGTGAAGAAGTATAGAGCACCGAATGCTAGACCAATCAGTAGTAGTACGAATGGTTTAGTTGCTAGACCCCAGTTCAATACGAAGTCGATAAGACCAGCAGAGAAACCGAAACCATGTAGCGTACCAAACATGTTAGCAACAACTAGAGATAGACCAGTAAACACAGCGTGCATTGCGTATAGAGCAGGTGCTAGGAATACGAACATGAACTCTAGAGGCTCTGTAATACCCGTTAGGAAAGAACAGAATGCAACAGAGAATAGTGCACCACCAACTTGGCTGCGTTTTTCAGCAGGAGCTGCAAGGTACATAGCAAGTGCTGCACCAGGTAGACCAAACATCATTACAGGGAAGAAGCCGTTCATGAATACGCCAGCGCCTTTATCACCACCGAAGAAACGGTGTAGGTCGCCAGTTTTCACTGTTTCAGTTACTTCTTTAACAGTTGCAACGATTTCTGGATTTACTGAGTTAGCAAATTCAAATGTGTACTCTTGACCAACAACTAGCGTTTTAGCAAGTGCAGGGTCAACACAAAGTTGAGTGAAACCTTCAGCTGCAACGATGATCTCTTGACAAGAGCCCATGCCGAACCAGAAGTAAGAGTTCAATACGTGGTGAAGACCAACAGGAATAAGTGCACGGTTAAGAGTACCGTAAACGAATTGGCCAATTGCACCTGAAGTAGAAACTGCGTGAGCAAGAGTATCTAAACCAGATTGAACCGCAGGCCATACAACACCAAAGATTGCACCAGCAACTAAAGCAAACAGACCAGCCATAATTGGAACTAGACGCTTACCAGAGAAGAATGCTAGCCACTCAGGAAGACGTGTTACGTGGAATGCATTGTAAGAGTGTCCAGCGATGATACCTGCGAAGATACCGCCGAAGAATGACATATTTACACTTGCGTCGATGTTTGTTGCTGTTGCAGTCAATACAAAGTAAGCAACTGCGCCAGCAAGACCTGCTGCACCGTTACCGTCTTTAGAAAGACCGATAGCTATACCCAGACCAAACAACAATGGTAGTTGGCTGAAGATTGCGTTACCAGCTGATGCCATGAATGCGATATCTAGTAGATCTGGTTGACCCAGACGTAATAGCAATGCCGCGATTGGCAGCGTTGCGATAGGCAGCATTAGAGCTTTACCTAACTTTTGCGCGTATCCAAGAATATTCACCTTAAGTTCCCCCTATAGGATTTAATATTTTATGCGAGCGACTTATTTCGGTCACTCAATTTAGTCGCTTTCAGTTTATGACATTAATTTTGCTCCGCAAATTAAAACCTTATCATTTGTGATCCTAATCACCAGAAATCACCAAATACCAAGGTTTTTGCTAGCTAGATCATAAAACTTATTTTACAATTCAAAAAAATGGAAAAATAACGTTAATATTTCTGTGTTCTTAACATTCTATGTATATAGCTCAGGGCAATAGAATAAAGGGTTTTAATCGCTTTTTAAGATGCGATTTAATGCAAATTAACGCATTGAATATAAAGCACCTACAATAGATACGCTCCGTTATTTCACACCGTTTGCTAACTAAATTTCCAACCTAATTGAACGACAAAAAAGAAGTTTACCTTAACCAATTTGTTTTCAATTAAGTTCAATAAAATTTACATAATTTCAAACTATAAGGATTAGCTAATCATGTATGCGCTAACGAATTGTAAAATCTTTACCGGCAGCGATGTGCTTGTTAATCATGCCGTTATTATTAACGAAGGCCTGATCGACACGATATGCCCACTAGCAGAGTTACCGTCGGGGATCGATACTAAAGATTTGCAAGGCGCAAACCTAAGTCCTGGCTTTATCGATTTGCAACTAAATGGTTGTGGCGGCGTAATGCTGAACGATGAAATCACGGCTGATACAATGCAAACGATGCATCTAGCTAACCTTAAATCTGGCTGTACCAGCTTCTTACCAACGTTAATCACCTCTTCTGACGAAGACATGAAAAACTCGATTATCGCGGCACGTGAATACCACGAGAAGTATCAAAACCAATCTCTAGGTCTTCACCTTGAAGGTCCATACCTAAATGTTCTAAAAAAAGGCATTCATAGCGTTGATCACATTCGCCCATCAGATGACAGCATGATTGACCTCATCTGTGACAATGCTGATTTGGTCACTAAGGTTACATTGGCTCCTGAACAAAATAAGCCGGAGCATATTGAGCGCCTTAAAAAAGCAGGAGTTGTGGTCGCCATTGGTCATACTAATGCAACTTACGCTGAAGCACGTCAAGGCTTCGACTCTGGTATTACCTTTGCAACTCACTTATTCAATGCCATGACGCCAATGGTTGGTCGTGAACCAGGTGTTGTGGGTGCTATTTACGATACGCCTGAAGTCTACGCTGGAATCATTGCTGATGGTTTTCACGTTGACTATGCCAACATCCGAATTGCTCACAAAATTAAGGGTGAAAAGCTCGTATTAGTGACCGATGCCACAGCTCCAGCAGGTGCTGAGATGGATTACTTTATTTTTGTCGGCAAGAAAGTATATTACCGTGATGGCAAGTGTGTTGATGAAAACGGCACACTTGGCGGCTCTGCACTGACTATGATTGAAGCAGTTCAAAATACAGTAGAGCATGTCGGTATCGCTTTGGATGAAGCTCTTCGTATGGCTACGCTATACCCAGCTGCAGCAATAGGTGTTGATGACCAACTTGGCCGAATTAAAAAAGGCATGGTCGCTAACCTAGCTGTTTTTGATAGAGACTTTAATGTTCAAGCGACTGTTGTTAACGGACAATACGAGCAAAATTAATAATGAATGGCGGACAAATAGGTAACGTAGATTTAGTTAAACAACTAAATAGCGCAGCAGTATATCGACTTATCGATCAGAAAGGCCCTATATCTAGGATACAGGTTGCTGATGTTAGTCAACTAGCACCCGCAAGTGTTACCAAAATCACCCGTCAACTTCTTGAGCGCGGCTTAATTAAAGAGGTCGCGCAACAAGCATCAACCGGTGGACGCCGAGCAATATCTTTAACCACCGAAGTGGAACCTTTCCATTCCGTTGCGGTAAGGTTAGGCCGTGATTACGTACAATTTAGCCTATATAACTTAGGTGGTAACGAGCTCGTGACTGAACATCATGAGCTTCTTTATACCAATCAAAACGAACTTACTGATGGCTTGGTTAAGCATTTAAGCCAATTCATAGACAGCCACCGTTCGATCACAAACCAACTTATCGCAATTGGCATTGCCCTACCCGGGTTAGTCGATCCTGAAAAAGGGATCGTTGAGTACATGCCAAATACCGACATTGATAACTTACCGCTTGGTAGCATTATCAAAGACAAATTTAATGTTGAGTGTTTTGTCGGCAATGATGTACGTGGTATCGCATTGGCTGAACATTATTTTGGTGCTTCAAAAGACTGCCAAGATTCCATTCTAGTCAGTGTTCATCGCGGTACTGGTGCTGGTATTATTGTGAACGGCCAAGTTTTTCTTGGTTTTAATCGAAATGTTGGTGAGATCGGGCACATTCAAATCGATCCACTCGGTGAACAGTGTCAATGTGGCAACTTTGGTTGTTTAGAAACCGTCGCTTCAAACCCTGCAATCACAGATCGCGTGACTAAGCTAATCGCACAAGGTTATGAATCTAGCCTGACTAAACTAGATAGAGTCACTATCCAAGATGTTTGTAAGCATGCTAACTTAGGTGATGAACTCGCAACTCAAAGTCTTGTTCGGGTTGGCAATCAGCTAGGTAAAGCAATAGCAATCACCATCAACTTGTTTAACCCACAAAAAGTGATCATTGCAGGTGACATTACCGCTTGTGAAGATATTCTTTTCCCTGCGATCCGTCGTAATGTTGAAAACCAATCTTTGACGACATTCCATCGCTCGTTGCCAATCGTCGCTTCTTTAGTCGACAATCAACCGACTATTGGTGCCTTTGCAATGATTAAACGCTCGATGCTAAACGGAGTGTTGTTACAAAAACTATTAGAAGATTAACCTCATTAGTCACTACTCAAAGTGCAACTAATTGATGTACACTTCAAGGCTGTGATTTCTCACAGCCTTTTTGCCATCTAGGATAGTTACCAATCATATGGAAATTATATTTATTACCACTGCGTTCATCGCAGGCTTTTTAGCACTTAAATGCAACCTACCCCCACTTGTTGGTTTCTTATTAGCAGGATTTGCTCTTCATGCTTTTGGCTACCAAACCAATGAAACAATCATTACATTGGCCGATCTCGGTGTAACCCTGCTTCTTTTCACGATTGGGTTAAAGCTAGATGTTAAGATTTTACTGTCCAAAGAAATATGGGCAGGAGCAACGGTTCACAACCTTCTTTCAACACTATCTTTTAGTGCCGCATTGCTCGTTTTTAAATTTCTTGGTGTCTCTAGCCTTGCTAATATTGCGCTTGAACAAATTGTCCTTCTCGCTTTCGCACTCTCGTTTTCCTCAACGGTTTTTGCGGTTAAGACACTGCAAGAAAAAGGTGAGATGAACTCAACTTATGGAACACTCGCGATTGGTATTCTTGTTATGCAAGATATCTTCGCGGTTGTGTTCCTAACCGTATCAACTGGAAAAATTCCTGAATGGTATGCCATTGGACTGTTCGCCCTTCCTCTATTAAGACCGCTGTTTTACCGCTTACTTGATAAAGTTGGGCATGGTGAAATGCTAGTCCTTTGCGGCATTTTCATCTGCTTAGTTCTTGGCGCAGGGTTGTTCGACTTAGTTGGCGTTAAAGCAGACTTGGGCGCTCTACTTATTGGCATGTTGCTAGCCGGGCACAAAAAAGCATCTGAGCTCTCTAAATCGCTCTTTAACATTAAAGAGCTATTACTCGTCTGCTTCTTCTTAAATATTGGGCTATCAGGTCAACCGACCATATCAGCTATTGGGCTCTCTCTGCTATTTATGCTCATTCTGCCAATTAACGGTGCTCTATATTTCTTAATTCTTAATTCCTACAAATTCAGAGTTAGAACTTCTTTTTTAACCTCTTTGTCTCTACTAAACTTTAGTGAATTCGGCCTAATTGTAGGTGGACTAGCGTTTAGTCGGGGTTGGATATCTAGCGATATTTTAGTGGCCCTTGCACTAACCGTGTCGCTATCTTTCATAATCGCTGCACCAATCAATAGAAAAGGACATGAGCTATATCAACGCTCTGGTCGCTGGCTAAAAGAGCATGCAGCAGAGAAGCTTCATAACCGTGACCAACTAATCAACCCAGGGAACGCTCAAATATTAATTCTTGGAATGGGACGAATCGGTTCAGGCGCTTATGATGAACTCATTACTCGTTATGGGAAAATAAGCCTTGGCGTGGAAGTAAAAGAAGAAGCAGCTTTAGAGCATCGCTCAGAAGGAAGAAATGTAATTTCCGGTGATGCTACAGACCCTGATTTCTGGGAGCGAATTCTAGATACAGCCAATGTAAAGCTCGTGTTGCTTGCTATGCCACACCACCAAGGTAATCAAATTGCATTGGAACAGCTTCAATCCCGTAATTTCCAAGGACAAATTGCCGCTATTGCTGAATATTCTGACCAAATGGATCTATTGGTAGAGCAAGGTGTTGATGCTGCATTTAATATTTATAATGAAGCAGGCAGCGGTTTTGCTCGTCACGTTTGTGAAAAATTAGAGCCTAACTTTGTTACAGTAGACGAGGCCTCTACTCAGCATTAGTCTCATTATTCAACGCGAGGTACTCTGTATCTCGCGTTTATTGTCTACCACACCCTTCCCCATTAGAAAAAATTCACCACAACAGCCATTTAAGTGAATAATTTCCACTCCTACGCGCTATTTCTCATTTTCTTTCTCTTTAACTGTTGCTTTTCTTAACCAAAATGGCAAATTGCTATTAACAGGTTAAACATAATTTAAAAGGAAGTTGTATGTGTTCAATATTCGGCATATTAGATATTAAAAGCGATGCAAGTGCGCTTCGTCCAGTTGCGTTAGAGATGTCTAAAAAATTACGCCACCGTGGGCCCGATTGGTCAGGGATTTATGCTTCAGATAACGCTATTTTGGCACACGAGCGTCTAGCCATCGTAGGGCTAAACAGCGGTGCTCAACCACTCTATAGCCACGACAAAAAACACATACTTGCAGTAAACGGCGAGATCTATAACCACAAGGAGATCCGTGCTCGTTACGAAGATAAATACGACTTCCAAACAGATTCAGATTGTGAAGTTATCTTGGCGCTATACCAAGAGTATGGTTCTGAGCTTTTAGAAGAACTTAATGGTATTTTCGCATTTGTTTTATACGATGAAGAGAAAGACCAATACTTAGTAGGTCGTGACCATATTGGTATCATTCCTCTTTACCAAGGCTATGATGAGCACGGTAACTATTACGTTGCGTCGGAAATGAAAGCGCTTGTTTCTGTTTGTAAAACGGTCAGTGAGTTCCCTCCTGGCAGCTACTACACCTCTGGTGACTCAGAGCCACAGCGTTACTACACAAGAGACTGGAACGAATACGCAGCAGTACAAGGCAACTCAACCAGTAAAGAAGACCTTACGGAAGCGCTTGAAGCCGCCGTTAAGCGTCAATTAATGACTGATGTACCTTACGGTGTATTGCTATCTGGTGGTCTAGACTCATCGATTACTTCTGCTGTCGCTAAACGTTTTGCTGCAATGCGTATCGAAGATGACGGTCAATCAGAAGCTTGGTGGCCACAATTGCACTCATTTGCTGTCGGCTTAGAAGGTGCTCCCGATCTGATTGCAGCACGTGAAGTGGCAGATCAAATTGGTACGGTTCACCATGAAATGACCTACACAATTCAAGAAGGTCTTGATGCAATCCGTGATGTTATTTATCACATAGAAACCTACGATGTAACGACGATTCGTGCCTCGACACCTATGTACTTGCTCGCAAGAAAGATCAAAGCTATGGGTATTAAGATGGTTCTTTCTGGCGAAGGCGCTGATGAAATCTTTGGTGGTTACTTATACTTCCACAAAGCGCCAAACGCTAAAGAGTTCCATGAAGAAACCGTTCGTAAGCTGTTAGCACTGAACATGTTCGATTGCGCTCGTGCAAACAAATCACTTGCAGCATGGGGTGTTGAAGGCCGTGTACCATTCTTAGATAAAGAGTTTATCGACGTAGCAATGCGTTTAAACCCTGAAGATAAAATGTGTGGCAACGGTAAAATGGAAAAACACATTCTTCGTGAATGTTTTGAACACTACTTACCTGAAGCTATCGCTTGGCGTCAAAAAGAGCAGTTCTCTGATGGTGTTGGTTATGAATGGATCGATACACTAAAAGCCACTGCCGATGAGAAGGTAACCGATAAGCAGATGGAAACAGCCGCATTCCGTTTTCCATACAACACGCCTCAAACAAAAGAGGGGTACGCTTACCGTGAAATCTTTGAAGAGCTATTCCCGCTAGAGTCAGCAGCTGAGTGTGTACCTGGTGGGCCATCTGTAGCATGTTCATCTGCGAAAGCAATTGAATGGGATGAGTCATTCCAAAACTGTGTTGACCCATCAGGTCGTGCGGTTCAAGCTATTCATAACGATTCGTACTAATTAATGTAGATAGAGCCATCATTAACTAAAAAAAGGCACCTAAGGGTGCCTTTTTTATTTTTATCAATGGGTTAAGTCGAACTCAAATGTAATCAATTCAAATCTAAATCTTTATTATCAATACTAATAGGGACTACTTTACTGATCATTTTGACCAATAATATGGATCTTAACTCACCATCTGACTCTTGATAAATAGCGTCAATACCTGAGAATTGGCCACCAACAACACTTACCGCTTCCCCTTTTAGAGGTAAATTAACAGCTTCGATCTCATCGTTCTCTTGCTCAAGCTTTTTGAGGGTGTATATCAAATCCCCTTGAACTTCTTGAGGCTGACTCCCTAAGCGAACGAAATCAACCACACCACGGGTAGAACGAACTGTTGTAAAGGATGGTCCTGCTTCAAAATCAAAACGTACGAACATATACGATGGAAAAAGTGGCTCTTTTTTAATTGTTTTCTTACCACGAGTTATTATTTCCAACTCTACCTCAGGATAAAAAACCTCAACAGCTTGATTTTCGAGATGTACCTTCGCACGCTTCTGATCACCTCGTTTACAATATAAAAGATACCAACGTTTCATTTCTTTAAACCAACTTCTTGTTACCAAATCAAATCCATCGATACTATATGTTACAGGCCTATTTTCTTCCACCAACAAATTTACCGCCTTAGGTGAAAAAGGGCTAATTAAGTAACATCTAGCGCTTTATTCCGTAAAATTCAAGCTAACCGCCCTTCCACTATCTTAGGCTGTGCTTTTTACAAGATCTTTCATCATGTCAATGTGTGCATCATCGTCGTTCAGGCAAGGGATGTAATTAAATTGTTTGCCACCTGCATCCTTATAAATCTCTTGGCACTCTTGAGCGATCTCTTCAAGCGTCTCTAGACAATCAACCGAAAAAGCCGGTGAAATTATATCGAGAGATGTATATCCACTCTTGGGTAACTCTTCCAACGTATCCTTTACATAAGGCTTCAGCCACTCCTCTCGACCAAACCGAGATTGATAGGTCATGCCTATCTTATCTTCTGGTAAGTCTAACGCCTTCGCAAGAAGCTGTGTTGTCTGCTCACAGTGGAGTGGGTAAACATCGCCATTGTCAGCAAAACGTTTAGGGATCCCATGATATGAGCAAAGTAAGTAGTCACTTCTGCCCTTTTCTTCCCAAGATCTCCTGACCGATTGAGCGAGCGCTTCGATATAAAGTGGGTGTTGCTGGTAGCTAGAGATAAACTGGTAGCTAGGCACGACAGTCAACTTAGATAACGCAGTACCAAATGCATCAGATACAGCCGCAGTCGTAGTTCCTGAATACTGAGGATAAAGCGGCAGTACCGTAATGCTATCCACTCCTCTTGCTTGCAAAGCCTCTATACCAGATTGAATGCTAGGACTGCCGTAGGTCATTCCTAATTCAACAGGCATGTCTAACACCTTCTCTAGCTTGACGGCTTGACGCTGTGAATAGACCATTAAAGGCGAGCCATCCTCTTGCCATACCGCTTGATACAGTTTTGCGACCTTAGGGGCTCGGAAGGGAATAATGACCCCTTTTAATAGCGGATACCAAATAAGACGAGACATATCGACAACTCGACTGTCGAGTAAAAATTGACTTAAAAATCGTTTAACTTCGACGGTTGTCGCTTCTGTCGGTGTGCCAAGATTAACGAGTAATACACCTTGTTGATGTCTCTGAGTCATGATGTCCTATCTGATAGTTTTTATAGCTAAGTTATTAAAAAAGCGACCGAAAAAGGTCGCTTTAAATATAACAAATTCTTAAGAATGCAGTTAACGATTTATGCTAAAGCTTTCTCAATGTCAGCACTTACTTCGCCAACTTGCTTAGTGCCGTCGAACTTAAGGTACTTAGTGTTACCAGCTTCAGCTTCTTTACCGTAGTACTCGATAAGTGGCGCTGTTTGCTCATGATATACACCAAGACGTGCACGAACAGTCTCTTCTTTGTCGTCATCACGAACAACTAGATCTTCACCTGTTACATCATCCTTACCTTCCACTTTAGGTGGGTTGAATGTTGTGTGGTAAGTGCGACCAGAAGCTAGGTGAGCACGACGACCCGCCATACGCTCAACGATTACAGCGTCAGCAACATCAAATTCGATCACGTAGTCAACTTCTACACCCATCTCTTTCAAGCCATCAGCTTGAGGGATAGTGCGTGGGAAGCCATCTAGCAAAAAGCCTTTCTCACAATCAGCTTGAGCAATACGCTCTTTAATAAGACCTAGAATGATTTCATCAGAAACAAGTTGGCCTGCATCAATTACGGCTTTCGCTTGCTTGCCCATTTCAGTGCCCGCTTTGATAGCAGCTCTTAGCATGTCACCCGTTGAGATTTGTGGAATGCCATACTTTTCCATGATGAATTGAGCTTGTGTGCCTTTACCTGCACCTGGAGCACCTAGAAGGATGATGCGCATGTTTGTTCCTCTTTAGATAAAAATTGATTTATACCGAAGCTCACTGTGGCACTAAATAATAAACTCAACGTGATTAAGCCCAAGCCTATAACTTTATTGCCTTAAGCAACGATAAGTTTCGGTATAACGTATTAAAACAATATCCCTTTGTCATGAATACCAATGCTTATAGCCTGTTATTCTGCCGGGCATATTAACATAATTTTTGACGTTCGATCCGATTTACGACTAAAGAATGGCTCTAGACGCAACCGTTACCCTACAAAAGGAGTGGAATAACTTCTATTTCAGCGATTTTAACCAATAAAAATAAAAAAGCCCGCCTAGGCGAGCTTTCATACTGATTATGCTATTACGCTTTAGTCAAAAGCTTGTTGATCGCGCCTACAAACTGAGACGGATCTTCCATTGAGCCCTTCTCTGCAAGCATTGCTTGACCAAGAAGAACTTCAACCCAACCACCGAACGCTTGTTCATCAGCCTCATCAGCCATGCGCTTAACAAGATCATGTTGAGGGTTAAGCTCAAAGATGTACTTTACTTGAGGCGCTTCTTGGCCTGCCGCTTCTAAAAGCTTCGCCATTTGAGTGCCCATCTCAAAGTCATCAGTCACGACAACCGCTGGTGTATTTGCCAACTTGAACGTTGTGCGAACTTCTTTTACACGGTCACCAAGGTAAGCTTGAGTACGCTCTACAACAGACTTGAACTCTTCTTCTGTCTCTTTTTGTTGTTCTTTCTCTGCTTCATCGTCAAACTTAGTCAGATCAAGACCTGCTTTGGTGATTGATTGGAACTGCTTACCATCAAATTCAGTCAGGTAGTTCATTAACCATTCATCGATGCGGTCAGACATTAAGATAACTTCAATACCCTTCGCTTTAAATTGCTCTAGGTGAGGACTGTTTTTCGCAGCGACATAGCTATCAGCCGTTAGGTAATAGATTTTATCTTGCTCTTCTTTCATGCGTTCAACATAAGAAGCAAGGCCAATAGTTTGATCCGCCGATTCAACTTCTGTCGATGCAAAGCGTAGTAGACCCGCTACTTTCTCTTTGTTTGCATTGTCTTCAGCTGGCCCTTCTTTTAGTACTAGACCAAACTCTTTCCAGAAGCTTTGGTATTTTTCTTCTTCGTTCTTAGCTAAACGCTCTAACATTGTCAGTACACGCTTTGTACAAGCGTTACGTAGCGACTGCGTTACTTTGTTATCTTGTAGAATTTCACGAGATACGTTTAGCGGCAGATCGTTAGAGTCGATTAGACCACGAGTGAAACGCAGGTATGACGGCATAAACTGCTCAGCGTCATCCATAATAAATACACGTTGAACATATAGCTTTAGACCAGATTTATGGTCACGGTTCATCATGTCCCAAGGTGCTTTTGCTGGGATGTAAAGCAAGCTTGTATAATCGTTCTTACCTTCAACTTTGTTGTGGCTCCACAGTAGAGGATCCGCAAAGTCGTGAGAAACATGCTTATAGAACTCTTGGTACTCTTCTTCCGAGATGTCAGACTTATTACGAGTCCATAGTGCTTGAGCTTTGTTTATCTGCTCCCACTTTGTCTCTTCTGTCTCATTGCCTTCTTCGTCTTTCACTGTCGTTAAGATAGAAACTGGAATGCCAATATGATCTGAGTACTTGCTAATGACCTCACGTACACGCCATTCAGAAAGGAACTCTTTTCCTTCATCGCGCATATGTAAAATAATATCGGTACCGCGTGTTTCTTTGGTGATGTCTTCAATCGTGTAATCACCTTCGCCAGCAGAGTGCCATTGAACAGCCTGATCAGATGCTAGGCCTGCACAACGAGTACGAACAGTAACGGCATCAGCTACAATAAATGCAGAATAGAAGCCCACGCCGAATTGACCGATAAGCTGTGAATCTTTACCTTGATCTTCAGAAAGCTTTGAGAAGAAATCAGCAGTACCCGATTTAGCTATCGTACCTAGGTGTTCAATAACATCATCACGAGTCATACCAATGCCGTTATCAGACACCGTTAATGTATTTGCTTTTTCATCAAACGATAACTTAACGCCTAGGTCAGCATCACCAGCGTATAAGCTTGAATCTGATAGCGCTTGGAAACGAAGTTTGTCTGATGCGTCAGAAGCATTAGAAATAAGCTCTCGTAGGAAAATTTCTTTGTTCGAATACAGAGAGTGAATCATTAGGTGAAGTAGCTGTTTTACTTCAGATTGAAAGCCACGCGTTTCTTTATTGCTTGTTGCCGTATCGCTCATATTAGCTCCGTGATTCTGTATATTTCATTGATTGATTTACATCCCTATAGAGGGCGCATTGATAGTTAACATGAGGATGACAATTGTAAATTCAAGGTCAAAAATCATAAAAACACTGTTTTTTTTATGATTTTTGTTTATCCTAGGCGCGAAACTTATCAAAGAAACTAAAGCTATTCATTTGATGTTTCATTCATTGACATTCAAACTGAGCGTTTACCCCCAACAATTTGTATAAATAAGAAGAGTCCAATGAGCAATATAGGCACAAAGTTTATCCTCGCAGACCGGTTTACTTTTGACCCGAATAACAACTCATTAGTAGATCAAGAAAGTGATACTGATCTAGTTCGATTAGGTAGCAATGAAAGCCGTATTCTTTTGTTACTATGTGAGCGACCAAACGAAGTGATTACTCGTAACGAGTTACATGAATTTGTTTGGCGAGATCAAGGTTTTGAAGTGGATGACTCGAGCCTAACTCAAGCGATTTCAACGCTGAGAAAAATGTTGAAGGACTCAACAAAATCACCTCTGTTTGTAAAAACAGTACCAAAGCGTGGTTACCAACTGATCTGTTCGGTTGAACTCACCACCGCTCTAGCTGGCACTAAAGATACCTTTTCGACTGCTGTTGACGATACCCCCGTAGCTGAAATTACAACACCTATTTCAGACAGCGTCGCTAACGAATCCCCTGACGATAAGGCGTTACCCCGTATTGAGCCTAACTTCAACGTCGCTAAGCCAACAAGATTCATTACCAACCTTTTATTAGCTATTGCTGTTTTCCTACCTTTGGCTGTCACATTATTTACAACGCCTAGTGAGACTAAGTTTAGAGAACTCGCTACGTTTCAGGATGTTCCTGTTATGACACCAATGAACCACCCAGAAATGGGGCAATGGTTACCTTCTCTTGAAGCGTGCGTTAATAATTATTTAGAAGTACATAACGGTGAGCTAGTACCAAGTCAGATTATTGCCACCGGCGGTCAAAATGATCAGATCGTTTTGAACTACATTCATAACATAGAAAGCTCAGCCAACAACAAGAGCGTTCGTATCATTTGGAATAACCCTAATATCAAGAAGGTGTGTAAGTAATGGATAAAATGATGACTCAAAAAGTCGCTGCCATAATTCTTGCAGCATCGGTTATATTTAGTAGCTGGTTATACTGGGGAAGTGACCTTAAAGTGGAACAGGTTCTTACTTCTCATGAGTGGCAATCACGAATGATCACAGAGATCTCTCACACTGTTGAGGATTCTGTCGGACCATTGCGACGTGCTGAAGTAAACTCAAACGTTAAGTATCTGCCAAACGGCACATACATTCGCGTGTCTCTTGTCCGACTGATGGTCGAAAATAGCGATGCTGAAACGATGATTAACATATCAGAAACGGGTGAATGGGATATCAGTGATAACTATTTATTAGTTTCACCAAAAGAGTTTAAAGATGTTTCGTCTGCACAGACCAAAGACTTTACTGAAGATCAATTAAAGCTCATCACCCAACTATTCAAAATGGATGCTCAACAGAGTCGCCGAATTGACATCGTCAACGATAAAACACTGCTACTGACTAGCCTGAGTCACGGTTCAACGGTATTGTTTACCAATTAAACAATTATAACTATTAGCAGTTAGAGGGAGACGATTGTCTCCCTTTTGTTTTTAGACTAAGCAAGCCTGAGAAGGATCTCAATGAACACTTTCGATGCTTCCATTCTTTTTATTGGTTCACTCATTGCCAATACCCTAGCCTCTCTTTCTGGAGGTGGCGCAGGATTACTCCAATTCCCTCTGCTTATTTTTTTGGGCCTGCCCTTTTCTATCGCTCTTGGCACCCACAAAATCGCCAGTGTTGCGTTAGGGCTTGGTGCGGCTTACACCCATATAAAAAATAAAACATGCAACCTTCGACTTGCACTCTTCATTACGATTACTGGTTGTTTCGGCGTCATTCTTGGTGCCAATGTTGTGTTACTAATTCCTGAAGCCATTGCAACAAAAACGCTTGGTGTAATGATTTTGTGCTTAGGTATATATTCCCGCCTAAAAAAATCGTTAGGTCACATTGAAGAACCCACCAACCGAACACCCATCGGTTTTTTTATTGGTGCGCAAGGACTCTTCACAATAGGCATTATTAACGGTTCATTGACGGCGGGATCTGGTTTACTCGTTACTCTATTTTTAGTTCGCTGGTTTGGTTTAAGCTATAAACAAGCCGTCGCTTATACAATGTTGTGCGTGGGAATCGTCTGGAATGGTATTGGTGGAATGAGCGTTGCAGCGGCAGGGGCGCCTATCTATTGGCAATGGATCCCAATTCTACTGCTCAGCTCTTTTTTAGGGGGCAGTATTGGCGCTCACATCGCTCTAAAAAGGAGTAATAAAACCATCAAGGTTTGCTTTGAGATCCTAACGCTTGCGGTTGGTATCAAGCTCGTTATCTAAATAATGCAGCCACCAAGCGTGACTATCCAATTCAACGAGCTTAGGGTTGGTTGTTTAATCTAAATAATCATAAATGATGTTAATATGAGCATTTACACGCTGATATTACATCACCTGAAAAACTAATCACTTGTAACTCACCATCAGAATACAAACCATAACTTGCCGGGTGACCATCTCTTGGAAATGTAACCGAGCCCGGGTTAAACAAGATAATGCCATCATCTTTTTCAGCGACTGGGATATGGGTATGTCCAAATGCCATAAGATCATTAATCTTTAATGGTGGACGCTTTGTTGAATTGTATAAATGCCCATGTGTGATAAACATTCGTTGCCCTGACTCTAATAACAGCCATGTATAGTCTGTCATCATTGGAAAGCTCAGCAACATTTGATCCACTTCGCTATCACAGTTTCCTCTCACTGCAATGATCGAATCGGCATACTGATTGAGCAGCGTCGCTACATCAGCAGGAGCATAGCCCTCAGGTATAGGGTTTCTTGGTCCATGATTAAGAACATCCCCTAGTAAAACTAAAGTATCTGCACCTGACTGTTCAAATTTTTCTAGTACTCGTTGAGTCGCAGGCAAGCTTCCATGTAAATCGGATGCAAAAAATAATTCCACTGATATCTCTCCTCAAATAATATGAGGCGTATTCTAAATTCTATTTAACCGTTCGTCATCTCTTGCCATGCCATTAACCACAATATTATTGTAGCTAACCATACCAATCACCTCGCCATTTTCAATCACTGGTGCACGGCTAATACCAAATCGCTCAAACAGACGAGCACAATATTTAACATTCATATCTGGATCAACAGACAACGCTGGTTTGGTCATAATTTCGTATACATTGGTTCTTAAGGGAGAGCGGTTTCTAGCCAGAACTTTTTTAGCAATATCATTCATCAACACGATACCAAACTCATCGTCGTCATGGCGCTTATTAACAATCAAAGCTTTAACTAAACCTTGTCTAGCTAACGTAATTGCTTCATTCACCGTCGTTAAGCCATCCACCATGACGTAGGTATTCGCCATAACGTCCCGCACTCGAATTTTTTCATGCTTATTCATAATTCATCCTCGACAACTTTGGTTAATGTTTCCATTTGATGAGCGACACCGACCGCATCTTCCACATCAATTTGAACTGCAATACCTTGACCTGATTCTGCATCAAATTCACCGACCTCACTGATCGTTTCTAAAATGTGCCTAGACAAGTGTTCTTCAACAACAAACAGCAGTACATCTTTTTGAACCTCTAAGGTTAAGCCAAAGAAAGTACGTTTTTTATTGAGCCCCTCCCCTCTGGCATTATTTATAACCGTCGCTCCTGTCGCTCCTGCGTTCCTAGCCGCATCAAGGACGATATCGGTTCTACTATCTTCAACAAACGCTAGTATGAGTTTAAAGCGCATCTGATTTCTCCTTTGATACTTTCGTTTTATTTAATGCTTGTGTAATTTGCGCGTACGCCATAACCGAAATGATTGGAAATAGGCTTGCAAATGCAATTAACCCGAACCCATCAATAACAGGATTTCGTCCCGGGACCGTTGATGCTAGACCTAGCCCTAACGCTGCTACTAATGGAACCGTTACTGTAGACGTTGTCACTCCGCCAGAGTCGTACGCGAGTGGAATAATTAACTTAGGCGCGTAAAAGGTCTGAATAACAACAATGGCGTAACCACCAATGATGTAATAATGAATTGGATCCCCAACAACAATTCGATAGCTTCCAAGTGCAATACCAAATGCCACGCCTAGAGCTACTGCAATTCTTAAGCCGTTCACACTAATACTGCCACCGGAAACTTGATTGGCCTTTATTGCAACGGCAATCAAAGATGGCTCAGCGACCGTCGTGCTAAAGCCAATAAGAAATGCAAACAAGTAGACCCAGTAGTAATCAATCCAAGAGAGTTTTTCTCCGAGGGAAATTCGAACTTCATTGAGAAATTTAGGAGCGGTAAGTTGCTGTGCCATTGTTTCCCCCAAAGGGAACAAAGCGAGCTCTAAACCAATAAGAAATAAAGACAGACCTAAAAGAACATAAACAAAGCCTAATAATACATGAGGTAAGTTATTGACAGGGCGACGCAGCACCGCAGCTTGAAAACCAAATAATATGGTGACAATAGGAATGACATTGATGATGGTATCTAAAAACGTATTTATAAAATGGTCAACTGTGATCATCCCAGCACCATTCCATAAACCATAACAAACATCATTGGTAATAAAGAGGCAAAAGCGATTAAGCCGAACCCATCAAGCATTGGGTTTCGGCCTTTAATTGCAGAGGCTAAGCCGACGCCTAAAGCCGTGACTAAAGGGACAGTAATGGTTGACGTTGTCACGCCGCCTGAGTCGTAAGCAATGCCAATAATATGCTCAGGAGCAAAGCCTGTGAGTATTACGACACCAATATAACCACCAATGATCATATAGTGTATTGGCCACCCTTTAAGGATTCTTAATACACCAATCAAAATTGCAAAACCAACAGATAGAGCAACGGTGTAACGCAGCCCACTCGCATAGGAATCCCTCTCCTCGGCAGAATTAGTAATGACCCCCCCTTCTGCCGCGACTTCGGCCGCTTCGTTTGCTACAGCCGTCAACGCAGGTTCAGCTACCGTAGTACCAAACCCCAGACAAAAAGCAAAAACCAATAGCCAGAATACACTCCCCTTACGCGCGAAGGCTTGTGCCATTGATTCACCAATGGGAAATAGCCCCATCTCTAATCCAAAAATAAAAAACGTTAAACCCAGGACGACAAGTACCAATCCAAAGACAATCGAAATAAGGTTAGGTAAAGGTTCTTGCAATACCACTAGCTGGAAAAAGCTGATAACAGCAATGATGGGTAAAAGGTCTCTGAAGCTTGTGAGCATTGACTTAAATAGTGCGACTAGGCCGTTCATTCAATCTCCATGAAATAAATGAGCTTTATCATCATGGCAAATAGAATTGATGTATGATGTGATTAACGTAACGAGGTGGAAATAAAACTGATATTTATTGCAACGTTAACTGTTATTAACCCCATGAATGGCACGAAACTGTGGCATATAACATAACGTTACTATACTTATGTAAGCAGGAGGCCTAATGAAGCTATTAATTACAGGTGGCACAGGTTTTATCGGTCAAGAGTTGCTAAAGCATTTAGCCTCTTATGAAATAGTGGCTCTAACACGCGATGTAGAGCACGCAAAAAAACGACTTTCTCATATAAACGATACCACTCTTTCATTTCTCACTTCTCTTGATGATCTTCATGACCTCAATGGCTTTGATGCCATTATTAATCTTGCTGGCGAACCTATCGCGAGTAAGCGTTGGTCAAAAACTCAGAAGAAACATATTACTCATAGCCGTTGGAGCATAACTGAAAGATTAGTCGAACTTATCCACGCAAGTACAACCCCTCCCTCTATCTTTATTAGTGGTTCAGCTGTTGGCTATTACGGCGATCAACAATTTCATCCTTTTGATGAGTCTTTACATGTCAATCAATCAGGCTTTCCGCACCAAGTCTGTGAAAAGTGGGAGAGTATCGCTAAACGGGCACGCTCTGAACACACTCGAGTATGCATTATTCGAACGGGTTTAGTACTTCACCCTACAGGCGGAGCACTATTAAAAATGCTACCAGTCTATAAATGTGGCATTGGCGGTTCAATCGGCTCAGGAAAGCAATACATGCCATGGATCCATATGACTGATATGGTTCGCGCTATCATCCACTTGCTTGATACTCCACATGCCGACGGTCCATTTAACCTTACTGCCCCTCACCCGGTAACCAATGCTCACTTCAGTCAAATGCTTGCTAAAACTTTAGGCCGTCCACATTTTTTGTTTACACCCAAGTGGCTCATTCGTTTATTGCTTGGCGAAAGCTCAACACTTCTTTTAGATAGCACTCGATGCAAGCCTAAAAAATTAACTGACCTTGGCTTTCATTTTAATTACTCACGTATAGAGCCCGCTTTTAAAAACCTATTACAACCTTATAATTAATCGACTATTCTATCCGTTGTTTTCTACTACTGTGTATTTCAAATGAGTCGATGGGTATTAATAACAGGCTGTTCTTCTGGCATTGGGCTAACAGCAGCAAAAACTCTTAAAGAACGCGGATATAAGGTGATTGCGTCATGTCGCCAAAAGCAAGATGTAGAGCGTCTAATTCAGCAAGGCATCACTTGCATTCAGCTTGATCTTAGTGATGAAGAATCCATCAACACCGCTGTTGAATCCGTTTTACAAATATCAAACAATCAACTTTACGCTTTGTTTAACAATGGTGCCTACGGACAACCCGGTGCCATTGAAGATCTTCCAACACAATCACTTCGAGCGCAATTTGAAGCCAACTTCTTCGGCTGGCACCAACTAACAACTCTACTTCTCCCAGCTATGCGTAATAATGGAGAAGGCCGAATCATTCAAAACAGTTCAATACTTGGCTTTGCCGCAATGAAGTATCGAGGTGCCTATAACGCATCTAAGTTCGCCATTGAGGGTTGGAGTGATACATTGCGGCTTGAACTTTCAGGAACAAATATTCATATTTCATTGATTGAGCCCGGACCGATAGAGACTCAGTTTCGAGCCAATGCACTTAAAGCATTTGAAAAGTGGATAGATCCGATAAATAGCGTCCATCATGAAGCTTATGCCCTGCAAAAGTCTAGGCTAAATAACGATACATCTAGCAATGCCTTCGTACTTCCTCCCGAGGCATGTATACCCCCTTTAATTCACGCACTGGAATCTCCTAGGCCAAAGCTTCGTTATCGGGTAACAACACCAACCAAAGTATTCGCGGTATTAAAGAGGCTACTTCCAAATCGTTGGCTTGATAAACTACTACAAAAAGCGGCTTAAAATTTGACCTGTAATGAAACCGTCATAGATCTCTGTCATATTGTTTATGAAACATACAAGAATGTTACATAAAACATTAGATCAGGTGAAAAATTCAATGACATTAACTCAACTCAATTTGCTTGGTGTATGCGTTACACTAACTTTGTTTATTTTGTTTTAGCTTGCCCCCAAGGCCCAATCAATTACAGCCCAACAATTGCTGATCCGAAAATAGTTACTCCCTATATGCCGCTTGTTTAAGCGGCATTTTTGATTTCCCCTTGATAAATCACCTTTTAGACCCTATTTCTATTAGCAATAGATCGGATCACCTAGGATAGCGACAAATGCAATCACCTTATATTGTTGAAATGAATGAGCAAAACTTCAGAGAGATTCTTGAAGGCTCGACAACAACCCCAGTTCTTATTCACTTCTGGGCACCAATGAGCCAAGAGAGTGCGCAGATCATTCCGCAGCTTCAAGCGCTCACTCAGCAATACAACGGCGCATATACGTTAGCACTTCTTAACTGTGAACAAGAACAAGCGATCGCTTCTCAATTTGGTGTGCAAGCGTTGCCAACGATTGCACTATTTATCAATGGCCAAGCAGTGGATGGAATGGGTGGTCCTCAGGAAATTGCCGCCATTGAACAGATGCTTGCAAAACATCTTCCTAGCCAAGATGAACTGAACCTCAATAAAGCTATTGAGCTAATGCAAACAAACGAATATGAACAAGCATTAGCACTGTTTAATGAGCTAAGTGATGAGATAAAATCAAAGCCAGAAGTAAAACTAGCGATCGCTGAAGGCTTGCTTGAAACACAGCAGTTCGATTTAGCTGAGGAGCAGTTAGCTATTATCCCACTAGAATATCAAGACAACTATTATAAAACCCTAATAGCAAAGCTTGAGCTTCATAAGCAAGCTGCTGATAGCCCTGAAATTCAAGCACTTGAGTCTGCACTAGCCAAAGACCCAAATGATTACGCGACTGTGTGTGAACTTGCACTCCAATACCACCAAGTGAGCAGATCAGAGGAAGGACTAGAACTTTTATGGGGACATTTAAAATCAAATTTGAATGTTCACGATGGTGAGTTGAAGAAAACAATTATGGACATTTTAAGTGCACTGGGCCAAACCAGTGCAATCGCAGGGAAATATCGACGTCAGCTTTACTCATTGCTCTACTAGCAACCAATTCAACATAACGATTCAATACTCATCAAATAATGTCTTAAGGTCGTGACTTTGGCCTTAAGTCATTAAAAAATCACGATTCTCTTCACAACTCCATATTGAAACTGCGCTAGTATAGGTGACAAACTATACAACAGAACCCATAAGGAATTGTTATGCCTATTGACTCTCTTATCACCATTGGCTTTTTCATATTTGTCGCGATTGCCATCATTGCCTCGGCTGTTAAAACCGTGCCTCAAGGCAGCAATTGGACAGTTGAACGCTTTGGCCGCTACACTCAAACACTTCAGCCCGGTTTAAATATCATCGTCCCATTCATCGACCGAGTTGGACAAAAGATCAACATGATGGAACGTGTACTAGATATCCCAGCACAAGAAGTCATCTCTAAAGATAACGCTAATGTCGTCATTGATGCGGTCTGTTTCATTCAAGCTGTTGATGCAGCAAAAGCAGCCTATGAAGTCACCGACCTAGCCCATGCTATTCGCAACCTGACATTAACCAACATTCGTACTGTTCTTGGTTCGATGGAGCTTGATGAAATGCTCAGCCAACGAGATATGATCAACACCAAACT
The DNA here is from genome assembly GCF_050337265.1 of Vibrio lamellibrachiae. Taxonomy (NCBI): domain Bacteria; kingdom Pseudomonadati; phylum Pseudomonadota; class Gammaproteobacteria; order Vibrionales; family Vibrionaceae; genus Vibrio; species Vibrio lamellibrachiae. The sequence goes on from NZ_JAKJSU010000004.1 coordinate 1,037,498, forward strand.
TTTGTCGATAGTTGATGAAGCCACAAACCCATGGGGCGTAAAAGTCACTCGTATAGAAATTAAAGACGTTCAACCACCTGCAGATCTTACCGCTGCGATGAATGCACAAATGAAAGCCGAGCGTAATAAGCGTGCGGATATTTTGTCAGCAGAAGGCGTAAGACAAGCAGAAATATTAAAAGCCGAAGGCCATAAACAATCTGAAATATTGAAAGCCGAAGGTGACAAACAAGCCGCAATTTTACAAGCAGAGGCTCGTGAACGTGCCGCTGAAGCCGAAGCAAGAGCGACCGAAATGGTCTCAACAGCAATAGCTCAGGGCGACATGCAAGCTGTTAATTACTTTATAGCGCAAGGCTATACTGATGCTCTAAAATCAATTGGCCAAGCTGAAAATAACAAAATCATAATGCTTCCACTTGAAGCCACAGGTTTGATGGGCTCTGTTGCTGGAATTGCGGAAATGTTTAAAGCTGACTCTTCTAAAGATAAATAGGTGATAACGTGTTGGAATTCTTAGATTCAATCAATCATTGGCACTGGCTAGCCTTTGGCTTAGCGCTTCTTGCTATGGAACTACTGGGAACGGCTGGTTACTTCCTATGGCTAGGAATTTCAGCACTCATCGTTGGGGTGATTTTCACTAGCCTACCAATGAGCTGGCAACTTCAATGGGTCTCCTTTGGCGTATTCTCACTCATTACCACTTGGCTTTGGTGGCGCAGACAGTTAAAAGCAGACACTAAAGATGACCAAAGCCGAGACTTAAACCAAAAGCAAAAGCAGCTGGTTGGACAGACTCTTGTGTTAGAAGAAGATATTGTTGTTGGAACTAATCGTTTGAAACTTGGCGACACTACTTGGTCAGCACGCTCTGAGACAAATATAGAGAAAGGAAATAAAATCATTGTAACTAAAGTTGACGGGATAATTTTAAGTATCAAGCTAAATGATTAGTTAAATGAATATTTAAGAAAGCTGTGGTAATTATTTACTCACAGCTTTCCATTGCAATTAAATATTATTTATGGCCCACGAAAGAAACTCTTGCTTTTGTTCTTTTGATAGCTTAGAAAATTCATTGACTGTTGAACCAATACCCTTTTCCAACTCTTTATAAGTCTCAACCTGCTTGATTGATTTCATATCATTAGACTGCTGTGGAGAAACTTTATAATGAGCTAAGCTCGCAACTTCACTACTCTTATTGAAGTTCTCTGTCGCTTGAATAAAATCAGAGCCAAAACTGGATAGCAAATTCAATCGATTTTTTTCTAAGAACTCAACGGTTCCTTCCCTAGCCACTATATCAAATGTAGGGGTTCCATTAAAACGATAGCCCGCACTCAGCGTTTTAACATTAGGTACATCTAGACTTAAAGAGCTGTCACGACTGTCAAATGTTGCTACTAAGGGCTTAGACTTAAACTTGGTCATTTTATTCCCTCCATCGTTGACAACTTTAGACAAACGAAAAACGACCTGATTTACCCCGTTAGGAATTGTGATATTTTCTTTATAATCAAAACCAAAACTAGAGTAACCAGCGTCTTCTCCATTAATAACTAATAATTGCACATCTTTCGGCAAATTGAGGGTTACATCCGCAAAAGCAGACATTGAGATAAAAACTGCTGAACCCAATAATACTTGTTTCAATTTCATGGTACTTCCCTCATCAAATTAGGCTTTAGGCCATTCCTATTAATATAGATACTCACAACGCGATATAGTTATATGCTTTACTCTTCAAACTTATCACAACACTTAAGAAACCATGATTAAACGCATGAATCAATAAATAAAAAAGGCTAACTCGGAAGAGTTAGCCATAAAAGCAGTGATAAACAATAATCTAAATTAGAAGTAGTATTCCATACCTACACGCCAACCGAAATCACTCTTACTACCTTCAGTAACTTCATTCTTCTGACTAACCGCACGCACATATACAACAGCTGCAGGGTCGAGCGAATACATTGCTTGGCCTGTTACAACAGAAGTGTTGTTTACAACTTTAGCACCATTAACTTCTGGATCGCTGTTTGAAGCGTAGTTTAGGTTAAACGTCCAATTTTCAACACCTACGTAATAAGCACCAACTTTAACTGCATCTGAAGAAGCTTCCCCAGTTTCACCATTGATCGCTTTTGCTTCTGAGTTTAAGTAAGCTAAATGAACACCAAACACATCAAAGTCTAAGTTCAAACCTGCAATATATGAATTCATTTCGGCATCAAGTGCTAGTGCACCACCAGCAGGGCGCTCAGTATTGTGTTCATACGCTAACTTAGCTGTTACTACGCCCTTGTTGAACTGGCCTGAAGCGCCATAGATGTTTGACCCTTTAATGCTCTCCTCACCACGACCAGCCGCTAAATCAAAGCTAAAACCACCTAAGTCACTTGAGTCATAACGAATCATATTCGATTGACGATCATAGTTGACATTACCAGTGTTACCCGTTGAGAAGCCACCACCAGAAGATTGACCAGTATAACCATCTAGCACTTCAAATAGAGGTGTTAATACACGACCAAAGTAAAGCTTACCACCTTCATCGAAATCGAAACCGCCGTATGTATCACGAACACCTAGACCACTACCAGAACCATCGTCACCAACGTTACCACCTTCTAATTGCCAAATTAGTTTTGGACCACGTTCAAACTGAGCAACACCACGTACACCGATACGTGATTCGTTGTCCATCCCAATAACTTTATCTGCTGTGTCATCAACTGAAGCTTCATAACCTTGTGCATTTTGTGCGATTGAGATAGCAATCTGTCCGTAAAGATCGACTGTTTCTGTTGCCGGCTTAGCCAGTGCAGAACCTGAAAAAGCAATAGATGCAACTGCTGCACCTATAAGAGTGCGTGTAAACATTTTGTTGTCCATGGAAAAACTCCTAAAAATATGGATATATAGCTGTTTTATATTTCTCACCTTAAGTTGGCCGCCGAAGGGAGAAAACAATTCCTATGTCGAAAATCTAAATTAGTCATTAACTTTTGATTTTCTTATTTCCTGCATACACATCGTGTATCCATGAGTTACAGACTAACTTTGCATCAAAAAATATCAACGAGAACTTAATTTTTATCTAAAAAAATATGAGCCAGGCCAAACTTTCCTCAAGTTAGTGATCAAGATCTAATAAATAAAATGAACTTAAATAAACCAACAATAAGTTCAATTAAAACAATAATTTAACCGATTAATGAGAGCAATTACTTTGAAGTCGATCGCATAGATTGTCTGAGTTAACACCCAGTAATTAATAGTTTGAACAATGTCACTCTATTTTAAAATGCATGAATAACTCGATCTCTCACCACTATATTTCAGACATAAAAAAAGACACCAAACCGCTAGGTTTGATGTCTTTTTTTATCTTTATCTATTTTTACATTGAGATTAACCCATTAAATCGACCAAATCTTGTTCTGATTTAACTTCGACACCAAGCTCTTGTGCCTTGGCAAGTTTAGAACCTGCTGCTGCGCCAGCGAATAACATATCTGTTTTCTTAGACACGCTGCCTGTCACCTTTGCACCTAACTGTTGCAGCGCTTCTTTCGCTTCAGTTCTTGTTAATTGAGATAGTGAACCCGTTAATACCACCACTTTACCTTCCAAAGGTTTTGGTGAGCTATCATCAGTTAAAGAGAGATCGGGCCAATGAACACCCTGATCTACAAGATCGGCGGTAATTTGTACATTTTTATCTTGAGCAAAAAATGTTGTTATATGCGCCGCAACAATCTCACCAATATCGTCCACTTTGAGTAATTGCTCGTGAGACGCGACTTGAATAGCCTCTAGTGTAAGAAAGTGCTGCGCTAAATTATTTGCTGTTGCTTCACCAACTTCGCGAATACCTAACGAATAGATGAATCGAGAAAGCGTGGTCTCTTTGGCTTTATTCAGCGCAGCAACGATATTTTGCGCCGATTTTGGCCCCATTCTATCGAGTACAGTTAATACACCCGCCGAAAGCTTAAACAGATCAGCCGGTGTCGATACCATCTCTTTATCCACCAGCTGCTCAATGACCTTAACCCCTAAACCGTCAACATCCAGTGCCTTGCGAGAGACAAAATGCTTAAACGCCTCTTTTCTTTGCGCTTGGCAAATTAAGCCACCACTGCAACGTGCAACCGCTTCTCCTTCAACACGCTCTATATCAGACTGACAAACAGGGCAATGTTTCGGGAAGATTATCTCTTTACATGTGCCACTTCTACGTTCAAGTAGCACCGAAGCGATTTGAGGAATAACGTCGCCCGCTCTGCGAATGATGACTGTGTCACCTATTTTCACTCCTAAGCGCTCAATCTCATCAGCATTGTGCAGTGTGGCATTACTGACCGTCACACCACCCACAAATACTGGCTCAAGTTTAGCGACTGGCGTTATGGCGCCTGTTCGACCTACTTGAAACTCGACATCATTTAATACAGTTAACTCTTCCTGTGCAGGAAATTTATAGGCAATAGCCCACCTTGGCGCTCTTGCAACAAATCCAAGAGCTTCTTGCTGTGCAATATCATCAACTTTTATAACAACGCCATCAATTTCGTATTCCAGATCGTCACGGCGTTCCAATATGTCTTTATAATAAGCTTTCACTTCATCTAAGGACGTTACTTGCTTTGTCTCGCTACACATCGGCAAGCCCCAACCTTTCAGCTGTATAAAACGGTGATAATGGCTGTTTGATAACTCCCCACCTTCAACAATACCAACGCTGTATGCGTAAAAGCTTAATGGCCTCATTGCTGCAATTTTTGAATCTAGCTGGCGAAGGCTACCTGCCGCTGCATTTCGTGGGTTAACAAAAGCTTTGTCACCTTTACGAAGTGCTTCTTGATTGAGTTTTTCAAACCCTGCTTTTGGTAAAAAGACTTCACCACGTACTTCTATACGCTCGGGCCAACCTTCACCCTGCAACTTGAGTGGAATCGCTTTGATAGTACGCGCATTTTCGGTGACGTTTTCACCCATAGCGCCATCTCCACGTGTCGCCGCTTGAACGAGTATTCCGTTTTCATACAATAGACTGATTGCTAGCCCATCAAGCTTTGGCTCACAGCAATATTGTTCTACACGCTCAGCGTTCAATCTATCATTTGCACGCTTCTGGAATGCTTCAAGATCTGCGTCATCAAAGGCGTTGTCCAAAGACAGCATCGCCATTTCATGAGTCACTTGCTCAAAACCATCTAAAGGTTTACCGCCTACACGTTGACTTGGAGAGTCGACTGTTACGAGACCCGGATGCTTCTCTTCTATTTCTAGCAACTCTCTCATTAAACGGTCGTACTCTGCATCGGGTAGCTCTGGTGCATCCTCAACATAGTATTTAACGGCATGGTAATGGAGCGTGTTCTTGAGTTGGGTTAGTTTGTCGTGGACTAAATCAGACATAATATTCTCTAAACTAGAAAGCTATATTGGGAATATACCCAAAGTAATTGACGTTATAGCTAGGCAACGAGTGATTGGGGCGAATGAGCGCCGTTAACAAAGCTGTAGCTTCAAGTACGAAGGATATAACAACAATAAAAAAGGCCCCCGGTTAGGAGCCTCTTCTCTTTAAATCTTATTCAATTATTTTAGCATTAAGCAGGCAAGGCTGTTTTAAATTCTTGAATCTGACGACGATATGCCGACAAACGGTCGGGCGTCATCAAATTACGGCCATCATCTAGTACGTTTCCACCTAAGTCATCAGCAATTTGCTGCGCCGTTCTAAGCATTAAATTAAAGTTCTGCTCAGGATCACCACAACATGGCAGTGTCATAAAGAATGAAATGCCCATTGTCGAATATTGAGCAGGGTCGTCATGCTTTAATGTGCCGGGTTGCATCATATTCGCCACGCTAAATAAAACCTTACTATTCGTTGATGTATCTACGTGATAATGGAATATGTCCATTTCACCGTAACGTAAATCATTTTTTTCCATGCTATTAAATAGCTTAGTGCCGACAAACGGGATGTCGCCTGCAGCATGGACATTTAAAACAATCACTTCCATTTCTGGCTCAGACACTACCTCTGCAGTATTTGACTCATCTGGTTTAGCGACGTCTTGATTCACTGTCATAGGCGCTTCATCAACAAGGCTCGCTACTGATTTTTTAGGTTCAAGCGGAGAAGAGAACTTATTAGATACCGTTTCTTCAGCATCGCCAATGGCATTGAAAGAAGGAATATCATCCTCAACTTCAGCATCAACTGATAACTCGCCATCCGATTCGTAGTTATCGACAAGTGGGTCAGCTTCAAACAGTGGGTCGATGCCCGTATCATGTTGTGCTTCAAAACTAGGTGTCTTACGCTCTTTACGAACCACTTCAAAATCATCTTCGGGTGCGAAACCACGCTCTGGTGTGGCTTTAGGCTCTTCACTCTTGGTATTCACTTTCCCTAGAGGTTTATCACCAAACTTGGCTTTCCCTTCCTTTTTACTTGTCCAAAGACCATGAAATAGTAACGCGGCTATCGCCAGTGCGCCGACAATAATAAGTACGAATCGCAATTCCTGCATACTTAACTCTCAATAACTTGATGATAAAAATAGTGACCGAACAGCGTTTATAGCGTTCGCATCAAGGGAAAAAACATGAATACTAACGCTACTCTACCAAAACTCTCGACTAATTTAGAACAACTTAATGCAATAAGTTCAACCTACATTAGAATTTAGGCCTCTTTTCTTATTGATAGAGTTAAGTAGAATAGAGGCTACAACATAAAGTGGGTATATTTTTGAATGGACTCTAAATCTTCACAACGCTCCGGATTCGGTTACTTTTTCTACGGTATAGAGCTAGCCTTAACACCCGGCATTCGCCGTTTTGTTCTTTTTCCCCTATTAGCTAATATTTTTCTTGTTGGCGGTGCACTGTTTTACCTCTTCTCTAATATGGACGCTTGGGTAACACAGTGGATGGGACAACTCCCTGAGTTTCTTTCATGGCTAAGCTACATACTTTGGCCATTGATTGTGATTACCATCTTAGCTACTTTCTCCTACTTCTTTAGTACGCTTGCTAACTTTATTGCAGCGCCTTTTAATGGATTGCTTGCAGAGAAAGTAGAAGAACATTTGATAGGTAATGCGATAAATGAGGATGGATTCCTTGCTTTGGTTAAGGATTTGCCGCGTATTTTTGCAAGAGAGTGGCGAAAGCTGCTTTATATTATTCCAAAAGCTCTTGGCCTGTTCATTCTTCTATTGATACCCGCACTCGGACAGACAATTGGTCCATTTGTTTGGTTTATATTTACCGCATGGATGCTATCAGTCCAATATTGTGACTACCCTTTTGATAATCACAAAATTGAATTCAAACAAATGCGTAACAATTTGAAACAAAATCAAACTAAAACCTATAGCTTTGGTTCCCTTGTTGCCGTATTTACAACCATTCCAGTCCTAAACCTCATTGTTATGCCAGTCGCAGTGTGCGGGGCAACGGCTATGTGGGTAGCAGAATATAAACAGCAAAATCAATAAGTCTCTGACGCGCTAGTAAATCCTTTGTTTACTGGCGCATATGCTAAATAACCTGCTTTGCTTCTATATGTTATAACTTTTTAATCCTTTTCCGTTTTTTACTTAGCGCATATTCTTCTAAACGTATTCACAAAACGTGTAATGAAGGAACATCGACATGAGCAAGATCTACGAAGACAATTCACAAACTATTGGTAACACTCCACTTGTACGCTTGAACAAAGTAAGTAACGGGAAAGTACTTGCTAAAGTAGAATCACGTAACCCTAGCTTCAGTGTTAAATGCCGTATTGGCGCGAACATGATTTGGGAAGCTGAAAAAGCAGGCACACTTAAAGAGGGTGTTGAACTTGTTGAACCAACCAGTGGTAATACAGGTATTGCCTTGGCATTCGTAGCCGCAGCTCGTGGGTATAAGCTTACTCTTACTATGCCAGAATCAATGAGCCTTGAGCGTCGCAAACTGCTTAAAGCTCTGGGTGCAAAACTTGAGCTAACAGAAGCGGCAAAAGGCATGAAAGGCGCGATCGCTAAAGCCGAAGAAATTGTTGCTGCTAATCCTGACAAATTTTTACTACTTCAACAGTTCAACAACCCTGCTAACCCGCAAATTCACGAGAAGACAACGGGGCCTGAAATCTGGGATGCAACAGACGGCCAGATTGATGTGTTCGTAGCAGGTGTTGGTACTGGTGGTACTATCACAGGCACAAGCCGCTATATTAAAGGTGAAAAAGGCAAAGCAATCACTTCTGTTGCTGTTGAACCTGCTGAGTCTCCAGTCATCGCGCAAGTACTTGCTGGCGAAGAGGTCAAACCTGCTCCGCATAAAATTCAAGGTATTGGTGCAGGCTTCATTCCAGAAAACCTAGATTTAGAGCTTTTAGACAGAGTAGAAGCCGTAACTTCTGAAGAAGCTATCGCAATGGCTCAACGTTTAATGGAAGAAGAAGGAATCCTTGCTGGTATCTCTTCTGGTGCAGCGGTTGTTGCAGCGAACAGACTAGCAGAACTTCCTGAATTTGAAGGAAAAACTATTGTAACTGTACTACCAAGTTCAGGTGAACGTTACCTAAGTACGGCACTATTTTCAGGTATCTTTGGTGAGAAAGAGAACCAACAGTAATATGTGGTCAAATCAATATTTGAGATAAAAAAGCCCCTTTTAGGGGCTTTTTTGTTGATCCTTGCCGCACCTTTGGTACTATCAAGCCTGTTTTATTTTTCGCTTCAAAATAAAGAAGCAATAAACATATTTAGACAATGACGAATTTCAGCATAGATTGAATTCGTGATTGCATAACTTTAATCAAGTATCAGTTCTGACACGCAAACGACGTTACTCAGGTAGCAGAAAATCGTTGAACGAGTTAAGCTAAATCTAGATTAATAAACTAACAAAAAATAAATCAATTGGGGTAATAACATGTACGAGAAGCAAGTAGAAATCACAGCAGAAAATGGCCTTCACACTCGTCCGGCTGCACAGTTCGTTAAAGAAGCTAAAAGTTTTGATGCGGACATCACTGTGACTTCTAGCGGCAAAAGTGCTAGCGCGAAGAGCCTTTTCAAGCTACAAACTCTTGGCCTAGTTAAAGGTACGAAAGTAACTATTTCAGCTGAAGGCCCTCAAGCACAACAAGCTGTTGACCACCTAGTAGCACTAATGGATCAGCTTCACTAATCCAGCCTCCTATTTTTAAAGCCATTTTGTGAAAGCAGAATGGCTTTATTGGAAATAGAGCAATATATGAGCTACAACTTATCGTTAGCACTTTAGTTACACTCTCCCGTTTACAGTTGACCAATTTAAGGTAAGGCTATGATTTCAGGCATCCTAGCATCTCCAGGTATTGCTTTCGGTAAAGCACTACTTCTTCAAGAAGATGAAATTGTCCTAAATACTCACACTATTTCAGACGACCAAGTCGAAGCTCAAGTTCAATGCTTCTTTGACGCACGTAACAAATCCTCAGCACAGTTAGAAACGGTCAAGCAAAAAGCACTTGAAACGTTTGGTGAAGAAAAAGAGGCGATCTTTGAAGGTCACATCATGCTTCTTGAAGATGAAGAGCTAGAGGAAGAAATCCTAGCACTCATCAAGAAAGACAAAATGCATGCTGATAACGCGATTTATACCGTTATTGAAGAGCAAGCATGTGCTCTAGAATCTCTAGACGACGAATACCTAAAGGAACGTGCAACGGATATCCGCGATATCGGTACACGTTTTGTTAAAAATGCACTAGGCATCAACATTGTTTCGCTAAGCGACATTGATGAGCAAGTTATCCTAGTTGCTTACGACCTAACGCCATCAGAAACTGCACAAATCAACCTCGACTACGTTCTTGGTTTCGCATGTGACATCGGCGGTCGTACATCACACACTTCAATCATGGCACGTTCACTTGAGCTTCCAGCTATCGTTGGTACTAACGATATCACTAAGCAAGTTAAGAACGGCGACATGCTTGTGCTAGATGCGATGAATAATAAAATCATCATCAACCCTTCTGAAGCTGAACTAGACGCAGCTAAAAAAATCAAAGCAGATTTTGAAGCAGAAGCGACTGAGCTAGCAAAACTTAAAGACTTACACGCTGAAACTCTAGACGGACACCGTGTAGAAGTTTGTGGCAACATCGGTACGGTAAAAGACTGTGATGGTATTTTACGTAACGGTGGCGAAGGTGTTGGTCTGTACCGTACTGAATTCCTATTTATGGACCGTACAGCACTTCCTACTGAAGAAGAGCAATACGTTGCTTACAAAGAAGTCGCTGAAGCAATGAACGGTGAGTCAGTGATTATCCGTACTATGGATATCGGTGGCGATAAAGATCTTCCTTATATGGATCTTCCACAAGAGATGAACCCGTTCCTAGGCTGGCGTGCAGTACGTATCAGCTTGGACCGTCGTGAAATTCTACGCGATCAGCTACGTGGTATCCTACGTGCATCTGCACACGGTAAACTACGCATCATGTTCCCAATGATCATCTCTATCGAAGAAATTCGTGAGCTTAAGAAAGCGATCGAAGAGTACAAAGTTGAACTTCGTGCTGAAGGTCATGCATTTGATGAAGAGATCGAAATTGGCGTTATGGTTGAAACACCAGCTGCAGCGGCAATCGCACACCACCTTGCAAAAGAAGTGGCTTTCTTCTCTATCGGTACTAACGATTTAACTCAGTACACACTAGCAGTTGACCGTGGTAACGAGATGATTTCTCACCTTTACAACCCACTATCTCCAGCGGTTCTTCTTGTTATCAAACAAGTAATCGAGGCTTCTCATAAAGAAGGCAAGTGGACGGGTATGTGTGGTGAATTAGCGGGTGATGAGCGTGCAACGCTGCTTCTTCTTGGTATGGGTCTAGATGAGTTCTCAATGAGCGGTATCTCTATCCCTAAAGTGAAGAAAGTTATCCGTAACTCTAACTTCGCTGAAGTGAAGAAAATGGCTGAAGAAGCACTTTCTCTACCAACCGCTGCTGAAATTGAAGCGTGTGTAGACAAGTTCATTGCGGAAAAAACTCAATAATCTGCTAATACCCATTATCATAAGCGACAAATAGATATAGGCGACTAAAAGTAGTCGTCTATTGTTTATGATTGGTATACTATATTTCGACAGAATAAAACTAAACGTTAGGAGCATGACACAATGGGTCTGTTTGACAAACTTAAGAAGCTTGTATCTGATGACAGCGCTGATGCTGGTGCAATCGAAATCATCGCACCTCTTTCAGGTGAAATCGTAAATATCGAAGATGTGCCAGATGTGGTTTTCGCTGAGAAAATCGTTGGTGACGGTATCGCGATCAAGCCAGCTGGCGACAAAATGGTAGCTCCAGTTAACGGTACTATCGGTAAGATCTTTGAAACTAACCACGCATTCTCAATTGAGTCTGACGATGGCGTTGAGCTATTTGTTCACTTCGGTATCGATACTGTTGAACTAAAAGGCGAAGGCTTCACTCGTGTTGCTGAAGAAGGTCAATCTGTTAAAGCTGGTGACACTATCATCACTTTCGACCTAGCGCTTCTAGAAGAGAAAGCGAAATCAACACTAACACCTGTTGTTATCTCTAACATGGACGAAATCAAAGAGCTAAACAAGCTTTCTGGTTCTGTAACTGTTGGCGAAAATCCTGTACTACGTGTAACTAAGTAATCATTACTTAATTACAACGAGTACAAAAAACGCTGCCTCTTGCAGCGTTTTTTTATATCTGTTGATCATGCAGATTTACAAAGTAGCTCTACTTCAAACCAACCGCATATTTCAATACTTCATTTTTAAGTGCACCAGAATTATCCGCCAATTTCAGCAAGCCATTTCTCACTAATTTGGTTACTGGATTTTGAGAGCGAAATCCTTTGTAGAAAACATCCATTCCTGTCTGCATTAGCAAGTTGTCACGACGACGCTGTTTCTCATATTTAGCTAAGTGCTCGGAAGCAATCACCTGCCCTTCCGATTCATCGAGCAACACGACGACATCCCTAAAACCAAGATTGACTCCCTGCCCTGCTAAAGGGTTAATCGTATGCGCGGCATCGCCAACCAAAATACATCGATTTTTAATGTACTGCTGTGCATGGCGACGAGTTAATGGGAATGACCCACTATCTATCACCTTAATACCACCAAGTTCAGCAGGAAAGTGACTTAGGATTTGTTCTTTAAGTGTGTCGTTGTCCATCGCATTAAGCTGACGGATACGCTTAGGTGAGTCATACCATACTAGTGAACCATTCTTACCCGGTAAGGGGAGAAACGAGCGAGGACCAGATGGCAAAAACTGCTGCCAAGTAATGTCTTGTTGATCTTTTTCCGTTTCCACATTGATTAGCATGCAATGCTGTCGATAATCCCAAGCAGTAATACCTATTCCAGCTAGCTGCCTAACTTGAGAGTTTGCACCATCCGCGCCAATAACCCATTCAGCTTCGAATTGTTCACCGGACTCAAGTGTCACTAAATTAGTGCTACCAAATTCAATACCTTTCAGCTGCTCAGGACAAAGCACCGTTAAATTAGAATGGTTAGAGAACTCTTTCCACAGGCCGAGCTGAATCAGGCGATTTTCAACAATATAACCAAGCTCTGTTAATCCAAGAGAGTCTGAATGGAACCGAGTTCGGCACTCAGGGTGCTCCCATGTCTCTAATCGTTTGTATGGACAAACACGCATTGCTAATGTGTGTTGCCAAGCGCCCAAACGCTGCAGTAACGAAACAGACGCATGAGAAATTGCTGAGACGCGAATATCATGTGGCTGCTCAGCGTCATAATTTTCTGGCTGCTTATTTTCGATAACAACCACTTCACGACCTTGTTTGGCAAACCCTAAAGCAACAGCGGCACCGACCATACCACCACCCACCACTGCAATTTCGTACTTTTTCATATGCTATTAACCAACATCGTCATAAAACAAAACTATTTGCTGAAAATTTATTGTACGTTTTCATCACCATAATGGAAGCCTCATTAGATAACTTCATTAGTGGTTATTTATATCCCATATTCTGGATTGTTTGATTTTGCCTAACCACTGGTCAGCCTGTATTGAAAGCAGTACAATACGCGGCTTTCCGCCCAAACCCGTTTTTCAGGTGTGTTAAGGGTGGAAAAGTACTGGGCGATTTGCTCCCTTAATTTAAACTAACGATCGAGCGAACAGAGATGAGTAAGAAACTACTAATTAAAACTTGGGGTTGTCAGATGAACGAATACGATTCATCAAAAATGGCTGACCTCTTGAATGCTGCCAATGGCTACGAACTAACCGAAGATCCAAACGAGGCAGATGTACTTCTACTCAATACCTGTTCTATTCGTGAAAAAGCGCAAGAGAAAGTATTCCACCAGCTTGGTCGTTGGAAAACACTAAAAGATAAAAAAGAAGGCGTCGTTATTGGCGTCGGCGGTTGTGTAGCAACCCAGGAAGGCGATCACATTCGTAAACGTGCACCATTTGTCGACGTTATTTTCGGCCCACAAACACTGCACCGCTTACCACAGATGATCGCATCATCGCTGTCAAACGAAGCGCCGGTAATGGATATCTCTTTTCCAGAAATCGAAAAGTTCGATAACTTACCAGAGCCAAGAGCCGATGGAGCAACTGCATTTGTCTCGATCATGGAAGGTTGCTCTAAGTACTGCACATACTGTGTTGTACCGTACACTCGTGGCGAAGAAGTTAGCCGTCCAATGGATGACGTTCTATTTGAAGTGGCACAACTTGCAGAGCAAGGTGTACGCGAAGTCAACCTATTAGGTCAAAACGTTAATGCTTTCCGTGGTCCGATGCACGATGGTGATATCTGCTCTTTTGCAGATCTGCTTCGTCTTGTTGCATCTATCGATGGTATTGACCGTATTCGCTTTACAACAAGCCACCCGCTTGAGTTTACTGACGATATCGTCGCTGTTTATGAAGATACGCCAGAACTAGTGAGCTTTTTACACTTACCAGTACAAAGTGGTAGTGATCGTATTCTTACGATGATGAAACGCCCTCACACTGCTATCGAATATAAATCAATTATTCGTAAACTGCGTAAAGCTCGACCAGACATTCAAATTAGCTCTGACTTTATCGTTGCTTTCCCAGGTGAGAGCGATAAAGATTTCCAAGACACTATGAAGCTAATCAAAGAAGTTGATTTCGATATGAGCTTTAGCTTCGTCTTCTCAGCTCGCCCTGGTACACCAGCAGCTGATTACCCATGCGACATTCCTGAACAGACGAAGAAAGATCGTTTATGGGAACTGCAGCAGCAAGTTAACAGCCAAGCAATGCGTTTCTCTCGCCTAATGCTTGGTACTGAACAACGTATTCTGGTCGAAGGCCCATCGAAGAAAAATCTTATGGAGCTTCGCGGACGTACCGAAAATAGCCGAGTGGTAAACTTCGAAGGCTCTGCCGATCTTATTGGACAGTTTGTTGATGTGAAGATTACCGACGTGATGACCAACTCATTACGTGGTGAATTCATTAGATCTGAAAGTGAAATGGATCTTCGCAATGTGACCTCTCCGTCAGAAATGATAGAAAAGACCCGCAGAGAAGACGATCTAGGTGTAGCGACTTTTACACCATAAGCTAAAATGTCAAAAGAAGCCTAATGTGGATTGGGCTTCTTTATCATGATCAGACAGTGAGGCAACATTGAGCAATAAAATCGTTACACTAGAAATTAATCTAGAACCTTCAGACAACCGCCGACTTGCCAGTTTATGCGGTCCTTTCGATGACAATATTAAGCATTTAGAACGTCGACTAGGCGTTGAAATAAACCACCGAAACAATTTCTTCACTATCGTTGGTAAGCCTCATACTGCCGCTGCTGCACTTGATATCCTTAAAACGCTTTATGTCGATACAACACCAGTCCGTGGCAATATCCCCGATATCGAACCAGAACATATTCACCTAAATGTGAAACAGTCAGGCATCCTTGAGCAAACAGAAGAGTCAACTCTGGATCATGGTAAAGAAGTCTTTATCAAGACCAAAAAAGGTGTCATTAAACCTCGTACGCCAAATCAAGGCCAATATCTGGTCAACATGGTCACCCATGATATTAGCTTTGGCATAGGGCCTGCTGGTACGGGTAAGACATACCTTGCTGTTGCAGCGGCAGTTGATGCACTCGAGCGACAGGAGATTCGCAGAATTTTATTAACGCGGCCAGCTGTTGAAGCCGGTGAGAAGCTAGGTTTTCTTCCTGGTGATCTTAGCCAGAAAGTCGACCCGTACCTACGTCCCCTTTATGATGCTCTGTTCGAGATGCTTGGTTTTGAAAAAGTAGAGAAACTGATAGAGCGTAACGTTATTGAAGTAGCGCCTCTTGCTTATATGCGCGGACGTACGTTAAATGATGCCTTTATCATTCTTGATGAAAGCCAAAATACGACCGTTGAACAGATGAAAATGTTCTTAACCCGTATCGGCTTTAATTCACGTGCCGTCATTACCGGTGATGTTACGCAAATCGATTTACCTCGCGGCGCTCGTTCTGGATTACGACACGCTATCGAAGTATTAAATGATGTCGATGAGATAAGCTTTAACTTCTTCCTGGCCGATGATGTTGTTCGCCACCCTGTCGTAGCTCGTATCGTAAATGCTTACGAGAAATGGGAAACACAGGATCAGAAAGAACGTAAAGAGTATGAAAAGCGCCGTCGCGAAGAACGTGAAGCGTCACTAGCAGAAGCAACAGCATCTCAAACGTCTTCACAGACATCGTCAAAAGTACAAGAGCCAAACAAGTCATGAGCATTGAACTAGATCTACAGATCGCAGTAGAAGATGAAAAAGGTTTGCCTTCTGAGGCTGATATTCATCTGTGGTTAAGCAAAGCTGTGACAAACTTTCAATCTCAAGCTGAAGTCACAATTCGTATCGTTGATACGCAAGAGAGCCATGAACTGAACCATCAATACCGAGGAAAAGACAAACCAACAAATGTGCTATCTTTTCCATTCGAAGCGCCACCAGGTATTGAGCTGGACCTGCTTGGTGACTTAATTATTTGTCGCCAAGTCGTCGAGCAAGAAGCTCAGGAGCAAAGTAAGCCTTTGATGGCACACTGGGCGCATATGGTTGTACATGGTAGCTTGCATCTGCTAGGTTATGATCATATTAATGATGAAGAAGCAGAAGAGATGGAGTCTCTAGAGACCGAATTTTTAATGTCTATGGGTTTCAACGACCCATATATAGATGAGAAGCTTTAAAGTAGTCGTAAAGATTGCTAAAAACTAAACATAGTTATTAATATATGTCTTCGAGTACGCTAAATTTCGAAGGCATCATGTGTGCTATCACACTTTTGATAGCGTTATAGATATGAGAAACAATGAACGAAGAGAATCCTCCCCCTTCACCGGAAGGTAAAAAAGAAAAGGCTGAAGGTCCGAGTAGAAAGTCCTTTTTAGGACGTATTGGACAACTTTTTCAAGCAGAGCCCAAAGATCGTCAAGAACTGGTTGATGTAATTCGAGACTCTGAAGAAAATGATTTAATTGACCATGACACGCGCGATATGCTCGAAGGTGTTATGGAAATATCTGAAATGCGAGTTCGTGACATCATGATACCTCGTTCGCAGATGGTCACCGTAGATAAAAGCGATGATCTTGATGCGCTCATAGCCCTCATCACGGATGCAGCACACTCTCGATACCCAGTGATCAGCGAAGATAAAGATCATGTTGAAGGTATTCTGCTCGCCAAAGACTTATTAAAATACTTAGGCTCCGGCAGCGCTCCTTTCACTATCGAGCAAGTTATTCGCCCAGCAGTTGTTGTTCCTGAGAGTAAACGTGTTGATCGATTGCTTAAAGAGTTCCGTGAAGAACGTTATCATATGGCGATTGTCGTTGATGAGTTTGGAGGCGTCTCTGGCTTGGTAACGATCGAAGATATTTTAGAAGAGATCGTTGGTGAAATTGAAGACGAGTTTGATGATGAAGAAGAAGTCGAAATTCGTAAGCTGAGTAAACACACGTTTGCTGTCAAAGCGCTAACAACAATCGAAGAGTTTAACGATACCTTCCAAACAAGCTTCAGTGATGATGAAGTGGATACCGTTGGAGGACTTGTTATGAGCACTTTAGGTCACTTGCCATCACGTGGAGAAGTGGTTGAAATTGATCACTACACCTTTAAAGTAGCAGCTGCTGATAATCGCCGCGTACTGCAATTACAAGTTACCGTTCCCGATGAAGAACCACTTCCTCAACCGATGGAAGAGTAAACTTACTTTATATTTTCGCAAAAGCTTTACCGAGAAAACAATAGATGACTAACCAGATTATTCATCGCCTAATACGGCCTTTAGGGGCCGTTTTTGTTGGCGCTTTAACAACCCTTTCATTCGCCCCTTATCAAATTTGGCCACTGGCCATTGTTAGCCCTCTACTACTTTTATTGCTGCTTCAGGGGCAATCACCAAAGCGTGGCTTTTTCATTGGTTACGCTTGGGGAATCGGCCTTTTTGCCACAGGAATTAGCTGGGTTCACATCAGCATAGATGTCTTCGGAGGAATGCCTAAAATAGCGGGCATTGCATTAATGGCACTGCTCATTGGCTATTTGGCACTCTATAGCGGGCTTTTTTCTTGGGCAATGAATCGATTTTTCCCTATTGCTAGTCTGCATCGCTTCTTTCTAGCTGCACCCGCGTTATGGCTAATTACTGATTGGCTAAGAGGCTGGGTAATGACGGGGTTTCCGTGGCTATGGCTTGGCTACAGTCAAATAGACTCCCCGCTGGCAAACTTTGCACCGATCGGTGGCGTTGAACTTATCACCTTACTGCTTATTCTATCTTCGGCAGCATTTGCGTTTGCTATTTTAAAGCGCTCATGGTCAATATTACTGATTCCGACTGTGGTTTTATTCTCGGGTTTTGGACTTAGAAATGTAGATTGGGTTGTTCCAAATCCAGATCAAACAACGAAAGTCGCACTGATCCAAGGAAATGTAGATCAAGCGAGTAAATGGCTGCCGAGTCAACGTTGGCCAACCATTATGAAGTACGTCGATTATAGTCGTGAAAATTGGGATGCTGACGTCATTATTTGGCCTGAAGCGGCAATCCCTGCTTTTGAATTTGAAATCCCTTCGTTTCTACGAAATCTAGACGAGTCAGCAAAACAAAATCAAAGCGCAATTATCACTGGTGTTGTCAACAAGGGTGATAACAACGATTTCTATAACAGTGTACTTGCCATTGGTGCGACACCATACGGTGAGTACAGCTATGACCCAAACGAGAGATACCACAAGCATCATTTACTGCCGTTTGGTGAGTTCGTTCCTTTTGAAAATATACTCAGACCATTAGCACCGTTTTTCAATCTGCCTATGTCTTCATTCAGTCGAGGAGACTTTGTTCAGCCAAACATTGTTGCAAATGGCCGCCACATGGCTCCAGCGCTCTGTTATGAGATTATTTTCAATGAGCAGGTCAGACAAAACATCACCGATGACACCGACTTTATTCTGACTCTTTCTAACGATGCATGGTTTGGCGATTCAATTGGACCTTTACAGCACATGGAAATAGCGAGAATGCGAGCCCGCGAACTCGGAAAGCCGCTAATACGTTCAACCAATAATGGTGTCACCGCAGTAACCGATTACAAAGGTAATATCATTGAACAGGTTGAACAATTTGAAACAGTCGTTCTAAAAGCCACTATGCACTCTACCTCAGGTCAAACTCCGTATCGAAATTTTGGTACGTGGCCTCTGTATATCTGGGTCGTTGCAAGTTTGCTTGTTGCAGGAATGACCGCACGAAAAATCAGCTCAACTAACAAGAGCCAATAATATCCGAAAGAAATAAAAGCCGGCACCTATACATACAAACGTATCTTTAGGTGCCTTATTTTTTGTCATACGCCTCTTCGTTACCAAAGGCAGCGTTAATACTGTTAGAGCAAAAATTCATAGCAGGCTACGGTTTTAATGCTTGGCGACTAAATCCTGTATGACCACACTTTGTACATGAAATAACCGTTGTTGGGTGGTTGTACTGCACCTTGTGCCCACACTCATCACACACTAGTATCCCAAGTCCTATCATATCCCCGGCTTGGTACAGCCCTTGGTGATCAAGATCTTGAAATAACTCCACCCATTCAACTTTCGTTCGGTCAGTAATATCTAGTAACCCTTGCCAAATCGAATCTGAGATCATTAGTGAAAATGGGCTGCCCTTGCTCTCTTCATAGTTGTCAGCAAACTCCTTAAAATCGTACTTTAGATAAGCAGAGATCAAGGATAATTCATCTTTAGTCATGTCGTTAGCAGCACTGACTACCTTAGCCGACGTTTCAAAAACATGGTTAATTTCTTCAGGGCTACTTTTCAATGTATCGACAACTTCTTCGAACATCTCTTCGTAACCAGCTTTATGTTTTGGCATAACAGACCCCTTCAAGCAGATTGGCTATTGTTGTACTTCGCTCCTTTAGGTATTCTATGTCGATCTACTCGTATCTGTTCTAACCGAACTCACAAATTCCAAGATAACCGGATATCATCGATGCAAGAGCAATATAACCCGCAAGATATTGAACAAAAAGTTCAGCAGCACTGGGACAACAACAAGACCTTTGTTGTAAGTGAAGACCCAAATAAAGAAAAATTCTACTGTCTCTCCATGTTCCCTTACCCAAGTGGTCGACTGCACATGGGTCACGTGCGCAACTACACCATCGGTGATGTGGTTTCTCGTTTTCAGCGCCTACAAGGTAAAAATGTAATGCAACCAATCGGTTGGGATGCATTTGGCCTACCAGCAGAGAACGCAGCAGTGAAGAACAATACTGCCCCTGCGCCGTGGACATACGAAAATATCGAATACATGAAAAACCAGCTTAAACTTTTAGGCTTTGGTTACGATTGGAGCCGTGAATTCGCGACATGTACCCCTGAGTACTACCGTTGGGAACAAGAGTTCTTCACTAAGCTTTACGAAAAAGGCTTAGTTTACAAGAAGACTTCTTCTGTTAACTGGTGTCCAAATGACCAAACTGTTCTAGCAAACGAGCAAGTTGAAGACGGTTGCTGCTGGCGTTGTGATACTCCAGTGGAACAGAAAAAAATTCCACAGTGGTTTATTAAAATCACCGAGTACGCACAAGAACTACTTGATGACCTAGACAATCTTGACGGTTGGCCTGAAATGGTGAAGACCATGCAGCGCAACTGGATTGGTCGCTCTGAAGGTGTTGAACTATCTTTCGCTGTTAATGGTGAAGAAGCGCCTCTAGAAGTGTACACCACGCGTCCTGACACGCTAATGGGCGTATCTTACGTTGGTATCGCTGCTGGTCACCCTCTTGCTGAGAAAGCCTCTAAGAACAACGCTGAGCTTGCAGCATTCGTTGAAGAGTGTCGCAACACCAAAGTTGCAGAAGCTGAATTAGCAACGATGGAAAAGAAAGGAATGGATACAGGTCTAACGGCTATCCACCCTCTTAACGGTCGCGTTGTTCCTGTTTACGTCGCTAACTTCGTTCTTATGGATTACGGCACAGGTGCGGTAATGGCGGTTCCTGCTCACGATCAACGTGACTACGAATTTGCAACGAAATACGGTATCGACATCATTCCAGTCATCAAGCCTGAAGATGGTTCTGAACTAGACGTTTCTGAAGCGGCTTATACTGAGAAAGGCGTACTGTTTGATTCTGGTGAGTTCGACGGTCTTGAATTCCAAGCGGCATTCGATGCTATTTCAGCGAAATTAGAAGCAGACGGCAAAGGCAAGAAAACAGTCAATTTCCGTCTACGTGACTGGGGCGTATCTCGTCAGCGCTATTGGGGTGCTCCAATCCCAATGGTCACAACGGAAGACGGTCAAGTTCATCCAGTACCAGCAGACCAACTTCCAGTGATCCTTCCTGAAGATGTTGTGATGGATGGCGTTACAAGCCCAATCAAAGCAGATAAATCTTGGGCAGAAACAACGTTCAACGGCGAGCCAGCACTACGTGAAACCGACACATTTGATACCTTCATGGAATCGTCTTGGTACTACGCGCGTTACTGTTCTCCACAAGCGGACGACATTCTAGATCCAGAAAAAGCAAACTACTGGCTACCGGTTGATCAGTACATTGGCGGTATCGAGCACGCATGTATGCACTTGCTTTACTCTCGATTCTTCCACAAATTATTACGTGACGCAGGTTACGTAACGTCTGACGAACCATACAAGAAGCTACTTTGTCAAGGCATGGTACTGGCAGACGCGTTCTACCACGAAAACGACAAAGGCACTAAGGAGTGGATTGCTCCAACAGATGTTGAAATCGAACGTGATAGTAAAGGTCGAATTGAAAAAGCAGTAGACAACCAAGGTCGTAACGTTGCGCACTCTGGCATGATTAAAATGTCTAAGTCGAAAAACAACGGTATCGATCCGCAACAGATGGTTGATAAATACGGAGCAGATACCGTTCGCTTATTTATGATGTTTGCATCCCCTGCAGATATGACACTTGAGTGGCAAGAGTCTGGCGTTGAAGGTGCTAACCGCTTCCTGAAACGTGTTTGGAAACTGGTTCATATTCACTCTTCAAAAGGTGCGGCTGAATCTGTCGATGTTGCTGCACTGTCTGGCGACCAAAAAGCACTTCGTCGTGATGTTCATAAAACTATTGCGAAAGTGACGGACGATATTGACCGCCGCCAAACCTTCAACACTGCAATTGCTGCCATCATGGAGCTAATGAACAAACTAGCGAAAGCGCCTCAAGCTAATGCACAAGACCGTGCAATTCTTGATGAAGCACTGAAAGCCGTTGTTCGTATGCTTTACCCGATGACACCGCATATCTCTTACGAAATGTGGATGGCTCTTGGTGAATCAAATGTAGATTCAGCAACATGGCCAACGTTTGATGAGAAAGCATTAGTCGAAGACGAGAAAACTATTGTCGTGATGATCAATGGTAAGCTACGTGCGAAACTTCAGGTTGCCGCTGATATTACAGAAGAAGCAGTGAAAGAGCTTGGTCTGAACGATGAGAATGCAGTTAAATTCTTAGACGGTTTAACGATACGTAAAGTTATTTATGTACCAGGTAAGCTTCTAAATATCGTTGCTAACTAAATAATCACAAGTACAATCGTCAAAAGCTAAATTGTCGAATACTAGATATAACAAGCAGGGTGTTCACTCACTCTGCTTACTTATCTAATCGCTCTATTCGTCTTGCGAAACACGAGCAATTAGATAAGTATTTTAATTAATGAGAGCCTCTTACAAATGCGCCTGACTTCTAACTCATTTAAACTCGCTTGTATTGTATTAACCGCTAGCCTTCTTTCTGCTTGTGGATTTCAACTACGCGGTGATTACTCCGTACCCGAAGAGCTATCAACCATTTCTGTCACCAGTTATGACCAATACAGCACCTTCACACGAGTGGTTAAAAACCAATTACGTCTCAACGATGTAGAATTGATCTCTCCCAATAAAGACACACCAAATATTCACTTAGCAAGTGAGAGTGTTGGTGAACGTACACTTTCTTTATATCAAAATACTCGTGCTGCAGAAAAAGAACTTACATTTCATGCATCTTACCGAGTAACCATTCCTGAAGTCGGCGAGAAAACCTTTTCAACCAGTGTCACTCGTAGCTACCTTGATAACCCGTTAACAGCGTTAGCAAAATCAGTTGAACGTGACATGATTGAAGATGAAATGAGAAAGTTAGCTTCGACTCAAATCATACGCCAAATGGCCCGTTTAAGAGCGGATATTGAACTTCATGAACGCTGTCTTGAAGAACAATTTGTTCCAAACAGTAAAATCTATGAAGAGGAATGCATGAATGATGCATTTATCCGCCAGCTGCAAACTCTAGATGATGTAGAGGTTGTCACAGAGGAAACAACTTTTGACTTCGATTCAGAGATTGATATCGATACAAATGCTGACACCAATACCGAGCAGTAGGTTTTATCAATGCGGATCTATGCAGACAAATTAGCCGAGCAACTTAATAGACAACTTTATTCTATCTATTTGCTGTTTGGTAATGAACCATTACTGATTCAAGAGTCTCACAAGGCGATCAGAACTAAGGCTCAGTCTGAAGGCTTTGATGAACATCACCGCTTTACGCTTGATAATAGCCTCAACTGGAATGATGTTCATGACTGTTGCCACGCACTCAGCCTATTTTCCCGTCGACAGGTCATCGAGATTGAAGTCCCTGAAGCAGGCGTCAACGCTTCACACTCTAAAGAGCTCGTTGAGCTAGCATCATCCCTTCATTCTGATATTCTTTTGATTATTATTGGAAGCAAGCTAACCAAAGCTCAAGAGAACGCAAAATGGTTCAAAACTTATAATACGCTAGGCTGTTGGGTAAGCTGCTTAACGCCGGATATACAACGGTTACCACAATTTGTTCAGGCTCGATGCCAAGCTCTAGGTTTAGTCGCTGACATTGAAGCGAGACAAATGCTTGCACAGTGGCATGAAGGTAACCTTTTTGCCCTATCTCAAAGCTTAGAAAAACTGGCGCTTATCTATCCAGACGGTCAACTTACTCTTATTCGTTTGGAAGAGTCGTTAAGCCGCCACAACCATTTCACACCATTTCATTGGGTAGACGCCCTTCTTGCAGGCAAAGCAAAACGTGCACAACGAATTCTACGACAACTCGAAGCAGAAACAGTCGAGCCCGTTATTTTAATACGTTCCGTTCAAAAAGAGTTGATGCTGTTATTAAAGTTACAACTCGAACTCAAAACAGCACCAGCAGGTCAAGTGTTCGACAAGCATCGTATCTGGCAGTCTAAGCGTCCGCTTTATAATAGCGCACTATCAAGAATGCCCATTTCAAGTTTACAACAAAGGTTGAGACTTCTTGCACAGTGTGAGATTTTGACCAAGACTCAATATGAGACCTCACCTTGGCCAACATTGCATCAGTTAAGCTTAGAGATGTGTCAGCCTTCTATCAATCTAGCGGTCTACCATTAAAAGCGTGCTATACTGCTCGGTCGAAAAAATACCTATTACTACCTTTGAGGATGATCTTTTGTTACGCGAAGAACTAAATAATTTTCTTGCTGATAAAGCAGATGACATGAAAGCACTGAACATTAAAACTATCGATGTACAAGGTAAATCAAGCATTACCGACTACATGATCATCTGTACTGGTACATCAAAAACCCATGTAGCTTCTATTGCTGGGCATGTCGCAAATCAAGTTAAACTTGCAGGCATAGAAACGCTTGGAATGGACGGCGAGAAAGAAGGTGAATGGGTCGTTGTTGATATGGGGTCTACCATGTTGCATGTGATGCAAGAAGAGCACCGCGATCTATACCAACTAGAAAAACTCTGGGGCTAATTTGTGAAAATACAGCTGATTGCCGTTGGGACAAAAATGCCGAAATGGGTCGAAGAAGGCTTTCAAGAATATCGCCGACGCTTCCCACACGATATGCCACTTGAGTTAATTGAAATAACCGCCGGCAAACGTGGAAAAAATGCAGATATTGCACGCATCCTACAAAAAGAGGGTGAAGCAATGCTTACGGCTGTACCAAAGGGCAATCGGATTGTTACTCTAGATATTCCAGGAAAGCGCTGGGATACCGAGCAGCTTTCTCAACAGCTAGAAGCGTGGAAGCTCGATGCGCGTGATGTCTCTATATTAATTGGTGGACCTGAAGGGTTAGCACCGGCATGTAAAGCAGCAGCAGAGCAGAGTTGGTCTCTCTCCCCTTTAACTCTCCCTCACCCTTTAGTCCGTGTATTAATGGCTGAAAGTCTGTATAGAGCGTGGAGCATTACCGCTAACCATCCTTATCATCGAGAGTAACGTCATAACCACACCACCATGATTATCGACAGTACCGTCTTTAACAGATGTACTGTTTTTATCGCATGTACAGCTAATATCGACTGTGCTGCTATTATCGAGAATAAGACTAATGTTGCGTAAGCGTAGCCAAATAAGAGATCACCATGCAGAAGCACAGCTATTTAAAAGCCGTGCTCTTGTCTCATTTGTAGGTATTGTCCTGCTGATGTGCGTTTTGCTCGCTAATCTATACAACATTCAAGTTAATCAATTTCAAGACTACAAAACTCGCTCCAATGATAATCGAATCAAAGTGGTGCCTATCGCGCCAAACCGTGGGCTCATTTATGATCGCAGCGGTATTTTACTAGCAGAAAATCGACCTGTTTTTAATTTAGAGATCACGTTAGAGAAAGTTGAAGACCTCACTGACACGATTGCTCAGTTGCAGCTTCTTTTACCGGAAATCACACCTGAGCGCATTGAAGCATTCAATCGAGAAAGACGACAAACTCGCCGTTTTAACTCTGTGCCTATATTAACTCAGCTCTCTCAAGAGCAAGTGGCCAAGTTTTCAGTCAATCAACATAAATACCCTGGCGTCTCTGTCACCGCTAACTTAAAACGTTTTTACCCTTATGGTAAAGCGCTCACACACGTGATCGGTTACGTATCTCGCATCAACGATCGCGATATAAAAAGATTAGTCAGAGAAGAGAAAGCCTCAAATTATCAAGCGACGCGTGATATTGGTAAATTAGGTATCGAACGTTTCTACGAAGATAAATTACATGGGCTCGCAGGCTACCAAGAAGTCGAAGTAAACAGTCGTGGGCGAATCATCCGTACGTTGAAGTATGTTCCGCCCGTTCCGGGCAAAGACATCGTTTTAAATCTCGATATTAATTTACAGCTCTATGTTCATGATTTACTTGATGGTCGCCGTGGATCGGCCATTGTTTTAGACCCGAAAGATAATGGCGTACTGGCCATGGTTTCTAGCCCTAGTTACGACCCTAATGCCTTCGTTCACGGTATTTCGAGCAAGGCATACAACGCATTACTAACAAACAATAACCGGCCACTGGTCAACAGAGCAACACTTGGGATCTATCCTCCAGCATCAACTGTTAAACCTTTTATCGCTGTAGCAGCTTTGCAAGAAGGCGTTGTCACAACTAAGACAACACGGAATGATCCTGGGTACTGGAAAATCCCGAACTCTAAAACTCGTCCATTTAGAGACTGGTTGCGATGGGGACACGGTGTCGTCGATATAACCAAGTCTATTGAAGAATCTGTTGATACATTTTACTACCAAATTGCTTATGACATGGGGATCGACCGACTTTCTAGTTGGATGGCAATGTTCGGATTTGGAGAATATACCGGCATTGATATCCATGAAGAGAGCAAAGCGAATATGCCAACTCGTGATTGGAAGATGGCTCGCCACCGCACTCCTTGGTATCAAGGTGACACCATTCCCGTCGGAATTGGTCAAGGTTATTGGACAGCAACACCAATGCAAATAGCGAAGGCAACTTCGGTATTAATCAATCATGGTGAAGTGACCGCCCCTCACCTACTTCGTGCAACAATCGATAATGGTGAGCAGTTCGACCTTCAGCAACTTGAAGATTTTGAAACTTACCCCCCAATTACCGGTGTACCAGAACGCTATTGGAACATTGCGACAGATGGAATGCGCTTAGTTAATCACGGGACACGAGGCACCGCGCGCCGAGCCTTTAGAAATATGGACTATGTCACCGCCGGAAAATCCGGTACTGCGCAAGTGTTTGGTCTTGCTGAAGACCAAGAATATAACGCTGACGAATTAGAAGAGCACCTTCGAGATCACGCCCTTTACACAGGCTTTGCCCCATACGACAACCCTGAGTTTGTGGTTACAGTCGTTCTTGAAAATGCAGGTGGTGGTTCAAGTAATGGTGGCCCAGTTGTTAGACGTATTTTTGACCACGCCATCAATGGCGATCAAAAGGAAACAGAATAATGAATTTTGATCCTGCCACAGGGCAAAATCGAGCCTTTTTCCAAAGGTTTCACATCGATCTACCATTACTACTTGGCATCTTGGTATTAATGGCCTTTGGCCTCGTCGTAATGTATAGCGCCAGTGGTCAAAGCTATGCCATGATGGATAGACAAGCAATGCGCATGGCGTTGGCGCTTGGCGTCATGGTGGTACTTGCTCAGATATCCCCGCGAACCTATGAATCCCTTGCCCCCTTTCTCTTTTTTTGCGGGCTTGTGTTACTGTTTGGAGTGCTCTTTTTCGGTGAGTCCTCAAAGGGTGCTCAACGCTGGCTAAACCTCGGTTTTGTCCGCTTTCAACCTTCAGAGCTTCTAAAGCTTGCCGTTCCTTTAATGATAGCAAGCTATATAGGTAAGCGATCACTACCACCAAGCTTTAAAACTATCGTTATATCTTTGGTTATGTTGTTTGTACCCACGATATTAATTGCAAAACAACCCGACCTTGGGACTTCAATTCTAATCGCCGCTTCAGGGATTTTCGTTATTTTCTTAGCTGGTATCAGTTGGAAGATAATCTTCGCTGCGGGTGTGTGTGTTAGTGCTTTTGCCCCAGTTTTATGGTTTTTCTTAATGCGTGAATATCAAAAAGTGCGCGTAAGAACCCTGTTTAACCCCGAGTCCGATCCT
The DNA here is from genome assembly GCF_050337265.1 of Vibrio lamellibrachiae. Taxonomy (NCBI): domain Bacteria; kingdom Pseudomonadati; phylum Pseudomonadota; class Gammaproteobacteria; order Vibrionales; family Vibrionaceae; genus Vibrio; species Vibrio lamellibrachiae. The sequence goes on from NZ_JAKJSU010000004.1 coordinate 1,065,098, forward strand.
TTAGGTGCTGGCTACCACATCATACAAAGCAAGATAGCGATCGGTTCTGGAGGTATTTCAGGAAAAGGTTGGCTACAAGGCACTCAATCTCAACTAGAGTTTTTGCCAGAGCGCCATACCGATTTTATTTTTGCTGTAATTGCTGAAGAGTGGGGAATGATAGGTATTTTGGCACTATTAACCATATATCTGTTTATCATGGGCCGCGGCTTATACCTAGCAAGCCAAGCTCAAACGTCCTTTGGCCGCATGATGGCAGGAAGTATCACTCTTAGCTTCTTCGTTTATGTTTTTGTAAATATCGGTATGGTGAGTGGAATTTTACCTGTCGTTGGCGTTCCTCTGCCTTTAATCAGTTATGGTGGTACCTCCATGGTGACCCTAATGGCTGGCTTTGGCATGTTGATGTCTATCCATACACACCGAAATGCATTTTCAAAGGCAACCTAGTTAATGATCAAGAAGCTAATGAACCAGAAACAGTTAATCGTACTCGCAGCCGTCAGTATCCTTCTTGCTGGCTGCTCTTCATCAGGTCGTTATAGTATCGATAATGATGTAGCACCCAAAAAACCAATTTCTGTCGAGCACATTGAAGATGCTGTCCCCCAATATGAGCCATACAGCCTAGGTGGCAATAGCAATTATACACTGCGTGGAAACCACTACGAGATAGTCAGAGACACAAAGGGCTTTACAGAGAAAGGGAAGGCGTCATGGTATGGCAAAAAGTTTCATGGACACCTCACCTCAAATGGCGAGATCTATGACATGTACTCCATGACGGCGGCCCATAAAACGCTGCCAATCCCAAGTTACGTTAAAGTCACCAACACTGATAATGGTAAGACAACGGTTGTTCGTGTTAATGACCGTGGCCCTTTCCATGATGGTCGAATTATCGATTTAAGCTATGCCGCAGCGTATAAGCTCGAAGTCGTAAATACCGGGACTGCCAATGTAAAAATTGAAGTCATTACGGTTGAACGACCAGAGTCAGCTCATAAACAGAATGCTTTGCCTAATTATGTCGTCCAAGTTGCCACCTCAAAACATCATGATCGCTCGGTTGATTTGTCCAATGAGCTTGCAAGTAAATTGTCTGTCGACAGCTTTCTTGAATCAAACAAATCAATGCATCGTGTATTCTTAGGTCCATTTAATGACTATGCTCTGACGCAGCAAACTCTTGAGCAAGTTAAGGTGCTCGGATATACCTCTGCGTTCATAAAAAAACACGCAGCCGCTCAGTAATCCGGCTTCATAATCACTGTCTTACACGCGACACTGGTGTGAAAGATGGTTTCTGTTAAGATACGGACAGTTAAAATAGAAATTTTGTATTCATCATGAAAAAAATATCACTACGTAATACCATTCTCACATGCTCGATTGCTCTTTCTTCCGTCGTAGCGACTTCTGCTACTGCAAACCCAATAGTTGTTCCTGACGCGCCTCAAATTGCGGCAAAGGGTTTCGTACTTCTTGATTATCACTCGGGAAAAGTCCTTGCTGAAAAAGAGATGAATACTAAGTTATCTCCTGCAAGCCTAACTAAAATGATGACCAGTTACGTCATTGGTCAAGAACTTGAAAGCGGTAATATATCGCTTAAAGATGAAGTAACGATTAGTGAAAATGCTTGGGCGAAAAACTTCCCTGACTCTTCAAAGATGTTTATCGAAGTCGGTACAACGGTCACTGTTGAAGATCTAAATCGCGGCATTATTATTCAATCAGGTAACGATGCTTGTGTTGCAATGGCTGAGCACATTGCAGGTTCTGAAGATGCTTTTGTTGATCTGATGAACGCTTGGGCAAGCTCAATCGGAATGACTAATACACACTTTGGCAACGTGCACGGTTTAGATAACTCTAGCCTCTACTCAACTCCGTATGATATGGCGCTTTTAGGTTCAGCACTTATTCGTGACGTTCCTGATGAATACCGTATTTACTCAGAGAAGAAATACACCTACAACGGCATCACCCAATATAACCGTAATGGTTTGTTATGGGATAAGAGTATGAACGTTGACGGCATTAAGACTGGCCATACGAGCAACGCAGGTTACAGCTTAGTAAGCTCAGCAACCGAAGGGAAAATGCGTTTGGTTGCGGTTGTTATGGGCACAAAAAATGCCAATGCTCGTAAAACAGAAAGCAAAAAACTACTCAGTTATGGTTTCAGATTCTTTGAAACAGTTGCACCACACACTGCAGGTGAAACCTTCGTTGAAGAAAAGATCTGGATGGGTGACAAAGATAAAGTAGCACTGGGTGTTGATGTCGACACGTTTGTTACTCTACCTCGTGGTCAAGCCAAAAACCTGACAGCAAGCTTTGTTCTTGAAAGTGAGCTTGAAGCTCCAATCAGCAAAGGTGACGTAGTTGGAAAGCTGTTCTACCAGCTAGACGGTGATGATGTTGCTGAATACCCACTTTTAGCATTGGAAGATGTTAATCAAGGCAGTCTATTTAGCCGCCTTTGGGATTACCTCGTATTACTATTTAAAGGTTTATTCTAAATATAACCTAAACTTACAATCAAAAGCCGCTTACACCTATGTGTTGTAGCGGCTTTTTTCGTTTTATGCGCAATGCTACCGGCCTTGAGATCACTACCAATTGGCAGTAATATGCGTTCCCTAAAAGCTATTTAAACTTGGAGTCGCCATAATTATGAACATTAATTCAGATGCAAAGCTAAAAGACTTGCTTGAATTCCCATGTTCTTTCACTTTTAAAGTGATGGGTTACGCTAAACCTGAATTACCAGAGTTAGTATTAGAAGTCATTCAACGCCATGCTCCAGGTGACTACAGCCCTGCTGTGAAACCAAGCGCTAAAGGCACTTATAATTCAGTATCGATAAACATCACTGCAACCTCTATCGAGCAGGTTGAAATTCTATACAAAGAGTTAGGTGAAATCGATATCGTTCGTATGGTGCTATAATAAAGTTTAAACTTTAAAAAAATATTGAAAGCAGCCTAGGCTGCTTTTTTGTTATTTATCAATCGGATAATAAAGTATCGCCTTCACTCAGTTAATTTGTCGTTATCAATATGTAGTTCAAACTAGTGAATGTGTTTATAATGCGATAACTTTATAAATCACTACGGAAAGCGGAATGCGAAATCAATTGGTCGTAAAACAACTTGGTCGCCAAGATTACCAACCGGTATGGCAAGCGATGCATGAGTTTACCGACAATCGAACCGATGAAAGTAGCGATGAAATTTGGCTCGTTGAACACAACCCAGTGTTCACCCAAGGTCAAGCAGGCAAGGCCGAACATATCCTAGCAGCCGGTGATATCCCAGTTGTTCAAAGTGATCGTGGTGGGCAAGTCACTTATCACGGGCCCGGCCAACTTGTAGCTTACTTTCTTATTAACCTAAGACGTAAGAAATTAGGTGTGCGAGATCTCGTTACACACATTGAGAATCTCGTAATAAACACACTCAAAGCATACAATATCGATGCTTCAGCTAGGCCCGATGCACCCGGCGTTTACGTAGATAATAAAAAGATCTGCTCACTAGGATTAAGAATCCGTAGGGGCTGCTCTTTTCATGGATTAGCGCTTAACGTTGATATGGATTTATCACCGTTTCTGCGTATTAACCCTTGCGGTTATCAAGGGATGGAAATGGCTCAGGTTAGCCAATTAGGCGGCCCGAAACAGTTACAAGTAGTCGAACAACAACTAATAGAAGAACTCGTAGCATTACTAGACTATGAGCATGTCGAGTTTTGCACTAAAGCCCTTAACGAGAAGTAGTAAAGCATGAGCAAACCAATTCAAATGGAAAAAGGCGTTAAGTACAGAGACGCTGATAAAATGGCATTAATTCCAGTTAAGAACATGCCAAGTGAGCAAAAAGAGATTCTACGTAAACCAGAATGGATGAAGATCAAACTCCCTTCTGATAGCAAGCGTATTCAAGATATTAAATCTGCCTTGCGTAAAAACAATCTTAGCTCGGTATGTGAAGAAGCCTCTTGCCCTAACCTTGCTGAATGCTTTAACCACGGTACTGCTACTTTTATGATTTTGGGTGCAATCTGTACTCGTCGCTGTCCATTTTGCGATGTTGGCCATGGTCGTCCACTCGCTGTTGAAAATGATGAACCACAGAAACTGGCTCAAACAATCAAAGATATGAAGCTTCGATATGTTGTTGTTACGTCAGTGGATAGAGATGACCTTCGTGATGGTGGTGCTAAGCACTTTGCTGATTGTAATAAAGCCATTCGAGAGCAAAACCCAGACATCCATATTGAGACGTTAGTTCCTGACTTCCGTGGCCGAATGGATATTGCTCTTGAGCTGCTAAAAGACAATCCACCCGATGTATTCAACCACAACTTAGAGACTGCACCACGCCTTTACCGTAAGGCTCGTCCGGGTGCAAACTATAAGTGGTCACTACAACTTCTTCAGAAATTCAAACAGCAACACCCAGAGATCCCAACAAAATCTGGGGTTATGATGGGGCTTGGAGAAACCAAAGAAGAGATCGTTCAAGTACTGAAAGACTTGCGCGAACACGGCGTTACTATGCTGACGTTAGGCCAATATCTAGCACCTAGTCGTCACCACTTACCCGTTGAACGTTATGTTCCGCCTGCAGAATTTGATGAGCTTAAAGAAATCGCTTTGGAGCTAGGCTTTACTCATGCGGCTTGTGGGCCATTTGTAAGATCGTCTTACCATGCCGATATGCAAGCACAAGGAAAGGAAGTTAAATAACCATTTCAGGTTAAGCTTCCGTCCAAAACAAACCCAAACTAGCCGATGATTTCATCGGCTTTTTTGTCTCAGCTTTACCTCGCTAACTATTGCCTAATCGTTAAATTAATCAGCTTCAAGATTGAAACTCTTCAATTAAATAGATAGGCTTAAGAAACTTAAGGAATAACATTTACCTATCCATTGTGATAGTCGAGGAACAATCATGAATAGATTTGGATTATTAGCACTTGTGATCGCTGCCGTTACTGCCGGTTGCGCTTCAAACACTAAGCAAGATAACTTTAGAGAAGCCTCTTTCGAGCTTTGTAATACCGAGGTTGATATCTATTCAGTCAGTGATGATGGCCGTGTTCGTATCGTCTGTTCAGACGGTTCTAAATTTGCTCTTACTTCAGAAAAAACACTCGAAGTCATGCGCGATATCAATATCGACTACTGTGATGGTGAAGGCCTAGGCAAATTCAATGAAAGCCGAAAATATTACTCGTTCCAGTGCAAATCAGGCACATTACTGAGCATCTCTAAATAAAGAGCAGTGATTAGCCTCCTCTTTATCGCAAAAAATAAAGACCAGCTCTCAACTAAGAGCTGGTCTTTCTATATCCATCACATACAAAAAGAGCCTCCTAATTGGAAGCTCTTCATTTAAGATTTCTAACTAAATGAATCTAGTTAAAGGAAAAGGCGTGGAATTTACGTTAGTAAATGAGCACCTTTAACACAGAAATAGAATCGTTTAGAACGAAATTATGCGTAAACTGGTAGACGCTTACAAATTTCGAGTACTTTTGCTTTCGTAGCTTCAACAACAGACTCATCACCGATGTTGTCTAGAATGTCACACATCCAGCCGGCTAGTTCTTTAGCATCTGCTTCAGTGAAACCACGACGAGTAATTGAAGGAGAACCTACGCGGATACCTGACGTTACAAACGGGCTACGTGGATCGTTCGGTACTGAGTTTTTATTTACAGTAATGTTAGCTGAACCCAATGCTGCATCAGCTTCTTTACCTGTAATATCTTTGTCGATTAGGTCAACAAGGAACAGGTGGTTTTCAGTTGAACCTGAAACGATGTTATAGCCGCGCTCTAGGAAACCTGCAACCATTGCTTTTGCATTAGCAACAACGCGTGCTTGGTACTCTTTGAACTCAGGCTCAAGTGCTTCTTTGAACGCTACTGCTTTACCAGCGATAACGTGCATTAGAGGACCACCTTGTCCACCAGGGAATACAGCAGAGTTTAGCTTCTTGTACAGATCTTCACCTTCACAAGAAAGGATAAGACCACCACGAGGACCCGCTAGCGTTTTGTGTGTTGTTGTTGTTACAACGTGAGCGTGCGGTACTGGGTTTGGGTAAACACCTGCAGCAATCAGACCAGCAACGTGAGCCATATCAACGAAGAAGTATGCACCAACTTTGTCAGCGATTTCACGCATGCGCGCCCAATCACAAATTTGAGAGTAAGCAGAGAAACCACCTATGATCATCTTAGGCTTATGTTCAACCGCTAGAGCTTCCATCTCTTCGTAATTGATTTGGCCTTTCTCGTCGATACCGTAAGGGATGATATCGTAAAGCTTACCTGAGAAGTTTACTGGTGAACCGTGAGTTAGGTGACCACCGTGAGCAAGGCTCATACCTAGAACTTTATCACCAGGCTTAAGCAGTGCCATGTAAACAGCGTTGTTTGCTTGAGAACCTGAGTGAGGCTGTACGTTCGCGTACTCTGCGCCAAATAGCTCACATGCACGATCAATTGCTAATGTCTCTACCTTATCAACATACTCACAACCGCCGTAGTAACGCTTACCTGGGTAACCTTCAGCGTATTTATTGGTAAGTTGAGAACCTTGTGCTTCCATTACACGTGGGCTTGTGTAGTTTTCTGAAGCGATAAGCTCAATATGTTCTTCTTGGCGAACCGTTTCCTCTTGGATCGCTTCAAATAGGTCTGCATCATAATCTGCAATATTCATGTCACGTGTTAGCATCTGTATCTCCTGACTCAGATAGTACTGAAAGTTTCAAAAAAAGCACATAACAACCATACGCAAACGTTTACGTAGGCCGAGTTGATGAAAAGCATTCTACATAATTTGATCTATATCATAAAGAGTAAAATCATTTTTTATCATGCAGTTTATTCATAATGGCCTACAAGGTTTATCATGCTTACGCGACTAACCTCGTATATCAGCCATGTTGGTGTCAATTTTCGGTTTTACACCCTGTAAAACGTTAATTACATAGGTTTACCCTAATTTTCCCTCTCTATCTACCGAAAAGATCATCTTTTCTCTACTATTCGCCCCATTATACCCCTGAAGAAAATCAAGTTGATGGAAAAACACTCACGTAAAGAAGATTGGATCGCTATTCTCACCGGCACATTTTTAGTTGCTCAGGGCGTTTTCTTTCTGCAATCCGCACATTTACTGACTGGCGGGACGACAGGCCTTGCATTGTTACTTAGCCAAGTTGTTTCGATCTCTTTTGGTACTTTGTACTTCCTAATCAATTGCCCTTTCTATCTATTAGCATGGCAACGATTCGGTAAACGCTTTGCGTTTAATAGTGCGATATCTGGTGCTCTGGTGTCGGTTTTTGCTGACCACCTCTACCTGGTTATTACCCTAGATACAATCAGTGAAGTTTACTGCGCTGTCGCAGGGGGGATTCTTATGGGGCTTGGTATGCTAATTCTATTTAGACATCGCTCAAGCCTTGGAGGTTTCAACGTACTTTGCTTGGTGATCCAAGACCGATTTGGTATCTCTGTAGGTAAGACTCAGATGGTCATCGATATGGCTATTTTGTTCACCTCCATTTTCTTTGTATCGCCAATGGTGATTGGTCTGTCTTTATTAGGTGCGGTAGCATTGAATGTCGTATTGGCGATGAATCATAAGCCGACCCGCTATACTGTGACTTACGGTTAAAACGAAATCGTTTTAACAAAATTCCCAACAAAAAATGGCTCGCATATTTGCGAGCCATTTTTGTACCGACAATCCTATTAAACGGACATACTTAGTTAATGCGCACTTCTCGCTTTTACATCATGTTGCAGCGCTTTATTTAGCTCTGCTTCTACATGGCCCGGTGAATGTGTTGTGATTGAAATCAGGCGATACATCGCAGGAATCACAAACAGTGTCACCAGTGTGGCAAAACCCATACCAAAGAAAATCACCGTACCAACAGCCACACGACTTTCGTAACCTGCACCTGTGGAAAGGATGAGTGGAACCGCACCTGCAAGCGTGGTAAATGCTGTCATCATAATTGGACGTAAACGACGTGCCGATGCATCAACAATTGCCTTTTCAAACTCAACACCTCGGTCACGCAGTTGGTTGGCAAACTCAACAATTAATATGCCATTTTTAGTTACCATACCGATCAGCATTATCATACCGATCTGACTATAGATGTTGAGCCCTTGAGACATAACAACCAACCCCAAGAATCCACCAAAAATTCCCATAGGCACGGTAAACATCACCACCATTGGATTTATGAAACTCTCAAACTGAGCGGCTAGAACCAAATACGCCACCAACATCGCCAGACCAAAAACAATCAATGTGCTCGATTGATTCTCTTTATAGTCTTTTGACTCACCCGAGTAGCTCACTGAAACATCAGACGGTAGTAACTCGATCGCTTTTTCATCCAAAAAATTTAATGCATCGCCGAGTGTGTAACCATCCTCAACGTTGGCCGTCAATGTGATCGACTTCTGTTTGTTGTAGTGGGAAAGACGGATTGATGAGGCGACTTCTTCAATACTGGTGACGGTATCAAGCGTAATCAACTCGCCTTGATTAGTACGTAGATAGATCTGGCTAAGATCTGCTGCATTGTTGAAGTTATTTTCATCGCCACGAAGGTAGACATCGTACTCTTCACCACGCTCAACAAAGGTCGTTTCAGTTTTCCCACCAAGCATAATCTCGAGAGTTTCAGATATTTCTGAAACACTAATGCCAAGCTCTGCCGCACGCTGTTTATCAACATTCACCACCAGCTCAGGGGTTTTCTCTGAGAAGTTTATGTTGGTGCCGTTCATCATTGGTGAGTCTTCAGCAAGATCTTTGAGCTTATTCGCCCAGTGTTGCAGCTCTTCGTAATCAGCGCCACCTAGAACAAATTGAACAGGCTCACTTGAACCGCCTCTAAAGCCCGGCATGAATGGGAAGATACGCACATCAGGAATGCCTGATAGTGCCTTTCTCACTTTGGCAAGCGCTTCTGTCGCGGTCACATCACGCTCATTCCAATCTTCTAATACCATGACAACAAAGCCCGTTTGGTCACCAGCATTGCCACCAAAAGCCGGGGTTTCTGCGCTAAATGATTTAAGGTAGTTCTCTTCTAGAAGCGGCATTAAACGCTCTTCCACGATGTCCATGTTGGCTGACATTCGGTTGTAACTGGTTGCATCTGCACCACGAACAAAGGCAAATATCACCCCTCTATCTTCGGTTGGAGCAAGTTGTGCGGGCACTTGCTTCATCAAGGCAAAGCTGCCTCCCAAACAAGCAACAATAACAATGGGAGCTAGCCACCTAAATCGGATGACATATTGCAATAAACCGCGGTATTGACTCTCTAAAAAGGCGAATACGCGATTAACCAATAGAGTAAAGCGCGTTGGCTTCACATTCGCTTTTAGAATCTTACTGCCTAATACTGGAGTTAAGGTTAAAGCGATCAGTGATGAGAAGATCACCGACATCGCAAGCAGTACCGAGAACTCAGTAAACAATAGCCCTACCATGCCGTCCATAAATGAAATCGGCAAGAAAACCATCACAAGAACCATTGTCGTTGCGACAACAGCAAAGCCTACCTCTCTTGCTCCTTTATAGGCGGCAAGCAGTGGTGTCTCTCCCTGTTCAATATGGTGATAGATATTTTCAATCACGACGATAGCATCATCCACCACCAGACCAATAGAAAGGATCAGTGCCATCAACGTGATGAGGTTGATTGAGAAACCAAAATAATACGCCGCAATAAATGACGATATCAGTGAAATGGGAACGGTAATCGCAGGGATAAGCGTTGCTCTAGCTTGCCCAATGAATATATACAGGATCAGCACTACCAGGCCGCCAGTAATAAACAGCGTGGTGTAAACCTCAGTTATTGAGCGTTCAATGAAAATCGTCGCATCATAATCAATCACCAAATTTGTCGCTTTAGGCAAGAACTGTTGAATATCGTCCACCTCTTTACGAACTAGCTTTGCTACATCAAGTGGATTGGCATCCGATTGAGGAACAATACCAATGCTCAGGTTAACTACACCATTGGCTTTAAATGAGGCGTTTTCATTTCGAGCGCCAAGGTACACATCAGCAACATCTTTGAGATAAATTGGGGAGTTATCACTGGCTCTTTTGACCACCAAATATTCGAAATCTTCTGCTTTACTGTAGGCGCGAACCGTGCGAACAGACATGGTAATTGAGTCATTTCTCACTTCACCGCCTGGGCTCTCGATATTCTCTCGACGTAGTGCAGAGGTAATATCCCCAGCACTAACACCTCGGCCAGCCATTACTTCGGGTTTAAGTTTGACGTACATAACCTTGTACAAGCCACCCGATAAATTCGATGAACTCACGCCTGAGATAAGACTGAACCTGTCAATTAGCACACGCTCTGCGTAATCGGTGAGCTGTGTTCGGTCCATCTCAGACGAGCTGAGATTAATATATATGGACGGTTCACCAGAGCCATTATTTTTGTAAACCAATGGGTCATCGGCTTCATCGGGCAGTGAACGCTGAGCCCTTGCTACCGCATCTCGAACATCACTGATGCCTGAATTTAAGTCATAACCAAGATCAAAAGTGATGGTGATACGAGAAAAACCATTTCGCGTTGTGGAAACAATCTCATCAATACCGCTAATACCTGAGAGTTGGTCCTCTAATACTGTGGTGATTTGGCTCTCTACAATGGTTGCAGATGCCCCTTTATAAGTCGTATTAATTGAAACGACCGGATACTCAATGTCGGGCATCTCTCTTACGGCCAACTTAGAGAATGATACGATGCCAAAGACACACAGCAGCATACTAAGCACCAATGCTGCTACGGGGCGTTTAACCGATATATCAGATAACAACATTAGTTAGTTTCCTTTTCCAATGCACTCTCTTCAATATTCAGCTCTTTTACCGACACACCGTCACGCATGTTAACAATCCCTTGAACAACGATCTTCTCGCCAATCTCTACGCCCTCTGCAATAACCACTTGATTCTCGACACGTTCGGCAAGGACCACTTCCGTTCGTTTGGCTTTATTATCATCGCCAATCACATAGACAAAGCGCTTAGTACCCGAGTATTCCAATGCTTGAGCAGGAATAATGGGCGCTTCTATTACTGGGAAGGCCATACTTGCAGACGCTAGCATGCCAGGTTTAAGAAGAGTTTCAGGGTTTTGAAAATGAACTCTAACGCGCAAATTAAGTGTTTCCATATTCACACGTGAATCAATACCAACCAATTCACCTTCAAAGCTTTGGTTGCCCCAAGCTGAAGTGGTGATCTCCACCTTCATACCCTGACTTAAGCGAGAAAGGTAACGTTCTGGTACATGAAGGTCTAACTGCATCACAGATAAGTCATCGAGAGTGACTAGCTGGCTACCCGCGGAAACTAATTCGCCTCGACTTAAATCAATAAAGCCGATAGTGCCAGAGAATGGAGCGGAGATATTAAGATCTTTTAGATTCGCTTTAGCCGCATCTAAGCGGGCTTGAGCAATTTCAACACTCGCTTTTTGACCATCGATTGAGGTTTGAGTAATGGCATTACGCTTAGCTAAGCGTTCAAATTCAGCCAACTTACGTTTTTCATCGTTTAAATAAGCACGCGCTTCGTTAAGAGCAGCCTTTGCTTTGTCATCATTTAGCTGAATTAACAATTGACCCTGCTTGACATTCTGATTCGCTGATACCGGTATTTGTGTCACTTTACCGGCAACCTCAGGAGAGATAACAACCGCCTGCTTAGCCTCTAACTTACCAACTAGCGTTAATGATTGAGAAATCTGGTGAATTTGAACCTCTTCGGTAATGACCGTCACAGCCTGAGGACCCGAAGGTCTCTTTGCTTGCGTCGATGAGGCTGAAACGAGAATAGACAACGCTAAGATCTTTATGATTATTTTATTTTTCATTTTCTAAATCTTCAAAATATGAACTATCAATATAGTACCTCTTCCTAACTATAGATAACGTCAAGTAGTGTAAATAATAGAAAACAAACCAAACGTTTAGAGCATTCCCTTTCTACCAAAATGGTTATTTACTATCACCTTTGCCCAAAAAGTCAGCATTCGATTTAAAATACCAAGAAAACTCTTTACAGCATTTACGGTTTTGCTATGATGCGCTCCGCACTTGAGTGACGCGTTGGGAAAACATCACTTAGGTTTATCTTCTTAGGAAGGTGATAAAAGTGCCCCCTGGGGGGGTTCCCGAGTGGCCAAAGGGAGCAGACTGTAAATCTGCCGGCTCCGCCTTCGATGGTTCGAATCCGTCCCCCCCCACCATAYAACTCTCGACGCTTTAATTAGCGGTGAGAACAACTTAGAAAACGTGTTGGGAAAACATTCTRAGTTTTGCTTGTGAAAGCATAAAACCCCTGGGGGGGTTCCCGAGTGGCCAAAGGGAGCAGACTGTAAATCTGCCGGCTCCGCCTTCGATGGTTCGAATCCGTCCCCCCCCACCATATTCTTTAATAAGAATCGAAAGCCAGCTCATTGAGCTGGCTTTTTGCATTTGGAATACCCTAACCCCAGTGCCTTTGGTTTTAAAAGACATCAAAAGGCACTTATTCCGTTAAAAGTTATCAGATGTAAAAAAGACCTCGACAGAGCGAGGTCTAAAAATTGAACCACTTGAAAGCACCTAGTTAGGGGGTTTTAACCAACGTACTATGACTCAATTAAGATAATCTTGGTTTCATAAGGCTTTAACACCTGATGGCGAGACACTACCTGCCCTTCAATATTTTGGTAATTACCAAGTAAGTAACGCGCCTTTTTAGCATCAACTTCATCAGGCAGAACGCACTCAACTTCAGCCCCATAGTAGTTATTCAAACAGATCAGCGTCTGAGTCTCACTTTTCCTTTGATAAGCAAATATAGCGTCATGCTCTGGCAACAGATCAAGATAGTTGCCCGTAGTAATAACGTCGATCTCTTTACGCAGTTGAATCAGTTTTTGATAGAAATAGAACACGGAGTTGGGATCATCTACTGCTTGATTAGCATTAATTTCAGTATAACTTTCAGCAACGTCAAGCCACGGCGTTCCTTTCGAAAACCCAGAAAACTCCGAACTATCCCATTGCATAGGTGTTCGAGAGTTATCACGAGATTTTTTCGCCAAAATAGCCATCATCTCTTCGTGACTCACACCTTGTTGGTTAACCATGATGTCGTACATATTGGTACTTTCGACATCTCGATACTGAGATATCTCCGTATAACCAGGATTGGTCATTCCGATCTCTTCACCTTGATATATGTACGGTGTCCCCTGCATCATGTGAACGGAAGCTGCGAGCATTTTAGCGGATTCTACGCGATATTGGGTATCGTTACCTAGACGGCTAACAACCCGAGGCTGATCGTGATTACACCAAAAGAGTGCTCCCCACCCTTTACCATTTAACCCTACCTGCCAATGATTAAATATTTGTTTTAGCTGCAAGAAATCAAATGGCGCGTTGGTCCACTTCTCACCATTTTTGTAATCCGCTTTTAGATGATGAAAATTAAACACCATTGAAAGCTCTTTACCATCACTTGAAGAGTACTGCTGACAGTGGTCTAGTGTAGTTGATGACATCTCACCCACTGTGACACTGCCATATTTGTTAAATACCGCTTCACTGATCTCTTGTAGATACTCATGTACCCGCGGGCCATCAGTATAGAAACGGCGACCGTCACCAATGTCATCGCTCGCGTAATCTTGCTGCTTTGAGATTAGATTGATTACATCTAAACGGAAACCATCAACGCCCTTCTCAGCCCAAAAACTGATCACCTGTTTTACTTCTTCACGAACCTTGGGGTTTTCCCAATTGAGATCCGCCTGTTCTTTAGCAAACAAATGTAGGTAATACTGATTGGTTTTTGTATCTAGTTCCCAAGCATTACCACCGAATTTCGATTGCCAGTTATTAGGAATATCACCGTTGATCGGGTCCTTCCAAATATAGTAATCACGGTATGGGCTGCTTGCATCGCCTAACGCAGACTGAAACCAATGATGAGCAGTAGACGTGTGGTTAACAACGATATCCATAATAATACGAATATTGCGTTGTTTGGTTTGCTTTAGTAATTCATCAAAATCATCCATCGTGCCGAAATCAGGATTTACTCTGTAATAATCAGCAATATCGTAACCATTATCAATCATGGGTGATTCGTAGATAGGCGTAAGCCAGATAGCGTCAATACCAAGTAGTTTCAGGTAATCTAATTTAGAGATAATCCCTTGGATATCTCCAGTGCCTTTATTCCCACTATCACAAAAGCTTTTTGGGTAGATTTGATAAATAGTTGCCTTCTTCCACCAGTTTTTATCCACGTTTATCATTGTCATCAACAAGCTCACTTACCAAAGAAAAATTGAGAGGGAGTGACAAAACGCCACTCCAAATTGAATTACTACAAACTAAATTGCTACCAAGAACTATCGATTAAGCACTGACTGGCTCAAGTTCACCTTTAAGCTGCGCTCGCTTGTAAAAGAACAGAGTCAAAGCTGCAGGAACAAGAATCGCAACTAACATCGCAATTGAGTAGATACCCCAGTACTGCGGTTGAATCGACAAGATCCCCGGTAGACCACCTACTCCGATACCATTTGCCATAACTCCTGCACTACCACAAATCGCCGCAGCCAGTGCACTGCCCACCATTGCGCTCAGCATTGGAAACTTATACTTCAAGTTAATACCGTACATCGCTGGCTCTGTTACACCTAAATAGGCTGAAATAGCTGCAGGCACTGAAATATCGCGCTCTCCATGTTTTTTACTGATAATGATGATACCCACTACAGCAGAAGCCTGAGCGATATTTGATAACGCAATCAATGGCCAAATAGGAGTGCCACCAAGCTCTTGCATTAACTGCAAATCAACCGCATTGGTTGTGTGGTGAATACCTGTAATGACAAGTGGTGCGTAGAGGAATGCAAAGATCATTGAGCCAATCACAGCAAAGTCACCCGTCATTGCTACTTTGGCGGCAAACGCAACGCCATTACCTAGAACACGTCCAAATGGGCCGATCAATGCATGGGCAAGAACAACCGAAACAATAATCGAAACAAACGGAACAACGACGAGGTACAGATACGACGGTACAATACGTTTAAGATTTGTTTCAATGAACGCCAAAGCGACACCCGCTAGCATGGCTGGAATAACCTGAGCCTGATATCCAACTTTCTCAATCACAAATAGGCCGAAGTCCCAAACTTCTGGCACCTCTTTGCCGATTAAATAGGCATTCATCAATTGAGGTGAAACTAAGGTCACACCTAAGGTAATACCTAGAATTGGCGTACCACCAAGTTTTTTTACTGTCGCCCAACAAACACCAACAGGTAGGAAGAAGAAAATCGCTTCGCCAATTAGCCATAAGAAGGAGTGCACTGTTGCCCAAAATTGACTAATCTCTGTCAGCGACTGGCCGTCAAACATCTTAATGTCGCCAATCACATTTCGGAAACCAAGAATAAGACCACCAGTAATGATGGCTGGCAATAGTGGAACAAAGATTTCAGCTAGGTGAGAGATCCCGCGCTCTAGGATGTTCATGTTCTGGCGAGCAGCAAGCTTTGAATCATCTTTAGTTGATTCTGATTTACCTGAAAGCTCAATCAGGATGGCATAAACCTCATCGACTTCAGTACCAATAACCACTTGAAACTGACCCGCGTTGGTAAAGCAGCCTTTAACCACACTTAATGATTCTAGTGCTTTCTCATCTGCTTTGTCAGTGTCGTTCAGCACAAAACGAAGTCGTGTTAAGCAGTGGCTAACACTGGCGATGTTATCGCTGCCACCAACTAGTTCTATAAGACGCGCAACGTCTTGTCTCGCTATCTTGCTCATATCCTTGTCCACCCTATTGGAGTCTCACTCGAGTCTTTTCAATGTTTCACCCTACAATGGGAACATTCCCATTACTTGGTAAGCATACTGACAGACTCCATCACAAATCAAAATGGGAACAGTCCCATTAATTGAGTATGATCACAGTATAATTTTAATTCAAATATAAATTAGTGACTTAAGAAATGATCGGGCTCTGGGTAATATGAACCAGCTCAGAATTGCCATTTACATGGGAGATCAATAACTTAGCGGCTTGTTGTCCTGCGAGAGTATAACCCGGATCAATACTGTGCACCTTAGGGAAAAGAAAAGAGAGTAGCTCATTGCCTCCGACTCCAGTTACTGCAATATCTTCACGACCAAGTTCTTGCAGCTTTTTAATCACCCCAAGCGCGAGCGTATCACTAGCGCACACAATAGCTTGGGTCGAGTTGGTCAGCACCTTCTCCACCAATTGATAAGCACTTTCGTGATGAAGTTGCCCAGTTTGATAGACGGGAGTAACTTGCTGGGAGTGACACCAAGAAAGATAAGAATCTAAACGCAGCTTACCTGTAGTTTTATCGCTAGGATCAACACCAATAAAGGCGATCTCTTGTAAGTTGAGATCCGATAAATACTGCAATGCATGGTGTATAACGCCATGATTATCATAATTAATAGATGACGTAACTTCAGTATCCATCGCAATGACAACTGACTTCCCCTGCCACAACTCTAGCTTTTCAGTGTCCAAATCAGTAAAACCAAAAACAATCACACCATCCACATTACGTTTTTTCAAGACATCAAGGTGCTCATTCGTTTTGAGCCTGTCAAACTGGCTCTCCATGATCACGGCATCATAACCTGCGGCATACAGCGTATTTAGCATGCTTCCCACGGCTTTATTCTCTGAAGGAGAGTCCAAACGAGAGATAATCACGCCAACGACTTTCTGACTTCCTCCGCGCATTGATTGCGCAGATTTAGACGGAATATAGCCAGACTCTTGGATGACTTGTTCAACCTTTGCGCGTGTGGCTGGTTTTACTTTTGGATCGTTCGTCAACACGCGTGATACGGTAGATTTACCAACGCCAGAAAGCTTTGCGATGTCATGAATCGTGAGTTTTTTGCTCATACTTCTCGGGGAATTTCATCAAAAGGAGTGACTATCGGCAAACCATAAGATTGCCAACATTATGAAGTAACCTAACCGACTGCGTACATCAAAGGCTGTGCTTCAGTTATGTACTCAACAGACTAATTACTATTAATTTATTGTGTTTTACAGTTTTTGTAAACGTGCTGGTTGAGCTCTAAGCGAGCTTCTTCGCCTTTTGTGCGCAACGTTACAGGGTTTTCAACCTCGGCTGTCCCATCGTTAAGAATATATCGAGTACCCGATCCTGAACGAATCTGGATAAGTGCATACTCTTTCTCAGCAACACGCAACACCGCAATTTCACTATCTGGAATATACGCAACGTCGAAGCTTTTATCTGACTCACAGTTATAGGTGTGGAATAAACTCTCATTTACTTTCATCCCATCAACAGAAGAGGATTGAGAGCAGCCAAGTAAACTAAGAACACATGCTATTAGGATCAACAATCGTTTCTGCATAATGACCTCCTAATTTTATCTCATCTTAACTTTTTTATTCGTCCTCATATGTACAACAAATAAAAAAGGCCGCTAGGCGACCTCTTAATTCGATAGATAGGCAGGAACATCTCTTATGCTATCGAGTACAGTGGTCGCTAACGATTCACCTTTGTCCGTTACTGGTTTACCCGTACGAACCAAAATTTTAGTACCAACACCTGCCGTCTCTGCGGCCATCATGTCTTCAGCTTTATCGCCAACCATGACTGATTTAGTCATGTCGATTTTGAGAAAATCACGTGCTGAAATAAACATGCCCGGTTTTGGCTTTCGGCATTCACACTCTTCTTTATACTTACCAACACCATGTTCAGGGTGGTGAGGGCAATAATAAAAACCATCAAAATCAACACCATGATCAACAAAGTTCCAATCCATCCACTGAGTTAGTGACAAAAAACGATCTTCATCAAACATGCCACGTGCAATACCTGACTGGTTGGTGACTAATACAAGCATATACCCCATATCCTGAAGTTGCTTAGTCGCTTCAAACACGCCTTCAACAAATTCAAAGGAATGTTCGTCATGGACATAACCATGGTCAACGTTAATCACGCCATCTCGGTCTAAAAACACTGCTGGTTTGGCCAAAATTCATACTCAATTTACTTAATATTGTCAGGAATTATCGCACGCTTTATTTCTTTCATCACTATCTAATTACTTTTGATACTAGCACAAACGAACGTTTAGACGTCTAGACGTAAAAATATCTATTGACACAAATAAGCGAACACCATAGCATCCTCTACTAAATGAGATACAGTTCAAAATATTATTCTGTTGTCCCTGCACAGGAAAGAAAATGATTGAGATAAATCAAGTAAACAAGATTTTTTACCAAGGCACAAAAGAAATTGTGGCGGTAAAAGACATCAACCTTCACATCAAGCAAGGCACCATTTTTGGTGTGATTGGCTCATCAGGTGCAGGGAAAAGCACCCTGATTCGCTGTGTGAACATGCTGTCAGCGCCAACCACTGGCTCTATCGTTGTCGATGGCGTGGACTTAACCAAGCTAAGCAAATCAGAACTAAGTGAAGCTCGCCGTAATATCGGTATGATCTTCCAACACTTTAACTTGCTCTCGTCACGTACCGTATTCGACAACATCGCTTTACCTTTAGAGTTAGCAGGTAAAAGCAAAGAGCACATCGAGGGGAAGATTTCTGAACTGTTAAAGCTTGTTGGCTTATCAGATAAGCGTGACACCTACCCGGCTAACCTAAGCGGTGGTCAGAAGCAGCGTGTTGCTATTGCCCGAGCATTAGCATCTGACCCGAAGGTTCTACTGTGTGACGAGGCAACAAGTGCGCTCGACCCTGCAACGACTCAATCTATTTTAGAGCTACTGCGTGAAATCAACAGCAAACTTAGCATTACTATCTTGCTTATTACGCACGAGATGGATGTGGTGAAAGGCATCTGTCACGAAGTAGCGATTATTGGTGATGGTGAGTTGGTTGAAAAAGGCACTGTTGGTGAGATTTTCGCTCACCCTAAGACAGAGCTAGCACACGAATTCATTCGCTCGACGCTAGACCTGACTATTCCGGAAGATTACCAAGTTCGCCTACAAGAGACACGTGTTGAGGGTAGCTACCCATTAGTACGTTTAGAGTTTACCGGTGAAACAGTTGATGCTCCGTTAGTATCGCAAATAGCTCGTAAGTTTAATATCGATGTGAGCATTCTCAGCTCAGATTTGGATTACGCTGGCGGCGTTAAGTTCGGCATGATGGTCGCAGAGCTTTTTGGTAATGAACAAGACGATAATGCCGCAATTGAATTTTTGCGTGAGCACAAAGTAAAAGTAGAGGTACTTGGTTATGTCCTTTAACAGTTTGATGGATTGGCTTAGCCTAAATGGAGACCTGTTACTAGGTGCTACATGGGAAACAATCTACATGGTTGGCGTTGCAGGTATCGTCGGTTTTGGCGTTGGTATCCCGCTTGGTGTGATTCTACACACAACCAAAAAAGGCGGCTTACTAGAGAACACCAAATTCAATGCAGTACTAGGCGCTATTGTTAATATAGGTCGCTCAGTCCCTTTCTTAGTTCTGATGGTCGCGATTATTCCTGTAACTAAACTGTTAGTGGGTACATTCATCGGAACGACTGCTGCAATTGTTCCACTAACGATTGGCGCAATTCCATTTGTTGCTCGCTTGATTGAAGGGGCTCTATTGGAAGTACCGACAGGTCTTGTTGAAGCAGCGCAATCAATGGGCGCAACACCAACACAAATTATTACTAAAGTACTACTGCCTGAAGCTCTGCCTACTATCATCAACGCTGTAACGATTACGTTGGTGACATTAGTGAGCTACTCAGCAATGGCGGGCACTGTTGGCGGAGGCGGCTTAGGTGATGTTGCTATTCGATACGGTTTCCACCGCTATGATGTGGTCATCATGGGTGTAACGGTCGTTATGCTAATTGTACTGGTACAAATTATTCAATCGATTGGTGACGCTATTGTTCGTCGTGTCGATCACCGTTAAAGCGGCTAATTACTGATAAAACCGCTAATAACGAACTAAAGTTATTTACCACAGATAAAAAGTTAAAAAAGCTCGCTATTTAAAAGCAGCTAATTACACAATATTCATTTTTTGATAAAGGAGATAATCATGAAATTTAGCCTTAAAGGTTTACTAACCATCGCAGCAGCAGCGTCTGCACTTGTTCTAGCCGGTTGCGGCGACAAAGCTGAAGACAGCAGCAAAATCAAAGTTGGTGTTATGGCTGGCGCTGAAGCACAAGTTGCTGAAGTTGCAGCAAAAATTGCTAAAGAGCAATACGGCCTAGATGTTGAGCTAGTCACTTTCACAGATTATGTTACTCCAAATGCAGCACTAGACGATGGTTCTATCGATCTTAACGCATTCCAACATAAGCCATACCTTGATCAACAAGTGATTGACCGTGGTTACAAAATCACAATCGCAGGCAACACATTCGTATACCCAATCGCGGGTTACTCAAAAGAAGTCGACTCTGTTGACCAAATCGAAGATGGCGCTCGCATTGCCGTTCCAAACGATCCAACAAACCTAGGTCGTTCACTGCTTCTTCTTGAGCAACAAGGTCTAATTACTCTACGCGAAGGCGCTGGTCTACTAGCAACGGTTCGCGATATCGTAACAAACCCTAAGAACATCACGATTGTTGAACTAGATGCTGCGCAACTTCCTCGCTCTCTAGATGACGTTGCTCTGTCTATCATCAACACGACTTACGCAAGCTCTATCAACCTAACACCACAAAACGATGGTATCTTCGTTGAAGACAAAGACTCTCCATACGTAAACCTAATCGTTTCTCGTGAAGACAATCTTGATGCTGAAAACGTACAGAACTTCGTTAAAGCGTACCAAACTGAAGAAGTTTACAATGCTGCTTCTGAAATCTTCCAAGGTGGTGTGGTTAAAGGTTGGTAATCAGCCCTTAGCTTCTTGAAGTAAAGTTATGCCGTAATGTCATAACAACTTGAACCATTAAAAAAGCCGATATTGTCCACTAGCTATAGTGAGAAAATATCGGCTTTTTTCTTTCTACACGAAGCCTTATTTTACAAAGGCTATCCATAATTAAAGACAGTTACGAATGGTACGTTTTAATCTGATCCCACGAGATGTTAGATACAATACGACAGTCATCGCACTTAAAGTGGAACATGTCGTGTGCAGGTTCTTCGAGTAACCACTCACCACCACACTTAGGACACTTACGCTGTTTTTCATCCGCCAAGCTTTTACCACCAACACGGTATTGGTAATAGTAGGTAGGTACTTTGGTTAGAAACTCAATTCGGCCTCTTAGATCCCAGCCACGACGAAACAGCAAACTATCCACATCACAAATCTCTTTCTGTGTCGCGTATTCAGCTTTGCAGCTCCCCGCCATTTGAATTTCATCACACGCTTGCCACTCAGTTTGCCACTTGATCAGCGCTTTATGATCGCCATTAAACGTAGGCGGATTACGATAGAGCGGAATTGGCAATAAGGTTTCGCCACTACGGAGCGGAGAGCAAGTATGAACAAAAGTGGTGTAAAGGATCTGCCAACTAGGCGTCTCTTCTTCCGCAGTCTCTTCAGAGTTTAAGTCTCTTCCAAGTAATCGCATTTTAGGAGCTAGCAAACTCGCTTCAGATAAGCGGTCAAAACAGACTTTAACAAAATCGGAGTGATGCTTTGGGTGTAAGCTATCTTGCTCTGGGCAAACAACACGGACAAAAAACTCGCCCTCGCCCATCACTATTGGAAATTCACGGCCAAGCGCTTGGCCGTTATACCTTAATGCATCCATTAAACCATTAATGGCTTTATCAACAGCACTAACGGTTGTGTTATCAAAACACTCAAATTGCAGTTCAACTACGTACATGTTCTTCTTCTCGAATATTGGCTAAACAGCAGGCTCTAAGTTAGTTAGAAACTCTTGAAGATCTTGCGCCAATACATCTCGCTTATCGGTACCAAGCCGCTCTAAAAGTACATTACCAGACAAATTACAGATAGAAATAACATCTAGCTCAGCGTCAGTTGCTGCAATAAATACCGTTGGTTTCAATTTCAATCGTCGCTGCGTAACCAAGTGACCGAGGATATTCTCTTGTAGAAGCACAAAATCATCATCACTCCAAACCTGCAGCAGTGTTAATTCATTACCTTCCCATTTAGCATTCATATCTGCGCTATATTGAGCTCCATAGAATGCTTTAATATCATCATGTAATGTCAGCTCAATCCCATTCTCAACATTAGTGAAATCGGCATATTTTTCACGTGGATACGCTTTCCATAGCACGCTATCTTTCTGCTTTTCTTCTACACATGGCGACACTAACTCAACTAGGTCTTCATTTTTAGGAAGCGAGTTATGTGCTAATTGATATGCATCTAAATACCTTTGGCTAAATGTGAAAAGCTCTTGAGAGGTACGAGAAGTCATGAATATCTCCAAAATATCGGTAAGGAAAGCCTGCGAAGTGCTATTTCATTTAATGACAGTTCGCTAGGGATTGCGTAAAATTCTCGCCATTCTAATCTAATTTAAGACAAAGTATGAGCAAATATTCTGATGCCAAAGAGCTTGCAGGGCTGACATTAGGCCAAAAGACGCAATACACCAATCAATATGATGCAAGCCTACTTCAGCCAGTGCCACGTAGTTTGAATCGAGATGATTTGAACCTTGGTGATAGCCTTCCTTTTTTAGGCTGCGATATTTGGACTATGTACGAATTGTCTTGGCTAAATAGTAATGGTCTGCCACAGGTCGCGGTGGGTGAAATAGCAATCCCAGCAACCAGTGCTAACCTTATCGAATCTAAGTCTTTTAAGCTTTATCTCAATAGCTACAATCAAACTAAATTCAGTAACTGGGAAGAAGTTTCTGAACGATTACGTACAGACCTTTCGGCCTGTGCGGGTGAGTCAGTGGCATTGAATATTTACCCTGTTACCGATTACACAGACCAACCGATTGTCTCCATGCAAGGTGATTGTATTGATAACCAAGAGATTGAAATCAATAGTTACGATTTTGATGAGACACTGCTAGAGAATTCAATCAGCGAAGAAGTTGTCGATGAAACGCTACACAGCCATTTATTGAAGTCTAACTGCTTAATTACCAACCAACCAGATTGGGGCAGTGTAGAGATTCAATATCAAGGTCAAAAAATTAATCGTGAAGCTCTGTTACGATACATCGTCTCTTTTCGTGAGCATAATGAGTTTCACGAACAGTGCGTTGAACGTATCTATACTGACATCATGAAATATTGTCAGCCAACCAAGCTGACGGTATACGCTCGTTATACTCGCCGCGGCGGCTTAGATATTAATCCATATCGCTCATCGGAAAATGCGAAGCCTGCTCATAATAAACGAATGGCTCGTCAATAAGGAATTACTTAGGATGCTATCAATGCGCTGGAAGCGAGTTCTATGCTTAATGGTTTGTTTGTTTTCAACTTTCGTCAATGCGAGTGTTTACTCTTCTGCCACACTGAATGAAGCAAATAATTTATTAGGCATAGTGCCAGCGCAGTCAAAAGCGCTTACGCTCAATTACCTCACTCAGCGTAAGCTTATGACAGATCAAAATGAAAGTCCGTCGGCAATGAATCGTGATGAAAGTGACAGTACGGTTCGTACCCCAACAAGCACCATTGACGCATTAACAATTCTTGCTCAGGCGGAATACAACCTCGGTAATATCACCGCTGCAAATGTGCGTTTAGCCGAAGCAGAGCAACTAGCGACTCAGTATCGTCTCCACTATTTGAAGTTAAGCATTAAGATCCTAAATAGCCGCCTATCGTGGCTTCAAACGCGTAACTCTCAACAAACAAATCAAGATATTGAAGATATACAACTGAAGTACAGTGCAATTAAGCACGCTGACCAATTTGCCCGTGTTATCTACTATAAAATCTTCATGCTAAAAGCGGAAGTCGCCTCATACGATGGACATATAGAGTTAGCCAATCAATACTTTGCTAAAGTAAAGCCTTACGTTGACTCATTAAAATCCAAATCTACCTATATCAATTATCACATTGCTGTTGGCCAGCACTATCTAAATCATAAACTCTATAACCGCGCGCTCTCACAGTTGCTAATAGGGTACTGGCAAGCCATCGAAGATAACTCAAGTGGTCAATTGGCGGCAGTTAATCGACTGCTAGCTCAGCTTTTCTATGAGAGAAAAGTCTTTGATATCGCTCTTCGACACCTATCTCAGGCTGCTGATTTTTACGATAATTATCAAAGTTCAATCGTACTTGCTGATGTCCTTAAACAAATGGGCGATATTTACTTCCAGCAGTCAAAATATAACTTAGCACTTGTCCATTACTTCAACGTTATCGATCATGAACGTAAGATCAACAAGATTGAAAACGTCATTGATATACGTTTGTCTTTGGCGGCAACATATCTTCAGCTTTATAACTTTTCACTCACCGAACAGTATTTAAACAGAGCAGAGAACTTGTTGGAATACGCGAATATTCCAAGCCTAAAGGCAGAAGCATTGTTATTAAATGCAGGTCTGGCCCATCACAAGAAAGAGCCCGTCTTAGTATACGCTTACGCCAATGAAGCACTTGAGTTAGGTATTGAGTTAAAAGATCTCAGTATTCAAACACAAGCCTACCAACTACTTTATTTAGGTTTCGAACAGAAAGGGAATTTAGCTAAAGCGCTAGAGAATCTAAAACAGTTCAATTCATTATCTCGTATTCAG
Organism: Vibrio lamellibrachiae; assembly: GCF_050337265.1. Taxonomy (NCBI): domain Bacteria; kingdom Pseudomonadati; phylum Pseudomonadota; class Gammaproteobacteria; order Vibrionales; family Vibrionaceae; genus Vibrio; species Vibrio lamellibrachiae. The sequence continues at coordinate 1,089,959 of NZ_JAKJSU010000004.1, forward strand.
CAGCAGTCTCTAAACCTGATCAACGAAGAAGCCTTTCGTCAGCAAAAAGAGTTTGTAGAGCAAACTTTGCACCTTGCTGGTCAGAAAGAGGAACTCAAAGAGACTCACGACAAATTTATCAAATCACGTCGTATTTCTTGGGCTTTGTTTGCTCTCGGTGTATTGGTATTCATTGTTCTGCTTCGTCGTGGCTACGTGATTCAGCGCCTGAACTTAGACAATACCGCACTTAATGACGCACTGTTTACCCATTCTCGTTCAACGCTACCCAACTTACGCATGCTAAATGATAAGTTACCTACGTCTCTCGCGCATAGCCGTCATCAATTTGAACAGTGGCAACTGGGTGAATTGATTAATGAACCTTTAAATGATCGTCTAAAGTTCGTGCTCATTGATCTTCCATTTTTAAGAAACATGTACTTGCAGCATGGATATGAAGATGGCCTAAAGTTAGAGGCTTCGTTTGGTGAGTTCCTAAAATCAAAAGTTGTCGCTCCTGCTCGAATCTATCACTTCTCTGACGCCAACCTTCTCTACATCGAGCCACAAGGAGAAGATAATAAAGATCCTGAACAGATATTTAATAAAATACAGGAATGGGTGAAAGAATTTGAATCTGAGCAAGAGATGATGAGAATAGTAAGAGTCGGAATTGCTGATTACCCATTTTTACCACGTGCTTATACTGCTATTAGTGACAAAGAGTTGATTGATATATTACTTATGTCGACCAGTGTTGCTCGAACATTAAGTATGAAAGAACATTCAAGCCAATGGGTCTATTTAAAGGCTATTGAAAATGCACCAGCTGCGAGCCTTGCAACTGGAAATATAAGAAAAGCATGTAAACATTCAATCAATCAAGGCTTAATAAAAGTGCATTCTTCTTACAAGAATGAGGACAGCATCAAAAAACTATTAAAAGATGGATAAATCCTGTCCATTCAGACCTTAGATTCAGTGACGTAATGATTTATTTTGTTATTATCGATGAATTAGTTAATAAGATCATATTTGATCTTTTTATAATCGACGTATAGTTAAGTTGCATGGGCGTTCTCGAACAAGATTTAGAATTAGAGCTTTTAAAGCTAAAAAGCGAACTCGAGCAAGTTCGTTTGACACAACGAGATTCATCGTTCAAATTTAAACGAGAACAAAACGTTCTTAAGCGTATTGTTGCATCTCTCAGTTATGCTTGTGGTGAAGAAAATTCAAAACTAAGCGCCAACTTAGCTGATTTGCGTCATGCGCTTGAGCAACATAAAGATATCAGCACTCTAATACCTCGCCTCGCCGTATTAGAAAGAATGCTGAAACAACAGACGTTGACTATGGAAAAAAAGACTGTTCAGCTAGATTCACAAGTCAAGCACAGCGGTGAGACACTCCTGCGTGTAACTGGGCTACCGCCTAGGCTTAAGCGTGACTTAAGAGATCTCCTTAGTTACTCTGGCGCTCAACACACTAAAGATTCTACCCACGCTCTACAGCTTCTCGCTATCTATGAACGTTCGATTAAAATCATCACCTCCAATCCCGACACTGCATTATCTGAGATAAACAACGCCGCAGATAAAGAATTACTGTCACGCCTATCGGACGAACTTCAGCATTTAATTACTGAATTGGATTTTGAAGGCGAATCTGGTGACCTACTGATTGATATCAGAGCAAAGTTATTACTTGGCGTTTCCACACAGTCTTTGCTTGAGCTAACCCTACAGGTTCTAAAACTGGTTATCGATGGGACCAATTTTGAACGTAAAACCTCGGAACAATTTCTTGAGCAAGTAAACTCTTCACTCGCTACCACACTAAAAAGCTCAGGTCAGAGCGTGGATCAAAGCCAAAGCTACTTTGAGCAGCGACAAAGCATGAACAAAGAGCTTGATGCATTGGTCGTTAAGTCTAAGTCAACGATGACAACGTCCACTGATATTACTGAACTAAAACAAGAGATGAATCCTCTGTTAGTTCAACTCGCCTCTCTTTCTGAAAGATTGAATCATGCAGAGCAAAGAGAGCAAGCCCTTATCGAGCGGATGGGTTACGGAAAACAGCAATTAGAAGCCTTGTTTGATTTAACTCAGGATCATCGCCGCCGCCTTGAAGATCAAGCTAAGCGCATGTTGCTTGACCCTCTAACCAAAGTGTATAACCGCACGGCCTTTAATGACCGAATGGAATTAGAGTATCGCCGCTGGATTAGAGCGCAACACAATCTGCGAGTCGTTCTTCTCGATATTGATAAGTTCAAAGCGATTAACGATAGTTTTGGCTATGTCGCGGGTGATAAAGCGCTAAAAATTATTGCTCGTACTATTTCGAAAGAAATCTCTGATACTGACACCGTCGCAAGGTATGCTGGTGAAGAGTTTATTTTACTGCTTCCGGAGCGTGAAGATAACGAGTGCTACAAAATCGTCCAAACAATTCAAAGGCAAGTGAGTAAGCTGCCGTTTAAATTCAAAGATAAGAGCATCTCTATTACGCTATCCGCCACTAGCACACTGTTTAAAGAAGCCGACACCCCAGAAGAAGTATTAGAACGTATCAACCGAAACCTTCTCGAAGCCAAAAATTTAGGAACTAATCAAATAGTCTGGAAGTAAGCCTCAAGTTTATCCACTATCTTCAAATGGTTATCTTTTTCTCTAAACAATTATATTTTGCACTTTCAGTAAGCTTTAACTCGCTCACACTCCTCACTCTTTTTAATCCCCATTTGTAACTTTGTAGCACGAATTTTATTGATTTAATGTTTTCAAATAGTTACATAAAGAATTTCTTTGCTAAGATAATAAATACACCTTACGTTTTTCATCTGGTGTGTTTGTTTCTCTAGCTATTAATCTCCCCAATAATAGGAGGCGACTATGATCACTCATATTAGCCCTGCAGGCAGCATGGATCTGCTTTCTCAACTTGAAGTTGAGCGCCTTAAAAAAACAGCATCGAGCGATCTTTATCAGCTGTATCGAAATTGTACATTAGCCGTTCTGAACTCTGGCAGCCATACTGATAACTCCAAAGAATTATTAGAAAAATACAAGTCATTTGATGTCAACGTGGTCCGTCGTGAACGAGGAATTAAGCTTGAACTAAACGATGCTCCTGAGCACGCCTTTGTGGATGGCAACATTATTAAAGGCATTCAAGAGCACCTATTTTCGGTTTTGCGTGACATTGTCTACGTCAACATGCACCTTGCTGATAACCAACGACTCAACCTCACTAACCCAGCACATATTACCAACCTCGTATTTGGGATATTACGTAACGCAGGGGCGCTGACTCCCGGCATTGAGCCAAACCTTGTTGTTTGCTGGGGTGGGCACTCGATTAATCCGACCGAATATCAATACACCAGAGAGGTCGGTCACGAGCTTGGACTTCGTGAACTCAATATCTGTACTGGCTGTGGACCCGGTGCGATGGAAGGCCCAATGAAAGGAGCCGCTATTGGACACGCAAAACAGCGCTATGAGGAACGTCGTTACTTAGGTTTAACGGAACCATCAATTATTGCAGCTGAGCCGCCAAACCCTATAGTGAATGAACTTATCATCATGCCAGACATTGAAAAACGTCTCGAAGCATTCGTTCGTATGGCTCACGGTATCATTATTTTCCCTGGGGGACCGGGAACAGCAGAAGAGCTGCTATATATTCTTGGCATAATGATGCACCCAGAAAATGCCGATCAGCCACTACCCATTGTTCTTACTGGTTCAAAAGAGAGTGAAAGTTACTTCCGCTCCATTGATAGATTTATCGGTGACACCCTTGGTGAAGACGCACAAAAGCACTATCAAATTGTTATCGATGACCCAGAAAAAGCGGCTCAAATCATCAGCCAAGCTATGCCAGATGTCAGACAGTATCGAAAAGAGACGGGCGATGCTTATAGCTTCAATTGGTCGTTAAAAATTGGGCCTGAGTTTCAGCTTCCATTTGAGCCAACTCATGAGAGTATGGCTGATTTGGACCTACACCTTGAGCAACCAGCTGAAAACTTGGCAGCTTCGCTTAGACAGGCCTTCTCTGGCATTGTCGCGGGTAATGTTAAAGCAGAAGGAATCCATGAAATTGAACAACATGGCCCCTTTACGATTAACGGTGATGCAGCTCTGATGGAAAAGATGGATAAACTACTGAACGATTTCGTCGATCAAAATCGCATGAAATTGCCCGGTGGTAGTGATTACGTTCCGTGCTATCAAATAGCCACAACGGAAAGCAACGACCGATAGTCGTAACGACTGCCTCTCCAACGGTAGTAATCTATAACTGATTCATTACAATAAGGGCTGAATAAGCCCTTATTTATTGGAATGTTATGTCTATACACCTTGTGATCATCGATGCGCTCAATCTCATTCGTCGCGTCCACTCTGCTCAGCCTGATCCTGCGGATATCACAAGAACGATAGAAACCACCAGCCGAACGCTAAAACGCATCATTAAAGAGTCTGAGCCCACTCACATTATTGCAGTCTTTGATCATCACCTGCAAGATCGAGGTTGGCGAGCGGAAGTCCTACCTAAATACAAAGAAAATCGCAAACCCATGCCTGAACCGCTAATGCATGGTTTGGATAAAATTCAACAAGCTTGGTGGGATTTAGGGATTGATTCACTGCTCTCTGACGGTGACGAAGCCGATGACTTAGTGGCTACATTAGCGGTAAAAGTCGCAAAACACGGTGAAAAGGTCACGATCATCTCGACAGATAAAGGTTACTGCCAACTGCTTTCTCCTACCCTACAAATTAGAGATTACTTCCAACACCGTTGGTTAGATGCACCATTCATTGAACAAGAGTTTGGTGTGAAACCAAGTCAGCTTTCAGATTATTGGGGGTTAACTGGCATAAGCTCGAGTCAAGTACCCGGAATTCCGGGGGTTGGACCTAAGGCTGCCAAGGAGATTCTTAATTTATATCCAGATATTGAAAGTGCCTTCACTGCCGATGATCTTGTTCCTAAATATCGTAAGAAGTTTGATGAACACATTGAATCGGCGCGCACGTGTAAGATTGTTTGTGCGCTTAAAACAGATATAGAGCTGGGGTTTAATTTACAAGATTTACGCTTTACTGGTCAGTAACTTTGTTGGCCGGTAGCCTTACTCGTTGGGAACTTTACTCGCAAGTCATGACAGTACTAGTCGGTACCTACGCTCGATAATCGCTATTCAGACCGGTCAATAGATACAAAAAATCCCACTATCCTCGCCATCAGCGAACATACGTGGGATTTCAATATATCAGGTGTGCTTAGTGCGCTGAGATATTCGATAAACACTGAACATGAACAGTGATCTCTTCACGGTCATGATACAAGTGCTTCGCTTGCAGCTTAAACTTCACATTGTTCTCTTCTAAGAACTGCTTCAAGTTTTCGATATCTTGAAGAACCTCATCATATCGGCCTTTCATCGGCAGCTTAAGGTTAAAGATTGCCTCTTTAGCCCAACCACTGATGATCCACTCACCCATCAACTGAGCAACGCGAGATGGCTTCTCAATCATATCGCAAATAAGCCAAGTGACGTTCTTACGATCCGGTTCAAACTTAAACCCATCTTCTTGATGGTGCTTAACCTGACCGGTTTCCATTAGGCTGTTTGCCATCATTCCGTTATCAACCGCATGAACAAACATCGAACGTTTCACTAACTGATACGTCCAACCGCCCGGACAAGCACCTAAGTCAACGCCCCACATACCCGATGCTAAACGCTCATCCCACTCATCACGAGGAATGAAAACATGAAACGCTTCTTCTAGTTTTAGTGTCGAACGGCTTGGCGCATCTGATGGGAATTTTAAACGCGGGATACCCATAAAGAATTTTGAGTTGTTATTAGGATAAGAGAAACCCACATAACAGTGGCCCGGAGCTACGAAACAGACATGTAGCACAGGCTTTTTCGGGCTATCTTTGCTAAACAGCAAGTCTTTACCACGCATCGCTTGACGCATCGGTACGGTAAACTTACGACAAAACTTGAGCAGCTCTTTTGCTTCGTTGGTATCTGGTGTTTCGATACGAATATCGCCACAACGAGGAAAACCGTCCACTTCACTCAATTGTTGTAAAATGGGTGAGATACGATCTTCTGATGGTAGTTCGCTTACTTCCACAGCAACGGCAAACATTTGACGAGCAAAAATAAGGGACTGAAAATCAACAGCTTTAATCAATTTGGCTGCATCACCTTCTTGGTAGCACTCAAACAGCACATAGCCGGTATTTTTCTTTACACGAGGGAAGCCAAACACCTCTAAGTGATTCGCTTTATCTTGAATTTCACCTGCGCACTCTTTTTCAAAACCAGAGCGGCAATAGAGCATGACGTGTTTCACTTGTTAACCTCTTTTAACTGTAGTGCTGCGGCAGTAAACAATCCCCACCCAAAAATAAAGAGTAGACCACCAAACGGAGTGATAGGTCCGAACCATTTAATTCCGGTCAGAGCGAGTGCATAAAGGCTGCCACTAAAACAAAGGATGCCGATGATAAAGCAAATCGCGGCAAGGAAAAAATACTTTCGTGCTTTTGAGTCAATATTTATCCGAATTAAAATAGCGCATAACGCAATCGCGACGGTATGAATAAACTGATACTGCACACCCGTTTCGAACGCGCTTAATAACTGAGGCGATAACATGGCCTTTAAACCATGAGCTGCAAATGCCCCTAACACGACTGATAGCCCACCAGACAAACCGCAGAACGTGAGTAATGACTTACTTCTCATTGTAAACCTCAAAAATGAATTCGCTAAGTTTCTCTACCGTTAAGGCAATATTTTGCGCTTCGGTAAAGCCCGAGCGGACTCTAGGCTTAAAGCTATGATCACCATCAGGAATAAACTCAACTCTGATATTTTTTGATAAAGCGAACTCTGGCAACTCTTCTCTTTTCCCCATAGTGTCACGCTCTCCTTGTAAAATGAGACACGGCTTATCAAGCGTGGCCAAATGTTCGCCTTTGTACTTTTCTGGCTTACCGGGAGGGTGAAATGGGTAGCCTAAACATGCAACTCCTGCCACCAACTCTTCTTCAGCCAGTAAGCTAGCCATACGCCCTCCCATTGACTTACCACCTATAACAACAGGCTTATCGGCCACATCTGCTATAACCTGCTTGTAGGCTTCCAAAAGCTTTGGTGCGCGATCTGGTGGACGCTTAGTGCCCTCTTTAGCTCGAATGACCATGTAAGGGAAATTAAAGCGAATCACTTTAATTCCTTTTTTAGCTAAACCAGAGGCGACTTGCTGCATAAACGGATGATCCATACCAGCCCCGGCACCATGAGCAAAGATAAACAATGGCTGTTCCTTCATTGCATCATCAAGCTGCCCATCGATAATATAGTTACTCATCTAAAAACACCTCTTGTTCACTTTGTGCTTTGGCCAACATCCAATCTCTAAATGTCGCAATTCGTCCCATATCTGCCTGCTTGTCATGGCACACCACATAGAACGCATTCTTAGTGACGAACTTCTCGTCAAATGGTGCAATCAGGCGCCCTGCTTCTAGCTCAGGTTGTGCTAGTACGTTATTCCCAAGAGCGATGCCTTGCCCATGCGCAGCCGCTTGCAGCACCATGGTTGAGTGGCTAAAAATAGGACCATGATTAACATTCACTCCCTCTAACTCGTATTGCTTAGTAAACTGTTTCCAGTCCTTACGAGATGTATCGTGCAATAACGTGTGAGACTTTAAATCTTCAAGAGTTTCTAATGGCTTATTTCCCAGTAACAATGCTGGAGAACATAAAGGGACCAAGTATTCTTGATACAACTTATCAGCACGTAAACCTGGCCAGTTCCCGCGACCATAATAAATCGCAACATCAACATCATCCGTGAGCGAGCCATCATCCATATCCACAGCTTTAATTCTTACGTCAATATCCGGCTGCTGCTGATTGAAATCCGCTAAACGAGGTACGAGCCACTGAATTGCGAAGCTAGGTTGCAAACTGATGGTTAATGCGCCCTTCTCACTTCGCTCTAGAACTTTGTCCGTTGCCTCGGCAAGCGATGAAAAAATATCTTTGATATCGAGGAAATAGCTCTGCCCTTCTTCGGTTAATAGTAACGAACGGTTACGACGACGAAAAAGTTTTAGACTCAAAAATTCTTCTAATGCTTTTATCTGATGGCTGACCGCAGCCTGAGTAACAAATAATTCCTCGGCTGCGCGTGTAAAACTTAGGTGTCGGGCGGCGGCTTCAAACACTTTCAGCGAATTAAGTGGTGGCAATCTTCTAGACATAGGGACACTCAATAATATGGATTAGTTTTTTTAATCTGAAACATTATAAATTGTCGATTGCTTAGCGGCCAGAGAAATTCTATATTTCATCCCGCAGCGCTAGCCTGAACGGCTTAATTCTCTCCAGAATTAATTGGTTAGTTGTTGCAATGTTGTGTTTGCAGACTCGATTTTCGAGTTAGGTAGATTTCTACCAATATTTTCCCTTGATATCCTAAAGGTAAAATCAACTTCCTGTATTTTTGACCTGTCTGTCAAATTATTTTGCACCGCCTTTATGGCGGTGTTTTTTTATCTATCCAACGATCATTTCAACTCATCTACACTTATGTTCCTTTACGAGCACAACAATCAATTATTTGACTAATCATCACTTCAAGAATTCATAGGTATAAAAAAACGCGAACCGTTTTCACGATTCACGCTCTCTATTATCTTTCAAAAGGCTTACGATTGATTCTATAGCCAATCAAACCAAAAGCTAAGGGCGATATACTTTTACGTTGTTAAAGCCTTGCTCTTGCAGATACAGCGCTTGTAAGCGGCTCATTACGCCTCGGTCACAATAAAGTAGGTACTCTTTATCTTGTGCCAAGTCGCCAAACTGTGTGCCTAGTTTGTAGAAAGGAATATGCTTCACTTCAACGCCATCAACCTCTAATGGATTACCATCTTCTTCATCAGGGCTACGGATATCCAGTACGATTGCGTGACTATCAGCTTGCTGAACATGCTCAACTTCAGGCGCAGCTTCTTCACTTTCTTTTGCGATGTCACGAATGTCCATCACACGCGCATTGGTCACCACACCATCGAGAATAGCAAAATCAAACTTCGCTTCCTCTTTTTCTAGTTTCGCTTTTACCGCTTTAACGGTTGGCTTCTTAGAAATCACGCCACAGTATTCAGGCATTGTTTTCGCAAAGTCTTCAGTTCCGATAGCACGAGCAACATCAATGATGTCTTCTTTATCCCAGTTTATCAGAGGGCGAAGAATCAAAGAATCTGTCACATTATCAATATGACGAAGATTCGTCAGCGTTTGGCTTGATACTTGACCCAGTGCTTCACCTGTTACCAGAGCTTGAATACCAAACTTCTCAGCAACTTGACCGGCTGCACGCATAAACATACGTTTTAGCACAACGCCCATCTGGCCATCGTCGACTTTTTCTAAAATCTCAGCGACAACAGGATCAAAATCAACAGAGATGAATTTCACTTTTGCTGACGAGCCGTACTTGTTCCACAAAAAGTGAGCAACTTGCTTAACGCCAATCTCGTGCGCAGGACCACCTAGATTAAAGAAGCAGTAATGCACTTTAGAGCCACGCTTGATGTGCAGGTAACTTGAAACACCTGAGTCAAACCCACCTGAAATAAGGCTTAACAAGTCTTCTTGAGTGCCTAGAGGGAAGCCACCTAAACCTTTATGACGTGATATAACTTGGTTTAACTTCTCGTTAGCAATTTCAACTTTGACCGTTACTTCTGGTTTAGTCAGTTTTACTTTCGCACTCTCAACCGCTTGGTTTAGACCGCCGCCAACGTAACGCTCAAGTTCTATAGAGGTAAAGTCATGCTTTCCACGGCGCTTCGCACGTACTGAAAAGGTCTTACCTTCGATATTGGGGCGATTTAACTCTAGCACTTGCTCGTAGATATCATGCAGGTCTTTAAACTCAGACTGCTGAACTTCAAGCGAGTGATGAATACCCGGTGTGTGCGTCAGTACTTCAAGCGTCTCTTTATAAAATTCATCGCTTTGCGCAGTCACTTCAATGTGGTCACGACGGTTAAAGACTGCAACAGACTCAGTGCGACTTTGTAAAACGTTGCGAATATTGCATTCTAGAATCCTTGTGAAGCGCTTACGCACCGAATCACTTTTTACAAAAATCTCTGGATGGGGCTTAACAATAAATTTCATACTTCACTTCACAGGTTGAACGCTTTCGCAACGTGGTTACCCTCTTTCAAATCTTCAATTAAGCAGATTGATCGAATAACCGCTCTATAAGGGCGCAAGATTATACACGAGGTAACAGACATAAAAAAGGTGAGCATCACACTCACCTTTTCAAAGCTATTGCTTTAAGACAAATTAATTAAACAAACCAAGCATTAAGGGTCTTGTGGTGCCGATGGAACCTCATCACTGTAGAGAGGCTCACCTTGCATAATACTTATCTCTACGCGTCGATTTCGAGAGCGTTGAGCTGCGGTATCATTATCGCCAAGAGGCGCAGTATCAGCCATCCCTCTTACTCTTAGGCGTTGATGAGAGAACCCACGTACTTTTTCCATCTCTTGAGCTACCGAAACAGCACGTTGTGATGAAAGATCCCAGTTAGAACGATACAGTTCAGAATCCAAACGTTGATCGTCGGTATGGCCTGAGATACGCACGATTCCGGGAACATCTTTGACCAATTCTGCAATTTGACGAACTAAAGGTCTAAACTTCGGTTGCAAGAAGGCAGAACCCTCAGGGAAAGCACCTTTTTCTCGAATCCGAATAACTATTTGCTGCCCAAGATTCTCAACTTCAATGGCCCCTTCTGCAATCTCTCGCTCTAAAGCTTTTTTAATCGCCTCTTCTAATATCTCTAGCTCTTTTGCTTGCGCCTGAGACTGTTGTTGCTGCTCTTGAGGATCGGTATTCTGATTATCTTTGGTCGATGTTTCCGGAGACTTACCACCAGTCTGCTTACCTTTATCTCGCTGATTACCACCCGCTCTGTCAGACTCGCCTTCATGGAACTCTAGGGTCTGCTGAGTAATATCAATGGTTTGCTGCATGATAACGTCAATGGGTGTTGGCTCTGGTCGCCCCGGTCTAAACTCCTGAGCGATGATACTGGTGCCTTTCGGGATATCTTTCACTTCTAGACGGTTTTGTACACCAAAAGCGAATTTCATCGAACCCGCAATTTGCTTAAATTTCAGTACATCCATCTCAGAAAATGAGAGCAGTAGTACAAAGAAACACATAAGTAGTGACATTAAATCAGCAAATGTTCCCATCCAGAGGGGGAGCCCCGGTGGTGGACATTTACAGCTTTCTTCATCATCCATACTGCGTTCCTTACTCGTTATCTACATCAAGAGCACGTTTACCTTCATGAAGGTAGTTCTTGAGGTAACTGTCGATAACTCGTGGATTTTGACCATCTTGAATGGCAAGCACGCCATCCATAATTAAACGACGATTTAGCTTCTCTTGTTCACGCCTCATTGACAATTTATCGGCAATTGGGAAAAACACCATGTTGGATAAAATCGCACCGTAAAGAGTAGTTAACAAGGCAACCGCCATCGCGGGTCCAATCGACTTAGGATCATCCATGTTTGAAAGCATCGCAACCAGACCAACCAATGTACCGATCATTCCCATTGCGGGCGATACATCACCAAAAGCTCTAAAAACACTGGCACCAAAATCGTGTCGTTCATCGGTTAAGGCAATATCTTTTTGCAGCGCAGCGCGAACAACATCCGCATCGTGACCATCTACTAATAAGTCTATGCCCTTTTGCATAAAACCATTAGTAATTTCCATCTCTTCTAGAGCAAGGAAGCCACCTTTACGAGCTGCATCGGCCATTTCAACCACTTTCGCAATCAAATCTTCTGGCTCGTCCGTTTTGAACATGAAAGCTTTACCGGCAATTTTCGCTGCACCGAAAAACTGTCCCACAGTGAACTTCATCAATACGACAAAGGTGGAACCACCGACAACAATCAAAACCGAGGTGACATCGACGAACATCATGATGCTTCCACCAAGAATCATCGCCATGATGACAAAGGCAAAACCACCGATGAGTCCTAACAGCGTTGCTAAATCCACAAAGCACTCCTCATGCTATTTTCAGCGAATATGAGATTGATACCAATCCAACAATACACAATGCGACTGATCAAATTGATGTTATTTAAGAATAAGAGAAATTGGTATTATTTCGCCAGTTAAATTAGTTATCGGCCCGATCATAAGATCTTTAACTAAATTATTGGAATTCCTTTCAAAGTATTTCGCCACACAGATCAATATATCAAGGTGAAAACGATGCATTTTTATCACAACAGCCGTTAAATGTATCAATATTGCGTCACAGTATTTTACTCACTTGATCAACATAAGCTTTAATAAACACAGCATACTGTCATTTAGGTATAGGAAAGAGACCGTTTTAGCTCCACTTTTCTAACAATTTCTTTTGGTTAAATTTGACCATCACCACGCCCTAAGGTAACTTTCGTCCATATTTCCAAACTAGACAGCTAAACTAGACAGATTATGGCGAGCAAAAAACCTGAAAATATGTCGTTCGAAGCGACCATTGACGAACTCGATACCTTAGTTGATCAGTTAGAAAATGGCGATTTAGCCCTTGATGACGCTTTGAAGAAATTTGAGCGTGGGATTGCCTTAGCTCGTTCTGGCCAGACAAAATTAAGCGATGCTGAACAACGCGTCAGTATCTTGCTGCAAAATGACGACGAAGCACCACTTAGCTCGTTTGAGTCTCCATCGGAATAATAGTGAAGATCCGTTATGATTGAAGCGTTAACCGCTTATCAACAACAGAATAACCGCGTTCTAAACGCATGGTTAGATCGCTTGCCACACCAAGAACAGACTCTCGTTGACGCTATGCGTTACGGGCTACTACTCGGTGGTAAACGCGCAAGACCATTTTTGGTTTACGCAACAGGGCAAATGCTCGGTTGTGTGCAAAATGAATTAGACACCCCGGCTGCGGCTATCGAATGTATTCACGCCTATTCATTGATTCACGATGATCTTCCTGCAATGGATGACGATGAACTACGTCGGGGGCAACTGACTTGCCACATTAAATTCGACGAAGCGACTGCTATTTTAACCGGAGATGCTCTGCAAACTCTGGCATTTTCTATTCTCGCTGAAGGTGAATTAGCGGCAGAAGCGGAAGTGATGCGAATCAAAATGGTTCAATCATTAGCTCAGGCGTCTGGCGCACAAGGCATGTGTATTGGGCAGTCTCTGGATTTAGAAGCAGAAAACCGACAAGTGACTCTAGAAGAACTTGAAGAAGTTCACCGTAATAAAACCGGTGCATTAATCAAATGTGCAGTCCGCTTAGGGGCATTAGCCGCTGGCGAAAAAGGTCTTCAGGTTCAGCCTCAGCTCGATAAATTCGCAGATGCTATTGGTCTTGCCTTCCAAGTTCAAGATGACATATTAGATGTTATTGGCGACACGGAAACACTTGGAAAACCACAAGGCTCTGACCAAGAATTAAATAAAAGCACCTATCCTTCTTTACTAGGATTAGACGGTGCGATAAATAAAGCTCACACTCTATTGAATGAAGCCCTTCAAGCACTCGAAGCGATTCCATACAATACAAAATCACTTGAAGAGTTCGCCCGATACGTCATCGAACGCAAGAACTAAACATAATAAGCACGCAATACTATGACTCTTGATATTTCAAAATATCCAACATTATCACTGGCAGATATGCCAGATGAACTACGTAGCCTTCCACGCGAAACACTGCCAAAGCTGTGTGATGAGCTTCGTACTTACCTATTGAACTCAGTGAGCCAATCTAGTGGCCATTTAGCATCAGGCCTTGGTACTGTTGAGTTAACGGTTGCATTGCACTATGTCTACAACACTCCATTTGATCAGCTGATCTGGGATGTTGGCCATCAAGCTTATCCGCATAAGATTCTTACCGGTCGTCGTGATCAGCTTTCAACTATCCGCCAAAAAGATGGACTACACCCATTCCCTTGGCGTGAAGAGAGTGAGTTCGACACGCTTTCAGTCGGTCACTCTTCAACCTCTATCAGCGCCGCCTTAGGGATGGCAATTAGTGCAGAAAAAGAGAACAAAGGCCGTAAAGTCGTTAGTGTTATTGGTGATGGTGCCATTACCGCAGGCATGGCTTTTGAAGCGATGAACCACGCAGGTGATGTTCATTCCGATATGCTTGTTGTACTAAATGACAATGAAATGTCGATCTCCGAGAACGTTGGCGCTCTTAATAACCATCTCGCTCAAGTTCTATCTGGTAGCCTTTACACCTCTATTCGTGAAGGTGGCAAGAAGGTGCTTTCTGGTGTTCCGCCAATCAAAGAGCTTGTTCGTCGTACTGAAGAACACCTAAAAGGAATGGTGGTTCCTGGCACGCTGTTTGAAGAGCTTGGCTTTAATTATATTGGCCCAGTTGATGGACATGACGTTAACGAGCTAATCAAAACACTGAAAAACATGCGTGGACTTAAAGGCCCGCAGTTCCTGCACATAATGACCAAAAAAGGCAAAGGCTATGAGCCTGCTGAAAAAGATCCAATTGGCTATCATGGTGTGCCTAAGTTCGACCCTAGTCACTCAAGCTTGCCTAAGAGCAACAGTTCAAAACCAACATTCTCTAAGATATTTGGTGACTTCCTGTGTGATATGGCCGCGCAAGACCCTAAATTGATGGCGATTACGCCAGCAATGAGAGAAGGTTCTGGTATGGTGCGCTTTGCTAAAGAGTATCCGGAACAGTTCTTTGATGTAGCCATCGCAGAGCAACATGCTGTAACTCTTGCGACAGGAATGGCGATTGCGGGTGATAAGCCGATTGTGGCTATCTACTCCACATTCTTACAACGCGGTTATGATCAACTGATTCACGATGTCGCAATCATGGATCTTCCAGTCATGTTTGCCATTGACCGTGCTGGACTGGTCGGTGCCGACGGTCAAACTCACCAAGGTGCATTTGATTTAAGCTTTATGCGTTGTATCCCTAATATGACTATCATGACGCCAGGTGACGAAAATGAATGTCGTCAAATGCTATACACCGGTCATCAACATACGGGTCCAAGTGCTGTGCGCTACCCTCGTGGCAGTGGCATGGGGAGCGATATTCAATCTGAATTTACTACGCTTGAAATAGGCAAAGGCCGCATGCTCCGTCAAGGTGAGAAAGTAGCGATTCTAAACTTCGGAACCTTTCTACCTGAAGCGTTAGTAGCTGCAGACAAACTCAATGCAACAGTTGCTGATATGCGTTTTGTTAAGCCTCTTGATGAAGCTTTGATCACCGAACTAGCAGCAAATCATGACGTGCTCGTTACTCTTGAAGAAAATGCTATTGCCGGTGGTGCTGGTGCTGGTGTAATTGAATACATGATGAGCGAGAAAATCATCAAGCCAGTATTAAACCTTGGTATTCCTGATAAGTTTATTCCACAGGGTTCACAGCAAGAACTCTATGCTGATCTTGGGTTAGATGCAGATGGCATTGAGAAATCGATCGGCAATTACTTAGAAAAGTAATCAGCACCGCTAGGCCAATTTGAAAACGGAGCTTTGTGCTCCGTTTTTTGTTTTATAGCCCTTTGGTTTCAGTAAAGAAGGGCTACAGTACCGACGCTAATTTAGATAAGTATTTCAATGTTGGGCCGCCCACATCATAATTCCCTCCAGTGGCAATAATCACTGATTTTTTAGATGGAATGATGATGACATATTGCTCTCCAATACCAATAGCGGCATAGGAATTAGGGATCAAACTAGGCTGCCAAAAGTGCATACCATAACTACTTGGATACAAGCCAAATACTGGCGATTCCACGCGGCTTATCCATTGATCAGAAAATATCGTATGACCATCCCACTTACCTTGATTTAGATATAACTGACCAAATTTCAATAAATCTCTAGACGTCAAACGAAGTCCCCAGTCCGCACCAGCAACATTACTGCCATGTTGGCTCATCCACTCATATTGTGTTATGCCCAGTGGATCAAACAGCTTTTTTTTCATTAATTTATTAAAAGCTTCCCCGTCATACACTCTCTCTACAATCCTAGATAACATCACTGTAGAAAAACCACTATAAGAAAACTTGCTACCGGGATCGAAAACTACATTAAGGTTAAACATCAATTGATCGAGGTCTTTTGCTAAATAGTGACGATTAAAATGATTAGCCGTTGTTTGGTAGCTTTCAGAAATGAGCTCATTCAGTGGAAACCCCGATGACATATTGAGTAAATCACCGATCGTAATCGTCATTTTTTTCTCAAGGTCTAACTCTTGGTACTCAGGATAAAATGAAAATGCAGCTTGATCTAATCCAGCTATCTTTCCTTCGTCGATGGCAATAAAAACCAGCGTAGCGACAAACGATTTCGTCACTGAATGGAGATTATGAAGTTCATCAACGCCAACCTTTAGCGCCGGCGTTTTATAGTCACGCTCTCTGCCCGGTGCGGTTCTATATAGCTCAACCAGTGTCTGACCGTCTTGCCAAATTATCAAGCTATGAAGATTATTGGCTTTATTCGCATCAAGATCCTCCACTACATGTTTAAATGGTTCGGATAGAGACTCAATATGAATATCTGCGGGTTCACAGCCGGAAAGAAAAAGAACAAAAATCAGATAGAGATAAGTTTTTCGCATGTGCTTAACCCCTTATTTTTCATGAGTTAAACACAAATATTATAGCTTCTTGTGGCAGAATGATTAGCTTGCGATCAGTGGCGCACTTTTATACAGAGAATTTATCTTCCAACTTCCCAACCAAACTTAGACATCAGCCCTTGCCAAGTTTCATCAAATCTCGCTTTGAGCACTAACTCTTTTTTTGTAAATGGGTGAATAAAGCTCAACTCAGAAGCGTGTAGCATCAATTGATACGCATCATAGTTTTCTCTAAACAGTCGATTGTGTTTCCCATCACCATGGCTCGTGTCACCTACAATTGGATGCCTAAGGTGAGCCATGTGGCGACGCAGCTGATGTTTTCGTCCTGTTTGTGGCTTCATCTCCATTAAGCAGTAGCGGCTTGTGGGGAACTTCCCAGTAGAGAATGGTACTTCTACTTTTGCAATTGGCTGGTAGCCAGTGACCGCTTCTTGAGGCTCTTTGTCTTTCGCTGCAAATTTATCGGCTATTTTATCGAGTTCAACTTTAAGCGGGTAATCTAAAACGCCACCTTCTTCTATCCAACCACGAACGATAGCGTGATAAGTCTTTTCCATCTCGTGATTCGCAAACATCGGCATCACCTGCGAAGCCACTTCACTTGATAACGCAAAGACTAAAACGCCGGAAGTCGGTCTGTCTAAGCGGTGCAGTGGGAATACATGCTGACCAATTTGGTCGCGCAATGTTTGCATCACAAACTGTGTTTCGTGTTTATCTAACCAACTTCTGTGCACCAACATTCCGGCGGGCTTATTAACCGCAACCAAATACTCATCTTGAAAGATTACCTCTAACATTACTGGCACACCTTATCTATTTTTTGTGTCACTCGAATAATGGCTTGAAATTGTGGTTTGTCTTGCCACGCTTGCTCAAAATAAGGCGCAATGGAGAAGCCCTTTGGCAATGCACTACCTTTCTGCATCAGCATTTTTATTTTAGGGATAAAAATCCACTGTAACCACTGCTCAGGCTCAAGTGTATCTAAGGCAAAAGGTTGCTGACTTTCTAACGCTGTTTGACTCGGCATTTCACCTTGCCAAAGCTGTTTTTCCGAAAGCTCTCGCTGTAACTCGTCAAGCAACAGAAGAAGTTGTGCAGATTGGGTCATTAATCACTCTGAATTTTACGTTGGGACCTTGAAATTACGAGCTAGGATACCATGTAATAAGCAAAGAAACTTAAGGTCAATTTTTCCATGGAACTTATTCATACACTTACCGAGCTACTTGAAAATAGTGGCTGCGAATACAAGATTTTTGATCTAGGTCGCCGAATCAAAACAATAGAGAACACGACTTTCTCTCGTGTAGAAAAAGGGCAACAACCCTACCCTTACCCACTACAACGAAAAGCACATTTAGCGATCGCGTATTGGAATGAAAAGCAACAACCGTGGATCTGGTTTTTAAAGTTTGAACTCGATGAACGAGGATTGCTCAAGCAAGCGGAAATCGGTAATTTCTTAAAGTTTGTATTAGAGGCTATGGGTTCTAGAATCAGCCAAGATATGAGTGAAGAACAACAAGAGAAGCTTGCAAATAATCCATATACCTATAAGCCAAGTGAAGACAAAATGGCGGTATTTAATAGTCAGATTCGTTCTGATTTGGATCTTCCTAGTAGCCAATATTATGAGCACGCTCAGCACTACTTCACCGGTGATATTGGTTGGGACCACTGGCAGACTGTTGGGCTTCAAGGCATCACCGATCTTTGTGCCCGTCTCGGTCAGTCACAAAATGCAACCATGGTTCGTAAGGCTTTGCGTCATCTACCCAATGAACCGCTTTACGCTCTACTAGGCGCACTTGAGCACACAGATATATCAGACAAACTTGCAACGCACATTGTCGATCTAACGACAAAGCAACTTGAGAAAGATGAGCCCGACCTGTTTTTACTCTCTGCTCTATGCCGAGCACTATCAGGCGCAGATCGTTCCATTTCATTACCCGTGGTTGAAGCGGTTTTAGCAAGCCCTCGCTTAAGCCATCAAGAAGTTCTGATCGGCATTGCGGGTCGCTCATGGCATTTACTGGCTGAACCAAAAGTCGCTGAGCTGTTTTTACTAAGACTGGCACAGACGGGTAATCAGGATCTGTTTAATCAACTATTTTCAGACTTAGTCATGCTACCGGAACTGCGTCTAGTGATCTTGCCGCTGTTACACTCAAACCCATCAAAAGAATTGGCTAACGCGCTGCTTCTATTACAAAAATCAGCTCGTTCTTCATGATTTTGATTGATTAGCTCTGCGAAAGGATAGCGTATGATTGGTGATTTGATGGCTATTGTCGGCCTAAGTTTAGTTTGCTTCATTTTTTGGCAGCAACGAAGACAGGGCGAA
The DNA here is from genome assembly GCF_050337265.1 of Vibrio lamellibrachiae. Lineage (NCBI taxonomy): Bacteria > Pseudomonadati > Pseudomonadota > Gammaproteobacteria > Vibrionales > Vibrionaceae > Vibrio > Vibrio lamellibrachiae. The sequence goes on from NZ_JAKJSU010000004.1 coordinate 1,109,102, forward strand.
CTAGCGAAAGTGGCAATTGAGAGAAAATGCAAACAGCTCGATTTACAGTTAGTGTCTGTCGCTTTAGGTCAACATAAGGTTAGAACACCTAAAGGAGATTGGCGTTGGTATACTGTCTATCACTTTGAGTTTTCATCACTCGGAGACGATTGTTACCAAGGAGAGTTAATGATGAGTGGCTTTAGGCCAATGAACTTTCACCTGCCACCACATCGGCTGTAAGCTCATACTCATAATATGGCCCATGAAAGTCTTGGTTTTCGCCTGTACGTTGGAAACCAAGCATTTCGAGTAATTTGATCGAGGCGACATGATGAGTATTGGCGGTTGCTATCACTTTTTTCAGGGACAACTCTCTATACGCTTTAGGGATAAATGCCTTTAAAGCCTCACTTGCCAATCCCTTTCCCCAATACGCCTTATCTAAAATAAAGCCAAGCTCTGGAGTTGAATCTAATTGAGAAATAAAGATATGGCCGATGTATTCGCGATTGTAATTATCTAAAACCGCCATACAGTACATAGACGAATCATTTAAAACTCTTTCAAATAACTCTCTTGCGGATGAAACAGTATGTGGACCGTTCATTTCCTCACGATTCTTCACACAGCAATTCAACATCAGAAATTCTGACTGCAAAGATTCGCTGTAGGGAAGTAACATTAATCGTCGAGTTACTATGGTCATATCTATTCCTTGATAACGACTATTCGAGGTGTTCGTGTAACGCCATATTTGAAGAAGCGAAAAATAAACCAACTACCAATAGGGAGCATTGATCTAGGTTTGTTTTTAGCATTGTTATTGAGTTTTCTGTCAAAGGAAAGAGCCTATCTGCAAAAAAGAAAAACCCCGACACTTGCGTATCGGGGTTATAGTCTTACTCGCAGCAGTCCGGCTACTCGTTAGTGCTCCATGCATCATCCATAATAGTGGCTGAATCCATCAGCATTTCCATACGTCGCCGTCCTAGCGGTGTCCTAATCATCCTGATCGCTAACTATCCTCGTCAGCACTCATCACTTGTTCCTTGAGCGGTGTCCTTTGCATCATCCTGATGCTGTCCTAGCCTCTTCCTAGAGGTGTCCATTGTCGTTCCTTCGCAGTTACCATCCTAGCAACTGTTGTATCCGTACAATGTCCTTCGCTTCCTGCTGACCGCTATCCTAGCCGTCACATCTTCATCCTGAAGATAACCAAGTCCTTGGTTGTATCCTATTCCGTGTCAAACTCCTTCCGACAAGTTCTAATTTACGCGATTTCTATTTTTAGACAATATACCCAAATATTAATTATTTTTTCCCTCACGACAAAAAAAACACAATCGATTTAAAATCAACAACTTAAATAAAACACATCGCATATATGCAGAGTCAAAATGCTGTTATCTCACGCGCTTTGTAAGAGATCTCTCACATGGCAGCGCCTATTTTGAGATTCGCCAAAATTGAGAATAAAAAGTATGATGCCCGCAGAGAGTTAGGAAGGAGAAAATGATGTTAACTCAAAATGTCACCGATGAGCTGACCAAGGTTTTATCGAGCCTTACTCAAGAAGGAAAAGAACCGACTGTTGCGTTAGTCAAAGCACGCCTGAGTACTTCAGTCCCTATGCCTGCGCTGATCACCGCGATTAAAAGCTGGAAAGCGTCGAATCGAGTACCAAAGGTCGAAGTCGCAACTGCCGCCACTTCAGAGCTAGATAAAATAACAAATCTAGAGCAGCAAGTTTCACAGCTTCTCAAACGTGTTGAATCTTTAGAAGCTAAATTAAACGAGCTAAATTAAACGAGAAAGAATAATGATGAAGATTTGGGTTGATGCAGACGCGTGTCCAAAAGTGATCCGCGAAACTATCGTACGCGCAGCTGAACGAACAGGCGTTGAGTGTACTTTCGTTGCCAACCACGTAGTACCCGTACCTAAGCGTGCCAATATACACTCTATTCAAGTGCCTGCAGGTTTCGATATTGCTGACAATGAAATTGTACGTCGAACCAACGCTGGGGACTTAGTCATTACCTCTGACATCCCGCTTGCCGATGAAGTGATCACTAAAGGTGCTTTAGCACTGAATACTCGTGGTGAACTCTATACGACGGAGACCATCAAAGCTCGCCTGAATATGCGTGATTTTATGGATACACTGCGTTCAAGCGGTGTTCAGACTGGCGGACCTGCGACACTATCTCAAACAGACCGACGTGAGTTTGCGAATCACTTAGACCGTATTCTAGCCAAACGCCGCTAAGCCTCTGCTTAAACATCTACTTCTATAGACTAGATGTTATTTGGATTACATAGAAAGCATAAAAAAACCTGCGAAGTTCGCAGGTTTTTTATTTATATCTTAATCATGGACTAAGGCGTGTAGTAAGTCGCCGCGCCAGGACCAACCGGTAGACCTAGTAGGAACACCCATACGTAGAACATGAAGCTCCAACCAACCATGAAGACTACTGAGTAAGGCAGCATGGTTGAGATAAGCGTACCGATACCTAGGTTCTTCATGTAGCGAGTAGCAACCGCAAGAATTAGACCGAAGTAACTCATCATTGGAGTAATAATGTTAGTTGTTGAATCACCGATACGGTAAGCCGCTTGAATTGTCTCAGGCGCGTAACCAACCAGCATTAACATTGGAACAAAGATAGGTGCTGTTACTGCCCATTGTGCAGAAGCTGAACCAATCATTAGGTTAATGAAGCCACACATTAGGATAAATGCGAAAAACAGCATTGGACCCGTTAGGCCGATGTTCTGTAGGAAGCTTGCACCACCAACCGCGAATACTTGGCCAAAGTTAGTCCAGCTGAAGAATGCAACGAACTGAGCTGCGAAGAATACAAGAACGATGTATAGACCCATTGAAGACATTGACTTAGCCATTGCATCAATAACGTCACGGTCGTTCTTCATTGTTCCAACAATTCTGCCGTAAACAAAACCCGGAATAGCAAAGAAGACAAAGATGAAAGCTACGATGCTTCTTAGGAATGGAGAACCTGCAATTTCACCTGTTACTGGGTGACGTAAAATGCCATCAGCAGGAACAACTGTCCAAGCGAGTACCGCACTTACTAATAGAACAGCAACACCTGCAAACTTAAGACCTTTCTTTTCAATATCTGTTAGTTTACCAACTGAATCGTTAGATAAGTCTTCGGCAGCTTCTTCTTCGTTGTATTTACCTAGTTTAGGCTCAACAATTTTCTCAGTAACAAATGCACCCGCAATTGTAATAAAGAAAGTAGAAACAAACATGAAGTACCAGTTCGCCTCAGGACCTACAGAGTAGCTAGGATCTAGCATCTGTGCCGCTGTCTCTGTAATACCCGACAGTAGAGGATCGACCGTACCGATAAGAAGGTTAGCTGAGTAACCACCAGATACGCCTGCAAACGCTGCTGCAAGACCAGCTAGAGGGTGACGACCTAACGAGTGGAACATCATCGCGGCTAAAGGAATAAGAACAACGTAACCAAGCTCAGATGCTGTATTTGAAATGATACCAGCGAATACGATAGCTACCGTTACCATACGCTTCGAAGCGCCCATTACCATACCGCGCATAGCAGCAGATAGAAGACCAGAGTGCTCAGCAATAGCAACACCTAGTAGCGCAACAAGTACCGTACCTAGTGGAGCAAAGCCAACAAAGTTACTAACTAAGCTAGTGACAATGCGCTGTAATCCTTCAGCATTCAATAAACTTACGACATGAATCATACCATCAGCAGCACGACCGCTTGCGCCTTCAGGGCGAGGGTCTATTACTGACACTTCAAAATAGCCGGCAATACCTGACGTAACGAGAATCGCTACACAGAAAATAGCAAAAAGAGTAATAGGATGAGGTAATAGATTCCCCAAGTATTCTACGGCATCAAGAAAGCGCGTAAAGATCGGCTTTTTTGGTGAGTTTTGTTTAATCGAAGCAGATGAACTCATCTGTCCCTCCATTGTGTTTGCTTGTAATTTATAGTTTGTTTTTGTTTCCTGACCTTACGCTGTCAATACGCAGGGATTCAGCACATTACTTTACAGATTGTAAAAACTGAAGCTCAACATGTAACAAAAAATATCAAAAACCAGCCCTATTAACTATAAATTAACACCAACACAGAGCTTATAACTAAAAAATCACAATGAATTATCTAAAAAAAGGTAATTAACACTCATGGAGCCCACTCTAACTGCTTATTCTTGGTGGATTTTTGTTAAACTGCCATCACATCAATAAACCTGAACCATTAGGCGTTCATATAAAATTCAATTGAATGACTAAAAAGACAAAGTTGTGAGGTCACGCGTGTATTCTATTGATCCTATCGGTGTTATTCAGACGCCTTATAACGAAAAATTTGCTGTACCAAGACAACCAAGGCTAGTACCGAGCGCAACGTCTCGCATAAAGCTTCTTAACGACGCTAACTGCATGGAATCTGTTCGTGGGCTTAGCGACTTTAGCCACCTATGGTTACTTTTTCTCTTTGATAAAAATCTCGCTGCTGGTTGGAAACCTACCGTTCGACCACCTCGATTAGGTGGCAATGAACGTATTGGCGTCTTTGCTTCTCGCTCAACCTTTCGCCCCAATGGAATCGGTATGTCGGCAGCATCCATACGCGGTGTTGTTCAAGAAGGTAATCAAGTCTATATCGACCTAGGCGGAGTCGATCTTGTTGACGGAACCCCCATCGTCGATATCAAACCTTATATCCCCTATTCTGACGCTATTACTGAGGCAACTGGTAGTTATGCAGAACAAGAGCCTGAGACTGTAGCAGTCATATTCGGCTCAGAGGCTCAAGCAGCACTGTTAGTACTCGAAGACTCAGAGATGAAAACAGCGGTCATCGAGCAAGTGCTGTCACAAGATCCTCGCCCTGCCTACAAAAAGAAAAAGCCTGATAATAAAGAATACGCCGTCAATCTATTCGACTTAAATGTGAAATTTACCGTTTCGGCTAACTTAGTGACCGTTACTGCAATAGAAGACTTTTGACAAACTCGTTTGGCTGCTATTATTGCGGGCTAACACTTTTTCCAATGTCACCATAAAGCACGTAATTAGCGAGCTTTATGCAAAGGCATTCAACTAAGATGAACGGATATAATAATGCGCACCAGTAACTATCTTCTTGCCACTCTGAAAGAGACCCCAAACGACGCAGAAGTCATTAGCCACCAGCTGATGCTACGTGCAGGTATGGTCCGTAAACTTGCTTCAGGTCTATACACGTGGCTACCTACTGGTCTACGTGTGCTACGTAAAGTTGAAAACATCGTTCGCCAAGAGATCGATAATGCAGGTGCAGTTGAAACTTTGATGCCCGTTGTTCAACCCTTTGAACTTTGGGAAGAGACTGGCCGTGCTGAAAAGATGGGCGCAGAACTGCTTCGCTTCACTGATCGCCATGAGCGTCCGTTTATCCTAAGCCCAACAGCTGAAGAAGTGATCACTAGCCTTGTACGTAACGAAGTGAACTCTTACAAGCAGCTTCCATTAAACTTGTACCAAATCCAAACTAAATTCCGTGACGAAAGACGCCCTCGTTTTGGTGTGATGCGTGCCCGTGAATTCTCGATGATGGATGCATACAGCTTCGACATCGACAAAGAAGGTCTACAAAACTCTTACGACGCAATGCATGATGCATACTGTAAAGCATTCGACCGCATGGGCCTTAATTACCGCCCAGTTCTGGCAGATACCGGTGCCATCGGCGGTAGCGCTTCACACGAATTCCACGTATTAGCAGAAAGCGGTGAAGATCTGATCGCATTCTCTTCTGAGTCTGATTACGCTGCTAACATCGAAAAAGCAGAAGCACTTGCACCAACGGCTGAACGTTCTGAACCAACTCAAGAGATGAAACTGGTCGATACGCCAAATGCAAAAACGATTGCAGAACTGGTTGAGCAACACGGCTTAGCGATTGAAAAAACAGTGAAAACGCTTTTTGTTAAAGCTTCAGACGACGTTGATGCTGATATCATTGCGCTGATTATCCGTGGCGACCACGAACTTAATGAAGTGAAAGCAGAGAACCTTAAAGAGGTTGCTGCTCCACTAGAGATGGCAACGGAAGAAGAGATTCGTGCACTAATTGGGGCGGGTCCGGGTTCACTTGGTCCTGTTAGCCTTGAACTGCCGTTCATCGTAGATCGCACTGTTGCGGTAATGAGTGACTTCGGTGCTGGTGCAAACGTCGATGACAAACACTACTTTGGTATCAACTGGGGACGTGACGTAGAACTTGGTCAAGTAGAAGACTTACGTAACGTTATTGAAGGCGATCTGAGCCCATGTGGCCAAGGTACGCTTCAACTGAAACGCGGTATTGAAGTAGGTCACATCTTCCAACTGGGTACAAACTACTCAGAGAAGATGAACTGTAATGTTCTTGGCCCGAACGGTAAGAGCGCAACTCTAGAGATGGGTTGTTACGGTATCGGTGTATCACGTGTTGTTGCTTCAGCAATTGAGCAAAACCATGATAAGTTCGGCATCATCTGGCCAGAAGCTATCGCACCATTCCAAGTGGCTATTGTTCCAATGAACATGCACAAATCTGAGCGCGTTAAAGAAGCGGCTGAAAAGTTATACGCTGAACTAACAGCAATGGGTATTGAAGTTCTATTCGATGATCGTAAAGAGCGTCCGGGTGTTATGTTTAAAGATATCGAACTTGTGGGCATTCCACACACTATCGTTATCGGCGACCGCAGCATGGATGAAGGCAACTTCGAATATAAAAACCGTCGTGCTGGAGAGAAATCAGCAATCCCAATGACGGACATTGTAGAGCATGTAAAATCACAGCTTAAGTAAGTAACGACTTAAATAAGCAACGGTTACCTAGCTTTAAAGGGTTGGCAATATGCCAGCCCTTTTTGTTTTTCGAGTATCCAAAAGCTCATCCTAAGAAATCTCAGTTATTAATTTCTAAAATATTAATCCTGTGTTCATTCATACCACTTTAGACTTCAGCTATATCTACTGGAGGTATTTATGAATCTAACGGGTCTTCTCAATCAAGCGCTTAAATCTGACATCCTTAAACAGGGTTCAGAAAAGTTAACCAAACACGCATCAGGTCTTAGCTCAATGAGCTCAAGTAACAGTAAGCTAAAAACGTTAGGAGCTGGAGCCGTTGGCGGCGGTTTAATTGGTGCTCTCATGGGATCAAAAAAAGCACGTAAAATGGGGACTAAAATTGCCGTCGTTGGCGGTGCAGCGGCCTTAGGGACTTTGGCATACAAGGTTTACAATGATTGGCAAGCTAAGCAACCGACCAACTCCCCTAGTAACTCTCCATCATCGACCTTTGATGAAACGGACAGCAGTCACCAAACCCTCATTCTGAAAGCTATGATTGCCGCTGCAAAATCTGATGGTCACGTTGACGAACAGGAAATGCAGCGCATTGAGCAAGCCGTGGCAGAAATGGGCGCTGACAACTCTGTACAGCAATTGATTCACCAAGAATTGAATAAACCACTCGACCCAAGTGACATCGCACAACTTGCAAATTCGCCACAACAAGCAAGCGAGATTTACCTAGCTTCGCTACTCATTGTTGATGAGCAGAACTTTATGGAAAAGAGTTATTTGCAAGAGTTGAGTAAGCAACTAAACCTCGATCCTGAGGTGACTTGTCAATTAGAGCAGCAGGTACAAGGTTAACTTTCAACCAGACACCGACACACCTTGCGCTAAAACAAACTCCTGCTTTGTTTTTGCTTTAGCCAGTGTGTATATTGAGAGCAGCTATCATTTATAGGAAATTAACATGCAAGTATACGGTTGCTGTGACTTAGTTCGTGAACTTTACGCTCAAATTGGCAGTGGAGATCAAGGATACATACCAAAGGCTATTTCGTGTGCAGTTAAAGCGCTTAATGACATTGCAGCAGATGAAACGTTATCGAAAGATACACGAGAAAAAGCAGCGTTTGCAGCAGCAAATCTTTTGATTTCGGATTTTGAGGACAAGTAATGAATCTTTCAAATTTTGAAACGATGGACCCGATTATGCTTATGAGCATCGTCAATATGAAGCTTCGTGATGAATTTGGTGGTGACCTTGATAAACTGGCGGTCTATTTCGATATTAATAAAACAGCATTGGAAGCTAAATTAGCTACTGCTGGGTTTGATTTCTTACCTGATGCGGGTCAGTTTCGTTAATTCAACTTATGGCCTTCTAAAAGCTAGTTACCTCTTAAAAGCAAAAAACCGCCAATTCAATAGGCGGTTTTTTCATTTCAAAAAGAGTCGTTACTCTTCTTCTGCGTCTTCAGCAGCAAGGCGAGCTTCTCTGCGTTGCTCTGCTTCACGTGCAGCTGCGGCTTCGCGTTCTTCACGCTCTTGTCGCTGCTGGCCTTTACGCTCGTTACGCTCAGCTTGGTTTTTCACAAAACCTGCTAGCTCTTTCTCAGCCCAAGCTTGTGCTTCAGCTTCTGTTTCAAAGCCTAGTTCACGCTTTGAAACTACAACTTTACGAGATGTTACTTGGCGCGTAATTTCAGCAGCCCAGCCGGTACGCTTTTCAACTAAGCGGATAGCAAATTTTTTATTTGAAGCCATTTTCGTATTCCTAAGGGATTAATCAGGGATTGCCCAACGCTAAGAATTCTATCTATATTGAGCGCGTTTAAAACCATCCCTTGGTAAGCGCGGTATTAGAGCACAAATGCATTCAATTTTCCGCTGTTTTATCTATTCATTTTCATCAAAACATAACTCAAATGCTCATGAACTCAGTAAATACCTAGCTTCCTTCTATTACACTGGTGCCATTGCGTCCATTATCCTTCACTTTATATAGTTCAAGATCGGCTTTATGGACCAAGCTTTGATACGTTTCTTTAGAGCCTCTTACACAATGTACCCCGCCTACACTCACCGTTAACGTTTCAGCCACTTTTGAATGTTCATGTAATATGCCCAATGTTCTCATATTATTATGAACCTGCTTCGCTATAGCTTGACTATCAAATGGTGTCGATGCAGCGAGCACTAAGCAAAACTCTTCACCACCAAATCGTGCTAACACCTGATTCTCTATAAGGATAGACTTGTCTAATTTCTTTGCTACCCGCTCTAAGGCTTGGTCACCGGCTAAGTGACCATAATGGTCGTTATAGGGTTTAAAATAATCGATATCGATCATAAAAAGCGTTAAATGAGCGATCTTAGGATCATCTATCCACCTTGTGGTTAATTTTTCCAGTAAACGTTTATTGGCGAGCCCCGTTAAAAAGTCATGTTCAGATTGCCACTTTAATTCGTTCCGGTTTGCATCTAGTTCATGAATTAGACGATTAATTGTATTGGAAAACTGCTTCATCTCTTTCGAAACAAATTGGTTCTCTTCTGGCAAGGCTTTACCTTGCTGTGCAAATTCAATAAAGGCTTTTCGGGCTTGATTGATCGGTTCTGTTAACTTGTGAACCAGTAGTGTATTCATAAAAAACAGCGTGAATGCGAAACCAACGACAACACTCAATTCATCTGCTTCTATAAACTTCGGCCGTACTATGCTGTGCGTTATCTGAATGTTGATATTTAAAAGAGAGATCGGATCCAAATAATTAAGGTAACTCTCAGCTGAAGTTCCATGTTCATGATGAATAATAGGTATTGTTTTTAATGTTTTGATAGAAACACTTAGCCCGGTTGTTTTCTCTACAAGCTCTAAATAGTCGGGCTCTAGTGGGCTTACAAATATAACGAAGCCATTGTCACACTCAAGTGCTTCACTATTGCAGATCCGAGATAATGAGTAGATGTACGCATGCGTTTCAAACGCAATAAGCCCGGTAATTGCATTAAGCTCCTCTGTGGAGCTTTCTTCAGCCTTGCGCAGCAATCTATTAAAGTAACTTGGAAGTTCACTTCCCACCACCACTTCTTTTTCTTGAATATGATCATAACGCTTTGAATAGACTGATTCCTTCTCCTTATTAAAAACAAACACACCTTCCAAACCCATAGATACAAGCGTATGAATATTGAGATCATCTTGTCGAAACTCGTCATTACCGTCACTAGCAAATTGCGCCATAGAATCCCATGCAGCATAGTCGGAAAGCTTCCCTTCCAAGTCGTCTTTAGCGAGATCCAACATCGTATTGACCTGTTGAAGCTCTCTTTCATGAATATTCTCTACCTGCTCTAACGCCTTGTCATAAGACCATAAGAACTTAAAAGCGAAATAAGCGCATAGAAACATCACAACAATTAGAAAGGACATAAAACCTGAGAGAGTTCTCATACTCCAGTTGGAAACGGACATTATGACGGTGCTCCTCGGTGGCGTGCTCTTATTCCTTTAATCAAGGCCTTAAGCTTAGTTAAGGTAACAAGCTTTAGCCAACATCAGGAAGTATCTTTAACCACTCCAACTTGTGCGTAAACCTCCCAAATTTATACAACGATATCTACTACTATTTTTTAAGAGCACAAAAAAATCGCCACTCAATGAGTGACGATTCTAATAAAGATTTGAACTGTGTTAGCTAAACATTAGCCTACATTCTTACGTGCGTTTTGGAACATACGCATCCAAGCACCATTTTCACCCCAACCTTCTGGAGCCCATGAGTTTGCAACCGTACGGAAAACACGCTCTGGGTGAGGCATCATAATCGTTACTCGGCCATCGGTGGTTGTTAAGCCTGTGATAGCGTTTGGTGAACCATTCGGGTTACTTGGGTATTGTTGTGTTTGGTTGCCGTTGTTATCAACGTAACGTAGAGCAACAGTACCTGAGTTTTCAATCGCAGCTAAGTGCTCACCATCACGTACTTCTACGCGGCCTTCACCGTGTGAAACAGCGATTGGCATACGAGAGCCTTCCATACCATCAAAGAAAACAGAGTCTGACTTCTGAACTTCAACTAGGCTGAAACGAGCTTCAAAGCGCTCTGATTCGTTACGAACAAAACGTGGCCAGTTGTTTGCACCAGGAATAAGCTCTTTCAGATTAGAAAGCATCTGACAACCGTTACATACACCTAGAGAGAATGTATCGTCACGCTTAAAGAAACCTTCGAACTGGTTACGAGCTTGTTCATTAAATAGAACTGACTTCGCCCAACCTTCACCAGCACCTAGTACGTCACCGTAAGAGAAACCGCCACAAGCAACAAGACCGTTATACTCTTCAAGTACTGCAGACCCCGTTAGGATATCGCTCATGTGGATATCGGTTGCTTCAAAGCCTGCTCGGTCAAATGCCGCTGCCATCTCAACGTGAGAGTTAACGCCTTGCTCACGAAGAATCGCCATCTTAGGTTTAGCGCCCTTGTTGATATAAGGAGCAGCAATATCTTCGTTCACATCAAAGCTTAGATTAACGTTTAGACCTGGGTCTGAGTTGTCTTTCTTCGCTTCGTGCTCTTGGTCTGCACATACTGGGTTGTCACGTAAGCCTTGCATCTTATGCGTTGTTTCAGCCCAGATAGTACGTAGTTCAGTACGGTTACGCTCAACAATGGCTTGCTCGCCAGACTTAATCACTAACTCGTCAGAAGCTTCAACAGAGCCAATAACATGTGAACATGCCGCTAGGCCGTTATCTGCAAGAATCGCTTTCACTGCATCAAGTTCTTCATTGCGAACCTGAATCACTGCACCTAACTCTTCGTTGAATAGTGCTGCTAACGTATCTTCACCTAATGCTTCAATGTTCGCTTGAACACCACAGTGACCAGCAAATGCCATTTCAGCTAGCGTAACGAATAGGCCGCCATCGCCTTTATCGTGGTAAGCGACAACATGGTCGTTTGCAACCAGTGCTTGAACGCCGTCGTAGAAGCCTTTTAGCTGCTCTGCGTTGTCTACGTCTGCCGGTTTATCGCCAAGCTGCTTATAAACTTGTGCCAATGCTGTTGCGCCTAGACGGTTTTTGCCGTTGCCTAGATCGATAAGTACTAAGCTTGAAGCTCCTTTGTCTGTACGCAGTTGAGGAGTGATCGTCTTACGAACATCTTCAACACGAGCAAACGCAGTAATAACTAGAGAAAGCGGAGACGTTACTTCTTTCTGCTCGCCATCTTGTTCCCATTTGGTCTTCATCGACATAGAGTCTTTACCAACTGGAATAGTTAGGCCAAGCGCAGGACATAGCTCTTCACCAACGGCTTTAACCGCTTCGTAAAGACCTGCGTCTTCACCCGGGTGACCCGCTGGAGACATCCAGTTAGCCGATAGCTTAATGTTTTTGATATCACCAATGTTGGTCGCAGCAATGTTTGTAATTGCTTCACCAACAGCTAAGCGAGCTGATGCGCCGAAATCTAACAGAGCAACTGGCGTGCGCTCACCAAGAGACATCGCCTCACCGTGGTAAGTATCGTAACTTGCGGCAGTAACTGCGCAGTTAGCAACAGGAACCTGCCAAGGGCCAACCATTTGGTCACGAGCAACAAGACCTGTTACTGAACGGTCACCGATAGTGATAAGGAATGTTTTCTCAGCAACAGTAGGAAGACGTAAAATACGCTCTACCGCTTCGTTCATCTCGATACCAGAACGATCAATTGCTGGGTTATTTACTTTCAGCGTTTTCGCATCACGGTGCATCTTAGGTGTTTTACCTAATAAGATGTCCATTGGCATATCGATTGGCGTATTGTCGAAGTGCGAATCTTCTAGCTTAAGGTCACGCTCTTCTGTTGCTTTACCAACCACAGCGAACGGTGCACGTTCACGCTTACAAATCGCTTCAAATGTTGCCATGTCTTTGTCAGCAACGGCCATTACGTAACGTTCTTGAGATTCGTTACACCAAATTTCAAGAGGGCTCATGCCCGGCTCATCGTTTGGCACGTCACGTAGGTTAAAGATACCACCACGCTCACCATCGTCTACTAGCTCAGGAAGTGCGTTAGAGATACCACCCGCGCCTACATCGTGAATGAATGCGATTGGGTTCGCATCACCTAGTTGCCAACAACGGTCGATCACTTCCTGACAACGACGTTCCATCTCTGGGTTTTCTCGTTGTACTGAAGCAAAATCTAAATCTTCAGAAGAAGAACCAGAGTCCATTGAAGAAGCAGCACCGCCACCAAGGCCGATGTTCATTGCAGGACCACCAAGCACAATTAAGCTTGCGCCAACTGGGATCTCTTTTTTCTGAACATGGTCGTCACGAATATTACCTAGACCACCAGCCAGCATGATTGGCTTGTGGTAACCACGTACTTCTTCACCTGCATGAGAGTTTACTTTCTCTTCGTAAGTACGGAAGTAACCAAGAAGGTTAGGACGACCAAATTCGTTATTGAATGCTGCGCCACCTAGAGGGCCTTCAAGCATAATATCCAAAGCAGTAACGATACGGCTTGGCTTACCAAAATCTGTTTCCCAAGGTTGAACAAAGTTCGGGATCTTAAGGTTTGATACTGAGAACGCCACTAAACCCGCTTTTGGTTTTCCGCCAATACCTGTTGCGCCTTCATCACGGATTTCACCGCCTGAACCCGTTGAAGCACCCGGCCAAGGAGAGATTGCCGTTGGGTGGTTATGCGTTTCAACTTTCATCAAGATGTGTGTTTTCTCTTGGTGGTAGTTATATTCACGCGTTTCTGGATCAGGGAAGAAGCGACCAACAGTTGAGCCAGTCATTACTGCTGCATTGTCTTTATATGCCGACAGTACGTTTTCAGGCGTCACTTCGAAGGTGTTTTTGATCATTTTGAACAATGATTTATCTTGCTTAACACCATCGATTGTCCAATCTGCATTGAAAATCTTGTGACGACAGTGCTCTGAGTTTGCTTGGGCAAACATCATTAGTTCAATATCAGTTGGGTTACGACCAAGCTTTTCTGTAAAGCTTTCAAGTAGGTAATCAATTTCATCTTCAGCAAGTGCAAGACCAAGAGTCACGTTCGCAACTTCAAGGGCTTTACGGCCACCAGAGATAAGATCAACTTCTGCATAAGGAGCAGGCTCTGCAACTTGGAACAATGCATTTGCGGCGTCGAAGTCAGTAAACACGACTTCCATCATGCGATCGTGCAAGACAGCTTTAAGCTCAACAAGTTGAAGTTCAGTCAACTCAGAAGAAGACTCTACATAATAAGCCGTACCGCGCTCTAAACGTGCGACTTTATCTAAGCCACAGTTATTAGCGATATCGGTCGATTTAGAAGACCAAGGAGAAATGGTACCCGGACGAGGCGTTACAAGTAGCAACAAACCTGTTGGTTCATGCTCTTCAATCGTAGGACCGTAAGTCAGCAGCTTTTCTAATTTTTCAACATCAGACGCGTCAAGGTCTGCCGTTAGATCAGCAAAGTGGGTAAATTCAGCATAAATACCAGTTACTGGTAAGCTTAATTCACGACAAAGCTCTAAAAGCTTGTTAACACGAAACTCAGAAAAGGCTGGGGAGCCACGCAAAATTCTCATGTGCTTAGGTCTCTTTATGCAATTGATTAAGGTGATATTGGTATAAATTCAACAAGTTACCTTTGTATAATAAAGATAATCTTGAAACTTATGCCGATTTCCCCTCTCCGTTGCGAGCGCATTATAAAGCAATTACTTTTGTGATGTAACACCAAAAGCAACCGTTTGCGTCATTTTTTTTGTCAATTTCAGAATACACCGTAATTGATGAATTAATACTCGGTCCGCTCATTCTTTTATAACTCTGCTTTTCCATACCGTTAGGCTTTGATATAAAAGCGATACTAGATGTATGAGAACTTAAAAATGTTGAACAGCACACTGTCGAAACTAAAACTGACTGCCGCCTTTATATTTGCATTGGTAATACTTACAGGCTGCCAAATAGAATCAGAGCCAAAAAGCGAGCTTCAACAGATTCTCGATCGTGGCGTTTTACGCGTTGGCACGCTAAACAATCAGCTTTCTTACTATATTGGGCCCGATGGTCCAGCCGGGCTTGATTACGAATTGGTCAGAGAGTTTGCTAATGAGCTTGGAGTTAAGCTTGAAATGAAACCTGCCTACCGGATGTCTAGCCTGTACCCCGCTCTCAAAAATGGTGAAATTGACATAATAGCCGCAGGTCTCAGCCAATCAGAGAAACGCCTGAAAGAGTTTAGAGCAGGACCCGCCTATTATTACGTCAGCCAACAGTTGGTGTATAAAAAAGGGCAATGGCGTCCAAGAAATTTTGAGCAGTTACTCGCGAGGCAAGAAAAGTTAATTGAAGGTAACGATGGCAACCCTATCGTCAGTATCGTTGACGATTCGCACTTTAAAAACACCCTTGCCCAGTTAAAAGCTCAGCATGAAACCTTTGAATACTCGGTCGATATTGATGCCGATATCAACGAACTACTAAAGCAGGTGTCTGAAGGGAAGCAACGATTCAGTGTTGCTGACTCCATTGAGATCTCTCTCTCTCAACGTATTTACCCTGATATCGCGATCGCTTTTGAACTCACAGAAGACCAACCCATCTCTTGGTTTATCAATCGCTCTGAAGATGAAAGCCTATATGCCCTCTTGATCGAATTCTTTGGCTCACTCAAGCAATCGGGGCAGCTTGCTGCTCTCGAAGAGAAATACATTGGTCATATTGGCAGTTTTGATTATGTCGATACTCGCGCTTTTATTCGAGCCCTCGATAGCAAACTGCCCGAATGGTCACCTCTATTTAAGCAATACTCTGAAGAGTTTGATTGGCGCTTAATCGCAGCATTGGCTTATCAGGAGTCTCACTGGAATCCAACCGCAAGATCGCCAACGGGTGTACGTGGCATGATGATGCTTACCCTTCCTACCGCCAAAAGTGTTGGTGTGACTGACCGCTTGGACCCAGAACAGTCGGTTTGGGGGGGAGTGAGGTACCTAAGAAAAATGGTCGATCGCATTCCTGATAGTATTTCAGATCATGAGAAAATCTGGTTTGCTCTGGCCTCTTACAACGTTGGCTTTGGCCATGTGATGGATGCTAGACGCTTAACCAAGCGACAAGGTGGCAACCCAGACGCTTGGGCCGATGTTAAAGACCGCTTACCACTGCTAAGGCAGAAGAAGTATTATAGCCAGACCTATTACGGGTTCGCTCGTGGTGATGAAGCAAGAAATTACGTTGAAAATATACGTCGCTATTATCAAAGTATTATTGGCCACGTAGAGCAAAGAAGTGCTTCATCAGAATCTAATATTGATGACCTTACGGTTATTCAACCAGAAACACCGCTTGTTTCGGGTGCTGAAAGCGCTGAGCTTGAAACATCAGAAGGTGTTGATACAGGTGAAGGCTCTGAAGCTTCGGATACTTCCAATACCGAAGTGACATCATCAGCGGAGTAATAGAGCAGTAAAGAGAACGAATAATACTCTCACTATCTAAGCGCATTAACTTAATCAGTTAGTGCGCTTTTTATATTACAGGTTCCTTGTATTTTACCCGAACAAACCCCATATATTATTTAGTTCAGACACATTCATATTGCCGTAACATTTACTTTTTATAAAGGTAAGGTAATCAAGTTTGAATGACTCAAGCCAACGTGTTTGAGACGATAATAGTAAGAACCTTTAAAGGAGTATTTTATGATGAAACGTAAAATGCAATCCAAACGTTTGAGTAAAACGGTTTCAGCGACGCGTAGAAAGCGTATGTTATCAAATAATAAGAAGAAAATTATTTGGCGAAACCGAACTTATACTCAATTACAGATGGATTAATCAAACAGGCAAGCATCTATCAGTAGCGATATATTCAAGTAAAGACAATATATCCAAGCATAGATGTTTGCTGAAATACCCCCTACTAAGACTCTACGTCTAACTTATCTACTCTTCTGACTTTCCTTCTAGATCTAGCTTCAACTTCCGCTTTTTTTCCTTTATCTCTTTTCGTCTACGTTTGAAAAATGCTTGTAATACGACTTTACACTCATCTTCGAGCAACCCTTTTTCAACCTCTGCGTAGTGATACGCAGCTTGGCTTTCAAACAAGTCTAAAACGGTACCTGCTGCGCCCGCTTTAAGATCGGTGACACCAAACACAACACGTTTAACTCGGCTGTGTAAAAGCGCACCAGCACACATAGGGCACGGCTCTAACGTGACATATAAGGTGGTGTCTAATAAACGATAATTCTCTAATACCTGTCCGGCTTTTCGCAACGCTTCAACTTCGGCATGAGCCGTCGCATCATGCTGACCAATTGAGCGGTTCCATCCTTCAGAAATAATCTCACCATCACGAACTAAAACAGCACCGATAGGCACTTCGCCTTCACTTTCTGCAACTGAAGCTAACTCAAGGGCGCGCCGCATGAAGAATTCATCTTGTGAAGTAAATTGAGAAAGAGACACGATCAAACTCCGAAATAATAAAAAACGTAATGCTGAAAGCACATCATGACAATGATTGAGCTACTAAGAAAGATATCAGAAGTCTACCTTGAATGTGCTGATAAGAAAAAGCCCGCGAAGGTTATCGCGGGCTTTGTTATCTGATATTACGTTAAGAAAACACCAATAGTGAAGCCTTAATGCACACTTACATTGTGTAAGTGTAAGGAGCGTTGATACCTAGAGGGATACCAAGTGCCCAGTAAGCTAGTAGGAAGATAGTCCAACCAATTAGCATTGCGATAGAGAACGGCATCATAAGAGCAGCTAGTGTACCGATACCTGTCGACTTAACGTAACGTTGACAGTAAACAACCACAAGTGGGAAGAACACCATTAGTGGAGAGATAATGTTAGATACAGAATCACCAACACGGTAAGCCGCTTGAGATAGCTCAGGAGAGATACCAACAACCATCAGCATAGGAACTAGGATTGGACCAATTAGAGCCCATTTAGCCGATGCAGAACCAACTAGTAAGTTAACAAACGCAGTAAGAAGAATCATACCAACGATTGTCATTTCACCAGCAAGGTCCATTGCTTTCAGACCTTCAGCGCCGTAAAGCGCAAGCATAGTACCAATGTTTGATTGACCAAATGCAGATAGGAACTGAGCACAGAAGAACGACATTACAATGTATGCGCCCATCGTAGACATAGTCTCTGACATTGATTTAATAATATCGTTGTTACTATTGAATTTACCTGAGATGCGACCGTAAACGATGCCAGGAATAACGAATAGAATAAAGATAAGCGGAACAATTGACTGCATTAGAGGCGCAGAGAATGCAGTTAGTTCACCTTCTGGAGAACGCAGTGCTGAATCTTCAGGCATAAGAGCGAACACAAGTGCTGCAATACCAGCAACCATTGCCCAACCAGCCCAACGGAATGCTTTTGATTCGATTTCAGTGAACGTACCTAGATCTGGAGCTTCTTCAGCATCTTCATCTACTGGTGTATTAGAAAGGCGTGGTTCGATGATTTTCTCAGTTACCCACCAACCGATACCAACGATTAGGAACGAAGACAGACCAGTAAAGAAGATGTTCGCTAATGGGTTGATAACGTATTCAGGATCAAGAACGTTCGCTGCTGTTTGTGTGAAGCCAGCTAGTAGAGGATCGATACCTGAAGGAATAAAGTTTGCAGAGAAACCACCTGATACACCAGCAAACGCTGCTGCGATACCCGCTAGAGGGTGACGACCCGCTGCGTGGAAGATGATGCCACCTAGTGGAATAACCAGTACGTAACCTGCATCCGCTGCCGTATGAGATACGATAGCAACCAAGATTAGCATTGGAGTTAGAAGCTTAGCTGGCGTGAAGTTAAGCATCTTCTTAAGGCCAGTTTGGATGAAGCCAGAAGCGTCAGCAACACCAACACCTAGCATAGCAACCAATACGATACCTAAAGGAGCAAAACCAGTAAACGTCGTTACCATGTTCGCCATGAAACTTGCGAGCGCTTCACCTGTAAGTAAGTTATTTACTTCTAGTGCATCACCAGTACGAGGGTTTATCAGATCAAAAGAGACGTTAGATAAAATTGCAGATGAAACCCAAACAATAACAAGTGCCCAGAAGAATAAAATCGCAGGATCTGGAATCTTATTACCTGCTGTTTCGATGGCGTTTAAAAAGCGATCCATACCGCTCGGCTTCGGCGATGGTGCTTGTTTCGTAGCTTGGTTACTCATGGTAACTCCGTATGTGTGTGTGGTTGCCATAGACCTTTGAAATAATATGAATGGTCTATATATCACTGTCTATTTTATAAAATTCACACCATAAAAGCACAAGGTTCTATGACATTTTTCTTAAACAGGGACATATTTTGCAAAAACACAATCAACGTGCAACAAAAAACAAACAACACCACATACGAGAATAGAACAACATTTAAACCTAAATAAAACACATTCACGCAGTAACTATCACTGCAATTACTATATCAACTCGATATATAACACTAACTTTACCAAAAAGTTCGATATTTAATCGAACTCGCTATACTTGGACAGCATGGTCACAATCTTTACTTCTTGATCTTGTTGATAACGATCGCTCCAGTACGCTTTCATTGATATAGAACTAACACTATCACTTAAGATCAACGTTGACTCGCAAGTTAGTTGGACATCTAAGGTCGCACCATTTTCCGTCATTGCATTACATTCACTGTGTACATCATTCAGAGAATAGCTAGCACCTGCTGACGATATACCTCTTTGGCGAAACAATTCCAACTGAGACTCAATGACATACAAAGCTGTTAAGCTGGTTTTTGCATGCCCTGCTCTCGCTTCCACATAGGTCTGCAACATAACTAAACCAAGAGATGCTACACCAATAAGAATAAACGCAATCATTACTTCTATCAGGCTAAAGCCTTTCTGTTTAGTGGTCACTCCAAGACCCCTTTTTCCATTTGGGTTTTGCTGAAAACTGAAAACTATTTATGATGTCGCTATTGTATTGAAGTCGCATTGAGTTATTGAAAAGAGCCATTTGCCCCTGTGTATCGAACAGCATTCCACCAGTGAACTTAAATGAACCCGACTGAAGGTACGTTGCATGTTTAGGGGTCAATGCAGTATTAGCCCCATAAGCCGTTTCAATCGGTAAAGTAAAGTTTGCATTAAGGTCTGCTTGAAGAACTGTGGAGAACGAGTCCCAATAGGCGGGATTTGAAGCAAAGTTTTCGTTAAAGTGAAATACCACACCTTCAATTGAACCAGAACCTCTAATACCTAACACGCCATTATGAACTAGCAAGAACAGATACGTTCCTGAGTGACTTGATTGAATATTGGTAATCACATCGATAGCAGCTTGATCAAGTTCACAACTACCATCAATCCAAACTTGATTAGGCTGACCGCTCACTAAGTCGTCTTTAAATCTAGCCACGCAATCAACATCATTGCCTAGCATAGTGTAATTAATAAACTCAAAGTCTGGGTTATCTCGAATCTGCTCCCAATCTCCTCGTTCAACTTCAAATAATGTTTTAAATGGATTAAGTGTTTCATCACGTTGGAAATCTAGCTCAACACCTGTTGATACGTAGTTATTACTCGCATTGCGCCATATACCGTTGACCCCTCCGGTAGTTGTCTTATGAGAAGGTGCGCAATCAGAGCTATTATCAAAGTCTTCACTTGGTTTAGATATTGTACTCCCTACACCTTGATTACTAATATTCCCATTAATAACGATGTTGCTGCGTACAACCACCGCAACACATTCATACAAACCGTCACTATTTTTTAGGCCTGGGTCAGGCGGTGGAAATTCCGCATTGCCAAAGACAATCAAATCTGAAGTCGACTTAATTGCACCTGCCCCTGAGCTACCAGAAAAAGTCAGACTCTTACTCAGTTCTCTATTACCATGTTTTGCAATTAATCGCTCTGGATCACTACTGCTTGCTTGCAGGTAATCTAGATCCATATCAGAGCAAACGCCATTTAAGTTGCTAGGAATTGTGCTGTCATTATTAAAGACCATAGAGCTAAATCCACACTCAAGACCGCCTTCTGCGCGCCAATGTGCTTTACGATCATCAATCTGATTGTTCGCGACTTTTATCTGATAAAAAACGCCTCGATAAGACCCTAGCGCAAAGGCTAGCGTCCCCATTAATAATAATGCAGTAACCAATAGCGCAGTGACTCCTCGCTGCTTACTGTAAGTGCCACGACTAACGAATCTCTTCTTCATAGCCAGTTCCTTTGCTTTATTGCCATCGAAACCGATTGGTTATAACTGCCATCATGCAGTTCGGCTTCTAAGTAAACATGAGTCAATAGATTGGTTGCACTACTGGTAACAAGTGGTGTAGTTGATATCGCCATAGAGACGACATTGATGATATTTTGATCAAGTAAGTTTGCACACCCTGTTAAGTTGTTTAACGAGGCGGTGGCTGTATCTTTCCTTTCACAGCTATAAAGCTGGCCTTCACTAAGCTTATATTTGATATTTTGGTATTTATTAATATCAGGTAAATAATAGACAAAACCCATACTCGCGCCACTCACTGCAACTGTACTTGTCGAGCCTTGAAGTGTTAATGAGTTACCCGACCCTCCATCAAAGCCCGCTCTTTGAATATCGGCTCTCATCATCGAACTGGTGCTCATCAAACTTTGTAAAACGAGTAATTCAAGAGAACGCTCTTTGGCAATGCGTTGTCCAGTCAGAAAGACTGAACCAATAATCCCTATAGCAATAATCCCAATAAGTGCTGAGATCATAACTTCGATTAGTGCAATGCCCTGCTGCTTTCTAACAAGTTTTATAGCCATAATGATCCCCCTCGAGGCTACAAACCTTAACTCTCCCCGGAGGGTTCGATGTTTTTATGGCTAATTGGTTGGAATTACTCGATACAGGTTGGAAAATAAAACTACCCGATTTAGGCCTACCTCGTATCGCATCAAACGCGATCTGTTGAGAGCTATAAGTATGCTTGACCGTTAATCCATAGAAAGGCTGACCATCAAAGTAGGCGATATTATCGGCGCCCGGTAGGGTATCTGAATCCGCCAAAATGACATTCCAAGTGCCTAATGAATTTTCAGTGTTTTCCGGAAAGGAGAAATGAGCGTAGAGCTTTTTATTTCTCATTACTGCTTCTGATTTAGCTTGGATAATAAAGCCATTAAACTCGGTCGCTAATCGCTTCATTTTGCTGTCCGCCACCATATTGCTAAAACTTGGCGCAGCAAAAGCTAGAGCAACCCCACAAATACTAATCGTGATTACCAGTTCTAATAAAGTAAACCCGCGAGTCATTTCTCAACTTCCTATGAAACTTATTGTTTATAAATTAATCCACTTGCGCCGATGCTAACAGCTAATAAAAATAGGAGGAAAATAAGTAAGGACAACTCGTAATGATTCAATTATTTAACTGTAACCGCTACAAAAAAAGAGAGGTTGGAATGACACTGATCGAATTATTGTTCACAGTCGCCATCATTGCGGTTCTCGCAGCGATTGCTTACCCCAGTTATACCGACCATGTGTTAAAAGCGCATAGAACAGCAGCCAAAACAGACATGCTCAGAATGCAACTGATACTAGAGGAGGGTTACCAAGGCAGCTATGATTGGTCGAACATCATTTCAGGAGGGAGTTGCACGATTTGCGATAGTGATACTGACAGATATCAATTCTCAATTGCGAGTTCATCAACGACGCCTTATACCATCATGGCTCTGGCACAAACCACAAAAGGGCAAACAAACGATAGCTGTTTATCCAATGATAATAAGATGACGCTCAATGCAAAGGGACAGAGGTCCCCTATTGAGTGTTGGTAAGCGAGCACTCAATCTGAAGCTAAAAAGCGTAACCTGAAACAACAGATTACGCTTTTTAAGTGAAGACCGAATAGGTTTAGATCTTAAAAGAGATAATTAAAAATAGACTCTCAAACCCGCTTTTGCTTCTAACTCGAACTGCATTTCATCAAGGTATAGATTCGGCCCCACATCGATATAGAACCCCATCGGCTTTACCCGAAGCTCTGCCCCTATCCCTGATGTCACCGCCATATAGTTTGTATTTCTATCTATGTACTGGCCGCCAACAAAAAGATACAGGGGAGTATTTGATACCTGAAATGATTTATTTGCCCCAAGTCCAAATTGGTCATCAAGGCTGACGTTAAATCTTATATCGTTGTGTTTGAATTCTAGTCCCCAGAACGGTTCCCCAACAAACAATCCCACTGCAGTACCAGCTTGTGCCCCAATGCTTGTGATACACAGAGCAATAACCAATGCGCTTTTTCTAACTATATTCACGTTACACCTTTTTATAGCGTATTCAAAAGCAGGCGAGACTATCAGGGCTAGATCATGATTTTGTTAATCATAGGGATTATTGACGTAGCTTTTACAGCTGCTGAAAAAGCATTCAAAGTTATGACGTTAGATTAACAGCAACTTTGTTATTTTTGTCGTTCAACGTTAGGTTGGGATGATTTTTTTGGTTCAGATTAAATCTTATGTTTAAAAGAACAGATACAAAAAGACCAGCGATTAAGCTGGTCTTTAAAAACATACTGTCTAGAACGTTTAATTATTCTAGCTGGTTAGGTCATCAAAAAACTTCTTAACACCGTTAAAGAAGCCTTCTGATTTAGGCTTGTGCTTATTCGCCGCTTCACCACCACAAGTGTCTTCAAACTCACGTAGTAGTTCTTTTTGACGAGAGCTTAGCTTAACTGGCGTTTCAACCACTAACTTAACGATCAAATCGCCTACACCGCCGCCACGAACACCTTTCACGCCTTTACCACGCATACGGAACATACGACCCGTTTGAGTTTCATCTGGCACTTTAAGATTAACGCGACCATCTAATGTTGGTACTTCAACTTCACCGCCAAGTGCAGCCATTGTAAAGCTCACAGGTACTTCACAGTAAAGGTTGTTTCCGTCACGCTCAAAGATATTGTGCTCTTTCACATGTACTTGTACGTAAAGGTCGCCTGCTGGTGCGCCCATATCTCCGGCTTCACCTTCGCCAGATAAGCGAATACGATCGCCAGTATCAACGCCTGATGGGATCTTAACGTTAAGCGTCTTCGTTTTCTGCTTGCGGCCTTGACCATGACAAGAGTTACAAGGATCTTTGATGATCTTGCCTTTACCGTTACAGCTAGGACAAGTTTGCTGAACAGCAAAGAAACCCTGACGCATTTGAACCTGACCATGACCGTGACAAGTGCCACAAGTCTCTGGAGATGAGCCTTTTTTCGCGCCATTGCCGTCACAAGTATCACAGTGAACAAGTGTTGGGATTTCAATCTCTTTAGAAACGCCTTTCACCGCTTCTTCTAAAGACAATTCCATGTTGTAACGCAAATCTGAACCACGTTGGGCACGATGGCCACCACCGCCGCCACCGCGACGACCGCCACCGAAGATATCACCAAAGACATCACCGAAAATATCACCGAAGTCACCTTGGCCACCACCGCCAAAGCCGCCGCCACCCATTCCGCCTTGCTCAAATGCTGCATGGCCGTATTGGTCATAAGCCGCTTTCTTTTGAGAATCGGTCAGAATTTCGTACGCTTCTTTTACTTCTTTAAATTTTTCATCTGAAGTGTCATCACCCTGATTACGGTCCGGGTGGTATTTCATCGCTAAGCGCTTGTACGCTTTTTTAATATCACGTTCAGATGCGTCACGACTGACGCCTAATACTTCATAAAAATCACGTTTTGACATGCTATTGATCACCAAATTAATGCAACAAGCGGCTATGCTCCGCTTGCGGTTGTATCGATATAGCTAAAGGCTTTAATTAAAACTATTGTGTCTTCATTCAATTAAAAACATTTAGCTATATTGATACGTCATGGACAAGCATACGGGCGTATGAGTTTCCTCAAACGCCCGCATCGATAGTTTAGAAATATCTTCAGTTATAGAAAATACTTCTAAATTAGAGGGTTAACACTGGTTCAGTGCTTTGCCCTCTAACGATAAGATTACTTCTTATCTTCTTTAACTTCTTCAAACTCAGCGTCAACAACGTCTTCGTCTTGAGCTTGCTGTTGGCCAGCTTCTTCGCCGCCTTGAGCTTGTTCAGCTTGAGCTTTCTGCTGAGCAATCTCCATTAGCTTTTGAGATGCTTCCATAAGAGCTTGAACTTTCGCGTCGATAGCTTCTTTGTCGTCGCCTTTCTTCGCTTCTTCTAGTTCTTTGATTGCTGCTTCAATTTTCTCTTTGTCTTCTGCAGGTAGAGCTTCACCAGCTTCTTCTACTTGCTTCTGAGTTCCGTGAATCATTTGGTCAGCTTGGTTGCGTGCAGTAACAAGTTCTTCGAACTTCTTATCTGCTTCTTTGTTCGCTTCCGCTTCTTGAACCATTTTTTCGATTTCGTCGTCGCTTAGGCCACCAGAAGCTTGGATAGTGATCTTCTGTTCTTTACCCGTCTGCTTGTCTTTAGCAGAAACGTGTAGGATACCATCCGCATCAAGGTCGAAAGTTACTTCGATTTGAGGCATGCCACGTGGTGCAGCTTGAATGCCTTCTAGGTTGAACTGACCAAGAGACTTGTTGTAAGTCGCTTGCTTACGCTCACCTTGAAGAACGTGGATAGTTACCGCATTCTGGTTGTCTTCTGCTGTAGAGAACGTTTGGTTCGCTTTAGTTGGGATAGTCGTGTTCTTCTCAACTAGCTTAGTCATTACGCCGCCCATCGTCTCGATACCAAGAGATAGAGGAGTTACATCTAGAAGAAGTACATCTGTAACGTCACCAGCTAGAACACCACCTTGAACAGCAGCACCCATTGCAACAGCTTCATCAGCGTTTACATCTTTACGCGGCTCTTTGCCGAAGAAATCTGTAACTTTAGCTTGAACCATTGGCATACGTGTTTGACCACCAACTAGGATAACATCGTCGATGTCACCAACAGATAGGTCAGCATCCGCTAGAGCAACTTTAAGAGGCTCAAGAGAACGTTGTACTAGGTCTTCAACTAGAGATTCTAGTTTCGCGCGAGTCACTTTAACGTTCATGTGCTTAGGACCAGTTGCATCAGCAGTTACGTAAGGTAGGTTTACGTCAGTTTGCTGTGCTGAAGAAAGTTCGATTTTCGCTTTCTCTGCTGCTTCTTTAACACGCTGCATCGCTAGAGGATCAGCTTTAAGGTCTAGACCTTGCTCTTTTTTGAATTCATCTACTAGGTAGTTGATTAGACGGTTATCAAAGTCTTCGCCACCTAGGTGAGTGTCACCGTTAGTTGCTAGTACTTCAAATGTCTTCTCGCCTTCAACTTCATCAATCTCGATGATTGAGATATCGAATGTACCACCACCAAGGTCATAAACGGCAATAGTGCGGTCGCCGCCTTTCTTATCAAGACCGTAAGCTAGTGCAGCAGCTGTTGGTTCATTGATGATACGTTTAACTTCAAGACCAGCGATACGACCAGCATCTTTTGTAGCTTGACGTTGTGCATCGTTAAAGTAAGCAGGAACTGTGATAACAGCGCCAGTCACTTCTTCACCTAGGAAGTCTTCAGCTGTTTTCTTCATTTTCTTAAGAACTTCAGCAGAAACTTGAGGAGCAGCCATTTTTTCGCCTTGCGCTTCAACCCAAGCATCACCGTTATCAGCTTTAACAATGTTAAATGGCATGATTTCGATGTCGCGTTGTACTTCTTCGTCTTCAAAACGACGACCAATAAGACGCTTGATTGCAAATAGCGTGTTAGTTGGGTTAGTTACCGCTTGACGTTTTGCAGGCTGACCTACTAGCGTTTCACCGTCGGTGTATGCAACAACGGAAGCGGTTGTGCGCTCGCCTTCTGCATTTTCTAATACGCGTGGTTTGTCACCGTCTAGAACAGCAACACAAGAGTTAGTAGTACCTAAGTCAATACCAATGATTTTACCCATCAGGCGATCTCCGAATTAATTCTATTTAGATTTTCTATATCCCCTATGTGGGGGGCGTATAGTGGGCTTTCAACCCTTGCGAATAAACAAAAATTTAATCTTTGTTTTGTATGCACCATAGATAAGGGCGTCAAATTCCTTTTCAAGGGTTAATCGTAAAAAAGTTCTTATATTTCTCGCATAAAAAAGCAGAGCTAACGAGCTCTGCTTTTTTATTCAATTATGACTAGTCATTTAAGCGGTTGCGCGTGAAGGCTCAGCTGTTACTGCATCTTCAGCAACTTCACCTTCCGATTGAGCAACAATGGTATTCACTGCTGTGTCACCGACAACATTAGATGATGTGCAGAACATATCATTGATACGGTCAACGGCAGCAATGATTGCCAAACCTTCAGGTGGTAACCCTAGTTGATGCAATAGAACACCGACCATTACAACACCTCCACCAGGTACGCCACCAGCGCCAATGGAAAGAAGTAAGATAGTGAAACCAAGCATGAACAGATCAGCGGTTACAATTGGCTGACCAAATGCGTTAGCGACGAAGATAGTTGCCAGTGCGATGTAAACAGATACACCCGCCATGTTCATCGTTGCGCCTAGAGGAACACCAAAACCCGCTACCGATTTCGATACACCGAGTTTTTCAGTCAACGTACGCATCGTTACAGGAATCGTTGCGTTTGAACTTGCTGTAGAAAGTGAGAATAATATTTGCTCACGAACGGCACGTAGGAACGTTTTTGAAGAACAACGCGTAGTAAGTGCAACGACTGTTGGGTAGAAGATAAAAATCTGGAACAGAAGCATTGCGATAACAAGAGCGACATAACCTGCCACTGACATTAATGTACCCGCTTCTAGTGTTGCACCTAGATTAATCATCAACGCAAACACACCGTATGGCGCAAGCCCCATTACAAGACCAATCAGCTTCATCATCAGCTCATTGCCAAGTTTGAAAGCGTTAGCGATTGGTGCACCGCGCTCTTTCATCGCTTGAATACCAATACCAACCAGAATAGCCATGAAGATAATCTGAAGCATATCGCCACTAGCAAACGCTGCTGCTGGGTTACTTGGTACGATATTAACAATCAACGAGAAGATATCAGGCGTGTCAGTTGTCGCAAACTCTACAGATTCTGAAACCGTACCCGCTAGGTTAGCGCCAGCACCTGGCTGAAAGATCATACCAATAGTAAGGGCTAGAATAATCGCGATAACAGTATTTAGAATGTACAAAGAAAAAGTTTTACTGCCTAAACGACCAAACGATGAGAGATCTTTTAGATCAACGATACCGCAGACGATTGAGAAGAAAACCAATGGGACAACCATTAATTTGATCATTTCAACAAACATGGTTCCAACACCGTTAGCGAGACCTAACAGGTATGTATCCATGAACGTTACACCGCTAAACAAATATTGAATTGCAGTACCTAAAATAAGACCAGTGAAAAGTCCTATAAATATTTTGCTTGAGAGCGACTTATCCATCGTTCAACTCCAGTTGTTGTGTGTGCATATGTGTTAATTATTAGTTAAAAACTCGGTCTAATGCCGAGAAGGCAGTCATAATACACAGTGAAGACACAAAGGAAAGCACCAACAACCTTTCATATAGATCACCACAACAGAGATAAATATCGATGAAACATAAACATAAGGAATTTAAAACTAGCTTAGTAAGAGATTGGCAGTGGATAAGATTTAATAATTGAGTAACAGAAATGTTTACAACTAGGAAAAAAAAAGAGGAGCATCAGCTCCTCTTCAGAAAAACCTATAAATAATGGGTATTATTTAGACACCATTACCATTGCTGGGCGAATAACTCGGCCATTTAGCTCATAACCTTTTTGCATTACGAACATCACTGAATTAGGCTCGTGATCGGCGCTTTCTTGAATAGACATCGCTTGGTGTAATTCAGGGTTAAAAGTTTCACCTTCAGGGTTAATCTCTTTTAAACCAAACTTAGCAACCACATCGACAAAAGACTTGTGCGTCATTTCAACACCTTCAAGAACCGGCTTAACCGCTTCATTTTCAGTATCAGCAGATTGAATTGCACGCTCAAGGTTATCAATAACAGGTAGCAGCTCTTCAGCAAACTTGTTCAAGGCATACTTACGCGCTTTATCAACTTCAACTTCAGTACGACGGCGCATGTTTTCTACTTCTGCTTTCGCGCGTAATACCGAGTCTTTCTGATCTTGAACTTTTGCTTCACTTGTTAGTAGAGCAGCTTCAAGTTGAGCGATCTTTGCTTCTTGCTCATCAACTTGTAACTCTTCATTCCATTCGATATCAGCATCGCTTCCAACAACATCAGCTTGTTGCTCTGTGCTTTCTGTATTCTTTAGTTCTTCTTCTTTCATTTTGTTTTCTTCGTTGCTCATGATATCTCCAGAATTCATTCCAACGTGCACCTATACTATTTGTTACTCAATTAGGGGCACAAAAATTCGCATAAAGGGGTGACTTGCCATTATTATGGGGATGAAGATTCTTGATTCAAGTCTAATTAGTCTGGAAAACCTATGAAAAAATGCTTTGAAGTGATTGCTATCATCGGAAAACCGCGAGATCAGCAAGCAATACAAACACATAAAGAGCTCTATTTATGGCTAACCGCAGAAGGTTACCAAGTTTTTATTGATGACCGTTTATGCGATATTCTTGATGATATCCCTAAAGAGAATTTTTCTAGTCTAATTGATCTGGGCAAAAAAGCCGATCTTGCCATTGTTGTTGGTGGTGATGGCAACATGCTTGGCGCCGCAAGAGTGCTCTCTCGATTTGATATCTGCGTTATCGGTGTGAACCGAGGCAACCTAGGTTTCCTAACTGATTTAGACCCAGACAACTTTCAAGGCGACTTACTCGGCGTTCTTAACGGTGAGTACCGAATAGAAAACCGCTTCTTATTAGAAACCGAAATTCATCGCCATGGGCAAGTAAAGAGCCATAACTCCGCACTTAACGAAGCCGTATTACACCCAGGGCAAGTTGCACACATGATTGAGTTTGAAGTCTATATTGATGATACGTTTGCGTTCTCTCAACGATCTGACGGGCTTATCGTGGCAACACCTACAGGCTCAACCGCTTATTCGTTGTCAGGTGGTGGTCCAATTCTATCTCCTAGTTTGAACGCGATTAGCTTAGTGCCAATGTTTCCCCACACGTTATCTAGCCGCCCATTAGTTGTGGACGGGAATAGCCGAATCAAACTTATTGTCTCTCCAGACAACAGAGGAACACAAGAAGTAAGCTGTGATGGACAAATATCCCTGCCTGTTTCACCAGGTGATGAAATTCATATCTATCAAAGCCCTACAGCTCTAAAGCTGATCCACCCAAAAGACTATAGCTACTACCACGTACTACGGAATAAGCTTGGATGGTCTAGTAAGCTGTTTTGATTTGGTCACACGTGGAATGTTGATAGCTCGGTACGTATTGCTAGATCATTAGACATTACCTGCTCAGTCGATCTTGCTCACATAGTAATCAATAAGCAAAAATAACTTACCTCTGTAACTTTACTGTATAAAGAAACAGTATATACTGTTTTCTTATACAGTATTGTTTAATTGTACAGGTAAATAAAATGCTAGCTCACCTAAGTGTAAACAACTTCGCTATCGTTAAATCTTTGCAGCTCGAGCTCTCAAAAGGGATGACCAGTATTACTGGCGAAACCGGTGCGGGTAAATCAATTGCTATTGACGCACTCGGTCTTTGTTTAGGTGGGCGTGCTGAAGCCGGAATGGTGAGACAAGGCGAAGAAAAAACCGAAGTAAGCGCAGCATTTTTATTAGACAATAACTTACTTGCTTCTCGCTGGCTTGAAGACAACGATCTACTTGATGGCAGTGAGTGTATTTTGCGTCGTACCATTACAAAAGAGGGCCGTTCGCGAGCCTTCATTAATGGCAGCCCTGTTCCGCTTTCCCAATTAAAGTCACTCAGCCAGCTACTGATCAACATCCACGGTCAGCATGCACACCATCAATTGATGAAAAGTGACTACCAAATGGCAATGCTCGATCAATATGCTGGGCATTTGAACCTGCTAAAGAACACACGCAATACCTATCAACAATGGCGTCAGGCTGATAACTTACTTAAAAAACTCAAAGAAAACAGTCAGCAAAACCAAGCGCAAAAACAACTTCTTGAATATCAAATCAAAGAGCTAAATGAGCTCTCTCTTGGCGAGGACGAATATGAACAACTCGAACAAGAACACAAACGCCTATCCAACAGTGGAGAGCTTGCCTCAACCTGCCAACAGGCTATCGAGCTTATCTACGAAGGTGAAGAAGTTAATGCGCTTAGTATTTTGCAATCGGCCAATCAGTCCTTAGTACAACTTGCTGAGCTTGACGAAACACTTACTGAGTTACCAAGTATGGTTGCAGAAGCGATAATTCAGATCGAAGAAGTCAATGCGGAGCTACGTGGTTATCTTGATAATATCGATGTTGACCCTGCGCGCATGGCGTATGTTGAAGAGCGTTTTTCGAAAGTGATGTTGATCGCTCGTAAACATCATGTTATGGCCGACGGACTCTATCAGCACCACCAAGATCTACTAGCGCAGATCGAAGCGTTAGATTGTTCTGATGAACGCCTCGATGAACTAGAACAAGAGTTAGAAGGTAAGTACCAAACATTCTTATCTGCCTCCGAAAAGCTCAATAAGTCTCGCTGTCGTTACGCTAAAGAACTAAATAAACTTATCAGCCAAAGCATGCATGAACTCAGCATGGAGAAAGCAAAGTTCCAAATCTCGGTCGACAGTGAAGGTGCGCATCCTTCTCCACTAGGTATGGATTCTGTCTGCTTCCTTGTTTCAACAAACCCAGGTCAACCATTACAACCAATCGCTAAAGTCGCATCAGGTGGTGAGCTGTCTCGAATTTCACTTGCGATTCAAGTTATCACGGCGCAAAAGGTTGAGACTCCTAGTTTGATCTTTGATGAAGTTGATGTCGGTATCAGTGGCCCAACTGCAGCCGTAGTCGGAAAGATGCTAAGAACACTGGGGCAATCGACACAGGTTCTTTGTGTCACCCACTTACCTCAAGTTGCAGGCTGCGGCCATCAACAGCTGTTTGTTGCTAAAGCAACGAAGGCAGGAAAGACAGAAACTAAGATGCACAGTCTGGGTACTGAAGAGCGAATCACTGAACTTGCTCGCCTACTCGGCGGCAGTGAGATTACTCAATCGACTTTGGCAAATGCGAAAGAACTATTAATTGCCGCATAAACAACCGATTTAATATATAGGCCTAGAGGTGCACTAGGCCCAATAAGTTCCACTTTTCGTTCTATTTGAACTTTCTTTGCAACCTATCTCTAAATTCACGGTCTGAAACAGTCCAAAGGTGAAGGAGTTTTTTACTTCTTCGCCTAGGTTGTTTATTATCACCGCAGTTTAATGTTCATTTGTAAAGAAAGAAGATATGCAGTTTAAAAAATGGTTAGTCATCGCACCGCTAGCAATAACAATGCTAACTGGTTGTTCTGTGTTAGAGAAACTTGTTTATAGAATTGACATTAATCAGGGCAATTACGTAGAACAAGAAGCCGTCGACCAACTTAAATTTGGTATGACTAAAGAGCAAGTGCGCTACGTAATGGGCTCTCCAATGCTGATTGAAAATGGTTACCCAGATACTTGGTACTATATTTATCACCATACCGCTGGCCACAAAGACTCAGTTCAACAAAACCTAGTTGTTAACTTTGACCCTTCAGGCACACTGGTTGATATTGCCGGTGAGTTTCCAGCCGGGGATCAGTTTTTCGAAAGTATTAACTAGTTAGTTGCAATAGCTAACGACTACATACATAGAATACAAAAAATGGCTCGTAGAAATACGGGCCATTTTTATTGGTGTTATTCATGCGCAAAGCACTTATTGAACTGACGCCTTTCGTCAACTGTTAGCCTTCTCTTTAGCGGCCTTCACTTTGGCTGCTTTGCTGGCTTGCTCAGCTCTTTTTCTTCGGATCTCTTTTGGATCAGCCAATAACGGGCGGTAAATCTCAATTCTATCTTTATCTTGAATCGTTGCATCAAGTTTGATATTTCGACTGAACACTCCTACTTTGTTCTGCTTTAAATCAATCTCGGGATACAGCGCCAACACGCCTGATTGAACAATAATCTCTTCCACGCTCATTGATTTATTTACAACCAAAGTAAACACGCGTTGCTCTTGAGGAAGCGCATACACCACTTCTACATGGATCATCTCAGATTCAATACTCATAACAGCTATAGACCTCTTTAGCTCGCTTAGTGAAAGAACTGACCATATTGCTAGTCAAATCACTAAAGATTTTACCAAACGCTAGCTCAATCATTTTGCTAGAAAATTCAAACTCTAGCTTAAGCTCAACCTTACAAGCGCTTTCATCTAGCGGAGTAAAATACCAGCCGCCGGTTAACGAGCTAAATGGACCGTCCACCAAATTCATTATTATTGATTGGCCATGATTCAACTGATTCGATGTGGTGAATGTTTTGCTGATACCTGCCTTTGACACATCAACAGATGCAACCATTGACGTTTCGGTTGATTCAAGAACCTGAGAGCCTGAACATCCGGGTAAAAATTGAGGATAGCTTGAGACATCATTCACTAATGCGTACATCTGCTCAGCACTAAACGAGACTAATGCCGAACGACTCACTTGTTTCATGTTAACTCCAGTACTGCTTTACATAATCATTTATAGCTGTAATTCTACGTTTATTCTCTCTTAGAGCAAATAAGGATTTCCTAACCGAAATCCAAGCCGTATAATGCAGGCACTATGGCAAAGAAATCAAAGAATAAAGCGGGTAGCAATACCATCGCTCAAAACAAAAAAGCTCGCCACGAATATTTCATTGATGATGAAATTGAAGCTGGCTTGGAGCTACAAGGCTGGGAAGTAAAATCTCTGCGCGAAGGTAAAACTAATATCGCAGAAAGCTATGTGTATGTTCGTGACGGCGAAGCATTTATTAGTGGTATGACAATCACACCATTGACTCAAGCATCAACGCACGTTGTCGCTAACCCGACACGCATACGTAAGCTACTACTCTCTCGTAAAGAACTCGACAACCTAATTGGTCGTATTAACCGTGAAGGTATGACACTGATCGCTACTGCTCTCTACTGGTCTCGCTCTTGGGTGAAACTAAAAGTAGGTGTCGCGAAAGGTAAAAAACTGCACGATAAACGTACTGATATGAAAGAAAAAGACTGGGCTCGCGATAAAGCACGGATTATGAAGAGTAATCTGCGTTAATATTGAGCACTTAAACGCACAAGTCTAGACAGGCAAAGCTTTTCTGGTACTATGCAAATAACACTTGGGGCTGATTTAGGATTCGACAAGAATTTTGAAGTCTGAGGTGCATGCCGTGGGGCGGTTGGCCACGTTAAAAGCCGCAAAATATAGTCGCAAACGACGAAAACTACGCACTAGCAGCTTAATAACCTGTTGAGAGCCTTTCTGCCCTAGCTTCCGCTTGTAAGACGGGGAATAACAGAGAGTCAAACCCAAACTAGCTAGATCGGATTCTCCCGCCTGAGAGATGAAGTTCGAAATTTAATTCAGGATAGTCATTTACTAGCGTGTCGGTTCGCAGGTACTTGGTGAATTTAAAGATCGACTAAGCATGTAGTACCAATGATGAATGATTTTTGGACGCGGGTTCAACTCCCGCCAGCTCCACCAAACGTTTGGAAAGGGCCAACTCGAAAGAGTTGGCCCTTTTTATTTGCGTGAAACCTTCAGTTTTTTCACGCTCCACAAGTTATCTCGTCACTAGAAAATCTCTTAATAGTCGCAATTCTTTTTCCACCCATTGTTTGAGGCCGAAACTACAGGCACAGTGATTGAGTATCCATTTGGGGAGTGAACTATGGAAATCATTCATCACGGAGGAAAGGACACCATCACTGGTTCTTGCCATGAACTAAGATCCGATGCTCAGGCTATTCTCGTTGATTGTGGGCTGTTTCAAGGTTCAGATTCTCGCCCTTTAGAGATTGAGTTTGAAACCAAACATCTCGATGCACTATTGCTGACTCATTCTCATATCGATCATATCGGCCGTCTACCATGGTTACTTGCTTCTGGGTTTAACAAGCCTATTTATTGCAGTGAAGCAACATCGGTGCTTGTTCCTTTGATGCTCGAAGACAGCTTAAAGCTTCAGCTTGGTCTATCGAACAGAAAAACAGAACAAGTTCTCAATCAAATACGCCGAATGTTGCACCCTCATGAATACGATCAGTGGTTTCCGATTACCAACTATGTGACGAACGGGCTTTACGCTCGATTCCAACAAGCTGGGCATATTCTCGGTTCGGCTTATATTGAGGTTCGCCTTTCCAACCAAGAGGTCGTGGTCTTTTCTGGCGACTTAGGGCCAACCAATACTCCGTTGTTACCCGATCCCGTTCCTCCTGAGCGTGCTGATCACCTTTTGATTGAAACGACGTACGGTGATTCTAAGCACGAAGATATCAGCACAAGATCAAGTCGGCTCAGGGAGATCATTGAACGCTCATTAAGAGATGGGGGCACAATACTCATTCCTGCGTTTAGCGTGGGGCGAACTCAAGAGCTACTGTTTGATATTGAACAGCTCATTAACTCTCATCAGATAGATATCGACATCCCGATTATCCTCGACTCCCCTATGGCCCAAAGAGTCACTGAGTCTTATCGAAGATTTAAACAGCTTTGGGGAGATGAAGCGAAACAACACCTGCAATCAAACCGTCACCCACTCGCCTTTGAGCAGTGTATTACGATTAACGATCATCGAAGCCACCAACGAATCGTCAACAGATTGAAATCTACCGGAGAGCCTGCAATTGTCGTTGCAGCGTCGGGGATGTGCCAAGGTGGAAGAATCATGAATTACTTAAAAGCCTTACTACCGGATAGCCGTACTGACGTAATTTTTGCAGGTTACCAAGCGAAAGGAACATTAGGGCGTGAACTTCAAAATCAAAGTAAAGATTGCAGTAACACCGTCAATATTGATGATGAGGTCATTGAAGTCAATGCACAGATACACACCATGTCTGGTTACTCTGCGCATGCGGATAGATGTGATCTATTAAAATTCATTAACGGGATATCACCTTCGCCGAAGAGCATCCATTTGATACATGGTGAACCTAAAGCTAAAGAGCGTTTTGCTAGTGAGCTGACGAAAAAAGGACTAGCAGCAATAAAATAACGTATAAACAATAGGTTAACTAGAGGTCACCTTCTAATAAACCGGGTTGTAATCGGTTTGGGTTGCCATGATCCAATCCCTTTTTTACCTAACCAAACGGCTAGTTATTCATCAATAAAAAGGCCCTAACGAATGTTAGAGCCTGAAATAAATGCCGTCGACAGATTGAAAGAGAACCACAAAACTACACGGTTTTAGGCACGCTAATACATAAGGGAATATCCCTGTTTAAACGGTCAGCATTCGCTTTTTCAATCTTGCTAAGTCAATTGAGCTTGAACGTACTGAAATCTTTATATGATCGTATTCATACTCTTCTTTGGTAACACTCATACTAGAACGGATCTCACCAATTATGCCGTTTGCTGTGTAAGGGACAATAATCTCATCTTCAACCATGCCATTCTCCGCAACATTGACGATGTACTCATGCAGCTTGGTGATATCAAGTGGGTTGCGGGTGGATGTCATCATCGCATCAGGAAACTCTTCCATCAGCGCTTGTTGTTGCTCTTCACTCAGTCGATCAGATTTGTTCAGCACCAACAGTTTTTCAATACCCTCAACACCCACTTCCCCTAGCACCTCATGCACAACATCGAGCTGAGCACGGAACGTCTTGTCTGATGCATCAACAACATATAGAAGTAACGATGCGTCATGAGCTTCAGCCAGCGTTGAGTGGAATGAAGCAACGAGATCATGTGGCAGCTTTTTAATAAAGCCAACGGTATCAGACACCAATATACGTGGTTGCGTTTCCGGGTAAAGCGCTCGTACGGTTGTATCAAGCGTAGCGAAGAGCTTATCTTCCGATAATACGTCACTGCCTGTCATTGCGCGCATCATTGAAGATTTACCCGCATTGGTATAACCGACTAAAGCGACACTAAACAGCTCGGCACGTTGTTTACGGCGGCCTTTAAGCTCAGCCTGAACACTAACAAGCTCACGCTTCAACTCGGCGATTTGGTCACGTACTTTACGGCGATCCAGCTCAAAGTTTGTTTCGCCGGAACCCGCACCCATTTGGCGCTCATTATCACCACGCATCGACTCTCTTAGTCGTGGCACCA
The DNA here is from genome assembly GCF_050337265.1 of Vibrio lamellibrachiae. NCBI lineage: Bacteria > Pseudomonadati > Pseudomonadota > Gammaproteobacteria > Vibrionales > Vibrionaceae > Vibrio > Vibrio lamellibrachiae. The sequence goes on from NZ_JAKJSU010000004.1 coordinate 1,146,270, forward strand.
TATAATTAAGGCGAGCAATTTCCACTTGTAAACGAGCGGTTCGAGTTCGAGCGTGTCGGCTAAAGATTTCAATGATGATACCCGTACGATCATACACTTCTACGCCAAGTTGATTTTCAACATTACGCATTTGTGATGCGGTTAAATCACAATCAAACACCACCACATCCGCGCACGAGAGCGGTAAGTTCTCGGATGGAATATCATCAAAGTCAGTCTCATCAAAAAACTCATCGAACTCATCTTCTTCCTCTTCAATCGACCCTTTATTACCAGTGAGGTGAGCGATTTCAGCGAGTTTTCCAAGACCCAATACATTCAGCCCTTGAGTTGAGCTTTGTTTTTGCGACTGAGTTCCAACCACTTTAAACCCAAGCGTAGTCACCAAGCGAGCTAACTCTGCAAGTGATTCTGCTGCCTCATCACCTTTAAACTTCGGTGTACAGATAGAGATAAGTAATGCGTTATTCAGTGACGGTTTAGCGGTTAGTTTCATAATTTTTGATGATAGAGCACTAAAGTGCAGGCCTAGTTTGAAGTCAAAAGTGGCCTGATCCTACGCTGTTATTGGTAAGCTTTATAGCGTTATAGAATAGTAATTGCAGATATTATTTTAGTTGGTGATAAATCATACACTTACAAATGCATCTTCGTAATGACTCATTTTCATTTAGCACATGGGAACCCAAAAGGTTTTGAACGTTTTTCACACGAACAGCGCCAATCAGCCATATTGAATTAAAACTCTGCAAAAACAATTAGATATACTGAAAGTATCAACTTTAAACTAGCATTAAATCGGTTTGGGTTATGATGATCCTTCCCGTTTACTACGTCTCTATTCGTAGTTTATTCTGATGGTCTTATATCTTCAGATTCACAGCCTTGAGTCAATGACCGCAACTCGATACAATCAGAAAAACAACAAAATTAAAGTATTGGCTATGACCTCCCCTTCTCTCTATTCTGCTTCGCTGTATGATTTTTCTCGCACTAATAGTGAGTTGATAATCTCTGCTTTGCAGGGCAATCCGCCTACTCGTTTCATTGAGAAAATCGAGTTAATTCAAGCACAAATCAATGAACTATTGCACCTTGCAGGACACATAATATTTGACTATCAGCCATGCAATAGTGAGGCTAAAATTGATGTGGTCTTTTTGTATCGTGGCTTAGTGTTTGTTGTGGTATTCAAGGTAGGAGAAAGTGAATATAGTAGCGATGATATTGCTGTGGCGCATAATCTAGCTCTGGAATTAAAAGAGCACCATCCATTAAACCAAGATAAATTCATTGTTCCTGTTGTGATCGCAACGAATGCACAACCACAAGGGTGCGATATTCAAGTTAGCCCCGATTTGGTGATCAACCCCATCCTAGATAACGGCAGTAACCTTGCAGCGCTACTGGAGCATTTTTCTAATCAATTTAAAGCTGATGAAATTGATGCGAATGCATGGGAGCATTGCCGTTAAAAGTCGAGTGTCAGTAAAGAGGAACCAGAACCCGTTACTCTGGCTCTCTCTTTATATGAATGTGTTTATGCGTTGAGTGCCTGATCAAGATCCGCAAGAATATCCTCAATGTGCTCGATACCTACAGATAAACGAATCATTTCAGGGAATACACCGGCGCGCTTTTGCTCTTGTTCATCCATCTGGCGATGAGTCGTAGAGGCAGGGTGGCAAGCCAATGACTTAGCATCACCAATGTTCACCAATCGCTTAAAGATCTCAAGAGCATCATAAAAACGAACACCTGCTTCGTAACCACCTTTCAAGCCAAATGATAGAATTGCTGATGGTTTTCCTTTCATGTATTTTTCAGCCAACGGGAAATATTCAGATGTTGGTAAACCGGCATAACTTACCCAACTGACTTTATTATGTTGGCTTAAGTAGTCTGCAACTTTTCGAGCGTTCTCAGTGTGGCGCTCCATACGAAGTGATAGCGTTTCTAGCCCCTGCATGAGCATAAAGGCATTCATCGGTGACAACGCTGCTCCCGTATTTCGCAGTGGTACCGTACGTGCTCGGCCAATGAATGCAGCGTCACCAAATGCTTCCGTATACACAACACCATGATAAGAAGGCTCTGGTTGGTTGAATACAGGGAACCGTTCTTTATGTTCAGCCCATGGGAACTTACCTGAATCGACAATCACGCCCCCGAGAGTCGTTCCGTGGCCACCTACATATTTTGTCAATGAATGAACAACAATATCCGCGCCAAAATCAATAGGCTTACATAATACTGGTGTTGCAACCGTATTATCGACCACCACAGGGACTCCCTGCGCATGAGCAAGTTCTGCAATACGCTCTAGATCAATGATATTGCCGGCTGGGTTACCAATAGTTTCGCAATACACAGCTTTCGTCTTTTCATCAATAAGCTCTGCAAGGCTTTCTGGTTTATCATCTTTGGCAAATCGAACCTCGATGCCTTGCTTTGGCAGCATATGTGCAAACAGGGTATACGTCCCGCCATAAAGCTGAGGTGTTGAAACGATATTGTCACCCGATTCTGCAAGTGTTTGAATCGCATAAGTGATAGCTGCGCTACCCGCACTGACAACTAATCCCGCGATTCCGCCTTCAAGTGCGGCCATGCGTTTTTCCAATACGTCATTAGTCGGGTTCATTATTCGCGTGTAGATATTTCCCGGCACGGCTAAGTTAAATAGATCAGCGCCGTGCTGGGCATCATCAAACTCGTATGCGACCGTTTGATAGATAGGCGTTGCCACAGACTTGGTTGTTGGATCGGTTTCGTAGCCAAAGTGAATCGATAGCGTTTCGTCTTTCATTATATCGTCCTTGATGATTGTATTATTTTTGTACAAGCATCATGACACATATTGTTGGCGACATAGAAGATTACTTCATCACAGATTGATGAATATTATCCTTCTGAGTTCTCTAAGCTCTGTCCCCTGCCCAAACTCTACTTCTTCACTTTAAACTCGGTCTGCGTTAGCTATAAGTCTTCCACCTCATCAAATATAAATTGGGACTTTCTTTTGCTCTTATACCAGTTCTTATTTTGCTTCCCTTTACTTTTTGCCCAATTAAGAATGTCTGGATAAGCATTGGAAAGATCGACCTTCTCTTTCGGAGAGTGCCACGAACTCGGCATTTGCATCGCCCAAGGTAAGTTTTCTTCTGTTTGATAGAACCTGTCTTCTGATGGATCTGAATCATCATGTATTGACCCAAATTTTCGTCTCGATGCATGACGTGTTGGGGGGAAGCCGGGAAAATGAACTTCTATGATTTCACCATGTTCTAGCTCTCTGGCAATAAAAGTATTGTAAGGCGGCGCTCCAAGTATTTCAGGATCCATTGGATACTTGAATTCAATCGTAACTACAAACTGGTGACCATTTATTTTTTGTGAACCTGTTAGTGTGTTTGAAAGCTTATGTCCTGTCGGTGGAGGCAGCGCACTTTTTAAATCTTCAATGAGCATGAATTGAGTTTTATTGATATCAGCAACGGGCATAAGAGAACGGGTAACGCCCCTAGATTTTGAAGTCGCACTCTCGACATTACTGATCGGTGTGTTGATGACCAAACGCAGTGAATTATCATAGATTGCCCCTCTTGCAACGGGTCTGACCCTAAAAGTGATCATTTTTACAAGACCATTCACTTTAGTCTCTTCTATATTGTAATTCACAACCGCATCGTTAAAGTCATAGTCCCCTGTTATTGGCCATTCATCTTCAAACGCCATAGTGCCTTCTTCACTCGATGAAGGGCTAAACGTACTACTAATTGTTGTGCTAACGGGTTTGCTACTTGAATCCAATGGGTCGGTTTCGTAATAGTTAACTTCATTACCATCACTGAATCCATCTGAATCAGAGTCGGCGTTGTCTTCGTTGGTTTGGAATAGATACAATTCTTGGGTATCAGTCAAACCATCACCGTCAGTATCTGATAGAGATGGATTTGTTCCCGTCATTGTTAGCTCTTCTTCATCGGTTAGCCCATCAAAATCAGAATCAACTAAAGAAGGTTCAGTATTGAGTATTAACGCTTCAGTAGCATCAGAATACCCATCACCATCGGTATCGGCCATTGTCGGATCAGAGTTGTATGTAATGATTTCTTCGAGATCGGATAGACCGTCAGAATCCGTATCGGGTTCAAGAGGATCGGACAAATAAAGTAACGCTTCTTGTCTGTCATCGATACCATCGCCGTCAGTATCAGGGTTATTAGGATCCGTTTTCAATATAGCCGTTTCATCAATATTCGATAAACCATCACCATCACTGTCTGTTTCTTCAATCACTGTATCACCAGTATTGGCGATTAATTGTGTCGATAGAGCAAGAGTCGCCAGTTCATAACTTGTTGGTGAGGTATCTTTGTCTAAGTCGTAAATATACGATGACCCGGAATACTTGAGACCAGTCGATCTATTATGAGCCCCCAAAACTAGGTAATCTTCCGATATAGCAACCGAGGAGCCAAAATCATCGTTATTGCTGGCATTATTTAAGCTAATTTTATCAACCTGCTCCCATACCCCATGGCTAAATTTAAAGGTGTACGTGGCTCCTTTGCGTGAATCTTTACCATTTGCTCCGATAACTAAGTGATCATCAAAAATGGCCACTGCACTACCAAAATTGTCATTACGGTCTAGATCATCCGAGACCAGTTTCGCCAAAGGCTGCCATTGAGTCAGACTACGTTTATAAACATACACCGCTCCACATTTTTTCTTATTTTTTAGCGATGGGTGGTTTTCTTGAGGTGCACCAACTAATAGATAATCTTTTGAAATAGCGGTTACTTTTCCAAATTCACTGCTTTTAGTGACAGCGCCACCAGTAAGCCTTGCCTGCTTGGTCCAAATGCCGTCTTCTTGATAGTAAACAGTTACCGATCCCTCTTTATTTCTTCCATGTTCGTAGTCGCCAATGGCTAAATAGCTGCGAGAAAAATGGATAGAAGAACCGAAGTGCCGACTTTTATTTGGTGAGTCAGGTTCAAAGCTACGGTCAAACTTCCATTCTGACTCGCTTTTCACGTAAGAATATACGACACCATTATTGTTGGCGCCTTGACTCGGAGAACCCACAACTAGGTAATCTCCATCAACACTGACAGTAATGCCAAACATTGTATTGTTTCCCCCATTGGGCGGGGTTATTTCAGCCTCTTGGTGCCATGTTCCATTGTTATTTACAAACACATACGCCACGCCAGTACTTACCGCCCCTTGTCTTTTAGCTCCTATCACTACGTATTGGTCAGAGATATCAATGGAACGCCCAAATAGAGTAACGCTATTTCCTTGGCTTGTTGTCGGTGATAAGCATTGCTCCTCAGACCAAGATTCGTCGTTCACTAAATAGAGACACACTTGCCCCTCCGACCCCGAAGAACCTGGTACAGAAACAATGGCGCGATCTTTATTTATCGCAACGTCATAACCAAATTGATGATAAAGATCTTGGCTGAATTCACTTAAGTCCTGAGCTAAAAAAGGCGCGGAATATGCCCAAAATGGAAGCAGAGTAAATACCATCCCCCTAATTGCTGTGGTTATGTATCTCATAACTCGCTCCTTAATAATCAAAAGAATGGTATGCGACATTTGCACTGTTAATCGCAATAATAAAGTCTGAAGGGTCACTGCCATCAAGGCTGACATGAAGCTCACTGATGTCACTTGGAATAGGTAAGGCTGTAACGTAAAGATCAGCGTTTTGCATCTGACCTTTTTCTAGCAACACTGCCTGTTGCTCATCCGCTTTGATATATATTTCAATGGTGGTATGAGGCTGAAGATACTCAAAACTTAAGCGAACACTGACTTGTCGCTGATTAGAAAAACTAAAATCGCCACTAGAGCCTGAATAGGTGAGTGACTTAGTTGCCATTGCTTCTATTTCTTGCTGAGTCGGGCCTGTCTCTGTAGAAGAGCTTGATACCTCTTCATCTGGGCTATTGACTGTTGACGCAGTTCCGCTGCCTGACCCACCACTGCTTGAGCCACTACCACCATCACCTCCTCCACAACCACTCACTAGTAGTACCAGCACGATTGGTATTGTTTTTATTTTTAGAAAACTTGTCATGATCGCGACCTCACTTAAGCCTGAATAATAATGGGAAATTACGGCGTAATAGAGTAAGGGAGCAAGGCTTATGCCAGTTAACAGATGAATATAAGCAATTGATATTGCTTAATATAAAGCTTTAAAGTAGAAAGAAGGGAGGAATTCCCAAATTGAATATCAAATTCAACCCAATTTTGAGAACTGCACTTTTTGCCATACTTGGTTTAACAATTGAAAGTGCTGTGAGTTAATAACGTCACAACATAAATAGATATGAATATAGTCGGCGGTGTAAAGTTTGAAGGAAATCAGTCAATCTCCCTTTATTAAGGTCTACCCTTTGCGTCGCTAGTAGTCGCTAGATACTCCATCGCCTCTGTCTTACCCATATACTTACTGAGTGTTTTGAGAGGAACCGCTTTCATATTCACGACAATCAAACCGTCAAGCGCATCTTGAAAAGCAGGGTCTACATTAAAGCACACCAGTTTGCCATTCATGCCCAAATATTGACGAAGTAACACGGGTAGCCCTTTTCCTTTTTCCATGCGCGCTAACACCTTAGAAAGTAGAGGAACACTCGCGAGTGATGAGAGTAAATTCGTCTGCCAAAAAACATTTCCGCTGCTACGTAGCGGCGTCTTTGCTTTCACAAGAGTCGCTTTTTCTTGATCATAATGGTGAACAGAGAGCGTTGCCGCCATCAGCTGACGCGCTACATGGCTGTAATCATTGCTGATACTAACCGGACCAAATAAGTGGGTATAGCGAGGATTTCGATAGACGAAGGTGGCAATCCCTTTCCAAAGCATCAGCAGGGAATTCAGATTTCGTTGATATTTTTTAGCGACCACGGAGCGTCCCATTTCAATGCTATTATCAAGCGAATCTATAAAGCTCTCGTCGTACTGAAATAAGCTTCTAGAGTAGAGACTTTGTAAACCATGTTGTTCTACGAGTTCATCCACCAACCCCATTCGATACGAACCCACAATCTCCTTTTCTTTTTGATTCCAAACGAATAACTGATAGTAGTGCAGATCAAACTCATCCACATCACAAGCCAACCCACTCCCCTCACCCACTTGACGAAAGCTCTCTTCTCGAATTCGACCGATCTCCTGTATCACATTGGGTAACATTTGAGTTGGCGCATAGTAGACTTGGTAATCTCCCTTCTCGATCAATAACATTGAATCCGGTAACGACGAGATATCTTGTTGTAAAAAATCAGGGCTAATAGGCGAGATTATCGGAGTATCAAACAAGGAGGGATCATCATGATCCAAAAGCGTCTTTCGGTCTGTTGATATACTAGAGCTCATTAAGTATGTGTTGAGCCTTAAATAGTTCACTACATCTCTATCGTACTCAAAGTCTTTCAATTCAGAGTATGGAATGGCACTACCAATAGAGATAGCAATACTGGTCGCTTTTTTATTGAGTAGTTCACGACCAAGTAGAGCTGTGCGCAATAGCGGATGCACTTTACCAGCCTGATAAAATAGTGGGCTGTTTTGACCATTAATAAAAATTGGAACGGTAACAGCCTGACTACGCTTAATAAATTTAGCCACAGATTGGCTCCACTCTATGTCAGACAGAGTGGTTGAATTACCTTGATAAGTGGATACTTCACCAGCAGGAAAAACAATGAGCAGCCCTCCATCAGCTAAGTGTCGATGGGCTTCCCTCACTGCGTTGGCATTGGTTCGTCTAGAATCTTTACCGTTAAAGACATCAATCCCAATAAATAGATCATCAATTTCAGGCAAGCGTTTAAGCATCTGGTTTGCTAGCACTTTTACATCTTGTCGAATAGTTCCAATGAGATCGGCCAGTATGACACCTTCAATTGCACCCAAAGGGTGGTTGGCCACAATGACGGTTGGACCCGATGTAGGAATAGCAGCGACTTCTCCTTGTTCAACCAAATAACGAACATTGAGTGCTGATAGGGTGTAATTCATGAACTCAAAACTTGAACGAGTAGAAGGACGCTTTTGGTACAAAAAGTCTAACTTAGATAACCCAGTAGCCCATTCAACAACAGACTCTCCGAGACCAAATGGCGTATGACGTTGTAAACGAAAAGGGCTACTGATCATAATAAATCACCTTAATTATTTCTGTTACTTATCGACTATCATTGAATGAGCGAAGGCCAATGCTTATCAGCCTGAGCAATGTGGTGAGCCTGCTTTGCTTCCCATTGGCGTTTAATGTCACTGTTGTAGTTGAGATACAGTTTTCCATCGACTAATGACCACTGCTCAGGATCGCCAGGTGCAAAATCATTTTTCTCTGACACCGCCCAAGCGCAGTAGCCCCCATATTGGGGAGCGTATTTGTTCGGGTTTGCAATAAAGGCTTGTAAGTTTTCATGTGATGAAAAGAGCCAATCCGCGCCCTTATACTCAGTTTGAAAATCAGTGCTACCTTTAACGGGTTTACCATCAGTAAAGTAGGCAACCGTGTCATAACCACCAAGCGCCTTACTACTGAAAAAACCGGTATAGATTTCATCGGCAGCATAACCATGAGAGCTAATTAAAAGCAGTAACCCACCTAGCATGATCTTGAAATGAAAGAATATACCCACAGGTTTGTTTTTCTGACGGTTATCGATTGGAATTAATGATGCGTTCACTTTATGTATCCTCTATTGCAAGTCTGTTACGAAACCAGAGAGGTTTTATGACAGAGCTGATATTGATTCTGTTCTATGGCTTGTTTTGATAAATGTTCACAGGGAGATCCGGGGACATACGCCATAAACTGATGACTCTTTGACACATTTAAGTACGTCATACTGACTGTTTGCGCATCCGCTCTGTGCATGCAGGTCGATAGATGCATCTGATCTGGGTGATGGTGGGCATGAAATTTTAATAGCGAATCGACACTATTATCATCGGCAGTGAATTGTCGAAACTGCTCTAGCCGATAAGCTTTAACCGCATCCACATCAACACTGGATGAAAATAGAGGACACTCAGTAGGGTAAATAGAACTCTCTTGTCCATTCCATGCAAATGCCACCACGCTTAATGGGGTTGAGCTTGTCACTGGCGAGAACACCAATAACGTAAAAGGTGCAAATTGATTGAGATTGAGTTGATGGAAGGAGTGTTCAATCTGCTTAATGTTGGCATAACCCGATAATTGCTTGAGCAATAGCCCACGGCTCACTAAATCACTTTTCCTGAGTGTTCTACTCGGAACGACACCTTGATAGTTGTTCAGCAAGCAAAGCGACAGCCCAAATTCATTTAAACTTACCCAGCTGCCATTGCCGGCAGGATCGATAGGCATCAAAACTTCAACACCGTTGACGTTAAGCTGCCTAGGTGGCAACGCCAAAGCACGGCTCTTTTGTTCGTCTCTATTAAAAAATACGTGGTAGCCTGACTCATTAATTATCCACGACACTGAACACATCTTATTGCCCTCTTATAAAGGTGGCCGTGGCCGGAGCTAAACCAAACTCGTCGTTTGTTTTCACATCCAATAAGGTCATCACAACTTTTGCCATTGCAAAGTGATGATTGGCATGTAGCGCTGCAAAGGTAAGTTCACGCTCAAAGGTTGAGGACATCGTGCAAACTTCGCTTCGACTTAAAGAAACCTCAGTTAAAATCACAACCTGTGAGCGTAGATCATTCGCATTCATCTTCATTAAGCGTTCGATAAAATACGTAATTTCTTCCATCGCAGTCTGACGAAGCTCTTCTACTTCATGCCCACGCCTACGCTGGTTATAGTCAATTTGATAACTCTCTTGAGACGGATGCTTCGAACATAGCAAGGCATGGAACAAATCGAGCCAATGTCGAAAGTGCTGCCCAATGGTGCTTGATAAATGAGGTTTTGCATCGTGACAATACTGTGCATCCGTAATATCGGTAAGAAACTGATAACCTTGCTCAAGCGTCTCAATAGCGCCCAAAACCACAGGGGTAATCGCTGATTCGTTATACATGCGGTTATAAATTAAAGCTGAGTCTGGTGTGGAAAGTGCAAACATATGAATCCCTGTATTTTGAGTTAGTCAGTTGCCGGATACTGCTCGGTCAATCGTTTCTCTTCTTGCCACGCCTTTAATAGCGCAGAAATCGAGGGGGGCTTGTGTCCAAGTAATTTTTGTTTTGCTCCGATATCAAATAAAATTCGATACTGCTCAAGCAAGGTGAGAAAGATCTCTTTAAGGGGGGTGTTGCGATCCCAGATATGAGCAGCTTCACTACTTGCTCCATTGATTTCTAAAATCGTAAACTTATCTCCAGCCATCAATTGCTCAATGTCTTCAAATTTGACGTCTAGCCTGCCGTAATGAAATCCATCAAAATCATCGAAGATTTCATCCAGCCTTTTGGTCAACGCGTCACTGATGTATTGATTACCGTTTCGAAATATTGAGCCACGGCTATGACTACCCGCAAAGGCGAGTTGAAACTCCTCCCCCGCTTTAGGTACCCAATGGAGTTTCTCTTTATGCCTAGGTAAGTAGAGATGCGCTAATTGACCCGCTCGAGGGCAGCGTTCAATCAACTCTTGTAGCGAACGCAATCCATCACCGATAACCGATGGCGCGTATTTAAGCGTGATCGATATGATCTCGCCATTTCTGTTACCAGGATAACGCACGTAAAAAACCCCAGCTTCCGCTTGATAAGGTGCTTTCTGCTGTAATAAAAATCGAGCATTGAGTGGGAATGTTCTTATATAGGCGTGCAACTGTTCTGGTGATTGCAGCAGCTTAACGCCAACCCCTCTACACCCTAAGTCCGGTTTAGCCACAATAGGGAAGTCGAGTGCCTCTCTCTTCATTGTGGATAACGCCTGTGCTAATAGAACTTCGGAAGCGTCACTGTTTTTCGTTAACGTAATAAACGGAGAGATCCACCCTTTCGCTTTATCTCCCGCTAAAGAGAGGATGTCATGTTTTGATTCCCCGACCATGCCACTGAGTTTAATGCTTGGATTCGCAATCAGCGGCAAGCCAATATCCCAATGCTTAATGCCAAGAAACACACTTTGAATCATCACTGGCGTATAAAAAAGCCAACTCGGGAGAAATTCATAAGGAGATACCGCGCCAGTCGCATCGATCTCTAGTAGCGGCATTCCAGCGTTCACTTTATTCTTGGCAATGCATTTTGTGCTCAGCGTCGAGTTCATCCATAACCTCTAGAAAGTGTTTTATTAAGAAAGCGATTTGCGGTAATAAGTACTAACAGCGCAATCGGTATAGTGACCCATTGATAATTGCTCTCTTGAATCCAGTCTGTACTACCTAAAGAATAGATGGTGCTGAAAATAAGCGCCGTCCAGATCGCGCTAGCGCTAATTACTGCAATTAGAAAGCCGGGTAAGGGGATGGAAAAATAACCACTCAAGGTAAACCCCACGGTTCTCATCCCGGGAATAAAACGGATGATAAACAAGTTAAGAAATGTCCTTTGGTGTAACTTCCTTCGCAGCACCCTAAAGTGGCGGTTTGTTAATGCTTTATAACGTAGACCTCTAAAATATCGGCTTCCTTTTCCTAAGTAATAGAGCCCGATATCACCTGACGCTATGCCAAGAAAAATGGCTAATAAAGCCAACGATGGTGGGAGTAACTGCTGCATAGCAATGCCTGCCGCAGCGATGATGGCAAGATCTTCTAATAGATAAGAAAGCAAAATAATCCCCACAAACAGCCACAGCGTTGAGCCTGTGCCAGTCAAAAGGTGGGTCTGTAAACTCGTGATTAGTGACACATGCTTCTCCGTTTACCTTCTTTCACTGCACCCCTCCGATAAGCTGATTTAAAGGCAACCGAACAGCCTACATTCAATATCCGCCTTCAATCAGACCGAGCTAAAGATTAAAAAATTACATATCAACAATAAAAACATAACAATTAATAATAAGAGAGCATCAACTGCCGGCGTGTAGAACGTTGAAAAATCAGGGAGGATGACACGAGGGAAGAAAGGTTACATAGCTATAGAAAGACAAAAAGCAGATACATAAGTATCTGCTTTTTTTACCTTGTTGCCTTAACTAAGACTGGTTATTTACCGGGTCATCTTCTTAACAAAGACGACCACAAACAGAGCCATGGTGAAGCTGCCTAAAAACGCTTCAAACGCCGCAATAAACCTTGCGACCCCATGGGGTGATATATCTCCGTAACCGAGTGTCGTAAAAGTGACAACACTGAAATAGACAGCATTGAAGAATTCATAAACATAAAAACGCCAACCTTCTACATCAGCGTAAATAGGGTTATGAGCTGTCGTATCCAACAAAAAATACGCCATTGCACACGCTAAAATCAAACCCAACGAAAATGTCACCACACGAATTGGTGATTCTCCGTACCCACAAAATAAATCCACCGTTTTTGAGATAAAACGATTAAAACTCAAAGGTGGCATTTGATAGCGACGGTACCTCATCTCTTTTTTAAAAAATGTACCTGCCGTTTCGAACAGTCCTTCTTTTTCACATTGCTTTCGAATGTTTCGACAAACCTCTTCGGCTTCCTGACATAAAGAAACAACTTTGTTACGATCACCTAGTTTTAATGCCGCCCGGGTATCTATCTCTTGTTTTAATGAATCTCCCCACTCAATATTCTCAAGCCTTGCTCGGCCAAGATCCGCACCTAACAAGTTGCAATTATCTAATTTTGCGCAGTGTAAGTTTGCTGAACATAACTTAGCCTTCATTAATGAAGACCCCTGTAAATCTAAGCCGAAAAAATGTGCATGAGATAAATCTGCACGGTAGAAATCTACGTCTCTACACTTATAACCTTCTTTACTCCCTCGGTTTACTAGATTGATATCCACCAAGTTCGTTTTCGCCAACTGAAATCCATCTAAGGGTTTCCCCTCAGCAGCCCAGCTTTCAACCTTTTCACGTATATCATCATGACTTTTATCTACACTAGGATCATGCCAATAGCACAGTCCCGAGTCGCCACAAGGTTGATCACAACACCAGTTATCGGGGCTTTGATAACTGCATTGGCTCTCTTCTGATTTCATATGCGTACCCCTCAGTAATTAATTGTAGGAGGTCGCGATTAAGTTGCCATTGAAAATTTATGTTTGTCCCTCGATGAGCAAGCCTTCCCTTCTACCCTCGAATTCCGAGCACGAAAGGCATGACTATCTAAAAACCAACCAATAAGCAGGTGTTATCACCGCAACCAGTGACATTCAGTGCCGCTATTAAACTTCAAAACTCACATTGTGAACAATTTATTAACGCAATGTTTACACCTCTACCAGATATTTCACCTACAAATCATAACAAGAATAGATTTGTGTACTAAGTCACAACCAGAAACCTGAATAGACAAAAGCATTAACAAGTTCGCTACAAAAACGTTAATGTGTCGATTGAAAAATAATCACTACATAAACAGGGAAAAAGCTCATGCAGTCGTTTGTTGATTTTATGAATGGAATTATCTGGAGCCCAGTGCTGATCTATTTGTGCCTAGGCGCTGGATTGTTCTACTCCATCATTACCAGGTTTGTACAAATTCGTCACTTTTTTGAAATGTGGCGTCTATTGTTGTCAGGAAAGAGCTCAAGCAAGGGTATCTCCTCATTCCAAGCTTTAGCCGTATCACTATCAGGCCGAGTCGGCACAGGTAACATTGCTGGTGTTGCTGCTGCTATCGGATTTGGTGGCCCAGGTGCAGTATTCTGGATGTGGGTTGTTGCCTTCTTTGGCGCTGCTACTGCCTACGCAGAATCAACACTGGCTCAAATCTATAAAGAAGAAGACGAAGGCCAGTTCCGTGGTGGTCCAGCTTACTACATTGAAAAAGCGATGGGACAAAAATGGTACGCATGGATCTTCGCTATCACGACGATTTTTGCCTGTGGTGTTCTTCTTCCTGGTGTTCAATCAAACAGTATTGGTAATGCAGTAGAAGCTGCATTCGGCTCTGGTGAGATGATTGAAACAGCTATCGGTACCTTCAGTTTTGCTAAAATTTTAACCGGTACTGTTGTCGCAATTATTCTTGGCTTTATCATTTTTGGTGGCGTTAAGCGTATTGCTAACTTCACTCAAGTTGTTGTGCCGTTCATGGCGCTTGCTTATATCATCACGGCTTTCGTTATCATCTTACTAAACGTTGGTGAAGTACCTCGTATCTTCGCAATGATCATTGGTGATGCATTCACACCTATGGCTGGCTTTGGTGCTGCTATTGGTTGGGGTGTTAAGCGTGGTGTTTACTCAAATGAAGCAGGACAAGGTACTGGCCCTCACGCTGCAGCTGCAGCAAGTGTTGATCACCCAGCTCAACAAGGTCTTGTTCAGTCGTTCTCTATCTACATCGATACGCTACTAGTATGTTCAGCAACTGCGTTTATGATTCTGATCACAGGTGCGTACAACGTACACGGTGGCCCAGACGCATTTATCGTACAAAACATTGCTGAAAACATCAGTGCTAACGGTCCTGTATTTACGCAAATGGCGATTGAAAGTGCGCTTCCTGGTGTAGGTAAACCATTCATCGCGATTGCTCTTTTCTTCTTTGCATTTACCACTATTCTTGCTTACTACTACATTGCAGAAACAAACATTGCTTACATACGTAGAACAGTAAAAATTAACGGTCTAATGTTTGTTCTAAAACTTGTCATCATGGCAGCAGTTTTCTACGGAACCGTGAAGAGTGCTAACTTGGCATGGGCAATGGGTGATGTGGGTGTAGGCTTAATGGCTTGGCTAAACATTATCGGTATTTTGATTATTTTCTTTATGTCGAAGCCTGCATTAAAAGCTCTTGCCGATTATGAAGAACAGCAGAAACGTGGCGTCACTGAATTTACGTTCAACCCTGTAAAATTAGGCATCAAAGGTGCAACTTACTGGGAAGAAAAATACAAACGTAAAACAGGAAAATCACCACACGCTGAAGTAGAAGAAACTAAGCCAGTGGAACAGCCTTCAACTTAATAACTCTTTATTGAGAAGTTATTAAAAAGGGTTAGCTATATTAGCTAACCCTTTTCTTTTGTTTCAATCGTAACGATAAGACTGACTATGCAGCAACCTTTGCTGTCATCGTATCTTGTAACACTACTTGTTCTGTTACTGGAACAGATTCAAGTGACTTCTTCTCACCAATAGGTAAAACAGTACGGCCGTATTCATTATTGATTACCTGAGCCATTGCAAAGTAAATAGCACTTGCACCACAGAAGATCCCTTCAAAACCAGCAATCGTTCCAATCAGTTCACTTCCCGTAAAGTCGCGAGCCGCAAGTAAAGCAAACAGGATAGTTAATGATCCAAACACGACCTGTTTTGCACGTGGGTAGCACAAAGAACCGATGAACATAAAGCCTGTGAAGATTCCCCACAATGCTAGGTACCAACCCATAAAGTGAGCAGGGCTTGCTGGTAGCCCCATATACGGCATAACAATGATGCCGACTAAGCTTAACCAGAACAGGCCATATGACGTAAACGCGGTAGTGCCAAACGTATCACCACGCTGAAAGCACATAATACCAACGATAACTTGACTCAAACCACCGTAAAAAATACCCATTGCTAAGATCATCGAATCGATTGGGAAATAACCCGCATTATGGATATTTAATAGTATGGTCGTCATACCAAAACCCATTAAGCCAAGTGGCGCTGGGTTTGCTAGTTTCGTTGACATTTTGCTCGCCTTTAAAAAATAGTTATAAAAATTACACGCGGAGTTTAGTGTAATAAAATGTAAATGGGGTAATTAGTTGGCGAAAACTAAGGTTGTTGAAATGATCGCTTAAGGAATACTGAGAGATATCGACAAGAAAGAAAAAGGAGCCAATGAGGCTCCTTTCTATTGATACTGACGAAATAATGATGATTACGAGTTGATTAAACGTTCTCTTGTTGTAAGGAAGCTTGTTCTACACGGGCTGGTTTATCGAGTTTAGACAGAACGGTAATCGCAACGATTTGAAGCACAAGCGCTCCAATAAGCGTTAACGCACTGCCCGTAAAGCCTGCAATTACAAAAGCTACTAACGCAATGCCACCATTCATTAGTGCGTAAGGCAACTGAGTTCTAAAGTGTTCAAACTGATCACAGCCCGCTCCAGTAGAGGAGAGAATGGTCGTTTCAGAAATTGGTGAGCAATGATCACCAAACAATCCACCAGAAAGTACTGCTCCAATAGAAACAAGCAATGGCGCATCGATAGCGATCGCCGTTGGAATAACTAATGGCATCATAATAGCGAATGTTCCCCACGATGAGCCGGTAGCAAATGAAATAATAGCCGCAAGCAAGAACGCGACAGCCGGTACTAACCAATAAGGGAAACCACCTTGTGCTTGTTCGGCAATATAAGCAGCCGTACCGAGCTCTTTACCTACTGTGCTCAGTGCCCATGCAAGAACCAATATGATTGCCACGGGCATCATGCCTCCCATACCCTTAAGATAAACGGAAACGCCATCTGATAGTTTTCTTACGCCATAAAAGGCCATCAATGAAATTAATGTGATGGCAGCAAAGAAGTAAGCCGAAGATAGCGCCGCTCGGAATGATGAACCAGCCACCTGTTGGAAAGGAAATCCTTGAGGCACCAACATAGAACACAATACGCCGACCATCACCAGTAGTGGTGCCCAAACAAAAGATGCTTTTGCATTTTTATGCGAGAATGGATTTAATGTATCCGAGTTAGCCCCTGAAATAACGCCCGCTTGGCAATAGCGCTCAGCTTTAGCCATTGGACCGAAATCTAGCCCCTTCAAAGATACTAACGGTACAATGAAAATCGCCAAGAATGCATAGAATTGAAAAGGGATCGCACCAATGAAAGCATCCCAATCAGACATAGTGACATTTAACGCGGTGAACTCCTTTTGAATTAACCCCATAATGTAAACACCCCAACCGATAAAAGGGATGAGAATAGCCACTGGCGACGACGTTGAATCGATGATAAAAGCCAGTTTTTGTCTCGACAATTTCAGCTTATCAAAAAGAGGGCGAAAAACAGGACCAACGATTAAGGGCGTACCTAAGTCTGAGAAAAATATAACGATCCCACCAAACCAAGCCGAAATTTGGGCCTGACATTTACTACTCACCCACTGAATGATTCTTTTAGCGAAAGCAACACCACCGCCAGACTTCTCCATCAGAGCAACGAAACCGCCAATAAAAATCAACAGCATGATCACCCCTGCGTTATAGCTATCGGTAAGCTGAGGGACTAAGTAGTCTTTGACCATACTGCCAAAAGTATCTAAAGGGTTGAGTTCGGTAAACATGTTGTTGATCATTGCAACGCCACTAAGCACACCGGCAAAAAGACCAATAACGACATTTCTTGTTGCTAACGACAAAACCAAAGTAATCACAATGGGGATGAGAGACGTGATATCCGCTTGTTCCATAGGTACACCTTAACCCTAAATAATAGAATATTTATAATTTAAATTTGAATATAAATTCACAACAGCACTTTGTACAGTACTTTATTCTCTAAAATAAACAAAGCTTCCAAATGAAGTGAGGTGATTTACAAAATAGGCAGAGAGTCGAGATTAAAAAAGCCGAAACAATAGAATAATCGTATGCTTCGGCTTTTGTTTTATGTTCGACGCTAACCCCTTCCTACAAAGCGTTAACGTTTAATCGTTAACGCTACTGGCAGGAAATCTCATCCCAGAACCAATTGCTCTGAGTTGGGCTTTCCCAAACTCCAGGACCATTTTTAGCGATGAAGCATTTACCTAAGTAACTCACCTTTTCTCCATTACTCACTTGCGAACTTCCTGACTGCCAAGGTGTAAATGTACTTGGGTCTGGCTCAGTCACTGGTGGTTCAGTGACAGGTGGCTCTTCTGTAATTGGCGGCTCAGGTTCGGTAACTGGGGGCTCTGTTACTGGCGGCTCGGTTGGAGGTGTTGTTGGTTCTC
Organism: Vibrio lamellibrachiae; assembly: GCF_050337265.1. Lineage (NCBI taxonomy): Bacteria > Pseudomonadati > Pseudomonadota > Gammaproteobacteria > Vibrionales > Vibrionaceae > Vibrio > Vibrio lamellibrachiae. Next base: position 1,164,310 of record NZ_JAKJSU010000004.1, read on the forward strand.
CAGCAATCGCTTCCCACGCACCGCCTGCTGTTGGATCATCTCCCTGCGTCCACCATTTAGCTTGATAAGTGACCCCATTAAGGCTAGCTTTATCTCCCGCTAAGTAGACTTTATTCACGTCCCATGCAGCAACGCCTACAATGGGCGGTTCGGTTGGATCAACAGGGTCAAGCTGAGCTACAACACGAACCTCAGGCCAGCTAGCGTGTGACCCATAGAAGTTTGTTACGCATTTTTCGTAATCACCCGGAACAAGCGCTGAGTATGCCGTTTGAAAGCCAACTAACTCACATTCAAACGAATACCCCTCAGGGCGATCAGCGTAATACTTCCAGTTACCATCCCAGTTCGTGTAGAGAACATCGGTTGCACCATTAAGATTCAAACTTCCGTAGGGAGTTTGCTGCCAACAGGTGTTCTGCTCATCTGCCTCAACTGGGATCTGATAGTGATTGGATAATCCTTCCCAATAGCGAATTCGGTTAACCGGCTGACCTTTGTCTTTGTTTTGCTCTCCACATTCAATACCACCATTTATGACATTGATTGTCGTACCAAATCCATAGCCAATTCCCGCTTCGGTTTCACGTACTGACGGTGACCACGTTCTATCAATCACGTGCAGCATTGCAGGTTTAGGCGCTTGTGGAGTTAAGAAAAACCAAATAGCCGATGCAAGGTTGAGCCAAGAGTCGGCCACTAAACCGGGATTATTGAGTAATACCGTCGCATCACCATTAAACATGACTTCTGAAAATGCACCGTAATTGAAGTGATACGAGAGTTGCTTAGCACCACGACCAAAATAGCCCTGTCCGGTCGCGCAAGGCCAACGTTGATTCTGCCAATCGTTTTGTCCACATCCGGTTGTATAACCCTCTTGTCCTTCAGACCAGCCCATTTCACGCACGTGTACTAGTGCTTGTTGCCACTCTTCTAACGCTAATGGGTTATCAGAGATATTATCTTTAGCAATGTGCCCGCCGGTTTCCTGAGAAAAATGAGCAAACGCGGTCACAATCGATTTTTTACAAATCGCATCAGAATCTCTTCCATCGGTGTACTCACCGCAAAACGCAGGGAACTTGCCGACCGCACGCAGGAAACGTGTGTAGGTGTATTCAGGAGCCGCCATGTGCGTTAAAAAGTCCCATTCAGACTGAGGGAAGACGCTTTCAACACGCTTTACGTTCGAAGGGTTTGACGCACGGTTAGGTTCAATCTGTTCTACAACGCTGTTACTACTCGTTTTCAGCGCCTGAGACCAAATGGCATACATAGGATCGCTGGCCTTCTCAGCGGCATTCGCTTCAAGATCAACACGTGAAACAATATACCCTGTAGGATTTTCGGGGTCAGGTTGAATGGTTAATGCTGCCATACTATTAGCAGCGAGTGTACAGCCTATCCATAAGGCTAGATGGTTACGTTTCTTCATTAGTGAAGTCCTTGTTTCACCGGAAATTCACCAAAGATTAGAGCGTTGATAGAGATAGGTGCAGTGGAAAAGGCTACAGAAAGGTAAACTTGCGAGTCACTTTGTCGGAATGTAAACCATTTGGCATTCGGTAGACATGAAGAGTAAACGGTGTGCTACAAAAAACACGTGTTAGGTAAACAACCGACGCGTTGCAGCTATAAGAGAATCGAATATCATCAGGCAATAAAAAAGCCCCGTAATAATTACGAGGCTTTCATTTGCAGAGTTAATCTAGTTAAAGATTATTCCCACTCGATAGTCGCAGGTGGCTTACCTGAAATATCGTAAACAACACGTGAAATTCCACCAACTTCATTGATGATTCGGTTAGAAACCTTACCTAAGAAGTCATATGGTAGATGTGCCCAATGAGCAGTCATAAAGTCGATAGTTTCTACCGCACGTAGCGATACAACCCAATCGTATTTACGACCGTCACCCATTACGCCAACAGAGCGTACTGGTAAGAATACCGTAAATGCTTGAGATACTTTATTGTAAAGATCAGCGGCGTGAAGTTCTTCAATGAAGATAGCATCAGCACGACGTAGCAAGTCACAATACTCTTTCTTGATTTCGCCAAGAACACGAACACCTAGACCAGGCCCAGGGAATGGGTGGCGGTAAAGCATGTTGTACGGAAGACCAAGCTCTAGGCCAATCTTACGAACTTCATCTTTAAATAGCTCACGTAGCGGCTCAACAAGACCCATTTCCATGTCATCAGGAAGACCACCAACGTTGTGGTGAGATTTGATAACGTGTGCTTTGCCTGTTTTAGACGCAGCTGATTCGATAACGTCAGGGTAGATAGTACCTTGCGCTAACCATTTCGCGTTTGATAGTTTCTTCGACTCTTCGTCAAAGATATCAACAAATACGTGGCCAATGATCTTACGCTTCGCTTCTGGATCTGATTCGCCTTCAAGTGCTTTTAGGAAACGCTCTTCAGCTTCAACGTGAATGATCTTAAGACCAAACTTGTTGCCGAACATTTCCATAACCTGCTCTGCTTCATTTAAACGAAGTAAGCCGTTATCAACAAACACACACGTTAGTTTGTCACCAATTGCACGGTGAGCAAGCATCGCTACCACTGAAGAGTCAACACCACCAGACAGACCAAGAATCACTTCGTCATCGCCGACTTGCTCTTTAATACGAGCAACTGCGTCTTCAATGATTGATTCTGACGTCCATAGACGCTCACAACCACATACATCAAGTACGAAGTTTTCCAGCATTTTCAGGCCGTTTTTAGTGTGCGTTACTTCTGGGTGAAATTGTACGCCGTAGTATTTTTTCTCTTCATTCGCCATTGCTGCGTATGGACAAGTGTCCGTTTGCGCAACTTTTACGAAGTCTGATGGAATCTCAACAACTTTGTCGCCGTGGCTCATCCAAACATCTTGCGTCTCTTCAAGATCTTTAAATAGAGCTGATTCACCTGTTACTTGAACGGCTGCGTAGCCGAACTCACGCTCATCAGAGCCTGCAACCTTACCACCTAGCTGCTCAGCCATGGTCTGCATGCCGTAACATACGCCAAATACTGGCACGCCAGAGTCAAATACATATTGAGGGGCACGTGGAGAGTTATTTTCCGTCACACTCTCAGGGCCGCCAGACAGGATAATACCGTCTGGGTTAAATTCACGAATGTCAGCTTCTTCTACGTCCCAGCTCCAAAGCTCACAGTAGACACCGATCTCACGAATACGACGTGCAACAAGCTGCGTGTATTGAGAACCGAAGTCCAGAATTAGAATACGTTGGTCATGAATATTTTTAGTCATTTGAGGTAGTCTTATTAGCTAAATAATGAAACGGAGGCGAGTGTACCCGCCTCTCATTAAGTCTTCAAGTGATAAAGCAATCGTTTTCGTCACGCCTATTTATTAAATAAGCGCAACCATTATGCATTAACCTAGACGGTAGTTAGGTGCTTCTTTGGTGATCTGAACATCATGTACGTGGGATTCTTTCATACCCGCACCTGAGATAATCACAAATTCAGCTTTATTACGCATTACTTCAATCGTTGGTGAGCCAGTTAGACCCATGCTTGAACGAAGCCCGCCCATTTGCTGGTGAACGATCTCTTTTAGGCGACCTTTATAAGCGATGCGACCTTCAATGCCTTCTGGTACAAGCTTGTCAGCTGCGTTATCAGATTGGAAGTAACGATCCGATGAACCTTGAGACATTGCGCCAAGCGAACCCATACCACGGTAAGATTTGTATGAACGACCTTGATAAAGGATAACTTCACCCGGTGCTTCTTCTGTTCCAGCGAACATAGAGCCAACCATGACACATGATGCGCCAGCAACGATTGCTTTACAGATATCGCCAGAGTAACGGATACCGCCATCAGCAATAACTGGAATACCGTACTCAGCGGCTGCTTCTGCTGCGTCTGAAATAGCAGTAACTTGCGGTACACCAACACCAGTAACGATGCGAGTTGTACAAATTGAACCAGGGCCGATTCCAACTTTAACTGCACTAACTCCCGCTTCGATTAACGCTTTAGCGCCAGCACCTGTAGCAACGTTGCCACCAATGATGTCTAAATCAGGGAATGCCGCACGTGTTTCACGAATACGGTTAAGAACACCTTCAGAGTGTCCGTGTGAAGAGTCGATAAGTAGAACGTCAACGCCAGCTTCAACAAGAGCAGCAACGCGCTCCTCATTACCAGCGCCTGCGCCAACAGCAGCACCAACACGTAGACGACCTTTGTCATCTTTACACGCGTTAGGTTTACGTTCTGCTTTATGGAAATCTTTTGCTGTGATCATACCGGTTAGTTGAAATTCATCATTCACAACCAGTACTTTTTCAACGCGTGCTTCGTGCATTTTTTCTTGCACTTCTTCACGAGTTGCGCCTTCCTTAACTGATGCTAGGCGAGATTTTGGTGTCATTACCACATCAACTTTCTTTGAAAGATCAGTAACGAAACGAATATCACGGCCAGTAATAATACCAACTAATTCATTGCTTTCAGTAACAACAGGGAAACCTGCAAAACCGTGTTTTTCCGTCAGCGCAACAACATCTTGGATGGTCGCATCAGGACGAACGGTAACTGGAGCAGAAACCACACCCGCTTCAAATATCTTAACTAAGCGAACTTGCTCAGCTTGCTGCTCAATGGACATATTCTTATGAATAAAGCCAATGCCACCTTCTTGGGCAAGAGCGATTGCCAAACGAGCTTCTGTAACAGTATCCATGGATGCTGAAATCATTGGGATGTTTAACGCGATATTTTTAGTAAGCTGAGTGCGAAGATCAGCTGTGTTCGGAAGAACAGTAGAGTGTGCCGGGACGAGTAAAACGTCATCAAAAGTTAAGGCTTCTTTTGCGATTCGTAGCATTTGCAATATCTCACAACAAAGGAGTTAAAAGGAGTAAATCCGACTCTATCGTTTCGCATAATAAAGTCATTTGGATTTGATATTGCAGACGGATTATACGCACGGGGCAATCGCTTGGCTACACATTTATCTAATTTTAATTTGCATTTACCCCCTTGTTATGTAGTATATTGCCGCTATCTTCCACGCTCACGTCTACGAGTTTAGCTGTGTCTTCTCTGACCAACCAAAATATCTTCACTGTCTCACGCCTTAATTCTGAAGTTCGATTACTGCTTGAAAATCAAATGGGTATTGTTTGGCTCGTGGGAGAAATCTCCAACTTTTCATCTCCTGTTTCTGGCCACTGGTACCTCACGCTAAAAGATTCTCGCGCCCAAGTTAAATGCGCGATGTTCAAAGGCAATAATCGCCGAGTTACGTTCAAACCCCAAAATGGTCAGCAAGTATTAGTAAAAGCACGCCTCTCTCTTTATGAGCCAAGAGGTGATTATCAGCTTATTATTGATAGCATGCAGCCAGAAGGTGACGGACAACTGCAGCAACAGTTCGATGAACTAAAGATGAAGCTTGCAGCAGAAGGTCTTTTTTCTCAAAGCTGTAAATCAACATTACCTGAACACCCTAAGTGTGTAGGCGTTATCACCTCTCAAACTGGTGCCGCTCTTTTTGACATTCTAGATGTGTTGAAAAGACGCGACCCAAGTTTGCCCGTTGTTGTCTACCCAACAGTCGTGCAAGGGCAAGATGCCGCAATACAGATAGCTCAAGCAATTGGTCGTGCAAACAGTCGTCAAGAGTGTGATGTGTTGATTGTTGGTCGAGGGGGCGGTTCACTGGAAGATCTTTGGTGCTTTAATAATGAGATCGTTGCTCGAACGATCGCAGCCAGTCAGATCCCGATCATAAGTGCTGTCGGTCATGAAATCGATGTCACTATTGCTGATTTCGTTGCGGATATGCGCGCGCCAACACCTTCGGCCGCCGCAGAACTCGTTAGCCGAGATAACAGCCATAAAGCACAAGCTGTAATGGCGAAGAAGAGAAACTTGCTAAACGCGATGCGCCACTATATGTCAGCGCAACAAGCCGATATCGCTCAATTGAACCACCGTCTAGATAAGCAGCACCCTAGTGTTCAACTTCAGCAGCAAAGTCAGCAAATAGATCAACTGGAAGCGCGGTTACATCACGCTTCAAAACAATACCTGAACAACCAACAAATCAAACTCAGCCGGTTAGAACACAAGCTTCAACTGCAATCTCCCGTAATTCAGTTAAGTCAGCAAAGCTCGCACTTAGCTCAATCTGAACAAAAGCTTGTTGATGCGATGCAAAGGCACCTTTTAAATACTCGCCATAGATTTAGCTTGATGGCAGAAAAGCTTGATACAGTCAGCCCGCTGGCGACGCTTTCACGTGGCTATTCAATTACACAAGATAGTAAAGGCTCGGTGATTACTCGTGCTGAGCAAGTGAAAACGGGAGATAAGTTACTCACCCGTTTAGCTGAAGGCGAAATTAGCTCAACCGTCAACTAGAAGCACTCTAAAGTCATCGTTAAGATAACTAGGCTTTCATCTCTTCAAAGACAACCTTAACTCGAGATTTCGATTTCAGCTCATTACACGAGTTACAAAAGTAGCTCGCTGAACCACACGCTTGAAGTTTCTCTAATTCCGCATCGCAGTCAGGACAAAATGCTTTCTTGGTGTAATCAATCTCGCAAGAAGAGCAAGAATAATGCCCTACCCACTCCAATGAATTTTCACATTTTGGGCAATGGTTACTACTCATAAGTTTCTCTCTTATTTAAACAATGCTAACAGTTAAAGACGGACCGTTAGATTCGCTATATTAAACTCTTCTTGATCTGTGATATTTGATCAATACCAAGCGAACGATCATTGATCATTTCAACAAAAGATCCTTTAATGATCTTACGCTTTATCCAACTTGATCAGCGATCTCCCACAAAAAGAACATTTATATCACCACACACCGAAAGCATAAGTTACATGTGCTGCATTTCAATTTTAACCGATATTTTATATCGGTAGATATATCTCAAATGAGACTAATTAGTTTTTCATAAAAGTATCGTAAATCTAATTTACTCCATTTACAGCCGTTTGCATTTCAATATTCTGCTCATCAAGCTTAATTAGCGATACCTGAATACTCTCAAACTCACCCAAAGAAGTAACGTGTGTTCCGCCACAAGGTATGGTCGCTACACTGCCTTCAGCCAAATCACATGACCAGTATCGTGAGCTTGTTAAAGAGTCACCATCGCACGTCATAAGTACATCGGCTTTGGTCTCTAACCAACTAACCAATTGATCATTTACGCGACTCTCTATAGACGTTAGCTCTTCTAGCATTTGTGCGCTGTTTAAACCTCGCTTACGTAGTGTTTTACCTAAACGGTACACATCTACACATCGGTCTTCGGTTACAAAACTGGTGACTTGTGCGTAGCTATTAAAGTCATGGTGCCCGTGCGGGTCTTTTCTATCTGCATCTTTGCGCCAGTAACCTTCCGCGAGTATTTTGTTCAGCGCAAGGTAAGCTAAGTGGCCCGCACTGTGACCTCGACTTAGGCTTTGCTGATACGCTTTATCAACGACCCAAGTGATGGGCTCATTGACTTTTAATTCATCGACGTCACTCTGAAAACAGTGAACAACGACAAATACCCACCCTTCAGCATCTCGCTTAACAGGTATGGCATCACCAATGAACAGTTGTTGCGTTGCAACTTCGACTGCACCAACAAGACAATTGTCTACAGAAATCGATTTTCCCGCGATTTCAAGATGACCTTGGTCCGCAGGGTGATCGGGCCATATGTGGCTTACAGGATGGAAAGGCGTTCTCTCCGTCACAACATACGAGTTGCCATCTTGTTTAGAGATTAATTGAATGAACGAGTCTAACTGCCACGTTTGGTGGCAAAATTGAGTAATGGTTGGAGTTACAGTCATAGGAGTCTACTGTTTAGTTGTTAATATAGGCTTGTGTATGGAGGGCAAAAAAAAGCCCAAGCAATAAGCTTGGGCACTGAACTATTTTTTGTTGCGACCTTTCACCATCGTCATCAGGCGCTTGCGTTTACGCTCCTGAGAGATAGTTACTTTATTAGTCTTACCCTCAAATGGGTTCTCACTGCTTTGGAACTGAATACGAATTGGCGTACCCATGATCTCTAATGATTTACGATAGTAGTTCATTAGGTAGCGTTTGTAAGATGCAGGTAGCTCTTTTACTTGGTTACCGTGGATAACAACGATTGGTGGGTTATAACCACCAGCATGCGCATATTTCATCTTAACGCGGCGTCCACGAACCATTGGTGGTTGGTGATCATCAGATGCCATCTTCATGATACGAGTCAGTACTGAAGTACCTACACGTGTTGTTGCTGACTTATACGCTTCCTGAACCGATTCGAACAAGTGACCAACACCTGTACCGTGTAGTGCAGAGATAAAGTGAATACGAGCAAAATCAACAAAGCCTAGACGACGGTCCAGTTCTTTTTTCACGTGCTCTTTTACATCACTATCAAGACCATCCCACTTGTTTACTGCGATTACAATCGAACGTCCAGCGTTCAATGCAAAGCCAAGTAAGCTTAAGTCTTGCTCTGAGATATTCTCACGAGCATCGATAAGAAGTAATACAACGTTCGCATCTTCAACTGCTTTTAGCGTTTTAACCACCGAGAATTTTTCAACGGTTTCGTTAATAGCCTTACGACGACGAACACCTGCGGTATCAATTAATACATATTCACGATCATCGCGCTGCATCGGAATGTAGATAGAATCACGAGTTGTTCCTGGCATATCATAAACAACCACACGCTCTTCACCCAAAATGCGGTTAGTTAGCGTTGATTTACCTACGTTCGGGCGACCAATAATCGCAAGTTTAATCGGTTGATCCTGAAGGCGCTTGAACTCTTCTTCAGCTTCTTCTTCAGTAAACTCTACTTGCTCTTCATCATCATCTTCGAAATCCGTTAAATCAGTAATTTCGCCATTTTCGATTTTTAATGCTTCTGCAAATGGATTTAGAGCAAGTTCAATAAGTGCTGTAACCCCGCGGCCATGAGCAGCTGCGATCTGGTACATGTCATCAACACCTAGTTTCCAGAAGTCAGCACAAGCTGCATCGCCATCAATGCCATCAATTTTGTTTACCACAAGCATTGAAGGTTTTTCAATTAAGCGTAAGTGTTTTGCAATCGCTTCATCTGAAGGCGTAAGACCAGCACGGCCATCAACCATGAACAAAACGACATCGGCTTCATCAATCGCTGCTAGTGACTGAGCCGCCATTTTTGTTTCAACACCTTCTTCAGTGCCATCAATACCACCTGTATCAATCACAATGAATTCATGTTCTTCTGATTTAGCATGACCATATTTACGGTCACGAGTTAAACCAGGAAAGTCAGCAACCAATGCGTCACGAGTACGTGTCAGTCGGTTAAACAATGTAGATTTTCCTACATTTGGACGCCCGACAAGAGCAACAACAGGTACCATAATAAACCTCTACAATATGTTCTATATGTAGTTATAGGTAACGGATTGCCGAACGTCTAAAGCGTCATATTAACCGTCCTGTATAAACAGGCTCTAATTAACAATCTCTTAGAGACAAAGTGCAATGCAGTTACCTATAACCACATGATTGGATTTTTCTCAATAAAACGGCCCCTAGCTGATAACAGCAAGGAGCCGAATGTGAATTATATCACGATATTACTTATTGATCGTCAGTTTCTTTACATCGCCATTGCGGGTTACGATTACATAACCATCAGGGATAGCAGTAGGACCAACGGCAAAACCACTGTCATCAACAAGTTGTTGTGCGACAAATTCGCCACTGCTTCGATCTAACCAGTGTAAGTAACCTTCACTATCACCTACAACCACTCGATTATCAATAATCACTGGCGCTGTTAATTGGCGATATTCTAGATCTTTATTACTCCAGATCTCAGTGCCACTTCGTGCATCAACAGCAATAAGATGATCTTGATCCGTCACTAGATATATACGGCTACCATCTGTTGCTAGATCCGTTGCTGAAGAGTATGAACGCTTCCACATTGGTCTGCCAGATTGAAGATCAATACTCGTTAATTGACCATTAAATCCAACAATGTATAAGGTGCTACCGATAATAACTGGTGAGGCATCGACATCAACCAAACGGTCAATCTCAGTTGAACCTTGCGGCATACCAATTGGCTGTTGCCAAATAAGTTGACCACGTTCCACAATTGCAGCGGCTAGTCGACCGTTAGCTGTACCCCAAAATACACCACCAGAAACAGTAACAGGTGCACTGTCACCGCGTAAGGTCAGATTAGGTACATCAGTGCTGATTGCCCATTTTTGAACACCTGTTGATTGCTCTAAAGCGATTAACATGCCACGGCTGGTATTAACGATGATCATATTGCTGTCTGCAACAGGGGCAGCCAGTACTTCACCGTCAACATCAACGCGCCAAGCTAATTCACCGGTTTTTGCATCCAGTGCAATCAATTGGCCGTTTTCACTACCAATATAAATTTGGCTATACGCCGCAGTGATACCACCGGATAAACGTGCTGATACATCTTCTTCTAAATCGGTCTGCCATAGCGTTTTTCCATTTTCAGGATCAAGGGCTTTAACAACACCGTCTCGACTTGCAACAAAGACATGACCATATGCGTATTCAGGCGTTAGCTTAGAAAAGTAATGGCCAACACCACCACCTGCCGAAGCGCGCCATTGCTGCTCTGGTGTAAACTCACTTGTCACCATAGGCACTGGTGCCATAATGATTGTATCTTCTTCGCTTGCACACCCTATAAGCGTACCTACAGCGATGGCTGACATCAAAAGCCTGCTCAGTAGTTTATTCATCAACAAAAGCCCTTACTTGGCTAAATCATCAAGCTTAAGTTGTAGAGTTTGGCTTGCGTCCGCTGCTTGCTGAGCTTCTGAATATGCGGCATACGCTGCATCTTCATTACCCTGTCTTAGCTCGATATCACCACGTAGTTCAGCAATACGACCAGACCAATTTGCATCGGTAATATTACTCAGTTCAGCTAACGCACCTGCATAGTTTTCTTGCTCTGCTTGAATACGAGCAACACGGTAGATGATCACGGCTTTCAGTGCTTCATCTTTACTGTTCGCTTTAGCCCACTCTAGTTGAGCAAGCGCTTCATCAAGCTGATTAGCTTCAACTTGAACTTTTGCTAATTGAAGCGCAGCAAGAACTGAATATTCTGATTTAGCGTTTGCATCAATAAAGCTTTGTACTTGCTCATCGCTGCCTGCTTGGTTGCTCAGTAATGCAGTCATTACTTGCGTGTAAGATTCAGATGCTTGCTCTTTTGCTTCTAGAGCTGAATCTTGATAATAGCGCCAACCAAATAGACCACCAAGACCAACGACTGCGCCTAAAACAACGGCTTTGCCATTCTCTTTCCACCAGTCTTTAATCGCTTCAACTTGTTGTTCTTCAGAATCGTAGACTTCCACTTGCTGTCCTCTGTTATTCGATAAGTGATGTCATACCGACACCACTTAATATTAATTAGTTATTAATTTAACGGTTAATTAAATAAGTTCAGCTAACTTAGCTGCAACATCCGTTTGTGAGTAAGTATCTTGCGTACCAGCAGATAGGTCTTTAAAGACAACTTTATTACTAGTCACCTCGTTTTCTCCAAGCACTAACGCTACTGCCGCACCTACTTTATCAGCACGTTTAAACTGCTTCTTAAAGTTACCACCACCGAAGTGGCTCATAACACGAAGACCTGGTACTTGCTCACGAAGTTGTTCAGCAAGCTTCATCCCTGCCATCGTTGTTCCTTCGCCAGCTGTCACCATGTAGACATCAACACTACGACGAACTTGCGTTAGCTCTAGAGTTTCCATCATCAGAACGAGACGCTCTAAGCCCATAGCAAAACCAACCGCAGGGGTTGCTTTACCGCCTAGTTGCTCAACTAAACCATCGTAGCGGCCACCACCACATACAGTGCCTTGAGCACCTAAGCTATCGGTGATCCACTCAAAAACGGTACGATTATAATAATCTAGGCCACGAACCAGGCGCTCATTAACGGTATATTCGATACCTGCAGCGTCAAGAAGTTCACACAAACCTGCAAAATGTTGCTTTGACTCATCATCTAAATACTCAGATAAGCTCGGTGCGTCACCTAGGATCGCTTGAACGTCTGGGTTTTTAGTGTCTAGCACTCTTAGAGGGTTAGTATGCAAGCGTCGCTTACAATCTTCGTCTAGCACATCTTGGTATTGCTCAAGGTAAGCAATTAGCGCAGTACGATAGTTTGCACGAGCCTCTAACGAGCCAATAGAGTTAAGCTCTAAACGAACATGTTCATTAATGCCGAGTTCACGCCAAAGACGCGCTGTCATCATAATGAGTTCAGCATCAACGTCTGGGCCGTTTAAGCCAAAGACTTCAACACCACACTGGTGAAACTGACGGTAACGACCTTTCTGTGGGCGCTCGTGGCGGAACATTGGTCCCATGTACCATAAACGTTGTTCTTGGTTGTACAAAAGACCATTTTCGATCCCAGCACGAACACAACCAGCAGTCCCTTCTGGGCGCAATGTTAAACTGTCCCCGTTACGGTCTTCGAACGTGTACATCTCTTTTTCAACCACATCGGTTACTTCACCGATTGCACGGCTAAACAAATGAGTTGACTCAACAATTGGCATACGAACTTCGTTGTAACCATAAGCGCTAACTACACTTTTAACCGCGCCTTCAACTTTATGCCAAAGCGGAGATTGAGTTGGGAGACAATCGTTCATGCCTCGGATTGCTTGAATATGTTTTGCCACAATATTTACCGTAAATTAGTTATTGTCGATTTGATCATTGTCTAATTGAGCGCTTTCAATTTGTTGAACAGCAATACGGTTACTTTCGTCAACCATAGATGCTTTAGCTCGAATTTTTGCTTCTAATTTTGCAACAAGATCATCGTTATCAAATCGCTCTTTTTGACGTTTACCGTCTTCATAAAATGCGCTTTTTTTATTACTTCCCGCTAAGCCTAAATGAGAGACTTCAGCTTCGCCTGGTCCGTTTACAACACAGCCTATGATGGACACATCCAACGGAGTAATAATGTCTTCAAGGCGCTCTTCTAATGCGTTCACTGTATTGATCACATCAAACTCTTGGCGTGAGCAGCTAGGACAAGCAATAAAGTTAATACCTCGAGAGCGAATTCTAAGTGATTTTAGAATATCAAAACCAACTTTGATCTCTTCAACTGGGTCAGCCGCTAAAGAAATACGCAATGTATCACCGATGCCTTCAGCGAGTAACATACCTAAGCCAACGGATGATTTTACCGAGCCAGCACGCATGCCGCCCGCTTCCGTAATCCCTAGGTGCAGAGGCTGATCGATTTTCTTCGCCAATAAGCGATATGAGTCGACAGCTAAGAAAACATCAGACGCTTTGACGCTAATTTTAAATTGATCAAAATTAAGACGGTCAAGAATATCAACATGTCTCATTGCAGATTCAACTAACGCTTCAGGTGTCGGCTCTCGATATTTAACTTGGATATCTTTTTCTAATGAACCGCCATTAACACCGATTCTAATAGGAATATTTTTGTCGCGTGCGCAATCAACAACAGAGCGAACACGTGCCTCACTGCCGATATTACCAGGGTTAATGCGCAAACAATCCACGCCATACTCAGCAACTTTAAGTGCAATGCGATAATCAAAGTGAATATCGGCCACCAACGGAACAGAAACTTGCTGTTTAATCAGCTTAAAGGCTTCGGCTGCATCCATTGTCGGCACGGAAACGCGAACAATATCAGCGCCCACTTTTTCAAGTGATCGAATTTGAGCCACGGTAGCGGCTACATCGGTCGTGCGTGTATTAGTCATGGACTGCACCGCAATCGGGGCACCATCACCAATAGGCACGTCACCCACGTATATACGTGTCGATGGGCGACGTTTAATAGGGGATTCGTATTGCATAATTAGGTTCTAAGGTAAGGTGAATCGAGCTACTTTACCTGAAGTATACCCAGAAAGGTCGACAGGTTCACTCGCAAATGTCATTGAAACACTTTCTGGTGCACCTAGAATAATATTTAGCGGAGATTTTGCATCTAAATTGATGTTCTGACCTGCCTTCTTAATCCCTGTAGAAAGTACCTTACCAGAGGCATCTTTCACTTGGATCCAACAGTCAGCTTTGAAGGTCATAGTTAGCGGACGTAGCGTTGCAGAAGAGTGTGCAGGTTCATTTGCTTTAGCCACAGGTTCTGCAATGACAACTGGCTCTACTTTTTCAGCAGGCTTAGCTACTTCAATCGCTTCAACGCTTGCATCACTCGCAGTTGGCGCAACAGTTTGAGTACCAACAGATTCAGCAGGTGTAGTTTCATCTAAATTTTCTTGTTGGTATATTGGCTCAGGAAGCTCGCTAGACAGCTCACTTTCTACAACTGGATCTAGCGTTTCGATTTGGGTCGATTGATTTGATTCAGTTTGAATAGCTTCAATTTCATCGCTACTTGATATGATCAGCGTATCTTGGAGTTGGTTTTGCCACCACCAAATTGATGAGATTGCGATAATAATCGCTAGAATGCCCCAAGTAAGCATCATGATACGGCTATCATGGCGCTCACGTTTGGTTTTGCGTGAAAAGCTCATCATCTCTTGCTCTTGATGCTGGGCATCCCCACAATCAGCCAGTGCACTTAAAACGATCGATTCATCTATGTTTACCGCTTTTGCATAAGAGCGCAAATAACCACGAATAAACGTCGCGACCTGCCCTGACTCAAAGTTATTGTCTTCTATTCCTTCAATAAGAGATAAACGCAAACGTAAACGATCAGCGATTTGTTTCTGGCTTAATCCTAACTCAATGCGTCGCTCTTTAAGAATCGTTCCCGCTTCTTTCTTTTTTTCTGCCACTTGTGGCGCTTCAATTACAATATCTTGTTCAGTACTCATTAGTAATGTACTTCTCGTTTAGGTGTTCTTGTAAAGCGATAACTTTTATTAGTTATAGTTGGTAGTCACTTCAATGTACAAAAACAGATAGTTGTTAAGGGATTAACCTCACTTAATACAGCAAAATTCAAGGTAATAACCTTAAAAATCCTTCGAAAACCTGAATCAAAACTGAAACACCAGGCTAATAAGCAATTCTAATAGATATTGACCGATTAACAACATGCCCATCAATCGAAAATCACAAGCAGGTCAAGGTTTTTCATAAATTTTACATAGAATCGCCATAATTTAATTTCAAAATGTAAAAACAACAAAGCCAGAGCATGCTCTGGCTTTGTTTTCATCTTTCGAATTAAAGCGATTTGGTTGGTATTTGCTCACCGACCGCTGCGTTCATTTTTGTCCGCTTAGTTCTATCTATAACATCGCCGACTAATTGTCCACATGCTGCATCGATATCATCACCACGAGTCTTCCTCGTCGTCACCGTAAAATCATATTCCATGAGTGTCTTCATAAAGCGATCAATACGAGAGTTGCTCGGCTTTTTATATGGAGAACCCGGATACGGGTTAAATGGAATCAAGTTGAATTTGCATGGCGTGTCTTTCATTAACTCGCCTAGCTCTCTCGCGTGCTCCATTCCATCATTCACATGATCTAATAGAACATACTCAACAGTCACTCGGCCACGGTTTGCATTCGATGATGCAATATAACGGCGAACTGAAGCTAAGAAGTCTTGGATATCCCAACGATCATTAATTGGCATGATTTCACTGCGAAGCTTATCATTTGGTGCATGTAGAGAAATTGCTAGAGCAACGTCAATCGTTCCGGTCATTTGATCAAGGCCTGAAACAACACCAGAGGTCGACACTGTTACGCGTCGCTTTGACAAACCAAAGCCAAAATCATCCAGCATGATCTCTAATGCAGGGATTA
Source organism: Vibrio lamellibrachiae (assembly GCF_050337265.1). Classification (NCBI taxonomy): domain Bacteria; kingdom Pseudomonadati; phylum Pseudomonadota; class Gammaproteobacteria; order Vibrionales; family Vibrionaceae; genus Vibrio; species Vibrio lamellibrachiae. Next base: position 1,180,194 of record NZ_JAKJSU010000004.1, read on the forward strand.
GATTTTTCATGTTGAGAAGTGGCTCGCCCATGCCCATCATTACGATATTGGTAATAGGACGACGACCTGTCTCTTTTTCTAGACCGATTTCTCTCGCTGCTCGCCAAACCTGACCAATAATTTCTGATACTTTAAGGTTACGGTTAAAGCCTTGAGCGCCAGTTGAGCAGAACTTACATTCTAATGCACAGCCGACTTGAGAAGAGACACACAAAGTCGCACGGTCTTCTTCAGGGATATAAACCGTTTCAACGTCTTGATCACCAACACGCATCGCCCATTTAATGGTGCCGTCTTGTGAGTGAAGTGCTTCAGACACATAAGGTGCTTTGATTTCACAACGGTGCTTTAGTTTTTCGCGAAGCTTTTTATTGATGTTATTCATCTTGTCGAAGTCATCACAACCAAAGTGATAAATCCACTTCATCAACTGATCAGCGCGGAATGCTTTTTCACCCAACTCTTCAGCAAAAAATTTACGCATACCTTTACGATCAAAATCGAGTAGATTGATTTTTTCAGTGGTCATGTAGCCTCTCAATAACAGAAACAAGATTTAAGGGCGCGAATTGTACAGCCTTTACGTGTTGCCAACAAGTTAAGTCTAGTTGGAAATAGTTAACTCTATTATTTACCAGTGGTTATTTATTAACCTTTCATACGAATGCAAGCATAAAAAAACCTCAGCAACTAGGCTGAGGTTTTAAATAGACGGTTTTTACTTGAGAATATTTAGTTCGAACGCGGGCAGATTTCTGAACTCGGGAAGAAATATTCAATCTCTCTCGCAGCAGATTCAGGGCTATCTGAACCGTGTACAGAGTTATAACGCATACTGATAGCGTAATCAGCGCGAAGTGTGCCACACGCCGCTTCTTCTGGGTTGGTTTTTCCCATTAACTCACGGTAACGACCAATAGCATTTTCCCCTTCAAGGACCTGAACCATAATTGAACCCGATGTCATGAACTCTTTAAGCGCAGGGTAAAACTCTTTACCTTCATGCTCTGCGTAAAACCCACCAGCTTGCTCATCAGTAAGTTGAACCATTTTTGCAGCAATAACCTGTAGGCCTGCTTTCTCGATTCTGTGGTAGATCTCACCAATCAAGTTACGCTTTACTGCATCTGGTTTAACGATAGAAAAAGTTCTTTCAAGAGCCATAAAATATCCTTTTTGTTTCAATTATTGTTGTTATCAGCCGCTATGATTTTTAGCGGCTTTTATAATTAGATGTATCTGATTACTAAATGCTATTTAGCTTGTTCTGTTAGGAAGCGAGCTAGAGTGCGAACGCCCATTCCTGTTGCGCCTGCAGCCCATTTGTCATTTGAAGACTTACGGTAAGTACCTGCACAATCCATATGAACCCAGCCTTTCTTATAATCATCAACAAAGTAAGAAAGAAACGCTGCTGCGGTGCTTGCACCTGGCGTGTAATCACCACTACTGATATTGGACAAATCAGCAAAGTTTGATGGTAGCATTCCACGGTGAAAGTCCGCTAATGGAAGTGGCCATAAACCTTCTTTTTCATGACCTGCAGCACTCAATGCTTTTTGTGATAATTCATCATCAAAACTTAGCAGTGCATGGTAATCATTACCCAGCGCGTTTTTAGCCGCGCCGGTCAGGGTTGCACAGTCAATGATCAACTCAGGATTATGTTCACTTGCATACATAAGCCCGTCAGCCAGAACCAAGCGGCCTTCCGCATCGGTGTTCATTATCTCAACAGTCTTGCCATTTTTGTACGTGATGATATCGCCTAGCTTTAATGCACGGCCAGAAATCATGTTCTCAGCACAACATAAAATAAGCTTCACGCGCTTATTCAGACCACGTGTAATAGCTAATGCGAGTCCACCAGTGATCGTTCCAGCGCCGCCCATATCAGCCTTCATAGCTGTCATAAACTGACCAGGTTTAATGCTGTAACCACCAGAGTCAAATGTGATTCCCTTACCAACGAGACAGGCAAACACAGGCGCATTCTCGTCGCCTGTTGGGTTATAGTCGAGTTGAAGCATCGCTGACGTTCTCTCTGAACCACGGCCAACGGCAAATATCCCCTGCCAACCTTCCGCCAATAGATCACGATCTTTAACAATCTTAACGCTGACAGTACCTTTAGGAGCGACTGACTTAATAAATTCAGCGGCCATTGTTGCTAGCTGTCTAGGCGCGACTTCTTCAGCCGTCTTATTAATGATGTCGCGAGTCCAATCGGTTGTCTTAATGCGAGCTTCTAATTCAACTTGTGACTCAGGATCTAATGGTTGCCACTCGAGGTTATTGGTCTTTTTAGGGCTTCTGTAGCCTTGTTGAAAAGCCCAGATACTTTCTAGATCCCAGCCTTCGCCTTGCAAAGATACTGATTTAACACCTTGAGCATCAAGTTTACGAGCTGCACGTTGAACCGCACCAAGGTCATGGCCTTCGCCAATATGGACTGTTGCACCATTGTCTGAAAATGACAAAATGGCTTTGTCGCCCCACTGTGGCTGAGCAGGCTCACGACTGATAAATAGGGACATCTGTGTTGACATGGTTTCTCCTTGTCTGTGTAAGGTTTTAATACCATTTTTAATAACGCAAGAATGTTAGCATTATGTAGGATGAAAGTGTCAATTTGATAAAAAAAACGGACCATAAGGTCCGTTTTAATAATTATTCGTTCTTTTTCCGGTAACTAGTCGATTTCATCCATCCAGCACAACATTATGGCTTCCAAGATCTTCTCGTTAGAGTGCTTGGGATCATCCTCAAAATCTTCAAGATCCAACACCCACTGATGCAGGTCTGTAAAGCGAACCGTTTGAGGATCTGTGTCTGGGTGTAAATCACAAAGCTCAATCGCAATGTCACGCGAGTCAATCCATTTCAAGCTCATCATTATTCCTTAATTAGTAGTTAACCTATTTGTTAAGTTTAGTGCTCTTCTGACGCAAGGTTTAAGGTGTACTTTGGAATTTCCACCACTAAATCTGCGTCTGCTACTTTCGCTTGGCAACCTAAACGAGATTCCATCTCTAAGCCCCAAGCTTTATCTAACATATCGTCTTCAAGATCATCACTCTCTTCAAGTGAGTCAAAACCTTCACGAATAACGACATGGCAAGTTGTACAAGCACACGATTTTTCACAAGCATGCTCGATAGCAATGCCATTTTTAAGGGCAACATCAAGAACGGTTTGTCCTTTCTCTGCTTCTAATACAGCACCTTCCGGGCAAAGGTCTTCGTGAGGTAACACTACAATTTTAGGCATAAATTTTATCTCTTAAATATCATCAACTGACTGGCCTGATAGCGCAGCACGAATGGACTTATCCATACGACGAGAAGCAAAATCTTGGCTCGCTTTATCAGTCTGTTTAATTCCATGCTCAATGGCATCTGGGTCATCACTATTACGAAGCTCAATCAATGACTCTATCGCTTTGATCAGTGCTTGTTCTTCAGCTTCAGATAACAGTTCGTCACCATCTGCCTGCATAGCGGCGATAAGGCCTTCAATAACTCGATCGGCTTCTACACGCTGTTCTGCTAGTGCTCGAGCGCCCATGTCTTCTTTTGCATAAGTCATTGAGTCTTTCAGCATGCTAGCGACTTCATTATCACTCAAACCATAGGATGGTTTGACTTGTATGTCAGACTTCACACCTGTGCTTTTTTCCATTGCTGTAATTGAAAGTAGTCCATCAGCATCGACTTGATAAGTCACGCGGATATGTGCAGCTCCAGCTGTCATTGGAGGGATTCCTTTCAGAGCAAAGCGAGCTAGCGATCGACAATCATCAACCATTTCACGCTCACCTTGAACGGTATGGATGGTCATGGCTGTTTGACCATCTTTAAACGTCGTAAACTCTTGAGCTTTAGCTACAGGGATTGTGGTATTGCGTGGAATGATTTTTTCAACCAATCCACCCATTGTTTCAATCCCCAATGAAAGTGGAATAACATCAAGCAATAACATTTCTGAATCTGGCTTATTTCCAGCGAGTACGTCAGCTTGAATAGCTGCACCTATAGCCACAACTTCATCAGGATTAATATCAGTCAACGGTTTACGGTCAAAGAATCCACCAACCAAGTCACGAACATGTGGAGTACGTGTAGAACCGCCAACCATGACGACTTCCATAACTTCGTCCTTCTCAACAGAGGCATCTTTTAATGCTCTGCGACAAGAGAGTAATGTTCTTTTAATTAAAGGTGTCACCAGATCATTAAACTCAGTGCGAGTTAATGTCCCTTGCCAACCGAGTACTGAAACGTCACAGCTATTATGTGCTGACAGTTCGATTTTCGCTTGAGTCGCAGCATTAAGTAGCTGTCGACGTTGCTCTGCGGTTAGCTCTGTATTTATATTGATTTGTGACAACAGATGTTCAGCAATCAAGTGATCAAAATCATCACCACCTAGCGCAGAGTCCCCACCGGTTGCTAATACTTCAAACACACCTTTTGACAAGCGTAAAATAGAGATATCAAACGTACCGCCACCTAAGTCATAGACAGCAATAATGCCCTCTTTACCAGAGTCTAAACCATACGCGAGCGCCGCTGCAGTAGGTTCATTTAGAAGACGTAGTACATGTAAACCGGCTAAGTTAGCTGCATCTTTGGTGCCCGCTCTTTGCGCATCATCAAAGTACGCAGGTACGGTAATCACCACACCAGCTAATTCTCCACCTAGTGTTTTTTCAGCACGTTGCCCTAACACTCTCAATATGTCGGCTGACACTTGAATCGGGTTCTTTGAACCTTGCGCTGTTTGTAACACAGGCAGCCCGTTATCACTCTCTTCAAATTGATACGGTAGTGTTGGATAACGACTTTGAATATCTTGCAAAGAACGGCCGATTAAACGCTTCACCGAAATAATCGTATTAACCGGATCTGACTCAGCTTGATCGTGAGCACTTTGACCGACAGTTAAAGTATCACCGGAGTAGTTGACGACAGAAGGGAGAATCGTACGTGATTGGTCGTCTTTAAGAGGCGTCGCTTCGCCACTTCGAACAGAAGCAACAAGTGAATTGGTTGTACCTAAATCAATCCCTGCGGCCAATTTATGTTGGTGAGGTGCAGAGCTTTGTCCTGGTTCGGCAATTTGAAGTAGTGCCATTTAAGCGTCCTTAATTATTCTAATTAGCTTTGTTTTATTAACTAAGTAGTCGATCTTCGACTTGTTCTATTTGTTGTAATAACTTAGCAATAAATTTTAATTTTCTTACCAAATCAGCGGCGCTGGTCCAATGTGAATTGGTCAATTCTATTTCAAGTTCTGATTGCTGTTTCTTAAACATAGCGCTGATTCTGCTTTCAAAATCAAACAGTTTATCTTCAGCGTCTGTCGCAGACTCAATTTCTTCTAACTCTTCTCTCAGCTCCATCTGCTCCATGAGAAACATAGGATCTTGCATAGTTTGTGTTTCGGAACGCAACTCTACACCATTAAGTGATAATAAGTATTCCGCACGAGAGATCGGATGCTTGAGTGCTTGATAAGCGTCGTTAATTTGCGCCGCTTTTTGCACAGACATTAATCGGTCACGCTCAGATGAAGCAGCAAAGTTATCAGGGTGGAAGCGTTTTTGCAGCTCTCTAAACTGAGAAGAAAGAAGGCTACCGTCCAGTGTAAACTGAATAGGTAGCCCAAATAATTCAAAATGATTCATGAAACATCAATCCTAAGATGCTAGCTAAGAAAGCAGCGCCTTCTTAGCTATCTTATCTAATTAAACGTTGAAGCTTTCACCACAACCACACTCACCTTTGGCGTTAGGGTTATTAAATTCAAAACCCTCATTTAGCCCTTCTTTTACATAATCAAGCTCTGTGCCATCTAAGTAAACTAAGCTTTTCGGATCAATAATGACCTTAACACCCGAGTGTTCGAAGACTTGGTCTTCTTCATTCAACTCATCTACGAACTCAAGTACGTATGCCATACCTGAACAGCCAGTTGTTTTCACTGCTAGTCGCAACCCGATACCTTTACCGCGGTTCTCTAAGAATGATTGAACTCGGCCTGCTGCCGTATCTGTCATGGTGATGGCCATACTACAACCTTGTGTTTATATAATAAGTAGAACTTTAGAGGGAACAATTTACTGCTCCCTATCGTTAATTAGCGCTTTTTTTTGTAATCAGCAACGGCTGCTTTAATCGCGTCTTCCGCTAGAATTGAGCAGTGAACTTTCACTGGAGGCAATTCTAATTCTTCGGCAATTTCAGAGTTTTTTATCGCTGCTGCTTCATCAATACTTTTACCTTTAACCCACTCAGTAACAAGAGAGCTAGAAGCGATTGCGCTACCACAACCATAAGTTTTGAACTTCGCGTCCTCAATAATACCATCAGGTGTTACTTTAATTTGAAGTTTCATTACATCGCCACAAGCTGGCGCACCAACCATGCCACTACCGACACTTGGGTCTTCTTTATCAAACGAACCTACGTTACGTGGGTTTTCGTAGTGATCTATTACTTTTTCGCTATAAGCCATGATAGTTACCTCGAATCCTCTATTTCCCTGAGATTAGTGATGTGCCCACTCAACGGTGTCCAAATCAATCCCTTCTTTATACATATCCCATAGAGGAGACATGTCGCGTAATTTATTTACGGCTACACGAATCTGTGCGATTGCGTAGTCCACTTCTTCTGCCGTTGTAAAACGACCGAATGAAAATCTTACTGAGCTATGCGCTAATTCGTCATTTAGACCAAGTGCACGTAACACGTATGATGGCTCTAAGCTCGCCGAAGTACATGCAGAACCAGAAGAAACCGCTAGGTCTTTCAGAGACATCAACAGTGACTCACCTTCAACGAAAGCGAAGCTTACGTTTAGATTGTGCGGTACACGTTGCTCTAAGTCACCGTTTACAGTTACTGCTTCAAGGTCGATAACACCATTAAGTAGCTGTTCACGAAGTGCTTTAGCGTGCTCAAAATCTTTTTGCATATCTTGCTTAGCAATGGCAAATGCTTCGCCCATACCAACAATTTGGTGCGTCGCTAATGTACCAGAACGGAAACCACGTTCATGACCACCGCCGTGCATTTGAGCTTCAAGACGAATACGAGGTTTACGGCTTACATATAGAGCACCGATACCTTTAGGCCCATATACTTTATGAGCCGAAAGTGAAATCAAATCAACCTTCATCTCTTTAACGTCTAGCGGGATTTTACCCGCTGATTGTGCTGCATCAACATGAAATACAATCTTACGAGCACGACAGAGCTCACCAATAGATGTGATGTCTTGAATTACGCCAATTTCGTTATTCACGTGCATGATAGAAACAAGCACAGTGTCATCACGCATTGCAGCTTGCAGCTTGTTCAAGTCGATAATGCCATTAGATTCAGGCTCAAGGTATGTTACCTCATAGCCTTCACGCTCTAACTGGCGACAAGGATCAAGTACCGCTTTATGCTCGGTTTTGCAGGTAATAACGTGCTTACCTTTCTTACCATAGAAGTGTGCTGCACCTTTAATGGCAAGGTTATCAGACTCAGTTGCGCCCGATGTAAATACAATTTCTCGAGGATCTGCATTTAATAAATCAGCAATTTGTTCACGTGCATTATCCACGGACTCTTCTGCCTGCCAGCCATAACGGTGTGAACGAGAGGCGGGGTTACCGAAGTTGCCATCCATCGTCATACACTGAACCATTTTTTCGGCAACTCGTGGGTCGACTGGGCATGTTGCTGAATAATCAAAATAAATAGGCAGTTTCATTTATTACTCCAATGTAAAACCATTTCGCTATGAACGAACATTCGCGCTAATAGATGTTGCGCTAGGTATTTTTTCTGATACACCTTGGTTTACGGCTAATTCAATATCTTGACGGTCAGAAATATCTAATATATCACTGTCCTTCATTAGCTCACCAAGTGTTATGTTATTTAGAAAACCACTAATCCGTGCGCTCAAGTCACGCCATAATGTATGAGTAAGACAACGAGAACCACCTTGGCAATTTCCTTTCCCACTACATTTCGTCGCATCTACTGACTCATCGACTGCAGAAATAACTGAACCAATTGCAATTTGATCTGCATCTTCACCGAGGCGGTAGCCACCGCCAGGTCCGCGAACACTCGCAACCAAACCAGCTTTTCTTAATTTAGAAAACAGTTGTTCTAAATAAGAGAGAGAGATTCCTTGTCGTTCAGAAATATCAGCGAGGGGCACTGGGTTTTCTTGAGAATGCAGCGCCACATCTAACATGGCTGTTACCGCATATCTTCCTTTAGATGTCAGTCTCATATTGCTCATATCCACATTATTTATGTGGTATGAATCTTTTCATACCTGACTAAAATGGTCAAGTATTAGTTTGACCATTTTAGTCAGGTATTTTTTATTTTTCAGATTTAATTAGTTCTTCTTCTCTATCGAAGACAAAATGCCTCGTAAGATATTAAGCTCTTGTATTTCAGGTCTTGCGCGACTGAAAAGGCGTTTGAGTTTATTCATCACCTGACCTGGTTGTTCTTTAGATATAAACTGGGTATCGGTGATCACTTTTTCAAGATGCTCATAAAACATTTCTAACTCTTTGTGACGCGGGTATTCTTCTACCGAACTATCACTTTTTTCATATTGGCTCTGCTCTTGAGACAAATGCGCTACACGTATTTCATAGCTTAATGTCTGTACCGCCATTGCTAAGTTCAGTGAACTGTATTCTGGGTTTGCTGGGATACATACGTGATAGTGGCAAGTTTGCAGTTCTTCGTTTGTTAAACCCGTTCTTTCTCGTCCAAACACTAACGCTACTGGCTGTTTCTGACCTTCACTCACGAACTTCTCACCACATTCTCTTGGCTCTAGCATTGGCCAATCAAGAGTACGAGAACGTGCACTAGAACCGACAACCAGTCGACAATCTTCAACTGCTTGAGAAAGGGTATCTACTATCGTTGCGTTCTCAACAAGGTCACTAGCACCAGCGGCCAATGCAAGCGCTTGATCATCGATTTCACACTGTGGGTCAACTAAAACAAGTTGGCTTAACCCCATCACTTTCATAGCACGAGCCGCAGAACCGATATTTCCTGAATGTGATGTACCAACAAGTACAACCTTAACGTTGTCTAACATATAGCTTCTCTACAACATGATTAAAAACGTTCAAATTCTAGCATATCTATGTTGCAAATTGTGACCGTAAAATGATACTCAATTTAACTGCACAAAAAATAACCACTTCCATTTCACTTCAGCTCTGGTATACTGCGCCAGCTTTTTTCGTTCTTTAACATCCGTTGGGAAAATTTGTATGCATCCAATGCTAAACATTGCTATTCGCGCTGCGCGAAAAGCGGGCAATCATATTGCTAAATCACTAGAAAACCCAGACAAAATCGAGACTACATTAAAAGGTACACATGACTTTGTGACCAATGTAGATCGTGAGGCTGAAGCACTAATCATTGATACTATTAAGAGTTCATACCCTGATCACTCTGTTATCGGTGAAGAAAACGGTCTTATCGAAGGTAAAGATAACGACGTGCAATGGATCATCGACCCACTGGATGGAACTACGAACTTTGTAAAAGGTATTCCTCACTTCGCTGTATCTATCGCTGTACGCATCAACGGTAAAACTGAAGTTGCTTGTGTATACGACCCAATGTTAAACGAACTGTTCACAGCTCAACGCGGTGCCGGTGCACAACTTAACAATGGTCGCCTACGTGTAAACCCATTAAAAGATCTTAATGGCGCTATTCTAGCTACAGGCTTTCCATACAAACAAAAACAGCATTCTGAATCTTACTTCAAAATCATGTCAGCGCTATTCGTAGACTGTGCTGATTTCCGTCGTACTGGCTCTGCAGCGCTTGATCTTTGTTACCTAGCTGCAGGTCGTGTAGATGGTTTCTTTGAGCTAGGTCTTAAGCCTTGGGATCTTGCTGCTGGTGAGCTTATCGCTCGTGAATCTGGTGCAATCTTAACTGATTTCTCTGGCGGTACTGACTACATGAAGTCAGGTAACACTGTTGGCTCTAGTGCTCGTGGCGTAAAAGCTATACTGAAGCACATCCGTGAGAACGCTAATGAAGCGATGCTAAAATAATCGGTTTATATAGAAATTCAAAGCCTCGCTTATAGCGAGGCTTTTTCGTTTTTGAGCATCAGAAGTAACAGTTTAACTTTCCCCCTCATCTTCACCTGCAACGTCATCATCAATAATTAATATATTTTTCTTTTTCAGTACAGGCTGACTTTTCTTTTTAGCTTCATTATTCCGAGTGATTTTCGGCTTCGGTAATGGTTCGGAAAGAGATAAAGGAGCATTTAGTGAGACAATACTTGTCTTACTTATTTTATGACGGTAAATCTCTCTTATATACTTTAGGGCTCGAATAACGCAGTCTGAGGTAAGTCGTATGTCGTTAATAGACGTGAATTTTTTCTTATCTGAAATCAACTCTCGATATTTTTTCTCATACATCGGTTTAATAGCATACCAATTTGTATCAAGTACCTTCGCCGGATTTTCGTAGTTAAGGAAATACGACTTAACTTCCTCCTCATCAAAATCATCTTCCTTAATCGCTTTTAATATTACTTTATCTATGATGTCGCTATATCTAAACTCATCTTTAGCGAAACAACGCTTCACATAAGCCACAATCAAAGTAAGAAAATCATCACTTAAACAAGGGCTCTTTGAGACCAAAGTAGTTAATGATAGATTCGGTGAGGTTCCAATGACAAGTGCATAACGCTTTAGAGTTGTATTCGGAAATAGTTTATTTATATGAGACTTAAGACGATTTAAAGCGGTGTAAGTCAGCTTAAAGTCTTTAGGTAGAGATATTATGGAGACAATCGACGAACAGTTTTTAAAGAAATGAAGATCTTTTAGTTCATCCAATTCAAAGTTTGCTTCTTTATAACGCCTTAACAGCTCTGCGTACTTCGATGACTCAACGGGTAATAGGCTTATCCCCTCTATAGCCTGTGTTTGCTGATTAAAGTGAGGTAATTCGATTGAACGATAGAACAAGTCATCGACATCAGTCGGGCCATTTCTATTTGGCCCAACTACGCTCTCTGAGTAAGCAATGGCTACCGGCCCTGCAAGGCTCATAAACAAATCGTTAGCATCGAGTCTTATCGTTTCAGCAATATCAATGCCAGCATTTCTAAAGTAGTTTTCATCGTAATCTGAAGTCACCGCTTGGGCAGTCAGAATATTAAAGATCTGCTGCGATATATACTGATTGGCATACTTCTCCATTTTATTCACATCAATTTCTTTCTTGCTCTTCTCCTCTCCATTTTCCGCATAACGCATAATGTCATTTGAGATTAACATCATCGCATTCCAAGGGCGAATCCGACTCAATACATCCGAACTCTCTTCGCCTTCTTCAACAGCATCAAGGTTATAAGAGAAGCTCCACTCTTCTGACAGGTACTTACAAAGCAAGCGACCAGAGTTGATATGTAAAGCTTCCGATGGTTCGACATTCTCACCCCAGATATTAGGCAAAATACAAATACCGGAAGTGAAGATCGGCTCAAATACAAAGCTATGTGGTTTGTTACTTGACGCACTACTTTTAGGAACAGCGAGATCAAAGGTTTTACTCATATAAGAGTATTGTTGAGCAAGACCAAATTCAGAAGCCATACCCGAACCGGTGCCGCCACCTGAGCTAAATATATAAAAGTAGAGGCGAGACTGATTGGCCTTAATTCCACAAGAGTCGACTAGATAAGAGTGAAGATACCGCCACGTTTCATTAGAGAAGTTACTCGTTTTTCTATTCAAAATTGTTTTGGCGAGATATTGCCCGAGTATAGGTGCGTTACCCGCTCCACCTGCATGAACTTCAGAGAGGTCCATTATTTTGATTTTTTTGTAGTTCTCCAAAAAATCGAGGCGACCTTTACTTGTAGAGTAACGAATACGTCCTTCAATATCCTTATCGAGATCCCCTACCATAACAACAGGCTCAATTAAGTAAACGGGGTGCCCTTTTGAATCAGAGCTACCCGATAGACGCCCTTTCAGCCAACTCACCGGCCCTCTATCTTGCTCGTAGGGTTTTATTTCTGATGCTTCATCGGATAAATAGTTTCCGCGTGCATTATAGACAAGAGTTGCAACATCAAGGGCTATGTTAGATCCACACCTACCTAGGCCGATTAAGCACACAGAAGGAAATTTTTGCTCTAACTCTCCTTCTAAAGTCTCACGTTCGAACATACTTTTACGCACAATATCTAGGTTTTCTAGAATTGTATCGATGTGCATTTCCGTAAAGTAACCGTGTTCAACTAAACCATCTTCCTGTTGCATCTTTCGTGCTCCCTGACAGTGACTTACCTGTAACAAGCGTAGTCTCAAATTTGAAACCAAAAATGGAAGATATTGAATTTCACCAGATTTTGAGGGGTAACGCACATAGAGAACAATATTGGCAGGCTAATTACAATCCGGCATTCTGTTTATAGATATCTAAAATCATATAAATGGATACATGTTAACGACGATAATGTGAGTTGCTATTAGTAGCCCGAAAACTATGGATGACAAACGTAAGGAGAGTGATAAATGTGGATATGTTAAAAAGCCAAAAAACTTCGACATTCCTGCTACTGCTTTAGATGCGGTAAGAGTGGAAAGAGTGGAAAGATCCGAAGTTGCAACATGTGCTATTTTAAATTTTTGGGAACACGCAGATCTATTCTTAGAATATACATACGGAAAGCAAAAAGGCTCCAGCATTTCTGCTAGAGCCTTAAATATGGCAGGGGTGGAGAGATTCGAACTCCCAACACGCGGATTTGGAATCCGCTGCTCTGCCAATTGGAGCTACACCCCTATCTTCAGTTTTAATGAGCTGAAACTCAGAATAAGTGGCGGAGTGGACGGGACTCGAACCCGCGACCCCCGGCGTGACAGGCCGGTATTCTAACCAACTGAACTACCACTCCGCAGTGGCATACCTGCAATAGCAAGTGTCCATCTGTTTTTAGGTCTTGACCTAAAAACGATATTTAAAGCCTGGCGATGTCCTACTCTCACATGGGGAAACCCCACACTACCATCGGCGCTACTGCGTTTCACTTCTGAGTTCGGCATGGGATCAGGTGGGTCCGCAACGCTATGGTCGCCAAGCAAATTCTAAAATTCGGAAAACTGATTATAAAAGTTCAAACACGCATTCAATGTTCTTATATTGAGTCCACAAAACCCCTTGGGTGTTGTATGGTTAAGCCTCACGGGCAATTAGTACAGGTTAGCTCAATGCCTCACAGCACTTACACACCCTGCCTATCAACGTTCTAGTCTTGAACAACCCTTAAGGG